>NZ_MOAK01000015.1:20353-20962 GCF_003732485.1 Pseudomonas protegens
GCGCTGTTGTTCGAGCCGTCGTGACCCGAGTTCAGCGCACCCCACTCTGGCGCAAGGCGTTGGGCGTGAACTCGGCCTCCAGCGCCTTGACGCCGAACTGATAGTTGCTCTTCTCTTCGTTCTTCAGGCCCAGCACCAGGTAGCGGCCGCTGACCATGTCATTCAGGGTCTCGGCGGTGTACCAGGGCACCTGGCTGTTGTAGTAGGACTGCTGGTGGGCTTCGGCAACCCGCCACAGGGTATTGCGCCCGTCGTAGTGATCGATGACCGCGGCCTGCCAGGAGTCCTCGTCGATGTAGAAATCACGCTTGGCATACACATGGCGCTGGCCGGGTTTCAAGGTCGCGACCACGTGCCACACACGGTGCAGTTCATAGCGCGCCAGGTCCTGGTTGATGTGCCCGGCCTTGGTGATCTCGGCGTATTTGAGCTTGGGGGAATCGAGCTTGTAACTGTTGTAGGGGATGTACAGTTCCTGCTTGCCCACCAGTTGCCAGTCATAACGATCCGGCGCGCCGTTGAACATGTCGTAGTTGTCCACCACACGCTGGCCGTCGGTGCTGGCGGCCGGCCCGTCGTAGGCCACCTGCGGGGCCCGCCGCACACGGC
>NZ_MOAK01000015.1:21092-63734 GCF_003732485.1 Pseudomonas protegens
GCGCAACACATACTGGTGGGCAAAGGTCACGGGTGTGCCGTTGCCCTGGACATCCGGCACGATCTGCACCATCTGGCGCTTCACGCTGTCACCGCGATAACGGGTGATGTGGTTCCAGATCACCTCCAGCCCATTCTTGGGAATCGGAAACGGATAGGCCTTGGTGAAGTGCTCCAGGCCGTTACCGCCGGCAACCAGGGTGGTGTTCAGGGCGTTCTTGCGGGCCGCCTCGACGATGCCCGGCGGTACGTTGGCGCTGCGGTGAGTGGGGTAGACGTTCATCCGGTAATCGGGGTAGCGCTTGAACATCGCGACCTGGCCCGGGGTCAGGCGGCTTTTGTACTGCTCGACGTTCTGCGGGGTAATGCTGAACAGCGCTTGCTCGCCGCCATAGGGGTCGGCGAGAAAACCGGCGCTGTCGAGCGCCCCGGCATTCTTCGCCAGGCCGCCGGTCCAGGCCGGGATCGTGCCGTCGGCATTGCCGGCGCGCTCGGCGCCCACCGGGGTCAGCGTGGTCTCGAGCTTGGCCGCCTCTTCGGGCGACACTGCGGCCATGGCCGACGTGCAAAGCAGCAGCGACAACGCACTGCCGTGAAAAACCGACTTCGAAATGTTCATCGCACCCTGTCCTGTTCGATTGCTGATTGCAGGTTCAAAAGCTCACGCCGAAGCTGAGGGCGACGAAGTCGCGATCAGTCGAAGTGTTGTAGGAGCCACCGAAGAAATCGGTGTAGGAAAGACTCGCCGAGTAGGTATTGCGAAGGTCGGCGTCCAGGGCGAGGCTGATGGCCTTGCTGCCTTGGTTGAAGTTGGGGCCGTAGCCTTGCACGTCATGGGACCAGGACAGGCTGGGCTTGAGGTTCACCCCGGCGATCACGTTCTGATAGTCGAGGATGGCGCGGCCGCGATAACCCCAGGAGTTGGCGGTGTAGAAGCCCTTGTTGTTGCAGTTCTGCGGGTTGACCGGGTTGGCCATCAGCGCGCAATTGCGGTTATCGGGCAGTTCGCCGTTGCCGAAGATACTGTCCCGGCCGAAGCGCAAGGCGTTGCTGTTGATATCCCCCAGATGGTTGTAGCCGATCTCGGTAATCAGGCTCAGGCGCTCGGCGGCCCAGACCTGGTCGATGAAATGGGTGAGGGTGATTTGCGCCTGGGTCACGGGCTTGCGCACATACCCGTGGAAGCTTTCGCCTGGCACCGGCTGCGCAAAGCCGCTGGTGAAGATCGGCGCACCGAGATCGGCCGCCATCGGGCCGGCGAGCGCGGCAATGGTCACGTCGCTGCCGTTGAGTGACAGCGGCATGTTCGGCCGGTAGCTCAGTTCGCCGGAAACCGCAGTGGTGCCCAGGGTGGTGGCAAAGCTCAGGCCATAGAGGCGGATGTCTTCCGGGTACTCGATGAAGTACTCGGCGCTCGACGCCCTGGTCCCTGGCTTTACCGCGAAGGGGGCGGTGCCGACCGTACCGCCGAGAAAAGGCGCGCGGCTGTGGTAGTTCAGGGCATACAGGCCGAACTCGGTGTTGTTCAGCGCCTCGACCTGCCAGCGCAGGGCCATCCCGAACTGGCCACTGTTGCGCGCGTCGCGGTCGCCACCCCGGGTGAAGTGATACTGGCCATTGGGGTCCCAGGGGGGCGAGAACCCCATGCGGGTATTGCATCCATCGGCCATCACGTCGGAGCCGAAAAAGGTCCCGCAGTTGTCGACGACGGTCTGGTCCCATTCCAGTTGATAGAAAAATTCGGCAGAGAGGTTTTCGCTCAGCCCCTGGGACAGAAACAGCATGTTGACCGGAATCAGGCCTTCCTTGATTTCGGCTCCCGGGCGCCGGAAGGCAGCGACATCCGTCGGGTTGATCACGTTGATGCCATTGCCGATGAAGGTACTTTCCCCCCAACTGACCACCTGTTTGCCCAGGCGCGCATTGCCGGGCTGATCGGCGATGAAATAGTTGTGATAGACAAAGGCGTCCAGCAGCTGCGCGCCCGAGGACTTGGCGGCTTCCTTGCGATGCTCATCGCTGATCTGCACATAGCGCCGGCTCTCGTCCTTGAGCTCGAAGTCGTACCAGTACTTGCCCCGCAGGAATACTCCGCTGTCGCCGTAGCTGAGCTGCAGGTCGTGTACGCCCTTGAAGATCTTCGAGAAGGTTTCGCCCTTGCGAAAGTTCAGCCGGCCGTCGTCGGAGGATTGGCTTGAGGCGTGCCCTGCGTTCCACGTGCCGATGAAGGCCCGGTCCGGGTTGCGCAGTGCCCAGCTGGCGCCAATGGACAACGAAGAATCGAATTGCCCCTGGATCTCGCCGATGTCGAAGGTAGCGGCCTGGCCAGGTGCGCTGATGCTCAGTGCAAGCAGCGTTGGCAGGCCCAGTAAGCGGAATGGATCAAGCTGGAATTGGTGCGCCACAGAACTTCCCCATCGTTTTTTTTATTGGAGGCAGTACGTGTTGTCTGCCGGGCGATGCTGGTGGTGGAGAATCTTCTGGGAGCGTGTTAAGAGTGTCCAATGCAAAGATAGGGCTGGATTAATGCAGTGAACGACTTAATCGATCTGAAACGTGTGCGCCATCTGGTCTATCTGAGCGAGGAACTGCATTTTTCCCGCGCTGCGGCTCGGGCCAACCTGTCGCAGACGGCGTTCAGCCGCAGCATCCAGTCGCTGGAAGCGGACCTGGGCGTTCGGCTCTTCGATCGTGATACGCGCACGGTGATGCTCACCGCTGCCGGGCAGCAGTTGATCGGGCGTGCTCATGAGCTGCTCGGTTGCGCCAGGAAGCTGGTGGCGCAAGCCATTGATATTGCCGGAGCCGAAGGTGGGGAACTGCGCCTGGGCATCAACCCGATGGCGGCCACGCTCAACACCGTCGATATTCTCATCAGGTTGCGCAAACAGGTCCCCAGGCTGGTGCTCAATGTCCAGGTCGGGTACTGGAATCAGTTGTGCCACCTGCTGGAAACCGAGCAACTGGATTTCGTGGTCGCCAGCCTCAAGTCGGGCGAGGAAATCGACCCGCGCTTTTCCGTGACCCATCTGCCGCCTCAGCCGGCCTCGGTGTTCTGTCGCCGCGATCACCCGCTGGCCCGCCAGGCAGGCCCGATTGCCCGTGCCCAGATCCTCGACTACCAGTGGAGTGGCGTTTCGCCGTCCAACGAAGCTTCGCTGTATGCCCTGTTCGATCTGGCACCTGGCACCTTGCTGCCCTGGACCCTGAGCTCCAACGATCTGAACCTGTTGCGCGAAACCACCCTGAGCAGCGACTCGTTGCTCCTGACCTGGCGCTCGTGGCTCGACCAGGACCTGCACAACGGGCTGCTGGTGGACCTGGCACCGTTCATACAGCCGCCCTGGCCGGCGGATGTGCTGACCATCCGCTACGCCGTGGTGACCCATGCCGGACGCACGCTTTCACCGATTGCCCAGCAAGCCGTGGACATGATCGTCAGCGAAGCCCCGGGGAGTGCCGGGCTGTCGACATTCCCGGGTGCTTGAACCGCGGGTGCCGGGGGGGCTCAACCGGCCGCCGCAAAGGTCTGTACGAAAACTCGCCGAGCAAAGATCAGGCGGGGCAAAAGCAGGCGAGGAAGCCGAGTCCAGTGGCCTGAATGAGCATACCGAGCCTGTCTTCAACGCAGTCTGATCGAAGCGCAGGTAGTTTTCGTACAGAGCCTAAGGTTGCGCCAGGTGCCTTTGGCGACATGCGCTGGGGCTCTGGCCGAACCAGCGGTAACAGGCGCGGGTCAGCGAGCTGGGGTCGCCGTAGCCCAACAGGAACGCCACTTCGGTCAGGGCAATCTGCGGGTGGGGCAGCAGCGACTCAAGGCGCTTGCGGCGCAAGTCATCGATGATTTCCTCCACGCGCAAGCCTTGGGCAAGCAGGCGGCGCTGGAGCATATGCCGGGGCATGCCCAGTTGTCCGGCCAGGACCGGCAGCGTGCAGTTGCCCGTCACCAGCAGGCGTTCCACCAGTATTTCCACCTGGCGCCCCAGGTCCAGGGGGTGGCTCTGGATCAGGCGGCGGACAATGCGCTCGGTGGTCTCAAGCATTGCCGGGCTGGCGCTGGCCAGCGGGGTACTGAGCAAGCTGGCGGGAAAGAGCAGGGCGTTTTCAGCCTGGTTGATGCGTACCCGGCAGCCATACAGGGCGCGATAGGCCTTGGCGTCGAGGGGGCTGTCATGCCTGAAATTGATTTGCCATTGCTTGCCGGTGTGGTGGGTAACCCGGCGCAGGAAAGCCAGGGCAAGGCCATGGACCAGCTCGCTCAATTGCCGGTCGCCCAGCCTGCTTACACTCAGGTCATGCTGCAGGTGCCAGGCGGCATATTGGCCCTCGACGCTCAGGCGCAGGTTCAGCCCGGGGGAGTGGTAGGGCATGTAGCGAGCGACCCGTTCCAGGGCATCGGCCAGGTCGCTGGCGTGGAGCACGATGAGGGCCAGCGGCCCGAGGATGGAGACGTCCTGCAGGTTCGCCAGGCGAGCGCCGAAATCCGCCAGCGACAAGGTCTGCGAGGTGATCTCCAGCAACTGCGCGACCTTCTCCAGGGGCAGGCTGAAGTGGGCGTCGTCGAGCTGGGCCTGGGTCATTCCGACACGGGCCAGCAGGGCCTGGGCGTCACCGCCATGCTCGCTGACCAGTCGGGTGAAGCCGGTCAGGGCAGGGGCCCTGACAAACAAGGGGGGACGGTTCATTTTGTTCCCGAATGCCAAATTCTTGTTATCAAATGCCAAGTAACCTAATTCGCCTCATGCCAGCATCTCAAGTCAAGAAAATTCATGATTGGAGGTCTTGGAAATGCTTTGCGACTATCAGGACGTTCTGCAGATCGAGGCGGGTCCTCAGCCCTTTGCCGATATCAACAACACCTATGCGTTGATCGAACGCAGCGCGAGCCAATGGCCACAGGCCCCGGCACTGAGCTTCTTTCTGCGGGTCGAGGATCATGCGCGGCCGGTGCGCTGGACATACGCCCAACTGCTGGCGGACATCACTCGCGCAGCCAACCTGTTCGAGCGCTTGGGGGTACGGCGGGGCGACGTGGTTGCGCTGATCCTGCCGAACTTGCCGCAAACCCATATCGCCATGTGGGGTGCGCAGACCGCGGGTATCGCCTTTGCGGTCAACGTCTTGCTGGACGGCACGCAGATGGCCGAGCTGCTGGCGACGGCCAAGGTCCGCTGGATAGTCACGGTAGGCCCCGAGCCGGATGCGCAGATCTGGCAGCGGGTCGAGGGCGCGATTGCCCGCTTGCCCGGCCTGCAAGGCGTATTGGCTGTCGACCCGATGCGGCACCTGCCGGGCCATGGGCAGAGCGCGCCGCTGCCTGCTGAAGTGGCCGGGGTGCCGGTCCTGGATTTCTTCGCCGAACTGGCCCTCGAGTCAGGCGAGCGCCTGCGGTTTGCCCCGCCGGGCCTGAACGACGTGGCAGCCTACTATTGCACCGGCGGCACCACCGGCTTGCCGAAAATTGCCCGTCACAGCCAGCGCAATGAAGTGATCTTCTGCGGGCAACTGGATACGGTGATCGGCGCGCCGGTCCTGCGGCCAGGACGCACCGTGCTGACCGCGTTGCCGCTGTTTCACGTCAATGCGCTGATCGGTTGTGGCCTGGCGGTATTTGCCCAGGGCGGTCATGTGCTGCTGGCACCACCGGCGGGGTTTCGCACATCGGGATTCATGCCGCGGTTCTGGGAGATAGTCGAAACCCATCAGGTCAGCAGCTATTCAGCTGTGCCCACGGTCTACGCCGGCCTGTTGCAGGTGCCCTGCGCGGGGCATGACACAAGCTCGCTGACGGTGGCGATCTGCGGCGCGGCGCCGATGCCCAGGGACTTGCTGCGCAAGTTCGAGCAACAGACAGGCCAGCGCATTCTCGAGGGCTATGGCTTGACCGAGGGCACTTGCGCGTCGTCGGTCAATCCGGCGCGCGGTGAGTCGCGCATTGGCTCAGTCGGCCTGCGCCTACCCTGGCAGGACATGCGGGTGATGATCCTCGATGAGCGAGGTGCCTGGTTGCGTGATGCGCAAGTCGATGAGGTGGGGGCGATCTGCATCAGCGGTCCCAATGTCTTCATCGGCTATCTGGACAGCGCCCATGATCAGGGAGCGTGGTTCGATACTGTCGCCCTCGACGGTGTGTCCGAGCAGCGCTGGTTCAACACCGGGGACCTTGGGCGCTGCGATGCCGAAGGTTACTTCTGGCTCACCGGGCGCAAGAAGGAACTGATCATCCGCGGGGGGCACAACATTGAGCCCAAATACATCGAGGAGGTGCTGGCCACGCACCCCGATGTGGCGTTGTGTGCAGCAGTGGGCCGGCCCGACGCGCATGCCGGGGAAGTACCGGTGGCCTATGTGCAGGTGCGCGCCGGGAGTGCCATCAGCAGCGCCCAGTTGCTGGACTACGCGACGCGGCATATCAGCGAGCGCGCAGCGGTGCCCAAGGCGATCATCCTGGCCGACGCGTTACCCGTCACCGGAGTGGGCAAGATTTTCAAGCCCGCGCTGGTCATGGCTGAAATCGAGACAGTCATACGCCAGGAAGCCGCCTTGCTGGCCATCGAGCTGCAAGAGGTGAGGGTGGTGCAGAGCGCCAGGCAAGGCCTGGTGGCGAGCTATCGCTGCACAGATGAAACCTCGCGACTGGCCGAGGCTCTGAGCCGCTACACCTTTGTCAGTGAGCGAAGCTGAGCCTGGGCTCCAGGCCGCGGGCCCGAGTGCTTGCGATGCAGCGCCGGTGTTGTGAAGTTGCACGCTTCGCATGCTCGCGCGCTGCCTCGCTTTTTCTTATCCAGCGAGCACATTTTTAATATTTTTCCTTCGCAGGCGTCTGTCGCACCATCTGTGGCATCCGACTTACCCCCGGGTTCTGAACAGCGTGCGCCCAGCCTTCCGGCCGGCGCCATTCGTCTCGCAGAAGGACACAGACATGACCGTAGAACAACCCATACAAGTGGACACCCTGGTGGTGGGCGCAGGCCAGGCCGGCGTGGCCATGAGCGAGCACCTGAGCAAGCTCGGGGTGCCGCACCTGGTGCTGGAGCGCAGCCGGGTGGCCGAGGCCTGGCGCACCGGGCGCTGGGATTCCCTGGTGGCCAACGGGCCGGCCTGGCACGACCGCTTTCCCGGGATGGAATTCGATGTCGCCGCCGATGCCTTCCCGGCCAAGGACCAGGTGGCGGACTATTTCGAAGCCTATGCGCGCAAGTTCAATGCGCCGATCCGCACCGGCGTGGAAGTGCGCAAGGTACTGCGCAATGTCGGCCGCCCGGGCTTCACCGTGGAAACCTCCGAGGGGCTGATCCAGGCCCAACGGGTGGTGGCCGCCACCGGGCCGTTCCAGCGTCCGGTGATCCCGCCGATTGCCCCGGCCAATGACCGGCTGACGCAGATCCACTCCGCCGAATACCGCAACCCGCAGCAACTGCCCGAGGGCGCGGTGCTGGTGGTGGGCGCGGGGTCGTCCGGGGTGCAGATCGCCGATGAGCTGCAGCGCGCGGGGCGCCGGGTCTACCTGTCGGTGGGGGCCCACGACCGGCCGCCGCGCTCCTATCGCAACCGGGATTTCTGCTGGTGGCTCGGGGTGCTGGGAGAGTGGGACGCCGAGATCGCCAAGCCGGGGCGCGAGCACGTGACCATTGCCGTCAGCGGCGCCCGCGGCGGCCAGACCATCGACTTCCGCGCCCTGGCGCACCAGGGCATCACCCTGGTGGGGCTGACCAAGGCCTTTGCCGGCGAGCACGTGACCTTCCAGGCCGACCTGCTGGACAACCTGGCCCGGGGCGACGAGAACTACCTGGCATTGCTGGACGCGGCGGATGCCTACATCGCCCGCAACGGCCTCGACCTGCCCCTGGAGCCCGAAGCCCGCCGGCGCCTGCCGGACCCGGACTGCGTCAAGCAGCCGATTCTCGAACTCGACCTGCAACAGGCCGGCATCACCTCGATCATCTGGGCCACCGGCTACGCCGTGGACTTTTCCTGGCTGCAGGTCGACACCTTCAGCGAACAGGGCAAGCCCCTGCACCAGCGCGGCGTGTCCCGCGAGCCGGGGGTCTACTTCCTCGGCCTGCCCTGGCTGTCGCGCCGTGGCTCGTCGTTTATCTGGGGGGTGTGGCACGACGCCAAGCATGTCGCCGACCACATCGCCACCCAGCGCAAGTACCAGGCCTACAGCGATGCCCGGCCGCCGGCGGCTACCGCCGAAGCACCGGCCCTCAACCTCAGCCCCGTGGGAGCCCACTGATGCCTACTCATACTCGCATCCGCATGTTCAACACCAAGGACACCTACCCCAACCAGTCCCTGGACAACGACCTGTGCCAGGCCGTGCGCGCCGGCAACACGGTGTATGTGCGCGGCCAGGTCGGCACCGACTTCGACGGCCGGCTGGTCGGCCTCGGCGACCCGCGGGCCCAGGCCGAGCAGGCGATGAAAAACGTCAAGCAACTGCTGGAAGAGGCCGGCAGCGATCTGAGCCACATCGTCAAGACCACCACCTACCTCACCGACCCGCGCTATCGCGAGCCGGTGTACCAGGAGGTGGGCAAGTGGCTCAAGGGGGTGTTCCCGATCTCCACCGGGCTGGTGGTCTCGGCCCTCGGCCAGCCGCAGTGGCTGATGGAGATCGACGTGATCGCGGTGATCCCCGAGTGAGGGGGTTGCCGAAGGTTCCGGCGGCCTTGTGCCGCGCTTGCCACAAGGCCCTGTGGGCCAGGGAGTTTGCATGACTTTTTCCATCGTTGGACGCTGCGCCGAAACCGGCCAGCTGGGCATCGCCATCAGTTCTTCCAGCATCGCCGTGGGCGCACGCTGCCCCTGGGTGCGGGCCGGAGTGGGCGCGGTGGCGACCCAGAACGTCACCTTGCCGGCCCTGGGCCCGCAGATCCTCGACCTGCTGGAGGGCCAGAAGCTCGACCCGGCCAGCGCCCTGGATCGGGCCCTGGGCAGCAACGGCTGGAGCCAGTATCGCCAGGTCACGGTGATCGACAGCCAGGGCCGCACCGCGTTGTTCAGCGGCCAGCAAGCCCTGGGCCAGCACAACGCGGTGGCGGGGGAGCAGTGCGTGGCGGCCGGCAACCTGCTGGCAGGCCCGCAGGTGATCGAGGCCATGGTCCAGGCCTTTGAAAACACCCCGGGCATGCTGGTGGAGCGCCTGCTGGCGGCGATGCAGGCAGCGATGGCGGCGGGGGGCGAGGCGGGGCCGGTGCATTCGGCGGCGCTGAGCGTGGTGGACGACCTGACCTGGCCCATCGTCGACTTGCGGGTGGACTGGGCCGACGCCGACCCCATCGGCCAGCTCGCCGGCCTGTGGCAGGCCTACCGGCCGCAGATGCAGGACTACCTGACCCGCGCCCTGGACCCGACGGCGGCGCCCAGCTACGGAGTGCCGGGCAATGAGTGAACAATCGAGCCGCGAGTTGTTGGCGCGGCTGGTGGGCTTTGCCACGGTCAGCCGCGACTCCAACCTGGAGCTGATCGGCTTCATCCGCGATTACCTGGCCAGCCATGGCGTGCACAGCGAGCTGATCTACAACCCGGAGCGGACCAAGGCCAACCTGTTTGCCAGCATCGGCCCCGAGGATCGTGGCGGTGTGGTGCTGTCCGGCCACACCGACGTGGTGCCGGTGGACGGCCAGGCCTGGAGCGTCGAGCCCTTTGTCCTCAGCGAGCGCGAAGGGCGCCTGTACGGCCGCGGTACCGCCGACATGAAAGGCTTTATTGCCTCGGTGCTGGCTGCGGTGCCGGGCTTGACCCGGCGCCGCTTGCGGCTGCCGGTGCACCTGGCCTTTTCCTATGACGAGGAGGTGGGGTGCCTGGGGGTGCGGCCGATGCTTGAACGAATGCAGCAGCGGCCGCACAAACCGCTGCTGTGCCTGATCGGCGAGCCCACCGAGCTGCGCCCGGTGCTCGGCCACAAGGGCAAGCTGGCCATGCGTTGCCAGGTGCGCGGCGCGGCCTGCCATTCCGCCTATGCGCCCTATGGGGTCAATGCCATCGAATACGCGGCGCGGCTGATCGGCAAGCTGGGGGAGATCGGCAGCCGCTTGGCGCAACCCGAGCACCACGACCCACGTTTCGATCCGCCGTTCTCCACGGTGCAGACGGGCACCATCCAGGGCGGTCGCGCCCTGAACATTGTGCCGGCCGAGTGCCAGTTCGATTTCGAGGTGCGCACCCTGCCGGGCTATGACGCCCAGGCAGTGGTGGACCAGTTGCAAGGCTATGCCCGGGAACAGCTGCTGCCGCAGATGCAGGCGGTGCAGGCCGACACCGGGATCGCCCTGCAACCTCTGAGTGCCTACCCGGGGTTGGCCACCGCTGCCGACAGCGAGGCCGCCGAACTGCTGGCGCTGCTCAGCGGCTCGCGGGAGTTCGGCACCGTGGCTTTCGGCACCGAGGGCGGGCTGTTCCACCAGGCCGGGATTCCCACGGTGGTCTGCGGCCCGGGCAGCATGGACCAGGGCCACAAGCCGGACGAGTTCATCAGCCTTGAGCAACTGCACGCCTGCGACGCCCTGTTGTTGCGCCTGGGCGACTGGCTGGAGCACCCGGCCTGAACCGGATGTGCTCAACCCAGGCTCCCTCGCCGTGGGACAGTGCCCATTCGCCGCCATCCGGACCTCCGGATGGCGGCGTTTTGCGTGGGGCGCCAGGCCGTCTGGTTGCAGAGCTTTTTCATGGGACTCGAACATATTTTTAGTATTTTTCCTCCGGCCCGCTGTGACGCACCATCGCTCTGGACCCAATAACCAGCAGGCCGTCGCAACGGCCGATGAGGGAGTGCAGCGTGTTCGATCTCGGTTACTGGCAGCAGCGGGCTGCCCGACAAACATTCATTGACCAGGCGCTGATCGGCGGCCAGCGGTTGTCCGCCGAATCCGGCGCTACCTTCGATGCCATCAACCCGGCCACCCGCCAGGTGCTGGCCCGGGTCAGCGCCTGTGGCGCAGCCGAGGTGGACCTGGCGGTGGCCGCCGCGCGCCGGGCCTTCGAGCACGGGCCCTGGGCGCGCATGGCCCCGGTGGAGCGCAAGAAGGTCCTGCTGCGCCTGGCCGAGCTGATGCTGGCCCACCGCGAGGAACTGGCCCTGCTGGACAGCCTGAACATGGGCAAGCCGGTGATGGACGCCTGGAACATCGACGTGCCCGGCGCGGCCAATGTCTTCGCCTGGTACGCCGAAAGCATCGACAAGCTCTACGATCAGGTGGCTCCCGGCGCCCGCAACAGCCACGCCAGCATCAGCCGCGTGCCCCTGGGGGTGATCGGCGCGGTGGTGCCCTGGAACTTCCCCCTGGACATGGCCGCCTGGAAGCTGGCGCCGGCCCTGGCGGTGGGCAACTCGGTGGTGCTCAAGCCCGCCGAGCAGTCGCCGTTCTCGGCGCTGCGCCTGGCCGAACTGGCCCTGGAGGCCGGTTTGCCGGAAGGCGTGCTCAACGTGGTGCCGGGCCTGGGCAGCGAAGCCGGACGGGCCCTGGGACTGCACCCGGACGTGGATTGCCTGGTGTTCACCGGCTCCACCGAGGTGGGCAAGTTCTTCATGCAGTATTCGGCGCAGTCCAACCTCAAGCAGGTCTGGCTCGAATGCGGAGGCAAGAGCCCGAACCTGGTGTTCGACGACTGCCAGGACCTGGACCTGGCCGCAGAGAAGGCCGCCTTCGGCATCTTCTTCAACCAGGGCGAGGTGTGTTCCGCCAACTCGCGGCTGCTGGTGCAGCGCAGCATCCATGAACAGTTTGTGGAACGCCTCAAGGCCAAGGCCCGGGACTGGCGGCCGGGCAACCCGCTGGACCCGGCCAGCCGTGCCGGGGCCATGGTCGACGCGCGCCAGACTGCCAGCGTCATGGGGCATATCGCGGCGGCCCTGGAGCAGGGCGCGCAACTGGCCTGTGGCGGCCGGCAACTGAGCATCGATGGCAGCGACAACTACATCGAGCCGACCATCCTCACCGGCGTGGGCCCGGCGATGGCCATCGCCCGGGAAGAAGTGTTCGGCCCGGTGCTGGCGGTGACGCCGTTCGACGACGAGGAGCAGGCCATTGCACTGGCCAATGACAGCGTCTACGGCCTGGCCGCCTCGCTGTGGAGCGACGACCTCAACCGCGCCCACCGGGTCGCCGGGCGCTTGCGGGCCGGCACGGTGTCGGTCAATACCGTGGATGCCCTGGACGTCACCGTGCCGTTTGGCGGTGGCCGGCAGTCGGGGTTCGGTCGCGACCTGTCGCTGCATGCCTTCGACAAGTACACCCAACTGAAAACCACCTGGTTCCAGCTGCGCTGAGCGCTGTGAACCCTCTGCGGCGCCGGGCTGGCGCCGCTGCACCTGCCGCCCCGGCGGCAGGCCCACAACAACAATAAGAACGGAGTGCGTGCCATGACTGCAAATCTCTCCACGGGGGCCTTGAGCCCCACCAACAAGGGCGGCCTGCGCCGGGTCCTGGGCCTGGGTTCACTGGTCTCGGTGGCTGTCGGCCTGGTGGTGTCCCAGGGGGTGATGGTGCTGATGCTGCAAGGGGCGGGGATGGCCGGGCTGGGCTTCTTCATCCCGCTGCTGCTGGCCTACCTGCTGGCCCTGACCTATGCCCTGTCGTTTTCCGAACTGGCGCTGATGGTGCCCCGGGCCGGCAGCCTGAGCAGCTACACCGAGGTGGCCATCGGGCATTTTCCGGCGATCCTCGCGACCTTCTCCGGCTACATGGTGGTGGCGATGTTCGCCCTGTCCGCCGAGCTGCTGCTTCTGGACCTGATCATCGGCAAGGTCTACCCCGGCGCGTTGCCGCCGATGCTGGTGGCCTATGGGGTACTCGGGGTGTTCACCTTGCTCAACCTGTTTGGCATCGACGTCTTCGCCAAGCTGCAGACGGTGCTGGCGGTGGTGATGGTGGTGATCCTGCTGACCCTGGGCCTGGGCGCCGTGAGCAGTGCCCAGGCCGACCTGCAACTGCCCCTGGACCAGGGCTGGAACCCCTTGCAAGTCGGCGCCCTGGCGCTGGCGGCCATGGCCATCTGGGGCTTTGTCGGTGCCGAGTTCGTCTGCCCGCTGGTGGAGGAAACCCGCAACCCGGAGCGCAATATCCCGCGTTCGATGATCATCGGCCTGAGCGTGATCTTCCTGGTGATTACCCTCTATTGCCTGGGTGCCTTGCTCTGTGTGCCGCGGGCGCAACTGGCCAGCGATCCGCTGCCGCATTTCCTGTTCGCCACCACGGTGTTCGGCGAGGCCGGCAAGCTGTTCCTGGTGGGGGCGGTGATCACTGCCACCTGCAGCACGGTCAACTCGTCCCTGGCGGCGCTGCCGCGGATGCTCTATGGCATGGCCCAGAACGGCCAGGCCTTTCCCCAGTTCAAGCGCTTGAGCCCCCGTGGCCGTACGCCCTGGGTGGCGGTGCTGTTCGTGGCGGCGCTGACCGGGCTGCCGATCCTGCTGCTGGGCCAGGACCCGGATTCCATCAGCCTGCTGCTGTTGGCCGCCGCCCTGGCGTGGCTGCTGGCCTATATCGTCGTGCACATCGACGTGATTGCCCTGCGCCGCCGCTACCCCGATGCGCCACGGCCGTTCCGCTCGCCGTTCTACCCCTGGCCCCAGGTGCTGGGTATCGTCGGCATGCTGTTTGCGATCTACCACGTTTCCCCATCCCCCGAGATGACCGCGCGGATCTTCGGCAGTGCCGGCGTGGTGCTGGGGGTGATTTCGCTGATCGCCGTGGTCTGGATCAAGCTGGTGATGCGCAAGCCGCTGTTCGTTCCCGAACCGCTGCTGCCCGGCGAACCGACCCTGGCAACCCAACCTTCCCTTGAACCCGCCTACCGTGCAGGAGAATGACCATGAGCACCTCCAACCAACAGCCGCAGCCGGCCGCGCCCCGCAGCACCCAGGACTACCAGGCCGCCGACGCCGCGCACCATATCCATGCCTTCCTCGACCAGAAGGCGCTGAACGCCGAGGGCCCGCGGGTGATCGTCCGCGGTGAGGGCCTGCACCTGTGGGACAACGACGGCAAGCGCTACCTGGACGGCATGTCCGGCCTGTGGTGCACCAACCTGGGCTATGGCCGCAAGGACCTGGCCGCTGCCGCCAGCGCCCAGCTGGAGCAATTGCCGTACTACAACATGTTCTTCCACACCACCCACCCGGCGGTGGTGGAGCTGTCCGAGTTGCTGTTCAGCCTGCTGCCCGGGCACTACAGCCACGCCATCTACACCAACTCCGGTTCCGAGGCCAACGAGGTGCTGATCCGCAGCGTGCGCCGCTACTGGCAGATCCTCGGCCAGCCGCAGAAGAAGGTGATGATCGGCCGCTGGAATGGCTACCACGGCTCGACCCTGGCAGCCACGGCCCTGGGCGGGATGAAGTTCATGCATGACATGGGCGGGTTGATCCCGGACGTGGCGCACATCGACGAACCCTACTGGTTCGCCCACGAAGGCAACCTGACACCCGCCGAGTTCGGCCTGCGCTGCGCCCGCCAACTGGAGCAGAAGATCCTCGAACTGGGGGCCGAGAATGTCGCCGGTTTCATCGCCGAGCCGTTCCAGGGCGCGGGCGGCATGATCTTCCCGCCGGAAAGCTACTGGCCCGAGATCCAGCGCATCTGCCGCCAGTACGACGTGCTGCTGTGTGCCGACGAAGTGATCGGTGGTTTCGGCCGTACCGGGGAGTGGTTCGCCCACCAGCACTTCGGTTTCGAGCCCGATACCCTGTCCATCGCCAAGGGCCTGACCTCGGGCTACATCCCCATGGGCGGCCTGGTGCTGAGCAAGCGCATTGCCCAGGTGCTGGTGGAGCAGGGCGGGGTGTTCGCTCACGGCCTGACCTACTCCGGGCACCCGGTAGCGGCCGCCGTGGCCATCGCCAACCTCAAGGCCCTGCGCGATGAAGGGGTGGTGAGCCAGGTCAAGAACGATACCGGCCCCTACCTGCAGCAATGCCTGCGTGAAGTGTTCGGCAACCATCCGTTGATCGGCGAGATCCAGGGCACCGGGCTGGTGGCGGCGTTGCAGTTCGCCGAGGACAAGGCCAGCCGCAAGCGTTTCGCCAACGAGAACGACATCGCCTGGCGCTGCCGCACCCTGGGCTTCGAAGAGGGGGTGATCATTCGCTCGACCTTCGGGCGGATGATCATGGCCCCGGCCCTGGTGGCCAGCCGTGGCGACATTGACGAGCTGGTGGACAAGACCCGCCGCGCAGTGGAACGCACCGCCGGGGAAATCGAGGCGGGCACCCTGCCCAAGGCCTGATCGGGGGAGCGGCGCGGAGAAATCCGCGCCGACGGGGACAGCCATGGCCCGCGCCGGCGTCTTGCTCTTGCCGGCGCGGGCTGTTGCCTACAGCCCGGCGTTTTCCGCCGCTACGCTTTTCGGCTTGCCGTAGTGCCATTCATAGACCACGAACTTGAAGTCCTTGAGGTCGCCTTTCTCGTCGAAGCTCAGGTCGCCGGTGGGGGTCTTGAAGGTGCCGGCGTGGATTGCCTCGGCGACTTTCTCCGGGTCTTCGCTCTTGGCCGCGGCGATGGCCCCGGCAATCACTTCCACCGCCGAGTAGGACGGCAGCACGAACGGGCCGCTGGGGTTTTCCTTCTTGGCTTCGAAGGCTTCCACCAGGGCCTTGTTGGCCGGGTCCTGGTCGAAGGACTTGGGCAGGGTCACCAGCATGCCTTCGGAAGCGTCCTTGGCGATCTGCGAGATCGAGTCGTTGCCCACGCCTTCAGGGCCCATGAAGCGTGCGGTCAGGCCCTTTTCCTTGGCCTGGCGCAGCAGCAGGCCCATTTCCGGGTGGTAGCCGCCGAAGTACACGAAGTCGACATTGGCCTGCTTGAGCTTGGCCAGGATCGACGAGTAGTCGCGCTCGCCGACGTTGATGCCTTCGAACATCGCCACCTTGATGCCTTCCTTGCCGAGGATGTCCTTGACCGAGCTGGCGATGCCTTCACCGTACTGCTGCTTGTCGTGCAGCACCGCCACATTGGCCGGTTTCAGCTGAGCGATGTAGCGTGCCGCCGCCGGGCCCTGGGCGTTGTCCAGGCCGATGGTGCGGAACACCATCTTGTAGCCCCGGGCGGTGAGCTCGGGGCTGGTGGCGGCCGGGGTAATCATCACGATGCCTTCGTCTTCGTAGATGTCGGACGCCGGCTGGGTGGAGCTGGAGCACAGGTGTCCGACCACGAACTTGACGCCGTCATTCACCACTTTGTTGGCCACGGCCACCGCTTGCTTGGGGTCGCAGGCATCGTCGTATTCCACGGCCACCAGTTGCTTGCCGTCGACGCCACCCTTGGCGTTGATCTGCTCGATGGCCATGCGCGCGCCGCTGAACTGCATGTCTCCGTATTGCGCCACCGGGCCGGTCTTGGCCCCGGCGATGCCGATCCTGATGCTGTCGGCTGCCAGGGAATGGCAGGCGAGGCCGGCAAGAATCATGGCGCTGAGCAGTTGGGTGGCTTTGTTATTGATACGACTCATATGTTGTTCCACTCCTGTGGGTAACGGTTCAAAGGGTGTTGCGGGTGTTGCGGGTGTTGCGGATGTTGCGTGGATGCGTGGATGCGTGAGGCGCCGCAGACAGCGACGCATCGACAACTCGGGGTTGTAGGCCGGACAGCCCGGGGCGGCGTTGACCCCGCTCAAGGAAGGGCCTTGCCGATCCTGACCACCGCCTCGAAGGCCGGCAGCGGCGCTGCGGGTTCCACACAGGCCTCCAGGGCCTGGGCGATATCGGCCAGCAGGTCGGCGATGTCTTCCAGGCCCACCGACAGGCGCACCAGGCCGTCGGCAATGCCATGTTCGGCCCGTTCTTCCGGGGTATAGGTGGAATGGGTCATGCTCGCCGGATGCTGGGCCAGGGACTCGGCGTCCCCCAGGCTTACGGCGCGGCTGAACAGTTGCAGGGCGTTCATGAAGCGGCTGCCGGTGGCCAGGCCGCCCTTGAGTTCAAAGGCGATCATGCCGCCGGGCAATTTCATCTGCTGTTGCGCCAGGCTGTATTGCGCGAAGGACGGCAGGCCGGGGTAGGCAACCCACTGCACCAGCGGATGTTCCTGCAGGTACTCGGCGATGGCCTGGGCGTTGCTGCAGTGGCGGTCCATGCGCAGGGCCAGGGTCTTGAGGCCGCGCATCAGGAGAAAGGCATCCTGGGGCGAGAGCACCGCGCCGGTGAGGTCCTTCAGGCCCTGCAGGCGAATGCGCTCCGCCAGGCTCTGGCGGGTGACCACGATACCGGCGGTGATATCGCCGTGGCCATTGAGGTATTTGGTGGCCGAATGCACGACCAGATCGGCCCCAAGCTCCAGTGGGCGCTGCAGATAGGGGGTGCAATAGGTGTTGTCCACGGCAAAGGTGATGCGTGGATGCTGGCGGGCGATTTCGGCCACCGCGGCAATGTCCACCAACTGCATGTTGGGATTGGCCGGGGACTCGCAATAGATCATGCGTGTGGCAGGGCTGATGGCGGCCCGCAGGTTGCCCAGGTCGCTCATGTCCACATGGCGCACCTTGACCCCGAACTCGGCCAGGCCGTGGTGCAGGAGGGCGAAGGTGCAGCCGTACAAGGTCCGGCAGACGATGATTTCGTCGGTGGGGCGCAGCAGGGTCCACAAGGTGGCGGCAATGGCGCCCATGCCGGAGCCGAAGGCCACTGCAGCCTCGCCATTTTCCAGGGCCGCCATGCGCGCTTCCAGCAACGCCAGGGTCGGATTGCCGATGCGGGTATAGAAGTAGCCGGGCTCTTCGCCGGCAAAGCAGCCGGCGCCATACTCGGCAGTGGCGAAGGTAAAGGTGGAGGTCAGGTAGATCGGTGGAATCAGCGCGCCCTGATGCTCCTGGGGGTTATAGCCGTGGTGGATGGCTCGGGTGGAAAAACCAAGGTCGACGCTTTTGGTGTGCATGGTGAACACTCCCGGATTTGTTGTAATGCTATGCTCAAATCCGGCGCAATAAATTCTAATCTGGTCCCTTAAAAGCGGGACAATTGAAATAAATCTTCATAAAAACAAGATAAAGAGGCAAAAGATGCCCCAAGGTCTGGATCGCACGGATAAAGCCCTGCTGATCGCCCTGCAAGACAATGCCCGGCTCACCACCGCCGAACTGGCCGACAACGTCGCCCTGACTACCTCGCCGTGCTGGCGAAGGGTGAAGATCCTCGAAGAGCGCGGGGTGATCACCGGCTATCAGGCGATCCTCTCGCCCAAGGCCCTGGGCTTTGGGGTCACTGCCTTTGTCAGTGTGATGATGGAGTCCCACTCCCAGGAGACGGCTCGGGCTTTCGAGCAGCGTCTGCTGGAAATCCCGGAAATCATCGCCTGCCACAACGTCTCCGGGCGCTATGACTTTCTGCTCGAAGTGCTGGCCAAGGACCTGGAATCTTTCGGCGAGTTTGCCCGGGAGGTGCTGCAGACCCTGCCGGCGGTGAAGGAAATCTACTCGAGCTTTTCCTTCAAGTCGGTGAAGCCGGCGCGCTTGATTCCGGTGTTGCAGCCCGGCAGCTGAGGCCGGTACTGCTCAATGCAATTGCTGTTCGTCCAGGTATTGGTTGAGGCACTCGATGAATGCCTGGTGCTTGCGGGTATTACGACGATGGGCCGGATAGATCACATGGATTCTTGAACCAAACTGCTCCGGGTCGAGTTGCGCCTCGGGCAGCAGTTGCACCAGTTCGCCGCGGCGCAGATAGGGCGCCGCACTCCACTGCGGACACAGCTGCAGGCCCAGCCCCGAGAGCAGGGCACCGAAGAGAAAATCATAATTGTCGCTGGTCAGCCGGGGCATCGGTTGGGCCACTCGCTGTTGCACGCCGTCCAGGGTGAAACGCCAGAAATGCGGGTTCAGCGCCGGATGACGGAAGATCAGCCAGTCATGCTCGGCAAAGGTCTCCGGCGTCAAGGGCAGCGGCCGGCGTTGCAGGTAGCGCGGGCTGGCACAGAGCAGGATGCGGTTGGCCGTCAGCGGGCGGGCGATCAGGTCCGGCAGCTCCACCGGCCCATCCCGCACCGCCAGGTCATAGCCGCCACTGTGCAGGTCGACGAACTCGTCGGTGAGCTCGACGTCCAGGCGCATATGCGGGTATTGCTCCAGAAAGCGGTAGCAGGCGGCATTGAGAAAGGCCGGGGCGAAGGAGGGCGGCGCCACCAGGCGCAAGGTGCCACACATCTGTTCCTGCAACTGCTGGATATCCTCCTGGGCCTGTTGCAGCTGGCGCAGGACCTGACGGGCGCTGGCCAGGTAGATGTGCCCGGCCTCGGTGAGGGCGATGCGTCGGGTCGAGCGCTCGAACAGCCGGGTGCCCAGCTGGCTTTCCAGGTGGCTGACCGCCTTGGTCAGGGCCGAGGTGGTCTTGCCCAGGCACGCGGCGGCGCGCGTGAAGCTGCCCTGGTCGGCGGTGGTCACGAACATGGTGATGGCGCCCAGCTGGTCCATTTCAGTCTTGCCTCTTTGGAAAGGATGTCTTGCGCGAAGCAGTATTCTTAAGCGCCGATGAGTTGGCTAGTCTCTCGTCCATTCTGACCCAAGGGTGCCAACAACAATGAAAAACGCTCTGAAGATCACGCTGGCCTCGGCGCTGGTATTGGCCTCGATGCACAGCCAGGCAGCGGTGGACCTGCTGCTGCACAACGGCAAGGTGTTCACTGCCGAACAGGGCCAGCCCCTGCAACAGGCCGTGGCGGTAGAGCAGGGACGGATCGTCAGGGTCGGCAGCGATACCGAGATCCTGGCGCTCAAGGCGGCCGGCACCCGGGTCATCGACCTGCAGGGCAAGGTGCTGATGCCGGGGTTCATCGACAGCCACAGCCACGCCATCTTCGGCGGCCTGAAGCTCAAGGCTGCCGACCTGGAAAGCCAGCAACTGCCCCTGGACGAGCTGGAGCGGCGCCTGCGCGGTTGGCGCGATGACGGCAAGGCCCGGCATGGCGACATCCTCAGCGTCAGCGGTTTTCCTTCGACCTACTGGAGCCAGGTGGACGCCCTGGAGCAACGTTTCAACCAGGGCGAATGGGCCACCACGCCGATTCTGTTCGTCGGCTGGGACTACCACACCGGCTGGGCCAACCGCGCCATGCTCAAGCGCGGCGGCATAGACGCCGCGCGGGTCAAGGCGCTGCAGGGCGAAGCGCAGGCCACCATCGGCCACCACCCCGACCACAGCCCCAACGGCTTTGTCGCCGACGCCGGGCTCTCGGCCCTGACCTCGCAACTGCCGCCGCCGAGCTTCGAACAGTTGCTCGACGCCGCGCGCGCCGCCCGCGACCTTAACCTGAGCCTGGGCATCACCGCGCTGATGGACCCGGCGGCCAACGCCACCCCCGGCGACGCGCTGTTCGCCATGCATCCCACGGCCCGGACCGTCGGTGTGCTGCCGGTGTACAAGGCGCTGGCGCAGAAGGGCGAGCTGACCCTGCGGGTCGCGGCCTTGATGGTGGCCAATCCCAAGAGCCGCCCGGCGGACCTGGAGGTGCTGGAGCAGGTGCGCCAGCAGTTCCTCGGGGTGCCGAATCTGAGCCTGCCGGGGATCAAGATCTTCGCCGACGGTGTCGCCGAGTTTCCGGCGCAGACCGCTTCCCTGCTGACCCCCTACAAGAACTCGAAGAAGGACGGCGAACTGCTGATCGACCCGGCGCATTTCGGCGAGTTGGTCAGCGCCGCCGACGCCCGGGGCTGGCTGGTACACGTGCACGCCATTGGCGACCGCGCGGTGCGCGAATCCCTCAACGGCATCGAGCAGGCACGGCGCGAGCGTCAGAGTGGTGTGGTGCACTCCATTACTCATCTGCAGATGGTCAACCCCAAGGAGTTCGCCCGCTTCAAGCCGCTCGATGTGATTGCCTCCATGCAGCTGTACTGGGCGTCCGCCGACGAGTTGAGCATCGACCTGCTCCAGCCCTACATCAGCGCCATGCAGTTCCAGTTCATGTACCCGGCGCGTTCGCTGTTGAAGAACGGCGCCACCATTGCCGGCGCCAGCGACTGGCCGGTGAGCACCCCGGAACCCTGGAAGGCCATCGCCCAGGCCATCAGCCGCAAGGGCCCCAAGGGCGTATTGAACAAGGATGAAGGCATCGACCGGGAAACCCTGTTCTACGCCTACACCCGCAACGCCGCGCGGGCCATTGGCCTGGAGCAGCAGATCGGCAGCCTGGCCCCGGGCAAGCAGGCCGACCTGATCGTTCTTGACCGCGATGTGTTCCAGGTGCCCCAGGAGCAACTGGCGCACACCCAGGTGCTCAAGACCTATTTTGCCGGGCGCGAGGTGTATAGCCGGCCGTGATGCTGCATGGATGCCGGCCGGGCCCGCGATCTTCATCGCGGGCTTTTTTTTGCCTTGTCGACCACTGCGACGCCTTCGCTGGCAAGCCAGCGCCTACGGGCGACCGGCCTCACGGCCAAACACTTTTCTGCACGGCGATGATTGACGCGGCAAGAGCGTATCCCTATTCTTTGTCGACCGACAAAGAATAGGGAACAGTTCGATGAAAACCCTCAAGGGTCCCAGCCTGCATCTGGCGCAATTCAGCGCCGAGACGGCGCCGTTCCACAATTTGCCGGCGATTGCCCAATGGGCCGCCGACCTGGGTTTCAAGGCGCTGCAGATCCCTGCCTGGGACGCGCGGCTGTTCGACGTCGCCACGGCGGCCGAGAGCCAGGACTACTGCGATGAACTCAAGGGCCAGCTGGCGCAGAAGGGCCTGCAGATCAGCGAGCTGACCAGCCATATCTTCGGCCAGCTGGTGGCGGTGCATCCGGCCTACGATGCGATGTGCGACAACTTCGCCCCGCCAGCGCTGCGGGGCAATCCGCAAGCCAGAACGGCCTGGGCCATGGAGCAGATGAAGCTGGCGGCCAAGGCTTCGCGACGCCTGGGGTTGAGTGAGCTGGGGACCTTTTCCGGGTCCCTGGCCTGGCCCTATCTGTTTCCTTTTCCCCAGCGCCCCGAGGGCCTGATCGAGACGGCGTTCGACGAGCTGGCGCGGCGCTGGCGGCCGATCCTCGATGCCTGCGACGAGCAGGGGGTCAACCTGTGCTACGAGATCCACCCCAGCGAGGACCTGCACGACGGCACCAGCTTCGAACGCTTCCATGAATTGGTGGACCATCACCCGCGTTGCAACATTCTCTTCGACCCCAGCCACTTCGTGCTGCAACAGCTGGACTACCTGAGTTACCTGGACATCTACCACGAGCGCATCCGCATGTTTCACGTCAAGGATGCCGAGTTCAATCCCAGCGGCCGCCAAGGCATCTACGGCGGCTACAGCGCCTGGGTCGAGCGCGCCGGGCGCTTCCGTTCCCTGGGCGATGGCCAGGTGGACTTCAAGGGGATCTTTTCCAAGCTGGCGCAATACGACTACCCGGGCTGGGCGACCCTGGAATGGGAGTGCTGCCTCAAGGACCAGGAAGACGGTGCCCGGGAAGGCGTGGCCTTCATCAACCGGCACATGATCCAGGTCACCCAGCGCATCTTCGACGACTTCGCCGGCGCGCAGATCGACCGCCAACAGATCAACGCCATGCTCGGCATTGCCTGACCCCTCAGCGAGAACACACCATGAACGCTTTGACTGACACCCTCCAGGCCGACAGCCTCGACCTGGTTCACCGCTATGTGCGCGTCGATGGCCAGCGCATCCACTGTGTCATCGCCGGCACGGGCCGGCCGGTGCTGCTGATTCCCGGCTGGCCGCAGACCTGGTACGCCTGGCGTCAGGTGATCCAGGCCCTGGCTGCCCAAGGCTTCCAGGCGATTGCCGTGGACCCGCCGGGCAGCGGCCAGTCCGACCGCCCGGAGCACGGCTACGACACCGGCCATGTGGCCGGGGTGCTGCACCAGGTGATGGGGCAGTTGGGTTTCGAGCGCTACAGCGTGGTCGGCCACGACGTCGGCATGTGGATCGCCTACGCCTTGGCCTGCGACCATCCGCAGGCGGTGGAGCGCCTGGCGCTGACCGAGGCGGTGATCCCCGGGCTGGCGGATGCACCACCGATTTTTGTCGCGCCGCAGCAGAACATCTTTCTCTGGCACTTCATGTTCAACCAGCTGCGGGATTTGCCGGAAGCCTTGATCGCCGGGCGCGAGCGGGCCTACCTGAATTACATCTTCGACCACTGGTCCCATCGCCGCGAGGCGGTGGCCGCCGAAGTCTACATCGAGGCCTACGCTGCCCCGGGCGGGTTGCGCGCAGGCTTCGCCTATTACCGGGCGATCCCCGAGACGGTGCGCCAGAATCAGCTGCGCGCGCAGCGGCCGCTGACCATGCCGGTGCTGGCCATTGGTGCCGAGCACGCCACCAACGATGCACCTCTGTTGACCCTGCAGGGCCATGCCAGTGACCTGCGCGGGGCCATTGTCGAGGACTGCGGGCACTTCATCATGGAGGAGGCACCGGAGGAATTTCTCGCGCTGCTACTGCCGTTTCTGCAGGAGGGCCGTGACTGAGGCAGGGCGCAGGCAAGGCCGCGGCCACGGAAATTGGCCGCGGCCGGCGCAAATCTAATATCATTTCGTCCCGGCGCCCTGCGCCAACCGGCTGTTCGGGCTCAACCGAACGCCTTCCCTGTCCCGACGAGATACCCGACCCCCATGGCTGGAAGACCCCGCGAATTCGACCGTCACCAGGCACTGCGCCAGGCGCTCGAACTGTTCTGGCGCCGTGGTTTCGAAACCACCTCCATGGCCGACCTGGTGGCGGCCCTGGGCATCGCCTCGGCGCGCATCTATGCCGCCTTCGGCTCCAAGGAGGCGTTGTTTCGCGAGGCCATCGAGCTGTACGAAAGCCAGGAAGGCGGTTTCGCCGACCTGGCCCTGCAAGAGCCCTGCGCCTACGTCGCCATCGAGCGCATGCTGCAAGAAGCGGTGGCACTCTACACCCGGGCCGACGGCCCCCGTGGCTGCATGGTGGTGGCCTCGGCGGTGAACTGCTCAAGCGACAACGACAGCGTGCGCGAATGGCTGGCCGAACATCGCCGGGCGCGTACCGCAAGCATTATCCAGCGCCTGGAAGCCGCGCAGCAGGCGGGTGAATTGCCCGGCCACAGCGATGCAACTTCCCTGGGCGATTATTACTCTACGGTGCTCCACGGGCTGTCGGTGCAAGCCCGCGACGGCGTCAGCGCGGCGCGCCTGCTGCAGGGCGTGGCGCTGGCCATGCAGGTCTTTGCGCGAACCGCTCAAGGGAGTTGAAGCGGCGCTGCACCCTGGCTCCGCCTGGGAGCCTTTGCCCGCAATCCGGGAGCAGCGATGCTGGCCCGGGTTGTGCATTTTTTCAGCGGGTCCCGGACCCGTTCCATCATCGAAAGAGTATGACGCCCCCCCATGAGTGATTCCGCGGCGACACCCCAAGGCAACTGGCAGCCGGTCATCGCGCTGGCGCTGGCGGCCTTTGTCTTCAACACCACCGAGTTCGTGCCGGTGGGCCTGCTCAGCGCCATCGGCGCCAGCTTCGATCTGCCCACCGAGCGGGTCGGGCTGATGCTCACCATCTACGCCTGGATCGTGTCCCTGACCTCGCTGCCGGTGATGCTGCTGACCCGCAACATCGAGCGGCGCAAGTTGCTCACGGTGCTGTTCGGGCTGTTCATCGTCAGCCATGTCCTTTCCAGCCTGGCCAACAGCTTCGGCCTGCTGATGCTCAGCCGCATCGGCGTGGCCCTGGCCCATGCCCTGTTCTGGTCCATCACCGCGTCACTGGCGGTGCGCCTGGCGCCGCCGGGCAAGCAGGTGCAGGCCCTGGGTCTGCTGGCCACCGGCACTTCCCTGGCCATGGTCCTGGGCATTCCCCTGGGGCGCCTGCTGGGCGAGGCCCTGGGCTGGCGCACCACCTTCAGCGTGATTGCGGCCATGGCCGGCTTGCTGGTGCTGTGGTTGATCCGCACCTTGCCGCTGCTGCCCAGTCAGAACTCCGGCTCCCTGCGCAGCCTGCCGCTGCTGTTCAAGCGCCCGGCGCTGGTGGCGATCTATGTGCTGACGGCCCTGGTGGTCACTGCGCAGTTCACCGCCTACAGCTACATCGAACCGTTCATCAAGGTGGCGGCGGGCCTGGGGGGCGATGTGGTGACCCTGATCCTGCTGGTGTTCGGCGGTGCCGGGATCATCGGCTCGCTGCTGTTCAGCTGGCTGCACCGTCACAGTCCCCAGGGGTTCCTGCTGACGGCGGTGACCCTGCTGGCGCTGTGCCTGAGCCTGCTGCTGCCCCTCAACGGCCATGTCTGGTCCCTGGTGGCGCTGAGCGTGGTCTGGGGCATGGCGATCATGGGTTTCGGCCTGGCCCTGCAATCCAAGGTGCTGGTGCTGGCGCCGGACGCTACCGACGTGGCGATGGCGATGTTCTCCGGGATCTACAACATCGGCATTGGCGGCGGTGCGCTGCTGGGCAGTTGGGTCGGCGGCCAGCTGGGCTTTGCCTATGTCGGCCTGGCAGGGGGCGCATTGGCGACCTTTGCCTTGCTGTTCTATGGCCTGGCGGTCCGCCGCATGGCCGCTGTCGCGCCGGGCAATTGAGGCGGGTATTGCCCGACGCCGTTGGCGCTTTTGTGTTCCGCGGCAGCGCCAGGCTTCAGGCGTGCACCGGCTTGCGGCGATCCGGCCAGCACGCCACCAACAGGAGCAGCAGCGCCGCCAGCAGGTAGGGCAGGCGCGGCTCCACGGCGTAGATCAGGGTGCCTGCCAAGGGCCCGACCACCACCCCCAGGCCCTGGGCCGCACCGACGGAACCGGCGGTGGCGCCTTGCTCGGCAGCGTCCACTGCGTTGCTGGCCAGGGCAGCGAAGGAGGGGAAGATCCAGCCCATGCCGGCAGCCGAGACAAAGAACCCCAGCCACAGCACCCAAGCGTGGGCGGCGAGGATGCTGGCGGCAAAGCCCGTTGCGGCCACCAGGGCGCCGACGCGGATCATCCGCAGTGGCGGCCACTCCAGCTTGCGCACCACCAGTTGCGAGGCAATCAACGCCAGCCCCACCAGGGTCAGGGCGACACCGGCGGTCTGCGCCGCGTCCGCTGGGCCCATGCCCAGGCGGTCGAGGGCGAAGAAGCCGACGGTGATCTGCGCCATGGCCACGCACAGCATCGAGATGAACGCCACCACCAGCGGCCGGCGCAGGCGCGGGTCCGCCAGGCTCACCGACTTGGGCGGTTGCTTGAGGTGCAGTTCCTGGCGTGGCAGCCGCGCCTTGAGGAAGGCGAAGCCCAGCAGCGGCAACAGCGCCAGCACATAGAACGGCAGGCTCAGGCTGTGGCGTGCCAGCAGCGCGGCAATCGCCGGGCCCAGGACCAGGCCGCAAGCGTTGGCCGCCCCCAGGGAAGCCATGGCCCGGGCCCGGTGCTCGGGCTCGATGTTGTCGGCGATCAGCGCGTAGCCACCCACCGGGATCGCCGCGTAGAACACCCCGATCAGGCCGCGTCCCAGCAGCAGCCCGGCAAACGCCAGCAGTGCCGAAGGCAGGGCGTACAGCGCCAGGTCGATGAATAGGCTCAGGGCGAGAAAGGCCAGGGTGAAGCCGCCGGTGCCCAGCAGCAGGATCTGCCGTCGGCCCAGGCGGTCACTGGCCCGGCCCCAGGGCCGGGCCAGTAGCATCCAGATCACCCCGGAGACGGTCACCGCCATCCCCGCCTGCCAGGTGGCCAGGCCGAGAATCCGCGCAATGGGACCGATCAGCGAGACAAACGCCATCATCGCCATGGTGCAGGCCAGGTTGGCCACCAGCAGCGGGCGCAGGTCGAAGGCCGGTGCGGCCTGGGGCGTGTCCAGGGTATCGAGGGGCAACTGTTGAGCGTTGGTCATGGTTTATCCCAGGGCTGAGTGAAAGGGCAGGCGGCCGTCGACCATCACCAGCGGTCGACCGCGCACCTGTTCCAGGCTGGCGTCGACACCATAGACGTCGCGCAGCAGTTGTGGGTTGACCACTTCCAGGGCCGGTCCGGCGGCGGCCAGACGGCCGTTGTGCAGGACCACCACCTGCTGGCTGAAACCCAGGGCCAGGTTGATGTCGTGGACCACCACCAGGGTGATCAACTGGCGCTCGCGGGTGGCCCGGGTAATGGCGTCCACCACCTGGCACTGGTGGTACAGGTCCAGGGCGCTGGTGGGTTCGTCCAGCAGCAGTACCCGAGGCTGGCGCACCAGGGCCTGGGCCAGCCCCACCAGCTGGCGCTGGCCGCCGGAGAGGGCATCGATGGGGCGGTCGGCCAGGGCCGTCAGGTCCAGGTCCCGGAGCACCTGTTCGACCCGGTGCAGCACCTCGGCACTGGGGCGGCCGGGGGCGAAACCGGCGCTGCGATGCCCGGCCATGGCGGCGCTGAGCACGGCCTCGAAGGCGCACAGGCGAGTGCGCTCCGGCAGGCTCTGGGGCAGGTAGACGATGTGCTGCGCCCGTTCCACCTGGGGCAGGCGGTTGAGGTCGACGCCATCGAGCAGCACCTGTCCGGTGGTTTTCTGCAACCCGGCGATGCCCCGCAGCAGGGTCGATTTGCCCGCCGCGTTGGGGCCGATCAGCGCGGTCACGCTGCCCCTGGCCAAGGTCGGCAGGGCGACGTCGCAGAGCACCTGGCGGCTGCCGTAATGCATGTTCAGGCCGGCTGTGCACAGCCCGGGCGTGGAGGGGGCGTTAAGGCTCACAGGACACCTCGACGGTTGCGCATGACGATGGCCATGAAAAACGGAATGCCCACCAGGGCCGTGACAATGCCCACCGGCACCAGCACCCCGGGGATCAGGGCCTTGCTGGCGATGGAGGCCATGGACAGGATCAGCCCGCCGCTGAGCACGCTGGCCGGCAGGAACAGCCGATGGTCCTCGCCCACCAGCAGCCGGGCGATGTGCGGGGCGATCAGGCCGATAAAACCGATGGTGCCGACAAAGGACACCGCCAGGGCCGACAGCAGGCTGATGCGCAGCAGCGACAGCAGGCGCAGGCGACCGACGTCGATGCCGAAGCTGCGGGCCCGTTCCTCGCCCAGGGTCAGGGCGGTCAGGGCCCAGCTCTGGCGCAGGGAAAACGGCAGGCACAGCAACAGCGCCACGGCCAGCACTCCGAGCTTTTCCCAGGAGGCCCGGGCCAGGCTGCCGAGGGTCCAGAACACCAGTTGCTGCAGGCTGTCCTGGGTGGCGACGAACTGCAGCAGGGCCACCAGGGCGTTGAAGGCGAACACCAGGGCGATGCCGAACAGCACCAGGCTTTCCACGCCGAAGCCACGCCAGCGTGCCAGCAGGTAGAGCAAGGCCACCGAGGCCAGGGCGAAGAGGAAGGCGTTGGCCGAGATCAGGTACTGCGCCGGCACCCCGGGAAGGCCCAGTCCGAGGACGATGGCCAGGGCGGCGCCAAAGGCTGCGGCAGCGGACACGCCGAGGGTGAAGGGGCTGGCCAGGGGGTTGTCGAGCACGGTCTGCATCTCCGCCCCGGCCAGGGCCAGGGCGGCGCCCACCAGCACCGCCATCAGGGCGTAGGGCAAGCGCACGTTCCACACGATCACCGCTTCGACCCGGGGCATCGAGCCCGGGTCCCAGAGCACCTGCAGCAGGCGCGACAGGCTCATCCCGGAAGGTCCGGTGGTGATGTCCAGGGCCAGGGACAGCAGCAGGGCCAGGGCCAGCCCGCCCAATAGCAGCACTCGGCGCCCGTGGCGTCGCTGGTAATGGCCGGCGGCAAGGTTGTCCGCCACGTCGGTGGCAGCCTGGGTCATGGTTTCAGGCTCGTGGCGAACACGCCGCTGGCGGGAATCGGCATGAAGCGCTGGTACAGCTCCCGGCGGGTCTGGTCCGGGTCCAGGTCCTTGAACAGTTCAGGGTGCAGCCACTTGGCCAGGGCCTGGACCGCGATCAGGTGCTCCGGCGAGTCGTAGAAGATGTGCCACAGGCCATGCACATTGCCCTGGCGCACGGCCCGCAGCTCGTTCAGCGGTGGGCGCTGGGCGGCCTGGCGCAGGCTGTCCCGAGCCTGTTGCAAGGTGGCGGAATAACCCAGGGTCACGCCGCCCTGGCCGGCGGCAAACACCCCGGTGGCCACGTAAACGTCCGGGTCGCTGGAGAGGATGTACTCCACGTTGAGCACACCAATGGGGCCGGGTATGCGCCCGTCGGCGATGTTGTGGCCGCCGGCCAGCTTGATCATCTCGCCGAAGTTGCCGGTGCCCGGGGAGCCGCAGCAGTCCTGCAGCCCGGCGAGCATGTCGATGAAGATCTTCGGCTGCTTGACGGTACCGGCCTTGGCCAGGGTCTGGGTGACCTTGGCCAGGGACTGCTGATAGAAGGCAATGAATTCCTCGGCCCGCTGCTCACGGCCCAGGGCCTGGCCCAGCAGGCGCATGCTGGGCACGGTATTGCTCAGGGGATGGTCGCTGAAGTCGACGAAAATCACCGCCACCCCGGCGGCCTCCAGCTGTTTCACCGCTTCGCTGTCCGGGCCGGGCCCGTGGCCGCCGCTCAGGGCCATGATCGCCAGGTCCGGGTGCACCGCCAGGGCCTTTTCGACGCTGAAGGTCTCGGCCGAGGTGCCGCCCACCAGCGGCACCTTGTCGGCCTGGGGGAAGACCTTGTGATAGGCCTCGTAACCCTGCACGTCGAGGCCGCGAAAGTCCCCTTGCCAACCGGCGAGGCGGGCGAAGGGATTCTGGCCTTCGAGCAGCGACAGGGAATAGATCATCCGCCCTTCACCCAGGAGGATGTGCTCGACCTTCTCCGGTACCAGGACCTGGCGTCCGGCCAGATCGGTGAGGGTCGCGGCGCTGGCCGTGGCGGCCCATAGCAGGCCCAGGGGCAGCAGGCCGAGCAAGAGCCCGCGCTGGGCGCGGCGCAAGAAATCACGGTGTGTCATGGGAGGTTTCCTTGAACGATTGAACGGCCCGGCGGGCGACGCGCTTGCGCCACCACAACAACAGGCCGGTGATGTACAGCAGGGGTAACGAAATACCGCAGAGAAAAGCCAGCCAGGCGCCGGGTGTACCCAGCAGCAAATGCCCGTGGGCGGCGGAAAACAGCGGCTTGACGGTCATCGGCGTGGCCGTCAGCCAGGTGAACAGTTCGGGGCGCGCCAGCCAGGCGCCGCTGCCGGCGATCAGGATCAGCGGCAGGCACAGCCACGCCGCCGCGACGTTATGCCATTCACGCAGGCGCCGGCTGCCCTGGCTGCCGCGACGCAGGCTGGCGGCTTTCCACCAGCTGCGGCGGCCCGGCCACCAGAGGTACAGGCCGCTGCCCAGCGAGCCCAGCAGCACCAGGCCGCACACCAGCACCAGGGTCGAACCCCAGGCCTGCGGCAACAGCAGGCTGCGGTGCAGCGCTACCAGCTTGGCCAGCCACAGGTCCTCGAAGACGAAGAAGCCCCGGGGTTCGCCGCTATAAGGATCGATCATGGCGATGCCGGTGCCGGGACGCTCCTTGAGGGCACCGAAGACGATCACATTGTCCGATTCGAGAAAGCCCTGGCGCGGTGGCGCCGCGCCGAAGACTTTGTGCAACTGCGGGTAGGCGTCGGAGGCGGCCCTGATCCACGCGTCCTGTTCCAGCAGCGTGCCGTGCTCGCCGGGGGCCAGTTGCAGCATCGGCGCACCGACCTCCCAGCGCAGGATCGGACCCTTGAGCTCCAGCAACGAACCACTGAGGCCCAGCAGCGCCAGGAGCAGCCCCAGGCACAGGGCCAGCCAGCGATGCAGCCGGAGCCAGATTTCACGCATGGGCAGCATCGGCGGCTTACCAGCGGTAGCGCAGGCTGGCGATGACGCTGCGGTCATAACCGGCGCTGCAATTGGTCAGCGAGCAGCCTTCGTAGTAGCGCTTGTCGGTGAGGTTGGTGGCGTTCACCGCCAGGCGCAGGCCCTTGGCTGCCGGGATCAGCTTGTCGAAGTCGTAGTGCACCGCCGCGTCCAGCAGGGTGTAGGAGGGCACGCGCTGGGTGTTGGCGGCATCGGCCTCGGTGGAGCCGATGTAACGCACCCCGGCGCCAAAGCCCAGGCCGCTGAGGAGTCCGTCGGGCAAGGTGTAGTCGGCCCACAGCGAGGCCATTTTTTCCGGGGTGTCGGTGGGGCGTTTGCCCTTCTCCAGCGGGTTGTTGCTCTTGCTCACCTCGGCGTCGTTGTAGGTCAGCGCCGCCAGCAGGTCCAGGCCCCGGGCCAGGCTGGCCTTGCCTTCAAGCTCGATGCCGCGCACGTTGATCTCGCCGGTCTGGATCTTGTTCAGGCGTTCGGCCGGGTCGGTGGTCAGGACGTTTTCCTGGGTCAGGTCGAACAGCGACAGGGTGATGTAGCTGTCGATGCCCGGCGGCTGGTACTTGACCCCCACTTCCGATTGCTTGGCGCTGGTGGGCTTGTACGGCGTGCCGTAGAAGTTGGTGCCCAGTACCGGGTCGAAGGACGTGGAGTAGCTGATGTAGGGCGCCAGGCCGTTGTCCGCCAGGTACACCAGGCCGGTGCGGTAGGTGAACTTCTCGTCGTCCTGCTTGCTGCCGCTATGTTCCAGGCGATTGTCGGTGCGGGCGCTGGAGCGGTCCTGGCGCCCGCCGACGGTGAGCACCCAATGCTCATCGAAGGTGAACTGCTGCTGGGCGTAGACCCCGACCTGATCGGCGCGCTGCACGGTGTTGGTGAAGGGGGTGGTGGGGTTGAACACGCCGCCATGCACCGGGTTGTAGATGTCGATGGACGAGGCAGCGCCGCCACGCAGGTAGTAGTCCTCGCGGGTGCGCCGGTAGTCGACCCCCAGCAGCGACACCATTTGCGTGCTGCCCAGGTTCCAGCGGGCCTGGGCATTGTTGTCCAGGGAGTAGGTGTCGCCGACGATGCGAAAGCGGTAGGCATCGCGTTTCAACGTGCGCAGATCGGGCTCCAGGGCTCTGCCGCTAGCGGTGTTGGTCAGCAGATTGACGTGGCCGTAGCGGGCGCTGGAGTTGAGACTCCAGACATCGTTCAGACGGTGCTCCAGCAGGTAGCCCAGTGAGTACTGGGTGCGGTCGTTGTCCAGCCCCGGTTCATCGAGGAAGACGTTGTGCTTGACCTTGCCATTGGGGTTGCCAAGCAGGGTGCCCCGGGCCGGCAGGAACACCCGCGGCGCGCCGAACGTGTCCTGGGTGTAGTCGGCCAGCAGGGTCAGGCTGGTGTCGTCGTTGGGCTTCCAGGTGAAGGAGGGCGCGAAGTACTGCTTGTCGTCCTTGATGTGATCGAACTGGGTGCCGCTGTCGCGCTCCAGGCCCACCAGGCGGTAGAGGAACTGCCCCTCATCGTCCAGGGGGCCGCTGAAGTCGAACTGGCCCTGGGCCCGGTCGAAGCTGCCGCCCTGGATCTGCACTTCATGGAAGGGTTTGTCCAGCGGGCGCTTGCTGATCTGGTTGACCACGCCCCCCGGGGAGTTCTGGCCGAACAGCACCGAGGCCGGGCCCTTGAGCACATCGATGCGCTCCAGGCCATAGGCTTCGACCTTGGGCCAGGCCTGGGCGGTATTGCCCTTGAGGCCATCGCGGAGCATGCCGGTGGTGACGTCGAAACCGCGGATCGAGATCGTGTCGAAACGCTGGCTGGCGGCGGTGGTATTGGCCTGGACCCCGGCGGTGTAGCGCAGCGCCTCGTTCACCGACTGCACCTGCTGGGCATCCATCTGGTCGCGGGTGACCACGGAAATCGACTGGGGAATTTCACTCAGCGAAGCATCGGTCTTGGTGCCACTGAGGCTGCGCTTGGCCACGTAGCCGCTTTGCTGGCCAGTAGGGGAGTCGACCTGGGTGGCGCTGATCACGCTGGTGTCCAGGGTCAGCGGCTGTTGCGGCTCGCGCTCGGCGTCCGCGGCCAGCGCGCTACCTGCCTGGGTCAACGACAGGCCCAGGGCCAGGCCGTGGATCAGGCACGCCAGCGGACTGCGGCGCAGGGGCGGGCGAGGAACCGCAGAATCGACTGGCCAACCTGAGGTGTTTCGGTGCGCAACGCTGGTGCCCATGCTTCACTCCGTGATGGGGATTAAATGAGAATGCAAACGTATCTCATTTGTGAGCATGGGCTGCGGCCTAAAACTTTGGCTGGCGCGACCATTTCTTTCGTTTGCGGTACTGCAGGACAAGGGCGTCCGGGTTGGCAGGCGCAAGGTGCGGCGGACGCAGACATTCAGCGCAGGTAGAAACTCAGCGCCCGTAGAAACTCGGCGCATGCGCAGTGCGATGGGGGCGCCAATTGAGCTAACGCAGAACTCAGCGTCCGCCAGACTCAGCGCAAGGACTTGGGCGAAACCCCGAAGCGCTTGCGAAAGGCGGTGGAGAAATGCGCCGGGCTGTAGCCGACCCGATAGGCCGCGCTGGAGACATTGGTCTCGCCGCTGGCCAGCAAGCGGTAAGCCTCGCCCAGGCGCTGTTCCTGCAGGTAGGCATAGACGCTGGTGCCGAACACCTGGCGAAAGCCGGCGGTGAGCTTGCGCGGGTTCAGGCCCACCTGACGCGACAGCTCGGACAGCGACGGCGAAGCCTGCAATGAGTTGAGCAGCAGGTCCCTTGCGGCATGGATGCGTTCGATGTCCGCCGAGCTGCACAGGCTGTCCTGCAGCGGTCGGGACTCGGCATGGGCGAGGATGCCCTCGACCCCCAGGGCGGTGAGCTCCAGGGCCTTGCCGCCCAGGTAGAAGGAGCGGGTCGGGCCCTGTAGCGGGCAGGTGAAGATCTGCTGGGCCAGGGCCAGCAGTGGCTTGCTGGCCGGCTGGCAGAACAGCATCGGCCCGCCGCCAAGCGGGTCCAGCAGGCGCTCGGGTTCCAGGCCGGCATTGCGGATCGACGGGAAGTCCAGCTGCACCGTGGTGTAGCGCACCGGTACGCCACTGGCGAACAAGTGGTCGCCGCAGTGCTCGCCCTGGTTGGCCACGGCGCACAGGGTCGGGCCGCGAATTTCCACTTCCGGTTGGCCCTCGACCCGGCAATTGAGCTGGCCGCTGAGCACCAGGATGATTTTCAAACCTTGCCAGAGCGGCTCTTGCATCCACATCTGGCTGTCCATCAGCACAGTCCCGGTGGACAAGGTGATTTCCGGCACCACAGCCGCCGTGTCGGCGTGCTGCGGATTGGGAAACTGCAGGGTGAAATCCCTTTGGACAGGCTGCGGCGCAGCGTGGGGGCTGAGCATGGCGAACTCCCTGTGGACCCGAAAAGAGGCCATAAGCTAGCAGGAAAATCCGCTTCTGTAATTAAGAATGATTATCCTTTAGCTTCCTGGCCCCGTCCTGTCGGGGCCTGCCGGGGGCTCGCCGCGCAATCAAAAGAAAAAGCCGCGCAAACGAATGTCCTGCCGATTGCCGGGCCCTGGAAATTGCCGGTTAATAATCACTCTCATTTGCAGGCACGGCAGCCCTTCATGGACGACACCCCACGCAACAGCCCCGCAGGAGCGCCTGTGGACCTTCATTTCCTTTAGCGCTGACGGCGTTTTCCCGTTCATTCCAAGGGCCTGGCACCTCAGGTCCGGGGCCGCTTTTTGCGTCAAAAAACTCAGGAGACAGCATGTCCACTTTCGATGATCTGCAGGATTGCCCCTCTTGGCCCGAGGCGTTTGCCCAGCACTATCGCCAGGCCGGCTACTGGCGCGATGAAACCTTTGGCGACCTGCTGCGGGTGGCTGCCCAGGCCTTCGCCGAGCGCGAGGCGCTGACCGATGGCGAACAACGCCTGAGCTATCGGCAGTTGGACCTGCGGGTCGATCAACTGGCCGCCGGCCTGTACCGTCTGGGATTGCGTGCCGGCGACAACGTGGTCCTGCAACTGCCCAATTGCAGCGCCTTCGTCGAAACCTGCTTTGCCCTGTACCGCCTCGGCGTGCGGCCGATCTTCGCCTTGCCGGCTCACCGGCATCTGGAGATCGGTCGCTTCTGCGCGTTCGCCCAGGCTCGGGCCTACCTGTGCGCCGACCGTGACGCCAGCTTCGATTACCGGGCCATGGCCCGGGATCTCAAGGCCGGCAATCCACACCTGGAGTGGGTGATAGTGGCCGGCGAGGCCGAGGAATTCACCGCCCTCGATGGCCTGTATGACCCGGCCCCGTCGCCGGCTTTCCCGGCGCCGAGTGCCGATGCTGTGGCTTGCTTCCAGTTGTCCGGTGGCTCCACCGGGATTCCCAAGCTGATCCCGCGTCGGCACAACGAATACCTCTACAACCTGCGGGCCAGTGTCGAGCGCTGCGGCTTGTCCAGTGCCAGCGTGTACCTGGCGGTGCTGCCTATGGCCCACAACTTCCCCATGTGCTGCCCGGGGTTCATGGGCACCTTGTCGGTCGGCGGGCGCGTGGTGCTCGGCCACTCGCCGAGCCCGGAAGTCTGTTTCGAACTGATCGAGCACGAAGCCGTGACCCACACTGCCCTGGTGCCGCCCCTGGCCCTGGTGTGGATGGAGGCGGCCCAGGCTCGCGGACGCGGTTTGCCGTCGTTGCAGCTGTTGCAGGTGGGCGGGGCCAAGCTCAGCTTCGAGGCGGCGCGACGCATCGAGCCGGTGCTCGGTTGCCGCCTGCAGCAAGTGTTCGGCATGGCCGAAGGGCTGATCTGTTACACCGACCCGCAAGACCCGCCCCAGCGGGTGCTGCACACCCAGGGCCGGCCCCTGTCGCCGGGGGACGAAATCCGCGTGGTGGACGAGCAGGACCAGCCCGTCCCGGTGGGGCAGGTGGGCCAGTTGCTGACCCGTGGCCCCTACACCATCCGCGGCTATTACCGCTATCCCGAGCACAATGCCCAGGCCTTCACCGCCGACGGTTTCTATCGTACCGGTGACCGGGTGCAGCTCACCGCCGACGGCTACCTGATGGTGGAAGGGCGGGACAAGGACCTGATCAACCGCGGTGGCGAAAAGATCGCCGCCGAAGAAGTGGAGAACTTGCTGCTGAGCCATCCGGCGGTGGCCGACATCGCCCTGGTGGCGATGCCCGACGCCTTCCTCGGCGAGCGCACCTGCGCCTTCGTCATTCCCCGTGGCCAGGCGCCCCGGGCTCCGGAACTGTTGCGCCATCTGCGGGCTCAGGGCCTGGCGGCGTTCAAGCTGCCGGATCGCTTCGAATTCATCCCGGCCTTTCCCCAGACCGGGGTCGGCAAGGTCAGCCGCAAACACCTGCGTGAGGCGATCCAGGCCTTGTACTTCGGTGCTGACGCCGAAGCTCAGGTGGGAAGTGATGCCCGTGGCTGAACAACCAGGATTGACTGAACTGTTGCAACCGGTGCGCGGGCGTCTGCTGGCGGCGATGCTGCTGCAGGTGCTGGCGGCGCTGGTGGGCCTGCTACCGCTGATTGCCGTGGCCGAACTGGCGCCGCTGCTGCTGGCGGGCGAGCTGGACGTGGACCGCGCGGGCTTCTGGCTGCTGGCCGGGGGCGGGGCCTTGCTCCTGCGTTTGTTGGGGCTGGCGGCGGGGTTGCAGATTACCCATCTGGCCGACAGTGACCTGCAGCGCCATCTGCGCCAGCGCATCGCCGCCCATCTGGCGCGGGTGCCCCTGGCCTGGTTGGGTGACCATCGGCAAAGCGCCGAGCGGGTGTTGCTGGAGGATGTCGGCGCCCTGCATCAATTGGTGGCGCACCTGCCCAACAATCTGGTGGCGGCCCTGGTGGTGCCCTTGGCCAGCCTGATCTACCTGCTGACGGTGAGCCTGCCCATGACCCTGGTGGTGCTGGCGCCACCGCTGGTTGCGCTGTGGCGCCTGCGGGTGATGCGTACCCCGGCTTACCACGCCGAGCGCCAGCGCCTGGGCGGGGCCATGGGCGCGCTGTCGACGGCGACCCTGAACTTTGTGCAGAGCATCGCCATGGTCAAATCCTTTGGCCGGGTGGAGCGGGTACAGGACGACTTCTTCAAGGCCGTAGAGGATTTCGGCCGTTTCTTCTCCCAGTGGGTCGAGCGCTGGGCCGGCCTGGGCGCCAGTGTCGAAGTGCTGCTCTCGCCCTTGCTGGTGCTGGCTCTGGTGCTGGTGGGCGGGGTGCCGCTGATTGCCGGCGGCTGGTTGCAGCCTGTGCAGTTGCTGGCGTTTGCCTTGCTGGGTCCGGCCCTGGCGGCGCCGGTGGCGGCCCTGGGGCATGGCGCCGATTCCCTGGTCCAGGGCCGGGCGGCGGCGCGGCGCATCAGCGCGGTGCTGAGCACTCCGGTGCTGGCGCAGCCGGCGTTCTCCCGAGAACCCGAAGGCGCCCTGGTGACCTTCGATGCCGTGGACTTCAGCTACCCCGACGGCACCCAGGTGCTGCGGGACATCGATCTGCGCCTGCAACCGGGCACCCTGACCGCCCTGGTGGGGGATTCCGGGGCCGGCAAATCCACCCTGGCCACCTTGCTTGCGCGCTTTGCCGATGTCAGCGCCGGGGCGATCCGCATCGGCGGGGTCGACCTGCGGGACATGGACAGCGCGACCCTGTATCGCCAGGTGGCCTTTGTCTTTCAAGAGGTGCGTCTGCTGCGCGCCAGCGTCCTCGACAACCTGCGTCTGGGGCGCCCCGAGGCCAGCCTCGCCGAGGTCGAGGAGGCGGCCAGAGCCGCGCAGATCCATGAGCGCATCAGCGCCTTGCCCGAGGGTTATCACACCTTGCTGGGGACCGGCGTGCAGTTGTCCGGCGGCGAGGTCCAGCGTCTGGGCATCGCCCGGGCCATGCTCAGCCAGGCGCCGATCCTGGTGCTCGACGAGGCCACCGCGGCCAGCGATCCGCAATCCGAAGCGGCGATCCAGCAGGCCCTGTCGCGGTTGGCGGCAGGGCGCACGGTGCTGGTGATCGCCCATCGCTTGAGCAGCATTCAGGACGCCGATCAGATCGCCGTGCTCCAGGGCGGGCAATTGCTGGAGTGCGGTCGGCACCAGGCCTTGCTGGATCAGCAGGGGGTGTATGCCGGACTGTGGGCGGTGGAGCAGTTTGGCGCGGCCCCGTTGATGAGGGCCCTGTCATGATCGCTGCCCTGTTACGCAGCTTGCAGCCCAAGGAAGCCGGCCTGCTGCGCCGGGCGCTGCTGGCCATGGCGGCCAGTGCCCTGGCCCAGGGCCTGGCGCTGGCCTTGCTGCCCATGGCGTTTGCCTGTGTCTTCGACGCCGCGTCGGGCAAGGCGCCCTGGCTCTGGGCCGGGGCCTTTGCCGGGTTCGCCGGGCTGTGCCTGTGGTTGCGCCGCCATGCCCAGCTGGCCGGCTACAGGGCCGGGGCGGCGGCAGCGCAGTCGTTGAATCTGCGCATCGGCCAGCAGTTGGCGCGCCTGCCCCTGGAGTGGTTCGTCGAGCGTCGCGGCGCCGAGCTCAATCGCCTGGTGACCCACACCGTGGCGCAGATCATGAGTGCCCCGGCGCACCTGTTGCAGCCCATGGCCAATGCCTTGCTGACGCCCCTGGCGTTGTTGCTGGCGCTGTTTTTCTACGACCGCGCCATGGCCCTGGCCGCCCTGGCCAGTGTGCCGTTGCTGCTGTTGTTCTATCACTGGGGCGTGCGTTGGGGCGGGCAGGCCGAGCGCCTCAGCGAAGAGGCGGCCGGCGAAGCGGCGGCGCGGGTCCTGGAGTTTCTGCGTCAGCAGCCGCTGCTGCGCTCCAGCGGGCGCAACGCTGAAGGCTTCAGCCTGCTGGGCGAGGCCTTGCAGCAACAGCGTCAGGCCCAGCGCCGGGCCCATTGGCGCACCTTTCCGGCGGCCCTGGGGCTGGTGGTGGTGCTCCAGGCCGGCTACACCGCCGTGTTGCTGTGCGGGCTCTATGGGGTGCTCGGCGGCAGCCTCGGGGCCGTGCAATACCTGGCCCTGGCGGTGCTCGCCACCTGCCTGGTGGAGCCCATGGGGGCCCTGGTCAACCTGGGTACCACCTTGCGCCAGACCCGCCACGGCGTGGACAGCCTGTGTCAGTTGCTGAGCCTGGCGCCCCTGCCGGAGCCGGCCGTGCCCCAGGTGCCGGAGGGGCAACGGATCGAGGTGCGGGAGCTGGGGCTGGTTCGCCAGGGCCGAGCGATCCTGCAGGACATCAGCTTCGAGCTGGAGCCGGGCTCCCTGAACCTGCTGGTGGGGGCCTCGGGCTCCGGCAAGTCGAGCCTGCTGCGCTTGCTGGCGCGCTTTTGCGACGTCAGCAGCGGCGCGATCCTGCTGGGGAGCGTGGACCTGCGCCAGCTCTCGGCCCGGCAGCGCGACCAGGACATTGCCCTGATGTTCCAGGACTGTCCGCCGCTGGCCGCCAGCCTGCTGGACAACCTGCGCCTGGGACGCCCCGAGGCCAGTGAGGCGCAACTGATGGCCGCGGCCCACGCCACCGGCCTCGACCGCCTGGCCCAGCGCCTGCCCCAGGGCTGGCAGACCCGGGTGGGCGAGGGCGGTGTCAGCCTCTCCGGCGGCGAACGCCAGTGCCTGGCCCTGGCCCGGGTCATGCTCAAGGACGCCACGCTGATCCTGCTGGATGAACCCACCGCCGCCCTGGACGCCATCAGCGAGGCGCGGGTCAACCGCAGCCTGCTGCAACTGGCGCGCAAGCACACGGTGCTGCTGGTGACCCACAAGCCGACCCTGGCCCCCCATGCCGGGCAGATCCTCCTGCTGGACCAGGGCCGCCTGGCCCAGCGCGGCACCCATGCCCAACTGATGGCGGCTGCCGGCCGTTATCGCGAACTGTTCCACGAGCGCGAGGCGATCAATCGCTGGCGCTTGCGACCTACCCTTTCCGTACCCCATAGGACCGTCCACCATGACTGATAACCCAGCACTGGCACGCGCTCATCCAGCGCACGCCGGCCTGAGTCATTCACCCCAAAGACTCTGCGCAGGCATTGCGCGGCTGCTCAACTACGAGCCCGAGGACCTTGAGGCGGATGCTTCGCTGATCGAGCAGGGCCTCGATTCGGTGAGCATCATGCGCCTGCCGGCGTTGCTGGCCGCCGAGGGCGTGACCCTGAGTTTTGCCGAGCTTATCCAACAGCCGACCCTGGACGCCTGGTGGGCGCTGATCGAGGCCCGTCGCGGCCTTGCGGCGCCGTGCCTGCAGGCGGTAGCCGACGCCAGTGACAACGCTGATTTTCCACTGACCTCCCTGCAACAGGCCTACTGGTTCGGTCGCGATCCGGGCATGCCCCTGGGGGGCGTGGGTTGCCACCTGTATCAGGAACTGGATGGCCAGGACCTGGAACCCCAGCGCCTGGAGCAGGCGGTGCGCCGCCTGTGCCAGCGTCATCCGATGCTGCGGGCCTGCTTTGTCAACGACACCTGCCAGCGCATCCTGCCGCAGAGCCCCTGGCCCGGGCTCAGCGTCCACGATCTGCGCCAGGCCTCCAGCGTGGTCGTGGCCCAGACCCTGGAGCAGATTCGTCAACGCCTGTCGCACCGCTGCCTGAAGGTCAGCAGCGGGGAGGTCTTCGATGTGCAACTGAGCCTGCTGCCCGAAGGCCGTAGCCGTCTGCACCTGAACATCGACCTGCTGGTGGCGGATGTCCTGAGCATCGGCATCCTGCTGCGGGATCTGGCCCTGATCCATGCCGGTCTCGAACAGCAACTGCCGGCCCTGGAGTGGGACTTTGCCCACTACCTGAAGGCCGAACAGGCGGCCCGGGCACCGCAACTGGCGGCGGCCCGGGACTACTGGCTGCCCCGCCTGGAGGACTTGCCCGACGGCCCGCAATTGCCCCTGGCCCGGGAGCCGCAGCAACTGGGTACGCCACGCTTCCGGCGTCTGGCCATGCGCCTGGATAAAGCCCAGTTGCAGGTCCTGGAACACAAGGGCCGGCAGCACGGCCTGACCCTGGCCAGCGTGCTGGCCTGCGCCTATGCCCAGGTGCTGGGGCGCTGGAGCGCCAGTCAGCATTTCCTGCTCAACGTGCCGCTGTTCAACCGTCAGGAATTGCACCCTTGCGTGCCCCACCTGCTGGCGGACTTCTCCAATCTGGTGTTGCTGGAAGTGGATCAGCGCCAGCCCCTGGATTTCTGCCGGCAGGCCCTGGCACTGCAGGCTCAGTTGCACCGGGATATCGCCCACAGCGCCTGGCCCGGGGTCGAGGTGCTGCGCGAGCGTGCGCGCCTGCGTCAGGGCGGCGGTCAGGGGGCGCCGGTGGTGTTTGCCTGCAACCTGGGCCCGGCCTTTGTCGATGACACTTGCCGCCAGCAACTGGGCGAGCCCGGCTGGGCGTTGTCGCAGACGCCCCAGGTGTGGCTGGATCACCAGAGCTACCCCATGGCCGACGGTCTGCTGCTGAACTGGGATGCGGTGCAGGGGCTGTTCCCCGAGGGCCTGCTGGAGCAGATGTTCGAGGCCTATCGCAATCTGCTGCTGTGGCTTTGCGAGCATGACTGGCAACAGGTGGCGCCGTTGCCCCTGCCGGCCGACCAGGAGCGGGTGCGCAGCGCGGTCAACGACTGCCGGCACGCGACCCCGGCCCGGCTGTTGCACCAGGGTTTCTTCCGGCAGGCCGAGGCCCATCCCGAGCGGCTGGCGCTGATCTGTGACCAGGGCCAGCTGAGTTATGCCGAGCTGGCCCGGCAAGCCCTGCAACTGGCGGGCGCCCTGGTGGAGTGGGGCGTGCAGCCCGGCGAGGCGGTGGCGATCACCCTGCCCAAGGGCCGCGAACAAGTGATCGCGGTGCTGGGGATTCTCGCGGCCGGCGCGGTCTACGTGCCGGTGGGCATCGAGCAGCCGCCGGCCCGACGCGACATGATCTATCAGCGTGCCGGGGTCCGTGTGGTACTCACCGACACGGCTCACCGCGACGGCGGCATCTGGCTCGCCGCACTGCGGGTGGTGACCCTGGCCCAGGCGCGCCCGGCAGCCGCCCTGGTGCAGCCTTTGCCGCTTGCGGCGGATGCCCTGGCGTATGTGATCTTCACCTCTGGCACCACCGGTGAACCCAAGGGGGTGGAGCTGTCGCACCAGGCGGCGATGAACACCATCGAGGCGCTCAACCGGCGTTATCGGGTCAGCGCCGAGGATCGGATGCTGGGTGTCTCGGCCCTGGATTTCGACCTGTCGGTGTACGACCTGTTCGGCCTCTTGAGTGTCGGTGGCGCCCTGGTACTGCCGGCCGACGCTTTGCGCAAGGAGCCTCAGGAATGGCTGCGCCAGATCCGCGAACAGCGGGTCACTCTGTGGAACTCGGTGCCGGCGCTGCTGGACATGCTGACCTTGCAGGTACGGGACGCTGGCGGTCTGGCGTCGTTGCGCCTGGCCATGGTTTCCGGGGACTGGGTCGGCCTCGACCTGCCACGCCGTTTGCGAGAGGCGGCGGGGCGTGACCTGCAGTTCGTAGCCCTGGGCGGCGCCACCGAGGCGGCGATCTGGTCGAACTGCCAGGACGTGGACGCGGTGCCCGGGCACTGGCGTTCGATCCCCTATGGCCGGCCCCTGGATAACCAGTGCTTCCGGGTGGTGGACAGCCAGGGCCGGGATTGCCCGGACTGGGTGCCCGGCGAGCTGTGGATCGGCGGCGCCGGGGTTGCCGCGGGCTATCGCGGCCTGCCTAGCCTGAGTGCCCAGCGCTTTGTCGAGCATGACGGCGGGCGCTGGTACCGCACCGGCGACCAGGGGCGCTACTGGGCCGACGGCACCCTGGAGTTCCTCGGGCGCCTGGACCATCAGGTCAAGGTCCGCGGCTTTCGCATCGAGCTGGCGGAAATCGACCTGGCCCTGGAACGCCACCCGGCCATCAGCCGTGCCCTGAGCCTGGTGCTGCCCGGCAGCGAGCCGCAGCTGGCGGCGGTGCTGGTGGCCAACGAGCCGCTGCCGCCGACCCAGGCCCTGCGGCAGTGGCTGGGGCAA
>NZ_MOAK01000015.1:63751-80588 GCF_003732485.1 Pseudomonas protegens
TGCCCGAACACATGCTCCCGGACAGCTGGCTGACCCTGGCCGAGCTGCCGCTGAGCGGCAACGGCAAGGTCGATCGTGCGGCCTTGCTGTGGCTGCTGCAGGAGCAGCGGCGCGGCATCGCGCCGCACAGCGCCGAGCCTCCTCAAGGGGAGTGGGAAGAGGCCGTAGCCGCCCTTTGGCAGGAGTTGCTGGAGGTGCCACAGGTGGGCCGGCACCAGGGCTTTTTCGCCCTGGGTGGCAACAGCCTGCTGGCCGCCCGCTTGATCGAACGCATCGCTCGGCAGTTCCAGCTGGAACTGTCGCTCAAGGACTTTTTCAACGCGGCCACCGTGGCCCTGCAGGGGCAGTTGCTCGCCTCGCGCCGGGAACAGCGGCCCGTCAATCAGAACGCAATGGTGGAGGGCGTGTTATGACGCTGCAGCAACTGCAACAGGATCTGCAACAACTGGGTGTGGAGCTCTGGGAAGAACAGGGTCGCCTGCGCTATCGGGCCCCGGCCGGGGTCATGGACGAAGCGCGCCTGCAGCAACTTCGGCAACACAAGGACGCGCTGCTGCAACAGCTGCAGGCGGCGCAGATGCCGACCCTGGAGGCCGATCTGCCGGCCCGGGAAGAACCCTTCCCGCTGACCGATGTGCAGGCGGCCTATCTGCTGGGCCGCACCACGGCGTTCAGTTTTGGCGGCGTGGCCTGTCACGGGTATCTGGAGTTTGCCCAGCAGGACCTCGACCCGCAGCGCCTGGAACAGGCCTGGAACCAGCTGATCGCCCGCCACGAGATGCTCCGCGCGGTGGTGCTGGAGGAGGGCTACCAGCGCATCCTGCCTCAGGTGCCCCATTACGCCATCGCCCGCCACGACCTGAGCCAGGACGACGGCAATGCCTTGCAGGCCCTGCGCGAGCGCATGGAACTGCGCCGCGCCACGCCCCAGCAATGGCCCTTGATCGAATTGTGCGTGAGCCAGGGCCGCGACACCTCGCGGCTGCACCTGTCGGTGGACCTGCTGGTGTGCGACTACCAGAGCGTGCGCATGCTGCTGGCCGAGCTGCAGCAGCTGTACCGTGGCGAGGCCCTGCCGGCACCGGCGCAGATCAGCTTCCGCGACTACGTGCTGGGCGAGCGGCGCCTGCGCGAGCAACCGCGCTACCAGCGCGACCGTGACTATTGGTGGGCGCGGGTCGACAGCCTGCCGGGGGCACCGGAGCTGCCGTTGCTGGGGGCACCCACCGGGCCACGCTTCCAGCGCCGGGCCATGAGCCTGGAAGCGCGGGACTGCAACGCCCTGCGCCTGAATGCGGCCGCCGCCGGGGTCGGCGTGTCGGCGGCGATCCTGTCGGCCTATGCCGAAACCCTGGGCCGCTGGAGCCGTCGCGGGCACTTCTGCCTGAGCCTGACCCTGCTCAATCGCTTGTCGCTGCACCCCCAGGTGGATCGTCTGGTGGGGGATTTCAGCTCGGTGGAACTGTTGGAAGTGCAGACCCTGCAAGGGGGCAGTTTCGGCCAGCGCAGCCAGCAGTTGCAGGAGCGGCTGTGGCAGGACATGGACCATCGCCTGTGCTCGGGCATCGAAGTGCTGCGCGAACTGGCGCGGCGCAAGGGCCAGGAAGCAGCGCTGATGCCGTACGCCTTCACCAGCACCCTGGGCGCTGGCGGCGAAAGCGGCGGCGGGGCCTTCATGCCGGGAGCCGAGCTGGTGTTCGGTATCAGTCAGACGCCCCAGGTGCTGATCGATTGCCAGGTCAGCGAACGGGACAGCGGTCTGGCGATCAACTGGGACATTCGCGAGGGGGTGTTCAGCGAGGCGCTGCTCGACGACCTGTTCGATACCTTCGAACGGCTGCTCAAGCGCCTGGCCCGGGAACCCTCGGCCTGGACCCTGGACGATTGCCTGGAATTGCCGGCGGCCCAGCGCCTGCAACGCGAGCTGGTGAACCAGACAGCGGCGCCGTTGCCCGCCGGAGGGCTGCATGAGCCGTTCTGGCGTCAGGCGGCCGCCGCGCCCCAGCGTGTGGCTTTGATCCAGGGCGCCGGGCAACTGAGCTACGGCGAACTGGCCGGACGCGCCGAGGCCGTGGCCGAGGCCCTGCTGAAGGCCGGCTGCCAGCCGGGAGAGCGGGTCGCGGTGTGCATGGACAAGGGCCTGGAACAGGTGATCGCGGTGCTGGGCATTCTGCGGGCGGGGGCGGCCTACCTGCCCCTGGACACCAACCAGCCCGAGGCCCGGCGCCAGTTGATCCTGGATAACGCCGAGGTCGGCCGGGTGCTCAGTCAGTCCTGGTTGAGCGATGAACTGTGCTGGCCGGCGCGGGTGACCCAGGTGATCCAGGTGGATCAGAGCCCACTGGCGGCGCAAGCTCGGTTGCCGGTGCTGGACATCGATCCGCAGCAACTGGCCTACGTGATCTACACCTCCGGCTCCACCGGGGTGCCCAAGGGCGTGATGATCAGCCATCAGGCGGCGCTCAATACCATCGTCGACATCAACCAGCGCTTTGCCATCGGCGCCGAGGATCGGGTCCTGGCCCTGGCCAGCCTGGGCTTCGACCTGTCGGTGTACGACATCTTCGGCCTGCTGGCAGTAGGCGGTGCCCTGGTGCTGCCGGACCCGCAACGCCGCGCCGATCCTTCGCATTGGGCGGCGTGCGCCCGGGAGCAGGGGGTGACCCTGTGGAACTCGGTGCCGGCGCAATTGCAGATGCTCACCCACTACCTGCAGGCGGTGCCGTCCATGGCCCCCGGAGCCTTGCGCCTGGCGCTGCTGTCGGGGGACTGGATTCCCCTGAACCTGGCGGCGGAGGCTGCGCAGTTGTTGCCGCAGTTGCGACTGATCAGCCTCGGAGGGGCCACGGAAGCGGCCATCTGGTCGATCTACTACCCGATCGGACAGGTCGACCGCCAATGGCGCAGCATTCCCTACGGCGCTCCCCTGGCCAACCAGCGTTTCATGGTCCTCGACGAGCAGGGCCGGGACCGTCCCCAAGGCGTGGTCGGCGAGCTGTACATCGCCGGTAGCGGCCTGGCCCTGGGTTACCTGGGGGATGCCGAGAAAACCGCCGAGCGTTTCGTCGATCACCCCCGCAGCGGCGAACGCCTGTACCGCACCGGCGACCTGGGCCGCTACCTGGAAGATGGCCTGATCGAGTTCCTCGGCCGCGAGGATTTCCAGGTCAAGGTCCGCGGTCATCGCATCGAGCTGGCGGAGGTGGAGAGTGCACTGCTCAGCCATCCCCAGGTGGAGTCCGCGGTGGTGGTGGCCGCTGGCGAAGGGGCCTTCGAACGGCGTCTGCAGGCCTGCCTGCGGGCCAGTCTGCGGGACATGCCGCTGGCCTGGCCTGCGCAGTTGGAGGCGCGCACCCAGGCGGCGGCCCAGGCCGTGCGCGGCGATCTGAGCGATGCCCTGGTCAGCGAGATGTCGGCCTGTGTCGAGCGCGCCGCGCTGCTGTCCATGGGCCTGGCCCTGCAGCGTCCCGGGCTGTTCCAGCAGGCGGGGCAGCGTCACTCCCTGGAAGAGGTGTTGGCCTTGAGCGAAGTCGCGCCGCGCAACCAGCGCTTGATCCGGCGCTGGTTGCAGGCCCTGGCCAAAGAAGGGCTGGTGCAGCATGACCGGCAGGCCGGTGGCTATTCGGACCTGCGGGTACAGCGCGAGGAATACCGCCAGCTGTGGCAGCGCATCGATGCCCTGGAGCCTTCCGTGGGCTGGGGCGCCGAGGTCCTGCGCTATCTGCGCGAGAGCCAGGAGCAACTGCCGGCGCTGATGAGCGACCAGCTGGACCCGCTGCATCTGCTGTTCCCCGAGGGCCGTACCGATACCGCCGAGGGCGCCTACCGCAAGAACCTGATCAGCCAGTACCTGAACCAGGCGGTGTGCGCTGCGGTGCAGGAGATCATCCGCCAGCGTCCCGCCGGTCAGCGCCTGCGCCTGCTGGAAATCGGCGCCGGGGTCGGCGGCACCAGCGCCGATTTGATCCCGGCGCTGGACGGCCTGCCGGTGGACTACCAGTTCACCGACCTGTCGCAGTTCTTCCTCAACGAGGCTCGGGAACATTTCGCCGCCTATCCCTGGGTCAGCTACGGGCTGTTCGACCTCAACCAGGACCACTGGGCCCAGGGCGTGGCCGCCAACTCCCTGGACGTGATTCTCTGCGCCAACGTGCTGCACAACTCGCGGCATGCCAGCCGGGTGCTGGCGCGGCTGCGGGAGATGCTGGCCCCGGGGGGCTGGCTGATCTTCATCGAGGCCACCCGCGACACTTACCAGATCATGGCCTCCATGGAGTTCAAGGAAGGCTTGACCGCGTTCGAGGATTTCCGTGCGGAACTGGACACCACCTTCATCCGTCGCGAGCAGTGGCAGCAGTTGCTGCTGGAGGCCGGGGGCGAAACCCCGCTGTGCCTGCCCAAGGCCGATGACGCCATGTCGCAGATCGGTCAGCACCTGTTCATCACCCGCTTCAAGAGCGAGCGCCAGACCCTGGAGCCCGAGCAACTGCGTGCCCATCTGGCCCAGCGTCTGCCGGACTACATGATCCCGGCGGACTGGCAGATCCTCGATGAGATGCCCCTGACCGCCAATGGCAAGGTCGACCGCCAGGCCCTGGCTCGGATCGGTGTGGCCGGGCCCGAGCAACAGGTCAACAGCGGCGCGGCGCCTGTGGACGATCTGGAACGCAGCATCGCCGAGGTCTGGCAGACCCTGTTGCGGGTGCCGGCGGTAGGCCGCGAGCAGGGCTTCTTCGAGCTCGGTGGCGACTCGCTGCTGGTGGCACAAGTGGTGGGCCGCCTGCGCGAAGCCTTGCCCCAGGCCCGGCAGTTGCCCTGGAGCGACCTGCTGCGGCAGTTGATCAACCAGCCCACCGTGGCGGCCCTGGCCGACTACCTGCGCGGGCAGGGGGTGGACAGCGATTCGCCCCTGGTGCGCATCAGCGACAAGGCCCAGGGTCCGACGCGGATCTTCGTCCACGACGGCAGCGGCACCCTGGCGCCGTATCGCGCGCTGTTCGCTGCCCTGGGGGAAGACGCACCCCTGGAAGGGCTGGTGCTCAACGACGTGCCGGGGTATCTGGCGCTGGAGCCGGCCACGGCGATTCGCCGGCTGGCCGAACGTTATGCCGACACCCTGCAGGCCGAAGGCCGGCGCCAGGTGAGCATCGTCGGTTACTGCCTGGGCGGGTTGCTGGCCACCGAATTGGCGGCGTGCCTGGCGGCGCGCTCCATCGAGGTGCTGCAACTGAGCGTGATCAGCAGCTACCGGGTGCCGTTCATGATCGAGGATGACCTCTTGGCCGAGTACGTGTTCGCCCGGGTGATGCAGGCCGATCCGCTGGTGCTGGGGTATCCCGAGGACGAGCAGGCCATGGAGCGCAGCATCGCCCGGGTCCTGGCCCAGACCCCGGGGCGGGTGCCCCAGGGTTCGCTGCTGGCGTTGAGCGACGATGGCCAATGCACCTCGGCCCTGGCCTGCCTGCGGCGTCTGGCAGAGAAGACCCCCGAGCAGCGCCTGCAGGCCATTGCCGAGGCCATGCGCCACGCCGGTTCGCAGTTGAGTGACCTGGACTGGCTGCAGGAGCAATTGCAGGTGCTGCGTCACAGCCTGGCGGCGGTGGCCCTGCATGAGGCCACGCCGTATCAGGGCGACATGCTGTTCATTCGCCAGAGCGGCGAGGTGCAGGTGCTGCCCGGCATGCACCGCGACATGAGCGCCTACTGGCAGGCCTTGTGCCTGGGTGAGCTACGGGTGGTGGATGTGCCTGGGGATCACTTCAGTTGCATGCAGCAGCCCCAGGTGCAAGCCGTGGCCCGAGCCTTCGATGCCGTCACCGAGGTGGCGGCATGAGTGGGGCGCTCATTGGTCTGGTTGGGGCCTATGGCAGCGTCGGCCGTCAGGTAGCGCAGTTGCTGGCACCCAGGGTTGCCCTGCGCCTGGGCGGACGGGATCGGCAGCAGGCCGAGCAGTTGAACCAGCAGTTGGGGGCGTGCGCCGAAGTGCGCGCCCTGGACCTGTGGGATGAGCAGAGCCTGGCCGGTTTCTGTACCGGCTGCAGTCTGGTGATCAATTGCGCCGGGCCCAGCTACCGGATTCTCGATCGGGTGGCCCGGGCCGCGCTGGCGGCGGGCGCCGACTACCTGGATGTGGGCGGCGACGATCCCCTGCACGAGCGTCTGACCGGTCAAGTGCCCGAAGGGCGCCGGGTGCTGTTGTCGGCGGGCATGCTGCCGGGGCTGTCGGGGGTGTTTCCGCGGTTGCTGGCGCAGTCTTTCCAGCGAGTCGACGAGATGCGCTGCTATGCCGGCGGCCTGGGGCGGCTGTCCGCCACGGCCGCCGAGGACTTCCTGCTGAGCCTGGGCAACGGCTTCGGCCAGGCTCAGTGCGGCTGGCGCGAGGGACAGGTGGTGCGCAGCACGGTGAGTGTCGAGCAGCACCTGGAACGGGACTGGCTGCCGGTGGCCGGGGTGCAGGCCTACCCCTATCTGAGCACCGAGCAGCAGCGCCTGTTCAGCGACCTGCAAGTGCCTCACGGCCAGGGCTTCAACCTGTTCGAGGGCGGGCAACTGGCGGCCGCCCTGCAGCGTATCCAGGGCTCGGCGCCAGAAGCGCGCAACTGTTCGCAGAATGTTGCCGCGCTGGTTCAGGCCAGCGCTCTGGATGTCGCTGGACGGCGGCCGTACCAGTTGCTGGCGGTGGAGGTCGACGGCCTGCGTGACGGCCGTCAGCAGCAGGCCAGCGCCTGGCTGTGGGCCGGCGACGGTTCGCGGCTGACCGGCAGCGTCGCGGCGTTCTGCGCGCTGCATTGGGGGCAAGTGCCCGAAGGCCTGAGCTATGCGGCCCAGGTACTGGATGCCGCGGCCTGTCTGGAGCAACTGTGCCACTGGTTGCCCGATACCCGGGTCAGCCTGGGCAACGGTTCCGGGCAGATGCTGGCCGCGCTAGAGGAGGGTGTGCTGTGAGAAAGGCTCCCAGTGCCTGGCTGCGCCGTTACCCGCAGCCGCAACCGCCGCGCTGCCGGCTGGTGTGCCTGCCCCATGCCGGGGGCAGCGCAAGCTTCTTCAATGACTGGCGGGCGCAGTTGCCGGCAGACATCGAACTGATTGGCGTGCAGTACCCGGGGCGTGAAGAGCGCCTCAATGAGACCTGGCCCGGCAGCCTGGAATGGATGGCGGGCACCATCACCCGGGCCCTGCTGGACCTGGTGGACCGGCCGCTGGTGCTGTTCGGCCACAGCATGGGCGCGGCCCTGGCCTATGAAGTGGCGGGGCGCATGCAGCAGCAAGGCTCGGCCCCTCAGCGGCTGATTGTGTCGGCACACCCGGCGCCCCATCGCCAGCGCCACAGCGAACTGCACCTGGGGTCGGACGAGGCGTTGCTGGCAGATGTACAGCGCCTGTCCGATGGCGCGCCGTCACTGTTGGACGATCCGACGCTGCGGGACCTGTACCTGCCGGCATTGCGTAACGACTATCGGCTGATCGAGTCCTATCGCGGCGACATCGGCCGTGCCCTGGACCTGCCCTTGAGCGTGTGCCTGGGGGGCCAGGACCCTGAAGTCGATGCGGACGAAGCCTATGCCTGGGCCGAGGTCAGCGCCCAGGTCACCGACTTCCAGAGTTTCCCCGGTGCTCACTTCTATCTGCGCGAGCAGCAGGCCGAAGTGCTGCGGCACCTGACCCGGCTGCTGGCGGGCCACGGCGAGCAGCCGTGGCAGTGCTGGCCTTCGACCCCGTGAATTTTCCTTTGGTAGTAATCGACATGAAAACCCCCGAGCAATGCAGCGCCCTGGATGACATCCGCTGGGCGATCGACACCCTGGACCAGCAGATCATCCAGGCCCTCGGCCAACGCCTGGCCTACGTCAAGGCGGCCGCGCAATTCAAGCCGACCCAGGACAGCATCGCCGCGCCGGAGCGGGTCGCGGCGATGCTCCCGCAGCGTCAGCAATGGGCCGAGCAGGCGGGCCTGGATCCGATGTTCGTGGTGCCGCTGTTTGCCCAGATCATCCACTGGAACATCGCCCAGCAAGTGCGCCATTGGCGCGTCCAGCGCGGGCTTGAGCAAGGAGTCGGCGATGAATGAGTCGTGCCTGTCCGGGCTGACCCAGGCCCTGCGTGAAGGCGAGGCCCAGGCTCGGCGCAATGGTCGCGCGGTACTGGTGGTGTTCAGCCTCGTCGCCGAGCGCCTGGAGCCACTGCGGCTGTTTGCCGCCAACCGTCAGGTGTTCGGTCAGAGCCTGTTCTGGTCCAGCGACCAGGGCGCCCTGGCCCTGGCGGGATTCGGCTGCACCGAGGAAATCAGCCCGCCGGCCGCCGAGCGCTTTGCCGCCAGTACCCAGGCCTGGCATCAGCTACTGGAGCAGGCCCATCAGGTCGGCCCGCGCAAGGCCTATCTGTGTGGTGGCTTCGCCTTCGACCCCCAGGGGCCGCGCAGCGCCCAGTGGCAGTCGTTTGCCGCCACCTCCCTGGTGCTGCCGCGGATTCTGTTGTTGCGCGAAGGCGAACAGCAGCACTGGCTGTTCAGCCTGTGGATCGAGCCGGGCGCCGATGTGGCCCATTGCGCTGCCGGCCTTGCGGCGGAATGGGACCTGTTGCAGGCCCGCTATGCCCATGCACCATCACTGCAGGTGCCGGCGGGCACCCGGCAGGACGACGATGCCCTGGGTGCCGAGCAGTGGCAGGCCACAGTCGCCGGCGCCATCGGCCGGATCAACGCCGGCGAACTGAGCAAAGTGGTGCTGGCCCGGGAAGTCTGCCTGCGGGCCCAGCGCAGCATTCCCTGCGGCCCCTTGCTGGAGAACCTCAGGGCGGCCTATCCCCAGGCCTTTCTGTTTGCCTTCAGCCGAGGCGACAGCTGCTTCCTCGGTGCCACCCCCGAACGGCTGGTGCGCGTGGCCCGGGGCACCTTGAGCACCGTGGCGCTGGCCGGCACCTGCGCCCGCGGCCAGCACGAGCAACAGGATGCCGAACTGGGCCAGGGCCTGATGGACAGCGCCAAGGACCGTCATGAACACGCGCTGGTGGTGCAGACCCTGCGCGAAGCGCTGCAGCCCTATTGCGCCATGCTGGAAATTCCGGTGCAGCCGCAACTGCACCGCCTGGCCCACGTCCAGCACCTGCTGACCCCGGTGCTGGGGCGGCTGCGGCCCCAGGTGGACCTGCTGCAACTGGTCGACGCCCTGCACCCGACCCCGGCGGTGGGCGGCCTGCCCCGGGCCAAGGCTCTGGAGTACATCCGCGAGCATGAGCAACTGGATCGTGGCTGGTACGCCGCCCCGGTGGGCTGGCTGAACGCCGAGGGCGATGGCGAGTTTGCCGTGGCCCTGCGCTCGGCCTTGATTCGCGGCAACCAGGCGCACCTGTTTGCCGGCTGCGGCATCGTCGGCGAGTCGGACCCCGAGAGTGAATACCAGGAGACCTGCCTGAAGTTGCGCACCATCAGCGAAGCCCTGCGCCCGCAACCGGCCGCCATCTACGAAAAGCTCGGCCTCTCCCTGTAGGAGCCGGCTCGCCGGCGAACCGCGCAGCGGCCAGTGGGCACGGTTCATGGCGAGGGAATGCGGCGGTCTGGCGGGCCTCTTCGCTGGCAAGCCAGCTCCTACGGATGAGCGGGTGTGCACCCGTAGGAGCCGGCTTGCCGGCGAACCGCGCAGCGGCCAGTTGGCGCGGTTCATGGCGAAGGAATGCACCAGGGCGTTGATGGCCTGACCGGAGCCCTTGCCCGCCAGGCTCAGGCGCGGCGGTACGTAGTCGTCCTTCAGGCCATGGACCACCCGCAGCGGCATGCCGATTTCGCGGATGGTGTCGATGGCGTATCGTTGCGCCTCCCTCCCTTCGAGCTCCCTGGCGAGTACCCATGAAATTCGACGCGTTGACCGACATCCTGCTAAAGCTCGAAAACGCCTTCAACGACCCTGGCGAGAACCTTGTGCGGCGCATCGACGCCTGCATCGCCGAGGTGGCCCAGTTGGCCGACCCGGCCAGCATTGGCCCGCTGTTGTCGTTGCTCGACGATGAGGCCGAATATGACGAGGTGATGTTTTCGCTGATTCACGCCGCCGAGCATTTCGATGATGCTGTGTATGTGCCGGCGTTGCTGGCGGCGCTGCCCGGCTTGCAGGAACACAGCCCGAGGTGGGCGCAGACGCTTTTCATGCGGGTGCTCAACAGCGAGCCCGCGCGCCTGGAGATGGTCCGTGCCTTGCGCGAAGCGGCGCCTGCGGTCAAGGCGGCGGCCCTGGAGTTGGCCGATTCGATCAATCAGCAGTCTCCGGCATTCCTGGCCAAGACCGTGGTGGTCATGGTGGCGGCTCAGCCGGCTGCGTGAGGGACGTCTAGGGACAGGTTTTTTGCAGGTGCCGCGGGCCCATTCGCTGGCAAGCCAGCTCCTATACAAGCCAGCTTCAGCTGGTGGGGACGGCGGTGGCGGTCGGGCCGGCGACGTTGTGGCTCGGCTTGGCACGCAGCAGGGCGTTGATGGCCTGGCCGTAGTCCTTGCCCGCCAGGCTCATGCTGTTGTTGTGGGTGCCGCCGGGCACCAGCAGCAGTTTCTTCGGCTCCAGGGCGGCCTTGAACAGTTGCTGGCTCAGGCGTGGCGGTACGTAGTTGTCTTTGAGGCCGTGGACCACCAGCAAGGGCATGCCGATCTCGCCGATCTTGTCGATGGAGTCGAACTTCTGTGACAGCAGCCAGCGCACCGGCAGCGAGGTCTTGGTCGCTGCGGCAGCGGCATCGGCCAGGGTGGTGAAGGTGGATTCGACAATCAGCCCGCGAGCGGCAATCGGCGACTTGCCGGCGGCGGCATTGCGCCCCAGTTCGGCAGCCAGGTCGATGGCCACCGCACCGCCCAGGGAGTGGCCGTAGATCAGGCGTTTGCTGGCATCGGGCTGTAGCGTCTTGAGCCGCTCCCAGGCGACGCGCGCGTCTTCATACACGCTGTTTTCCGAGGGCAGGTCGCCGTGGCTCTGGCCAAAACCCCGGTAGTCGATGGCCAGCACCGAGTAGCCCAGGGCGTGCAGTTGCTCGATGCGAAACAACTGGCCGGTGAGGTTCCAGCGCACGCCGTGCAGGTAGAGGATCGCCGGGGCATCGGCGCGCTTGGCCGGCCACCACCAGGCGTGGATGTTCTGTCCGGGCTTGAAGCTTTGCGGTTTGAGTTGCAGTTCCTGCACTGTGCTGGGCAGACCGCGATACCAGCCGGCGTTACCCGGCTCGATGCGAAACACCAGTTGGCGCTCCTTGTGTTCGAGCACCGCACAGCTCACCGGCAGGCCGACGATCAGTGTGGCCAGGCACAGCAGCGCAAACCAGCGACGGCGCAGGCGCTGGGACAGGGTTGGGGACATGCAGGGCTTCACCACAGGACGGACGACAGCGCGTTTTTAACAGATGTGCCGGGATGACGGCACTCATTTTCAGCGCAGCGGTCGGCGGCAAAGGTTAGAAAATGCTACGGGGCAGGGCGGCCAACGCCGTGGCCACCCGCTAACGCCATGGGCCACGACGCGGCTGAGGTTTTAGAAGTTCCAGCGAGTGCTGAGCATCACATTACGCGGGTCGCCGTAGTACGACGAGTTGTAGAAGCCGATGTTGGTGAAGTACTTCTTGTCGAACAGGTTGTTGACGTTGAGGGTGGCCGAGACGTTCTCGGTGATCTGGTAGCGGGCCATCAGGTCCACCAGCCAGTAAGGGTCCTGGGCGAATTTTTCCTCGGTGCCCTTGCCGTAGTTGCTGAGTATCTTCCAGCCGGTGCCCTGCCAGCGGACGCCGCTGCCCAGGGTCAGTTTGTCGAGGCTGCCGGTCAGTTTGTAGCTGGTGTAGAGGTTGACCTGATCTTCCGGTTCCCAGGTGGAGACCTTGGCCCCGCTCTGGTCGCGAATGATCTTGTGGGTGTAACCGGCCTGCAGCTGCCAGCCGGGGGCGAGTTCTCCGGAGATTTCCGCTTCATAACCCTTGGCCTTGGACTTGATGCCCTTGGAGGCATAGTCCAGCCCGGGGGTGGTGGGGTTGGCGTTGTAGGCCAGGTCATCCACCGGGCGGTTTTCTTCATGCACTTCGAAATAGGCCAGGCTGGAGTTCAGGCGACCGTCGAAGAACTCGCCCTTGAGGCCTACCTCGTAGTTGGTGCCTTCGTCGGGCTTGAGCACCTTGTCGTTGCGGTCGCGGTAGTCGTCCTGGGGCAGGTAGATCTCGGTGTAGCTGGCATAGACAGAGAAGTTCTGGTCGAGGTCGTAGACCACCCCGGCGTAGGGAATGACTTTGCCGGTGTCCTTGGTCCGGCTGGTGCCGCTGACCTCGTAGTTGTTGACCCGGCTGCCCAGCAGCAACGAAAGATCATCGTTGAGGCTAAAGCGCGCGGTCATGTAGCCGGCGCTCTGGCGGGTGGTCTCGTCGTTCTTTTTGGTGATGCGGCCCCAATCGGGCTTGGGGCTGTGCCCGTCCCAGTTGAAGTAGTCGTAGAAATTGTTGTGATTGGTGGCGCTGGTGAAGTCCCGGCCTTTCCAGTGCGAGTTGGAGATCGAGGCCCCGACCACCAGCTGATGCTCGCGCCCCAGCAAGTCGAAGGGGCCGGTGGCATAGAGGTCGCCGCTGTCGCTGACGGTTTCGCCGGTGTACTTGCGGGTCAGCAGCGAGGCGATGCCGGTCTCGGCATTGGGCGACATCAACGAACCCAGGGGGGCGTTGTAGCCATTGATCTGGTGGTTGTACTGGGCCTTGGCCACCCAGCCGTTGGCGAAGCTGTGCTCCAGGGTGCTGAACACGGTGCGGGTGTATTGCGACCAGCGGCTCCAGCTCGCGCCGTTGTTGTAGGAGCGCGAGGTGCTGATGGCATTGCCCTTGGCGTCGTACAGCGAGCTGCTGCCCGACCAGCTGGAACCCTTGGGGTCGTTGTCCTGGTAGTCGGCGCCGACGGTCAGCAGGGTGTCCGGCGACAGGTCGAACTCGAGGATGCCGTAGTAGACGCTGGTCTGGCGCTGGTAGTGGTCAAGGAAGGATTTCTTGTCCTGATAGGCGGCGACCATCCGTCCGCGGACATTGCCGCTGTCGGTCAGGGGGCCACTGACATCGACCTGGGAGCGGTAGTTGTCCCAGGAACCGGCCCCCAGGTCGATGTGCCCGGCGAATTCGGCGGTGGGTTTCTTGCGCACCATGTTGATGGTGCCGCCGGGGCCACCGGCACCGGTGAGCAGGCCGGTGGCGCCCTTGAGTATTTCCACGCGGTCGTAGATCACGGTGTCGGTCAGGGTATGGCCCGAGGAGTACTGCGCGTCCTGCAGGATCGGAATCCCGTCGTACTGGAAGTTCTGAATGGCAAAGCCGCGGGAGTAGTAGCTGGTGCGGTCGCTGTCGTAGGTGGCCACGGTGATGCCCGGGGTATGGCGCATCACGTCGTCGATGGAGTTGAGGCCGAAATCGTCCATGGCCTGGCGGGTGACCACCGAGATCGACTGCGGGGTTTCCCGGGGTGTCAGCACCAGCCGGGTGGCGGTGGCGATGGTGCCGGGGGTGTAGGAGCCGGAGCCTTCGGTGATGGTCCCCAGCTGGTTGGTGCTGACGGTGGTGGCGCCGAGTTCCACGCGTTCGCCGCCGCCGGCCCTGAGCACTCGATAACCCGCCCCTTCGGCCACCGCTTGCAGGCCCAGGGGCGCGAGCAGGCGGCGCAGGCCTTCGCCGATGGCGAAACGGCCGCTCAGGCCAGGGCTGTGCTTGCCGGCGCTGAGGCTGGCATCGACGGCGATCATGGCCCCGGATTGCTGGCCGAAAGCGCCCAGTACCTGATCCAGGTTGCCTGGGGCGATTGCGTAGTCGTGGCGCTGGCTGTCGGCCACTTCGGTATTGGCCTCGGCGGCCAGCAGCGGCAGGCTGGTGCTGGCGATCGACAGGCCGACGAGGAACGGGCGCAGGGCCGCGGCAAGGGGCGTGAGGCGGATGTGCATAAGAAAGTCCATGGGTTGGGAAGGGTTGGCGCTGAGCTGTTTTCCAGCTTCTTCCCTGGTCTTGATGCGTGAGATTGGAAAAACTGCCGCCGTCCTGGAAAAAAATCAGGTCGCCGTCACCGAGGCCCAATAGCCCATGACCCGCTGAATGCGAATGGGCAGGGTACGGGTCAGCAAGTCGAGGCTGGCGTCCGGCTGGTCGAGGGAGAACGAACCGGATACCCGCAGCCCGGCGACCTCGGCGGCGCAGCGCAGCAGGCCCGGACGATAGCGGTCGAGCTCGGCGATCACCTCGCCCAATGGCATGCGTTCGGCGATCAGCAGGCCCTGGGTCCAGGCGCTGGCTGCGGCGGCCACTGGCGTTACGGGGCTCATGCGTTGCTCGATGTCGATGTCCACCTGCTGGCGCGGGCCCAGGACCTGTCCGGGCCCCTGAGCCAGGCTGACCGAGGCACTGCCGCTCAGCAGTTGCACCCGGGTGCCGCGGTGTCCCGGCAAGCCGACGCTGACCATCAACTGCGACAGCGGTGCCAGGTGGATCCTGGCCTCGGTGGTGACGATCCGCACCGGCGCTGCGTTGCCCAGGGTCAGCAGCAGGCGTCCACTGTTGAGCCGTAGTTGCGGTCCTTGCACGCGGTCCTGCAGATCCACAGCGGTGCGGGTGTCCAGTTGCAGCGCCGTGCCGAGGGCCAGTTGCAGTTGGCGGCGCTCGCCGGTGGCGGTGTGGTAGTCGCTGAACAGCTGCGGCAACAGCAGCCGCTCGCGCACGCTCCAACTGCTGGCGGCCACCACTCCAAGGCCGACGACACCCTTGAGCAAGGTGCGCCGCGAAGGGTGGCTGCGGGCCTGGAGCAACTGTCGGGTGCGCGTGGCAGGCAGGCTGCGGGTGCTGTCGCGCAGGTCCTGGCCGAGCCCGGCCAGGCGTTGCCAGGCCAGTTCATGTTGCGGATCGGCCCGGCGCCAGGCCAGGCATCCGGCCTGTTGCTCGGTGCTGCTGGTGCCCGACTGCAGGAGCACCAGCCATTCCAGGGCCTGATCCAGTACGCGGTGATCCACCGCGCCCTGATCGTCCATGGGCTCAAAGGCGCTCATGTCGGATACACCGCCGCGTAGCAGTGGCGGTAGGCCTTGAGCATGGCTTTCTGTACCACGTTGACCGAGAGCTGTTGGCGTTCGGCAATCTGCGGGTAGGTCAGGCCTTCGAGCTGGGACAGCAGAAACACCTCCCGCACCCGACTGCCCAGGCCGTCCAGCACCTGACCCACGGCGTCCAGGGCTTCGAGCACCAGCAGGCGGGTTTCCGGTGAAGGCTGGTGTTGCGGTTCCAACTGCGCCAGGGATTCCAGGTAGGCCCGCTCCAGGGCCTGGCGGCGGAAATACTGGCCGCACAGCCGACTGGCCACGGTGTTCAGATAGGCCCTGGGTTCACGCAGTACCGGCAGCCGTTCGCTGCGCAGGATCCGCAGGAAGGTGTCCTGTGCCAGGTCCATGGCCTGGTCCTGGTTACCGAGCTTGCGTCGCAGCAGTTGCACTACCCAGTTGTGATGCTGGACGTAGAGCTCGCCCACGGCGTGCTGTAGCGAGGAGTTGGGCACCATCGAGAAAGCTTCCAGGGTCGAGGCGGGCGAAATGAAGGTTTATGGTAATGCTTCTCATTAATGTGCGCTCGATTTTTTATCGCCCGCACACTGCCTTCTTGGGCATCGGCGACCCTGCCCGGTCCTGCCTGCGGCCTGAGGGGTGGCCCGGTATTTGGCGATGGAGACGGGCCGGTTCGGTGTTAGGGTGAGCCCCCTGGTTGTGCCGACGCCTTGAGCGTCGGTCTTGAAGACATTACCGATCTGTGGAGAAGCACCCCATGCAAGCCATCAAGCTCAGCCTGCCGGCATCCCTGGACAATCTGAAAACCGTGGCGCTGCCCGATCCCGGCCAGCCCGGTGCCGGTGAGATCCGTGTGCGCATTCATGCCTGTTCCCTGAACTTTCACGACTACGCGGTGGTGACCGGTGCGCTGCCCACCGCCGACGGGCGGATTCCCATGGCCGATGGCGCCGGGGTGGTGGAGGCGGTGGGCGCAGGTGTCAGCGAGTTCCAGGTTGGGGATTCGGTGGTCTCCTGTTTCTTCCCCCACTGGCATGACGGTGGTCCGGCGATCGCCGACTTCAGCACCACGCCGGGCGACGGCGTCGACGGTTATGCCCGTGAAGTGGTGATCCAGCCCAGCCACTGGTTCACCCATGCGCCCAAGGGCTACAGCCACGCCGAAGCGGCGACCCTGACCACCGCCGGCCTGACTGCCTGGCGTGCCCTGGTGGTGGACGGCGGGCTCAAGGCCGGGGAAACCGTGCTGGTGCTGGGCACCGGCGGGGTGTCGATCTTCGCCCTGCAACTGGCCAAGGCCATGGGCGCCACGGTGATCGCCACCTCCTCCTCGGATGCCAAGCTGGCCAAGGTGCGCGAGCTGGGAGCCGACCATACCCTCAACTACCGTACCCACCCCGAGTGGGGCGCTGAAGTGCTCAAGCTCACCGGCGGCCGCGGCGTCGATCACGTGGTGGAAGTCGGTGGCCCGGGCACCTTGCCGCAGTCGATCAACGCGTGCCGCATTGGCGGGCACATCGCCCTGATCGGCGTGCTCACCGGTTGGGCCGGACCGGTGCCGACGGCGGCGCTGATGGCCAAGCAGCAGCGCCTGCAGGGCTTGATCGTCGGCAGCCGCCAGCAGCAGATCGAAATGGTCCGGGGCCTGGAAGCCACCGGCATCAAACCGATCATCGACAGCACCTTCCCCTTGGCGGATATCGCCAAGGCCTTCGCCCATGAAGCCTCGGGCGCGCACCTGGGGAAAATCTGCCTGAGCCTCTGAAGCGATGCCGCAACCCGGGCCCAGCCTACTGATCGGATCCCCTGGGGAT
>NZ_MOAK01000015.1:80645-82722 GCF_003732485.1 Pseudomonas protegens
ACAAACAGTTGATCCATGCTAATGGATCCAAAAATAAAGCCGTTATCTAAAGGCTCCAACGTTTACAGCGTGAAAAGTCGATAGTGCGCGATAATCGCCCATAAAAAGCACTATTCGCGTGTCTCTCTATTGTTTGTGGATCCATTAATTGATTGATTAGGCCCCTGGCGATGGCAGGAACCTTCCTGGCCGTCCCCGCATAACAATTACAAGAAAAGGGTTTCGTCATGCGCGTTCTCCCAAGGGCACGGGCCGTTCTCGGTCCTGCGTGCCACCTGCCTGTGTGCCTGTCCGTCCCCGCGCTTTGCGCGTCCAGCCCGAGCAGGGGAGGACGGCCATGAACCACGATCTCAAGCAACGGGTCGACCAGGGCCCGATGGGCTCCTTCCAGTGCCTGGCGATCGGTATCTGCATCGTCCTCAACATGATCGACGGCTTCGATGTGCTGGTGATGGCCTTCACCGCCGCTTCGGTGTCCGCCGAGTGGCAACTCAACGGAGCGCAGATCGGTTTGCTGCTCAGTGCCGGTCTGTTCGGCATGGCCGCCGGTTCGCTGTTTATCGCGCCCTGGGCCGACCGCTTCGGGCGCCGGCCGCTGATCCTGTTCTGCCTGCTGCTGTCGGGTGTCGGCATGCTGCTGTCGGCCGGCAGCCAGAGCCCTTTGCAACTGGCGCTGTTGCGCGGCCTGACCGGCCTGGGCATCGGCGGCATCCTGGCCAGCAGCAACGTGATCGCCGCCGAGTATTCCAGCCGCCGCTGGCGCGGCCTGGCGGTAAGCCTGCAATCCACCGGCTATGCCCTGGGCGCGACCCTGGGCGGGCTGCTGGCGGTGTGGCTGCTGACTCATTGGGGCTGGCGCTCGGTGTTCCTGTTCGGCGGCATCGTCACCTTGCTGGTGATCCCCCTGGTGCTGCTGTGGCTCCCCGAATCCCTGGACTTTCTCCTGGCCCGGCGGCCGGCCGATGCCCTGGCGCGAATCAATCGCCTGGCCGGGCGCCTGGGCCATCCGCAACTGCTGAAAATGCCCGCGGCAGCGGTACGCGAGCAGGGCGCCGGCAGCGGTTTTGGCCAACTGTTCGCCGGGCCGATGCGGCGCACCACGCTGCTGATCTGGCTGCTGTTTTTCCTGGTGATGTTCGGTTTCTACTTCGTCATGAGCTGGACCCCGAAACTGCTGGTGGCCGCCGGGCTCTCGGCGCAGCAGGGGATCACCGGCGGGGTGCTGCTGAGTGTCGGCGGGATCTTCGGTGCGGCGCTGATCGGCGGCTTGTCCTCGCGCTGGCCGCTGACCCGGGTGCTGTCGCTGTTCATGCTGGTGACCGCCGGGCTGCTGGTGCTGTTCGTCGGCTCGGCCTCCTCGATTGCCGCGGCCCTGGGCCTGGGGCTGCTGATCGGGCTGTTCGCCAACGGCTGCGTGGCCGGGCTCTACGCCCTGTCACCGGTGGTCTACGACGCTTCGGTACGGGCCACCGGGGTCGGTTGGGGGATCGGCATCGGGCGCATTGGCGCGATTGTCTCGCCCACGGTGGCCGGGGTGTTGCTGGATGCCGGCTGGCAGCCGCTGCACCTGTACGCAGTGTTTGCCGTGGTCTTCGTGCTGGCGGCCGCTTGCCTGTTGCTGCTGCGGCCGGTATCGGCGCAACCGCAGCCGGCCCTGGCCTCGTGTGGCCAGGGTGGGGGTTAAAAGATCGAGTCCCGGTCCTTGCGGGTAAAGGCACTGATCCGGGTGTAGCGCCCGTTGACCGATTCGACGTTCAGGTCAGCGATGTTCGGCGCCATGTGGGACAGGGCACAGCGGGCGCTGTTTCAAGACTGGCCGTCGATGATCGCCGCGGCCACGGCCTGGCGGAACCAGCTCAGGGCGGCGGAGCTGTCGCTGTTGGGGTGCCAGTGCAGCGAGACTTCGAACTCCCCCACGGGGAACGGCAGTTCCAGTTGCCGCAGGCCGCCTTCGAGGGTGAACAGGCGGGCGATCTGCGCTGGCAGCACGGTCAGCAGGTCGGTGCCGGGCAGCACTTTGGGCAGCACCGAGAAGTGCGGCACGTGCAGGCTGATGCGGCGCCGGGCGCCCATCTGC
>NZ_MOAK01000015.1:82773-90533 GCF_003732485.1 Pseudomonas protegens
CGCTCGGCGAGGAACTGCTCCAGGCTCAGCTGGGTGCCGATGCGCGGATGACGGTCGCTGAGCAGGCACACGTAGCGCTCGCGGATCAGCACCTGGCTGCGGGTGCCGGTCAAGGGTTTGCGGCAGATCAGCGCGTCGACCTTGGCGCTGCTGAGCCACTCGCCGGCCTGGTCCACCTGCAGCGGCAGGACTTCGACTTCGGCCTCGGGGGCCTGCTGGTTCAGGCGCGCCAGGATCAGCGGCAGGAAGCCCATTTCGCCAAGGTCGGAGAGGGCGATGCGAAAGCGCCGTTCGGTGGTCGCCGGGTCGAAGCGCCGGGTGCTGTGCACGGTGTTCTCGATCCGCGTCAGGGATTCGCGAAAGGCCGGGTACAGCTCATCGGCCAGTTGGCTGGGCTGGATGCCGTCCCGGGTGCGGCTGAACAGGCCGTCGTCGAACAGCTCGCGCAGCCGCGCCAGGCCGTAGCTGACCGAGGGCTGGGTGACGAACAGGCGCTCGGCGGCCAGGGTCACGCTGCGGGCTTCGTAGAGGGTGACGAAGGTGCGGATCAGGTTCAGATCGATGTGGCTCATGCTGCCTCATGGATATAGATGGGTCTTATTTTTAATAGAGATAGTATCGATTTGATCAATTTCGTGGCGGCTGCAAGAGTAACTCAAATTCTAAAAAACAGCGGCAAAGGTCCATATGAAAACCGTCCATAGCGCCTCCTACGACATCCTGCGGCAACAAGGCCTGACCACCGTGTTCGGCAACCCGGGTTCTAACGAGCTGCCCTTTCTCAAGGGCTTCCCCGAAGACTTCCGCTACATCCTCGGCCTGCATGAAGGCGCGGTGGTGGGCATGGCCGACGGCTTCGCCCTGGCCAGCGGCCAGCCGGCCTTCGTCAACCTGCACGCCGCGGCCGGCACCGGCAATGGCATGGGCGCCCTGACCAATGCCTGGTACTCCCACAGCCCGCTGGTGATCACCGCCGGCCAGCAGGTGCGCTCGATGATCGGCGTCGAGGCGATGCTGGCCAACGTCGATGCACCGCAGCTGCCCAAGCCCCTGGTCAAGTGGAGCGCCGAGCCGGCCTGCGCCGAGGACGTGCCGCGGGCCCTGAGCCAGGCGATCCACATGGCCAACCAGGCGCCCAAGGGCCCGGTGTACCTGTCCATTCCCTACGACGACTGGGCCCGCCCGGCGCCGGCCGGGGTCGAGCATCTGGCCCGGCGCCAGGTGGCCACTGCCGGGCTGCCCTCGGCGGCGCAATTGCGTTCGCTGGTGCAGCGCCTGGCGGCAGCGCGCAACCCGGTGCTGGTGCTGGGGCCGGATGTGGATGGCAGCCAGAGCAACCAGCTGGCTGTGCAACTGGCGGAGAAACTGCGCATGCCGGCCTGGGTCGCGCCGTCCGCTTCGCGCTGCCCGTTTCCCACCCGTCACCCGAGCTTTCGCGGGGTGCTGCCGGCAGCCATTGCCGGCATCAGCCGCTGCCTGGCGGACCACGACCTGATCCTGGTGGTGGGGGCCCCGGTATTCCGCTACCACCAGTTCGCCCCGGGGGACTACCTGCCCGCGGGCACCGAGCTGCTGCACATCACCTGCGACCCCGGCGAAGCGGCGCGTGCGCCCATGGGCGATGCGCTGGTGGGGGACATCGCCGAGACCCTGCAGGCCCTGGTCTGGGCGCTGCCGGATTGCGACCGGCCGCAGCCCCGGGCCTTGCCGCCGGCTGCTCCGGTCGAGGAGCTGGGCGGCCTGCTGCGCCCGGAAACCGTGTTCGACGTGATCGATGAGCTGGCGCCCAAGGACGCGATCTACGTCAAGGAGTCCACCTCCACCGTAGGCGCCTTCTGGCAGCGGGTGGAAATGCGCGAACCCGGCAGCTACTACTTCCCGGCCGCCGGTGGCCTGGGCTTCGGCCTGCCCGCGGCGGTGGGGGTGCAACTGGCCCGGCCGGAGCGGCGGGTGATCGGGGTCATTGGCGACGGCTCGGCCAACTACGGTATCACCGCGCTGTGGACGGCCGCCCAGTACCAGATCCCGGTGGTGTTCATCATCCTCAAGAACGGCACCTACGGCGCCCTGCGCTGGTTCGCCGGTGTGCTGCAGGTCAGCGACGCCCCGGGCCTGGACGTGCCCGGCCTGGACTTCTGCGCCATCGGCCGCGGCTATGGCGTGCACTCGGTGCAGGCCAACACCCGCGAGGCGTTCGCCCAGGCCCTGAGTGAAGCCCTGGCGGGCGACCGCCCGGTACTGATCGAGGTGCCGACCCTGACCATCGAACCCTGAGGGCTGCCTTGTCGCCGGGCGCGAGCCCGGCCTTGCCAACCGCAACCTGCGGACTCACCAGAAGAATAAAAAGAGGTGGTTATGAACACGACTTCGGTTACTGCTGTGATAGACGACGCGCCCCAGCCGGCGCGTTCCGGTTCCACCCACGCCGATATCGGCACCTTGCTCGACCATGGCCCCTTCACCGGCATGCAGAAGCTGGTGGTGTTGCTGGCGGCGCTGTCCATTGTCATGGACGGCTTCGACGGGCAACTGATCGGCTTTGCCATTCCGCTGATGATCAAGGAGTGGGGCATCACCCGCGAGGCGTTCGCTCCGGCGGTGGCGGCCGGGCTGATCGGCATGGGTATTGGCAGTGCCTGCGCCGGTCTGTTTGCCGACCGGTTCGGCCGGCGCATGGCGATCATTGCCAGTGTCTTCGTGTTTGGTGCGGCCACTTGCGCCATTGGCCTGGCGCCCAATGCGCTGGCGGTGGCGGCCCTGCGTTTTATTGCCGGGCTGGGCATCGGTGGCGCGCTGCCCAGCGCCACCACGGTGACGGCCGAGTTCACCCCGGCGCGGCGACGCACCCTGGCGGTAACGGCCACCATTGTCTGCGTGCCCCTGGGCGGGATGCTGGCGGGGTTGTTCGCCTCCCATGTGTTGCCGCTGTACGGCTGGCGCACCCTGTTTTTCATCGGCGGCAGCCTGCCCATCGTCCTGGGCTTTGCCTTGCTGGCGACGCTGCCGGAGTCGCCGCGCTTTCTGGCGCGCCGGCCCCAGCGCTGGAACGAGCTGGGCACCTTGCTCGGGCGCATGGGCCGGCCGATGGCGGCGGGGGTGGTCTACACCGATGCCCTGGAACAGAAGAGCGAGAAGCAGGGTGGTTTCCGCGCCTTGTTCGCCCTGGGCTACGGGCGTGACACCCTGGCCCTCTGGGTGGCGTTCTTCATGTGCCTGACCGCGGTCTACAGCGCCTTCAGCTGGCTGCCCACCATGCTGCTGTCCGAAGGCCTGGAGCTGTCGGTGGCCGGTTCCGGGCTGACCGCCTACAACCTGGGCGGGGTGATCGGGGCGCTGGTGTGCGCGGTGGCCATCACTCGCTGGGGTTCGTTCTGGCCGCTGCTGATCTGCTGCGCCGGCGGCGCGGCCAGCGCCTTCCTGTTGCAGGTGGTGGACATCCACCAGGACACCGGGCTGCTGATCTTCGGCTTCGGCGTGCACGGCCTGTTCGTCAACGCCGTGCAGTCCACCATGTTTGCCCTGTGCGCCTTTATCTACCCCACCAGTGTGCGCGCCACCGGCACCGCATCAGCCCTGGCCTTCGGGCGCCTGGGGGCGATCCTCAGTGCCTTCGCCGGAGCCCTGGTGATTACCCAGGGCGGCGCCAACGGCTACCTCACGCTGCTGGGGTCGGTGATGGTCATGGCGCTGCTGGCGCTGCTGATCGTGGGCCGGCACATTCCCCGGCGCCTGCCGGGCCAGTCATGAACGCGGCCCGGTGCGTGAACCGGCCACTCAAACAGGAGGTTCGATGAACATCACCATTCTTGGCGCGGGTGCCATGGGTTCGCTGTTTGGCGGCCTGCTGGCGCAAAGCGGCCAGCAGGTGACCTTGCTGGACATCAACGACGGGCACCTTGCGGCGATCCGCAGCGACGGCCTGCTGCTGGCCACCGACAGCGGCGAGCGGCGCATTACCGGCCTGCACGCCTGCCGTCCGGAGCAGGCCACGGGGCACCCCGACCTGTTGCTGGTCTTCACCAAGACCCTGCACACCGACAGTGCCTTGCGCAGTGTCGCCGGGCATATCGCCGGCCACACCCTCGTACTGACCCTGCAGAACGGCCTGGGCAATGCCGAGGCGCTGTCCCGGCATGTGGCCCCGCAGCAGGTGCTGATCGGCATGACCAACTGGCCCGCCGACATGGTCGGGCCGGGGCAGGTGCATTCCCACGGCCAGGGCATGGTGCGGGTGCTGGCCCCAGGCAGCCGCGAGCGCAACGCCAGCCAGGAGGTGGCGGCGGTGCTGGATGCTGCCGGGCTGAACTGTGCGGTGGACCCGCAGATCTGGACCTCTATCTGGGAGAAGGTGGCCTTCAACGCCGCCTTGAACAGCCTGTGCGCCGCCACCGGCTGCACTGTGGGCCAGCTGGACGCAGCGCCGGAGGGCGTGGCCCTGGCCCGGTCCATTGTGCTGGAGGTGGTGGCGGTGGCCAGGTCCCAGGGAATAGAGCTGGATGCCCAGGGCTGCCTGGACAGTGTGGCGTTCGCCATTGCCCATCACCGCACCCACAAGCCTTCGATGCTGCAGGACGTGCTGGCAGGGCGGCCCACGGAGATCGGCTCCATCAATGGCCAGGTGCTGGAACGGGCGCGGCAGGCGGGGGTGCCCGTGCCCCACACCGAAACCCTGCTGGGCCTGCTGCGCCTGATCGAAAAACGCGCCGCCTCGTAGGAGCCGGCTTGCCGGCGAAGAGGGCCTTGGGGCTTGTGTGGGGCTGGCGGGCGCCTACGCTGGCAAACCAGCTCCTGCACACGCCGGCTTTTGTGTGACACATCGGTTTATGAATGCTGTTCCATGAGGAGATTTTCCATGAGTGATTCCAACGCGGTCTATCGCGATCTGCACCTGCAACCCATCGCCGGACAGTGGCGCGCCGGCGCCTCCGGCAAGACCCTGGTGGTGAGCAATCCATTCGATGGTGCACAGCTGCTGGAACTGGCCCAGGCCAACCGCAGCGACCTGGACGCGGCCTACGCCAAGGCCGCCCAGGTGCAGCCGCAATGGGCGGCCCTGGGCCCGTCCCAGCGCGCGGCGGTGCTGCACCAGGCGGTGGCGATCTTCGACCGGCGCCAGGAGGAAATTGTCGACTGGATCATTCGCGAATCCGGCAGCACGCGGATCAAGGCCCTGGCCGAGTGGGGCGCGGCGCGGGCCATCACCCTGGAGGCGGCGTCCTTCCCGGCGCGGGTCCACGGGCGGATTGTCGAATCCGATGTGCCGGGCAAGGAAAGCCGGGTGTACCGCAGCGCCCTGGGGGTGGTCGGAGTGATCAGCCCGTGGAACTTCCCGCTGCACCTGACCCAGCGCTCCATCGCCCCGGCCCTGGCCCTGGGCAACGCGGTGGTGGTCAAGCCGGCCAGCGATACGCCGGTGTGCGGCGGCCTGCTGCTGGCCAGGATCTTCGAGGAAGCGGGCCTGCCCGCCGGGGTGTTCAGCGTGGTGGTGGGGGCCGGTAGCGAGATCGGCGATGCCTTTGTCGAGCACCCGGTGCCGGCGCTGATCACTTTCACCGGCTCGACCCCGGTGGGGCGCGGCATCGGCCGCATCGCCAGTGGTGGCGAGCACCTCAAGCACGTGGCGCTTGAATTGGGGGGCAACAGCCCGTTCGTGGTACTGGACGATGCCGACCTGGAACAGGCGGTGAACGCCGCGGTGTTCGGCAAGTTCCTGCACCAGGGGCAGATCTGCATGGCGATCAACCGCATCATCGTCGACGAGCGCCTCTATGATGCCTTCGCCCAGCGCTTCGTGGCCCGGGTCAAGCAGCTCAAGGTGGGTGATCCGCAATCGCTGGACACAGTGATCGGCCCGGTGATCAACGCCCGCCAGTTGCAAGGCCTGCAGGACAAGATCGCCCTGGCCCGCGAGCAGGGCGCCGAGCCACTGTACGAGGGCGGGCAGAACGGCAACCTGCTGGCGCCCCATGTATATGGCGAAGTGCGTGCCGACATGGACCTGGCGCGCAATGAAATCTTCGGCCCGCTGGTGGGGCTGCTGCGCGCCCGGGACGAAGCCCATGCCCTGGAGCTGGCCAACGACAGCGAATTCGGCCTGGCCAGTGCAGTGTTCACCGGCAACCTGGAGCGCGGGGTGAACTTCGCCCGGCAGGTGCGTGCCGGCATGACCCACATCAACGATGTGCCGGTGAACGACGAGGCCAACGCGCCCTTCGGTGGCGAGAAGAACTCAGGCCTGGGGCGCTTCAACGGCGACTGGGCGATCGATGAATTCACCCGGGACCACTGGATCAGCCTGCAGCACCGGCCGCGTCAGTATCCCTTCTGACCCGGCACCTTTGAATAACGCCCGGCCGCCCTGGCCGGGCTTTTGAGCATCCGTGAGCGCGCGGGCCCTTGCCGGCCTGTCGGGCACGGCTGCGCCTATGAAAAGCGGAGAACAATAATAATGAACACCCGTCATCCGATGCAGTGCCGTTCCCTGGTGGGGGCTTGCTTGTCCGTGGGCCTGTGCGTGCCCGCCTGGGCCGCCGACGACAGTGGTTTTTTCGAGGGGAGCAAGACCGACCTGCTGCTGCGCAACTACTACTTCAACCGGGATTTTCGTGACCATGACGCGCCCAAGGGCCAGGTCGAGGAGTGGGCCCAGGGTTTTATCCTCAAGTTCAGCTCCGGCTACACCCCGGGCACCGTGGGCTTTGGCCTGGACGCCATCGGCCTGTTCGGCCTCAAGCTCGACAGCAGTCGCGAGACTAGCGGTTCGGAGTTGCTGCCGGTGCACGACGACGGGCGCGCCGCGGACAATTTCGGTCGCGCCGGAGCGGCCCTCAAGGCGCGGATTTCCGCCACCGAGTTCAAGGTCGGCGAGCTGCTGCCGGACATTCCACTGCTGCGTTATGACGACGGCCGCCTGCTGCCGCAGACCTTTCGCGGGGCCATGCTGGTCTCCCGAGAGATCAGCGGCCTGGGGCTGCAGGCCGGGCAGTACCGTGCCGTCAGCCTGCGCAACTCCTCGGACATGCAGGACCTTTCGGCCTGGGCCGCGCCCGGGGTCAAGTCCGACGGCTTCAACTACGCCGGTGCCGAATACCGCTTCAACCAGCAGCGCACCTTGCTCGGGGTCTGGCATTCGCAGCTGGAAGACATCTACCGCCAGAGCTACTTCAACCTGCTGCACAAGCAACCGCTGGGGGACTGGACCCTGGGGGCGAACCTGGGCTACTTCATCGACCGCGACGATGGCAGCGCGCGTATCGGCCGGGTCGACAGCCACACCGCCTATGGTCTGTTCTCTGCCTCCCGGGCCGGGCACACGCTGTACCTGGGGTTGCAGAAAGTCAGCGGCGACAGCCCCTGGATGTCGGTCTACGGCAGCAGCGGCCGGACCCTGGGCAACGACATGTTCAACGGCAACTTCAGCAACGCCGGCGAGCGTTCGTGGCAGGTGCGTTATGACTATGACTTCGCCGCCTCGGGGATTCCCGGGCTGCTGGCCATGGTGCGCTACGGTCGTGGCGACAGCGCCAGCACCAAGGTTGGCAATGACGGCCATGAGTGGGAGCGCGATACCGAGATCGGCTACACCCTGCAGAGCGGCACCTTGAAGAACCTCAGCCTGCGGCTGAACAACGCCACCAACCGACGCAGCTTCAACAGCGACTTCGACCAGACCCGGCTGATTGTCAGCTACCCGCTGTCGCTCTGAAAACCCTGTAGCCGCTGCCGAAGGCTGCGAACGGCTTGGGCGGCATTCCGACGCA
>NZ_MOAK01000015.1:90560-95015 GCF_003732485.1 Pseudomonas protegens
AGGCTGCGAACGGCTTGGGCGGCATTCCGACGCAGCAGACGCAGCGATTCCACGGGCGCTGGAGGTCCGACGGCAGATCGCCGGGCAAGGTCCTGCGGACCTTTGCGCAGCTTCGCGGGCTCGGCAGCGGCTACGGCAATCTCGGGGTGCGTGTTGCGGGGGGCCTTGCGTTACTATGGCCGTCCACGTTTTCAGGAAGCTGCCCGGATGAGCAAACCCGGTCAAACGGTGCTGGTCGCGCTGCGCAAGATGATCGCCTCGGGCGAGTTGGCGGCAGGCGAGCGCTTGATGGAAGTGCCCACCGCCGAGCTGTTCGGGGTGTCACGCATGCCGGTGCGCATGGCCTTTCGCACCCTGGAGCAGGAAGGCCTGCTGGTGCGGTTCGGCGGTCGCGGGTTTCAGGTGCGCTCGGTGAGCGCCGAAGACATCGCCGGGGCGGTGGAGGTGCGCGGGGTGCTGGAAGGCCTGGCGGCGCGCCAGACCGCCGAGCGCGGGCTGTCGGCCGAGGGCCGGGCGATTCTCGAACGCTGCCTGGTCGAGGGCGATGCGCTGTTCGACAAGGGCTATGTCAACGAAGAGGACCTGGAGCTCTATCACGACCTCAACATGCGTTTTCACCAGGTGATCGTGGCGGGCAGCGGCAACCCGGCGATCGCCGATGCCCTGGCGCGCAACGACCACCTGCCGTTCGCCTCGGTCACCGCCCTGGCAGTAGACCGCCAGGACATGGCCCGGGAATACCGGCGCTTCAACTATGCCCACATGCAGCATCACTCGATATTCGATGCCCTGGTCAATGGCCAGGGCGCGCGGGCCGAGGCCCTGATGCGCGAGCATGCCAACGCCACCTTGCGCTATGCCGAGATCTTCGGCTCGGCCGTGGCCGACGAGCGCATGAGGCTGATCCTGCGCCCGCAGTGAGGCTCTACAGATCCAGCACCAGCAGCGGGCTCCTGGCCCGGGAACAGCAGGGCGTGAACTGATCGTTGCGCGCCTGCTCGTCCTCGGTGAGGAACAGGTCGCGGTGCTCCGGTACTCCTTCCAGCACCCGGGTCAGGCAGGTGCCGCAGATCCCTTGCTCGCAGGAAATCGGCACTTCGATGCCCTGGTCCTGCAGCACCTGGACCACGCTGCGATCGGCCGGTACCTGGAACACCTGGCCGCTGCTGGCCAGCTTCACCGCGAAGCTGGCGTCGGCGCTGTGGTCGATGGGCGCAGCGCTGAAATATTCGCGGTGCAGGCATTGCTCCTTCCAGCCCTGGGCCCGGGCACTGTCCAGCACGTGTTGCATGAAGCCACCGGGACCGCAGACATACAGGTGCACGTCGTCCCGGGGCCCGGCCAGGGCCTGGGCGATATCCAGGGCGGTGTCCGGTTGTTCGTCGAAATGCAGGCTCACCCGCTCGGCAAAGGGCGAGGCCTGCAAGCGCTGGACGAAGGCTGCGCGCTGGGCCGAACGGGCGCAGTAGTGCAGCTGGAAATCCGCGCCGCTGTGGGCCAGCTGTTCGGCCATGCTGAGGAGCGGGGTAATGCCGATGCCGCCGGCGAACAGCAGGCTGCGCCGTGCTGCGTGCTCCAGGGCAAAGAGGTTGCGTGGCTCGCTGATGCGCAGGCGCGTGCCCACCTCCAGTTGCTGGTGCAGGCTGCTGGAGCCACCGCGGGAGGCAGGGTCCTTGAGCACGCCGATCAGGTAGCGGTGGCGCTCTGCGGGGTGGTTGCACAGGGAGTATTGGCGCACCAGGCCGTTGGCCAGATGCACGTCGATATGGGCGCCGGCGCTGAAGGCGGGCAGGGGGCTTGCGTCGGCCGCGGCCAGTTCGAAGCTGCAGATGTCCAGGGCTTCGTCGTGGCGCGCGGCCACCAGTACGTCGATCATCATCGGTCCTCGCCGGTGGCCGCATCCGGGCCGCCAGCCTGTCGGGTTCGGGGGGTTAACGGCTTGTGGCGATCAAGGGTTCCCGGGGCTCGCGCTCCAGGGCGATCAGCCGCTCCAGGACCCGGCGCGACTGCACGCCGCCGGCGTCGATATTGAGCTTGAGCAGGTTGCGCTGGGGCTGGGCGAGAAGGTTCTGCTGCTGGCGCTCAAGCATCTCCAGGTCCTCGCTGAAGATCTTGCCCTGGCCTTCGCGGATGCTTTCGGTGAGCGCCCGGTCCTGGGGCTTGAAGTTGCGCGCCATGCCCCAGAAGTACCAGATCGAGGTGTCGCTTTCGGGGGTGATGAAATCCACCACGATGCTCGACGCCTTGTACTGCGCAGGGGCGTCGTAGCCACCGTAGCCGGCATGGGCCACGCCGACTTCGATCAGCACATGGCTGGGCGGGCTGAAGCGGCAGATCTGCCAGCGGTCCACCGGCACGTCGTCGGCCAGCTGGTTGTCGCGCAGGGCCATGCGCCAGAACGGCGGCGGCATGACGTTGTGCATGTGCCGGGCGGTGACCACCTGATCGCCGTCTACCGTGGTCTGCGGTGGCGCCTCGTCGATTTCCTTCTGGCCGATGCTGGAGGCATGCACGTAGGTTTCGTGGGTCAGGTCCATCAGGTTGTCGATCATCAGCCGGTAGTCGCACTGGATGTGGAACAACCCGCCGCCATAGGCCCATTGATCGTTGTCGGCCCATTCCAGGTGATGGATCAGCGCCGGGTCGGCCAGGGCCTGGTCGCCGGGCCAGACCCAGATGAAACCGTAGCGCTCCACCGCGGCGAAGGTCTTGTTGCAGGGGAAGCCGCGCACCCGCTGGCCGGGCATTTCCACGGTCTTGCCGTCGCAGCCCATCACCAGGCCGTGATAGCCGCACACCAGGTTGCCGTTCTCGACATAGCCCAGGGACAGCGGCGCGCCGCGATGGGGGCAGAAATCCTCGACGGCGGCTACCCGACCTTCATGGGCGCGGTAGAACACCATGTGTTCGCCGCAGATCTGCCGGCCCAGGGGCTTGCCCTGCAATTCATCGGGGGTGCAGGCAACGTACCAGGCATTCTTGGGGTACATGACGTCTCTCCAGGCGTTTGTTGTTTTTATTTAATGGATCCATTAAATGATTGCTGCTCTGGGGGTGTCAAACAAATGCGCTGATTTAGTGTTCGATAATCGGTTGCTATAAGGATTTTGGATCCAGTGAAGGAGGTTTATGGATCCATTGTCCGCGCTTCAACGCACAGCGCGCTAAGGGCCGGTGGACAGTTGCGGGGCGAGGCTGGGGGGGGCAGGCCGCAGCGCCAGGGGGGATCTGGCGGCTGCGGTGTCGGGGACGAAGTGGGGGTTGCAGAATCAGCGCCGTTGCAGGCTGTCCTGCAGGCGCTGGATGCCGTCTTCCAGCAAGGCCCGCGGGCAGCCGAAATTCAGGCGCACGAACTGCCCGCAGTCGTCTCCGAATTCCAGCCCGGCGCTGAGGCCGACCTTGGCTTCCTTGAGGAAGTAGCCATGGGGATCGTCCAGCCCCAGCTCGCTGCAGTCCAGCCAGGCCAGGTAGGTGCCTTGTGGTGCGTGCATGCGGATGCCCGGCAAGCGGGTCTGGACCGCGTGCAGCAGGTAGTCACGGTTGTCCTGCAGGTAGCCGAGCAGTGCCTGGAGCCAGGGGCCGCCGTGGGTCAGGGCGGCGTGGGTCGCTTCCAGGCCCAGGGGGCTGACGCTGTCCACCATGCCTGCCCGGGCATTGTTGAAGGCCAGGCGGGTGGCCGGGTCCTGGGCGATGGCGAAGCAGGTCTTCATCCCGGCGATGTTGTAGGCCTTGCTCGCCGACATCAGGGTGATGGTACGCCGGGCGATCTCCGGGCTCAGGGACGCGGTGGGAATATGCCGGCGCCCGTCGAAGCACAGCTCGGCATGGATCTCGTCGGAAATGATCAGTGCGCCCTGGTCCAGGCAGGCGCTGGCCACGGCTTGCAGTTCTTCCCGGGGGAAGACCTTGCCCAAGGGGTTGTGGGGGTTGCTCAGGAGCATGGCGCCAGCACCTTGCAAGGCCTGGCGCAGCGCGTCCATGGGGGTGACATAGGTGCCTTGCTCGGTGAGTTGGAACGGGAGTTCGACCTTGTCCAGGCGCCAGTTGTCCGGGGCCATGCGCAGCGGGCGGTAGTTGGGGGTCTGTACCAGCACTTTTTGCCCGGGCTGGACGAAGGCGTGCAGGGCCATGTTGAACCCGGGCTCGACCCCGGGAAGGAAGATCAACTCGTCGGGTTGCACACGCCAGGCGTACTTGTTCCAGAGGTCGGCGACCACGGCTTCGCGCAGTTCATCCCGAGCCACGCTGTAGCCCAGCAGCGGGTGCTCGAGGCGTTGGTGCAAGGCCTGGAGAATGCCGTCCGCCACGGCAAAGTCCATGTCTGCCACCCACATCGGCAGAACGTCTTCGGGGTAGCGGCTCCACTTGGTGCTGCCGGTGCCTTGGCGCGGATGCAGGGTATCGAAATCGAAGCTCATGAACGGGTCTCGTCGAATCGCATGGGGAGGGTGGGAG
>NZ_MOAK01000085.1 GCF_003732485.1 Pseudomonas protegens
TCGGTGAAGATTGCGGCCGCCATCGTGTAGCGAGGCTGATGCGTCTTGAAGGTCTGCGCTCTCAGGCAGGGTATCGGCGTCGTCCTGGAAAGTATGGAGGTAAGCCAGCGGTCGCCTCACCCAATTTGCTGAAGCGCCAGTTCGATGTCGTGGAACCCAACAAGGTTTGGGTCACCGACATCACCTACATTCGTACGTATGAAGGCTGGTGGTATTTGGCGGTGGTGCTGGCTCTGTTTTCTCGTCAGGTCGTTGGCTGGTCAATGAAGTCGCAGATGACCAGTGATCTGGCTATTGATGCGTTGTTGAT
>NZ_MOAK01000086.1:0-82480 GCF_003732485.1 Pseudomonas protegens
CATCGGGTCTGTCCGGCAGTCGACCCCTTGTAGGAGCCGGCTTGCCGGCGAAGGGGCCCCCGGGTTTTGCGCAAGTCTTGAAATCGCCTTCGCTGGCAAGCCAGCTCCTACGGTTATTTATGTTTGTGGGTTGGTACGCACGTACTGCAATTGACGATTGCTCAAACTGTGATCCCGGGCCTATGTTCTTGCCGTTCGATAACAAGAAAAGGAAGGACCTTATGCGCAGTGTGTTGTTCAAGTCCCTGGCCCTGACGGCCGCCATCGCCGCCAGCAGTTCGGTTTTTGCCGTGACCCTGGAAGGCGGCGCGGTGGCCGCGCCCAACCAGTACGGCGCCGATGTCGCGGCGCAGATCCTCAAGAAGGGCGGCAACGCGGTGGATGCCGCGGTGGCCACGGCCTTCGCCCTGGCAGTGACCTACCCCGAAGCCGGCAACATCGGCGGCGGCGGTTTCATGACGATGTTCGTCGACGGCAAACCCTACTTTCTCGACTACCGGGAAACCGCGCCCAAGGCTGCGACCCGGGACATGTACCTGAATGAAAAGGGCGAGGTGATCGAGAACCTGAGCCTGGTGGGCGCCCGCGCCGCCGGGGTGCCGGGCACGGTGATGGGCCTGTGGGAAGCTCACCAGAAGTTCGGCAAGTTGCCGTGGAGCGAGCTGATCACTCCGGCCGTGGGCTACGCGAAAAACGGCTTCAAGGTGGCGGACAAGCAGTACCAGTACCGCGAGGATGCGTTGAAGCTGTTCAACGGCACCACCAACTTCGGCGACTACTTCGGCAGCATGAAACCGGGTGAAATCTTCCGTCAGCCGGAACTGGCCGCGACCCTGGAACGCATCGCCGACCAGGGCGCCAAGGAGTTCTACAGCGGCAAGACCGCCGACTTGCTGGTGGCGCAGATGCAGGCCGACAAAGGCCTGATCACCAAGCAGGACCTGCAGGACTACAAGGTCCAGTGGCGCCAGCCGCTGCAGGTGACCTTCCGTGGCAATACCCTGTACACCGCACCACCACCCAGCTCCGGCGGGGTGGCCTTGGCGCAGTTGATCAGCATCAAGGAAGAGCGCGCGGCGGACTTCAAGGGTGTGGAGCTCAATTCGGCCAAGTACATTCACCTGCTGGCGGAAATCGAAAAGCGGGTGTTCGCCGACCGCGCCGACTACCTGGGCGACCCGGCGTTTTCCGATGTTCCGGTCAAGCAACTGACCGACCCGGCGTATCTGAAAAAACGCGCCGCCGAGGTCAACCCCAACGCCATCTCGGCTACCGAGAAAGTGCGCCCCGGGCTTGAGCCGCACCAGACCACCCACTTCTCCATCGTCGATGCCCAGGGCAACGCGGTGAGCAACACCTACACCCTGAACTGGGACTATGGCAGCGGCGTGGTGGTCAAGGGCGCGGGCTTTTTGCTCAACGACGAAATGGACGACTTCAGCGCCAAGCCGGGCGTGGCCAACGCCTTCGGCGTAGTGGGCGGCGACGCCAACGCCATCGCCCCGGGCAAGCGCATGCTGTCCTCCATGAGCCCGAGCCTGGTGACCCGCGACGGCAAGGTCACCCTGGTGCTGGGCACCCCCGGTGGTTCGCGGATCTTCACCTCGATCTTCCAGGTGCTGAACAACCTCTATGACTACAACCTGCCTCTGGAAAAGGCCGTGGCCGCGCAGCGCGTGCATCACCAGTTGCTGCCCAAGGACACGATCTACTACGACGCCTATGCGCCGCTCACCGGCAAGGTCGCCGATGAGCTGAAAACCATGGGCTACACCCTGGAAGACCAGGGTTGGGAGATGGGTGATATCCAGGCGATCCGGGTCAATGGCACTGCGCTTGAAACCGCTTCCGACCCACGCGGCCGCGGTGTCGGCAAGGTCGTCAAATAACCGCTGAACCCCGGTAGGAGCTGGCCGGGCGGCGTTCCGCTTGCCGGCGAAAGGGCCTGCAAGCCTGGTGCCAGATCCAACGGCCTTTTCGCTGGCAAGCCAGCTCCTACATTCGCTGTGCAGGCGCCGACGGCCGGCTGGCCGGCGGCGGCTCAATTCCGTAACATTCCCCGCCTTCTTTCCGCTCCTCCAAGGGCCGCGTCCGCCGGTCCGTCTATCAGGTCAATCATGAAAGCAAAACGTCTGCGTGCCGATGTCCTGGCCGGACTCACTACCTCGTTCGCCTTGTTGCCCGAATGCATCGCCTTCGCCCTGGTGGCCCATCTCAACCCGTTGATGGGCCTGTATGGCGCCTTCTTCATCTGCACCCTGACGGCGCTGTTCGGCGGTCGGCCGGGCATGGTGTCCGGCGCTGCCGGTTCCATGGCGGTGGTGATCGTCGCCCTGGTGGTGCAGCACGGGGTGCAGTACCTGCTGGCCACGGTGCTGCTGGGGGGGCTGGTGATGGTCGCCTTTGGCCTGCTGCGCCTGGGCAAGCTGGTGCGCATGGTGCCGCACCCGGTGATGCTGGGTTTCGTCAACGGCCTGGCGATCGTCATTGCCCTGGCCCAGCTGGAGCATTTCAAGAGTGGTGAGCATTGGCTCAGCGGCCAGCCGTTGTACCTGATGGCCGGGCTGGTGGCGCTGACCATGGCCATTGTCTACCTGCTGCCACGGCTGACTCGGGCCGTGCCGCCGGCCCTGGTGGCAATTCTCGGCGTGGGCTTGCTGGTGTACCTGCTGGGCCTGCCGACCCGCACCCTGGGCGACATGGCCCACATCGCCGGCGGCCTGCCGAGCCTGGCGCTGCCCCAGGTGCCGTGGAACCTGGAAACCCTGGGCATCATCGCGCCCTACGCGTTCCTGATGGCCATGGTCGGCCTGCTGGAAACCCTGCTGACCCTGAACCTCACCGATGAAATCACCGAGAGCCGCGGCTACCCGGACCGCGAATGCGTGGCCCTGGGCGCGGCCAATGTGGTCTCGGGAATGTTCGGCGGCATGGGCGGCTGCGCGATGATCGGCCAGACCGTGATCAACCTCAGCTCCGGTGGCCGCGGGCGTTTGTCCGGGGTGGTGGCCGGGGGGCTGATCCTACTGTTCGTGCTGTTCCTGTCGCCGCTGATCGAGCGCATTCCCCTGGCGGCGCTGGTGGGGGTGATGTTCGTGGTGTCGCAGCAGACCTTTGCCTGGGCCTCGTTGCGGGTGATCAACAAGGTGCCGATGAACGATGTGCTGGTGATCCTTGCCGTGACCGTGATCACGGTGTTCACCGACCTGGCCATGGCGGTGTTCTGCGGCATTGTGATCGCCGCCCTCAACTTCGCCTGGCAGCAGGCCCGGGAGCTGTACGCCGATGCTCACCTGGAGGCCGACGGCAGCAAGCTCTATCACTTGCACGGCACTTTGTTCTTTGCTTCCACCACGCCGTTTCTCAATCAGTTCGACCCGGCGGGTGACCCGCAGCACGTGACCGTCGACTGTCGTCACCTGAGCTTTGTCGACTATTCGGCCGTCGCCGCCTTGAAAACCTTGCGCGAACGCTATGCCAAGGCCGGCAAGCAGCTACGGGTGCTGCACCTGTCGGAGCGTTGCAAGAAGCTGCTCAAACGGGCCCGGGTGCAACACGATTGAGGCCCGCGGGCGAGTGGCAGTGCTCGCCCGTTTTTCAATGAGCGGGGATGAAAATACCCACTGCCGATTTTCATCGCCGCCGCTTTTGCATAGCTGTTCGCGACAAAGCCTGCCTCTTTACGAAAATTAGTTTCACTTGGTTTGAAACAAATCTCCTTAAGTGATTAAAGAGTTTCACAACCATTCCAAAGTGACGCTGTTTTCAAGGAGAACACCATGGCTCCCGCAACGGGTTACGGGCTACTGGGCTACGCCGCAGTCGCCATCATTGCGTTGATCGTGTTGATCGCCCGCTACCGACTCAACCCCTTTATCGTCATCACCCTGGTGTCCGTCGGCCTGGCGCTGATGGCCGGCATGCCGCCGTCCGGCGTGGTGGGTGCCTATGAAGCCGGGGTCGGCAAGACCCTGGGTCACATCGCCCTGGTGGTGGCCTTGGGCACCATGCTCGGCAAGTTGATGGCCGAATCCGGCGGCGCCGAACAGGTGGCGCGGACCCTGATCGAGCGCTTCGGCGAGCGCAACGCTCACTGGGCCATGGTGTGCATTGCTTTCCTGGTGGGGCTGCCACTGTTTTTCGAAGTGGGTTTTGTGCTGCTGATCCCCATTGCCTTCACCGTGGCGCGGCGGGTGGGGGTGTCGCTGCTGATGGTGGGCCTGCCCATGGTCGCCGGGCTGTCGGTGGTCCATGCCCTGGTGCCGCCCCATCCGGGGGCGATGCTGGCGGTGCAGGCCTATCAGGCGCCGGTGGGGCAGACCCTGCTATACGCGCTGCTGATCGGCGTGCCCACAGCGATCATTGCCGGTCCGGTGTATGCCCGGTTTATCGTGCCGCACATTCATCTGCCGGCCGAGAACCCCCTGGAGCGTCAGTTCATTGCCCGCGAACCCCGGGTGCGCCTGCCCAGCTTTCGCCTGACCATAGCCACCATCCTGTTGCCGGTGGTGCTGATGCTGATTGGCGGCTGGGCCAACCTGCTGGCGGAACCCGGCACCGGGCTCAATCAGTTTTTGCTGTTTATCGGCAACTCGGTGATCGCCCTGCTGGTGGCCACCCTGGTGAGTTTCTGGACCCTGGGGCTGGCCCAGGGCATCAACCGTGAATCGATCCTCAAGTTCACCAACGAATGCCTGGCACCCACGGCCAGCATCACCTTGCTGGTGGGGGCCGGTGGCGGTCTCAACCGGATTCTGATCGATTCCGGGGTCACCGAGCAGATTGTCGGCCTGGCCCATGAATTCCAGCTGTCGCCGCTGTGGATGGGCTGGTTGTTCGCGGTACTGATGCGGGTCGCCACCGGTTCCGCCACCGTGGCCCTGACCACCGCTTCCGGAGTGGTGGCGCCGGTGGCCGTCGGTCTGGGTTATCCCCATCCGGAGTTGTTGGTGATTGCCACCGGGGCCGGTTCGGTGATTCTGTCCCACGTCAACGACGGCGGCTTCTGGCTGGTGAAGGAATACTTCAATATGACCGTCATTCAAACCTTCAAGACCTGGACCGTGCTGGAGACGCTGATTTCGGTGATCGCCTTCGGCCTGACTCTGGGACTCGCGGAGCTGTTGTAGATGGACATTCTTTATCAGATCCGTTCGCGGCTGGATGACTTCAGCGCCGGGGAAGGGCGGATCGCCCGCTTGCTGCTCGACGACGTGGGCTTTGCCGCCTCCGCCAGCCTCGACGAACTGGCCCAGCGCGCCGAAGTCAGCGCCGCCACCCTGTCGCGCTTTGCCCGCAGCGTCGGTTGCCGCGATCTGCGCCAGCTGCGTTTGCAACTGGCCCAGGCCAGCGGTATTGGCAGCCGCTTTCTCGACCCGGCCGGGGCGCCCGAGCCGTCCGGTTTCTACCGGCAGATCCTGGGCGATATCGAGTCTGCGCTGCATCAGCACCTGGCCGGTTTCGAGGAGGCGCAGTTTGCCGATGCGGTGCGCTTGCTGGGGCGGGCACGGATGATCCACGCCTTCGGCATGGGCGGCTGTTCGACCCTGTGCAGCGATGAACTGCAGGTGCGCCTGGTGCGCCTGGGCTACCCCATCGCCGCCTGCCACGACCCGGTGATGATGCGGGTGACCGCCGCCGCCCTGGGGCCGCAACACGCGGTGATCGCCTGTTCCCTGACCGGCCTTACCCCCGAATTACTGGAGCCGGTGGCCCTGGCCCGCAACTACGGTGCCGGCATCCTCGCCATTACCCTGCCCGAGTCACCCTTGGCCCAACTGGCGGACGTGGTGCTGCCTCTGCACAGCGCCGAAACCTCATTCATCTACAAACCCACCGCGGCCCGCTACGGCATGCTGCTGGCCATCGATGTCCTGGCCACCGAGCTGGCCCTGGCCCTGCCCGATGACAGCCAGGAACGCCTGCGGCGGATCAAGCTGGCCCTGGACCATTACCGGGGCGGCGACGACTGCCTGCCCCTGGGAGACTGACATGCGCTACGACACGCTGATCCGCAACGCCCTGATCATCGACGGCAGCGACCGTCCTGGCTATCGCGCCGACCTGGCGATCGGCGACGGTCGCATCCAGTGCATCGGTGACCTGTCCGCTGCCACGGCCGTGGAAGAGATCGATGCTCATGGCCGGGTCCTGGCCCCGGGCTTCATCGATGTGCACACCCACGACGACACCGTGGTGATCCGCCAGCCGCAGATGCTGCCCAAGCTCAGCCAGGGTGTGACCACAGTGATCGTCGGCAACTGCGGGATCAGCGCTGCGCCGGTGAGCCTCAAGGGCGATCCGCCGGACCCGATGAACCTGCTGGGCGAGCGCTCGATGTTTGTCTATCCGCACTTTCGCGACTATCGCGCGGCGGTGGATGAGGCGCGCCCGGCGGTGAACGTCGCGGCCCTGGTGGGCCACACGGCGCTGCGCAGCAACCACCTCTCGGACCTGCATCGCACGGCCAGCGCCGCCGAAATCGCGGCCATGCGCGAGCAACTGCGCGAAAGCCTGGAGGACGGCGCCCTCGGCCTGTCCAGCGGGCTGGCCTATGCCAGTGCCTTCTGTGCCGAGACCGATGAAGTGCTGCAACTGGCCCAGGAACTGACGGCGTTCGGGGCGGTGTACACCACCCACCTGCGCAGTGAGTTCGAACCGGTGCTGGAAGCCATGGACGAAGCCTTTCTGATCGGCCGCGCGGCCCGGGTGCCGGTGATCGTCTCCCACCTCAAATGCGCCGGCGCCGGCAACTGGGGCCGCAGTCCGCAACTGCTGGCGGCCCTGGAACAGGCCGCCCAGGAGCATCCGGTGGGCTGCGACTGCTATCCCTACGCCGCCAGCTCCTCGACCCTGGACCTGAAACAGGTCACCGATGCCTATCGCATCACCATCACCTGGTCCACGCCGCACCCCGAACAGGGCGGTCGTGATCTGAACGAGATTGCCGACGAGTGGGGCGTCAGCCTGCTGGCCGCCGCCGAGCGCCTGCAACCGGCAGGGGCGGTGTACTACGGCATGGATGAAAACGATGTACGACGCATCCTCGCCCATCCGCTGTCGATGATCGGCTCCGATGGCCTGCCGGAAGACCCGTTCCCCCATCCGCGGTTGTGGGGCGCCTTTCCCAGGGTGCTGGGCCACTTCAGTCGCGACCTCGGCCTGTTCCCGCTGCACACGGCGGTGCACAAGATGACCGGGCTTTCGGCGGCGCGTTTCGGTCTGCACCAGCGCGGCGAAATTCGCCAGGGGCATTGGGCCGACCTGGTGCTGTTCGACCCGGCGCGGGTGCGTGACGTGGCCGATTTCAAGCACCCGCAGCAAGCGGCGCAAGGGATCGATGGGGTTTGGGTCAATGGCGTGCGCAGCTACACCGAAGGCCAGGCCAACGGTCAGCGCTCGGGGTGTTTCCTGGCGCGGGAGGGGGATTTGCGCCGGGGCTTCAGATCCGCAGGCTGATTCTTTGATCTTCATCACAGTGATGGCGCTGTGCTATTAAAGAATCCTTGCGCGGCGCCGAAGTGCTGGGAATCGCCGCCTGTATAGTCGGCTTATTTCAGTCAGGGAGTCGTGCAATGAGCTTTGGCAAAACCACCCCCATCCTGCGGATCTTCGATGAAGCCAAGGCCCGGGAGTTTTACCTGGACTTCCTGGGCTTCAACCTCGATTGGCAGCACCGCTTCGAGGACAACTTCCCGCTGTACATGCAGGTGTCCCGGGGCGAGTGCGTGTTGCACCTGTCCGAGCATCACGGCGATTGCACCCCGGGCGCGGCGCTGCGGATCGAAACCGACGAACTGGAAGCCTTCCAGCAGCAATTGCTGGCCAAGGAATACCGCTTTTCCCATCCGCAGATCCAGGCCATGCCCTGGGGCAGCCAGGACATGACCATCAGCGATCCGTTCGGCAATCGGCTGGTGTTCACCAATGCCATCAGCGTCTGACCGGGCTCAGGCCTTGCCGGCGCTCAGCGCGGCCTGGCGAAACTGTCCCGGGGTCAACCCGGTGCGGCTCTTGAAGCTGCGGTGAAATGAACGGGATTCGGTGAAGCCCAGGCAATCGGCGATCCCCTGGATCGACAGCTCGCTGTGGCGCAGATAGTGCTCGGCCAACTCCTGGCGCAAGTCATCGAGAATCTGTTGGTAGGACGTGCCGGCCTGTTGCAACTGGCGCTGCAGCGTGCGCTCGGACATCTGCAGTTGTTCCGCCACCTGCTCCTTGCGCGGCAGGCCGTCCTTGAGCAACTGGCGCAACACGTTCTGCACCTGCAACGCCAGGGGCGCATCGGCCAACGAGGCCATCATCGCCTGGGCGTGATCCTCCAGGGTCTTGAGCAGCCGCGCATCGGCCTGGCGCAGGGGCAACTGCAGGTATTGCAGCGGCGCCACCAGGGCCGAGCAGGCTTGCCCGAACAGCACCGGACAACCGAACAGGGCCTCGTACTGCGCCACCTCGGCCAGCTCCGGCAGCGAGTGCTCGAACCACACCGCACTGGGTGAGAGCTGCGAGTCGGCGATCCAGCGCGCATACAGCAGCCAGGAGGCGAGCACGTTTTCCACCAGGTGCCGGCGAATGTCCGGGCGCCGATGACGACAGCTCCAGATCAGCCGCACCTGATCGCCCGCCACCTCGGCCCGGCTGGTGCCCATGTCCCCTACCAGCTTCTCGAACGGCATGATGCGGCCCATGGCTTCGCCCAGGGTGGCGCAGTTCATGGTGATGTAGCCCAGCACATTCCAGGAGTTGGGTTTGACGAAGCGCGCCGAATTGAGCCCGAACAACGGATCGCCGGAATGCTGGCAGAAGTAGTCGAGCAAACGCTCATGGACCTCCACCGGCAGGCGCAGACTGGTGTCGTTCAACTGCGCGGCCGTAAGCCCGGCCGCTGCCAGTGCCGGTTCTGTGGCAATACCCAGCTGCTCCGCATAGAGCAGATATTTGAGCAAGGGTGGGACCGAGGTAAAACCGAGGCTGGGCATGTGGAGGTTCCTGGCGACGAATCCTTCGGACAGCAGGACGCAGACCGGGAAAGGTAAGGGCAAACCCTGATGGGTGTAAATGCTCGGCGCGAGGGATTGGCGCCTTTCGCTGGCAAGCCAGCTCCTACAACGGTCTGTAGGAGCCGGCTTGCCGGCGAAGGGCACGCCGCCTATTCCCCTAACCACCGCGCGATAAGGTTCGCCTCTGATGACGGATTTTCGCTTTGATTTGTAGGGCATTTCCGCGAGAATCCCCCCGTTACATTTCAGCTGTTTGCATGGCTTGTGCCTATCGAATGTCCAGGGCTAGTCTTCGGCCGTCGCTGCACTTCAGCGATCGGGTTTGGTAGCCCGCATCACTTCAGGCACAAGCGCCGCTGACTTTCGACAGGCCTTAATCTGTCGACGTGTTATGGCGGCTGTGCGCAGGGCACCTCGTGTGCGCTGGGTTTCCTGGAGTCCCGGTCTACCAACCTGCGTATGGCCGCCACCTTGATCGTTTGGTAGCGATGCGTGGCGGTTCAACTTCTCCAGGAGTTTTGCCGTGAAGAAGATCGTTCCCGATCCACCCGTTCTGCAACCCAGTCGTGAGTTGATCACTGCGCTGGAAGAACCCAACAAGACCTTGCTACAGGCGCTGCAAAACACCGCGCTTTCGCCCCCTTTGCATGAGCGTTTCACTGTCACTGGCAGCACCCGCTTTGGTTGCCGGGATGGTGATGGCCGTCCGCTGTTTGCGGTACGTGAAGGGTTCAATGCCGAAGAGGCGCTGCTGCACGTTTCATTGCTGCTTAAGTGCGCGGAAGAAACCGCCGACGAAATCACCAGCGCCAGCGGCATCGAGCGCAGCTTGATCTGGTCGATGATTCATTCGGTGGAGATGGCGCGAGCGGTGGTGGATGCGCTGTTGGATGGCGCTAGTAAACCGGCGGAGTAGGGCGGCGCGTCGCCGGCAGGGACCGGGCTAACCTAGACCTGTAGAGGTACATCAAGCGCGTTTGCGATCACGCTTGTTGCCGTGTCAATTAATGGCGGTTGTGTGCTGGCGGATTTTCGGATCCACCAGGTTGCTTCTTCCTGGCATTGCAGGCCTGCACGCAGCCGCCACCCCTGTTGACGTGAGGTAGGGCCACTGCGTTGCGCCTTTCGCTGGCAAGCCAGCTCCTACAAGGGTCTGTAGGAGCCGGCTTGCCGGCGAAGGGGACGCCGCGGATCAGACGCGGAAGTGGCTGACCATCATTTGCAACTGACCGCCCAGGCGCGCCAGTTCAACACTTGCGGCTGCGGTTTCGTCGCTGGCGGCGGCGGTCTGTTCGGACACGTCGCGCACGTTGATGATGCTGCGGCTGATCTCTTCGGCCACGGCGCTCTGTTGCTCGGCAGCGGCGGCGATCTGCTGGTTCATCGATTGGATGTTGGACACGGTGCGGGTGATGCTTTCCAGCGAGGCACCGGCCTTGCGGGTCAGCTCGACGCTGCTGTCGGTCAGACTGCGGCTGTTGTTCATCACGGTAGCCACTTGCTGGGTGCCGTTCTGCAGGCCGGCCACCAGTTCCTCGATCTCTTCGGTGGACTTCTGGGTGCGCTGGGCCAGGGCCCGCACTTCGTCGGCGACCACGGCGAAACCACGACCAGCCTCACCGGCACGGGCGGCTTCAATGGCGGCGTTCAGTGCCAGCAGGTTGGTCTGCTCGGCCACGGCCTTGATCACGTCCATGACGCTGCCGATCTTGTCGCTTTCCTGTTGCAGCACGGTCATGGCGTCGGTGGAACGCACCACTTCACTGGCCAGGCGCTCGATCTGCTCGATGGCCTGGGCCACCACCTTGTCGCCTTCGCGGGCTTCACCGTCGGCGGCGGCTGCGGCCTGGGAGGCTTCTTCGGCGTTGCGCGCGACTTCCTGCACGGTGGCGGTCATCTCGTGCATGGCGGTGGCCACCTGGTCGGTCTCGACTTTCTGGCTGTTGACCCCGGCGCTGGTTTCTTCGGTCACGGCGGACAGTTCTTCCGCGGCGCTGGCGATCTGGGTCACGCCGTCGCGGATGCCACCGATCAGTTCGCGCAGGGTCACGCCCATGCGCACGATGCCTTGTTGCAGCACGCCCAGTTCATCGCGACGGGTCACCCGCAGGTTTTCGGTGAGATCGCCCGAAGCGATGCGCTCGACCACGGCCAGGGTTTCCCGCAGCGGACGGGTAATCTGCCGGGTGATGATCACGGCAGCCAGTACGCCCACCAGCAGGGCCAGCAGGGTGCTGATCAATTGCAGGCTGCGGGCCTGGGCGCTTTCGATGTCGCGGCGCTCCAGCTGGATCTGGTACAGAGCGTCGCTGCGGCTGACGATGTCGGCGCCCTGCTCGGTCATTTCCTTGCGCGCCTGTACGGCGTCGGTGAAGGCGACCTTGAAGGCCTGCAGCGAGCTGCGGTAGCCGCTCAGTGCGGTTTCCAGCTGTTGCAGGGCATCACGCTGGGTGCTGCTGAAATGGCTCTTGAGCTGATCCATTTCGGCAATCGCCGCGTTGAGCTGGGTGACGGCTTTCTGTTCGGTGTCCGGGTTGTTGGTGGTGACGTAGCCGCGCACTTCATAGCGGGCCAGTTGGAAGGCTTCCTTGGCCTGGGTGATGGCCTGGAACTGCGTAAAGCGCTCGTCGCTCAGGGGCAGTTGCTTGACCCAGGTGTTGATGCCATTGATCAGGTCATTGGCGCGTTCGGCGTTCTGGTTCATCGCCAGGCGCGCAGCGTCGCCGGTGCGGTAGGCGTTGCGCATCTTGTTCAGCGAGTCCTGATAGGCGCTGATGGTCGCGCCCAGGCCTTGCAGGAGCTTGATGTTTTCCGGGCTCTGGAACGAGGTCAGGAGTTTTTTCTGCTGGGCGCTGAAATCGTCCAGGGTGTTCTGCACGCCCTGGGCGGCGGTTTCGTCGCCGTTGGCCAGCATGTACTGCAGGCGGGTGACCCGCAGCTTGGTCAGGCCGCTGTTGAGCTGGGTGATGTCGCTCATCCAGTTACTGCGGTCAATCAGGCTGCCCAGGCTGGTCCAGCCGGTCAGTGCCAGGACGCTGGTGAGGGCCAGGACCAGGCCGAAACCCAGGCCCAGCTTAAGGTTGACGCTGATGTTGGCAAACCAACTGCTCATTTAATTCCTCCAGGAACGTAGCTCTTCTTGATCTTGAGTTGGCTGGAAGATTGTTGTTGTTGGTGACCAGCAAGGTGTTTTGTAGGGGGTGTATCGGCGGGATGTGCCATAGCTGAAACGATTTCGTCGGCATTGTCCCAAGACAATGTTTTAGGCGATGGACGGTTATTTTGCGGGATCAACCGCCAGTCCGTTGAGCTTTTTTTCACATTGATTTCACCGCTCCCCCACGCCACCCACCCTAGAGTCGGCCCGGTTGCTGCCAGAGTGACCGGCAGAGCTCAATTGTCATCCGGGTTCTGTAGTCTCGCTACGCGCTGCTCAACACCTCGGATCATCCTCAAAAGGGCGGCAGGACTGTGGCTACAAGACTTGTGCTGGCGGTGGCCAAGCGTCCGCCTTTATGGCGTTCCCTGGTCCGTTACAAGAACACACTGACGCTGCTGCTGGGCGGTTTGCTGTTGCTCCCCTTGAGTCTGTACCTGTTCAAGCCGGCGGCGGTGCCTGACCTGGCCCATGGCAACGAAGCCGGGATCAAGGCCTTGACCAGCAGTTGGGCCAAGGGCGACATGATTGTCCTGGTGCGTCACGTGGAGCGTTGCGATCGTTCCAGCGCCGCCTGCCTCGGCCCGGCGGACGGCATTACCGATCGAGCGCGGGAGGTGGCGGTAGGCATTGGCGCGCGCTTCGAGCAGTTGGGCCTGGAACGCACCGACATCTATAACAGCCCTTCGACCCGTACCGCGCAGACGGCCGGCTATATGTTCAGCAAGGTCAGCAGTGGCGATGGCTGGCTGTACAACTGCAAGAACAGCCTGCTGCGCGACGTGCTGGCGCATAAGGTAGCCGGCCGCAATCTGGTGCTGGTGACCCACAGTGAGTGCATGGACGAACTGGAGAAACAACTGAAGCTGTCGACCCCGACCCTGGGTTACGGCGCCTCGCTGTTCGTGTCCACCGATACCCTCAACGGGGCGCCGAAGATGCTTGGGATGATCGAGGCCAGTGACTGGCGTTCGGTAAACCTCAAGCCCTGACGGCCCCGGGGAGCCGGCCGTCGCGGTCAGCCGGGCGAGGCCAGCCATCGGGCTCAGGGGGCCATCAGGTCCGGATCGGCGGGCGGGGTTGTTGCGGGGGGCAGTGTGCCGGGCGCAGGACTTTCATTGATCCGCTGCGGACTGATCAGGTTGGTGAACTCCTCGATCAGGCGCTGGATAGCTTCTGGCGGCTCGCAGTCGCGAAACTCCATGCTGATCTGCACTTCGTCCGGGTCACGCTCCTGGCCTTCGCGCTTGCCGCTGCCGAAGGTGACGAAAAACTTCTCGCTCTGCAGCTCGCCATTTTCCAGGTCGTGGCTGGCCTTCTGCAGTTCGGTGCCTTGCATGCGCACCGACAGGTCCACGGTCATCTTGTGCAGGGCCAGGCCCTTGGGCGAGACCAGGGCAATCAAGGGGACATTGATGATGTGCTGTTCGTTGAGTGCCACCTCGACCATCTTGGCCTTCATCGGCGTACCCAGGTCGTTGACGTTGTAGTCGAAGAACTGGTCGAACAACTTGATGTATTGCTGGGCGATCAGGTTGTGGGTCGCGGCGGCGGCCTGGTGCATGCCACGGGTGATGTGGCTCAGGTCGCTGGCGGACATGGGCTCCTTGCGACGGGAAAAAAACGCCATGGATCATGCTCCTTGTTCGATGGCTGAAGTGCCCCGCCGTGGCGGCGGGGCGGGTGGCTGGGTCAAGCGTGGCTATCAGGGATTGGCGCCGGTTTTTTCCGCCGGTGCATCGGGCATTTTCAGCGCGTTGGCGGTGGGCAGCTTGTCGGTGTCGGTGGCGGTGGCACTCGGCAGCATCACCGGTTTGGTGGCGGCGTCGGTGAGGAAGTCGATGACTCGCATCAGGGCTTCCGGTGGGTCCTGGCGGACGATCTTGGTGCTGATGGCGTAGCGTGCCCGGGTGTCGGTCTTGCGGGTCTGCGTGGACTTGTGGCTCGCCGCGCCCTTGACCGAAACACTGAACGGGCCCCAGCCCATCTTCGCCTCGAAACTGCCGGAGGCTTCGGTGGAGCTGGTGTCCTCGGCCATCTGGCTGATGGTCAGCTCGAACTCGATGGAGCCTTCCTCAATGGTGATGTTGGGGTGACTGATGGCCGCCAGCAGCGGGATGCGCATCGATTTCTTCACCGTACCCTTGTAGACGCCCTGGTCATCCACCAGGGTTTCGTCGTAGTCGAACTGCACCGATACCGCCTGGCCGTTCTGGATACACACACCCATGAGGAAGTCCGCATAGGCTTTGCTCGCGGCGACCTGCGCCTGGATCATTGCCATCAGCGGACCGGTGATCATCTTGTCCAGGGGCAGGGCGGCAATCACGCCGCCGATCAAGCCCTTGTCGATATCTGGCATGGTCAATCTCCTTATCGTTTATGCGCGAGTTGCGCCCTTGCACCTTAAGCAAGCCAACGCCGCCGATTCAGCGGGAATCGATTACCGGTGAGTGTTGACTTCCAGGCGGCGGATGTTGCCGATCTGCCGCAGGCTCAGGCCGTACTTGTCCGCCAGGACGCTGCGGGAGATGCCTCCCAGGCTTTCCAGCTGGATGTGCTGGTTGCGGATCTGCCGGCAGAAGTGGTCGGCCTTGGGGATCTCCAGGGCCAGTCCGGCGAAGCGTTCGATCAGGGCGTTGAGAGCATCGGGAGGCAGGATCAGCGCCAGCGAAGTGCGTTCGGCGTGCTTGGGGATGTACTTAGGACGGCCGCCGTATTCACGTGTCAGGCGGTAGGCGTTTTCCAGGCCGATGCAGTCGATGAGGGCCTGGAGCGAATGGGGTAGCTGGCGAATATCGATAAGGCTGAGGTCTTTCACGTCCATTTGGTACCTCCTTGGAATTATGGATACAGCTGGTTCGATCCTAAGGAGGTGTGTCGTCCTCTGTTCAGTGGGAAATTTCCCCCCTATTAAAGGGAACTATTACATTCTGACGTTGTATCGGTCGCTGGTGATGCACTGGATTTTCTTCAACTGGAGGAGGAAATCCCCATGTCACGCTATGCGATTGATTTCAGTTTTATCGCCGCTCTCGAGGGAGCTGGCATTACCCGCGGTTATGTGCCCAATCCGGACAAGAGCAAGAGTGGCGTCACGGTGGGCACCGGCTTCGATCTGGGGCAGCGTGGGGTGAAGGATCTGCAGGCGCTCAATCTGCCGGCAGATCTGGTGCGGCGCTTGACGCCCTATTTGGGCCTGACGGGGCTCAAGGCCAAGGCGTTTCTCGATGCCCAGCCCTTGACCATTGGCAGTGACGAGGCCGAACTGATCGACGAGGCGTACAAGGCGCCCTTCGTCGATCGTCTGGCGGCGAACTACACCAAGGCCAGCGGGGTGGATTTCGCCCAACTGCCGGCACCGATGCAGACCGTGATCGCCTCGGTGGCCTTTCAGTACGGTGACCTGGCTAGCCGCACGCCGAACTTCTGGGCCCAGGTGGTGGCCCGCGACTGGTCCAGTGCCCTGGCCAACCTGCGTAACTTTGGCGACAGCTACGGTACCCGCCGGCGCAAGGAGGCCGATCTGTTGAGCTCGCGGTTAGGTTCATGATCCGTTGCCGCCCAGGCTACCGGCCTGGGCGGCTTGCCAGTTTCAGGGGCAGGGGGTGATTTGCATCAGGCTCGCGCTGCCCATGTAGCTGGTGTCATCGGGCCGTGTGCCGGTGGGCAGCGAGCGCCAATCCACCAACAGGCACAGGGCCTTGAGGGACTTGCCCTTGGCCTGGCCGATGGGGTTGGAAAACTCATAGCGGTACTGCGCCTGGGTGGTGTTCTGCGGGGTCACGCTGCTGGCATTGATCAAGGTGCTGCGAGCCATGTCCGGCAGTTTGTCCTGGGTGATGGTGAAGCGCGGTTGTTCACCCGCAGTCTCGAAAACGCCCTGGTCCCGGGCGCGTTTCCACAGCTGTTGCCATTGGCTGCTGCCGGCGGTGGTGCTCAGGGTCGCGGCGTAGCCCTTCAGGGTTTCGGTTGGGGTACTGGTGGTGTCCAGGGCGTGGGCGGCGCTGGCCAACAGGCTCAGGCCGATGATCAGTGAACGCAGAATCAACATGGGGCAACTCCTTTTGCAGGCCGCAAGGGCCCGACACGAACACAGGGAAGATCCCGGCGAAAAGGTATCGCCGGGGGGCAAGGCTCAGCGGGCGTCGAGGTAGTCCCAACGCAGGCCTTCCTTGTTGTTTTTGGCTGTCAGCTCCTTGGCCACGGTGTTCTCGATGGCGTTGACGTTGATGTTTTCCACTTCAAGGATATTTTTGTCCGCCAGTTGCTTGCGGAACTCGGCCTTGTTGGTGAGGAATTGGCAGGCGTGCCCCAGCTCATGCATCAGCACCAGGGCCGGGGACAGGCGCTCGACCCGATCACTGGCGAACAGCGCGAGGAATTTCTGGAAGTTGCTCAGATCCGGCTGTTTGTATTTTTTCTCGATGGCGTACACCTGGGACTTGAGGTTCCACACTACGCGGCCGGCGGAAGTGGTGGAGCTGGTTGCCGGTGGAATCCAGCGGTCGGTCTTGTCTGCCGCCGCCGAGTTGGTGACTTCCACAGTCAGTTCCTCTTTGACGGCGATCAGTTCGTCGAGGAGGAAGTTGGCCAGGTCGGATTGGCGCAGGTAGCGGCAGGCATCGTCGAAACGCTTTTGGGCGACGGCCTGATCCATGGTGGAGGTGGTAACGGTGATGGTCATGACTGACTCCTTTGGGGGGAATGCCCGTGGTTGGGCAGGAGTCATGGTTTCAAGGGCGGCAGGCGGGTATCAGCGGGAAAGGGTTCAAGGGGTATGGGCGGCGGGGATGGGCAAACGGCACCTGATTCAGGTGCCGTTTTTTTTGCGCTTCAGCCGGCGGGCGCCAGGCTGACGAAGTAGTAGGCCTGGCGGCCGACCATGAGGGTCTGCTGGATCTGCAGCGGCGGCTTGGGCGCTTCGGCGCCGCCCAGTACCGCCATGTGCTGCGGCGACTCCCGCAGAAAGGCCAGCAACTGCGCCTCGGTCTGCAGGTCCTTGAGCAGGCTCTGGGTGTAGAACACGCTGGCGCCGGCGATGCGTTCGTTGGCCTGGTACAGCGCCAGCTGGTGCCCGCTACCCTGCAACGCCATGATCCGGTCGGTCACCGGGACGAACGACAGCTTGCGGTCGGCCTTGGGCGCGGCCCATTGGGCGTTGGCCAGATAGCCGCCGATCACCAGGGCCATGAGCGCTATCAGCAAGCCCTTGCGCTGGCGCCCCACGGCACTCCAGAAACCCGTGCCCGGGGCCCGCTGGGCCAGGCGCTGGTAGAGCACCGCGCCATATTCCGCGGCCAGCACCGCCGCGGCCGGGGTCAGGGACATCAGGTACACGGTGCGCTTGCTCGACGCCAGGCACAGCAGGGTGAACTGCGCCAGCAACCAGAGGCTGAAAAACAGCAGGTAGCGGTTCTGCACCAGGGTTTTACGCAAGTGCCACAGCCCCAGGTAGACCAGGATGTTCCACGGCAGGAAGGCCTGGGGCAGCTTGGCCAGGTAGTAATAGAACGGCTCGTAGTGCCCGGCCTCTTCAAAGGAACCGCCGAAGCGCCCGACGCTGTTGGTCCACAGCACTTCCCCCAGGGCCTGCAGGCCGCCGCGCTGGTAGAGCAGGTACAGCCAGATCAGCAGAGGCACCAGCCCCAGCAGGGTCAGCAAGCCCGGGCGCAGCCAGTGGCTGAAGGTGAAGCGCTTGTCGATCAGGCTGTCGGCCAGCAGGTAGGCGAAGATCACCACCCCCGGCATGGCCAGGCCCAGCACGCCCTTGCTCAGGGTGGCGATGGCGATGCCGACGGCGAACGCCAGCCAGGCCAGCAGCGCCGGTTGCCGGGCGGCCTGGCGTCGATGGGCCTGGAAAAACGCCAGCAGGGCCAGGGTCACCCCGAGGCTGAGCAGGGCATCCTCGCCTACGCCGCGCACGTTGCTCCAGTAACTGGCCATGGTCGCCAGCATCAGCCCGGCCATGGCCGCCAGGGTTGCCGGCCGGCCAAAGCGGCGCAGCATGGCGTACAGCAGCATCACGCTGAACAGCCCGGCAAAGGCCGAGGCCAGGCGCACCGCCAGCGGCGTGCCGCCGAAGGCGCGGATGGCTCCGGCGTCGAGCCACAGGCTCAGGGGCGGCTTTTCCAGGAACGGCGTGCCGAACAGGCGGGGTGTCACCCAGTCATCATCCAGGTGCATTTCCATGGCGATCCCGGCGACCCGGGCTTCGGTGGAACCTTGCAACTGGTGGTTGCCCAGGGCGAAGAAGAACAGCAGGCAGGCCAGCAGGAACAACAGCGGAGCGGGTCGTGACATGAATTTTGCGCCGGCAGATCGAGGGGCGCAGCCGGAAGGCCGCGGGCAAGCGCAAAAGTATACGGAGGCAACTCTTAACAAATTGTGAACAAGTAGGGGGAAAAGGTGCGGTTCGGTCTTGAAGACTCAGTCGGACCCGCTCGGGTGGTGTTGGGAGAGTTGATCAGCGCAGGTGACGGCCGCTGCGCCACCAGAACACCAGCCCCAGAAAAGCCCCCGAGCAGCCGAACAATGGCGCCAGCGGCAGGTAGCGCGGCAAACCGTCGGGTAGCGGTTCATCCTCATAGCGGTCGGTATAGAAGCTGGAGGGCGCCAGGCTCGCTACCACGGGAATGGTCGGCATTGCCGCCAGTGCACCGCAGAACAGGTAGATCAGCACATTGCGCCAGGCAAAACGCTGGGCCAGCCAGAAGAACAGGGCGCAGGGCAGGGCCGTGATAATGCCGATCAGCACGCCACTGACGACCAGGGTCAGCAGGCCCACGAATAGCGTCTGGAGAATGATGTCTGCGTTCAACGAGCCGGCGCCGGCCAGCATTGCCAGCATGATCAGCAAGGCCAGGATCACGGCCAGGGCCGTGACGCCGATGAAGTAGGCGGCGAACCAGTCTTCAGGGGGCACGCTGCGTTGGGGTGGAGTTGTTACGGACATGGAAAAGATCGCTATATGGGTGGCTGCTTTGGCCCTGCTCAAGGGGCGGGTTGCTTGGCGTCGGGCCGGTGGTGAATAAAGGCTCGGCTCAGCGCAAGTGACGCCCGCTGCGCCACCAGAACACTACCCCCAGAAACACCCCACAGCCGCCGAACATCGATGCCAGCTGTAAATAGTGCAGCGCAGCGCTGACGCCGTGCGGGAGGTTGAAGAGTTCGGGGAGCAGCTGGGTCATCACGGGGATGGCGAACTGCGCCGCCAGGGCTCCACTCACCAGGTAGATCCACAGGCGGCGCCAGGTAAAGCGCTGGGCCAGCCAGAAGAACAGGATGCACGGCAAGGCGGCGATCAGGGTAATCAGCACCAGGCTCACCATCAGCACCGCCACGCTGAACGACAGGGAGTTGAGCAGCGATTGCCACGGCGTCTGGCTGGTGCTCAGCAGGATCAGATTGACCACCAGCATCAGGGCCAAGGCCAGTCCCGCAACGCCGATGAAGTACGTGGCGATCCAGTGATAGGGGCTCAGGGTGCGAACGGAATTGGGCGTTTGGGGCATGGTGGGCACTGGCTTCGACTGAGGATGACCGGACCCAGGCTATCGGCAGCAAGGCGTTTTGATTGTGGAGTTTGCGTGGTTTTTTCGCGGTCAATGTTCTCTGGCGGATGACGTCGGGGCAGAAAATCCCTTATACAGGCAGCGGCCCGTCGACTGTTCACGGGCCCGGCTTGCGTCACCCACCCAGAAGGAGATGGACATGTTCAAGTTCCTGACTATGACCGAGTTGCCTCGTACCCCTGCGCATCGTGATGGAGGCTCCGTCAGCGGAGCGATCAATGCCTGGGAGCTGAAAAATCGGGCTCTCAATACGAAGGGGTTTGTTACATGTCCAAAGAATTACTCGGAGTTTCTGCTGTAGGGCTGATGGTGCTGGGCGAGTTCTGCGCCATCTACAGTGAAGTGGTGGTGGCGCGGCTGGCCCATTCCGGCAACACCTCGGGTGCCGAACTGGCGTTGCCGGTGCTGATCATGTGCCTGGGCGGTATCTGCCTGCTGGCGGCCTACTGGCTGGGCTATGTGGCGGTTGGCGACATCTGGATCATCACCGTGGTCTCGGTGACATCGCTGCTGCTCCTGGAACCGCTGGTGATCTGGGCGCTGTTCCAGCAGGCGCCCGGCCGCGGTGCCTTGATCGGCTTCTGCCTCGGTGCGCTGGGGATGTTGTCCGCCGTGTTCCTGTAGCACAGGCGCGCAGGTCCGGCCTGGCAGGCAAGCCGCCGGGCCCGGGTCTTCAGACCCGGCCCTGGGCAAAGTAGCGACTGGGCGGCTCGCCCAATACCTTGCGAAACACACCGCTGAACGCGCTTGGGCTGCTGTAGCCCAGGTCGGTGGCAACCCGGGTGATGGGTTGTCCCTGGCCCAGGCGTACCACTGCAGCCAACAGGCAGGCCTGCTGACGCCATTCGACGAAACTGATGCCGCTGTGTTGCCGGAACAGGCGGGTGAAGGTGCGGCGGCTCATCCCGGCGCGCTCGGCCATGGCATCGATCCCCAGCTCCAGCGACGGTTGCTCCAGCATTTCCCGGCAGACCCTGGCCAGGCGCGGCTCGGACGGTAATGGGGCGTTGAGGCACAGCGCCGGCATGGCGGCGATTTCATGCAGCAGCAGGTTCATGAGCTGGCCCTGCGCGCTGTCCTCGGCGTAGAGAGCGGGGATGTCCACGGCTCGCAGCAGCAACTGGCGCAGCAGTTCCGACACCTCCAGTACCTGGCAATGTTCGGGCAAGCCCAGGTTCTTGATGGCCTGGGGGCGCACATAGGTGTTGAGCATGGTCACCGGCCCGCTCATGTGCATGGCATGGGTCACCCCGGCCGGCACCCAAATGGCCCGCTGTGGCGGCACCACCCAGTTGCCCTGCTCGGTGTAGACGCTGATGACCCCGGTGGCGGCGTAGGCGAACTGCCCGCGTCGATGCTGGTGTTCGGCGAAGTGCTGGCCGTCCGCATAGTCGATGGCCGTGACCAGCGCATCTCGGGGGATGTTTTCGTAGGGGTCGATATCGATAGGGTGCATGGCCCGAATTTACTGATAGTTGACCTGATACTGCAAGCGGGCCATGGCTTCACGCAGCGATAGTGCGGCCCTGCCCCGGGATGTGCCCGGGGCCGCCTTTTGTGGATCGCGCGACATGCAGAAAAAACACCTGTTCCTGGCACTCCTGGTGACGGCCTTGTGGGGCCTGAACTTTCCCATCACCAAACTCGGCCTGGCCAGTGTCGATCCGTTGCTGCTCACCGCCCTGCGTTTCACCCTGGCGGCGTTGCCCTGGGTGTTCCTGGTGCCACGCCCGCCCGTGGCGCTCGGCTGGCTGGCGGCCTACGGGCTGATATTCGGGGTGGCCATGTGGGCGCTGATCAACCTGGGGATCGATCAGGGTGTCGCTCCGGGCACGGCTTCGCTGTTGATCCAGTTCAGCGCCTTTTTCTCCCTGGGCTGGGGCGTGTTGCTGTTCGGCGAGCGCCTGCGCCTGCAACAGGTTCTGGCCATGGCCATTGCTCTGTGGGGGCTGCTGCGGATCATCGGCGACAGCCCTGGGCACGCCACCAGTCTGGGTTACGCCTTGCTGTTGGTGAGTGCGTTCAGTTGGAGTGTGGGCAACGTCATCATCAAGCGCTGTGGGGTTCGGGAGGTGTTCGCCTTCGTGGTCTGGGCCAGCCTGTTTGCGCCGTTGCCGCTGCTGGCGTTGACCTGGATAAGCCATGGGAGTGCGCCGTTTCTGCAACTGGCCGGGCAGGTGTCCGCCAGCGCGGCCTTGTCCCTGATGTTCCAGGTCTATGCGGCAACCCATTTCTGTTATTGGGGCTGGAACCTGTTGTTGCGTGAGTATCCGGTCTCCCGGGTGGCGCCCTTGTCGCTGCTGATCCCGGTGTTCGGCATGGCCGGTTCGGTGTTGATCCTGGGGCAGCGGGTCGGGGTCGATGAGGCTGTATCCATGGGCCTGATCCTGCTGGCGCTGGCAGTGGGGCAGTTCGATTGGCGCCGGTTTTTCCCCCTGCGCCGCGGCTCCGTGTAACCGCAGCCTCGCGGGCTCGACAGCGGCCACTGTCAGCAGGGCAGAACGGCGTCGTGGGGATTTTCATCCCTGTTCAGGCACCGTTCAGGGGCTGCGCGCGCAACATGTTCAGCCTTATGCCGGGCTGATGGCGCGGCGCTTTCTGGTGGGGCGAAGATGGTTCGAGAAACGCGTTTCGGGATTGAGTCCTGGGGTATCTACCTGGTGGCCCTGCTGCTGTTCACCTTTGGCATCTGGGACGAGCAGCCCCAGGGTTTCGACGGCCGTTGGGCGCTGTTTCTGCAGGAGATGTTCCGTCACGGGCCGAGCCTGTTCCCCACCACTTACGGCCAGCCGTATCCGGACTATCCGGGCACCGCGACCTTCTTCAGCTACCTGTTCGCCCAGGCTTTCGGCGCCCCCAATCACTTGGCCAATATCCTGCCCACCGCGCTGGCTTCGGCCGGGGTGCTGGCGTTGTTGTATCGCCTGCTGGCGCCTTCGGGGCGCACCTGGGCACTGCTCTCGGTATTGCTCACGGCGCTGACCAGCCAGCTGTTGGACAAGTCCCGCTCGGTGTGTCTGGACCAGATGGTTTCGCTGCTGTGCCTGGGGGCTTTCTACCTGCTGCACAGCGGCGAACAGCGTGGCTCGCGGCTGCGGCCACTGATGGTGCTGCCGCTGTTCGTGCTGGCCTTCGCCATTCGCGGGCCCTTGGGGCTGGTGGAAGTCTGCGGCGTGGTCTGCACCTACTGGCTGCTGGGAGAGAGTCGTACCCAGGAGGCGCGCCGTATCCTGTTCAAGCGCGTGCTCGGCTACGGTTTCAGCGGCCTGCTGTTGCTGGCAGCCTGTTGGTGGCTGCTGCTGAAGCTGGCTTATGTCAGCGGCGGCGAGGCCTTTATGCAGCAGGTCTACCACATGCAGGTGGGCGGGCGCCTGGATGAGAGTGGCGAGCCGTTCTACTTCTACTTCCAGTTGGCCTTGTACCGCTATTTTCCCGTGGTGCCGCTGGCCCTGGTGACGTTGTGGGTGCTGCGCAGCCAAGTGTTCCGGCGCCATGGCGACCCGCAACTGCGCCTGGTACTGCGTCTTGGCGCCTGCGGCCTGATGATCCTGCTGGGCTTGTCGGTGCCGCACTTCAAACGCGCCTATTACATCTTGCCCCTGGTGCCGATGTTCGCCGCGGTGGCCGCCTACGGCCTGCTCATGGTCCGGGGTCGGCTGGACAAGGTACGCAGCGCCTACCTGTGGCTGGTGGGTTTGTTGCCGGGGTTGTGCATCCTGGTGCTCTTCGTCCTGCGTCACAGCTGGCACAAGCACGGTTATTGGCCGCCGGTGTCCATGCCGTTGCTGATCACGATCTTCGTCGTGTTGCAGCTGCTGGCGCTGTATGGCTGGCGCAAGACCCTGGGCAGTTTCGGGCGGCGTCTGGTGCTGCTCAGCGGCTTGGCCCTGGCGGCGCAATGGACGCTGCTGGTGGCGGTGGTGGACCCGGCCAAGGATCTGCAGTTCGACACTAAGGCCTTCGTTTCCCAGGTTGAACAGTTGCGTCAGGCGAGCCCCGGGCCGCTGGTGTTCTTCAACCTGGGCCAGGACACCTGGGCGGTGCGCTACATGATGAACCTGGACCGCGACGAGCAACCGCTGTTCGTCAGCGGCGACGACCCCGGGCACCTGGATGCGCTGCCTCACGACTCCTGGGTGATCATCGCGCGCAAGGACCGGGGGCTGCTGGATAACACCTCGCTGGAGAATCAGCTGCCGGTGTTCGAGGGGCGGCTCAACGACAACCCCTGCCTGGTGTTCCAGTTGCAGTAAGTGCTTGGCAGCGAGCGAGGCGGGTCGTATTTTTGGCCACTTCCATCAGCGTGAAAACCAGGGAGTGGTCATGGAGTGTCAAGTTCGTCCGGCGGTAGAAACCGATGCCGCGCGGGTCAGCCAGGTGATCCTGGCGGCCTTGCTCACCAGTAATGCCCAGGACTATCCCGCCAGTGTGATCGAGCGGGTCAAGGCCAGTTTCACCACCGATGCCGTGCGCCAACTGATGCAGCGCCGGCAGATGTTTGTCGCCCTGGTGGACGGGGAATTGCTGGGCACCGCCAGCCTCGACGGGCGCGCGGTACGTTCGGTGTTTGTCGACCCGGCGTACCACGGCCATGGCCTGGGCCGGCAAATGATGGCCGCAGTCGAGCAGGCGGCGCTGGATGCGGGCTTGACCTCGCTGGTGGTGCCCTCGTCGGTCACCGCCGAAGGCTTTTATGCCCGCCTGGGCTTTGTCCGGGTGCGCGAGCACTACGAAGGCGAGGAACTGACGCTGATCATGGAACGGGCCCTGTCAGGGCCGGCTTAACACTTGGATGGCCATCGGAGCCTGAACCTTGTAGGAGCGAGCTTGCTCGCGATGGACGTTAACGATAACGCCGGTTCGCTGGGGAAATGCGGCGCTCTGGGGATTTTCGCGAGCAAGCTCGCTCCTACCGTGCCGGGTTGAACTCAAGGCACCTGGGGTATCTCCCGGGTGCCTGCCCCATCAAACGGCGCCTACGCCACCACCACCCGCCGTGGTCGCAGCCAGCCGATCATCACCGCGGCAATCAGCAGGAACCCCAGGTAGCCGAAGAACGGATAGACCTGCCCCACCAAGCTGATAAAGCCCACCAGACTGCCGACAAACGCCAGGGCGCCGGCGGCTATCGAACCGAGGCGGAACTGCCGGGTGCCCGCTGGCAACAGCCGCGCGGAGAAGGAGTACAGGGTGCCCACGGCGGTGTTGAGGATCATGCAGAAGATGATCAGCGCCATCAGCAGCCCCAGGGCCGGGGAGACTTCGCTGGCGATCGACAGCATGGGCATCGGCAGGTCCGCCACGCTGTCCAGGCGCGACAGCAGGCCGAGGCTCATCACCAGCATCAGCACGCCCAGCAGCGCGCCGCCGAGGATGCCGCCCCACATCGCCTGTTTTTCACCCTTGGCCGCGCCGCCCATGATCGCCAGGATCGGCACCCCGGCCACGATGTTGTAGGACACGTAGAGCAAGGCGCCCAGCAGCCAGTGGCTGGCACCGGCCTGTTGCTTGGCGGCCAGTTGGTTGAGTTCGCCGAAGCTCAGGCCGCGGGTCGCGGCGCCATACAGTGCGATGCCTACCGCGGTGATGATCAGGAAGGGCGTCACCGCGCCGATCATGCCGATGACCTTGTGCACGTCCAGGCACACGATGGCGACCACGATCAGCGTCACCAGCACGCTGCCGGCGATGGCCGGAATACCGAACTGCTGCTCCAGCAGGGCACCGCCACCGGCCAGCATCACCACGGTCACGGCGAACATGAAGAAGGTGATCATCAGGTCCACCAGGGCGCCCAGGTGTTTGCCGCACAGGGCATGCACCACGTCCTTGTGCGACGCCGCCCGCAGGCGGCTGCCCATGCCGGCCAGGGCCATGCCGAGGAAGGTGAACAGCGCTGCGCTGACCACCGCACCCGCCAGGCCCCAGACGCCGAAGTCGACGAACATCAACAGCAGTTCACGACCGGAGGCGAACCCCGCGCCGACAATCACACCGACGAAGGCGCCGGCGATCTTCAGACTTTCTTTCATGACGATTAGCCTCGATTTTTTGTTGTTATGTGGGGTGGACCACCCCGGCATTCATGGCCGTGGTGGTCCTGGGCATCGCACTTGAGGACTGGGGCGGGTGACTCAGTTTTCGCCGACCCAGGCCTGGACTTCGATCTCGACATCGACACCCAGCGCCAGTTGGGCGCTGACGGTGGAACGCACCGGGAAACCGTTCTTGAAGTGGCGCTGGTAGACCTCGTTGAAGCCGGCGAAGTGCTGCATGTCGGTGAGCCAGACAGTGCTCTTCACCACCTGGTCGAAGCTGGCACCGCATTCGGCCAGGGTCTCGCCGATGCGCGCCAGGGCGGCTTCGGTCTGCACGCGGATGTCGCCGTGTACCACTTCGCCTTCGGCGCTCATGGGCACCTGGCCGGAGAGGAACAGAAAGCCGCCGACCCGGATCGCCCGGGAAAAGGGGTAGGGCAGGTGGCTGGGATAACGCTGGATGTCATTGGACATGGCAAGGGCCTCGTGGGCTGGGTGGGTTAACGCAAGCGAGCGGGGGCCAGGGCCTGGGCATCGACGCCCTGGCTCAGCAGTTCTTCGGGGAGCGGTTGCCCCAGCAGCAGGGCGCAGGCCAGTTGCGAGACGCCGGCCGCCGACTGGATGCCGTAGCCACCCTGGGCGGCGAGCCAGAAAAAGCCTTCGCAGCTGTCGTCCCAGCCCACCACCAGATCGCCGTCGGCGACGAAGGAGCGCAGGCCGGCCCAGCTGTGGCGCGGGCGGCGGATGCTCAGGGAGGTGACGTTCTCGATGTGGTAGATGCCGGTGGCGATGTCCAGTTCTTCGGGCATCACGTCCTGGGGCGGCACCGGGTCGGCATTGGCCGGGGAACCCAGCAACTGGCCGGCGTCGGGCTTGAAGTAGAAGCTTTCGTCGATGCCGATCACCGCCGGCCAGCGGCTGAAGTCTTCATCCGGCGGGCCATCGAAGGTGAAAGCGCTGCGCCGACAAGGTTGCAGACCGATGGGGGCCACGCCGCACAGCTGGGCCACGTCATCGACCCAGGCGCCGGCAGCGTTCACCAGATTGCGCGCCTGCAGTGCGCGGCCATCACTGAGTTTGAGGTTCCAGTGGCGGTCTTCGCGGCTGGCCTCGACGATCTGTATGTCGCACTCCAGCAGCCCACCGGCCCGGCGCATGGCCCGCAGGAAGCCCTGGTGCAGCGCGTGCACGTCCAGGTCCTGGGCGGCGGTTTCCAGCATCGCCCCGGCGACGGCCTCGGGGCGCAGGCAGGGCACTAGGGCCCGGGCCTGCTCGGCCGTGATCAGGCGCACATTGGCGGAGCGGGCGCGGGTTTCATCGTAGGTTTGCTGCAATTGGTCCAGCTGTTCCTCGCTGGCCACGTACAGACAGCCACGGGGTTCCATCAACGGGTGTTCGCAGAAACCTTGCGGCGGCCGCTGGTAGAAAGCCCGGCTGGCGCGGGTCAGGGCCTGGATCTGCGGGGTGCCGTAGGCCTCCATGAACATCGCCGCCGAGCGCCCGGTGGCGTGATAGCCCGGCTGCGATTCACGTTCCAGCACCAGCACGCTGGCCTGCCCGGCCAGGCGATAGGCCAGGGAAGCACCGGCAATACCGGCGCCGATGATGACGAAGTCGAAGCATTGGGTGTCGTGCATGCCGGGGTTCCTGGATCGCTGGGAAATGACAGGGGTCAAAATTCTCACATACGAGAAATGTAAGATATGAGAATTTTCCAGTCAACCCGGGGTCATGGGTTAATATTTCGCCACGTGCCCCGGCCAGCGTCGCGGTTGCCCTTATTTGCCTGACAGAGATCCCCAATGAGTTCCGACCGAGCCCAGCCCGCCTCGAGCTCCCACGCCCATCCACTGATCGACCGGACCCAGGTCGGCGCCCGCCTGCGGACCATTCGCAAAAACCAGAAGCTGACCCTCAAACAGCTCTCGGAACGCTCCGGCGTGGCGCTGTCGACCCTGTCGAAAATGGAGCTGGCCCAGGTCTCGGTCAGCTACGAAAAACTCGCCGCCGCGGCCCGCGCCCTGGGCGTCGACATTGCCCAACTGTTTAGCCCGGCGCCGAACCTGATCCAGACCCGCAGCGCCCAGGTGCAACCGACCGTGGTCAGCACCACCATCGCCGACGCCCCCGGCTACAGCACCGGCAACTACGACTACCACCCCATGGCCGGGGACTTTCCCGGGCGCAGCATGACCCCCATGTACGCGCGGATCTTTGCCCGCGAGCTGCAGCAGTTCGAGGATTACATCCGCCACCCGGGGCAGGAATTTGCCCTGGTGCTGTCGGGGCGTGTGCGAATCCAGTTCGAGACCGGAGAAGCCGTAAGCATCGGCCCGCAGGAAACCGCCTACTTCAACAGCAGCATTGGCCATATCTACCTGGCGGAAGGGGATGAGGATGCGGAGGTGATGGTGGTGATGTCGGAGTGTTGAGGCCCCTCACCATCGAGCAAGGCATCCACAACTCCCGATACAAGTGGTTAGGTTCAACCTGGACGTTTCGCACAATAGAAACAGACTCTGCACCCTCTTGAGCCATAAGCGGTTGGAGTTGAAGGTAATTAGAACTGTTGTGCAACGCTCGAATTGTATTTGGCGCAGTTCAAATCCTGATCCTCGCCAGCATATCTTCGCCGTCTGCATCCATACCAACCTCGACAAACCCGAAACTGGAGTAAAACCCTTTGGCTACGATGTTGTTGGGGTTGTAGCAAATTTCAATTTCTTCCAAATCTGCGATCTGTTTTATTTCATGTAGGGCGAGGCCCAGCGCTACTCTACCGATGGATTTTTGCTGATGTTCTTTGTCCACCATAAAGCGCCAGATAGAAACTTTGCCTTTTGACTCTTGCACCCACATAAAGAAGCCTACAGGCTCTCCATCCGCGATGATGGCGCGTGTGAAGTAACCTGGGTTGTACGCAGCCTCAACGAGCGACCAGGTATTACTTGCCACGTAGTCTTCCTGCTCTTCAGTAACCTCCAGTTCACAAATCGCTTCATAGTTTTTTTGCGTTACTTGGGTAAGCGAGATTTTCATAAGTCTCCTGAACTGGGGTGTGGATAAGGCTCAATTAACTTTCACGGGCATTCAGTTCCTCCTGCGCCTTCGCCAGCAGCGCGGCGCTGTCCTGCGGCAGGCTTCGCACTCTAGCTGTTGCAGTTCGCGGCAGTGCTGGGGCAGCGGGGGGATTCCGGTTAGCTTTCCGTGCAGCTCCAAGTAAGGTTTGAACTCCTCTGCGGCGTTCGTGCGGTATACGTCGTCACCAGACTGCGTCCGTCGGTTGTGGCCGCCGTACACCGGTACCTTTGGTTTGTGTCCTTACTCTTTCGTATGGTCCAGCCATTCTTGGTAGGTGATACGGCTAATGTGTTCTGTCCGATAGTCTTGGAGGAACTGGTTGTATTTGTTTTCTTCCGTGTGATGAAAGCGAAAGCCACACTTGGATTGAGCAGCATAGGACTGGATGTTGTTGGCGAAGTAACCACACCAAAGTGCTTTGAGATTCAGGTTTTCAAAGGCGTGTCGCATCACTTCACGTACTGCTTCCGGAGTCAGGCCTTTGCCCCAGTACGGCACGCCGATCCAGTAGGCGATTTCCCCTTCCTGCTCACTGATTTCAAAATTGCTGTTGTTGCCTATGAGAATGCCCACACAACCAACAGCACGGCGATTTTCCTTCAATTCGACCGCGTACACCTCTGGGTGATTGAAGACTGTGCGGATGATGTCGGCACTGTTCTCCACACTGGTGTGGGGGGCCCAGCCAGCGATGGGACCGACTCGGGCGTCTTTGGCATATTCGTATAGATCGGCGGCGTCTGTCTCCTGCCAGGGGCGCAGCAAGAGTCGTTCTGTTTCAAGTGTCATGTTCTGTACTCGTAATGGGTAGGTGCGTTCGAGACAGAGTATTGAGAGACGGAGCATCGGTACACGCCAGTACCTCGGCTTTTTCGGTACTTTTCGAAACCGCTGTGCCAAGCAGTGATAGGATTTGGGCTCTTGTTTGTTGTAGCGCTGGGTCACTATGCATCACATTCCGAAACTTTCCGCTCCTGACGACTCGATGCGGATGGGAGAAACCACGCTAGCGGAAGGGCAAGGTTTGCCGCTCTCCTTCGGTCACGCTTACTTGACGCTGCTGGTATGCCTCTGCGGCAGTGCCCACTTCACTCTTAACTTCAAAGAACATGCGGTTAGGCGCGGCGGCATGATGCTGCTGGCTGAGGACACTATTGCCTTGCTCAAACGTCGTTCGCGCCGCTTCAAGGTGTTTTTCTGCCTTATGCCGAAAAGTTTTGCAGCGGAGGTTGCCTACCCACTGCCAAATACCTTGTTCGTATTTCTGCATGACCATCCTCATTGCGTTCCATCCAAGGACGACATGCCGTTGATAGAGGACTGGGTGACACAGATGCGGAACATTGCGCAGACCTGTCCCACCTACCAACGCGTCATGTTGCGCAATCAGCTGCAGAACCTCTTTCTGAAAATAGCCGAGCAACTTCCAGCCAACCAAATAGAAAACAGGGGATTCAGCCGGAAGGAAATGCTCAGTTGGCGCTTCTGGGAATTGATAGGCAAGCATTGCATCCGCCACCGAGATGTGAAGTTCTACGCCGACGCACTGAGTATCACGCCGTTCTACCTGTCGCAGTTGACCAAAGCGTTTTTCAATGACACTCCCAAGGGCCTGATCGATCGGCAGGTAACCTTGGAGATCAAGGCGCTTCTTTCATACAGTGACTTGGCTATTGGCCGTGTGGCCGACGAACTGAACTTCGTCGATGCGTCTTACTTGTGTCGCTACTTCAAGCGCCAAACGGGAATTTCGCTCTCTCGTTATCGTAAGCATAAGAGAGAGGAGGGGGAGCAGGACTGACCTGCGGTCAAAATGGAGGAGGGAAGAGGCACTATGGAAAAGGTTTCCCTCCTGGATACAACACTCATTCCAGCGTGCCCTCGGTTGTCCATAGGACGAAGCCAACTTCATCAGAAGCTGACCCTAAAACAGCTCTCGGAACGCTCCGGCGTAGCGCTGTCGAGCCTGTCGAAAATGGAACTGGCCCAGGTCTCGGTCAGCTACGCAAAGCTCGCCACCGCGGCCCGTGCCCTGAACGAGAAAGCTCTCGGAGCGCAGCCTCATTTGCGCAGTAACTCATGTCTGAAACGTGCTTCCAGTGACGGAATTTCCAGCAGTACATCTTCGTCCTCCCAGAAGTGATAAGAACGATCCGTCTCGATATTGCCAGCTAGAAACTCTTCATCGAACGGAGCGTCTTCATCGATCTCCTCGTGCAGGGATGAGGTGTATCCCTTGATCCACAGCTTGCGTTTTTCGGCACTGATTACATAGCCAGAGGTGTACTCACCACCTGCTAGGCGTACAGGCTCTGCGGTGCCTTTACGTCCCAGAGCAGTAATTGCAATTACCAGGTGCGCCAGTTCATCCATGTCTGGACAGACGAACTCATGGAAGGCGGGCCAAAACTCCTTATCTGCTTCCGAGGCTCGCCATCCTTTGTTGTCGTTAACCTGGCTTAGGTCCTCGTATGGATGTGAGTGGAACGTCCCAATGAGCTCCAGTTGTGGCCAATATTCGCCGAAGAAGTCGCGCTTCATCGCTATGGATTCGAAATCGGGCTTTACCCAGTCGGTGTGCCTCAGCGCCGAGGTCTCCACTGTGGCAACGACAGCAACCAGGCGAGCAGGAAGGCCGTTACGCACGGGTAACGCGTATCCCCATAGCAAGCCGAACGTTTCAAGGTTCTTGTTGCTCCGCCCCCGCACATGCGCTCGGTGCGACACTTCATAAGCTTCGATCGCCGAAGTCAGTAACTGTGGTAGGACATGATCCTCAATAATCACCTGTGTGCGCATGTCTTCCTCCCTGAGAATGTCTGGTGGCCTGCAACGGTTCGTGAGCGCCTAGTTCAGTACCCAGGCGAGTAATGGCAAATTGCCCGAATGTTACCGCCTTTTTGGCAACTTCAGAGTGGCCGGCTTAAATCAACGCCTATTCGCTTTGTTGGCGACCAAACTGAGTGACCGTCGCAGTTTGCGTAAGTACTTGAGTCGTTCAAGAAAGTGCCTGGTAATGAGGACGAGCCTACTGCTCCATCTGCCCCGGTGGACACTCGTTGCTTCCCCATCAAGGACATCGAGTTCAGCCCAGTGTCCACCACCGTTACCGCCGGTGGTGATCTGACGCTAGAGAACGGTGGCGATCGGAAGTACTGCCTCCCTTTATTACGTTGCGCCAAACCGTGTATTGAGTTTGTAAGTTTCCAGGGGCTGCGGCCTGGGAATTTACGTTACATACCCACTCGTACAGTGGGTGGCGTTCCCGTCAAGACCTCACATTTCGTGCGCACCTTTTAGGTGCAAGATAATGTAGTGCGACTCAGACCAGTGCGCTGGCTGTCGTGGGCATTACGGACAAGGCCGGTTTTCAGCAAAAAACCAATTTGGCACACTTTTTCCATAGAGACATAAACGAGTAAGCCAGGCCCCGGCCTTTAAGTCTTGCCTACATCACGCGCCCCAGCGACAGGTAATGAAGCCTGATCGACCAGTCCACTGGTCGATCAGGCTTTTTTTTGGAGTGAATAAATGCGCCACACGATCGATGTCGGACTCTTGCTCTCTATCGATGGGACTTACCAGTGCGTAGGCCGGAATGCTTTGGCTGGGGCCGCACACGCACTGGCGGAAATTAATGCCAATGCCGATTACGCATTTGCCTTGCAGGTTACCCATATCAATCCGCAGGGCTTCTTGCACAGGTACAGCGAAGGCGTTGGTCAACTGAAGCAGGCCGGGATTCGGCATATTTTTGGTACAACGACCTCGGCCAGCCGCAAGGAAATCATTCCGGACTTGGAGCAGAACGGGGGCCTGTTGTGGTACCCCTGTCCGTATGAAGGTTTTGAAAGCAGCGAGAACGTCCTTTATCTGGGCGGGTGTCCGAATCAAACGTTGATCCCGTTGTTGCGGTATGCCTTGCAGGCGTTCGGTTCACGCGCTGCGTTGATCGGTTCGAATTACATCTGGGGTTGGGAAAGCAACCGCGTCGCGCGGGAAGTGTTCGAAGTCGCAGGCGGCACTGTGCTTCTGGAAAAGTACGTGCACTTGGGCACGACTCGCTTCAGTGAGCTGATCCAGACCCTGGTAACTGAAAGGCCGGCGTTTGTGCTCAACAATCTAGTCGGTGAGTCCTCTTACGTATTCTTGCAGCAATTGGACGCGGCGTGTCATGCCGTCGGCCTGAATCTGCCGGTATTGAGCTGCAACCTGACTGAGGCCGAGCTGCCTGAAGTCGGCGTCATGCGCAGCCTGCGCCTGTTGTCGTGCGGTCCGTTCTTCGAGGATGTAGACCGGGCTTTCAGCCAGCAGCAACGCCGCCAACATGGACTGCACCCGGTGTCGCATTTTTACACCGGGATGTACGTCGCCTTGCACTTGTTTGCAAAGGCCCTGAACCAGTGTGGCAGCGACGATCCCGAGCTCATTTGCAACTACCTGTACGAACACCCCCAGGACAGTGTGCTCGGCAGGTTAAACATTTCTGCGCACAACAATCACAGCAGCCTGCCTTGCCATATCGCCGAATTGCGCGAGGGGCGCTTTGTCGTGTTGCACAGTGAAGCGCAATTGCTGCCAGCCGACCCTTACCTGACTGCCACTGACCTGAGTGAGTTCCAACGTCTGCGCACGATTGCGCCAGCGCCCCGCCTGAGGATCGTCAAATGAGCCTGCTCAAACGCCCGGACTTCGAAAGTGGTCGATTGCTGTTGGTTGACTGTGAACCGCGTACGTTGGCCAATCTGCAGAAAAGCTTGCAACGCCTGGGCATCACGCCGCAGGCGCTATTTGAAGACGCGCAGGATTCGCTTGAAGGCTGCTTTGCCGCCGTCGTCGACCTGGAGCACTTCGCCAGTCCCGCCATCTTGCTACGGCTTAACAGCGCCGGCGTGCCCATCGTGGCGTTGACACCCCACGAAACCCTGTCGCAGATCCAGCGCGCCATCGAGTTGGGTGCGACCGCCTTGTTGAACAAGCCAATTACCCAGGGCTCGGTCTATACCACGTTGATGATGGCGATCAGTTTGGGTGAGCGATTGGGCAGTGATGCCCGAACCATCGAAGCGCTGCGCCAGCGCCTCGGCGCGCGACCTCTGCTGGCCCTGGCATTGGCGCGGTTGATGGTCGAGCAGAAGATTGACGAGTGCGAGGCTTATGAACGCCTGCGCAGCCTGTCGATGCGCCTGAATCGCAGCCTGGATGATCTGTGTGCGGACATGACCGCGGATTATCGTCAGCAAGGCGGGGCGTGCCAATGAAATTGTTGCGCGCCTTGATTCGCCGGCCCGCGGTGGCATTGTCGTTGTTGTACATCGTCATCGTGGTGCTGTTGGCGTTGTTTGCACCGTGGATGAGCCCTCACGATCCGTCCGAACAGTTTGTCGAAGGCCTGTCGATGGAGGGCGCGCCGCTACCGCCCGATGTGCCTTATTGGCTGGGCACTGACCTGCTCGGCCGCGACCTGCTGTCGCGCCTGATCTACGGCGCACGTACTTCGCTGTTCATCGGCCTGCTTGCCAACGGCTTGGCCGTGCTGATTGGCACCTTGGTTGGCTTGAGCGCAGGTTTTCTGCGGGGCTGGATCGGCAGCACGCTGATGCGCTTCACCGACTTGATGATGGCCTTCCCGGCGTTGCTGTTGGCGATTGCACTGTCGGCGATTTTCCAACCCAGCGTGTGGATCGTTGCGTTGGTCATCGCCATGGTCAACTGGGTGCAGATTGCCCGGGTGATCTACTCCGAGACCATCGCCCTGAGTGCCCGTGACTTCGTGGCCGTGGAGAGGACCCTGGGCGCGAACTCGCTGCGCATCCTGTTTTCGCACCTGCTGCCCCATTTGCTGCCGACGATTCTGGTATGGGCGACCTTGGGTATTTCGACCACGGTACTCCTCGAAGCCACCCTGTCGTACCTGGGAGTGGGGGTCCAGCCGCCAACGCCGAGTTGGGGCAACATCATTTTTGAAAGCCAGACCTATTTCACCTCCGCGCCATGGTTGGTGTTCTTCCCCGGTATCGCGATTGTCCTGCTGTCGCTGGCTTTCAACCTGCTCGGCGATGCCCTGCGCGATGAACTCGATCCTACCCTGCAAGGGAGAAGCTGAATGCTCGCCTTCATCACTCGTCGCATTGGCTATTCATTGCTGATTTTGCTCGGCGTGACCTTCATCACCTATCTGTTGCTGTTCATGCTGCCTGCCGACCCGGCGCGTCAGATTGCCGGGCGCAGTGCCACACCGGAGGTGGTGGCGGGGATCCGTGCGCAGTTGGGGCTGGATCTGCCGTTTTATCGGCAGTACGCCAATTACCTGGGCAACCTGGTGCAGGGCGATCTGGGCCGATCCTACATCCAGCGCAGCCCGGTGACCGAGCTGATCGGCTCGCGCTTGCGGCCGTCGCTTGAGTTGATGGCTGCCGGTATTGGTTTCGAATTGCTGATCGGCATCAGCCTGGGTGTGATCGCGGCGTTGCGGCGCGACAGTTGGGCCGACAACGCGCTTATGGCGCTCTCGTTCATCGGCGTGTCAGCCCCGCAATTCATCGCTGCGATGCTGTTCCTGTACTTCTTCGCCGTGAAACTGGGCTGGTTTCCACTGGGAGGCTACGGCGGATTCGAGCATCTGCTGCTGCCGGCGCTGACCTTGGGGATTCTCGGCAGCGGCTGGTACTCGCGCATGGTGCGCTCCTCGATGATCGAGGTGTTGCATCAAGACTTTATCCGCACCGCACGGGCCAAAGGCTTGAGCCGGGTGCGCGTGGTCCTGCGGCATGTACTCCCCAACGCCATAGTGCCGGTGATACCGATGATTGGCATCGATATCGGCATCTTCATGGGGGGGCTGGTGGTGGTCGAGTCGGTCTTCGGCTGGCCAGGAATCGGCCAGTTGACGTGGCAAGCCATTCAGCAGGTGGACATCCCGGTGATTGTTGGCGTGACCACGGTTTCAGCGGTAGCCATCGTGCTGGGCAATCTAGTCGCAGACCTGGTGATCCCATGGGTCGATCCGCGCATCGACATCCAAAAACACTAAAAACACATCATAGATAAGGGGCTGGAGCATGAGTCGCAAAGCATTATCCTTGGCCATCGCGGCTGCATTGTTCGCCGGGAATCTTCTGGCCGATGACTACGATCCAAACGCAAAAGACCATGGCAGCGCAGTCATTACCTATCAGAGTGACGTGGCCACACTTGACCCCGCCATTGGCTACGACTGGCAGAACTGGTCGATGATCAAAAGCCTGTTCGATAGCCTGATGGACTACAAGCCCGGAACCACAGAACTGGTCAAGGATCTGGCATCGGACTACACCATCTCCGATGACGGCACGATCTACACCTTCACTCTGCGTAAAGGCGTGAAGTTTCACAACGGTCGCGAGCTCAAGGCCAGCGACGTCAAGTACTCCCTGGAGCGCACCGTCAATCCGAAAACCCAGAGCCCGGGCGCCGGTTTCTTCAGCCCGATCGTGGGCTATGACGAAATGACCACCCAAAAGGCCGACCACCTGTCGGGCGTTCAAGTGGTGGACGACTATACCGTCAAGATCACCCTCAGGGAGGCGAGTGCGACGTTCCTGCATGTCATGGCGATCAACTTCTCCTCGGTGGTGCCCAAGGAAGAAGTCGAGAAGTGGGGCGCCGATTTCGGCAAGCATCCGGTCGGTACGGGCGCCTACAGCCTGGAGCAGTGGAAGCTTGGACAGCAGATCGTCTTCAAGAAAAACCCAGCCTATTTCAAGGCCGGCCTGCCGCACCTGGACAGCATCACCTTTGAAATGGGCCAGGACCCTATGGTCGCCCTGTTGCGCTTGCAAAAGGGTGAAGTCGACATCGCCGGCGACGGTGTACCGCCAGCCAAGTTCCTGGAATTCAAGAACGACCCGAAGTTCAAGAACCTAGTGGTGATCGGTGACCAGTTGCAAACTGGCTACCTGACCCTGAAAACCACGTTGCCGCCGTTCGACAACCTTAAGGTACGCCAAGCGGTGAACATGGCGATCAGCAAGGATCGGATCGTGCGCATCATCAATGGCCGTGCGGTCCCGGCCAACCAGCCGCTGCCGCCGGCCATGCCGGGCTACGACAAGGACTACAAGGGTTATGCCTACGATGTCGAGGCGGCGAAAAAACTGTTGGCAGACGCCGGTTTCACCAAGGGCTTCGACACCGAGCTGTACGTGATGAACACCGACCCGCAACCGCGTATCGCCCAGGCCATCCAGCAAGACCTGGCCAAGGTCGGTATCCGGGCGCAGATCAAATCCCTGGCACAAGCCAACGTGATCGCAGCCGGCAGTTCCAAGGATCAGGCACCGATGGTGTGGTCAGGTGGCATGGCCTGGATTGCCGACTTCCCGGACCCGTCGAATTTTTACGGGCCGATCCTCGGCTGCGGCAGTGCGATTGACGGCGGCTGGAACTGGGCACTGTATTGCAACAAGACGCTGGATGCGCTGGCCGCCAAGGCCGACAGCATGGCCAAGCTGGAACAACAAGCTGAGCGCACCGCGCTGTGGCAGAAGATTTTCATCGACGTGATGGCTGACGCGCCGTGGGTGCCAATCTTCAACGAGCAGCGTTTCACCGTGCGTTCCACGCGGATGGGCGGCTCCGATGCGCTGTACGTCGACCCGGTCCACGTGCCGGTCAACTACGACTACATCTACCTCAAGTAACGCGCGGTCGTCCTGACGATCAACCTTTGCCACGCCTGCCCAACGGCGTGGCCTTCAACGCGGAGAGTTTTCCTCATGTGCCAGAACTGCCTGGTCAAGACCATTCATAGCGTCAACAGCCATTTTGGCTGGGACAACCGCTTCGAACCGACCGCGTGGGTAACGCCGGGCTCGATGCTTGAATTCTGCTGCCTTGATTCGTCCAACGGCTTCATTACGCCCAACTCGCAGGCGAGCGATCTGAGCAAGCTGGCGTTCGACAAGATCAACCCGGTTACCGGGCCGATTTTCGTCGAAGGGGCTGAGCCGGGAGATGTGCTCAAAATCACCCTCGACAGCTTCAAGCCCAGCGGCTTTGGCTGGTCGGCGATCATTCCGGGCTTCGGCCTGCTGGCCGACCAGTTCAAGGACCCAACCCTGGCCCTGTGGCATTACGACAAGGTCAACCTGGCCCCTGCGGCGTTCAGTGATTTTGCCCGTGTGCCGCTCAAGCCCTTCGCTGGCACCATCGGCCTGGCCCCGGCGCAGGCAGGGTTGCACTCGGTGGTTCCACCACGCCGGGTCGGCGGCAATCTGGACATCCGGGATCTGTCCGCCGGCACCACGTTGTACTTGCCGGTGGAAGTCAGTGGCGCATTGCTGTCGATCGGTGACACCCACGCGGCACAAGGTGATGGAGAGGTGTGTGGCGCCGCGATTGAAAGCGCCATGGACGTGGTGGTGAAACTCGACCTGATCAAGGACACCCCGCTGGCAACCCCGCGCTTCAGCACACCTGGCCCGGTCACACGCCACCTCGACGCTGCCGGCTACGAAGCGTTCACCGGGATCGGCCCGGATCTGATGCAAGCGGCGCGTCAAGCCGTGAGCAATACCATCGACTGGCTGTGCCGTGAACACGGTATGCCGGCAGAGCAGGCCTACATGTTGTGTTCGGTGTGCGGCGATCTGCGTATCAGTGAGATTGTCGACCTGCCCAACTGGGTGGTTTCGTTCTACTTCCCGAAAGTCGTGTTTGCCTAATGCGTTTTCATTGCGAGTGGCTCGATGTCAGCCGCTTCAATCGTGAGGAGCTTTGATGAGTAACGGGATCTCCCAGCCGATTCTGTCGGTGCAGCATTTATCCATTGATGTCGGCCTGGGGGCCACGCCCCGGCGGGTGGTCGATAACCTTAATTTCGAACTGTATCCGGGGCAGACGCTGTGTATCGCCGGAGAGTCCGGTAGCGGAAAATCACTGTCGTCGCTGGCGATCATGGGGCTGTTGCCCAAGGCGGTGCGGGTGGCGGAGGGCGCGATCAGGTTTGCCGAGCGCGACCTGGTCGGGATGCCAGAGCGCGAACTTCAGCAGTTGCGCGGCAAACAGATTGGCATGATTTTCCAGGAACCGATGACTTCGCTGAATCCGCTAATGACCGTTGGCCAGCAGTTGGAGGAAACACTGCTGCGCCACGAACCGTTGGGGCGTCAGGCCTTACGTCTGCGGGTCAAGGAAATGCTGGCGTCGGTGCGCATGCCGCAGGTCGAAAAACGTTTGCAGCAGTACCCCCATGAACTATCCGGTGGCATGCGCCAGCGCGTGATGATCGCGATGGCCATGCTTTGCCGGCCCAAGGTGCTGATCGCTGACGAGCCGACCACAGCGCTTGACGTCACTATCCAGGCGCAGATTCTGGAACTGATGCGCGAGTTGCAGCAGGTGTATGGCACCAGCTTGCTGATGATCACTCACGACATGGGCGTGGTCGCGGAGATGGCCGACCAAGTGGTCGTCATGAATCATGGCCGTACCGAAGAACAGGCACCGGTGCGTCAACTGTTTACCCAGCCGCAGGCAGACTACACGCGCAAATTGCTCGCAGCCGTTCCGGTGTTGGGTACCGTCGGCCAACCGGATGACATCAGCCAGCAACCGGTGGTTTTGCAGGTGCGCGATTTGTCCGTACGTTTTCCCGTGCGCACGGGCTGGTTTGAGGAGGAGCGGCAAGTGCATGCGGTCGAGGGCGTCAACTTCGAGTTGCGCCAGGGCGAAACGCTGGGGCTGGTTGGGGAGAGCGGCTGCGGCAAGTCCAGTACGGGCAAGGCCCTGATGAACATGCAGGCTTATCAGGGTAGCGTGAAGTTGTTCGGCAAAGAACTCAACGGCCTGCAAGGCATCGACCTTCAAGCGGTGCGGCGGGATATCCAGATGGTGTTTCAGGACCCTTTTACGGCCTTGAACCCACGCAAGAACATCCTGGAGCTGGTGGGCGAGCCGCTGTTGATTCACCACCAGTTGCCCCTGGCGCAACGCCACGAGCGGGTCGCTGAGCTGCTGCGCCAGGTCGACATGCCAGCCGACACGATGTATCGCTACCCTCACCAGTTCTCCGGTGGCCAACGCCAGCGCATCTGTATCGCAAGGGCGCTGGCACTCAACCCGAAAGTCATCATCGCCGACGAATCCGTCTCGGCTCTCGATGTTTCGGTTCAGGCCCAGGTGCTGGAGTTGCTTGAGCATTTGCGAGAGGTGCATCGGCTCAGCTACTTGTTCATCTCCCATGACATGGCGGTGGTCGAGCGAATTTGTCATCGTGTGGCCGTTATGTACGGCGGTCAGATTGTCGAGATTGGCCGCCGCGATCAGGTCCTGAACAATCCTCAGCATCCCTACACCAAGCGCCTGCTTAGCGCCGTACCGATGCCGGACGTTGATCGCAAGCGTGATTTCAAGGCGCTGTTGCATGAATTCGAGCAACCAAGTCCGATCAAGCCGAAGAGCTTTGAAGCGCCGGCGCAGAAGTTTCAGAACTTGGGGAACGAGCACTGGGTAGCGGTAGGCTAAGTGCCCTGATTTTAGATTTCAGAGCTATCCATGCTCCGAGCCTATGCGTGTTGAACTGAAACTTTCGCGAAACCGGTCAACGTTGAGAAGATCAAGATCATCGGTGTCACTTCGTTATGCCAATGTGGTGCTGGAAAATGTCTATGGGGGCGGGGGCAGTCCATTTTGAAGGCGCTCAGGGCGGGGCAGTTTGTTTGACGAGACAGCGCGGCAGGTCGTCCTGCCGCGCTGTGCTTTTGCGAGTCCTGCTACTTAAGCGAAGGCCTGTGGCAACTGCCATCGAGCAAGGCATCCACCACCGCCCGGGCCATCTCCACCGAATGCACCAGGGACCAGATCAGGCCGCGCTCGATGCCGCTGCCGCACTCGGTGATTTCATCGGAAACCTCTTCGGCGCTTTTCAGCAGTAGGGAAACGTGGAGCAGGGCTTCTTCGGCGTTGATGCCGCCGCGTACTGAGAACAGAGAGTCGCGACTTACTGGGGTGCTGATGGTTTTTTTCAGTGACTGGATCAGAGGTACATCGGCAGGCTGAAGTGACAGTTTCTGCCGGATCTGCTGATTGGCCAGATCGTGTTCGGGGTTTCTGCCGCGCTGGGCAGCAGTGAGGGGCGGATCGGGGACGAGCTTTTTCATGGCGTAACTCCTAGTACAGAGATAGGAGCCTTCACCGTCGCTGCTAAACGATAGGGTGGCGGCCGTTCGCAGGTTAGCAGACCGGTGACTAGGACCCCGGCGCACCCGAAGGTGCCCTGCGCACGGCCGCCATAAAACGGAGCCAAAAAAGCGCCATGTAATGGGGGCGCCATGCGCCTAGTTACACGTCGAGCTGCTAAACCCGGTCACTGAATGTGCAGTGACGGATCGAGGCTAGCCAGGGTGAGGGGGTAGGCGCAAGCGGCTAGGAGTTTCTAGGAAAGTTCGCACAATAGAAAGAGACTTAACGCCGCTTTGGGGGAACGAAGGCGCGGTCTGTGAGTGCGGTGAGGGGGCGGTTGACGATGGTGACGGAACGTTAAGGCCAGAAACAACAAAGCCCGCACAAGGCGGGCTTTGTTGGTGCTTCGTTTTGTTTACTCAAAACCGGGCAAGCTGAGCATGCCGCCTGTTGTGCGTTTGCCAAAGCCGCTGGGCGTAAGGATTTTGTGCTTCTTCATCTCTGCGAGTACCGCCAACCATTCAGTTTTGCCAAAGCGCAGCTTGGTGTCGTTCCAGCTATGCATGACTTCGTCCACGATGGCGTCATCGGATACCGGGCGGCCTTCGAGAATAAAATCGTTCCAGGCGGCATAGAGCGTCACAGTCATTTCGCAGCGATCCGTATCCCATTCGCGCATTAGCTCGATGACCTGCTCAATGGTGGCGCGCTCAGCGACTGACCAGCAGTTGCTATACGCTTGCCGATGCTTCCCTGCTTGGGAAAGCGGGCGGTAAGCATGGCCAACAGTCTCGCGTTCGATGCGCTCATACCACTGATGGTTTTGCATCTCGCCTTCGACTTTATTCATCAGCTGGCGATCATGGGGGCCAGCGGCGTCTCGCAGGTAGTCACCTTGGATAGTGGCGAGCCTGGCCGCGTGTTCGGCTAAGTAAATCACCTTCTGCAGCTTGCGCTGGCCGAAGGTGCGTTGGCTATGCAACTGATGAGTGATTTCGGTGGCGAGCAAAGTGCGTGCAATTAGCCGATCCGGAACAAATAGCACTCGCTGGCGATCCTCGGTGAGGACACGCTCGACCAAGGCGCTAGCCAACTGTTTGTTCAGTTGGCGGGCCTGATTCAGATAAGACTTTAGATGGTCACAGAGGTCCGTCAGTTGGTCGACTTTAGCGACGATGCGGTGCATTTCATTAGCCGGCGGTAAGGGAACGCACAGTAACCCAAGAGTCTCTAAATTTATGTTTTTCTGAGCGGTTGATGGTGCAAACTCCTCAAGACGTGACTTTGCAGTGCGTAGGAAGAACTCAAAATAACGAACGTCTAGGTCGGAAAAATCAGGGGTGAAACCCACAACGCTGTCTGGAAAGCAGGCGTCAAAACCGAGAACGGCACTGTCGCCAATATTCGCCGCGATAGTGATGCACATGGTACCGGCAGGCCACAAGCGACTTTGCTCAACACCTTTAGCGTTGTACATAGCGCTGTATGTTTTAACTATTCCGTTGGCCCGAGCGACATCGCCTGTTTGAATTAAAGGAATATTCCCCCCCTTATACAGAGAGGGATCGTTTCGAGGTCGATGCCTCGACTTGCCGCGGGCGAGCTCACCCACTGCTGGTAAAGTTACCCATGTCCAATTGCTCGGTAGATCAAAAGGCTTTTCTACCTCGGAAATATCCGCGATAGGTTTCTGCTTTTTTTCCCGATTGTTTAAGCGGTTATTCGAAATGCGTTCAAGCAGCTTGCTGGCCGGCTCATCGCTTTGATCTTGCGGTACCAGTTTTCCCATCACGGCCAGTTGCAGCACCGTTTGTTTGAGGGCATCGATGCTGGATTCGGTGGTGAACAGGGTGTGGAAATGTTCGGCCAGGCGCTGCCAGTTGGTGGCGAAATCGGTAGCGTCGCTAGCTTGGGTCAGGCTGTCGAGCAGCGCCTGCACCAGTTGGGTGTGGGCGCTTTCGGCGTCGGCCTGCTGGGCTTCCAGGCGGTCGCAAAGGGCCATCAATTCATCGACTTTGGCGACGATGCGGTGTTGTTCGGCGAGCGGCGGGAAAGGTATTAGGAACTGGGCCAGTTTCCCAATGCTGAGACCTTCACGCGAAACGCCGACCTGCACATCCATTACGGTCTGCTGGACCAGTTGCGAGACCAGCACCACATGAAGGAACGGCTGAGTGTCGCTTGAAACTGGCCGAATAATAGTTACGTGCTGACTAACGTTACCCGTATCAAAGTCAGAAGGAACTGTGGCACAGCGCCCAATGGACGCGCCTGTGATATTGAAAAGCAGGTCACCTGCTTCAACATGTGTTCCCGACATTTTTTGATGTGTTGCTTCAGGTATGAAAGCAACGTCATGAAGGCGAAGTCCTTCATTCCAAACGTTCTGAGATCGAAGAAATTTGATTCCGTCAGCCACGTAAGCCTGTTTCCCACCTAATGGAGTGCTTCCGGCTCCAATTTTCTTAAGCAGGGAATCAAGCCGTACCCACTCCCAGCGAGTGGGTATGACAAAAGGCTTTTCCTCTTCCGTAATCTCCGCCAGCGCCTTCTGCTTCTTAATCTTTCCTTCAGCCACCAACCTCGCCTTTCCCTCGGCAATCCGCTTTAGCAACTCACTGGCCGGTTCATCGCTGGGATCTTGCGGCACCAACTTGCCACGCACCGCCAGTTCCAGAATCAGCTCGCGCAACTTCTTGATGCCATTGGGCGCACCGGCCAGCAGTGGCAGATTGTCGGTGAGCAACGCCGTCATACCTTGCGCTCCAGGGCTTCGGCCAGCACGGCTTTAAGCTGGTCACGCAGGTCGCTGATTTCGCCCTGCAGGCTGGCATAGTTGCGCAGCAGTTCGTCTGGGTCGTGGCTGACTTGTTCGCCGATATGCGGGTTTTTGCAGTCGAGGTTCCAGTTGCGCGCTTGCAGTTCTTCGAGGCTGACCTTCCAGGCAAACTCGCCTTCCACCCGTGCGGCAAAGCCATCGGCCTCGCTGCCCCACCAGGCTTCTTCAACTGCGAACTCTTCGAGGCGCATGGGGCGGGTCTTGGAATAGTTCTTAACGCCGGCTGGGTACTGGTGTTCGTAAAACCACACCTGTTTGGTTGGCGCGCCTTTGGTGAAGAACAGCAGGTTGGTTTTGATGCCGGTGTAGGGGTTGAAAACGCCGTTGGGCAGGCGAACGATGGTGTGCAGGTTGCACTCGGTCAGCAGCTTTTCCTTAATGCGGCTTTTGATGCCTTCGCCAAACAGGAAGCCATCGGGCAGCACCACGGCGGCGCGGCCGCCGTCCTTGAGCAGCTGCATGATCAGCACCAGGAACAAATCGGCGGTTTCTCGGGTGCGGAAGGCGGCGGGGAAGTTGGTTTCGATGCCGTCTTCTTCCATGCCGCCGAATGGCGGGTTGGCGACGATGCAGTGCACGCGCTCGCTGGGGCCCCAGCTGATCAGCGGTTTGCTCAGGGTATTGTCATGGCGGATCTGGCTGGGCACCTCAATGCCGTGCAGGATCATATTGGTGGTAGCTAACAGGTGCGGCAGCGGCTTTTTTTCCACGCCGAAGATGCTGGCCTGCAGGGTGCGTTCGTCTTCAGCGGTTTTTACGTAACGGCTGCGCTTGTGCTCGATGGCGCAGGTGAGGAAGCCGCCTGTACCGCAGGCCGGGTCCATGACCTTTTCGTCCAGCTTGGGATCGACCATGCGCACCATAAAATCGGTGACCGGGCGCGGGGTGTAAAACTCGCCCGCATTGCCGGCGTTTTGCAGGTCGCGCAGCAGTTGCTCGTAGAGGTTGCCGAACTCGTGGCGTTCCTGAGCTTTGTTGAAGTCCACGCCTTCCTGAATCTTGTTGATCACCTGGCGCAGCAGTTGGCCAGATTTCATGTAGTTGTAGGCGTCTTCAAACACGCTGCGCACCACAAAGGCGGATGGCGTGTTGCTGTACTCGTGCAGGTTCTGCAGCTGCGGGAAAAGGTTGTTGTCGATAAAATCCTTCAGCGCATCGCCGGTCATGCCTTCCGGGTCGGCCGCCCAGGTGCGCCAGCGACAACTGTCGGGGATAGGCGATTTGTAGTTGTCGTCCATCAACTCCCATTCCATCTCACGGTCATCGAAGATCTTGAGGAACAGTAGCCAGACCAGTTGGCCAATGCGCTGGGCGTCGCCGTCGACTCCGACGTCTTTGCGCATGATGTCCTGGATGGATTTGATGGTGGAGCTAATGGACATGAAAAACCTTATTCGGTGAGGGGCTCTGCAGGCGAGCCTTCAAAGTAGCTGTCGTCAACTTCCAATAGGGAAAGCTTTTTCTGTTTAATGCCGACGCCGTGCTTGATCAGCAGCTCAATGAGCTTGTCGCCGTCGATCAGGGTGATGGGGGCGGCTCCGGGGAAGAGCGCCACATCCTTGCAACCTTTAGCAAAGCCACCAATGGTGATGATGGTTCCACGCAAGGCACCATGCAGCGGCAGGGCTCCGCGCAACTGGTCTAGCACCGGGCGAGTAATGTTGGCTTTGTGGCGTTTGACTTGAACCACTTCCTTGATTTCGGTGATACCGAACTGGAAGTTGGCGATGACATCGACCCCTTTGTCGCCGCTCTGTTTAGTGACCTGGACATTTTCGTAATCCATGGCCTCCAACAAGTCCTTGATCAATTCCTCGAAGCGATACGGATCAAGGCATTCCAGGCGCTCTCTCAATGCAGTGGTTTGCGCGGCATTGTAATCCTTGATGGCGCTGAAAACATTATGATGAGCCTGCAACTGCGGGCTCGCACTCTGCGGCGCGGCATAGTCCAACCCGGCGCTGGTGATGTTGTATGTATTGCCTTCACGGCTGACGTAGCCGCGAGCCGTCAGGTTGAGCAAGCGTTGGCGAAGGGTGGCGTTGATGCTCGAGGGTGTTTTGTAATTAGAGTTTTCCAGCAGAAATTCGGTCCACTCTTCCAGCAGGTCGGCGCGTTTGCCTGGCGAATGGGCGGCGAGAATGGCTAGCAGTTGCGGCACTCCTTCGGCTTCATCCAGCTCTCGCAGCAGGGCTGGGGCGCAGGCGATGAAATCGTTGCCACGCTGCTCCAGCCTGTATTGCCCTGCCGCATTGAGGCTCAGAAGTTGGTAGGTGTTGATAAACAGATAGGCCCCGTAGATGTGCCGGGGGTTTACGGTGTGCTGGCTTTCATCCCAGATCCGTTGAGCCAGTTGGCGGTCGGTGCCGTTTAGCCGTTCGGGTATCCAGAGGCTCGGTTGGCTCCAGTCGACGGTGTTCTGTGGCGTGCCCGTCTGCTCGTCAACGGCCTTGATCAGACTGCGCACCTGATCCTTGCTGATACCGTCAAAAATATGCAGTAGTGCCGCAACCTCCGCATATAAAGGAAATAGCGGTGTGCGCACCAAGGGCTGACGTGCTCCTGTCATGGGTTAACTCCTAAATAATTCGCCTCAGGCGCTATACAGCTCGCCTTCCAGTTCATGGATAGCCTTGTTGTAACCGGCCTTGCCGCCAAAAGCCTTGACCAGTTCGATGGGCGCACCGATTTGGCTGAAGGGGTCGAGCTGAAGGATTTTTATGTCTTCGATATGCTCGATGCCGGTATCGGCATATTTATCCAGCAATGCCTCCAGCACTTGGCGGGCTGCACCGGAATACTTGGCGAAGTAGTTGCGCTTTTTCACCTGCTCGGCGCGCTCTTTACGCGACAGCGGCGGTTGGTCGAAGGCGACGTGGCAGATCAGGTCGAATGGATCGAGGGTTTTGCCCTGTTTCTTTTCCACTTCCTCGGCCAGGGCTTCCCACATCACGCCCTGGGCAGCCATTTCGTCGATGATGGCTTTCTTCTGCTCGGCATCACTCCAGCGGCGCAGGAAGTCATCCAGCGAGGCGAACTGCTTCTGTACGCAGGTGCGGGTGTAGTCGTGCAGCGATTCAGTGATCAGCCGGCCGTCCGGACCGTAATACTGCACACGCTCGGCGATGACATAAATCGGGACGTTGTCGATGACATACTTGATGCGTTTTTTGCCCTCATCTTCGCCGGTGAAATCCAGGTCATCACCCTCGTTATCATTGCCTGCACTTATGCCATCTTCATCGGCAAGCGGGTCATCCGGTGGTACGGGGGAGTCATCGCCTTCTGGGGCGTAGATCACTACTGGGTCTCCATCGAAGGCCGGGTCGGCAAACAGCTCGGTAGCCTTTTTGAAGTCCATGATGGTGAACCAAAATTTGCCGTAGTCCTCGTTGATGCGAGTACCGCGGCCAATGATTTGTTTGAACTCGGTCATCGACTTGATGTGTTGGTCGAGCACGATCAGCTTGCAGGTCTGGGCATCGACGCCGGTGGTCATTAGTTTGCTGGTGGTGGCGATGACTGGGTAACGCTCTTCCGGGTTGATGAAGTTATCCAGCTCGGCTTTTCCCTCTTGGTCATCGCCGGTGATGCGCATGACGTACTTGCGGTTCTCGGCCATTCGCTCAGGGTTTAGGTTGACCAGTGCTTGGCGCATACGCTCTGCGTGGTTGATATCGTCGCAGAAGACGATGGTTTTCTGGAATGGATCGGTGGCCTTGAGGAATTCGGTAACCTTCTGCGCCACCAGCTGGGTGCGTGCCTCGATGACCAGGGTGCGGTCCATGTCCTTGAGGTTGTAGATACGGTCTTCGATCAGCTCGCCATTCTTGTCGAGCATGCCTTTGGGCGGACGCCAGCCTTGCAGGTCTTTGTCGAAATCGATGCGCACCACTTTGTAGGGAGCAAGAAAGCCGTCTTCGATACCTTGCTTCAAGGTGTAGCTGTAAATCGGTTCGCCGAAGTAGGTGATGCTGGACACCTCTTTGGTTTCCTTCGGCGTGGCGGTGAGACCGACATGGGTGGCGCTGGAGAAGTAGTCGAGGATTTCACGCCAGGCGGAATCCTCGGCGGCGCTGCCACGGTGGCATTCGTCGATCACGATCAGGTCGAAGAAGTCGCGGGAGAACTGTTTGTAGACATTCATCTCTTCATCAGTGCCGGTGACAGCCTGATAGAGCGACAGGTAGATCTCGTAGGAGGTATCGATCTGGCGTTTGGCGATTTTGGTCATCGCTTGGCCGAAAGGCTTGAAGTCGTTGTTCTTGGTCTGGTCGACCAGGATGTTGCGATCAGCGAGGAACAGGATGCGTTTCTTCTGTTTCGATTTCCACAGCCGCCAGATGATCTGGAAGGCTGTGTAGGTCTTGCCGGTGCCCGTAGCCATCACCAGCAGGATACGGTCTTGGCCGCGCGCCACAGCCTCGACGGTGCGGTTGATGGCATTCATCTGGTAGTAGCGCGGCATGCGCCCGGAGCCGTCGTCGTAGTAGGGCGATTCGATCTTGTGCTGGGCGGTGTTATCCAGCCCCTTCCATTGGCAGTAGCGCTGCCAGAGTTCGGTGGGGCTGGGGAATTGGTCGAGGGTGAGTTCGGTTTCTACTTGGCTGCCTGTGCCACTGCGGTCATGGAATAGGAAACCGTCGCCATTGCTGGAGAACACGAACGGTACGTCCAGTGCTTCCGCGTAGCCGAGAGCTTGCTGCATGCCGGAGCCAACGGAGTGCTTATTGTCCTTTGCCTCGATCACAGCGATGGGCAGGTTGGCTTGGTGGTAGAGGATGAAGTCTGCGCGGCGAGCTTCACCACGGCTGTGAAGTTTGCCTCGGACGATAATGCGGCCTTTGGTAAAGCTGACTTCCTCGCGCACTTGCTTGTGCATGTCCCATCCAGCTTGCTGAACGGCTGGAGCGATGTACTTGCTGCAGATGTCCCGCTCGGAAAGCGACTTTTTGTCCATAAACCCCAATTCCCTTTCAAACCGGCCTGGTCGCTCCATTCCGGCACAGATGATCGTGCTTGAAGGGCGCAAATGTACCTTGTTTGATGCTGGCACGGGAGAAGATCAGATTTTGGTGGTCGACGCTGTAGGAAAAGGTGACGCCATAACAGCGGGCGTACTTCTTGTTGTTCCGAAAGCTCTTTTACCTTGGATTGTGGCCTGGCGTTGGCTCTCGACGCGGTCGATCCTGCCTGTAAGCAATCAGATTGAATAAGCGAGGTTTTGGGAACGTGATGGGAGCTTTGAAATACCCAAATGGCCAAAACTCACCATTCTTCTAAGGACGACAATCGCGCTGAAGCCTTTGATTTCACTGAGCTTCAGGCACAAAAAAAGACGTCCATGGACGTCTTTTCTTGTTGAGTTGGTGGAGCCGGGGGGATTTGAACCCCCGTCCGCCAGTACTCCGCTGTCGGTACTACATGCTTAGCCGTGTCTATTGAGTTAACCCTCAGCGACCCGACGGGCAGGGTGCTTTGGGCGAGTTGTGTAAGTTTTAGCCGCTTCGTCCACAACGTACTGCACGGCGATTCTGTTCTATATGACAATCATTTTGGGTTTACAGACATCCCCTGATGATTGCTGGACCCGAAGGTACCAGGGGGGAAGGGCTAAGGCTGCTTACGCAGCGAGAGCGTAATCCCCGTAGGTTTCGTCATTGGCAACTATAGGAAGTTGCAACAGTGGATTTACGAGTTCTGTTACCAACTCGGCATGCACCTAAAGTTTCGCAACCGGCGTCGAATCCTAAACGGCCCCGAACCTGTTGTGCATTACCAACAGGTGGACGGATTCTACGCTAACCGAGGCCAGAAGGCCAACCCGAAGGTTGGCCCAATGCATCGGCCTACTGATCGCCCTTGGTGTTGTTCTGCAATTGCTGGATCGCCTGGGTGGTCAGGGAGATGCAGTTCTTGGTGCCTTCCTCGGTGCCTTTGGCGTGTTCGGCGGTGGCTTGCTGGACCTTGGCGTCGATGTCGCTGCTCAGGTCCGAGCTCATGACTTCGGTACTGACTTTGGCATCCTTGATCTTTTGCAGGTTGATCTGGCACAGGTCTTCTTGCCCGGCGGCAAACACCGGGGAGGCCAGCATCGCGGCGGTGATGAACAGTCCAGCCAGTGCGGAACGCTTCATGGTTGTCTCCTTGATCGCAGGGGCTCGGTGCCTCCGGTTAACGGGGCAGGCTGCCGAGTGGGGCTAAGCCCTTTTTTGCGGGCCTAGAAAATGGACTCTAGCCGCGCGCCGGGGTTCTGTTTTTTTTTGCGATGAAATGGAAAAGCCATGGGCGCCTTCCGCCAGGCACAAAAAAGGGGCGAAAACGCCCCTTGGTTGCCCGGTTCGATGGCTCAGACCGCCTTGGCCCGAGTCACCCGATCCACCAGGTAGACCAGCCCGTGATAGTCGATCCCGCCATGCTGGCTGAGGCCGATTTCACAGGTGCGGCTGGTAGAGATGCCTTCGCTGCAATACTGCACCGCGTCCTTGAGGCTGCGCAGGGAGTGGGCATTGAGTTCCGGGGTGGTGAAACCCTTGTCGCCGGCGAAACCACAGCAATGGATGCCTTCAGGGATCACTACGTTGTTGCTGCAACGCCGGGCCAGTTCGATCAGCGCCTGGCTCTCGCCCAGGTGCTGGGTGCTGCAGGTGACGTGCACCGCGATCGGCGCTTCCTGCGGCGTGAACTCCAGGCGCTCCAGCAGGTGGGTGCGGATGAAGCGCACCGGGTCGTAGAGGTCCAGGCGCACGTCCCCCAGGTCCTGCACCAAGCGCAGGGTGCAAGGGCTGGTGTCGCAGTAGATCGGGTCGAGGCCGCCCCGGCTGGCGTGGAGCAGGGCGCCGATCAGTTCCTGGCGCTTGTCCTCGGCCTGGGTGGCGTAGCCCTTGGACGCGAACGGCTGGCCGCAGCACAGGTTGTCCAGGTTGTCCGGCAGCACTACTTGATAACCGGCCTTCTCCAGCAGGCCGCGGGTTTTCTCGTAGAGCGAGCTTTGCTCCTTGTCGCCCGCCGCTGGCCCCATGACCCGGGACACACAGGCTGCCAGGTACACCACCCGCGGGCGCGAATCGCTCACTGCCGGGCTGAAGCGGATGGCCTTTTCCGGCTGTGGCATGGCGCTGCTCCACTGCGGCACCTGGCCCTTGGACAGTCGCGTCAGGCTCGCCGACAACTTGCTCAGGCGCGGCGCGCCCAGGAGCATGCGCGCGCCGTTGGCCACGTGCAGGGTGAAGCGGGCGCCCTGCAAGGTGGTGGCGAAGTGTGAGCCGAGCCAGTCGGCGGTGCCGTTATGGGTGGCGTGTTCACTGCGCAGTTTCTTCACCAGCTCGCCGGTGTTGATGCCCACTGGGCAGCGCTGGGCGCACAGCCCGGTGGCGGCGCAGGTGTCGATGCCCTGGTACTGATAGGCCGCTTCCAGTTCCGTGGTATCGATGCCGGCCCGTTTGCGTGCCTGGATATCACGCCAGATGACGATGCGCTGGCGCGGGCTCAGGGTCAGCCCCTTGGACGGGCACACCGGCTCGCAGAAGCCGCATTCGATGCACTTATCCACAATCTCGTCGGCCGCCGGCAGTGGCTTGAGGTGCTTGAGGTGGATCTGCGGGTCTTCGCTGAGCACCACGTCCGGGTTGAGGATGCCGTTGGGGTCCAGCAGGCGCTTGAGCTGCCACATCAGCTGGTAGGCATCGCTGCCCCATTCCAGCTCGACGAAGGGTGCCATGTTGCGCCCGGTGCCGTGCTCGGCCTTCAGCGAACCGCCGAATTCCACCGCCACCAGTTGCGCCACGTCGTCCATGAACGCCTGGTAGCGATTCACTTCCTCGCTGCTGTTGAAGCCCTGGGTGAAGACGAAGTGCAGGTTGCCCTCCAGGGCGTGGCCGAACAGGATCGCTTCGTCGTAGTGGTGCTTGTCGAACAGCTCGATCAGGCGGTTGACGCCGATGGCCAGCTGTTCCACGGGGAAGGTCACGTCTTCGATGATCACTGTGGTGCCGGTCTTGCGCACCGCGCCCACCGCCGGGAACGTGTCCTTGCGGATCGCCCAGAGCTTGGCGTTTTCCTGCGGGTCTTCAGTGAAGTCCACCTGCTTTTCCACCGGGAAGGCGGCCAGGGAATTCATGATCTGCGCCAGTTGCTCGTGCAGCAGTGATGAGGACGCGGCGCGGGACTCGATCAGCAGCGCGCAAGCGTTGGCCGAGAGTTGCTGGACGAAGGCCGGCATGCCGGGCTTGTCCTGCACCGAGCGCAGGCTGCGGCGGTCCAGCAGTTCCACCGCCGACACCGGCTGGCTCTTGAGCACGGTCACCGCGTTGCAGCAGGTGTCCACATCGGGAAAGACGATCAGCGCCGACGCCTTGTTCGGGTGGTCGATCACCGTGTCGTAGGTCACTGCGCTGATAAAGCCCAGGGTACCTTCGGAGCCCACCAGCAGGTGGCTGAGGATATCCAGCGGCTCGTCGAAATCCACCAGGGCATTGAGGGACAGGCCGGTGGTGTTTTTCAGCCGGTATTTGTGGCGGATCTTCGCTGCCAGCTCGCTGTTGGCGCGGGTGCTGCGGCCCAGCTCGGCCAGGCGCTCCAGCAGCGGACCATGGCTGGCGCGGAAGGCGGCGATGCTGGCCTCATCCTCGGTATCCAGACGCGTGCCATCGGCCAGTACCAGGCGAATGCCGGCCAGGGTGTGATAGGTGTTCTGCGCGGTACCGCAGCACATACCGCTGGCATTGTTGGCGACGATGCCACCGATCTTGCAGGCGTTGATCGAGGCCGGATCGGGGCCGATCTTGCGCCCGAAAGGGGCCAGCCAGGCGTTGGCCTGGGCGCCGATCACTCCGGGTTGCAGGCGGATCTGCGTACCCTGGTGGCGAATCTCCTTGCCGTTCCAGTTATCCCCCAGAACGATCAGCACCGAGTCGCTGATGGCTTGCCCGGAAAGGCTGGTGCCCGCCGCGCGGAAGGTCACCGGTACTCGGTCGCGCTGGGCCAGCTGGAGCAGGGTCACCACTTCATCTTCGGATTCGACGCGGATCACCAGCTTGGGGATCAGTCGATAGAAGCTGGCGTCGGTGCCGAAGGCCAGGGTCGAGAGCGGGTCGTCGAAGCGCCGCTCCTGGGGGATCAGTTGCTGGGCATCACGCAGAAAAGCGGCCGGTAGGCTCATTGGTCCTCCAGGATCAGCACCACCAGGTCTTTCGGGCCGTGGGCGCCGTAAGCCAGGACTTGCTCGATATCAGCGGTCTTCGATGGGCCGGACACCAGCAGCGCGTTGGTCGGCATGCCGGCGGCCCAGTTCATCTGTTGCTGCACCTGATAGAAGTTGTCGCGGATCTCGCTGGCCTTGAGCAGGGCGAAATGCACCGGCGGCACCAGGCTCATCAGCCGCGGCTCTTCCCGGGTCGGCCAGAGGATCAGGCTGCCGGTGGCGGCGATCGCGCCCAGGGTGGTAGTGAGGCTGGCCGGGGTGTCGTTGAACAGCTCGGCTTTCCATTCTTCCACCGGGCGGTCGTAGGCCTTGAGCGTCGGCAGTTGCGGCCGCTCGGCCCAGTACTGGGTGACCCGCTGGCCGTGGGGCGTGCTCGGGGCGATCAGCAGACTGGGCAACTGGCGTTCCTGCAGCAGGCGGGCCAGCAGCTCCGGCCAGTCGGCGGCGGTGCTCAGGTGGATTTCGGTGTGCACCGCTTCCATCTGTTTGCGCAGTTGCGGGATGCGTTGTTCCGCGCTGTAGGTGTAAGGCTCGGTGACCAGCGCCTCGTCGAAGTTATCCACAATCGGCGTGGTGCCGCTCAGGCTGTTGCGCAGCTTGGCGAGGATGTTGTGTTTTGCGCTCATCAGCGGTCTCCCTGCTTGTCCAGGTGCTCACGGGCCAGATCATGCAGCGACCGGGCGGCGGGTTTTGGCGCGCTGTGGTTCTGCGTCCAGGGGCCGACCTTGCTCGGGGTGAGGGCGCGCAGTCGGGTGGCGGCCAGGGTGAACAGGCGATACAGGGTCGGCGAGCTATTGAGGCGGGCCCAGGCGTTCCAGATGAAACGTTCCTTGCGCGAGTACTTGCTGCCCTGGCCGCGCATCACTTGATGCGGGCTGTCCGGGGCCTTGACGTTTTCTTCCCGCAGTCGGCGCAGCAGCGCCGGGATCGGGATCTTCACTGGGCAGACTTCGCCACAGGCGCCGCACAGTGACGAGGCGCTGGGGTGATCCGGCACCTTGGCCAGGCCCACCATGTGCGGGGTGATGATCTTGCCGATCGGCCCCGGGTAGACCTCGCCGTAGGTGTGGCCGCCGACCCGGGTGTAGACCGGGCAGTGGTTCATGCAGGCGCCGCAACGGATGCAGTTCAGGGTCTGGCGCAGTTCGCTGTCGGCAAACGCCTGGCTGCGGCCGTTGTCCAGCAGCACCAAGTGCACTTCCTGGGGGCCGTCCAACTCATGCTCTTTGCGCGGGCCGGAGATCATGTTGACGTAGGTGGTGATGGGCTGGCCCAGGGCCGAGCGGGTCAGCAGCGAAAGCAGCGGCACCACGTCCCGCAGGTTCTCGACGACTTTCTCGATCCCGGTGACGGCGATGTGCACTGGCGGCACGGTGGTGGACATGCGCCCGTTGCCTTCGTTTTCCACCAGTAGCAGGGTGCCGGTCTCGGCCACGGCAAAATTGACGCCGGAGACGCCGATATCGGCTTCGAAGAATTTCTGCCGCAAGACCTTGCGACCGATCTGAATGAGTTGGTCAACGTCCTTGGTGTACTCCACGCCGAGTTTGTCGTGGAACAAGGACGCGACCTGACCGGCATTCTTGTGGATCGCCGGCATAATGATGTGTGAAGGCTTCTCGTGGTCGAGCTGGACGATGAACTCGCCCATGTCCGACTCAAGGCATTCAATGCCTTGTTCAGCGAGGACATGGTTCATTTCCATCTCTTCGCTGACCATCGATTTGCCCTTGATCACTTGCCGCGCCTCGTGAGCGCGGATGATCGAGAGGACGATGCCATTGGCCTCGTCCACCGTTTCCGCCCAGTGCACTGTCACACCGTTGCGGGTCAGGTTCTGTTCCAGGCGCTCGAGCAGGTCGGGCAGCTTGGATAACGCCCGGGCGCGAATCGCATTGCCCAGGGCGCGCAGGTGTTCTCTTTCGTGGGCATCGCTGAACGAGGCCGCACGCTTGGCCATGAGTGAATCCATGGCGCTGCGAAAGTTGTTTCGCAGCTGTTGGTCACCCAGGGCTTGGTGGGCCCGGGTGCGAAAATCGTCCGCCAGCGTCGTGGTCGGAATCAGCTCTGGGGTGCTCATTGCGCACCTCCAGTACGTTGCCAGAGGAAGCTCGCCAGGTGTTGGCCGCGCAATGCCTCTTGTTGTTTCTCCAGGGCGCCGTTGATGTTCATCAGGCAGCCGCAATCGGCACTCAGTACCTGGTGGGCGCCGGATTCTTTCAGCGCCCGGGTCTTGTCCGCGACCATGGCGCCGGAGATGTCCGGCATTCGGACGCTGAAAGTCCCGCCAAAGCCACAGCATTCGCTTTCGTGGCTGTGTTCTACCCGTTCCACGTTGCTCAGCTGTGACAGCAACTCACGGCCGTGCAGGTGGGTGTTCATTTCCCGGCGTGCCGAGCAGGAGGTGTGCAAGGCCACCTTGACCGGAGCGCCGCTGTCCTTGAGCTGCACCTTGCACACGTGCAGGAGGAACTCGGCCAGTTCAAAGGTGCGGGCAGCCAAGGCCTGCACCTGTTTCAGCGTTTCGGGCTCGTCCTTGAACAAGTCCGCGTAATGCTCGCGCAGCATGCCTGCGCAGGAACCCGACGGCACCACCACCGGATAGTCGCCGGCAAACAGCGCCAGTTGCGAGCGGGCCACGGTGCGCGCCTGTTCGGTGTAACCCGAGGTGTAGGCCGGTTGTCCGCAGCAGCTTTGCCCTTGCGGGTACTCCACGCGAATGCCTTCGCGCTCCAGCAGGTGAATCGCGTCCATCCCGGCTTCGGGATAGAACAGGTCGACCACGCAGGTGCCGAACAGGTAGACCCGCGCCGGCTTCGCGCTGGGGTACTGCCGGGGTTCGGCTAGCGGCGGTGCGACACGGGTCGCATTGGGCACCGCGTTGTAGAAAAGCTCGCTCATCAGGCGTGTCTCCGGGTGGTCCCGGTTATTCGTCCGTCGCGGCGGCTGAAAGATAAACCAGCAAGCTTTCAGCAGCCTTGCAGACCGGGTGGTGAATGACTGACGCCGCGGGTGAGGGCGGCGTCGGTTCCATCGGTGTCGCAGGTGTTGCTTAGTGCACCAGCATGCCGGTGAACCAGTAGGCCTGGGCCAGGGTGATCAGACCGACAATAGTGGCAAAGAACAGACTGTGCTTAAGGGTGAAGCGGAACAGGTCGGATTCCTTGCCCACCAGGCCGGTGGCGGCGCAGGCCACGGCGATCGATTGCGGCGAGATCATCTTGCCGGTCACGCCGCCACTGGTGTTGGCCGCGACCAGCAGGGTGTCATTGACCCCGATCTGGTGCGCGGTGGTGGCCTGCAGCGAACTGAACAGGGCGTTGGACGAGGTATCGGAACCGGTGAGGAACACCCCGAGCCAGCCCAGGAACGGCGAGAAGAACGGGAATGCTGCGCCGGTGGCAGCCAGGACCAGGGCCATGGTCGAAGACATGCCCGAGTAGTTGGTGACGAAGGCGAACGCCAGCACCATGCCGATGGACAGGATCGGCCAGCGCAGCTCGTAGAAGGTCTCTTTCAAAGTGGTCAGACCAGTTTTGAAATTGATCTTCAGTACCAGCATGGAGACCAGCGCAGAGAAAAAGATCGCTGTGCCGGTGGCGGAGATCGGGTCGAGCTTGAATACCGCCGGGATGGCGGTGGGTGTGGTCACGATCGGCGCCATCTTGATCACCAGCTGATCCAGATGCGGGATGGCGAAGTTGAACACCCAGCCGTACATCGAGCCGCCAGCCGCGAACATCGCCTTGAAGGGCTTGAGGGTCCAGATGGTCACCAGCACGGTGAGGATCAGGAACGGCGACCAGGCCTTGAAGATCTGCCCCAGGCTGTAGGGTGAAGCGACGGTATTGCGTGGCTGACCGAAGCCGCCGGCGCTGGCGGTCACGGCAGCGCTGGAGGTGGCACCGGCGATCTGCGCACCGGCGGTGCGCTTGGGCTGCCAGATTTTCAGGAACAGGGTCAGGGAGATCAGGCTGGCCAGGGCCGAGGTGATGTCCGGCAGTTCCGGGCCGATGAAGTTCGAGGTGAAGTACTGGGTGATGGCGAAACTCAGGCCGGCCACCAGTGCGGCGGGCCAGGTCTCTTTGACGCCACGCATGCCGTCCATCATGAACACCAGCCAGAACGGCACGAACAGCGACAGCAGCGGCAGCTGGCGGCCGGTCATGGCGCCGATCTTGAAGGCGTCGATGCCCGTCACCTGGCCGGCAACGATGATCGGAATCCCCAGGGCGCCGAAGGCCACGGGTGCGGTGTTGGCGATCAGGCACAGGCCGGCGGCGTACAGTGGGTTGAAGCCCAGGCCCACCAGCAGGGCGGCGGTGATCGCCACTGGCGCACCGAAGCCTGCCGCACCTTCGAGGAAGGCGCCGAAGCAGAAGCCGATCAGCAGCACTTGCAGGCGCTGGTCGTCGGTGATCGACAGCACCGAGCTGCGGATGATTTCAAACTGGCCGCTCTTCACGGTCAGTTTGTAGAGGAATACAGCGGCGACAATGATCCAGGCGATGGGCCACAGACCGTAGGCAAATCCATAGCCAGCGGCAGCGAAGGCCATGTCGGCGGGCATCTTGAAGGCGAAGATCGCCACCAGGATCGACAGGGCCAGGGTGATACTCCCGGCGACGTGTCCTTTGAGACGGAACACGGCCAGAGCCAGGAAGAAGAACACGATCGGGATAACGGCGGCGAGGGCGGACAGGCCGAGGCTGCCAAGCGGGCTATAGAGCTGTTGCCAGGTTTGCATAATGGGGTGGCCCCTAATTGTTGTTGGTCAGGCACTGCTAGCGTCTTGGTAAATTGGTAAGACCAATTTACAAGCGCTGTTGGCTAGGGTAAAAGCCTTGTGCGTGGTGTGTCAATTTGCCGCCCTAAAACTTTTGTCGAATGCGCTATGGCGCGGGCATCTGATCGGTGCAAAAGGCTTCGTTCTGCTAGGTGTTGGCGCGCCGTGAATAGGCCAGAATAGAGCCCCCCGGCGAAGGGTCGGGAGGGTGGAGAGTGAGTTATGGGGTTTGATCAGATACGCCAGCGCCGTTTGTCCGACGATATTGTCGAGCGTCTGGAAGGGATGATTCTTGAAGGCACCTTGAAGGCTGGCGAGCGGCTGCCGGCCGAGCGTGCCCTGGCCGAGCAGTTCGGTGTCTCCCGGCCCTCACTGCGCGAGGCGATCCAGAAGCTCACGGCCAAGGGGCTGCTGATCAGCCGCCAGGGTGGCGGCAACTATGTGGTGGAATCCCTGGGCTCGACCTTCAGCGATCCGTTGCTGCACCTGCTGGAAAACAACACCGATGCCCAGCGCGACCTGCTGGAATTCCGGCATACCCTGGAAGCTTCCTGTGCTTATTACGCGGCGCTGCGGGCGACGGTAGTGGATCGCGAGCGGCTGACTCAGGCCTTCGAGGAGTTGCAGGATTGTTATTCCCGTTCCGACGATGTCAGCCGTATCGAGGAGGGCGCGGCGGATGCCAAGTTCCACCTGGCAATTGCCGAGGCCAGCCATAACGCGGTGCTGCTGCACACCATCCGCGGGCTGTTCGATCTGCTCAAGCGCAACGTGGTGACCAACATCGGCGGCATGTACAAGCAGCGCACGGAAACCCGCGACATGCTGATCAGCCAGCACCGTGACCTGTACCTGGCGATTATCGAAGGGCGAGCGGAGGATGCGCGGGAAATTTCCAGCCGGCACATTCTCTATGTGCAGGAAGTGCTCGAAGAAGTGCGTCAGGAAGTACAGCGAGTGGCCCGGGCCGAGCGGCGTAAGGGCATCTAATGCAAATCGCCGGCAGCCGGCTCCTACCTGGGTGCTGTAGGAGCCGGCTTGCCGGCGATAGCGACCTCAAGGCAGGAAGATCAGTCTTCCTTGCCCTTGGTCCGCACCGCACGCTGTAGCTCGCGATCGGAATCGCGCTCGCGTTCGGTATGACGCTTGTCGTATTCCTTCTTGCCCTTGCCCAGTGCGATTTCACACTTGACCAGATGCTTGCTCCAGTAGAGCGAAAGGCACACGCAGGCGTAACCCTTCTGCTGCACGGCGGCAAACAGCTTTTCCAGCTCTCGCTGGTTGAGCAGCAGCTTGCGCGAGCGCGTCGGGTCGGCGATGACGTGGGTGCTGGCGGTGGTCAATGGCGTGAAGTGGCTGCCGAGCAACCAGGCTTCACCATCCTTGAGCAGCACATAACTGTCGACCAGCTGTGCCTTGCCTGCACGCAGACTCTTTACTTCCCAGCCGGCCAGGACCATGCCAGCCTCGAACCGATGTTCGATGAAGTAATCGTGACGCGCCTTTTTATTTTGCGCGATGGTCCCTGTTGGGTGTTTCTTCTGTTTAGCCATAGGGGCGGCATTATAGGGAGTTGCGCGCGCGTCGGCTACGGTGACGCGGCGTGCTTGAGCAGGTTGATTGAATCCCGGACAATGCGGCCTCTTTTTTTTCGGTTGGGCGCGTTAACGATGTCGACAGACAGGGTCTCTGTCCACGGCGGCTGGGCAAGCCGCTGGGTCTTTATACTCGCTGCAACTGGTTCGGCCGTGGGCCTGGGGAGCATCTGGAAATTCCCCTACATGGTCGGCGTCTATGGTGGTGGTGCCTTTGTCCTGGTGTTTCTGGCGTGCATTGCGCTGATCGGGTTGCCGGTGATGCTGGCCGAAACCCTGATCGGTCGCCGCGCGCGGCAAAGCCCGGCGAATGCCCTGAAGGCGCTGGCCCTGGAGGCCGGGCATTCGGCCAGGTGGTCCTGGGGCGCCTTTGCCGGAATGATCACGGCGCTGCTGATTCTCTCTTTCTATAGTGTGGTGGGTGGTTGGTCCCTGGACTACATCATTGACATGGGGCGTGGCGATTTTCAGGGTGTCACGGCGGATCAGGTCGGTGTCTATTTCTCCGCGGTGACGGCCGACCCTTGGCGCCTGACGCTGTGGCACACGCTGTTCATGCTGTTGTCGGCGCTGGTGATTGCCAAGGGCGTGGTGGCCGGGCTTGAGCGCAGCCTGCGGATCATGATGCCGCTGCTGTTTGTGATGCTGCTGGTGCTGTTGGGCTACAGCATGACCACCGGGCACTTCATGCAGGGCCTGCACTTCATGTTCGACTTCAGCCTGGAACGCTTGCTGGATGGGCTGTTGCCGGCCATGGGGCATGCGTTCTTTTCCCTCAGCGTGGGGGTCGGTTCGATCATGATCTACGGCGCCTATATGCCCAAGCATTCGTCCCTGGCCGGCACTGTGGTCGGGGTGGCCTTGCTGGATACCTTCGTTTCTCTGGTGGCGGGCATGGCCCTGTTTCCCATTGTGTTCGCCGCCGGGCTAAACCCTAGCGAGGGGCCGGGGCTGATGTTTATCAGCCTGCCGTTCGCCTTCGGCAATGTGGCGTTCGGCCAGCTTATGGGCGTAGTGTTCTTTATCCTGGTGGCGATTGCTGCCTGGAGTTCGGCCATTTCCCTGTTGGAGCCAATGGTGGCTTATCTCGTCGAGAGGACTAAAATCCGCCGCGGCTGGGTGACTTTCTGGCTGGCGTTCAGTTGCTGGTTCGTGGGATTGGGAACAGTGTTTTCCTTCAACATCTGGCAGCAGGCCAAATTCTTCGTGAACGAAGGCGGTGTTTTTCATCTCTATCGATGGGGCGCGGCCGGCGGTCTGGATTTCTTTGGCGTGATCGACTTTTTCACCTCGCGGATCATGTTGCCTCTTGGCGGTTTGTGCTTCGTGGTATTTGCAGGTTGGGTGATGGGCCGTGAGGCAGTTCGTGATGAGCTGTCGTTGCGTAGCCCGCTGTTGTTCGCCCTGGCCTTGTTTTTGATGCGCTATGTGGCGCCCGTCGGCATTCTTGTGGTGTTTGCCGCCCAGTTGTGGAAATGAAGCTCACATGACGACCCATATTCAACGTTCGGCCCTTTTGCCCTATCCGGCGCAGTTCCTGTATGACCTGGTCAATGATGTGGCCCGGTACCCGGAGTTTCTTCCCTGGTGTTCTACTGCCGAGGTGCTGGAAAGCAGTGAAGAGCGGATGCGTGCCAGCCTGGCGGTGGCCAAGGGCGGCATGAGCCAGCGTTTCATGACCTGCAATACCCTGGTGCCGGGGCAGTCGATCGAGATGAATCTGGAAGAGGGGCCGTTCAATCAACTGCATGGCCTTTGGGTGTTCAAGCCGTTGGGGGAGAAGGCCTGCAAGATCAGCCTCGATCTGTCGTTCGACTACGCCGGGCCGTTGGTGCGTGCCACCCTGGGGCCTCTGTTCAATCAGGCGGCCAATACCCTGATGGACGCATTCTGCCAGCGGGCCAAGCAACTGCATGGTTGAGCCTCTGATCGCCATCGAGGTGGTTCACGCTGCCGCCGACCGCCAGGTGCTGGTTAGTGTGCAAGTGCCCCAGGGTTCGACCCTGCGTGCAGCGCTGGAGGCTTCTTCTATAAAGGAGCATTTTAACGAGTTAGATCTGGCGGCGTGCCCGGTGGGTATCTTCGGAAAGCAGGTATCCGATCCTGGGCAATATGTAGTGCAGGCCGGAGATCGAATTGAAATCTATCGCCCGCTGCTGGCAGATCCGAAAGAGGTGCGGCGTCTGCGTGCCGCCAAGGCGGCCGAGGCTCGTAAGCGTGAGCAGTGATCGTTAGCAACAGCCAATAAAAAGCCCGGGCATGCCCGGGCTTTTTTATTCGCCACAAATTATTGCGGAGAAGTGTCCAGGGGTTCAGGTGTAGGCACTGGTACGGTTTCGACGCCATCCACATCCTTCTGGATCTGGTCCAGCAACGAGCCTGGCTTGACCGGCTTCTCGGCTTTGGGCTTCTCGGCGTTCTCGGTAGGGGCGGTGACGGTGTTGCCGCTCTCCTTGCCCAGCAGGGCTTCGTCGCGGCTTACACCGGGCATGAAGTCACCGGCCAAGCTGACCAGTTGGTCGTTACCGTTGAAGATCAGGCTCACGCGTTCCTGTTGGCGTTCACCGCCACCAGGCTGCAGGCTGTAGAGATAATCCCAGCGATCGGCATGGAACGTGTCGGTCAACAGAGGGTTGCCCATGATAAACCGTACTTGCCGTCGGGTCATTCCGGGGCGCAACTGGTCTATCATGTCCTGCGTGACGACATTGCCCTGCTGGATGTCGATTTTGTAAACCCCGGGGAATGAACAACCGGCGAGTGCGAGCAGTCCCACGAAGGTGAAACTGGTTAGCAAGAGCTTGGTGTTTTGCATCGGTGGGCGACTTCCACTATCTTGGCTGGGACAACGTAAACCCCGATCATACCCGCATTAAGAGAAGCTGCGAAGCAGCATCGGCGAGAAAGCTGACCATGGTTGAAAATAGCGAACTACGTAAAGCCGGCCTTAAAGTGACTCTGCCACGGGTCAAAATTCTACAAATGCTCGATTCCACCGAGCAGCGGCACATGAGCGCTGAAGATGTCTACAAGGCGCTGATGGAAGCTGGTGAGGATGTGGGTCTGGCCACGGTTTACCGTGTACTGACTCAATTCGAAGCAGCCGGACTGGTGGTACGCCATAATTTTGATGGCGGTCACGCTGTATTCGAGCTGGCGGATGGCGGTCACCACGACCATATGGTCAACGTGGAGTCTGGCGAAGTGATCGAATTCTTCGACGAAGAAATCGAAAAGCTTCAGAAGGCGATTGTCGAAAAGCACGGTTTCGAGTTGGTGGATCACAATCTTGTGCTGTATGTGCGCAAGAAGAAGTAAGCCCCTCACGCGACTTTCATAGTCGTGAAACGATCGAAGGCGACCTTAGGGTCGCCTTCGTGCTTTGTGCCTATATAAAAGCAGCGCTTGAGACTCAAGCCTTGGTGGTCACGACCATTTTCTTGGCGTGGGCCAGGGACTCCTTGGTCAAATCGATGCCGCCCAGCATTCGGGCAATTTCCTCGACCCTTTCATTCTTGCCCAGCTTGGAAACGGCGGTGTGAGTTGCATTGTTGCCGCGTACCTTGTGCACGAACAGGTGCTGATGTCCCTGGGCGGCGACTTGTGGCAAGTGGGTAACGGTCAGTACCTGGCCGCGCTCTCCGAGACGTCGTAGCAATTGGCCGACGATCTCCGCGGTCGGGCCGCCGATCCCGACGTCGACCTCGTCGAATACCAGGGTTGGAACGCGGGAGGTTTGCGCGGTGATCACTTGAATGGCCAGGCTGATGCGTGACAACTCACCACCCGATGCAACCTTGGCCAGGGCCTTGAGCGGTTGTCCGGGGTTGGCGCTGACCAGCAGTTCAACCTGCTCCAGGCCATTGGGCAGCAGCTCATCGCTGGTGTTGGCTCGCAGTTCGATGGTGAAGCGCCCGCCAGGCATGCCCAGGCGCTGAATTTCCAATTCCACCGCGCTCGCTAGGCTGGTTGCAGCTTGCTGGCGCAATTGGCTCAGTTCCTGGGCTTTTTCCTGGTAATGCCGGGCGAAGGACTGCAGTTCCTCGCCAAGTCGCTCGATGGACTCATCGTTGGCGTCCAGAGTCTCGATTTCATCCAGCAAGGTCTGCTGCATGGCGGCGAGTTCGAAGGGTTGGATGCGATGTTTGCGTGCCAGGGTGTAGATGGAGTCCAGGCGTTCTTCCAACTGCTGCAGGCGGGCCGGGTCGGCGTCGAAGTGATCGAGGAAACGATTCAATTCGCCAACCGCTTCTTCCACCTGAATCTGGGCGCTGGCCAAGAGATTGGTGGCCTCGCCCAACGATCCCGTTGAGTTACCAATGCTGGACAGGCGGTTGAGGCTGACGGTCAACGCGTTGAGGACATTGCCGGAATCACTTTCGCTGCATTGTTCAACCACTTGGCGGCAGATGCCCAGTAGGGTTTCGGCGTTGGTCAGGTTCTTGTGTTCCTGCTCCAGATCCTCGAGTTCGTTTTCCCCCAGGCCGAGGTTCTCCAGTTCTTCCAGCTGATAGCTGAGCAGTTGGTGGCGAGCTCGTTGCTCATCGCCCGAGTTTGACAGGCGCTCCAGCTCCTGGCGGGTCTGGCGCCAGCGTTGGGCGGCCAACTGCACCTGGCGGGCGAGATCTGTGGCGCCGGCGTATTCATCCAGCAAGCGCCGATGGGTATCGGTCTTGAGCAGTGACTGGTGCTCGTGCTGACTGTGGATATCGATGAGCAGTTCGCCCAGGGCCTTGAGGTCTCCGAGCGGGCAGGGCGTACCGTTGATATAGCCGCGGGAACGTCCTTCGGCGGTGATCACCCGGCGCAGTATGCAGGGGCCGTCGTTGTCCAGATCGCGCTCGGCCAGCCAGCTGTGGGCCTCGGGAATGTCCGTCAGGTCGAAGGTGGCAAGGATGTCGGCCTTGTCGGCGCCTGGCCGTACCACGCCGCTGTCAGCGCGATCGCCCAGGGTCAGGCCGAGCGCATCGAGCATGATCGACTTGCCGGCGCCGGTTTCGCCTGTAATGACGCTCATCCCGCGATCCAGTTCCAGATCCAGGTGTTCGACGATGGCGTAATTGTGTACGGACAGGTGCACCAGCATTAAGGCCGCTCCCAAACTAGATGTCTGGTTATTTATACAGTGTTTTGTTTCGGGCTGACAATGCTTTCCCTTAGCTCGATTTGCTTGGTCATTCTGGCTTTTTAGTGCGCCCGGTAATGTCTGCATACAGGATTTACCGGGCCGGAATGACTTTTGCTGTGGCTGCGGACTTGAACCTTGAAAATGCGACCCCATATAGCTGGGCAGAAGAGTGAGCCCGGCTCACAGACGATATTGAAAGGAGAATTTCATGGCTGACGAACAGACGCTGGATACGCAAAATCTAGACGCCAATCAGGCTCCCGAGGCATCGGGTGATGACCTGGCGGCTCGTGTACAAGTGCTCGAAGAGCAACTGGCTGGTGCGCAGGATCAGGCTTTGCGTGTTGCTGCCGATCTGCAGAACGTCCGCCGCCGCGCCGAGCAGGACGTGGAAAAGGCTCACAAATTTGCTCTCGAGAAGTTTGCCGGTGACCTGCTGCCGGTGATCGACAGCCTGGAGCGTGGCCTGGAGCTGTCCAACCCGGACGACGAAAGCATCCGCCCGATGCGTGAAGGTATCGAGCTGACCTTGAAGATGTTCCACGACACCCTCAAGCGTTATCAGTTGGAAGCCATCGATCCTCACGGCGAACCGTTCAATGCTGAACAGCATCAGGCCATGGCCATGCAGGAAAGCGCGGATGTCGAGCCAAACAGTGTTCTCAAAGTGTTCCAGAAGGGCTACCAGCTCAACGGTCGCCTGCTGCGCCCGGCCATGGTCGTGGTCAGCAAGGCTCCTGCACCGGTTTCGCCTTCGATTGACGAAAAGGCTTGAAAACGGCTGTAGAGCCCCCATTTATCAGTCAAGCGTTTAAGTGCTACCGCAGTTTGCCACCACAGCTGCGGCATCCAAATCCAAAGTTTCGGGAGAGTTAACATGGGCAAGATTATCGGTATTGACTTGGGGACCACCAACTCGTGCGTCTCCATTCTTGAAAACGGCAACGTAAAAGTTATCGAAAACGCTGAAGGCGCGCGTACCACGCCGTCGATCATCGCGTACGCCAACGATGGCGAGATTCTGGTAGGTCAGTCGGCCAAGCGTCAGGCTGTCACCAACCCGCACAACACCCTGTACGCAGTTAAGCGTCTGATCGGTCGTCGTTTCGACGAAGAAGTTGTGCAGAAAGACATCCAGATGGTCCCTTACAAGATCGTCAAGGCTGACAACAACGACGCCTGGGTTGAAGTGAACGGCCAGAAAATGGCTCCGCCACAGATCTCGGCTGAAATCCTCAAGAAAATGAAGAAGACCGCCGAAGACTACCTCGGTGAAGCAGTGACCGAGGCGGTCATTACTGTTCCGGCCTACTTCAACGACAGCCAGCGTCAGGCCACCAAGGACGCCGGTCGCATCGCCGGTCTGGACGTCAAGCGCATCATCAACGAACCAACCGCAGCCGCTCTGGCTTACGGCATGGACAAGGCCAAGGGCGATCACACCGTGATCGTTTACGACCTGGGCGGTGGTACTTTCGACGTCTCCGTGATCGAGATCGCTGAAGTCGATGGCGAGCACCAGTTCGAAGTACTGGCCACCAACGGTGACACCTTCCTGGGTGGCGAGGACTTCGACATCCGTCTGATCGACTACCTGGTTGATGAGTTCAAGAAAGAAAGCGGCATGAACCTCAAGGGTGACCCGCTGGCCATGCAGCGTCTGAAAGAAGCTGCCGAAAAAGCCAAGATCGAGCTGTCCTCGAGCCAGCAGACCGATGTCAACCTGCCGTACATCACTGCAGATGCCACTGGTCCTAAGCACCTGAACGTGAAGATTTCCCGCGCCAAGCTGGAATCTCTGGTTGAAGATCTGGTTCAGCGCACCATCGAGCCATGCCGTATCGCTCTGAAGGACGCCGGTATCGACGTCGGCGCGATCAACGACGTGATCCTGGTTGGCGGCCAGACCCGTATGCCGCTGGTGCAGAAAACCGTAACCGACTTCTTCGGTAAAGAAGCCCGTAAGGACGTCAACCCGGACGAAGCTGTTGCCATGGGTGCTGCGATCCAGGGTGCGGTACTGGCCGGTGACGTGAAAGACGTGCTGCTGCTGGACGTCAGCCCGCTGACCCTGGGTATCGAAACCATGGGTGGCGTGATGACTGCGCTGATCGAGAAAAACACCACGATTCCTACCAAGAAATCGCAAGTGTTCTCGACTGCCGACGACAACCAGGGCGCAGTGACCATTCACGTGCTGCAGGGTGAGCGCAAGCAAGCCGCGCAGAACAAGTCCCTGGGCAAGTTCGACCTGGCCGACATTCCACCTGCTCCACGTGGCGTGCCGCAGATCGAAGTGACCTTCGACATCGACGCCAACGGCATCCTGCACGTAGGTGCGAAGGACAAGGCCACCGGCAAGACTCAGTCGATCGTGATCAAGGCCAACTCGGGTCTGTCGGATGAAGAGATCCAGCAGATGATCCGCGACGCTGAAGCCAACTCGGAAGAGGATCGCAAGTTCGAAGAGCTGGCCACTGCCCGTAACCAGGGTGATGCGCTGGTGCACTCGACTCGCAAGATGGTGGCTGACGCCGGCGACAAAGTGACTGCGGAAGAGAAGACCGCGATCGAAGCTGCCGTGGTTGCCTTGGAAGCCGCTGTCAAAGGCGACGACAAGGCTGCCATCGACGCCAAGGTCGAAGAGCTGTCGAAAGTCTCGGCCCCGGTTGCTCAGAAGATGTACGCCGAACAGGCCCAGCCTGCAGAAGGCGCGGCACCGCACGCCGAGTCCGCTGAAAAAGCCGACGACGTCGTCGATGCCGAGTTCGAAGAAGTAAAAGACCACAAGTAATGGCTTGTTGGTCGGCCGGTTGACTGCCTTCGGGCGGTGACTGGTAGGATGTCGCCGCGCGGGAGCTTGCTCCCGCGTTGGCGTGTCTGGAGTCAGCGAATTTTGATGGCGTACAACCTTCGTTTGTGCGCTGGCGGTCGGGTCGGAGAAGCTCCTGCTTTCCGGCTGCGATGACCGCAATTATCGACCTGCAAGCGGGTCGTCTATCCAAGACCAGGATCGTTGAATTGACGTGAGTTGGGTCCGGGCCTGTATTGGGGCTCAGCGAGTTTGGCAGAGCTCAGGAGGGTTTGCCGGACGTCCTTAAGAGTGCAAAGACTTATGGCAAAGCGTGACTATTACGAAGTATTGGGTGTGGAGCGTGGCTCCAGCGAAGCGGAGCTGAAAAAGGCTTACCGTCGCCTGGCGATGAAGCATCACCCGGATCGTAATCCCGGCGACAAAGCGTCGGAAGACATGTTCAAGGAGGCCAACGAGGCCTACGAAGTGCTGTCCGACTCCAGTAAGCGCGCAGCTTATGACCAATATGGTCATGCCGGTGTCGATCCGAGCATGGGTGGCGGTGGCGCCGGTTTTGGCGGTCAGAACTTCTCCGATATCTTCGGTGATGTGTTCAGTGATTTCTTCGGTGGCGGTCGCGGCGGTTCCCGTGGCGGCGCGCAGCGCGGCAGCGACCTGCGTTACACCTTGGAGCTGAATCTGGAGGAGGCGGTGCGTGGCACCACGGTGAATATCCGTGTGCCGACACTGGTCAACTGTAAGCCATGCGATGGCTCGGGTGCCAAGAAAGGCTCGTCGCCTGTCACTTGCCCGACCTGCGGTGGTATTGGTCAGGTGCGGATGCAGCAGGGCTTCTTCTCGGTGCAGCAGACCTGCCCGCGTTGCCATGGCCAGGGCAAGATCATTTCCGATCCGTGCGATTCGTGCCACGGCGAAGGCCGGGTCGAAGAGTACAAGACGCTGTCGGTAAAAGTGCCGGCGGGTGTCGATACCGGTGACCGTATCCGTCTGTCCGGTGAGGGCGAGGCGGGGACTCAGGGTGGTCCGACCGGTGACCTGTATGTGGTGATCAATGTGCGCGAGCACGCGATCTTCCAGCGTGACGGCAAGCACCTGTTCTGCGAAGTACCTATCAGCTTCGTTGATGCGGCGCTGGGTGGCGAGTTGGAGATTCCGACCCTGGATGGTCGGGTCAAGCTGAAGATCCCTGAGGGAACCCAGACCGGCAAGCAGTTCCGGATTCGTGGCAAGGGCGTTGCTCCGGTGCGTGGCGGCGGTGCCGGCGACCTGATGTGCCGGGTTGCGGTGGAAACGCCAGTGAACCTGAGCCGTCGTCAGCGCGAGTTGCTGGAAGAGCTGCGCGGTTCGCTGGATGGCGACAATTCGCACTCGCCGAAAACCACGGGTTGGTTCGAGGGCGTCAAGCGCTTCTTCGGCGACCTGTAAGGAGTAATGCATGCGACGTATAGCAGTGATGGGCGCCGCGGGGCGCATGGGCAAGACTTTGGTCGAGGCTGTGCAGCTGCGCTCGCCGCTCTCCGGGCTGACGGCAGCCATCGTTCGCCCTGGCAGTTCGCTGGTGGGCGCGGATGCAGGTGAGCTGGCGTCCCTGGGTCGTCTTGGCGTGTCGATGTCCGATAGCCTGGAGAAGGTTGTCGATGAGTTTGATGTGCTGATCGATTTCACCTTGCCGGAAGTGATGCTCAAGAACCTGGCCTTCTGCCGTAAGGCGGGCAAGGCCATGGTGATTGGTACTACGGGTTTGGGTGCCAAGGAAAAGCAATTGCTGGCCGAGGCGGGCAAGGATATTCCCATCGTCTTCGCTGCAAACTTCAGTGTTGGGGTGAACCTGTCGCTGAAGCTGCTGGACATGGCGGCTCGGGTGCTGGGTGATGATGCGGACATCGAAATCATCGAGGCCCATCACCGGCACAAGATCGATGCGCCTTCGGGCACTGCCCTGCGCATGGGTGAGGTGATTGCCAATGCCTTGGGGCGCGACCTGCAACAGGTTGCGGTCTATGGTCGCGAGGGGCATACCGGTGCGCGTGAGCGCGAAACCATCGGTTTTGCCACTGTGCGTGGTGGTGATGTGGTGGGGGATCATACTGTGCTGTTTGCCACTGAGGGCGAGCGCTTGGAAATCACCCATAAGGCCTCCAGTCGCATGACCTTCGCCAAGGGAGCGGTGCGTGCCGCTCTCTGGCTGGATGGTCGTGAGGCCGGTCTTTACGACATGCAGGATGTGCTGGATCTGCGTTGAGATGCATCTGAAGTGGGGTTGAGGTTGTGCCTCGGCCCCTGCTTCAAACCGCTAGGCGATGTTCTGTCGCATTCCTCTGCCTTTAGGGCTCATTAGCGGTGGACCGAAAAAGCCTTTTTCTGTAAGCTACAGCTTTAGTGTGTCCACTAAAAGCGCGCAGATAATTCGACGAAGAAGCGGGGTGACGTGTCTATACGTCATTCCGCTTTTTTACAACCTGCGATCGCCCTTTCAGGCTCTATTTACGGGAGGTCTTCTTGACTAAGCCAGCCATACTCGCCCTTGCTGATGGCAGCATTTTTCGTGGCGAAGCCATTGGAGCCGACGGTCAGACCGTTGGTGAGGTGGTGTTCAACACCGCAATGACCGGCTATCAGGAAATCCTTACCGATCCTTCCTACGCCCAACAGATCGTTACCCTGACCTATCCCCACATCGGCAACACCGGCACCACGCCGGAAGACGCCGAGTCCGATCGCGTCTGGTCGGCTGGCCTGGTTATCCGTGACTTGCCGCTGGTGGCCAGCAACTGGCGTAACACCCTGTCCCTGTCCGATTACCTGAAAGCCAACAACGTCGTGGCGATCGCCGGTATCGACACCCGTCGCCTGACCCGCATCCTGCGTGAGAAAGGTGCACAGAACGGCTGCATCATGGCCGGCGACAACATTTCCGAAGAGGCGGCGATTGCTGCCGCCCGCGGCTTCCCGGGCCTCAAGGGCATGGACCTGGCGAAAGTCGTCAGCACCAAGCAAAGCTACGAATGGCGTTCGACGGTCTGGGATCTGAAGACCGACAGCCACGCCACCATCGAAGCCGCCGATCTGCCGTACCACGTGGTTGCCTATGACTACGGGGTCAAGCTGAACATCCTGCGCATGCTGGTGGAGCGCGGTTGCCGCGTGACCGTGGTGCCTGCTCAGACCCCGGCGAGCGACGTCCTGGCCCTCAATCCGGATGGCGTGTTCCTGTCCAACGGCCCAGGCGACCCCGAGCCTTGCGACTACGCCATCAAGGCGATCAAGGAAATCCTCGAAACCGAGATTCCGGTGTTCGGCATCTGCCTGGGTCACCAACTGCTGGCCTTGGCCTCCGGCGCCAAGACCCTGAAAATGGGCCACGGCCACCACGGCGCCAACCACCCGGTCCAGGACCTGGATACCGGAGTGGTCATGATCACCAGCCAGAACCACGGTTTTGCGGTGGATGAAGCCACGCTGCCGGGCAACGTCCGGGCGATCCACAAGTCGCTGTTCGACGGCACCTTGCAGGGTATCGAGCGTACCGACAAGAGCGCGTTCAGCTTCCAGGGCCACCCTGAAGCCAGCCCGGGCCCGAACGATGTGGCGCCGCTGTTCGACCGCTTCATCAACGAGATGGCCAAGCGACGCTAAGCGTTCGCCTTGAAAGTGTAGCGAGCAGCGCCTGAGGGCGGCCCCGGCGAGTCCGGCGGAATCCCCTCAGGCGCCTCAGAGAATGTTCAAGACGGCTTGCCGACTGACCTGCGGATTTGAGTGACAACCCATGCCAAAACGTACAGACATTAAAAGCATCCTGATTCTTGGCGCTGGCCCGATCGTGATCGGCCAGGCCTGTGAGTTCGACTACTCCGGCGCCCAGGCCTGCAAGGCCCTGCGCGAAGAGGGGTACCGGGTCATCCTGGTGAACTCCAACCCGGCCACCATCATGACCGACCCGGCCATGGCCGACGCCACCTACATCGAGCCGATCAAGTGGCAGACTGTTGCCAAGATCATCGAGAAAGAGCGCCCGGACGCGCTGCTGCCAACCATGGGCGGCCAGACTGCTTTGAACTGCGCTCTGGACCTGGAGCGCGAAGGCGTTCTGGAGAAGTTCGGCGTAGAGATGATCGGCGCCAATGCCGACACTATCGACAAGGCTGAAGACCGTTCGCGCTTCGACGCCGCCATGAAGTCCATCGGCCTGGCGTGCCCACGTTCCGGTATCGCTCACAGCATGGAAGAGGCCAATGCAGTCCTCGACAAGCTGGGCTTCCCTTGCATCATCCGTCCGTCCTTCACCATGGGCGGCACCGGTGGCGGTATTGCTTACAACCGTGAAGAGTTCGAAGAGATCTGCGCCCGCGGTCTGGACCTGTCGCCGACCAAGGAACTGCTGATCGACGAATCGCTGATCGGCTGGAAAGAGTACGAGATGGAGGTGGTCCGCGATAAGAAGGACAACTGCATCATCGTCTGCTCCATCGAAAACTTCGACCCGATGGGTGTGCACACCGGTGACTCGATCACCGTGGCTCCGGCACAGACCCTGACCGACAAGGAATACCAGATCCTGCGTAACGCCTCCCTGGCGGTACTGCGCGAGATCGGCGTGGAAACCGGCGGCTCCAACGTGCAGTTCGGCATCTGCCCGAACACCGGCCGCATGGTCGTGATCGAGATGAACCCGCGGGTGTCCCGCTCCTCGGCGCTGGCCTCGAAAGCCACCGGCTTCCCGATCGCCAAGGTCGCGGCCAAGCTGGCGGTGGGTTACACCCTGGACGAGCTGTCCAACGACATCACCGGTGGCAAGACTCCAGCCTCCTTCGAGCCGTCAATCGACTACGTCGTGACCAAGCTGCCGCGCTTCGCCTTCGAGAAGTTCTCCAAGGCGGACGCGCGCCTGACCACCCAGATGAAGTCGGTGGGTGAAGTCATGGCCATCGGCCGGACCTTCCAGGAATCCCTGCAGAAAGCTCTGCGCGGTCTGGAGGTTGGTGTTTGCGGCCTGGATCCGAAACTCGACCTGAGCAACCCGGAAAGCATGAACGTGCTCAAGCGTGAGCTGACCGTGCCAGGCGCCGAGCGTATCTGGTACGTGGCTGACGCCTTCCGTGCCGGCATGACCGTCGAGCAGATCTTCGGGATGAACATGATCGATCCTTGGTTCCTGGTGCAGATCGAAGATCTGATCAAGGAAGAAGAGAAGGTCAAGACCTTGGGGTTGTCGGCTATCGGTCGCGACCTGATGTTCCGCTTGAAGCGCAAAGGCTTCTCCGACCAGCGTCTGGCCAAGCTGCTGGGTGTGACCGAGAAGAACCTGCGCACTCACCGTCATAAGCTGGAAGTGTTCCCGGTCTACAAGCGCGTCGATACTTGCGCCGCCGAGTTCGCCACTGACACCGCTTACCTGTACTCGACTTATGAAGAAGAGTGCGAAGCCGCACCTTCGAGTCGTGACAAGATCATGATCCTGGGTGGCGGTCCAAACCGTATCGGCCAGGGTATCGAGTTCGACTACTGCTGCGTACACGCTGCACTGGCGCTGCGCGACGATGGTTACGAAACCATCATGGTCAACTGCAACCCGGAAACCGTTTCCACCGACTACGACACCTCCGATCGCCTGTACTTCGAGCCAGTAACCCTGGAAGACGTGCTGGAAATCGTCCGCGTCGAGAAGCCAAAAGGCGTGATCGTTCAGTACGGCGGCCAGACTCCGCTGAAATTGGCCCGTGCCCTGGAAGCGGCCGGTGTGCCGATCATTGGCACCAGTCCTGACGCCATCGACCGTGCCGAAGACCGTGAGCGCTTCCAGCAAATGGTTGAGCGCCTGAACCTGCGTCAGCCACCAAACGCCACTGTGCGCAGCGAAGACGAAGCGATTCGTGCCGCGACCAAGATCGGTTATCCGTTGGTGGTGCGTCCGTCCTATGTTCTGGGCGGCCGGGCGATGGAAATCGTCTACGAGGAAGAAGAGCTCAAGCGCTACCTGCGTGAAGCGGTGCAAGTGTCCAACGACAGCCCGGTGCTGCTGGACCACTTCCTCAACTGCGCCATCGAGATGGACGTAGATGCGGTCTGCGACGGTACCGACGTGGTGATCGGCGCGATCATGCAGCACATCGAGCAGGCCGGCGTTCACTCCGGTGACTCCGCGTGCTCCCTGCCGCCGTACTCGCTGCCGGCGCACATCCAGGATGAGATGCGTGAGCAGGTCAAGAAAATGGCCCTGGAGTTGGGCGTGGTTGGCTTGATGAACGTACAGTTGGCCCTGCAGGGCAATGAAATCTACGTCATTGAAGTGAACCCGCGTGCTTCCCGCACCGTGCCTTTCGTGTCCAAGTGCATCGGCGTCTCCCTGGCGATGATCGCGGCTCGGGTGATGGCTGGTAAGACCCTGAAAGAGCTGGGCTTTACCAAGGAAATCATCCCGAACTTCTACAGCGTCAAGGAAGCGGTGTTCCCGTTCGCCAAGTTCCCGGGTGTTGACCCGATCCTCGGCCCAGAGATGAAGTCCACCGGTGAGGTCATGGGTGTGGGCGATACTTTCGGTGAGGCTTTCGCCAAGGCCCAGATGGGTGCCAGCGAAGTGCTGCCGACTGGCGGTACTGCATTCATCAGTGTCCGTGACGATGACAAACCTCTGGTTGCAGGCGTGGCCCGTGATCTGATCAACTTGGGCTTCGAAGTGGTCGCTACTGCGGGCACCGCCAAGCTGATCGAAGCGGCCGGCCTGAAAGTGCGTCGTGTGAACAAGGTGACTGAAGGTCGTCCGCATGTGGTCGATATGATCAAGAACGACGAAGTCACCCTGATCATCAACACCACTGAAGGTCGTCAGTCGATCGCTGACTCTTACTCCATTCGTCGTAACGCCTTGCAGCACAAGATCTACTGCACCACCACCATTGCTGCTGGCGAAGCTATCTGCGAAGCGTTGAAGTTCGGTCCAGAAAAAACCGTGCGTCGCTTGCAGGATCTACACGCAGGATTGAAGGCATGAATAAATACCCAATGACCGTCCAGGGCGCTCGCGCCCTGGAAGAAGAGCATGCTCACCTGACCAAGGTCGTGCGTCCGAAGCTCAGCCAGGACATCGGTACGGCCCGCGAGTTGGGTGATTTGAAGGAAAACGCTGAATACCATGCTGCCCGTGAACAGCAAGGCATGGTCGAGGCTCGGATCCGTGATATCGAAGGTCGTCTGCAGAACTCGGTGGTCATCGACGTCACGACCATTCCTCATACCGGCAAGGTAATCTTTGGTACCACGGTCGAGATCGCCAACGTCGAGACCGACGAAAGCGTGACCTACCAGATCGTTGGTGAGGACGAGGCTGATATCAAGCTCGGTAAAATTTCCGTCGGCTCGCCGATTGCCCGCGCCTTGATTGCCAAGGAAGAGGGTGATGTGGTGGCGGTCAAAACGCCTGGCGGCGTTATCGAGTATGAGATTGTCGAAGTCCGTCACATCTGAAAGAAGGCGCCCGCTGCATGCGGGCGCCATGCTTTGGCAGCTGACCCAGATGTTGTGGGTCGGCGGCTTATGGTTATTGCATCTCGGCTTGTTTCCCGTCCTGGGCCAGATTGGCCTCGCTCCCTTGCTCATCGAAGAGGTTTCGACGCTGCTCAGTGCGTTGTTGGTGGGCTTTTCGGCGGCGTGCCTGGTTCTACAGGCGCTGGTGCTGATTCAGTCCGAAGGGCTGAGAAGTCTTTGGCGGGATATTCGGGGGCAACTGCTGTTGATGGCAATGTATGCGTGCGCGATGTATTTCACTGTGCGCGTTCTGTTGCCGGAAGCTCAGCGCTGGCAGTTGTTCAGCTATCTGGTTCTGGGCTTTTCCGGCTTGATACTGGTGCTGCAGCCGGTGCCAGGATGGGGTGGAAGGGTGCGCCAGGCACACCCTTGACCCGAGTCGACGTCAGTTGAAACGATGGACGTTCGACAATTGCTTGTTTACCTTGGCGTTCTTGCGGTAGATCAGCGCCATCTTGCCGATGACCTGCACCAGATCCGCTTTGCCGGCCTTGCACAGTTCGGCAATGGCTTCCAGGCGCGATTCGCGCTCGAGGATGTTGAGCTTGATCTTGATCAGCTCGTGATCGCTCAAGGCGCGTTCAAGTTCGGCTAGCACACCTTCGGTCAAACCGTTGTCAGCCACAGTCAATACTGGTTTCAGATGGTGGCCAATGGATTTGTACTGTTTCTTCTGCTCTTGAGTGAGCGGCATAATCTGACCCCTGCGTCTGATCTTGTAAAAAGCGGCGGCCAGTTTACCCGAGCGAGTCCGGGACCGCCCAGTTAATCACGACCCGTTTTATTTTGAGGTGGCCCGTGGCCCGTTCCAAAACTAGCCATAACTGGCTGAAAGAGCACTTCAACGACCCATTCGTCAAAATGGCGCAAAAAGATGGGTACCGTTCCCGTGCCAGCTACAAGCTGCTGGAGATCCAGGAAAAGGACCGCCTTATCCGTCCTGGCATGAGTGTGATCGACCTAGGGGCCGCCCCGGGTGGCTGGTCGCAGGTGACCAGTCGTCTGATTGGTGGTCAGGGGCGCTTGATTGCCTCCGACATCCTGGAGATGGACAGCATTCCCGATGTGACCTTTATTCAAGGGGACTTTACCGAGGATGCGGTGTTGGCGCAGATCCTCGAAGCTGTCGGAAATTCTGAAGTTGACCTTGTGATTTCCGATATGGCCCCCAATATGAGTGGGTTAGCGGCTGTGGACATGCCTCGTGCGATGTTCCTGTGCGAATTGGCGCTGGATCTTGCTAGTCGGGTATTACGTCCAGGTGGTGATTTTCTGATCAAGATCTTCCAGGGTGAAGGTTTTGATGAGTACCACAAGAGCGTTCGGCAGATGTTCGAGAAAGTGCAGATGCGCAAGCCGACATCTTCCCGTGACCGTTCTAGGGAGCAATACCTGTTGGGGCGTGGCTTCCGTGGTCGCAGTGAGTAAGTAAGGATTTTGACTGGGGTGATAGGATTTTCGTATTTCGCCCCGTCAGATTAAACGCATATTGTGTAGTCTAAGTTTCACATAGGGTTACAGACAGCGCCTGCCAGAGCTGTAGGTAATGTAGTAAGTTAGGCCGGTGAATATCATGCGAAGCGCGCGCCAGTAGCGGAGCTTGCTTCAGAGGGTAGTTAATTGAACGACATGGCAAAGAATCTGATCCTTTGGTTGATCATCGCTGCCGTCCTTGTGACGGTGATGAACAACTTCTCCAGCCCTAACGAGCCGCAAACCCTCAACTACTCCGACTTCATCCAGCAAGTTAAGGATGGCAAGGTCGAGCGCGTAGCGGTTGATGGCTACGTGATTACCGGCAAGCGCAACGATGGCGACAGCTTCAAAACCATTCGTCCTGCCATTCAGGACAATGGCCTGATCGGCGATTTGGTGGACAACCATGTCGTGGTCGAAGGCAAGCAGCCTGAGCAGCAAAGCATCTGGACCCAACTGTTGGTGGCCAGCTTCCCGATCCTGGTGATCATTGCCGTCTTCATGTTCTTCATGCGGCAAATGCAAGGTGGCGCAGGTGGCAAGGGTGGGCCAATGAGCTTTGGCAAGAGCAAGGCGCGTCTGCTCTCTGAAGATCAGGTGAAAACCACTCTGGCTGACGTCGCTGGTTGTGACGAGGCTAAGGAGGAAGTTGGCGAACTGGTTGAGTTCCTGCGTGATCCGGGCAAGTTCCAGCGTCTGGGCGGTCGCATTCCTCGGGGGGTGCTGATGGTAGGTCCGCCGGGTACCGGTAAGACCTTGCTGGCCAAGGCCATTGCGGGCGAAGCCAAGGTGCCATTCTTCACTATTTCCGGTTCCGACTTCGTCGAGATGTTCGTTGGTGTCGGTGCCAGCCGTGTTCGCGATATGTTTGAGCAGGCCAAGAAACATGCTCCGTGCATCATTTTCATCGATGAGATCGACGCTGTCGGTCGTCACCGTGGCGCCGGCATGGGCGGCGGTCATGATGAGCGTGAGCAGACCCTCAACCAATTGCTGGTTGAGATGGACGGCTTTGAAATGAATGACGGCATCATTGTTATCGCTGCCACTAACCGTCCAGACGTACTCGACCCAGCGTTGCTGCGTCCTGGTCGTTTCGACCGCCAGGTGGTGGTTGGCCTGCCGGACATTCGCGGTCGTGAGCAGATTCTCAAGGTTCACATGCGCAAAGTGCCAATGGGCGAAGATGTTGCCCCGGCAGTAATCGCGCGCGGTACACCGGGTTTCTCCGGTGCCGACTTGGCAAACCTGGTGAACGAGGCTTCGTTGTTCGCGGCTCGTACCGGTAAGCGTATTGTCGAAATGAAGGAATTTGAACTGGCCAAGGACAAGATCATGATGGGCGCAGAGCGCAAATCCATGGTCATGTCCGAGAAAGAAAAGCAGAACACCGCTTATCACGAAGCCGGCCACGCCATTGTCGGTCGAGTCGTGCCTGAGCATGATCCGGTCTACAAAGTCTCGATCATCCCTCGCGGTCGGGCATTGGGCGTCACCATGTTCCTGCCGGAAGAAGATCGCTACAGCCTGTCCAAGCGAGCCCTGATCAGCCAGATCTGCTCGCTCTATGGTGGCCGTATCGCAGAAGAGATGACGCTGGGTTTTGACGGCGTGACCACCGGTGCATCCAACGACATCATGCGCGCCAGCCAGATTGCTCGGAACATGGTCACCAAGTGGGGCCTCTCCGAAAAACTCGGTCCGCTGATGTATGCGGAAGAAGAGGGCGAAGTATTCCTGGGTCGCAGTGCTGGCAGTCAGCATGCCAGTTTGTCCGCTGAAACAGCGAAACTGATCGACTCCGAAGTGCGCAGTATCATTGACCAGTGCTACGGCACTGCCAAACAGATCCTGACGGACAACCGCGACAAGCTGGACGCCATGGCGGACGCCTTGATGAAGTACGAAACCATCGATGCCGATCAGATTGACGACATCATGGCGGGGCGTACTCCGCGTGAACCTCGTGATTGGGAGGGCGGTTCGGGTACTACTCCTCCAGTAGTGCAAAACGAACGTCCGGAAACACCCATCGGCGGCCCTGCTGCCGACCACTAAGGTTTTAAATGACTTCTGTTCCTTCCTCCACCCGGTTGCCTTGCGGCAACCGGGTTCTTGATTTGGCCCGTGCGCATGTCATGGGCATCTTGAATGTAACCCCCGATTCCTTTTCCGATGGCGGTCGCTTCAGCCAGCTGGATGTTGCTTTGCGACATGCCGAGGCCATGGTTGCCGCCGGTGCTACGCTGATCGATATCGGCGGCGAATCAACTCGGCCCGGTGCCCGGACGGTATCGCCGCTGGAGGAGCTGGAGCGCGTTGCCCCTGTCGTCGAGCGAATTCATCGTGAACTGGACGTGGTTATTTCCGTTGATACCTCAACCCCGGCAGTGATTCGCGAAACTGCACGTCTCGGGGCGGGGTTGATTAACGATGTACGTGCGTTGCGCCGTGATGGTGCTCTGGATGCAGCTGCTGCCACCGGTTTGCCGGTGTGTCTGATGCATATGCTCGGTGAGCCGGGAGATATGCAGGATAATCCGCATTATCAGAATGTCACCCAGGAAGTGGGTGTCTTTTTGGCCGAGCGAATGGCTGCGTGTGCGGCTGTCGGGATTGGCGCTGAACGGATTGTTCTCGATCCGGGCTTTGGCTTTGCCAAGACCCTGCAGCACAATTTGAGCCTGTTCAAGCATATGGAGGCCCTGCATGCCCTTGGGCGCCCCCTTCTGGTTGGGGTTTCGCGCAAAAGCATGGTTGGCCAAACCTTGAATCGACCTGTAGCCGAGCGATTGCACGGTAGTCTGGCGCTCGCGGCACTGGCGGTGACCAAGGGGGCGAAAATTATCCGCGTCCATGATGTCGCCGAGACAGTGGACGTTGTGCGAATGATTGCGGCAGTGGAATCCGCCGAATAAGAACGATGGAGTACTTATGACTAAGAAATACTTTGGCACCGACGGCATTCGTGGTCGTGTGGGCGAATTCCCGATTACTCCTGATTTCATGCTCAAGCTCGGTTGGGCGGCTGGCATGGCCTTTCGCAGCATGGGCGCCTGCCGCGTGCTGGTAGGCAAGGACACGCGTATCTCTGGGTACATGTTCGAATCGGCTCTCGAGGCAGGGCTGTCTGCCGCCGGTGCAGATGTAATGCTGCTGGGGCCGATGCCGACTCCGGCGATCGCTTATCTGACGCGCACCTTCCATGCGGAGGCCGGGATTGTCATCAGTGCTTCGCACAATCCCCATGATGACAACGGCATCAAGTTCTTCTCGGGTGAGGGCACCAAGTTGCCTGACGAGGTGGAGTTGATGATCGAAGAGTTGCTGGATGCGCCGATGACCGTGGTGGAGTCGAGCAAGCTCGGCAAGGTTTCGCGGATCAACGACGCATCGGGGCGCTACATTGAGTTCTGCAAGAGCAGCGTGCCATCGAGCACCAGTTTTGCCGGCTTGAAAGTCGTCCTGGACTGCGCTCATGGCGCCACCTACAAGGTAGCGCCGAGTGTATTCCGCGAGTTGGGCGCGCAAGTCACGGTTCTGTCTGCGCAGCCTAATGGCTTGAACATCAACGAGAACTGCGGTTCGACTCATATGTCGCAATTGCAGGCGGCGGTACTGGCCGAGCACGCGGATCTGGGTATTGCCTTTGATGGCGACGGTGACCGGGTGCTGATGGTCGACCAGACCGGTGCAATTGTTGACGGTGATGAGCTGCTGTTCATCATCGCCCGGGATTTGCATGAGCGTGACAAGTTGCAAGGCGGTGTGGTCGGGACGCTTATGAGCAATCTGGGGCTGGAGCTGGCTCTGGCGGATCTGGGTATTCCTTTTGTCCGGGCCAATGTAGGTGATCGTTATGTGATTGCCGAACTGCTGGAACGCAACTGGCTGGTGGGGGGAGAGAACTCCGGGCACATCGTGTGCTTGCGGCACGCCACGACGGGTGATGCGATCATCGCTGCATTGCAGGTGCTGATGGCACTCAAGGCGCGTGGTGAAAGCCTGGCGCAGTCACGTCAGGGGCTGCGTAAGTGCCCTCAAGTGCTGGTCAATGTTCGCTTTGCCGGGGGGGATAACCCGGTTGAGCATCCTGCTGTGAAAGAGGCCTGTGAACGCGTGACTGCCGCGATGGCGGGGCGTGGCCGGGTTCTTCTGCGCAAGTCCGGTACCGAGCCTTTGGTGCGTGTCATGGTCGAAGGTAGCGATGAAGCACAGGTTCGCGCTTATGCTGATGAGCTGGCAAAACTGGTTGCTGAAGTTTCTGCCTGATTTCGGCTTGCCAGTGTTGTTTTGGTTGGGTAACATCTGCGCCCACTTTGACCGACGAGGTACAGCATGCGTCGCCCTATGGTAGCTGGTAACTGGAAGATGCACGGTACCCGCGCCAGCGTCGCTGAGCTGATCAATGGCCTTCGTCATCTGGCCTTGCCAAGCGGTGTTGATGTCGCGGTATTCCCGCCTTGCTTGTATATCAATCAAGTGATTGATGGCTTGAAAGGTAAGTCGATTTCGGTCGGCGCGCAGAATTCTGCGGTGGAATCCATGCAAGGTGCGTTGACGGGCGAGATCGCCCCGAGTCAATTGGTGGACGCAGGTTGTTCCCTGGTGCTGGTTGGGCATTCCGAACGCCGTCTGATCATGGGCGAGCGGGACGCGACTCTCAATCGCAAGTTCGCGGCAGCACAGGCTTGTGGTTTGAAGCCGATTCTGTGTGTAGGGGAAACCCTCGAACAGCGCGAAGCCGGGAAGACTCTAGAAGTTGTAGGGCGTCAGCTGGGCAGTATTATCGAAGAGTTGGGTGTTGGCGCGTTCGCCAATGCTGTTATCGCTTACGAGCCGGTCTGGGCCATTGGCACCGGGCTGACTGCAACACCGCAACAGGCGCAGGATGTGCATGCAGCCATCCGCGCGCAGTTGGCGGCAGAGAATTCTGAAGTGGCACGAGGAGTGCGGCTTCTATACGGCGGCAGCGTGAAGGCGGCCAATGCGGTCGAACTGTTCGGCATGCCGGATATCGATGGGGGGCTCATTGGTGGAGCTTCCCTGAATGCAGATGAGTTCGGTGCGATCTGTCGCGCCGCGGGAAACTGAAAAAATGCTGGAAACAGTCGTAGTCGTTTTTCATCTGCTGGGTGCCCTGGGCGTAGTTGCTCTGGTTTTGCTGCAGCAGGGTAAAGGTGCGGATGCTGGCGCGTCTTTCGGTGCAGGTGCTTCAAATACTGTGTTCGGAAGCCAAGGTTCCTCTACCTTTCTTAGTAAGTTTACTGCTATACTTGCCGCCGGTTTCTTCATAACCAGCTTAGGGTTAGGTTACTTTGCTAAAGAGAAAGCTCATCAGCTGACTCAAGTAGGCTTACCAGATCCAGCAGTGCTTGAAGTGCCAAAGCAAAAACCGGCTTCTGATGATGTCCCGGTGCTCCAAGAGCAAAAGTCGGCCAACAGCGCGACTGACGTACCTCCAGCTCCAGAGCAGAAGTAAGAAGAGTTTCATGCAGTAACGTAGTCTATGCCGAGGTGGTGGAATTGGTAGACACGCAACCTTGAGGTGGTTGTGCCCATAGGGTGTAGGGGTTCGAGTCCCCTTCTCGGTACCAATTATCAGGAGAGCCCGCTGTTGCGGGCTTTCTTGTAGGTGGAAGGTTACATTGACCCAAAAAGGGATCAGTCGTATACTTCCGCCCCAGCTTTGTCGCGGGGTGGAGCAGTCTGGTAGCTCGTCGGGCTCATAACCCGAAGGTCGTCGGTTCAAATCCGGCCCCCGCAACCAGTTTTAGCGGAGCCCCTTTTCAGGGGCTTTTTGTTAGCTGGACACTTTATAACGCCGCTATTCAACGGCGTTTCCGGGATGGGCGCTTCGCCCATTTTTTATTTGCACAAGCATGCACGAGGGGGTTCAGGTGTCGAGCAAGCTAGAACAGTTGCAGGCCTTGTTGGCCCCGGTGGTCGTGGCCCTTGGCTATGAATGCTGGGGTATCGAGTTTTCGGCTCAGGGTCGCCACTCATTGTTGCGCGTTTATATCGATAAAGAAGGCGGCGTGCTGGTGGACGATTGCGCCATCGTCAGCCGTCAGATCAGCGGTGTTCTCGACGTAGAAGATCCGATC
>NZ_MOAK01000086.1:82533-83836 GCF_003732485.1 Pseudomonas protegens
CACCCTTGAACAGTTTGCCAAGTATGTCGGTGAGCAAGTGAAGATCAAGCTGCGCTCGCCCTTCGAAGGTCGGCGTAATTTTCAGGGCCTTCTCCGCGGGGTGGAGGAACAGGACGTCGTGGTGCAGGTGGATGACCATGAGTTCCTGTTGCCGATCGATATGATCGACAAGGCCAACATAATTCCCAGTTTTGACTGAGACGCGGATCCCGCGGATCCAATGGCTTGCGAAAGGCGAGGCGTACGATGAGCAAAGAAGTACTGCTGGTTGTTGAGTCGGTATCCAATGAAAAGGGTGTACCGGCAAGCGTAATTTTTGAAGCGCTGGAGCTGGCCCTGGCCACTGCTACCAAGAAGCGTTTTGAAGACGAAGTGGACCTGCGTGTGGAAATCAATCGCCACACCGGTTCCTACGAGACTTTCCGTCGCTGGACGGTGGTCGAAGAAGCCGATCTGGATGATCCAGCGGTCGAGACCTGGTTGAGCAAGGCTCGTGAGACCCATCCCGACGCCAAAGTCGGTGATGTGATCGAAGAAAAGATCGAATCCATCGAGTTCGGCCGCATTGCTGCACAGACCGCCAAGCAGGTCATTGTGCAGAAAGTTCGCGAAGCCGAGCGCGCACAGGTGGTTGATGCCTATCGCGAGCGTCTGGGGGAAATCATCTCCGGCACCGTGAAAAAAGTGACACGTGACAACGTGATCGTCGATCTGGGTAACAACGCCGAGGCGTTGCTGGCCCGTGAAGACATCATCTCCCGTGAGACTTTCCGGGTTGGCGTGCGTCTGCGTGCGCTGCTCAAGGAAATCCGCACCGAGAACCGCGGCCCGCAGCTGATCCTGTCGCGTACCGCACCGGAAATGCTGATCGAGCTGTTCCGTATCGAAGTGCCGGAAATTGCCGAAGGCCTGATCGAAGTAATGGCCGCCTCCCGTGATCCGGGTTCGCGGGCCAAGATCGCAGTTCGCTCCAAGGACAAGCGCATCGACCCGCAGGGCGCGTGCATTGGCATGCGCGGTTCGCGCGTCCAGGCCGTTTCCGGTGAGTTGGGTGGCGAACGTGTGGATATCGTCCTGTGGGACGAGAACCCTGCGCAGTTCGTGATCAACGCCATGTCTCCGGCTGAAGTCGCGGCAATTATCGTTGACGAAGATGCCCATGCCATGGACATCGCCGTTGGCGCAGACAATCTGGCTCAGGCCATCGGTCGCGGTGGTCAGAACGTGCGTCTGGCTAGCCAATTGACTGGCTGGACCCTGAACGTGATGACCGAATCGGACATCCAGGCCAAGCAGCAAGCAG
>NZ_MOAK01000086.1:83882-93398 GCF_003732485.1 Pseudomonas protegens
ACTGGCACAGGTTCTGGTTGATGAAGGCTTCACCAGCCTGGAAGAGATTGCCTACGTACCGCTGGAAGAAATGCTCAACATCGACGGCTTTGACGAAGACATCGTCAACGAGCTTCGCGCTCGGGCCAAGGATCGCTTGTTGACTAAAGCCATCGCTACTGAGGAAAAGCTGGCAGACGCCCATCCGGCCGAAGACCTGCTCTCGCTTGAGGGTATGGACAAGGATTTGGCGATGGAACTGGCGGTGCGCGGCGTAATTACCCGCGAAGACCTGGCCGAGCAGTCTATTGACGACCTGCTCGACATCGACGGCATTGACGATGATCGTGCCGGCAAGTTGATCATGGCCGCCCGAGCCCACTGGTTCGAGTAATTAGGCGCGGCCTGAGGAGAGAAGTGCATGACGCAAGTCACGGTGAAACAACTGGCCGATGAGGTCAAAACACCGGTAGAGCGCCTGCTGCAGCAGATGCGTGAGGCAGGTCTGCCGCACACCGCCGCCGAGGAACATGTGAGCGACAGTGAGAAGCAGTCGTTGCTGACTCATCTGAAAAGCAGCCACAAGGCGAAAGTGGAAGAACCACGCAAAATTACTTTGCAGCGCAAGACCACCAGCACCCTGCGTGTCGCTGGCAGCAAGAGCATCAGCGTTGAAGTGCGCAAGAAGAAAGTCTTCGTACAGCGCAGCCCGGAAGAAATCGAAGCCGAGCGTCAACGCGAACTGGAAGAACGTCGCGCAGTAGAAAATGCTGCCCGTCAGAAGGCTGAAGAAGAAGCCAAGCGTCGCGCCGAAGAAGAAGCGCGTCGCCAGCCTGCTCCGGTTGCCGAAACTGCAGTCGCTGACGCGGTTGCAGCCCCGGCTCCTGCGCCAGTTGCCGCCGAACCTGTGCAAGACGCCCCGGTAGCCGCTCCGGCTCCTGTGGCTGACGTGCGCAAGAAAGACGAGCAGCGCCGTCCGGACAAACCACGTGCAGACGATAACAATCGTCGCGGCAGTGGCGATGGTGAGCGCAAAAACGCTCCGCATCGCGCTTCGGTCAAGGAAAAGGCGCCTGCGCCGCGCGTTGCCCCACGTACCACCGACGAAGAAAGCGATGGCTTCCGTCGTGGTGGTCGCGGCAAGGCCAAGCTGAAGAAACGCAACGCTCACGGTTTCCAGAGCCCAACCGGCCCTGTCGTGCGTGAAGTGAAGATCGGCGAGACCATCACTGTTGGCGATCTTGCTCAGCAGATGTCGGTCAAGGCTGCTGAAATCATCAAGTTCATGTTCAAGCTGGGCACTCCAGCCACCATCAACCAGGTTCTGGATCAGGAAACTGCCCAGCTGGTTGCTGAAGAACTGGGCCACAAAGTGACCCTGGTCAGCGACACCGCCCTGGAAGATTCCCTGGCCGAGTCCCTGAAGTTCGAAGGTGAAGCGGTTGCCCGTGCGCCGGTCGTGACTGTAATGGGTCACGTTGACCACGGTAAAACCTCGCTGCTGGACTACATCCGTCGCGCCAAAGTGGCCGCGGGCGAAGCCGGTGGCATTACCCAGCACATCGGTGCCTACCACGTAGAAACCGAGCGCGGCATGGTCACCTTCCTCGACACCCCAGGTCACGCTGCGTTTACCGCCATGCGTGCCCGTGGTGCCAAGGCTACCGACATCGTGATCCTGGTGGTTGCAGCGGACGACGGCGTGATGCCGCAGACCATTGAAGCCGTTCAGCACGCACAGGCAGCCGGCGTACCGCTGGTGGTCGCCGTGAACAAGATCGACAAGCCAGGCGCCGATCTGGACCGCATCCGCAGTGAACTCTCGGTTCACGGCGTGACGTCGGAAGATTGGGGGGGCGATACTCCGTTCGTACCGGTTTCCGCGAAAATGGGTACCGGCGTCGACGACCTGCTGGAAGCCGTTCTGCTGCAAGCCGAAGTACTGGAACTCAAAGCGACTCCTTCGGCCCCAGGCCGTGGTGTCGTGGTGGAATCCCGTCTCGACAAGGGCCGTGGCCCGGTAGCTACCGTGCTGGTTCAAGACGGTACCCTGCGTCAAGGCGACATGGTACTGGTCGGTTCGAACTACGGCCGCGTGCGCGCCATGCTCGACGAGAACGGCAAGCCAATCAAGGAAGCCGGTCCTTCCATTCCGGTCGAGATCCTCGGCCTGGACGGTACCCCGGACGCCGGCGACGAGATGAGCGTAGTGGCCGACGAGAAGAAAGCCCGTGAAGTGGCTCTGTTCCGTCAAGGCAAGTTCCGCGAAGTCAAGCTGGCCCGTGCTCACGCCGGCAAGCTGGAAAACATCTTCGAAAGCATGGGCCAGGAAGAGAAGAAGACGCTCAACATCGTCCTCAAATCCGACGTCCGTGGTTCGTTGGAAGCTCTGCAAGGCGCTCTGAACGGCCTGGGCAACGACGAAGTGCAAGTGCGTGTAGTGGGCGGCGGCGTCGGTGGTATCACCGAAAGCGACGCCAACCTGGCACTGGCCTCCAACGCTGTACTGTTCGGCTTCAACGTGCGTGCCGATGCCGGCGCACGGAAGATCGTCGAGCAGGAAGGTCTGGATATGCGTTACTACAACGTGATCTACGACATCATCGAAGACGTCAAGAAAGCCCTGACCGGTATGTTGGGCAGCGACGTTCGGGAGAACATCCTGGGTGTTGCCGAAGTTCGCGACGTGTTCCGCTCGCCGAAGTTTGGCGCGATCGCCGGTTGCATGGTCATCGAAGGTGTCGTGCACCGTAACCGTCCAATCCGTGTACTGCGTGAAGACATCGTTATCTTCGAAGGCGAGCTGGAATCCCTGCGCCGCTTCAAGGATGACGCGTCCGAAGTACGTGCCGGCATGGAATGCGGTATCGGCGTGAAGAGCTACAACGACGTCAAAGTCGGTGACAAGATCGAAGTCTTCGAGAAGGTCCAGGTTGCTCGCAGCCTCTAACTCGCGCACTTCAAGAGCCCTGGTGGCCCGTAGCATGTCCATGCACGGCACCGCCAGCGGCCTCTAAACGCAACGCCCGGTCTGGCTCCTGCCAGGCCGGGCGTTTGCCGCTTTCAGACCACACGGGTTTCGCCGTGAGGCAGTAACAGGTAACAAGACATGGCAAAAGAATACAGCCGTACCCAACGTATCGGTGATCAGATGCAGCGCGAACTGGCGCAACTGATCCGTCGCGAAGTCAAGGATCCACGCGTCGGCCTGGTGACTATCACCGCCGTGGAAGTCAGCCGCGATGTCGGTCACGCGAAGATCTTCATCACCGTGATGGGCCAGGAAAACGCCGAAGAAATCGCCCAGAGCATCAAGGTGCTGAACTCGGCGGCAGGTTTCCTGCGCATGCAACTGGCCAAGGAAATGAAGCTGCGCAGCGTGCCGCAACTGCACTTCCATTACGACGAAAGCGTCGCCCGCGGGGCGCACCTGTCGGCTCTGATCGAGCGTGCCGTGGCTGAAGACAGCCAGCATGGCGACGCGCCTGCCCCTGAAGACGCCAAGGAGTAAGCGGTGGCTCAGGTCAAGCGTATCCGTCGTAACGTCAGCGGCATCATCCTTCTGGACAAGCCGCTGGGCTTCACCTCCAACGCGGCCCTGCAGAAGGTCCGCTGGTTGCTCAATGCCGAGAAGGCCGGTCACACCGGCAGTCTCGATCCCTTGGCCACCGGCGTGCTGCCGCTGTGCTTCGGCGAGGCCACCAAGTTCTCGCAATACCTGCTCGACTCCGACAAGGGTTACGAAACCCTGGCGCAGTTGGGCAAGACCACCACCACCGCGGACGCTGAAGGCGAAGTTTTGCAGACCCGCGAAGTGACCGTTGGTCGTGCCGATATCGAAGCGGTATTGCCGGAGTTTCGCGGCGAAATCAAACAGATACCGCCGATGTACTCCGCCCTCAAGCGTGATGGCCAGCCACTCTACAAACTGGCTCGTGCAGGGGAAGTGGTGGAGCGCGAACCGCGTTCTGTTACTATTGCGCGCTTGGAATTACTCGCCTGCGAAGGCGACACTGCCCGCCTGGCGGTGGACTGCAGCAAAGGCACCTATATCCGCACCCTGGTGGAAGATATCGGTGAAAAGCTCGGCTGTGGTGCCTACGTTGCAGAACTGCGGCGGACCCAGGCCGGACCTTTCAGCCTGGCCCAGACGGTCACCCTGGAAGAGCTCGAAGCAGTGCACGCCGAAGGCGGCAACGAAGCGGTAGACCGCTTCCTGATGCCATCGGATAGCGGCTTGCTGGATTGGCCGCTGCTGCAGTTCTCGGAGCACAGCGCGTTCTACTGGCTCAATGGCCAGCCGGTACGTGCCCCGGATGCACCGAAGTTCGGCATGGTGCGGGTACAGGATCACAACGGTCGCTTCATCGGTATCGGTGAAGTGAGCGAAGACGGGCGCATCGCGCCGCGTCGACTGATTCGGTCAGAATGACCGGACGAGGGTGGCTGTTAACAGGCACGGTCACTACTCATTTATAGATACAGGGATTTGTCCCTGGCCTGTTGAAACTGTTCTTGAACAGTTTCCTGATATAAGGATTGCCCACATGGCACTCAGCGTTGAAGAAAAAGCTCAGATCGTAACCGACTACCAGCAAGCTGTTGGTGACACTGGTTCGCCAGAAGTGCAAGTTGCACTGCTGACCGCCAACATCAACAAACTGCAAGGTCACTTCAAAGCCAACGGTAAAGACCACCACTCCCGTCGTGGCCTGATCCGCATGGTAAACCAGCGTCGTAAGCTGCTGGACTACCTGAAAGGCAAAGACCTGAGCCGTTACAGCACCCTGATCGGTCGTCTGGGTCTGCGTCGCTAATCAGCGATTGCGCTATGAGGTTGGTTGTTTGCCATGCGTCAGCGGTTTTTCCGCCGGCGTATGGCAGGCTTCCAGCCTCAAGTTTTATCTGCTGCACCGTTTTACCTGGACAATAAAGGCTGGGCCGATTCCCCGCATTGCCCAAGAATTTCGCAAGAAGCAAGTTTCCCCAAGAGCCACAAAGAAGGTAGGACACCGTGAACCCGGTAATCAAAAAATTCCAGTTCGGTCAGTCGACCGTAACCCTCGAGACTGGCCGTATCGCCCGTCAGGCCTCCGGCGCAGTATTGGTCACCGTTGACGACGACGTCAGCGTATTGGTGACCGTGGTTGGCGCCAAGCAAGCGGATCCAGGCAAGGGCTTCTTCCCTCTGTCCGTTCACTACCAGGAAAAGACTTACGCTGCCGGTAAGATCCCTGGCGGTTTCTTCAAGCGCGAAGGCCGTCCTTCCGAGAAAGAAACCCTGACCTCGCGTCTGATCGACCGTCCGATCCGCCCTCTGTTCCCAGAAGGCTTCATGAACGAAGTGCAGGTTGTCTGCACCGTGGTTTCCACCAGCAAGAAGACCGATCCGGACATCGCTGCGATGATCGGTACCTCGGCTGCCCTGGCCATCTCCGGCATTCCTTTCGACGGCCCGATCGGCGCCGCTCGTGTGGCTTTCCACGAAAGCACCGGCTACCTGCTGAACCCGACCTACGAGCAACTGGCTGCTTCGAGCCTGGACATGGTCGTGGCCGGTACCGAAGAAGCCGTACTGATGGTTGAGTCGGAAGCCAAAGAGCTGACCGAAGACCAGATGCTGGGCGCTGTACTGTTCGCCCACGACGAATTCCAGTCGGTGATCAAGGCCGTCAAAGAGCTGGCTGCCGAAGCTGCCAAACCTACCTGGGACTGGGCTGCTGCCCCAGAAGCCACCGAACTGCTGGGCGCTATCCGTGCCGAGTTCGGCGAAGCCATCTCCCAGGCTTACACCATCACCGTCAAGGCCGACCGTTACGCTCGCCTGGGCGAGCTGAAAGACCAGGTGGTCGCCAAGCTCTCCGGTGAAGAGGGCCAGCCTTCGGCTTCCGACGTCAAAGCCGCTTTCGGCGAGATCGAATACCGCACCGTTCGCGAAAACATCGTTAACGGCAAGCCACGTATCGACGGCCGCGACACTCGCACCGTACGTCCGCTGAACATCGAAGTCGGCGTACTGCCCAAGACTCACGGTTCGGCCCTGTTCACCCGTGGCGAAACTCAGGCCCTGGTGGTTGCGACCCTGGGTACTGCGCGTGACGCACAGCTGTTGGACACCCTGGAAGGCGAGAAGAAAGACCCCTTCATGCTGCACTACAACTTCCCTCCGTTCTCGGTGGGCGAGTGTGGTCGCATGGGCGGCGCTGGTCGCCGTGAAATCGGTCACGGCCGTCTGGCTCGTCGTTCGGTTCAGGCCATGCTGCCAGCCGCTGACGTGTTCCCTTACACCATCCGCGTAGTATCGGAAATCACCGAATCCAACGGTTCCAGCTCCATGGCTTCCGTTTGCGGTGCTTCCCTGGCGCTGATGGACGCTGGTGTACCGATGAAGGCACCGGTTGCTGGTATCGCCATGGGCCTGGTTAAAGAAGGCGAGAAGTTCGCCGTCCTGACCGACATCCTGGGTGACGAAGACCACCTGGGCGACATGGACTTCAAGGTAGCCGGTACCGCCAAAGGCGTTACCGCGCTGCAGATGGACATCAAGATCAAGGGCATCACCGAAGAAATCATGGAGATCGCCCTGGGCCAAGCCCTGGAAGCTCGCCTGAACATCCTCGGTCAGATGAACCAGATCATCGGTCAGTCCCGTACCGAACTGTCGGCCAACGCACCGACCATGATCGCGATGAAGATCGACACCGACAAAATCCGTGATGTCATCGGTAAAGGCGGCGCCACCATCCGTGCGATCTGTGAAGAAACCAAGGCTTCGATCGATATCGAAGACGACGGTTCGATCAAGATCTTCGGCGAAACCAAGGAAGCTGCAGAGGCCGCGCGTCAGCGCGTTCTGGGCATCACCGCGGAAGCCGAGATCGGCAAGATCTACGTCGGCAAGGTTGAGCGCATCGTCGACTTCGGCGCCTTCGTCAACATCCTGCCGGGCAAGGACGGTCTGGTGCACATCTCCATGCTGAGCGACGCTCGCGTTGAGAAAGTCACCGACATCCTGAAAGAAGGTCAGGAAGTGGAAGTGCTGGTACTGGACGTGGACAACCGCGGCCGTATCAAGCTGTCCATCAAAGACGTGGCAGCAGCCAAGGCTTCGGGCGTTTAATCACCCTTTAGCCTTAAGCTGAACAAGCAAGCGCCCCGACTGGTTCGGGGCGTTTTGCTATCTGCGATAAAAGCCTCTCGGTTGCCGGCCCAAGGCGCGAGTGCTAGTTTTTAGCCCACGCCGGTGTAGCTCAGTCGGTAGAGCAGCGCACTCGTAACGCGAAGGTCGCAGGTTCGATTCCTGTCTCCGGCACCAGATATCGAGTTTTGAGCGGTTTGCGAATGTACGGCCCCTCCAGCAAAGTCCGTCTAGCGCTGAATGAGTGCCCTCGAAAGATACTTTTCTAAGAAATGCCGGCAGGCAGGTTCAACTTTTTTTTGAGTTCGTCGGTTGTATCCATAAGTTCTTATTGAAAGTCTCCGTGGCTTGCTCTTGAAGTTTTAGAAGCTGCTGTTCTATTCAGTTGGGCGGTGCTGTAGTTTTTTGTTGAGTGAGCGGTATTGCCCATAATGACGTCCGGTAATCATGGAGTATTCAGCGTGAAGAAGTGGAAGTTGGCGTTAATCGGTCTAGTGTCGCTGGCCCTTGTAGCCTGTGAGAAAGCCCCTTCGTATGAGTTTGAGGGACAGTACTTTGCAACGGAGGGCGAAGAATGCACCACTCCAGCGAATGCGAAAGATCGTGAACAATATTATTTGGAGATAACCAAAGATGTACGGGGCAGAGGCGTATTGTACTCTGCTAATTTTCCAACAGCTTCGAAGGTTGGACTGCCTGTTGTCAGTGCGCAAAGCGTCTCACCCAATGATGATAACGAACTGATTTTTAACTTCTATGAACCTAAGGTATCCGCGACAGCTCCTGAAGCTACAAGATTTAATATCGTACTCTCCGTTATTCCTAATCAAGGCAAGGAAGGATACTTGTGGGTGACCAGGGCTGAAATGAATATTGCCACCAATGGGGCAGTTCAGAAGTACGACATCCTTGAAAATCTAAGAAGATTTTTCGAGCTCGGCAAGGCAGGTGTTTGCTTGAAAAAAGGAACAACTACGGGTTGAGTGCAAATAGCACTTTCTTGTGAGCCGGCGTGAGCCAATCGCCAGAGGCCTTGGCCAAGGTCATGGGGATGAGGTATTCACCGGCCTTCGTGATTACCTTGGCGCTTGTAAGCTTTTCTTTGTCGTTGCCAATCTTGGTTTTCTAGGGCGTAACCTTGTTTCCTGGGGTTTCTGGCGAGTCTGTGTCTGGTGATGGTCCGCAAATCCGCCGATTTCTCTCTCATCGGTGCATCAGGTCATATAAATCGTCGGCCAAAGGTCCTATATTCGGTTTCTGTCTGAGTACCAGCATGCTGTTTTCAGATGATCCCGAATGGTTCTGAAGGCCAGATAAATCGGCGGTTGCAACGATTTTTTGCGGCAGAGAGATCCCAACGATCCAGATCCATCTTCCATTCCCACGATCAGAGAGAACGAGATGATTCCTAAAGAGGCAAGAATCGACGTAGCGCTTGAAAGGTACCTGGCTGCCACGCCTTCCTTGCAAGAAGAAATCAACGCCCTGAGCCCCGAAGAACAGAAGCAGCAGGCGCAATGGGCCTTTGAGGACGAGGCGGAGTCTCGCGGCATCGAGCCGTGGGAGCTGGTGCTCGATCTGGTGGCCGAGACACCGGAGGAGTTGAAGGCTATGCGCCTGGAAGTGCATCAGGAGGTTGCTGAAGCGCTGGGCATGGACCTTGAGGATTATCTGCAGCTCAACGAGATCGACAGTTGAACCCGACGCCAGCCTTGACCAGGCTGGCGTTTTTCATGGATCAGATGCTCAAGCGCATGGACAGGTCCAGGGCTTTCACATCCTTGGTCATGGCACCGATGGAAATGTAGTCCACCCCGGTTTCGGCAATCGGGCGCAAGGTGCTTTCGTTGATTCCCCCGCTGGCTTCCAGCTTGGCCTTGCCGGCATTCAGGCGCACGGCCTCGCGCATATCGTCCAGGCTCAGTTCATCGAGCATGATGATGTCGGCACCGGCTGCCAGGGCTTCCTTCAATTCCCCAAGACTTTCCACTTCCACTTCCACCGGCTTGCCCGGGGCGATCTTGTGGGCGGCGCTGACGGCCTGGGCAATGCCACCACAGGCTGCGATGTGGTTTTCCTTGATCAGGAAGGCGTCATACAGACCGATGCGGTGGTTGTGGCAGCCACCGCAGGTGACCGCGTACTTCTGGGCCAGGCGCAGGCCGGGAAGGGTCTTGCGGGTATCCAGCAGCTTGACCTGGGTATCGGCGACAAAGTCGGCCAGATATTGGGCGCGGGTGGCCACGCCGGATAGCAGCTGCAGGAAGTTCAAAGCGCTGCGTTCGCCGGTGAGCAATGAACGGGCCGGGCCTTCCAAGTGGAACAGCGCCTGGTTGGGTACCACCCGCTCGCCGTCAGCCACTTGCCAGTGCACGGCAACCCGCGGGGCCAACTGACGG
>NZ_MOAK01000086.1:93420-101179 GCF_003732485.1 Pseudomonas protegens
CGCGGGTCCAACTGACGGAATACCGCATCCACCCAGGCCGTACCGGCGATGACCGCTGCTTCGCGAGTGATGATGGTGGCTTTGGCCAGACGTTCGGCCGGGATCAATTGCGCGGTGATGTCGCCGCTGCCGATGTCTTCCAGCAACGCGCGGCGCACGTTGGCTTCGATTTCGGCGGTCAGGTCGGCGAGGCGTAGATTCGGCATAACGGGCTCCACAAACTAAGTGCGCCGATTATAGGGGCATGGGATCGGCGAACCCAAGGCGGCAAATGTCGGCGAGCCTTTGACGAACCTGTCTTTCGTCGCTTTGTCTGATGGGTATGAGTGAATTTTCTCGTTGGTCTGAGGGTTATTTCCCGATAGGCGACAGAGTCTGCTGGCGCAAGAGGGGACTTTTACAAGATAATATGACTTGTAATTGACGTCATAGCTTTGACGTGTCTTTGGCTCCCCCTTAAATGAAGTGCAGTGGAATGCATTTGCCTCCGCTGAGAGCCGACTGTGAGCGTCGTCGGCTTGACTGAACCTTGATCTCGAACCGAAGAAACACCTTTCCAGGAGGCTTGGATGCACAACGACGGGAATGTAGTGCCTTTGCACAAGGCGGCTACAGATCAGGCGACCGCTTCGCCGCTTGCCCGCCTGCCAGTGATTCTGCTTCAGGTTCGAGACAAGGCTGCCCAGCAGCTGCGTCACGGTTTGCAGGAGTTGTTCGATAACGCCGACGACACGCTGTTCGAGATGGCCGATCGGGCACAGAACAACGTCGAGCAGAACACCCTGTTTGAAGCCATGCGCGACCTGCGCTTGAAGCGCAAAAGCATCGACCGCGGTTTTCTGGAGAAGTTTTTCGAAGCTTTCGCCGGTCTGGTGCAGTACGACCCGGCCTTGGTCATTCCCCATGTGGTGGCTTACGACCCTTCTCTTGATCCTTCCCAGGATGACCTGGAAAAGACCGTGGCCGTGGATGCCATGGTGGCCAAGGTCCTCAACCGGGACGGCTTCGCCCTCGGGCAACTGACGGCGCGCCTGGGCGTGCTGCTGGGCCGACGCCTGGCGGATGCGGAAAACCCTCTGGCGCCGGCGCTGCTCTGTGAGTACTTCCTCCAGGCCGGACGCAGCCTGGGGGTGGAGATCAAGGTCAAGTTGATCATCCTCAAACTGTTCGAGCGGTACGTGCTCAGCGATGCCGAACAGCTCTATGGCGAAGCCAATCAGCTGTTGATTGCCACGGGAATCCTGCCGGAGCTGATGCCCGCCCCAGCGCGCCGAGCCTCAGATCGAGCCCAGGCTGAAGCCCAGGCCGCCACCGCCGATGCTAAAGGGCACAAGCCGGGCCAGAGCCCGCTCGACGAGAGCGTGCAGGAAGTCTTCGCGGCCTTGCAGACACTGCTCCTGCATGTGCGCGGCAGCGTTGCGCCGACCCTGGAGGCCAGCGCCGAAACCCAACCGATTTCGACCCGTGACCTCATGCGTCTGCTGTCCCATCTGCAGCAGTACGTGCCTGCCCCCAGTGCCCAGGAAGATTTCGACCTGCGCAACCAGTTGGAGCAGTTGCTCACCCGGGTCAGCGTCAAGAGCGGCAAGTCCCGGGTCGTGGATGTTGCCGACGAGGACGTGATCAACCTGATCGCCATGCTCTTCGAGTGCATCCTCGACGACCGCAACCTGCCGGAGTCCCTCAAGGCGCTGATCGGGCGCCTGCAGATTCCCATGCTCAAGGTGGCGGTGCTGGACAAGAGTTTCTTCAGTCGCGGCAACCATCCGGCGCGGCGCCTGCTCAATGAAATCGCCGCTGCCGCGATGGGCTGGGGCGGCTGCGACGACCATCAGCGTGACAGCCTGTATTTGCGTATCGAGCAGGTGGTGCAGCGCCTGCTGAGCGAATTCACCGACGACCCGGCGATCTTCTCCGAGTTGCTGGCAGACTTTCTCGCCTTTACCGCCGATGAGCGGCGCAGGGCGGAGTTGCTGGAGCAACGTACCCGGGACGCCGAGGAGGGCCGGGCCAAGGCGGGGCTGGCGAGACGGCGGGTGGAGCAGGCGCTCAACGAAGCACTGCTGGGCAAGGTGCTGCCGCACAAAGTGGTGGATTTTGTTCGCGATGCCTGGAGCCAGGTGCTGTTGCTCAGTAGCCTGAAGCACGGTGATGATTCTGCCGAATGGCACACCGCCGAGGGGACCATGAACGAGCTGATCTGGAGTGTGCAACGCCACGAGCAGCCGGACACCGCGATGCGCTTGCTGGCCCTGGTGCCGGGGCTGCTCAAGGGCCTGCGAGAAGGCTTGAGCGGTGCGGCATTCGATCCCTTCGCCACCAGCGAGTTCTTCAGCCAACTGGAGCTACTGCACCTGCAGGCATTCGAGCGTGAAGCCCTGGCACCGCAACAGCGAGTGGTGCCCCTGGAGGCCGAACGTAGCGACCTGATAGTGGTGGCCCAGGAGATCGTCCTGCCCAGCGCCGAAGAAGGTCCCCTGGAGGCAGCGCCGCTGGTCCTGCCGGCGAATGACCCCAGCGTGCTGCAAGTGGAGCAGCTGCGGTTGGGGGCCTGGGTCGAGTTTCAAGAGGACGAGGACAACACCCTGCGCTGCAAATTGGCGGCGATTGTCCCCCATCCGGTGGCCAAGTACGTATTCGTCAACCGCACCGGGATGAAAGTCCTGGAGCGCACGCGCATGGGCCTGGCCCTGGAGTTTCACCGCGGCGCGGTGCGGGCCCTGGACGATACCTTGCTGTTCGATCGAGCCCTGGAATCGGTGATCGGCAATCTGCAGCGACTCAATCACGGCAAGTGATCGCAACCCGAGGGGGGAACGCGGCATACTGGGCCACTCAAGGCTTTAGTTGAAGGAATCGGTATGCGGCTGGACCCTGCCACGGGTTGGTGTCATGGCGTACGGCACTGTCCGTCAGTCAATTTCAATGAACGCCCGGCAGGCGAGATCTCCCTGTTGGTGATTCATAACATCAGTCTGCCGCCGGGGCAGTTCGGCACCGGCAAGGTGCAGGAATTCTTTCAGAATCGCCTTGATGTCACAGAGCATCCCTATTTTGCCGGGATCGCCGACTTGCGCGTGTCCGCGCATTTTCTGATCGAGCGTGACGGCGCGGTCACCCAGTTTGTCTCTTGTCTGGACCGGGCCTGGCACGCGGGAGTGTCGAGCTTCGAGGGGCGAGACACATGCAACGACTTTTCCCTGGGCATCGAACTGGAGGGCACTGACGAATTGCCTTTCACCGACGCCCAGTACCGCTCCCTGAGTGCCCTGACCGAACAATTACAGGCGGCTTTCTGCGCCATCACACCACAACGGATCTGTGGTCATAGCGACATCGCCCCCGGGCGCAAGACCGACCCGGGCCAGGCTTTCGACTGGGCACGCTATCGTGCCGCCTTGGAGAAGGGGGAAGGACAATGAGTTTTCTGGTGTTGCTGCTGGCGGTGTGGATCGAGAAGTTCTCGGCCCTGCGCCAGAGGGTACAGCGCGATGGCTGGTGGCTGAAGGAGTTGGCGCGGCTGGAGGCCAGCCCGCGTCTGGCGGGGCATCCATGGTGGTTGTTGCTGGTGCTGGTGTTGCTGCCGGTGGCCTTGCTCGGTCTCTTGCTGCTGGTGCTGGAACCGATCACATACGGACTGCTGGCCCTGCCGGTGCATTTGCTGGTGGTGATCTATGCCCTGGGCCGCGGCGACCTGCTCGGTGGCCTCGGACCGTTTCGCGATGCCTGGCGCCGTGAGGACCTGCAAGCAGCGGTGCATGTGGCCAAGCGTGACCTGAACATTGGAGCCGACAGTGGCGAGCAACTGCTGGAACGGGTCCAAGGCTATCTGCTATGGCAGGCCTTCCAGAGCTTCTTCGCGGTGATCTTCTGGTACTTCCTGCTGGGCCCGGTGGCTGCCTTGAGCTACCGCCTACTGGCCCTGGCTGCCGAGCACGGCAAGAACCCTGCCCTGGTGGAACGTGCGGCGCAGTTGCGCCATGCCTTCGACTGGCTGCCGGTGCGCCTGTTGGCGGCGAGCTTCGCCCTGGTGGGCAACTTTGTTGCCGTGAGCCGGGTGATGCTTCACGAATTGCTCAATTGGCACATCAGTGCCGGGCAATTGGTGGAGAAGGTCGGCCTGGTGGCTGCTGAGATTCCACCGCCCCAGACCGGCCCCGAAGGGGTCAACAGCCTGGATCGCCTCTGGGAACTGCTGCTGCGGGCGGCCGTGCTCTGGTACGCCGGTTTTGCCCTATGGACCGTTCTCGCCTGAATCTTTATCCCTGGTGCAGCGAGCCAGTGTGGCTCCCTGCGCCAGCCCGGGCCACAGGCCTGATCAACCGCCCAGGCGCGGTTAACTTTAAGTTACAAAACCTCCCCCGAAATTGAGCTATACAGACGGAGCGCCGAATAGTGGCTATCTGCTGCCTTCGCCTGCCTGCCCATAACAATAAAAGAAAAGGGAGACTTCCTTGTGAAGAGCTTGCTCTATCCCGCTGTCGCGCTGATGAATCGCCTGAGCTTCGGCATGAAGTTCAGCCTGATCAGCGTGCTGTTCTTTCTACCCATGCTGGTGACCAACTTCTATCTGGTACGCGACTCCTACCGGGAGTTCCAGGGCACCCGGGTCGAGCTGCAAAGCCTCGATCTGCTGGGCAGCAGCCTGAGCCTGCGCCGGGACCTGGAAACCCTCAACAACCTGGTGCAAATCAATGCCAGCCTCGGCCAGTCCGGCAAGGCCGGGGATCTGGAGGGCAAGATAGTCTCCCTGGAAAAGTCCGTGCTGGAGCGCATGCAGGCCCTTGAGGCCGTCACCGTCGATCCCCGGCAGGTCGAGGTGTTCAACGCCAAGCGTGATGAGTTGGTGGCGGCCTTCAAGGCGCAGCAGGTGGAAAGCTCGCTGCTGAACAAAAGCGGACTGATCGGCAAGCTGCTGGGCAGCGCGCAGCTGTTCAGCCAGATCATCGCCAGCCAGTCGGGCCTCAGCCGCGACGGCCAGGGCGACATCCGTCAGCTCAGTGACCTGATCACCAGCGTCACTCCACAAGTCACCCAGACCCTGGGAGAAGGTCGGGCCATGGGTGCCTACTCCCTGGGGCAGGGCTTTCTCAACTCTTCATCCAGCACCCGTTTCGACGAACTGCTGGTGCAGATCGAAAAGCTCCAGGCCGAGTACGGACTCAAGCTGCAGGATGCCCTGGGCTCCAGCCGCGCCGCCCACGACGCGTTGGACAGCCTGGCCGGTGCCAGCAAAGGCAGCCTCAAGCAGGCCAGCGAACTGTTCGAAGAACAGGTGGTGATGGCCGATACCCTGGACGCGCCCTGGCAGGGTTTCTACGACCAGGTCAGCAGCCTGATGGCGCAGACCTATCAACTCAACGAAGGCACCTTGAAGTTCCTCGATGTCGAGCTGCAAAAACGCCTTGAGCAAAACCGTAGCCACATGGTGCTGCTGGTGGCGGCCCTGGCCCTGGTGTTTCTCTCGATCGTCTATCTGTATGGCGGTTTCTATGCGTCGACCCGCACCACCTTGCGGCGTCTGGGCGCGATGATGGACAAGGTGGCGGCGGGGGACATGACCGTCACCTTCACCGCCCACAGCCGCGATGAACTGGGAGAACTGGGCAGCGTGTTCAACGGCACAGTGCGCAAGATCCACGACCTGATCGAGCGGGTCGGCCACACCGTCAGCGAAGTGGAGCGCCAGGCCGGGCAGGTGGAAAGCGTCTCGGCCCAGAGCAACCAGGCCGTGGCCGGCCAGCGCAGCCAGATCGAACAAGTGGCCACGGCCATGAACCAGATGTCCGCCACCTCCCAGGAAGTGGCCCGCAGCGCGGCCGCGGCGGTCAGCAGTGCCCACAGCGTCAACGACGAAACCATCAGCGGCCGTGGGCTGGTGGAGTCCCAGCAGGGCAGCATTGCTCGCCTGGCCAGCGAGATCGATCAGTCGGTGCTGGTGATCAACCAGTTGGCCAGCGACAGCCAGTCCATCAGCCGGGTACTGGAAGTGATCAAGAGCATTGCCGAACAGACCAACCTGCTGGCCCTGAATGCCGCCATCGAGGCCGCCCGCGCCGGCGAGCAAGGCAGGGGCTTTGCCGTGGTGGCCGATGAAGTGCGAACCCTGGCCAAGCGGACTCAGCAATCCACCGAAGAAATCGAGGAGATGATCGGCAAGCTCCACGGCGGCGTCAGCGCAGCGGTCAAGGCCATGGGCAGCAGTCACGCCATGGCCAATGGCACGGTCGACCAGTCGGAAAAGGTTCAGCAGGCCCTGGAAAACATCCTGGGTGCGGTGGGCATGATCGTCGACCAGAACCAGCAGATCGCCGCCGCCGTGGAGCAGCAGACGGCAGTGGCCCACGACATTGACCAGAACATTGTCGAGATCAATCGTGCCGGTGAACGCACCGCCGAGGGCGCGCACCAGACCGAGGATGCCAGCCGCCAGCTGTCGGCCCAGGTGGTGCAGTTGAAACAGCTGATTGGTGCGTTCCGCGTCTGACCGGGGAGGGGGCGATCGTCACGACGCGCTTGAGGGCCAGCCGAACAGCTCGCAGGCATTGCGGGTGCTGGCGCTGGCCAGTTGCTCGGGAGCGATGCCGATGATGTCTGCCAGGGCGCTGCAGATCGCCGGTAAATGCTGCGGGCTGTTGCGCTGGCCGGGAAACATGGCGGGCGCCATGTCCGGCGAGTCGGTCTCCAGCACCAGGGACTCCAGGGGCAGGTCGGCGAGGACCTTGCGCAAGCGCAATGCCTGAGGCCAGGTAGCGGCGCCGCCCAGGCCCAGCTTGAACCCCAGCTTGATGTATTCCCGGGCTTCCTCGCGGCTGCCGGCAAAGGCGTGGATGATCCCGCCGCGCTTGAGCTTGAAACGCTTCAAGGTGGCGATCACCGCCGCATGGCTGCGCCGTACATGGAGCAGGGCGGGCAGCTGGAAATCGGCTGCCAGTTGCAACTGCGCTTGGAACAGCGATTGCTGGCGTTCGCGGTCCAGTTGCGCAAGAAAGTAATCCAGGCCGATCTCGCCCACCGCGCACAGCTGGGGATGTCCCGCCAATCGCGTCAGCCAGTCCCCCAGTTGCTTGAGGTCGGCGGGTTGATGATCGTCCAGATAGACCGGGTGCAGGCCAAAGGCGGCGTACAGCTGTGGGTCGCGCTGCACCAGATCCCAGACGCGCTGCCAATTGGCCTGATAGACCCCCAACACCACCATTCGCGAGACGCCCCGGGCGCGGCTGCCGGCCAGCAGCGCCTCACGGTCATCGTCGAAATCCGGAAAATCCAGATGGGTGTGGGTGTCGATCAGCTCCACGACTCAATCCTGCTGGATACGCTGTTTGAAGGTCCGGGCGATAGCCTGGACGCCGGGCTGGTACTGCCCCTCTTCGATGGCGGCCAGGGCCAGTTGCAGGGCTTTTTCGGCGATCAGTTGATGCTGCTGGGCCATGGCATTGACCGGCAACGGCAAGAAGTCCAGTAACTGGGTATCACCGAAGGTGCCCAGGCGCAGTGGCCGGGATTTCAGCGGGAAGTCGTGCAAAGCGTCGAACACGCCCTGCAGTAGCACATAAGAGGTGGTCACCAGGGCATCCGGCAGATGACCCAGGCGCTGCAGCAGCTCTTCCATCAACTGCCGGCCGCAATCACGACTGAAGGCTTCGCCGTGCTCGATCAGCACTTGGCCGCCGAAGCCTTGCAGGGCCTGGCGGAATCCGGCGGCGCGCTCCTGGCTGATGCTCAGTTCCGGGCGGGCGCCGATCAGCACGATCTGCTT
>NZ_MOAK01000086.1:101220-108543 GCF_003732485.1 Pseudomonas protegens
TCGCTGATCACCGAGCAGAACAGCTCGGCTGGCATCACCCGGTCGATGGCGATGATCGGCAGGCCCTGGGCCTGCAATTGCTGGTAGCTGTCGTCTTCCGGCGGCAGGCAGCTGGCGACGAACAGCGCATCGCAACGCCGGGCGCGGAACAGCTGGAGCAACTGCCGCTCACTGTCCGGTGCGTCGTCGGAACTGGCGATCAGCAACTGATAACCCCGGGCCCGGGCGCCTTGCTCCAGCAACTTGGCGATCCGCGCGTAGCTGGGGTTTTCCAGGTCCGGGAGAATGAAACCCAAGGTCCGGGTGTGCCGGCTGCGCAGACCGGCCGCCTGGGGGTTGGGCGTGAAGCCGTGTTCCTCCACCACCGCGCGCACCCGTTCCACGGTGGCGTTGCTGATGCGTTGTTGTTCGGCCTTGCCGTTGATGACGTAACTGGCGGTGGTAACGGACACACCGGCCAGGCGAGCGATATCACTGAGTTTCAACCCGGGATTTCCTTGTTTTTGGTGCTTGCCCCGATATTTTCGCCAATCCTACCTGATCTGGGCAGGCGACCAACGTCGGAACCGGCAATCGACCAGAAGGACTACAAGGCACTGAGATTATCGAGTAACGTACCAATCTTGCTAGATTAAACGTTTCAGCTGGCGTATTTTCTAGGCAAAAGCGCAAACGGAAATTCGCCCCTGCCAGGTAATGAGTCCCGTTTGTGGCCATAAAGACGCCTACGCTGCTTACTTAAAACAATACCTAGCGCCGCCACCTGCCGCGCTAAATAGGAGAAGCCATGCTCGAGCTCACTGTAGAGCAGATATCCATGGGCCAGTCGGCTGTGGATAAGTCCGCGGCGCTGCATTTGCTGGCCGACAAACTGGTGGCTGACGGCCTGGTGGCCGAGGGTTACCTGGCCGGCCTCAAGGCCCGCGAGGCCCAGGGCTCGACCTTTCTTGGCCAAGGCATCGCCATTCCCCACGGCACCCCGGAAACCCGCGATCAGGTCTTTGCCACGGGCGTGCGCCTGCTGCAGTTTCCCGACGGCGTGGATTGGGGCGATGGGCAGATCGTTTACCTGGCCATCGGCATCGCAGCAAAGTCCGACGAGCATTTGCGACTCCTGCAACTCCTGACCCGCGCCCTGGGTGAAACCGACCTGGGCCAGGCCCTGCGTCGCGCCAGTTCCCCGGAGGCCCTGCTCAAGCTGTTGCAGGGCGCGCCCCAGGAGTTGGCACTGGATGCGCAGATGATCGGCCTCGGGGTAGCGGCGGAAGACTTCGAAGAACTGGTCTGGCGTGGCGCCCGTCTGCTGCGCCAGGCCGAGTGCGTGAGCAACGGCTTTGCCGCGGTGCTGCAACAGGTGGATGCGCTGCCCCTGGGCGACGGCCTGTGGTGGTTGCACAGCGAGCAGACCGTGCTGCGCCCGGGGCTGGCCTTCGTCACCCCGGACAAACCCATCCGTTACCTGGGCCAGCCCCTGAGCGGCCTGTTCTGCCTGGCCAGCCTGGGGGAAGCCCATCAAGCCCTGCTGGAGCGCCTGTGTGCGTTGCTGATCGAAGGCCGTGGCCAGGAACTGGGCCGCGCCACCAGCCGCCGCGCGGTGCTGGAAGTGCTCGGCGGCGAGTTGCCGGCGGACTGGCCCAGCGCCCGCATCGCCCTGGCCAATGCCCACGGCTTGCATGCGCGCCCGGCCAAGGAGCTGGCGCAACTGGCGAAAAACTTTGAAGGCGAGATCCGCATCCGCATCGTCGATGGCAAAGACTCCGCGGTGTCGGTCAAGAGCCTGAGCAAGCTGCTGAGCCTCGGTGCCCGGCGTGGTCAGGTGCTGGAACTGATCGCTGAACCGAGCATTGCCGCTGATGCCTTGCCGGCTCTGCTGGCGGCCATCGAAGCCGGCCTCGGCGAAGCCGTTGAGCCCCTGCCGGCGGCCAGCGCCCCCCGGGAAGAACAGCAGGAAGTCGTGGTCCCGCTCAGCGCCCCGGCCTCCGGCAGCCTGATCCAGGCCATCGCCGCCGCTCCCGGCATCGCCATCGGCCCGGCCCATATCCAGGTTCAGCAAGCCATCGACTACCCGCTGCGGGGCGAGTCCACCGCCATCGAGCGCCAGCGCTTGCAGCAGGCCCTGGCCGACGTGCGCCAGGACATCGACGGGCTGGTCCAGCGCAGCAAGTCCAAGGCCATTCGCGAGATCTTCATCACCCACCAGGAAATGCTCGACGACCCCGAGCTGACCGACGAGGTGGACACCCGCCTCAAGCAGGGCGAAAGCGCTGAAGCGGCGTGGATGAACGTGATTGAAACCGCCGCCAAACAACAGGAAGCCCTGCAAGACGCCTTGCTCGCCGAACGCGCCGCCGACCTGCGGGACATCGGCCGCCGGGTACTGGCCCAGCTGTGCGGCATCGAAACCCCGGCCGAGCCGGACCAGCCTTACATCCTGGTGATGGACGAAGTCGGTCCTTCGGACGTGGCGCGCCTCGATCCGACCCGGGTCGCCGGCATTCTCACCGCCCGCGGCGGCGCCACCGCCCACAGCGCCATCGTCGCCCGGGCCCTGGGCATTCCGGCCCTGGTGGGCGCGGGCGCCAGCGTGTTGCTGATCAAGTCCGGCACGCCCTTGCTGCTGGACGGCCAGCGCGGCCGCCTGCATGTCGACGCCGATAGCCACACCCTGCAGCGGGCCGCCGAGGAGCGTGACAGCCGCGAGCAACGGCTCAAGGCCGCCGCCGAACAACGCCATCAACTGGCCCATACCACGGACGGTCATGCCGTCGAGGTGTTCGCCAATATCGGTGAAAGCGCCGGTGTCGCCGCCGCCGTGGAAAACGGCGCCGAAGGCATCGGCCTGCTGCGCACCGAACTGATCTTCATGGCCCATCCCCAGGCGCCGGATGAAGCCACCCAGGAAGCCGAATACCGCCGCGTACTTGACGGCCTCGCCGGGCGTCCGCTGGTGGTGCGCACCCTGGATGTGGGCGGCGACAAACCGCTGCCTTACTGGCCGATCGCCAAGGAAGAAAACCCCTTCCTCGGCGTGCGCGGCATCCGTCTGACCCTGCAACGGCCACTGATCATGGAAGCGCAATTGCGCGCCTTGCTGCGCTCGGCGGACAACCGTCCGTTGCGGATCATGTTCCCCATGGTCGGCAGCGTTGAAGAATGGCGTCAGGCCCGGGACATGACCGAGCGCCTGCGCCAGGAAATCCCTGTCGCCGACCTGCAACTGGGGATCATGATCGAAGTGCCATCCGCCGCCCTGCTGGCGCCGGTTTTGGCCAGGGAAGTGGACTTCTTCAGCATCGGCACCAACGACCTGACCCAATACACCCTGGCCATCGATCGTGGCCACCCGACCCTTTCCGCCCAGGCCGACGGCCTGCACCCGGCAGTGCTGCAACTGATCGACATCACCGTGCGTGCCGCCCACGCCCACGGCAAGTGGGTCGGGGTCTGCGGCGAGCTGGCGGCCGACCCGCTGGCGGTGCCGGTGCTGGTGGGCCTGGGGGTGGATGAACTCAGTGTTTCCGGACGCAGCATCGCCGAGGTCAAGGCGCGGATTCGCGAACTGCGCCTGACCCAGGCACAAACCCTTGCTCAACAGGCCCTGGCCGTCGGCAGCGCCAACGAAGTGCGCGCCCTAGTGGAGGCCATGTAATGGCGAAGATTCTCACCCTGACCCTCAATCCGGCGCTGGACCTCACCGTCCAGATGGCGCACCTGGAGGCGGGGCAGGTCAACCGCAGCGATGCCATGCACACCCATGCCGCAGGCAAGGGCGTGAACGTGGCCCAGGTGCTGGCCGACCTCGGTCATCAACTGACCGTCAGCGGCTTTCTCGGGGAAAACAATCCACAGGCCTTCGAGGCCTTGTTCGCCCAGCGCGGGTTTGTCGATGCCTTTATCCGCGTGCCCGGCGACACCCGCAGCAACATCAAACTGGCCGAAAGCGATGGCCGCATTACCGATATCAACGGCCCCGGGCCGCACGTCAGCGAGGCGGCGCAACAGGCCTTGCTGGAGCGTCTGGAACAGATCGCTCCCGGGCATGACGCGGTGGTGGTGGCCGGCAGCCTGCCGCAAGGGATCAGCCCGGAATGGTTCCAGGCGCTGCTACTGCGCCTGAAAAACCTTGGCCTGAAAGTCGCCCTCGACACCAGCGGCGCCGCCTTGCGCGCCGGGTTGGCAGCGGGGCCCTGGTTGATCAAGCCCAACACTGAAGAACTGGCGGACGCCCTCGGCAGCCCGCTGGTGTCCGTGGCGGGGCAGGCCGAGGCGGCGCGCCTGCTGCACGCCCAGGGCGTGGAGCACGTAGTGGTGTCCCACGGCGCCGATGGGGTCAACTGGTTCAGTGCTGCACCGTCCTTGCAGGCCCTGCCGCCCAAGGTCGCAGTGGTCAGCACCGTGGGCGCCGGCGACTCGCTGCTGGCGGGCATGCTCCACGGCCTGCTCAGCGCCCAAGCGTTTGAACAGACCCTGCGTACCGCCACGGCGATTGCCGCCATGGCTGTGACCCAGATCGGTTTCGGCATCAGCGACAGGGCGCAACTGGCCCGGCTGGAGCAGGGGGTGCGCGTGCATCCCCTCCTAGAACAATAAGAGGGTTGCGTATGAAATTAGCCATTATTACCGCCTGCCCCAACGGCATGGTCACCAGCGTGCTCTGCGCCCGTCTGCTGGACGCCGCGGCCCAGCGCCAGGGCTGGAGCACCAGCGTTGAAGTGCACGATGAGGCGCACCCGGAACGCCAACTGTCGGCGGCCACCCTTGAAGCCGCCGAGTGGGTGCTGGTGGTCAGCACCGGGCCTGTGGATATGTCGCGTTTTGTCGGCAAGCGGGTGTACCGCAGCAGCCCGTCCCAGGCCCTGCAGGATGTCGATGCGGTGCTGCGTCGCGGTGCTGAAGAGGCCCAGGTCCATGTCGCCACCGAGGCCAGTGCCGAGCCGGTGGTCGAAACAGGCAAACGCGCCCCGCGGCTGGTAGCGATCACTGCCTGCCCGACTGGCGTTGCTCACACCTTCATGGCCGCCGAGGCCCTGCAGCAAACCGCCAAGCGCCTGGGCTACGACCTGCAAGTGGAAACCCAGGGCTCGGTGGGCGCCCGCAATCCGCTGAGCGCCCAAGCCATTGCCGAGGCCGACGTGGTGCTGCTGGCGGCGGACATCGAAGTGCCCACCGAGCGTTTTGCCGGCAAGCGCATTTATCGCTGCGGCACCGGCGTGGCCCTGAAACAGTCCGAGGCGACCCTGAACAAGGCCCTGGCCGAGGGCCAGCTGGAGTCCTCCGCTGCAGGCGCCCAGGCACCGGTTAAACAGGAAAAGACCGGGGTCTACAAACACCTGCTGACCGGGGTGTCGTTCATGCTGCCGATGGTGGTGGCGGGCGGTTTGATGATTGCCCTGTCCTTCGTCTTCGGCATCACCGCCTTCAAGGAAGAGGGCACCCTGGCCGCGGCCTTGATGCAGATCGGCGGCGAGACCGCCTTCAAGTTGATGGTGCCGCTGCTGGCGGGTTACATCGCCTACTCCATCGCCGACCGCCCAGGCCTGGCGCCGGGAATGATCGGCGGCATGCTCGCCAGCACCCTGGGTGCGGGCTTTATCGGCGGCATCGTCGCCGGCTTCCTCGCCGGCTATGCGGCCAAGGCGATCAATAAATATGCGCGCTTGCCGCAAAGCCTGGAGGCGCTGAAACCTATCCTGATCATCCCGCTGCTGGCCAGCCTGTTCACTGGGCTGGTGATGATCTACGTGGTGGGCAAACCTGTGGCGGGCATGCTCGAAGCCCTGACCCATTTCCTCGACAGCATGGGCACCACCAACGCCATTCTGCTCGGGGTACTGCTGGGCGGCATGATGTGCGTCGACTTGGGCGGGCCGATCAACAAGGCGGCCTATGCGTTCTCGGTAGGGCTGCTGGCCTCCCAGAGTTATGCACCGATGGCCGCGACCATGGCCGCGGGCATGGTGCCGCCCATTGGCCTGGGCATTGCCACCTTCATTGCCCGGCGCAAATTTGCCCAGACCGAACGCGAAGCCGGCAAGGCCGCCCTGGTATTGGGCCTGTGCTTTATCTCCGAAGGCGCAATTCCGTTTGCCGCCAAGGACCCGTTGCGAGTGATCCCGGCGAGCATTGCCGGCGGCGCCCTGACCGGGGCCTTGTCGATGTACTTCGGCTGCAAACTGATGGCGCCTCATGGCGGCCTGTTTGTCATGCTGATCCCGAATGCCATCAACCATGCGTTGCTGTACCTGCTGGCGATTGTCGCGGGCAGCCTGCTGACGGCGGTGGTGTACGCGTTGGTAAAGCGGCCCGAGGCGGTGGAACTGGCCCTGCAACCCGCCTCTTCGTAGGAGCCGGCTTGCCGGCGAACAGGCCCTTGAGCCCTGCGCCGTTCCGGCCGACGCCTTCGCTGGCAAGCCAGCTCCCACGGAGAAGGGTGCACCACCGCAGTTCCGTAGGAGCCGGCTTGCCGGCGAATAGGCCCTTGAGCCTTGCACCGTTCCGGCCGACGCCTTCGCTGGCAAGCCAGCTCCCACGGAGAAGGGCGCACCACCGCAGTTCCGTAGGAGCCGGCTTGCCGGCGAATAGTCCCTTGAGCCTTGCACCGTTTCGGCCAACGCCTTCGCTGGCAAGCCAGCTCCTACGGAGAAGGGCGCATCACCGCAGTTCGGTAGGAGCCGGCTTGCCGGCGAAGAGGTCCTCAAGCCTTGCACCGTTCTGGCTGGCGAATACGTCCTCAAGCCGGGCTCGCCCTTTTTCCTCGCCGCTCAACCTCGGCGCACCTGCTATTGCAGGCTGCGCCCAGGGCTTATTGCGGCTTTCTCCAGCGGCTACCGTCGGCCAAGTCTCTTTCTTTTGTAAGGGGTTTCCGAGGCACTCCTTGGCGCTTGCGGCTGGGTATTCAGCTCAATAGGCTCGGTTCGTCACTGAATATTCAGTGATCGGGTTTAGCAGCCTGATTCCAAGACACGCAAGTATTGCCCCTGTCCCGGTTGGCTTTTGACCTGCCGAGTTCTGTTATGGCGGCTGTGCGTGGGGCGCCCTTGGGTGCGCCGGATTTCTTGGACCGGTCTGCTAACCCGCGTACAGCTGCCACCCTGCATGGCGGCCGTATGTCCTTGCTGTCACACCCCCTTCATCCCCACTGTCTAAGGTGTGCTTTTTGACCATTGTCAGGGAGTCACCATGAGCGAGTTCAACCTCGGCCGTCGTCGGATCATGCAAATCGCCGGGGCGGGGCTGTTGCTGCCGAGCCTGGCGCCGGCGGTGATCGCTTCGGTCAAGGATCGGCCGCAGCTCACCGACGGGGTGCAGTCCGGGGATCTGCTT
>NZ_MOAK01000086.1:108610-110223 GCF_003732485.1 Pseudomonas protegens
GAGTGGGACACGCGAAGCATGTTCAGCAACCCCCGGCGCTCTGTTTCGCCCCTGGCCGATGCCCGCACCGATTTCACGGCGCGGGTGGAGTTGACCGGGTTGCCGGCCGATCAGGCGATTTTTTATCGGGTGACCTTCGAGGACGCCCAGTCCGGCGTGGCCAGCGAGCCCTGGTTCGGCCATTTGCGCAGCGCGCCGGCGCAACGCCGGGACATCCGTTTTGTCTGGAGCGGTGACACGGTGGGCCAGGGCTTTGGCATCAACCCCGATATCGGTGGCATGCGTATCTATGAGGCGATGCGCCTGCGCTTGCCGGACTTCTTTATCCACAGCGGCGACACCATCTACGCCGACGGCCCGGTGCCGGCGCAGTTGACCGTGGAAGACGGGCGCATATGGCGCAATATCACCACCGAGGCCAAGAGCAAGGTGGCTGAAACCCTGGACGAGTACCGGGGCAATTACCGCTACAACCTGATGGACGAGAACCTGCGCCGCTTCAACGCCGAGGTGCCGCAGATCTGGCAGTGGGACGATCATGAGGTGGTCAACAACTGGTCGCCCGGCAAGCAGCTGGACGAACGTTATGCGGTCAAGGACATCCAGACCCTGGTGGGCCGTGCGCGTCAGGCGTGGCTGGAGTATGCGCCGATGCGCCGGCAGAGCGCCGATGGTGGTGGACGGATTTACCGCAAGCTCAGCTATGGGCCGTTGCTGGATGTATTCGTGCTGGACATGCGCAGTTATCGTGGCGCCAACGATGACAACCTCGGTGGCGAGAAACCCTTCCTTGGCCGTGAACAGCTGGATTGGCTGAAGCGCGAACTCAAGGATTCTTCGGCCCAGTGGAAAGTGGTGGCGGCGGACATGCCCATTGGCCTCGGCGTGCCCGATGGTGAGGTCAGCCCCGGGGTGGCGCGCTGGGAGGCCGTTGCCAACGGCGACCCGGGACCGGCCCAGGGGCGTGAGCTGGAGATCGCCGAATTGCTGGCGCATCTGCGCAAGCATCAGGTACGCAACCATGTGTGGCTGACGGCGGACGTGCATTACTGCGCGGCCCACCACTACCACCCGGATCGCGCGGCGTTCCAGGACTTCGAGCCGTTCTGGGAGTTTGTTGCCGGCCCGCTGAATGCCGGGAGTTTCGGGCCCAATGTGCTGGATAAAACCTTCGGCCCGGAAGTGGTGTTTCAGAAGGCGCCGCCGGCGCAGAACACTTCGCCCTTTGCCGGCTTCCAGTTCTTTGGCGAAGTGCAGATCGATGGGCAGACGGCAGAGCTGAAGGTGATCCTGCGGGACCTGGATGGCGTGGCGGTGTACGAGCACAACCTGCAACCGGCGTAACCATCCCCGCCAACGCCCCGTCCCGTAGGAGCCGGCTTGCCGGCGAAGAGGCCCTTGCGCCTTGCGCCGTTCTGACGGGCGCCTTCGCTGGCAAGCCAGCTCCTACGGAGGGTGTGGCACGATTGATGTAGGAGCCGGCTTGCCGGCGAAGAGGGCCTTGAGCCTTGCGCTGTTTTGGCGGGCGCCTTCGCTGGCAAGCCAGCTCCTACGAAGGGTGCGGCACGATTGATGTAGGAGCCGGCTTGCCGGCGAAGAGGGCCTTGAGTCTT
>NZ_MOAK01000086.1:110233-119954 GCF_003732485.1 Pseudomonas protegens
TGACGGGCGCCTTCGCTGGCAAGCCAGCTCCTACGGAGGGTGCGGCACGATTGATGTAGGAGCCGGCTTGCCGGCGAAGAGGGCCTTGAGTCTTGCGCTGTTCAGGCGGGCGCCTTCGCTGGCAAGCCAGCTCCTACGGAGGGGGCAGCAGGATTGGTGTAGGAGCCAGCTTGCCGGCGAATAGGGCCCGTGAGCCTTGCGCTGTTCAGGCGGTCGCCTTCGCTGGCAAGCCAGCTCCTACGGGGGGTGATGCGAGTTGTGCAGGAGCCGGCTTGCCGGTGAAGCGTTCGGCGGTTCAGTAAACGTCGCGGCGGTAGCGGCCCTGTTCGATCAGGCGCTCCACGTGCTCTGCTCCCAGCAGTTCGTTGAGCACCTGATCCACTCCCGAAGCCATGCCCTGCAAGCTGCCGCAGATGTAGATCGCGGCGCCATCGTCCAGCCATTTTTTCAGCTCGTCCGCCGCCTGGCGCAGGCGATCCTGGACGTAGACCTTTTCGGCCTGGTCCCGGGAGAACGCCAGGTCCAGGCGGCTCAGGTCGCCCCGGGTCAACCATTCCTGCAGTTCGTCCTTGCAGTAGAAATCATGCTCGGCATTGCGCTCGCCAAAGATCAGCCAATTGCGTTGCTGGCCGTCGGCGATGCGGGCCTTGAGCAGGCTGCGCAAGCCCGCCAGTCCGGTGCCGTTGCCCAGCAGAATCAGTGGGCAAGGTTCGGCCGGCAGGTGGAAGCCGCTGTTGCGTCTGACCCGCAGGCTGATGCTGGCGCCCACTGGTGCGTGTTCGGTCAGCCAGCCGGAGCCGATGCCCAGGCTGCCGTCGGCGTGGCGTTCCTGGCGCACCAGCAGCTCCAGGCAGCCGTCGGCGGCAATCGAGGCAATGGAGTACTCGCGCATGCTCAGGGGCACCAGGGCATCCACCAGGGCCTGGGCGTGCAGGCCCACCAGGTGGGTACGGTTTTCTGGTAGTTGGCGGCTGCCCAGGGCTTGTTCCAGGCTTTCCTCCAGGCCGTCGAGGCGGACTTTTGTTTCGCCGGAAAGGCCCAGGCCGTCGAGGAAGTATTCGACCAGCCACGGACTGTTGCGCGGCATGACTTCCACCAGGTCGCCGGCCAGCCAGCTGCTGGCGCTGGGGGCCAGCAGTTGCAGCAGGTAGACCCCGGAGCCGCTGCTGTCGGGGTTGAGCAGGGTGCGGCTCTTCAGGGTCCAATTGTCGAAGGCCGGGGCCTGCCACAGGTCTACCGGGGCATGGCCGGTGAGCTGGCCCAGTTGCTGCTGCCAGTGGCGCAGGGCGTAGCTGTCGCCGCTGTCCACTTCGATGGGGGCGAACAGGGTGCTGCCGCCCTGGTTCGACAGCCAGTCGTGCAGGCGTCGGGCGAAGCCGCAGAAGTGCTGGTACTGGCGGTCGCCCAGGCCGAGCACGGCGTATTGCAGGCCTTGCAGCGACAGCTCGCGGCCCAGCAGCTTGCGCTCGAAGCCGCGGGCGCTGTCCGGTGCTTCGCCGTCGCCAAAGGTGCTGACCACGAACAGCGCGCGCTGGGCGTCACGCAGGTCCTGTTCGCTGAGATTGCTCAGCGGCTGGACCTTGGTCGCCACCCCGGCAGCCTGCAATTGCCCGGCAGTCTGCCAGGCCAGTTGCTCGGCGAAACCGCTCTGGCTGGCGAAGCCGATCAGCCACGCCGAGCCGTCGGGGGCGGTACTTTCCAGGCCTTGGCGGGCCTGCTTGATCTGGCGCTTCTTGCGTCGGCGATCCAGGTACAGTAGCCAGCCGGTGACGAAGAACAGTGGCATGGTCAAGGAGGCCAGGGTCAGCAGGATGCGCCCCACCAGGCCGAAGTAGCTGCCCACGTGCAGCGCGTAGACGCTGGTGAGCAACTGCGACTTGAGGCTCTTGTCGGCGTAGCGGTCATGACGGCTGATCACCCCTGTGGCCGGGTCCAGGGTCAGTTGGTTCAGCGCCCGTTCGTGGGGGGAGGTCTTGAGCAGGTAGAACACCGTGGCCGGCTGGCCGGCCACGGCGGGCATGCGGATGTTGTAGCCGCTGAGGTCCTTGCCGGCAGCGCTGTAGATGCTGCTCCACATGGCGTTGTAGTCCGCCACGGGGGCGGGGCCCTTGGGCGGTGGGCCGCCGCGACCACCGCGCTGGCGTTCACTGTGTGGCGCGTCGGAGAGCAGTTTGGTCAGGCCCTCTCTGTACCAATCGTAGGACCAGTACAGGCCGGTGAGGGCGAACAGCAGATAGAACAGCAGGCACCAGGTGCCGAACACCGCGTGCAGGTCCCAATTGAAGCCGCGGCCTTTCTTGGCCCAGTCCAGGGTCAGCCACACCCGCCAGTTGCCGACCTGGCGCGGCCAGCGCAGGTACAAGCCGGACAGGCAGAAGAAGATCAGGATCAGGGTGCAGGCGCCGGTGATCTGCCGGCCGGTGTCGCCGATGGCCAGGAAGCGGTGCAGTTGCAGCATGAAGCCGAAGAAGTCCTGGCCGACGGCGTCGCCCATGAATTCGCCGGTATAAGGGTCGAAGTAACGCATCTGGCCACGGCGTTCCCCCGGCGGCGGGGTGAAGAACACCCGTGCGGCGTTGCCGCTGTCGGTTTCCACCCAGAGCATGGAGACGGTCTTGCCTTCGGTGGCCTGGATTTTTTCCACCAGTTCGGCGGGCGGCAGCACCCCGGCGGGGAGCTTGTCGACTTGCAGTACCGATGGATTGAGGGCGCGCAGGATCTCGTCCTGGAACGACACCGTCGCCCCGGTGATACCCATCAGGGCCAGGATCAGCCCCGCGCTGATGCCGAAGAACCAGTGCAGCTGAAACAGGGTTTTCTTCAACACGTCACTCGCCTTGTTCGTCCAGAGAGTTGAAACACGGCGTGCATTATGCCGTGGGTTGTCGATAAGCATTCTTTCTTACATGCAAAAGCCCCAGGCATTGAAATGCGTGGGGCTTGGCGGCCTGTGGCCGGGGCCACAGGACAGTGCTGCATTGGATCAGAAGTGGAAGTTGGCACTCATCAGCGCGGTACGGCCGGCCGCCTGGTTGGCGAAGTGCGACGCGTAAGCCTTGTCGTAGTAGGTCTTGTCGGTCAGGTTCTGTACGTTCAACTGCAGGTCGACGTTCTTGGTCAGCTTGTAGCTGGCCATGGCGTCGTAGCGGGTGTAGGACGGTACGTACACGGTGTTGCCGGTGTCGCCGTAGACATCGTCGACGTAGAACGCACCGCCGCCGACGGTGAGTTTCGAGGTGATGGCGTAGGTGCTCCACAGGCTGAAGCTGTTCTTCGGCGTGTTGGGCATTTCATTGCCTTTGGCCGAGGCCGCACCTACGGTGATCGCGCCGTTGCGACCGGTCAAGCCTGGATCAACCAGCTCGCTCTTGAGGTAGCTGTAGCCGGCGAAGACTTGCCATTTGTCGGTGATCTTGCCGCTGGCGCCCAGTTCCAGGCCGTCGACACGGGACTCACCGGCGTTCTGGTAGGTCAGTGCGTCCACCAGGACTCGGGTGTTTTTCTTCTCGGTACGAAATACCGCAGCGGTGAGGGACATGCGGTCGTTGAGCACGTTCCACTTGGTTCCCAGTTCATAGTTGACCGTCTCTTCAGGTTGCAGGTCGCTGGTACTGGCGCCGGCAGCCAGGGGGTTGCCCTCGGCACCTTCACCCACCAGGGCGCCGGCCGGGGTCGCCGAGGTCGCGTAGGAGGCGTAGATACTGCCGTTGTCGGTCGGTTTCCAGACCAGGCCGGCCTGCCAGTTCCAGAACTGGCTGTCGTCTTTGAGCTTGCTTCTGGCCTTGACCGTAGGAGTAGCTACAGCGTTGGTGTTGGCCACGGTGTCGAAGGTGTCGTAGCGCAGGCCCACGTTCAACAACCATTGCGGGTCCAGCTCGATGGTGTCGAAGACGTAGGCGGCGCGGCTGGTGGCCTTGGTGTTGGTGCCGTTGTAGTTGCGTGCAACGCTGCCGGTCCAGGCGTCGTCCGGGTTCGGATTGCCCAGTGAGGTGCAACTGCCGCCGCTGTTGCCCACTTTGTTCGCGGTACAGGTCGGGTTGCTGTTGGGGCTGACGGTATAGCTGCTGACACGAGTTTCTTCGCCCGTGAACTCAAGCCCGGTGGAGTAATTGTGCTTGAAGCCCAGTGCATGGAATTCGCCAAACAGATCGGTCTGGTTGGTGGTGGTTTCCGTGGTCGAGACGCGGCTGTTGGCGCGACGCCATACGGTGCCGTAGCGGTTGACGTTGAACTTGCTGTCGTCCGGCTGGGTGAGGACATAGTCCTGCCCGGTGCTGCCGTGACGCAGAGTGTTCTTGAGCGTCATGGTGTCGCTCAGGTCGTGTTCGATGGAGAAGGTGCTGATGTCTGCGCGGGTCTTGCGGAAGTCGCGGTCCTTCAAACCGTAGAAGTTGCTGCTGTCGCCGCCGTCGGTGGGTTTGTCGTGACCATGGGCCGTGGCGCTCGCGGAACTGTAGCCGTAGGGGATGCCCGAATCCGGCAGGTCGTCGCTTTCCATGTGGTAGTAGCTGAGGTTGACCCGGGTCGGGGTGCCCAGGCCGAAGGTCAGCGATGGCGCCACGCCCCAACGGTCGTAATTGACGGCGTCGCGACCAGCCACATTCTGTTCGTGGCTCATCAGGTTCAGACGGAAGGCCGCACCTTCGAGGAACTGACGGTTGACGTCCAGGGTGTAGCGCCGGGTCTGGTCGGAACCATAGGTGAAACCGCCGTTGAGGAAGTCCTGTTGCTTGGGCATCTTGCTGGTCAGGTTCAGGCTGCCGCCCGCAGAGCCGCGTCCGCCAAAGGCGGAGTTCGGACCTTTGCTCACTTCGATGGTTTCGATATCGAAGATCTCGCGGCTCTGGCCACCGGTGTCACGCACGCCGTCGAGATAGGTGTCGCCCTGGGCGTCGAAACCACGAATGAACGGACGGTCACCTTGAGGGTTGCCACCCTCACCGGCGCCGAAGGTGATGCCCGGTACCGTACGCAGTGCGTCTTGCAGGGAGGTGGCAGCGGTGTCCTTGAGGACTTGCTGGGGAACCACGGTGACCGAGCGCGGTGTATCCACCAGTGGCGCGGTGTATTTCTGCGAGGAAGCCTTTTCCACCTGGTAGGACGTGCTGTCCTGGGCCTCACCGGTAATGCTGGTGGCTTCCAGGGCAATGGCTTTGCCAGAGGTCTTTTGCTGGGTGTCTTCAGCGGCCTGGACCATATGGCCCGCGGAACCGGCAGTGATCGCCACGCCAATTGCAGACGCCAGCAGGCGTGGTGAACTGACAGCGGATGGTGGTTGTTGGCGTGACATGGTGATTCCCCTCCCCAAGGATTTGAGGCCGCGGAATATAGGGGAAAGAAACAATTGTTATCAATTGCGAAACATTACTATTCGCACTGAATTTACATTCTTTACAATTTATCCTTACGGTTTTTGCGCTCTCATTCGTCTGTCGGGTTTTACATAGGCAATAAGAATCAATATCATTGGCGCTCTTTCGCTGCTCAGGTACCTGGCCATGTTGCTGCATATCCCCGGCGTGTTCACCCGTGATGAAGTGGGGCGTATCCGTGAAGCCCTGGAGCAGGCGGACTGGGCGGACGGCAAGATCACCGCCGGGTACCAGTCGGCCAAGGCCAAGCACAACCTGCAGTTGCCCGAGGGCCATCCACTGGCTCAGGAGATCGGTGCGGCGATGCTTGATCGCCTGTGGCAGAACCCCTTGTTCATGTCTGCCGCCTTGCCGCACAAGGTGTTTCCACCCTTGATCAATTGCTACACCGCCGGCGGCAGCTTCGACTTCCACATCGACAACGCCGTGCGCCAACCCAAGGGCAGCCCGGAGCGGGTGCGCACGGACCTGTCGTCGACCCTGTTCTTCAGCGATCCCGAGGATTACGACGGCGGCGAGCTGGAGATCCATGACACCTACGGCCTGCAGCGGGTCAAGCTACCGGCGGGGGACATGGTGCTGTACCCCGGCACCAGCCTGCACAAGGTCAACCCGGTGACCCGCGGCGCGCGCTATGCCTCTTTCTTCTGGACCCAGAGCCTGGTGCGCGAAGATAGCCAGCGGGCCTTGCTGTTCGAGATGGACGGGGCGATCCAGGAGCTGACCCGGGACGTGCCCGAGCACCCTTCGCTGATCCGCCTGACCGGCACCTATCACAACCTGCTGCGTCGCTGGGTCGAGGTGTAAGCGGTGACATTTCAACTTCGCCGCGAGGAAATCCTCGACGGCGCCCAATTGAGCGCCATGCTCCAGCAGAGCCCGGCCCGTGCGGCCCAGGCGGTGCTGGTCGCCGCTTCCGAGGGCATGCTGGAGGCTCAGGCGCTGCTGGGGCAGATCCTCCTCGACGGTCGCGGCATCCAGCAGGATCAACCCCTGGCGGTGCGCTGGTTCGAGATCGCCGCACAGCGTGGGCACCTGATGGCGCGCAACATGCTCGGGCGCTGCCATGAGCACGGCTGGGGTTGCCCGGCGGATGCCGCCCGCGCTGCAGGGCACTATCGCCTGACTGCAGAAGCGGGGCTGGATTGGGGGTTGTACAACTACGCCAACCTCCTGGCCACTGGTCGTGGTGTGGCGCAGAACCATGCCTTGGCCCTGGCCTGCTACCGTCGTGCGGCGGACCTTGGCCATGCCAAATCGATGAACCTGCTGGGGCGCTACCTGGAGGAAGGGCTGGTGTGCCAGGCCGACCTTGAAGCGGCGCGGGACTGGTACCGGCGCTCGGCCGAAGGCGGGGATTTTCGTGGGCAGTTCAGCCATGCGGCAGTGCTGGCGGATGCCGGGCGCATCGAAGAAGCCGTGGATTGGCTGCAGCAGGCCCTGGCTGGCGGCAATTTGAATTTCCTGCGGGTGGCTTGCGCCGCGTTGCTCAAGGCCACGCACCCCGAGATTCGCGAACTGGCCCAGGCCTATCAGCGGCGGGCGGTGGAGCTGGGCGACGCACCGCAATGAGCTGTAGGAGCTGGCTTGCCAGCGAAGAGGCCAGACCCAGGCAATGGGGCGTCTGCGTTTCGCGAGCAAGCTCGCTCCTACAGGGAGGGATGTGTATTCGGATACAAAAAAGCCCATGACAAGTCATGGGCTTTTTCTTGCAGCTAGCTGCCGTCCTTAAACGTAGAAGGCCTTCAGCGGCGGGAAACCGTTGAATTCCACCGCGCTGTAGCTGGTGGTGTAGGCGCCGGTGGACAGCCAGTACAGGCGGTCGCCGATGGCCAGGTTCAGCGGCAGGCCGTACTTGTAGTTCTCGTACATGATGTCGGCGCTGTCGCAGGTCGGGCCGGCGATCACCACTTCTTCCACTTCACCTTTCTTCTCGGTCCAGATCGGGAACTTGATGGACTCGTCCATGGTTTCGATCAGGCCGGAGAACTTGCCCACGTCGGTGTACACCCAGCGCTCGACGGCGGTGCGGGATTTGCGTGCCACCAGTACCACTTCGCTGACCAGGATGCCGGCGTTGGCGATCAGCGAACGGCCTGGCTCGAGGATGATTTCCGGCAGCTCGTCACCGAAGTCTTCCTTGAGGAAACGGATGATTTCCTCGGCATAGGTTTCCAGGCTGTTGGTGCGGGTGATGTAGTTGGCCGGGAAACCGCCACCCATGTTGATCAGCTTGAGTTCGATGCCGTCTTCTTCCTTGAGGCGCTCGAAGATCACCTTGACCTTGGCAATGGCGGCGTCCCAGACGCTGATGTCGCGCTGTTGCGAACCCACGTGGAACGACACACCGTAAGGCACCAGGCCCAGGTCGCGGGCGAGGATCAACAGGTCCATGGCCATGTCGGTCTGGCAGCCGAATTTGCGCGACAGTGGCCAGTCGGCGGTGGTGGAACCTTCGGTGAGGATGCGCACGTAGACTTTCGAACCTGGGGCGGCCTTGGCGATGTTGCGCAGGTCGGCTTCGGAGTCGGTGGCATACAGGCGCACGCCCTTGTCATAGAAGTAGCGGATGTCCTTGGACTTCTTGATGGTGTTGCCGTAGCTGATATTGGCCGGGTTGACGCCACGGCCCAGCACCTTGTCCAGCTCGTAGATCGAAGCGATGTCGAAGCTGGAGCCTTTTTCGTGCAGCAGGTCGATGATTTCGACGGCCGGGTTGGCCTTGACCGCGTAGTAGACCTTGGCGAATTCGAAACCGGCGCGCAGGTCGTCGTAGGCCTGGGAGATCATCTGGGTGTCGATGACCACGAACGGGGTTTCTTGCTGGTCGGCGAAGGCCTTCATTTTCTGAAAGGTTTCGCGCGCAAAATAGTCTTCGACGTTAATCGACATGCGTTGGGAGCTCCTACTGGCAAACGTTAGAAATCAATGGGTGCAAATGAACGTCCTCCGTATCCCCACTTTGGTTCGCCTACTTCCCAAGGCATGTCGCCGAAAGCAAAAAGGCCATGGGAAATCTGCCCTTGGCCTTGCTGTCTCGTCGTCAGTACTTGAGCCGGATGGATCGTTTCCAGCATGGACGTTCGGCGCGAACTTTAGGCGGTGAGGGGGCTGAGATCAACAAAAAATGTCGCGTTTTTGCACTTGTCTGACGTGCGTAATCGACACCTGTCTTTGTAGACGACACAGATGACCGGAAGATGTTCCCGAAGAATTCCAGGGTGTTAAAAATACCTGCACGTTCGCCGCCTTTGTCCACCTGATCGCTGTAAACAACGAAGGCTTCAACATCGGCGACGTTGCCTGCGAAACACCTCGTCAGAGGGTTGTTTTGGCCATTCTGGCCACTGCTTGAAGTGGTTGCGACAGGGGCGAGTGTTCATATTTCTTACCGCTCCCTGCCGGAGCCGTGCTGGCGATGTAGGAGCCGGCTTGCCGGCGAAGAATCCCTCGAACCTTGTGCCGTTCTGGCGGGTGCCTTCGCTGGCAAGCCAGCTTCTACGGCGGGCGTGCTGTATCTATCAGGCAGAGGCGGTTTGCGCGGGGGAGACGATGCTGGTCTTGGCCCCGCGTGAGCGCCCCGAGCTCAGGTAGGCAGCAATGGATTCCTGGGTCACTTCCCCAAGGAATACCCGTTCGGCATCCATTACCGGCAACCACGAGCGGTTGAACTCGTACATGCGCGACAGAAGAATCCGCAGGTGTTCGTCGTAGGCGGCTGTAGCGTTGAACTCCCGCAGGAACTGGGCGCAGGTGCCGGTCTGACGGTGCAGGTCGCGACGACGTACATAACCCAGAGCCTTGTTCTCGGCACAGGTCACCACCACGTAGCGCCGGTCGTGTTCGTCCATCAGTTCCAGGGCGTCGGCTACCGGGGTTTCCGGGCTGACGGACGGGGCGTTGTCTGCGGCGTCTTCGGCCTTGACCAGCAACAGGCGTTTCAAGGTGCTGTCCTGGCCGACGAAGTTGCTGACGAAGTCGTCCGCCGGGTGCGCCAGCAGAGTGTCCGGGTGGTCGATCTGCAGCAGCTTGCCGGCGCGGAAGATGGCGATCTTGTCCCCCAGCTTGATGGCTTCGTCGATGTCGTGGCTGACCATGATCACGGTCTTGTTCAGCGCCCGCTGCATCTCGAAGAACTCATTCTGGATCATCTCGCGGTTGATCGGGTCCACCGCGCCGAAGGGTTCATCCATCAGCAGCAGCGGAGCGTCCGCCGCCAGGGCGCGGATCACCCCGATGCGCTGTTGCTGGCCACCGGACAGTTCCCGTGGGTAGCGATGCAGGTACTGCTTGGGTTCGAGCTTGATCATGCTCATCAGCTCGCGGGCCCGGTCGTGGCATTTCTGCTT
>NZ_MOAK01000086.1:120010-124943 GCF_003732485.1 Pseudomonas protegens
TGGGGAACAGGCCGATCTGCTGGATCACGTAGCCGATGTTGCGGCGCAGGGTCACTTCGTCCAGGCCGGTGGTGTCCTCGCCATTGATCAGCACCTTGCCCGAGGTGGGCATGATCAGGCGGTTGATCATTTTCAGCGTGGTGCTCTTGCCGCAGCCGGAGGGCCCGAGGAACACGCAGATCTCGCCTTCATTGACGGTCAGGCTTACCGAGTCGACGGCTTTGACATCCTTGCCGTTGCTGCGAAAGGTCTTGGTCAGGTTTTGAAGTTCGATCATTTCAGGAGTCCTTTTGGAGTCAGCGAGCGTTGCAGCCATTGCAGAAGCAGGTCGGCGAAGATGGCCAGGAGACTGACCAGCACGGCGCCGACGATCAGCATCGTCATGTCGCTGCGGCTGATGGAAGCAAGAATGAGTACGCCCAGGCCGCCGGCGCCGATGGTGGCGGCGATGGTCATGACGCCAATGTTCATCACCACGGCGGTGCGTACCCCGGCGAGGATCACCGGCACCGCGATCGGCAACTCGACCATGCGCAGGCGCTGGCCGAAGGTCATGCCGATGCCTCGGGCGGCTTCACGAATGCCCGGTTCGACGCCGGTCAGCGCCAGGTAGGTGTTGCGCATGATCGGCAGCAGGGAATAGAGGAACACCGCGGTGATGGCCGGCAGCGGGCCCAGGCCCTGGCCGAACTTGGAGTAGAACGGCAGCAGCAGGCCGAACAGGGCAATGGATGGAATGGTCAGCAGCACGGTGGCGCTGGCCTGCAGCGGGCCGGCAAGGGTCGGGAAGCGGGTCATCAGCACGCCCAGGGGCACGCCGAAGACGATGGCCAGGGTGACGGCGATGCCCACCAGGGTGATGTGCTGCCAGGTCAGGTGCAGGACCTGGGCCCAATCGAGATGGGAAAAGGCGTTCAGGAATTCCATGTCTTCTCCTCTTTAATTGATCGGGTGCTGGCGCAGGAAATCTGCGGCCACGGCGGATGGGCTTTCATGGTCGACATCGACCCGCGCATTCAACTGGCGCATGGTTTCGTCGTCGAACAGGGCTGCCAGTGGCTTGAGGTCGGTGGCCAGTTGCGGGTGGGCGTCGAGATAGACCTGGCGCACCACGGGCGCTGCGGTGTAGTCCGGGAAGTAGTGCTTGTCGTCTTCCAGCAATTTGAGCTTGAAGGCGTTGAGGCGCCCGTCGGTGGTGTACACCAGACCGGCAAACACCTGGCCATTGCGCAGGGCGGTGTAGACCAGGCCGGCGTCCATCTGCCGGGTGTTCTTGCGGGTCAGGGCCATGTCATACAGCTTGACCATCCCGGCCATGCCGTCGGAGCGGTTGGCGAACTCGGTGTCCAGGGCCACCAGGCGGTTTTCCTTGGTGTTTTCGGCCAGGGCCTGGGTCAGGTCGCTGATGCTGTTGATCTGGGGGTGTTCCCGGGCCACGTTCTCCGGCAGGGCCAGGGCGTAGGTATTGCTGAACTTGGACGGCGACAACCAGACCAGGCCTTTTTTCGCGTCGAGTTCTTTCACTCGGGCGTAGGACTGTTCGCTGTCGAGTTTCTCGTCGATGTGGTTGTAGGCCACCAGCGAGACCCCGGTGTATTCCCAGATCAGGTCCAGCTGTCCGCTTTCCTGGGCACTGCGGGCCAGGTTGCTCCCCAGGCCGCCGGTAACGCGGGTGTCGTAACCCTTGCTGCGCAGGTATTGGGAGGTGATTTCCGCCAGCAGGGTCTGTTCGGTGAAGACCCGGGCGCCGATGCGGATCAACGGTTTTTCCGCGGCGTGGGCCACTGTGCTGAAAAGCAGGGCGCAGCCGAGTATCAGGCTTAATTTCTTCATGTCGGTTCCTTGGCTCTGACGGGCTTAAGACGGGCGCAGACCACGTTCCAGCCAAAGGCGGCTGGCCAGGGTCACCAGGCCGTCGAGGAGCAAGGCCAGCAGCGCGGTGCAAGCGGCGCCGAGCAGCAGTTGCGGCTGGTTGTTCAGGGCGATGCCGGGGAAGATCAGACTGCCCAGGCTGTTGGCGCCGATCAGGAAGGCCAGGGGCGCGGTGCCGACGTTGATCGCCAGGGCCACTCGCACGCCGCCGATGATGATCGGTACGGCATTGGGCAATTCGACTTTCCACAGCACCTGGCGTGGCGTCATGCCGATGCCGACCGCCGCTTCCTTGAGGGAACCCTGGACGTTTTTCAGGCCTTCATAGGTGTTGCGCACGATGGGCAGCAAGGAGGCGAGGAACAGAGCGAAGATGGCCGGGCCACTGCCGATGCCGAGAATCCCCAGGGCGATGGCCAGGACGGCCAGGGGGGGGACGGTGTTACCGATGTTGAACACTTGCATGAAGCGTTCGGCGCGCCCGACCATGCTCGGGCGGCTGAGGAAAATGCCGGCGGGGATGCCCACCAGCAGTGCGGCAAGCATTGATGCCAGGACCAGGAACAGATGAGCTTGCAGGTAGAACAACAGATCGTCGCGGTAGTGTTCGATCGTAGTGATGCCGATCCAGTGGACCAGCAGGGCCAGGAGGGCGATTACCGCAGCGCCTCCTATCAGCCCTTTGCCATAGCGAATAGCCACAGGCGGACTCCTTTTTGTCGGTCGGCGGGCACTTTCCCGTGTGGCAAGGCCATTCCTGGCTGCCGGGAAAGTACGCGCGAAAAGCAGCTCGTCGAGCGCCGGCAGAGCGGCGGGTGAACGAGCCATGAGCGCAGCTTCGTCAAGCTAACTTGCTGATATTTCAGCCCCTGACGACAGCGCGTGACAGGGGAGTGGACGTCTCCACGTTTTAAAAGGTTCCATACTTGGCAGCATTTAGCCACCGTTAATCTGCCGTCCGGTCGCCGGGGCGACGGGGGGAGCTGTGGCCCGCAAGGCTATGTCTGGGCTATAATCTGCGCCCTTTTTTGATCACCGCCAGGCGATTTCCCATGACCCAACAGGCCGCCGAAGTCGCGAAACGCCGCACTTTCGCCATTATTTCCCACCCGGATGCGGGTAAGACCACCATCACCGAAAAGCTCTTGCTGATGGGCAAGGCGATTGCGGTGGCGGGCACCGTCAAATCGCGTAAGTCCGATCGCCACGCCACTTCCGACTGGATGGAGATGGAGAAGCAGCGGGGTATTTCCATTACCACGTCGGTCATGCAGTTCCCCTATCGCGAACACATGATCAACCTGCTGGACACCCCCGGCCACGAAGACTTCTCGGAAGACACCTACCGCACCCTGACCGCAGTGGACTCGGCGCTGATGGTGCTCGACGGCGGTAAGGGCGTTGAGCCACGGACCATCGCCCTGATGGACGTCTGCCGCCTGCGGGATACCCCCATCGTCAGTTTCATCAACAAACTCGACCGCGACATTCGCGACCCGATCGAGCTGCTGGATGAAATCGAAGCGGTGCTGAAGATCAAGGCCGCGCCCATCACCTGGCCGATCGGTTGCTACCGCGACTTCAAGGGCGTGTACCACCTGGCAGGCGACTACATCATCGTCTACACCCCGGGCCACGGCCACGAACGCACCGAAACCAAGATCATCGAGAAACTCGACTCCGACGAAGCCCGGGCCCACCTGGGTGACGAGTACGAGCGTTTCATCGAGCAGTTGGAGCTGGTGCAGGGGGCCTGCCACGAGTTCAACCAGCAGGAGTTCCTCGACGGTCATCTGACTCCGGTGTTCTTCGGTACCGCCCTGGGCAACTTCGGTGTCGATCACGTACTCGACGCCGTGGTGGACTGGGCGCCGCTGCCGCTGCCCCGTGAAGCCAACGAGCGCGCCGTGGCGCCCCAGGAAGAAAAATTCAGCGGTTTCGTGTTCAAGATCCAGGCGAACATGGACCCCAAGCACCGCGACCGTATCGCCTTCATGCGCATTTGCTCGGGCAAGTACGAGAAGGGCATGAAGATGCGCCACGTGCGTACCGGCAAGGACGTGCGCATCGGCGACGCCCTGACCTTCTTCTCCTCCGAGCGTGAGCAACTGGAAGAGGCCTATGCCGGCGATATCATCGGCCTGCACAACCACGGCACCATCCAGATCGGCGACACCTTCACCGAAGGCGAGGCCCTGGGCTTCACCGGTATCCCGCACTTCGCCCCGGAACTCTTCCGCCGCGTGCGCCTGAAGGACCCGCTCAAGTCCAAGCAACTGCGCCAGGGCCTGCAACAGCTGGCCGAAGAAGGCGCGACCCAGGTGTTCTTCCCCGAGCGCAGCAACGACATCATCCTCGGCGCCGTGGGTGTGCTGCAGTTCGATGTGGTGGCCAGCCGCCTGAAGGAGGAATACAAGGTGGAGTGCTCCTATGAGCCGATCACCGTGTGGTCTGCCCGTTGGATCGAATGCAGCGACAAGAAGAAGCTGGAAGAGTTTTCCAACAAGGCGGTGGAAAACCTGGCGTTGGACGGCGGCGGTCACCTGACTTACCTGGCGCCGACCCGGGTCAACCTGGCGCTGATGGAAGAGCGCTGGCCGGACGTGAAATTCCGCGCTACCCGCGAACACCACTAAGCTCGCCTGTGACACCCCAAGCCCCGCTGTGCAGACAGCGGGGCTTTTTGTTGCGCGCCGGATAGGCCCGCCGCCCCGTAGGAGCTGGCTTGCCAGCGAAGGCGGCGGACGCGGCGGTGCATGGCTTGCGGGCCTCTTCGCCGGCAAGCCGGCTCCTGCGGGTTGTGGTGTATTTCAGGGAGCGCCGTTAGTCGGAAGGGCCCGGCAGGTTTGGCTATCGATAGCCTGCTATCTGGAAAAGCCGGGATATCGGGACTAGGTTTCAGACAGTGCTGTGACCTTCGCAAGGTTGGGCGCAGCCTTCGATGATTCACCTGGGAAGGATGGAATCGGCTATGAACATTTTCCAACGCACGTTGTTGCTGATCAAAGTGCTGGTGATGCTGTCGCTCGGAACCTCGGCGGCCTGGGCTCACAATCTGCTT
>NZ_MOAK01000086.1:124999-145246 GCF_003732485.1 Pseudomonas protegens
GCCAAGTCCGAGTCGGAGCCGGGGGATGAAGGGCAGGGGGGCAGTTCGGGCGATGACGATCAGACCACCGACGATGACGACGATGGCGACAGCCAGAGTTAAAAGAAAACCCCTGGCGACGGACTGATGCGCAATCCGTTGCCAGGGGCGGGTGGAACACTGTACAGGCGCTCCCGGACCGTTTCGGGAGCGCCTTTTTCATGTCCGCTTAAACGACAAACTGCTCGGCGTAGTGGCAAGCCACCTGGCGGCTGTCGAGCTGGCGCAGGGCCGGCTCGTCAGTGCTGCAACGCTCGGTGGCGTAGGGGCAGCGCTTGTGGAAGGCGCAGCCCGACGGCGGGTTCAGTGGGTTGGGCAGTTCGCCGACGATCTTGATCTTCGGTTTGTCCGGGTCCGGGTGGATGGTTGGGGTCGCCGACAGCAGCGCCTGGGTGTAGGGATGCAGGGGACGGGTGTAGATGTCCTCCTTGGGGCCCATTTCCACCGGGCGGCCGAGGTACATCACCAGCACCTGGTCGGCGACGTGACGCACCACCGCCAGGTTGTGGGAGATGAACACATAGGCGGTGTTGAACTCCTGCTGCAGGTCCATGAACAGGTTCAGCACCTGGGCCTGGATCGACACGTCCAGGGCCGAGGTCGGCTCATCCGCCACCAGCACCTTGGGTTGCAGCATCATCGCCCGGGCCAGGGCGATGCGCTGGCGCTGACCACCGGAGAACATGTGCGGGTAGCGCTGGTAGTGCTCGGGGCGCAGGCCCACCTGCTTCATCATCGCCTGGACTTTCTCCCGGCGTTCGGCGGCGGACAGCTTGGTGTTGATCAAGAGCGGCTCGGCCAGTTGATCACCGATCTTCTGCCGTGGGTTGAGCGAGGCATAGGGGCTCTGGAACACCATCTGCACGTCTTTGCGCAGTTGCTTGCGCTGGGCCTTGTCGGCGCCGGCGACTTCCTGGCCGGCAATTTTCAGCGAGCCCGAGGAGGGTTCCTCGATCAGGGTCAGGGCCCGGGCCAGGGTGGACTTGCCGCAGCCGGACTCGCCGACCACGGCCAGGGTCTTGCCGGCTTCCAGTTCAAAGGACACGCCGTTGAGGGCGCGCACGGTGGCATGGCCCTTGAACAGGCCACGGGACACTTCGTAGTGACGGGTCAGGTCGCGGGCGGTAAGAACGACGGCCATTACGCCACCTCCTGATTCAGCGGGTAGAAGCAGCGCACCAGGCTGGCGGCTTTTTGATCGAGGCTCGGACGCTGCTGACGGCAGTTGTCCTGGGCGTAGGGACAGCGCGGTGACAGCAGGCAGCCCTGTGGTCGGTCGTAACGCCCGGGGACGATACCGGGCAGAGTCGAGAGGCGGGTGGCGCCCAGGCTGTGCTCGGGAATCGCCGCCAGCAGCGCTTCGCTGTAGGGGTGCGCGGGGATGTCGAACAGCTCCGGCACCTGGCCGACTTCCACGGCTTGCCCGGCGTACATCACGCATACGCGCTGGGCGGTTTCGGCCACTACGGCGAGGTCGTGGGTGATCAGCACCAGGCCCATGTTCTGTTCTTTCTGCAGGTTGAGCAGCAGGTCCATGATCTGCGCCTGGATGGTCACGTCCAGGGCGGTGGTGGGTTCGTCGGCGATCAGCAACTTGGGCTCGCCGGCAATCGCCATGGCGATCGCCACCCGTTGGCTCATGCCGCCGGACAGCTGGTGCGGGTAGGCGTCCATGCGGCTGGCCGCGCCGGGGATCTCGACCTTTTCCAGCAGTTCGATGGCGCGCTTGCGCGCGGCCTTGCTGGACATTTTCAGGTGCAGGCGCAGCACTTCCTCGATCTGGAAGCCCACGGTGTAACTCGGGTTCAGCGCGGTCATCGGGTCCTGGAAGACCATGGCCAGGTCCTTGCCGACGATCTGCCGGCGCTGGCGAGCGCTGAGCTTGAGCATGTCGCGGCCGTCGAAGCTGAGGGCGTCGGCGGTGACGATACCGGGGTGCTCGATCAGCCCCATCAGCGCCATCATGGTCACCGATTTGCCGGAGCCGGACTCGCCGACGATGGCCAGGACTTCGCCCTTGTCGACCTTGAGGTCGAGGCCATCGACCACCGGCACCGCCGTGGCATCGCCGAAGCGTACGTTGAGATTCTTGATTTCTAGCAGTGACATGGGAATCTCCTCAGGCGGCGTTCTTGAGTTTCGGGTCCAGCGCATCGCGCAGGCCGTCGCCCATCAGGTTGATTGCCAGCACGCTGAGCAAAATGGTCAGGCCCGGCAGGCTCACGACCCACCAGGCACGTTCGATGTAGTCCCGGGCCGAGGCCAGCATGGTGCCCCACTCCGGAGTCGGCGGTTGCACGCCCAGCCCGAGGAAGCCCAGGGCGGCGGCGTCGAGGATCGCCGAGGAGAAGCTCAAGGTGGCCTGGACGATCAGTGGTGCCATGCAATTGGGCAGCACGGTGATGAACATCAGGCGCGGCAGGCCGGCACCGGCCAGGCGTGCTGCGGTCACATAGTCGCGGTTCAGTTCGCCCATCACCGCGGCACGGGTCAGGCGCACATAGGACGGCAGGGACACCACGGCAATGGCGATCACGGTGTTGATCAGGCCTGGGCCGAGGATGGCGACGATGGCCACGGCCAGCAGCAGCGATGGCAGAGCCAGCATGATGTCCATCAGGCGCATGATGGTCGGGCCCAGCAAACGCGGGAAGAAACCGGCGAACAGGCCCAGGAGGATGCCCGGGATCAGCGACATCACCACCGATGACAAGCCGATCAGCAGCGACAGCCGCGAGCCCTGGATCAGTCGCGACAGCAGGTCGCGGCCCAGTTCATCGGTGCCCAGCAGGAACTGCATCTGCCCGCCTTCGAGCCAGGCCGGAGGGGTCAGCAGGAAGTCGCGATACTGCTCGCTGGGGTTGTGCGGCGCCACCCAGGGCGCGAACAGTGCGCAGAACACAATCAGCAGCATGAACAGCAGGCCGGCCACCGCGCCCTTGTTGCGGGAGAAGTGCTGCCAGAATTCTTTGTAGACGGACGGGTAGAGCAGGCTTTGATCGACTGCTACTGAGGAAGTTGGAGTGCTCATTAGTCTTGATCTCAGCGCTGGTGACGGATGCGTGGGTTGGCAAAGCCGTAGAGGATGTCCACCACGAAGTTGACCATGATCACCAGGCAGGCGATCAGCAGGATGCCGTTCTGCACCACGGGATAGTCCCGGGCGCCGATGGCTTCGATCAGCCACTTGCCGATACCTGGCCAGGAGAAGATGGTCTCGGTCAGCACGGCGCCGGCCAGCAGGGTGCCGACTTGCAGGCCAACCACCGTGAGCACCGGAATCAGTGCGTTGCGCAGGCCGTGGACGAATACCACCCGGGCCGGCGACAGGCCCTTGGCCTTGGCGGTACGGATGTAGTCTTCACGCAGCACTTCGAGCATCGAGGAGCGGGTCATCCGCGCGATCACGGCCAGGGGAATGGTGCCCAGGACAATGGCCGGCAGAATCAGGTGGTGCAGGGCATCGAAGAAGGCACTGGTGTCTTCGGCCAGCAGGGTATCGATGAGCATGAAACCGGTCTTGGGCTCGATGTCATAGAGCAGGTCGATCCGCCCGGATACCGGAGTCCAGCCCAGGCTTACCGAGAAGAACATGATCAGGATCAGGCCCCACCAGAAGATCGGCATCGAATAGCCCGCGAGGGAGATGCCCATGACTCCATGGTCGAACAGGGACCCTCGCTTGAGGGCGGCGATCACCCCGGCCAGCAGCCCGAGGACGCCGGCGAACAGCAGGGCGGCCATGGACAGTTCCAGGGTCGCGGGGAACAGCGAAGTGAATTCGCTCCACACACTGGTGCGGGTGCGCAGGGATTCGCCCAGGTCACCGTGGGCGAGCTTGCCGATGTAGTCCAGGTACTGGGCATACAGCGGTTTATTCAATCCAAGGCGTTCCATTGCCTGGGCATGCATCTCGGGGTCGACCCGACGTTCGCCCATCATGACTTCCACGGGGTCGCCGGGAATCATGCGTATCAAGGCGAAGGTCAGCAAGGTGATGCCGAAGAATGTGGGGATCAACAACCCCACACGGCGGGCAATAAAACTAAACATCTTCTGAAGTACCTCAATCAGCCGGTTAGGCGTTCCCGCCACCCTTGGGTTCAAGGGCGGCGGGCGTTTCTTATCACTTCACTTGGGTGGTCGCGAAGTTGTTGGTGGTCAGGGGGCTCTGGTGGTAACCCTCGACGTTCTTGCGCATGGCGGTGAACATCTTCGGATAGGCCATGGGAATCCACGGTTGATCCTGTTGGAAAATCAGCAACGCTTTTTCATAGAGCTCTGCGCGTTTGGCAGGTTCAGCATCGGAACGAGCCTGGTCGATCAGGTCCTGGAACTCCTTGTTGCACCAGCGGGCGTAGTTTTCGCCGTTCTTGGCGGCGTCACAACTCAGGTTCGGGGTCAGGAAGTTGTCCGGATCGCCGTTGTCACCCGCCCAGCCGGCCGACACCATATCGTGTTCGCCGTTTTTCGCACGCTTGAGCATCTCGCCCCACTCCATGACGCGGATGTCGAGCTTGAGGCCGATCTTGGCCAGGTCAGCCTGCATCATCTGGGCCCCAAGCAAAGGGTTGGGGTTGGTCGGGCCACCGCCATTGCGGGTGAACAGGGTGATGACCGTGCCATCCGGCACGCCGGCTTCCTTGAGCAGGGCGCGGGCCTTGTCCAGGTCCCGGGCCGGGTTCTGCAGGCTGGTGTTGAAGCCCAGCAAGGTCGGAGGATAAGGACCGGTACCCACCAGGGCGTTGCCTTTGCCGTAGAGGCTGTTGACGTAGGCTTCCTTGTCGAAGGCAATGTCGATGGCTTTGCGCACTCGCACGTCGCTCATGTATTTGCGCGTGGTGTTCATGGCGATGTAGCCGGTGGTCATGGCGGCCAGCTCGTCGACCTTGAGGTTGGCGTCGGCCTTGATGCTGGGGATGTCGTCGGGTTTGGGGTACAGGGCGATCTGGCACTCGTTGGCCTTGAGCTTCTGCAGGCGCACGTTGTTATCGGTGGTAATTGCCAGCACCAGCGGGTCCGCCGGCGCCTTGCCCCGGAAGTAGTCCGGGTTGGCCTTGAAACGTACCTGGGCGTCCTTGGCGTAGCGCGTGAAAACGAACGGGCCGGTGCCGATGGGCTTGCTGTTGAGGTCGGCTGTCTTGCCTTCCTTGAGCAGCTTGTCGGCGTATTCCGCCGGGAATATGGAAGAGAAGGCCATGGCGATGTCGGCCAGGAACGGGGCCTCACGGCGGGTCAGAGTGAAGACCACGGTGTGGTCGTCAATCTTCTCGACGCTTTTGAGCAGTTCCTTGAAGCCCATGCTTTCGAAGTAGGGAAAGCCGACGCTGGACTTGTCATGCCAGGGGTGCTTCGGGTCCAGCTGACGCTGGAAGCTCCAGAGCACGTCGTCGGCATTCATGTCGCGGGTTGGGGTGAAGTAGTCGGTGGTGTGGAACTTGACGCCTTGGCGCAGGTGGAAAGTGTATTGCAGGCCGTCCGGGCTGATCTCCCAGGACTCCGCCAGGGCGGGCTGGATGTCGGTGGTGCCGGGCTTGAAGTCCACCAGGCGGTTGAAGATGGTTTCCGCCACCGCGTCGGCAGTGACTGCAGTCGTGTACTGGACCATATCGAAGCCTTCCGGGCTGGCTTCGGTACAGACCACCAAGGGTTTGGCTGCGGCGCCCATGGCGACGCTCAGCAATGCGGCGCCCATGGCCGCTCTCAGGGGAAGCATTTTCATCAAGAACCCTCTGCAATCAATTGAACCAGATTAGCTTGAATGGCGGACTCGTCATGAATCCGCCCTTCAACTGGTGGGTTAGAGAATATTGAACGGGATGGTGGTGACCAGGCGGAACTCGTTGATGTTGCCGTCAGCCTGGTTCTCGCTGGCGCGGTGAGTGGTGTAGGTCGCCCGGATCGCGGTGGCTTTCAGCGGACCGCTCTGTACCGCATAGGACGCGCCGATGCCATATTCGTAGTGGTGTTCGCCGTCCATGGTGCGTACGCCGTAGACGGTGCCGTCGGCTTTTACGCCGCTGTAGGCGTTGCCGTTGTAGTGGGTACCGTCGATGCCCCAGCCGCGCGCCTGGTAGAGGTTGAACTTCAGGCCGGGCACGCCGTATTCGGCCATGTTCAGGCCGTAGGCGATCTGGAAGGACTTCTCGTTCGGGCCGTTGAAGTCCGAGAGCAGGGAGTTGGCCAGGTAGATGCCGTTGGTTTCGTGCAGGTAGTCGAAGTACTCGTTACCGTTAATTTCCTGGTACGAGAAGGTCAGGCTGTGGGCCTGGTGGGTCAGTCCGAAGGACAGGGAGTAAGTATCGTTGTCGATCTCGCCCATCTTTCTCTTGCCGGTGTCCACGGTCTTGTAATAGTTCAGGCCGGTGGTCAGGCTCAGCACCGAGCTGTCGCCCAGCTCATGGGTGGCACCGAAGTAGTACTGGTTCCAGAAGTCTTCCACCTTGGAGGCGAAGAGGCTGGTCTTCAGGCTCTTCAGCGGCTGGTAGTTGGCGCCCACCAGGCTCACGCGATCGGTTTCGGCACCGTTGCTGTTGTACTCGGAGCTGAACTTGGACAGGCTCTGCTCGGTCCGTGGCGATACCCGGTCGAAGGTGCCGGCGTCGAACGACAGGTTGTTGAATTCTTCGCTGTGGATGCTCACCCCTTCAAAGCTCGAAGGCAGCGGACGGTTGCCGATGACGTCGACGATCGGTGTGCTGAAGTTCTGCCGGCCCGCGGTCAGGGTGGTATTGGACACGCGGAACTTGACGTTGGCCAGGCCCAGCTTGCTCCACTGGCCTACGGCATCGCCGTCGGAGTGGGTCAGGGTACGGTTGTTCTTGCCGGCGATGTCCTTGCGGTCACGATCCAGGGCAATGGCGTTGTAGGCCGCGACTTCAGTGCTGACGCCTACGGTGCCTTCAGTGAAACCCGAGGTGTAGTTGAGGATGGTGCCCTGGACCCAGTTGATCCGGCGCGGGGTCGAGGTGTCTACGCCATTGTGTTGGTACGAAAAACGGTCATTACGGCGTTTCAGCTCGTTGGCGTACCAGTTGCGGGTGCTGCCCGACAGGCTTTGCCCTTCGATGAAGCCTTTGGCCTCCGCCTGGGCATTGGTGCTGTTCTGTACAGTCGGGACGAAGTCCTGGCTGACATTCTCCGCATAGGCCGTGGCGGTGATGCTACTGATAGCCAAGGCTAACAATGCGCTGCTGCTCAGTTTCATGGGTGAAGCTCCTTTGTTTTCTTTTTTAGATGCCGGTTTTTTTGGGCCGGCTGGTTTTTGGAACTCATTCATGGCATCGCAAACGTTTGCACGCGGCTCAATCGCCGAATTCAGGCAAAGCGCCTGCGTGAGGGCGAGAATCGCCCTCAGGGTTCTGGCTCATCGGTTATGGGGCTAGGCTGACACCTGAAAAGGAGTTGCGGCCGAAGGGGCTGACCTTGAAACCCTCGACTTTCGCACTCAACGGCTGGTTGATCGTCGAGTGGGCCACAGGCGTGATCGGCACTTGCTGCTTGAGCAACTGCTGGGCCTGCTTATAGAGCTCGGTGCGCTGTTCACGGTCGGTGACGACCTTGGCTTGCTTGATCAGCTTGTCGTACTGCGGGTCGCACCACATGGAGTAGTTGTTGCCGCCGATGGCGTCACAGCTGTACAGGGTGCCGAGCCAGTTGTCCGGGTCACCGTTGTCTCCGGTCCAGCCGATCAGGCTGATGTCGTGCTCGCCGTTCTTGGTGCGCTTGATGTATTCGCCCCATTCGTAGCTGACGATCTTCACCTTGAGGCCGATCTTCGCCCAGTCGGACTGGAGCATTTCGGCCATCAGCTTGGCGTTGGGGTTGTAGGGGCGTTGCACGGGCATGGCCCAGAGGGTGATTTGCGTGCCTTCCTTGACCCCGGCAGCCTTGAGCAGCTCGCGGGCCTTTTGCGGGTTGTAGGCGGCGTCCTTGATGGTCTCGTCGTAGGACCACTGGGTTGGCGGCATGGCGTTCACCGCCAACTGGCCGGCGCCCTGGTACACGGCATTGAGGATGCTGTGCTTGTTCACCGCCATGTCCAGTGCCTGGCGCACTTCGAGGCGGTCGAAGGGTTTGTGTTGCACGTTGTAGGCGATGTAGCCGAGGTTGAAACCGGGCTTCTCGATGACCTGCAGCTTTGTGTCGTTCTTCAGGGCCTCGATGTCGGCGGGACGCGGGTGCAGGGTCACCTGGCACTCGCCGGCGCGCAGCTTCTGCACGCGTACCGAAGCATCGGTGTTGATGGCGAAGATCAGCCTGTCGAGCTTGACCCGGCTCGGGTCCCAATAGTGCGTGTTGGCGGTGTAGCGGATCTGCGAGTCTTTCTGGTAGCGCTGGAATACGAACGGCCCGGTACCGACGGGTTGCTGGTTGATCTGGCTGGGAGTACCGGCCGTGAGCAGTTGTTCGGCGTACTCGGCGGAGAGGATCGCGGCAAAGCTCATGGCCAGGTTCTGGATGAATGCAGCGTCCACGGTGTTGAGGGTCATGACCACGGTCAGCGGATCGGTTTTCTCGACCTTGGCGATGTTCTTGTTCAGGCTCATGCCGTTGAAGTAGGGAAACTCCGTCGGATAGGCCTTACGGAACGGATGCTCGGCATCGAGCATGCGATTGAAGGTGAACACCACGTCGTCGGCATTGAGGTCGCGGCTGGGCTTGAAGTAGGGCGTGCTGTGGAACTTAACCCCTTCACGCAGGTGAAAGCTGTACTTGAGGCCGTCCTCGGAAATGTCCCAGCTCTTGGCCAGGGCCGGCAGTACGTTGGTTGCGCCTTTCTCGAATTCCACCAGGCGGTTGTACAGCGGCTCGGCGGCATCGTTGTCGGTGGCGGTGGTGTACTGCGCGGTGTCAAAGCCTGCGGGGCTGCCTTCGGAACAGAACACCAGGCTGCGGTCGGCAGCGCTGCAGATTGAACTGGTGGCCAGCAGGGCCGAGAAAATCAACGAATGACGCATGACGGTCCTTCTCCATTTTTTGTTGTGATGATCAATGGACCCTGGCTCCTTCCTGGAGCCTGTACAGGCCATTGATGCCAAACCATGGCTGCAGCAAATGCCCACCGACAGACGCGGTTTTGCCTTGCCTCGACGTGGGGAGTCGATGGCCGGGCCGCCTGTGCGCTGTGCCTGAAAGCCGGGTAGAAATCGGCTCTACATCCGAGAGATCACGGACAAACGGACGCAAACTTGACGCCAGGGCCGGACGCTTTCAGGGGGGCGGTAAAACAACGGCGACGTCAGGGACGTCGCCGTTGCAGAACCTTATTTGCCGATGCCTACGCCGTAGAAGGAGTTCAAGCCAAAGGGGCTGATCTTGAAGTCCTGCACGTTGGCGCGCATGGGTTGGAACACCGTCGAGTGAGCGATAGGTGTCATCGGGACAGCATCTTTGAGGATGTGTTGCGCCTGCTTGTACAGCTCGGTGCGTTTGGCCACATCCGAGGTGGCCTTGGCTTGCTTGATCAGTGCGTCGTAAGGCTTGTCGCACCATTTCGAGAAGTTGTTGCCGTTCATTGCATCGCAACCGAACAGGGTGCCGAGCCAGTTGTCGGGGTCACCATTGTCGCCGCTCCAGCCGATGATCATCGCCTGGTTCTCGCCGCCTTTGGAGCGCTTGATGTACTCGCCCCACTCGTAGCTGACGATGTTGACCTTGAGACCGATCTTGGCCCAGTCGGACTGCAGCATCTCTGCCATCAGCTTGGCGTTCGGGTTGTACGGACGCTGCACCGGCATGGCCCACAGGGTGATCTGGGTGCCTTCCTTGACGCCGGCTTCCTTAAGCAGCTGCTTGGCTTTCTCCGGATCGTACTTGGCATCCTTGATGGTGGTGTCGTAGGACCACTGGGTCGGTGGCATGGCGTTGACCGCCAGCTGGCCGGCGCCCTGGTAGACCGAATCGATGATCTGCGGCTTGTTGACGGCCATGTCCAGCGCCTGGCGAACCTTGAGGTCAGCCAGCGGGTTGGCGTCGGTGCGGCCCTTGAGCACCGGCATCACGTTGTAGGCGATGTAGCCCAGGTTGAAGCCTGCCTGTTCAGGCATTTTCAGCGTCTTGTCTTCCTTGAGCGCCTTCAGGTCGGCCGGACGCGGGAAGAGGGTGACCTGGCATTCGTTCTTCTTCAGTTTCTGGATGCGCACCGATGGGTCGGTGGTGATGGCGAAGATCAGGTTGTCGATCTTCACGTCTTCAGGCTTCCAGTAGTCCTTGTTGCCGGTGTAGCGGATGTTGGAATCTTTCTGGTAGCTCTTGAAAACGAAGGGCCCTGTGCCGATCGGCTTCTGGTTGATATCGCTCGTCTTGCCTTCCTTGAGCAGCTTGTCGGCGTACTCGGCGGACTGGATGGAGGCAAAGCTCATGGCCAGGTTCTGGATGAACGCGGCATCAACGGTTTTCAGGGTGAACTTGACGGTCTTGTCGTCGACTTTCTCGACCTTGGTGATGTTGGTGTCCATCCCCATGTCGGTGAAGTACGGGAATTCGGTCGGGTAGGCCTTACGGAACGGCATGTTCTTGTCGATCATGCGGTTGAAGGTGAACAGCACGTCGTCGGCGTTGAAGGTACGGGTCGGGGTGAAGTACGGCGTGGTGTGGAACTTGACCCCTTCGCGCAGGTGGAAGGTGTAGGTCAGACCGTCGTCCGAGATGTCCCAGCTGGTGGCCAGGCCAGGAATGACTGCGGTGCCGCCACGTTCGAACTGGCTGAGGCGGTTGTAGAGGGTTTCGGCTGAGGCGTCGAAGTCGGTTCCGGTGGTGTACTGGCCAGGGTCGAAACCGGCCGGGCTCCCTTCAGAGCAGAACACCAGGTTAGTCGCCGCGTGGGCGAAGGGGGCGCTGGCGAGCAAGCCGGCACTGACTAAAAACGGAAGGACTGCTTTTTTGAACATGGTGGCCTCATGATTTGTTGTCATTTTTGGTGTAGAGGGCGACCTTGTGAGTCGACCCGCCGATACTTATGCAGCCCTCATACCCATTGCAAGATGCAGGGCCGACACAAGTCTCAAAGAGTGGAACGAACGTACACGAATGACGCATTTGTATAAATATTGACGCATTTGACCGTTTGCGCTGGTTTTTTCTGGTGCAGGGATTGCTTTTTTACGGGGCAAACAGGGCTGGTCGCGCCCCCGGTTGGTGCGTCGATGGGGCGGGCGCCGACGGGCTTGCGCTGGAGCCGCCAGGCCTTTTCGGGCTGGCGCAAATCTGCGACGCATCCGGCTGACCGGGTGGCGTAGGGCGATTGGAAGGGGGAGGCCGTGGGAGACGGTTGCCCGGAACCTTGCAGGCGACGGCGGGAGGACAGCACATCGTCGGCGGTGTTGAAGTCGCGGCTCGCAGTGAAGTTGTCACTGTGGAGGTTGCTGCTGGCATGCGACAGGCGTGTGTCGAGGATCAGCCCCGCTGTCTGCCAAACCTGGAGCGGAAAGGTCTTACGCATGCAAACCTCATTTTTTCTTTTTCTAGGGCATATCTGAGGATTGGCCTTATGGGCCGTGGCAACTCGCCTTTCTATGGGGCGTGGATACAGCCCCATGGACCCTGTGCGGCGATGGCGATCGCTTGTTGTGTTGTTGATTGTCGATTCGCCGATGCCGAAATTAAGTCATGCTGAAATCGTGGTCAACGAAAATTAAGCCTGACTAACATTTCTCTTGCGCACAGGTGTGCCTGTACGGTTCGGTAGGCGGCTGCGGGTGGGGCTTACGCCGCCGAATGGTCGTCGAACAGACCCATGGTCGTGACAGTCAGGACTTCCGCCGGGCCGCTGCCGACATTGGCCAGGCAGTGGGTCTTGGTCGAGTCGAAGTGCACCGAGTCACCGGCGCCAAGGGGATATTGGTGACCCTCGATGGTGTAGACGATCTGTCCCGAAAGAACGTAGGAAAACTCGGAGCCATCATGGGAGATCAGTTCCGACTGATAGCCCACCGGGATGTTCATTTTCACCGCGTTGATCAGGTTGCCGGGAAAGGAGCTGGACAGTCGTTCGTAGGCCAGTGGCTGGCCTTCGATGGTGTAGCGCACCCGTTTGCCGTCGTGGGAGTCGGGTTGCGCCTGGGTCGGCTGGTCGAACAGAGCGTTCAGCGGAACGTTCAGCGACTTGGCAATGTTGACCAGGGAGGAGATCGAGACACCGGTGAGATTGCGTTCCGCTTGGGAGAGGAAACTGGCGGTCAGCCCGGATTCACTGGCAATTTGGCGCAGGGTTTTCTTGGCGGCGCGGCGATAGCGACGCAGGCGTTCGCCGATGCGATCTGCGGTCATTGGAGAGACTCTTATAGGAAAGGAGCAGTATACCCGGCAGATACCCATGACGCCTGACAGGCGCAATACCGAGGTGCGTGACTTTAGCATCACCGCAGTGGCCGAATGCACCCACCCTGAGCTGAGTTCATCGGGTGAGGGGTGAAATGCCTGGTCACGAAAAACGGCGGTGACCTCGTTTTGCGCTGGAGGTTACCGCCGTTGGGGGACGTTGGGAGAGGTTTACGGCATCAGCACTTCGATGGCGCCGTCGGCGGTCATGCTGACCTGGCTGGTGCCGGCCTCGACTTCCGGAGTCACTGGTGCTGAATCCATGCTGGCGGCCTTCATCATCATCGGTGCACGCAGGTAGGGCTGTGGATAACCGTTGCTGTTGAGGTTCAGGTTGACGATCTTGTATCCCTTGCCGCCCAGGGCTTCGGTGGCCAGTTGCGCACGGGCCTTGAACGCCTTGACCGCGTCCTTGAGCAGGGCATCTTCGCTGGCCTTGCGGGTCGGGTCGGCGATGGCGAAGTCCATGCCGGCCATTTTCAGGTCGCCCAGCAGTTCACCGGTGAGCTTGGACAGGGCGGCGAAGTCGGAGCTTTCCAGGCGCAGTTCGGCTCGTTCGCGCCAACCAGTGATCTTCTGACCCTTGCCGTCGTAGATCGGGTAGCTGTTGCGACTGCCCTGGCGCAACATCACATCTTTGACCTGGCGGGCCTGACCCAGGGCCTTGTTCATGGTGGTGGTGATTTCTGCGGCGAGCTTGGCCGGGTCGCTGTTCTGCGATTCGCTGTAGAGGGTCACGATCATCAGGTCCCGTGCCACTTCCTGGCTGACTTCGGCACGCAGGGAAATCTGGTTGTAGTGCAGTTCATCGGCGGCCAGGGCGGGCAGACTGGTGAGGGTGCCGGCGCTGAGGGCCAGAAGGGCGAGGCTGCGACTGAAATGCTGCATGGAAACTCCTTGAGTGCGGTCCGCAGGATCAGCTCAGAGCCTGCGTGAAACGTTCAGACAGTGTCAGGCTGCGGCAAGTTTCAAGCCGCAAGCTGCAAGCTGCATAGTGACAGCCAATACGCTTGTAGCTCAAAGCTTGCAGCTTGCCACTGTTTTTCTGTGACGCTTTGCCGCAGTTTTGCCTGTGGCGGTGGCTGCTTGGTTATACTCCCGCCGATTGCCCTGGAGCGCTCATCAGGAGAGCTCATGCTCGCCCCCGTAAAATTGTTGTCTGCAACCCGTCAGAACCTTTGGCGCCTGACCTTCATTCGTACCCTGGTTCTGGCTGCTCAGGCCGGTTCGGTGGGGCTCGCCTATTGGCTGGAGCTGTTGCCGCTGCCCTGGTTGCAACTGGGCGTCACCCTGATGTTTTCCATGGTGCTCTGCGCCTTCACCGCCATCCGCTTGCGCACCTCGTGGCCGGTGACGGAGCTGGAGTATGCCCTGCAACTGGCCTGCGACCTGTTTATCCACAGTGTGCTGCTGTATTTCTCCGGTGGCTCTACCAACCCCTTCGTCTCCTATTACCTGGTGCCTTTGACGATCGCCGCCGTGACCCTGCCCTGGCGCTATTCGGTGGTGCTGTCGGGTATTGCCCTGACCCTCTATACCTTGTTGCTGGCGCGGTTCTACCCCTTGCAGACCTTCCCCATCGCCCGGGAAAACCTGCAGGTCTATGGCATGTGGCTGAGTTTTGCCCTGGCGGCGGCGGTGATTACCTTCTTCGCCGCACGCATGGCCGAAGAGCTGCGCCGTCAGGAAGAATTGCGGGCGATTCGCCGTGAAGAGGGCCTGCGCGATCAGCAGTTGCTGGCCGTGGCAACCCAAGCCGCCGGCGCCGCCCATGAGTTGGGTACGCCGCTGGCGACCATGAGCGTACTGCTCAAGGAAATGCGCCAGGACCATCCCGATCCGCTGTTGCAGGATGACCTCAGCGTGCTCCAGGACCAGGTCAAACTGTGCAAGGAAACCCTGCAGCAGCTGGTACGTGCCGCCGAGGCCAATCGCCGCCTGGCGGTGGAAATGCAGGAAGTCACCCAGTGGCTGGATGAGGCCTTGAACCGCTGGCACCTGATGCGCCCTGAAGCCAGCTATCGTTTCCACCTGCTGGGTGAGGGGCCGGTACCGCGCCTGGCGCCGCCGCCGGACCTGACCCAGGCCTTGCTCAACCTGTTGAACAATGCAGCCGATGCCTGCCCCGAAGGCTTGGAAGTGCGCCTGGACTGGGACGCGGAAAACCTCACCATCAGTATTCGTGACCACGGTGCCGGAGTACCCTTGGCCATCGCCGAGCAGATTGGCAAACCGTTTTTTACCACCAAGGGCAAAGGCTTCGGCCTGGGCCTGTTTTTGAGCAAGGCCAGCGTGACCCGCGCCGGTGGCTCAGTGAAACTCTACAGTCATGAGGAAGGCGGAACGCTCACCGAGCTGCGCCTGCCCCGTGCCGCCCGAGGAGACGACCATGAGTGAAGAGATCCAAGTCGAAGGCGAAGAACTGCCGCATTTGTTGCTGGTGGATGATGACGCCACCTTTACCCGGGTGATGGCACGCGCCATGAGCCGCCGGGGCTTTCGCGTCAGTACCGCAGGTTCCGCGGAAGAGGGCCTGACCATCGCCCAGCAGGATCTGCCGGACTACGCCGCGCTGGACCTGAAGATGGATGGCGACTCCGGGCTGGTGCTGCTGCCCAAGCTGCTGGAGCTGGACCCGGAAATGCGCGTCCTGATCCTCACCGGTTATTCGAGCATCGCCACGGCGGTGGAGGCCATCAAGCGCGGCGCCTGCAACTACCTGTGCAAACCTGCGGACGCCGATGATGTGCTGGCCGCGCTGCTCTCCGAACATGCGGACCTGGACACCCTGGTGCCGGAAAACCCGATGTCCGTGGACCGTCTGCAATGGGAGCACATCCAGCGCGTGCTGACCGAACACGAAGGTAATATCTCCGCCACTGCCCGGGCCCTGGGCATGCATCGCCGTACCTTGCAGCGCAAACTGCAGAAGCGTCCCGTCCGTCGCTGAACCGCGACTGAATGAATGTCGCTGGACACCGTGAAAAAGCGAGCCGATCTACTAAGATCGGCTCAACGCTTGTCCTTCTCCCTATCGAGCCACAACGATGAATCAGAACGCTGAGTACTCTGCGGTCAACGATGCTGTGCGCGGTCAGTTTTTTCGCCGGGTCTGGGCCATGATTACCCCTTACTGGCGTAGTGAAGAGAAGGGCAAGGCCTGGCTGCTGCTGGTCGCGGTGATTGGTCTGTCGCTGTTCAGTGTCGCCATCTCGGTATGGATCAACAGTTGGTACAAGGACTTCTACAACGCCTTGCAGAAGAAGGACGAGGCGGCCTTCTGGAGCCTGATCCTGTATTTCTGCGGGATCGCTGCGGTGGCTATTCTCGGTGCGGTATATCGCTTGTACCTGACCCAGATGCTGACCATCCGCTGGCGCGCCTGGCTGACCGAAAGACACTTTGCCCGTTGGCTGGGCAACAAGAACTACTACCAGCTGGAGCAGGGTGGCTACACCGACAACCCCGACCAGCGGATTTCCGAAGACCTCAACAGTTTCACCACCAACACCTTGTCCCTGGGCCTGGGGTTGATCCGCAACGTGGTCAGCCTGGTGTCCTTTTCCATCATTCTCTGGGGTGTATCCGGCAGTATCGAGGTCATGGGCTACACCATTCCCGGCTATATGTTCTGGTGCGCCCTGGTGTATGCGGCGGTCGGCAGTTGGCTGACCCACCTGATCGGGCGTCGCTTGATCGGCCTCAACAATCAACAGCAACGATTTGAAGCCGACCTGCGTTTCTCCATGGTGCGAGTCCGGGAGAACGCCGAGAGCATTGCCCTTTACGACGGCGAGAAGAACGAGAACCAGCGTCTTAGCAGCCGTTTCAGCAAGGTCTGGCACAACTTCTGGGACATCATGAAGGTGTCCAAGCGCCTGACCTTCTTCACTGCCGGTTATGGCCAGATCGCGATCATCTTCCCGTTCATTGTCGCCGCGCCGCGCTACTTCGCCGGCAAGATCGAACTGGGAGAGCTGATGCAGATCAACTCGGCGTTCGGCAATGTCCAGGAGAACTTCAGTTGGTTTATCAGCGCCTATTCGGACCTCGCCGCCTGGCGCGCTACCTGTGACCGTCTGTTGAGCTTCCGTCAGGCCATGAGTGAAAACGAGGAGCGTCCTCCGGCGATTGACGTGCAATGCCAGGGCGAACAATTGCAAGTGCGTGATCTGGGTCTGGATCTGGCGGACGGCCGTCATTTGCTGGCCGGTGCCCAGATGACTGTGAATCCTGGTGAGCGGCTGATGCTCAGTGGCCGCTCCGGCAGTGGCAAGAGCACCCTGCTGCGGGCCATGGGACGGTTGTGGCCGGCGGGGCACGGTAGCATCTTGCTGCCGAATCAGCGCTACCTGTTCCTGCCGCAGAAACCCTACCTGCCCATTGGCAGCCTGCGGGAAGCCTTGAGTTATCCACAGTCGGGCGACAGCTATCCCGAGGAGCGTTATGCACAGGTCCTGGAAACTTGTCGCTTGCCCCACCTGGTGGCGCGTCTGGACGAGAGCAATCACTGGCAGCGCATGTTGTCGCCGGGGGAGCAGCAGCGGCTGGCGTTTGCCCGTGCGTTGCTCTATGCGCCGCAATGGCTGTACATGGACGAAGCCACATCGGCCATGGACGAGGAAGACGAGGCCACGCTGTATCAGGCCCTGATCGACCAGTTGCCGGGCTTGAGCATTGTCAGCGTTGGCCATCGCAGCAGCCTCAAGCGCTTCCACCCACGGCACGTTCGTATCGAGCAAGGGCATCTGCTGGAGCAGACTTTCACGGCTTGACGGCGGGCCGGGCGTTGGCGTCAAGCCCAGCGCCTTGCACAGCCGGTGCAAGGGCGCTGAGCCGTTTCGCGGGTGAGCCCGCTCCTACAGAGGGCGATCAGGCCTGGTGCAGGATCGAGCGGTCAACTCGTACGGCCAGTTGGCCACTTCCCGGCTTGGCGTTGAAGGCCACGTTGCCGTGTTCATCCACGCTGGCCCGGGCAATGGGTGTGCCATTGAGCAGCAGCTCCAGAGGTGCGTCCTTGAGGGATTGCCCGGAGGCTAGTTGCAGTTTCAGGTTGATAGCCATGGTGATTTCCTTATCAGGCGTTACGGTCGATGAAGCGGTTGGCGTTCTTGTCGATGGAACCGATCAGCTCCGGTGAGCCACCGCGGAACTGACGGAACACATTGCGTCCGGTGGCGCTGCTGTTGCTGGTGCCCGCCGGAATGTTCAGGGTGGGCTGGAAGCTGTCGCTCAGTTCCATGTAGGCCGACCAGGGGCCGATATAGGACTCGTTCAAGCCGTTGGTTTCGCTGAGGGCGTAGCGCACCGCCTGGCCAGGGAGCCAGTTGGGCTCGCTGGGGGTGTGGCTTTGCCAGCCGTCGACCAGGATCGTCGGGACCGCACTCGGGGTTTCCAGGTAGCCCGTCGGTTTGTTCGGGCTGTAGTTCTTCAGCAGCAGGTAGGTGCTCCAGCCCCACCAGTTGTCGATGGTCTTGCTGTCATTGAGATTGTTGACGTCGCTGCGGCGCAGCACTTTGTCCCCGCTCATCACGAACAGTGGCGAGAAGTTGCCGCTCTTGGCGGCATTCAGGTCCGGCAAGGCCTTGAGGGCCGCGTAGCTGCCGGGTGCCGGCAGGTTGCCGCTGAGGTAGCTGGTGAAGATCTCGTCCGCCGAACGCTGCACCGCCAGTTTCACCTGCTGGCGATTGCGATGATCGACGCTGTCGAAATACCGCTTGTCGCCGTAGGCGTGCCAGCGGTCGCCCTGGGCGTTACTGACATTGAGGCCGAACTTGCTGTCCTCGTCGTGCATGAAACGGGTAATCAGCGATCCCAGGTCGCTGGGGGTGACCACTGCCGCCACCTGTTTACGTGGCACTCGTACATGGCCGGCAGAGAACAGGTCGGTGAGGAAGTGGTCGGCGAAGGCGTTCATCGCGTAAGCCAGTTCCAGTTGCTTGTCGTCGGCAGTCTTACCCGCCAGGACCGCTTGTTGCAGGGCTGCCGTGTGCCCGGCGATATACGCCGCCAGGGCCCATTCGCCAAAGTGGTCGGCATTGTTGGCCGCCAGCTTCAGGTAGCGCCCCAGAGGGAACAGGGCGGAGACCACGCTGCCGCCGCCGGTGATCCGGTTCCACTCTTCAGACAGGGTATCGCCCAGGGCGTCATAGGCTTCGTGGGGCTGTTTGCCGTCGCGGATCGCCTGGTTGGCGGCGACGATTTCCTTCTGCATCACCGCGAGGATCTGTCGGGCTTCGTCTTTCGCCGCCGGCAGTACCGCAAGGGAGTTGAAGGCTGCGGTAAAGCGTTGCACTCGATCAGCCGGCGTCGCGCCTTCGCAGATCGGCTGCTCGGGAATGCCGTAGAAATCGCCGCCCAGGGCAACCACCTGGCCATAGGTCAGAGCCAGGCCGTTGGGCAGGTGTAGTTCGACCTGCCACGCGGGAATGGCCGGGGCATCCTTGACGAAGCGCAGCAGAGTGCTGTCGCCAATGGCGGTGTGTTCGCCGCCCTCGAAACGCAGTTGGGGCAGGCCTTTGGCGGACGTTTGCGGGGTGTGGGGCAGGTCTTCCGGGCGGTGGTACTTGATGGTGTGATGGCCGTCGGCGACCAGCACCAGGGTGTCGCCATCGCCGGAAATGGCGATGCCTTGTTCAGTGAACAAACGGTCCAGATCGGCAATGATCTTGCCGGCCTGTTGTGGCTGTTGCTGCATCTGTGCAGAGAATCCTGACATTTCTAGCTCCTTGATATGTCATGGTTATGCTTGGATTGACTGTATGGATATACAGTTGTTCTGAGCATAATTGAAAATGACGCGCCGTCAAGAAGGCAGTTACGCGAGGGAGGGGTGATTGGATTATCATTAGCGCCCTAACGACAGGCTCAAGGTCCACCCGCGCATGCTGGCTATCTTTTTCGAAACCCTGACGATCACTGCGCCGGTGTTTGCGATGCTGTTTCTTGGGCTGCTGCTCAAGCGGGTGAGGTGGATCAATGACAACTTCATCCATACGGCGTCGGCCCTGGTGTTCAACGTCACCATGCCGGCGTTGCTGTTTCTCGGCATTATCCATGCCGACCTGCATGCCTCATTGAAGCCTGGCGTGCTGATCTACTTTTCAGTGGCCACCCTGGTCTGTTTTGCCCTGGCCTGGGGCTGGGCCATCTGGCGTTGTCCGAAGGTGGATCGGGGGATCTATACCCAGGGGGCATTTCGCGGCAATAACGCGATCATCGGCCTGGCCCTGGCGGCCAGCATGTATGGGGATTACGGGATTTCCCTGGGGGCGCTGCTCGCTGCGTTGGTGATTCTTTACTACAACACCCTGTCGACGGTGGTCCTGGCGGTCTACAGCCCGGCGATCAAGTCCGACCCCTGGAGCATCTGCAAAAGTGTGTTCAGCAACCCGTTGATTGTCAGCGTGCTGGTGGCTGCGCCGTTTGCCTACTGGCAGATCAGCCTTCCCGGTTGGCTGGAGACTTCGGGCAAATACCTGGCGCAGATGAGCCTGCCCCTGGCGCTGATCTGCATTGGCGGCACGTTGTCCATGGCGGCCTTGCGCAACAGTGGGCGGATGGCCATGAGCTCCAGCCTGTTGAAGATGGTCAGTCTGCCGACGCTGGCGACCTTTGGCGCTTGGTTATGCGGTTTTCGCGGGGCGGAACTGGGGATCCTGTTTCTGTATTTCGGCAGTCCGACCGCTGCAGCTAGCTTTGTCATGGCCCGGGCGGCCAATGGCAATCATGAGCTGGCGGCGGCCATCATCGTCATCACCACGGTGATGGCGGCAGTGACCACCAATATCGGGATTTTTGTGTTGCAGTGGGGTGGGTGGATCTGAAGCTGTTCGCCGGCAAGCCGGCTCCTACAAAACGAGGTAGGAGCCGGCTTGCCGGCGAACA
>NZ_MOAK01000086.1:145295-149607 GCF_003732485.1 Pseudomonas protegens
CATCGATGGCCGCCGGAACCCCGGCATACACCGCGCAATGCAGCAGCGCTTCACGTATTTCTTCCACGGTGCAGCCGTTGTTCAGGGCGCCACGCACGTGGCCCTTCAACTCCTGGGGACACTTGAGCGCAGTCAGCGTTGCCAGGGTGATCAGGCTGCGGGTTTTCAGCGGCAGGCCATCACGGTTCCACACGCCGCCCCAGGCGTGTTCGTTGACGAACTCCTGCAGCGGTTGGGTGAATTCGGTGGCGTTGCCCAGAGCACGGTCGACGAAGGCGTCGCCCATTACTTGGCGACGCATTTGCAGTCCGCTTTTCTTGTTCTCGCTCATGGCGCTTCTCTCTTGTGTTGGCGGCGCCAGGCTCGTAGCGAACTGAACAGCAGAAACGCCACCAGCGCTGGCAGGACGAAAAACAGCATCAAGTGCTCCAGCTTGCCCGCCAGTGGCATGCCCGTGGTGAAGGACACCACATGCAGCCCATAGGCCAGGTACAGCCCGAGAAACAGCAAGCCTTCGGCCCGGGTCACGCGATACCCCGAATAGAACACTGGCAGGCATAGCACTGCGACGCCGAGCAGCACCGGCAAGTCGAAATCCAGAGCGTTGGGCGAAACCGAGAGCGGCGTCGGTGCCACCAGGGCGGTAAACCCCAGGACCCCCAGCAAGTTGAAGAGATTGCTGCCGATGACATTGCCCACGGCGATATCCCGCTGGCCCCGCAGGGCGGCGAGCAGCGAAGTGGCGAGCTGAGGCAGGGAGGTGCTGACGGCAATCACCGTCAGCCCCATGACCCGCTCCGATAGCCCCAGATCGTCGGCAACGGTGACGGCGGCGCCCAGCAGCAAGTGTCCGGCGAAGACCAGCAACCCCAGGCCGATCAGCACCATCAGCATGCTGCTGAATCTGGGGGCGGAACCGCGCTGGCCGGCTGGAGCGGGCAGGTGATGGCGTGCCGAGTGCCGCGACTGGCGCAACAGCAGGAGCAGGTACAGCACCAGGGCCGCCAGCAGGATGACACCGTCGGAGGGGGTGAGACGCTCGTTATAGGCCAGGATGAAGACCAGCAGGCTGGCACCGATCATCAAGGGGATGTCCAGGCGCACCAACTGTCGCGAAACCCGCAGCGGAATGATCAGGGCCGAGAGGCCCAGGGTCACCAGGATGTTGAAGATGCTGCTGCCGATCACACTGCCCACGGCGATATCGGTGTTGTCGGCCAGGGTCGCCTGCAGGCTGATGGCCATCTGCGGCGCGCTGCTGCCGAAGGCGACGATGCTCAGGCCCATGATCAGCGGGCGTACATGCAGGCGCGCGGACAAACGCACTGCGGCACGCACCAGCAACTCGGCACCGGCGATCAGCATCACCAGGCCGCTGATGAGTTGGATCAGGCTGAGCAGAGGCAGTTCGGCAAAGGCGGTAATGGCTCGGGCTCCGTCGGTCAGTCGCTGAGGGCTTGGATGCGTACTTTGGCGGTACCGCTGCGCAGCATGTCCAGCTGTTGCGCGGCAGCGCGGGATAAGTCGATCAGGCGGCCGCGGGTATGCGGGCCACGATCGTTGATACGGACCACGACGCTTTTGTCGTTGCCCAGGTTGGTGACTTGCACTCGGGTGCCGAACGGCAGTTCGCGATGGGCTGCTGTGAGGCCGTTCTGATCGAAGGGTTCGCCGCTGGCGGTGCGTTTGCCGTGATGGCGGGCGCCGTAATAGGAGGCTGTCCCGGCCTGGTCATAACCTCGAGGGTCGATGATATGGCTGCTGGCGCAGCCCGTGAGCAGAGCGAGCAGGGCGCTGGCCACGAACCAGGGACGGGGAACAATCCTTTGCAGGAGCTGGCTTGCCAGCGAAGACGGGCTTGCATCCCCGCGGTTCCGACTGACAAGCCAAGGCTGCATTTTTCGATCAGCCTTCGAGCTTGCTTTTCAGCAGCTCGTTGACCTGTTGCGGGTTGGCCTTGCCCTTGGAGGCCTTCATCGCCTGGCCGACGAAGAAACCGAACATCTTGCCGCGTTTGGCCTCATCGGCGGCGCGGTATTGTTCGACCTGTTCGGCGTTGGCCGCGAGCATCTCATCGAGCACCGCAGAGATCGCGCCGCTGTCGGTGACTTGCTTGAGGCCGCGCTTGTCGATGATCTCGTCGGCGTTGCCCTCGCCATTGGCCATGGCTTCGAACACGGTCTTGGCGATCTTGCCGGAGATGGTGTTGTCCTTGATCCGCAACAGCATGCCGCCCAGTTGTTCAGCCGAGACCGGGGCTTCGTCGATTTCCAGGCCCTGCTTGTTCAGCAGGCTGCCCAGTTCGACCATGACCCAGTTGGCGGCGAGCTTGGCGTCACCGGCGATGCTGGCGACCTTCTCGAAGTAGTCCGCCTGCTCACGGCTGGTGGCCAGGACGCTGGCGTCGTAGACCGACAGGCCGAACTGCTCCTGGAAGCGCTCGCGCTTCTGCGGTGGCAGTTCCGGCAAGGTGGCGCGTACCTGGTCGAGGAAGGAATCCTCGATGACCACGGGCAGCAGGTCCGGATCGGGGAAGTAACGGTAGTCGTTGGCTTCTTCCTTGCTGCGCATCGGACGGGTTTCGTCCTTGTTCGGGTCGTACAGGCGGGTCTGCTGGATCACCTTGCCGCCGTCTTCGATCAGCTCGATCTGGCGACGGATCTCGCTGTTGATCGCCTTCTCGATGAAGCGGAACGAGTTGACGTTCTTGATCTCGCAGCGGGTGCCGAACTCGACCTGGCCCTTGGGACGGATCGAGACGTTGCAGTCGCAACGCAGGGAACCTTCGGCCATGTTGCCGTCGCAGATCCCCAGGTAGCGCACCAGGGCGTGGATCGACTTGACGTAGGCCACGGCTTCCTTGGCGCTGCGCATGTCAGGCTCGGAAACGATTTCCAGCAGCGGCGTGCCGGCACGGTTCAGGTCGATGCCGGTGGCACCGTTGAATTCTTCGTGCAGGCTCTTGCCGGCGTCTTCTTCCAGGTGCGCGCGGGTGATGCCGACGCGTTTCATGGTGCCGTCTTCCAGGGGGATGTCCAGGTGGCCCTTGCCGACAATAGGCAACTCCATCTGGCTGATCTGGTAGCCCTTGGGCAGGTCCGGGTAGAAGTAGTTCTTGCGGGCAAACACGTTGTGCTGGCCGATCTCGGCGTCAACCGCGAGGCCGAACATCACCGCCATGCGCACCGCTTCCTGGTTCAGCACTGGCAGTACGCCGGGCATGCCCAGGTCGATCAGGCTGGCCTGGGTGTTGGGCTCGGCACCGAAGGCGGTGGAGCTACCGGAGAAAATCTTCGATTGAGTGGTGAGCTGGGTATGAATCTCCAGCCCGATCACGACTTCCCATTGCATGTGTGTCTCCTCAGAAGCCGGTTGGGGTGCGGGTGTGCCAGTCAGTGTTCAACTGATACTGGTGCGCAACGTTGAGCAAGCGGCCTTCCTGGAAATACGGAGCGAGCAGTTGCACGCCGACCGGCAAGCCGTCGACGAAACCGGCCGGCATCGACAGGCCCGGCAGGCCGGCGAGGTTGGCGGTGATGGTGTAGACGTCTTCCAGGTACGCAGCGACCGGGTCGCTGCTCTTGGCGCCGAGCTTCCAGGCCGGGTTGGGCGTGGTTGGGCCGAGGATGATGTCGACTTCATTGAACGCGGTCATGAAGTCGTTTTTCACCAGGCGACGGATCTTCTGCGCCTTGAGGTAGTAGGCATCGTAGTAGCCGGCGGACAGCGCGTAGGCACCGACCATGATCCGGCGCTGGACTTCGCTGCCGAAGCCTTCGCCGCGGGAGCGCTTGTACAGGTCTTCCAGGTTTTCCGGGTTCTCGCAGCGGTAGCCGAAACGCACGCCGTCGAAACGCGACAGGTTGGAGGAGGCTTCCGCCGGGGCGATCACGTAGTACGCAGGAATCGCGTGCTGCATGTTCGGCAGGCTGATTTCCTTGATCACCGCACCGAGCTTTTCCAGCTCCTTGATGCTGTTGTGGATCAGCTCGGCGATGCGCGGATCGAGACCGGCGCTGAAGTATTCCTTCGGCACGCCGATGCGCAGGCCCTGCAGCGAGCCGCTGAGGCCGGCGCTGTAGTCCGGCACCGGTTCATCGATGCTGGTGGAGTCGTTCGGGTCGAAGCCGGCCATGCCTTGCAGTAGGATCGCGCAGTCTTCGGCGGTGCGTGCCAGCGGGCCACCCTGATCGAGGCTGGAAGCGTAGGCGATCATGCCCCAACGGGAAACGCGACCATAGGTCGGCTTCAGGCCGGTGAGGTTGGTGAAGGCGGCGGGCTGGCGGATCGAGCCGCCGGTATCGGTGGCCGT
>NZ_MOAK01000086.1:149637-156973 GCF_003732485.1 Pseudomonas protegens
CGGCGGCGGAACCGCCGGACGAACCGCCAGGCACGTGTTCCAGGTTCCACGGGTTTTTCACCGCGCCGTACCAGCTCGACTCGTTGGCCGAGCCCATGGCGAATTCGTCCATGTTGGTCTTGCCCAGGGTCACGGCCCCGGCAGCGGCCAGCTTGGCGACCACGGTGGCGTCGTAGGGCGCCTTGAAGTTGTCGAGCATCTTCGAGCCGCAGCTGGTGCGGATGCCCTGGGTGCAGAACAGATCCTTGTGGGCGATCGGTGCGCCCAGCAGGGCACCGCTCTCACCATTGGCGCGACGGTCGTCGGCGGCCTTGGCCTGGGACAGTGCCAGGTCTTCGGTGAGGCTGATGAAGCTGTTGATCTGCGGATCCAGCTGGGCGATGCGCGCCAGCAGGGTCTGGGTCAGTTCTACAGAGGAGAATTTCTTGTCGGCGAGGCCGCGGGCGATCTCGGCCAGAGTCATGTGATGCATTGCAGGCTCTTTCCCTTTAGTCGATGACTTTCGGAACCAGGTACAGGCCGCTTTCGACCGCTGGTGCGATGGACTGATAGGCCTCGCGATGATTGGACTCGGTCACAACGTCTGCGCGCAGGCGCTGGCTGGCTTCCAGGGGGTGGGCCAGGGGCTCGATACCGTCGGTATCGACTGCCTGCATTTCATCCACCAGCCCGAGAATGCTGTTCAGGGCGGAGGTGATGTGTGGAAGATCGCCTTCATTGAGCTTGATGCTGGCCAAATGAGCGATTTTTTCCACGTCGGAGCGTTCAAGCGCCATGGGATTCTCCAGTGGAAAACAAAAACGGATTTCGTCCGCGTGTTAGATTGTCGGAACACTACCGCATTTCTACGGTCTTATGGCCGCGATTGTGGGGTTTGGTGCACAGAAAAGCGGCCAATTTAACATATTGGCGCCTTGCCCAAAATCCCTGTCGTTGTTAGAGTTTGCCGCACTTTTTTACCCACGCGTTGCCTAGGGTCCCTTTCCCATGTTCAAGAAACTGCGTGGCATGTTTTCCAGCGATCTTTCCATTGACCTGGGCACTGCCAACACCCTTATTTACGTGCGCGAGCGCGGTATTGTCCTGAATGAACCATCGGTTGTGGCCATTCGGACCCACGGTAATCAGAAAAGTGTTGTGGCGGTTGGTACCGAAGCCAAGCGCATGCTCGGTCGTACTCCGGGCAACATTGCAGCCATTCGTCCGATGAAGGACGGCGTGATCGCCGACTTCAGTGTCTGCGAAAAGATGCTGCAGTACTTCATCAACAAAGTTCATGAAAACAGCTTTCTGCAGCCCAGCCCTCGTGTGCTGATCTGTGTTCCATGCAAGTCCACCCAGGTTGAACGTCGTGCCATCCGTGAGTCGGCCCTTGGTGCCGGTGCTCGTGAAGTGTTCCTGATCGAAGAGCCGATGGCCGCTGCGATCGGTGCCGGCCTGCCGGTTGAAGAAGCCCGTGGTTCGATGGTCGTGGACATCGGTGGTGGTACCACTGAAATCGCCCTGATCTCCCTGAACGGTGTGGTTTATGCCGAATCCGTACGGGTTGGCGGCGACCGTTTCGACGAAGCGATCATCACTTACGTGCGTCGCAACTACGGCAGCCTGATCGGTGAATCCACCGCTGAGCGCATCAAGCAGGAAATCGGCACTGCCTACCCAGGTGGCGAAGTGCGTGAAGTCGACGTACGCGGCCGCAACCTGGCCGAAGGCGTGCCACGTGCCTTCACCCTGAACTCCAATGAAGTGCTGGAGGCCCTGCAAGAGTCCCTGGCAACCATCGTTCAGGCGGTGAAAAGCGCCCTGGAGCAATCGCCTCCGGAACTGGCTTCGGACATCGCCGAGCGCGGTCTGGTGCTGACCGGTGGTGGTGCGCTGCTGCGCGATCTGGACAAGCTGCTGGCCCAGGAAACCGGTCTGCCGGTGATCGTTGCCGAAGATCCGCTGACCTGTGTTGCTCGCGGCGGTGGCCGTGCATTGGAAATGATGGACAAACACACCATGGACCTGCTCTCCAGCGAATAACTTCGCCGGTTGCATCTATGCTGTTGCGCTCACAGGCAGCACTTTGCAGTGCTGCCTGTGGCGTTTATCTTCTGTCAATCTGCATCCAGGCCGGTTTGATGCCGTATGAATAAACACAACATTTGCCTGGGAGGAGCGGCTTATTAAACCGCTTTTCGCCAAAGGCCCCTCATTGGGCGTGCGCCTCCTGGTGCTGGTCGTACTGTCGGTCGCACTGATGGTGGTCGATGCCCGCTTCACACTGCTCAAGCCAGTGCGTAGCCAGATGTCGCTGGTATTGATGCAGTCCTACTGGATCACCGACCTGCCGCAGCGGCTATGGCAGGGCGTGGCCAGTCAGTTCGGCAGTCGCACCGAGCTGGTCGCCGAAAACGAAAAACTCAAGACCGAAAACCTGCTGCTGCAGGGGCGCATGCAAAAGCTCGCAGCCCTGACCGAGCAGAACGTGCGTCTGCGCGAATTGCTCAACTCTTCGGCACTGGTCAACGAGAAGGTCGAAGTGGCCGAGTTGATCGGCATGGACCCCAACCCCTTTACCCATCGCATCATCATCAATAAAGGTGAGCGTGACGGCGTGTTCCTCGGCCAGCCGGTGCTCGATGCCCGTGGCTTGATGGGGCAGGTGGTGGAGTTGATGCCTTACACTTCGCGCGTCCTGTTGCTGACCGACACCACCCACAGCATTCCGGTACAGGTCAATCGCAACGGCCTGCGGGCCATTGCCAGTGGCACGGGCAACCCGGAGCGCCTGGAGTTGCGCCACGTGGCCGATACCGCCGATGTCAAGGAAGGCGATTTGCTGGTCAGCTCGGGCCTCGGTCAGCGTTTCCCCGCCGGATATCCAGTGGCCACGGTCAAGGAAGTGATCCACGACTCCGGTCAGCCATTCGCCATTGTGCGTGCAGTACCCACTGCCGCGTTGAACCGCAGTCGTTACCTGTTGCTGGTGTTCAGTGATCCGCGCACTGCCGAAGAGCGGGCCAATGATGCGGCCCAGGCCCAGGAGGCCCAGGACCAGCAGGGCGGCAATAGCACCCCGGTGGTGCCGGCCACGGTGCCCAAGCCTGCGGCGACTCCAGCCGCGACCGCAGCACCGGCCACCGCCCCCGCGACTGCACCGGCGACTCCGGTCAAGCCCGCAGTCCATGCTCCGGCCAAGCCGGTCAATAAACCTGTGGTGAAGCCGGCGGCGGCCAAGCCTCCGGCTGCGGCACCGGCCACCACCGGAGGAAGAGAATAATGGCGGGTAGCACCTATTCGCGAAATGGCTGGATTGTCTGGCTGACGTTTCTGATCGGCATGCTGCTCAGCGTGTCGCCATTGCCACAGTTCATGGAAATCCTGCGCCCGCTGTGGCTGGCCCTGCTACTGGCCTTTTGGGCCCTGGCCCTGCCGCACAAGGTGGGCATGGTCACGGCCTGGTGCCTGGGGCTGGCGGAGGATGTGCTCTACGGCACGCTCCTGGGGCAGAACGCCTTGATCCTGACCCTGATCACTTTCCTCGTGCTGTCCCTACAACAGCGTCTGCGGATGTTCCCGATGTGGCAGCAGAGCCTGGTGATCCTGGTGATCTTCGGCCTGGCGCAGTTGGTACAACTCTGGCTCAGTGCCCTGACCGGCAATCGCCAGCCGACCCTGGCGCTGGTCCTGCCAGCCCTGGTGAGTGCGCTGTTGTGGCCTTGGGTCAGCTTCGGCCTGCGCGGGTTGCGCCGACGTTTCAAAATCAATTAATTCGGTCAGGCATTGGCCCGCACCTCGACAGGGAGATGTCTTGATGAATCCGCTTTACCTCGCTTCCGGTTCGCCCCGTCGGCGTGAGCTGCTCACCCAGATCGGTGTGCCTTTCACCGCTATCAGTGCGGACATCGATGAAACTCCGCTGGCCGATGAATCCCCTGCTGCCTATGTCGAGCGTCTTGCCCGTGGCAAGGCGGCGGCCGGGCGCGCCCTGATCACCAGCAGCGAGTCCCAGGCCCCGGCCTGCGTGCTGGGAGCCGATACGGCCGTAGTGCTGGATGGCCGCATCCTCGGCAAGCCGCTGGATCAGGCCGATGCGCTGGCGATGCTCATGGCACTTTCCGCGCGCGAGCACGAAGTGTTGACCGCCATTGCCCTGCTCGACGGCGAACGCTGCGAGTCGCGAGTGGTGCGCAGCCTGGTGCGCTTTCGTGCCATCTCCCCTGAAGAAGCGAGCGTCTATTGGTCCAGCGGTGAGCCCCGGGACAAGGCCGGCGGTTATGCAATCCAGGGGCTTGCGGCGGTGTTTGTGTCAGGGCTCAATGGCAGTTATTCCGCTGTGGTTGGCTTGCCGGTGTGCGAAACCGCAGAACTGCTCGGCCATTTCGGCATACCCTGTTGGCAAAACCTTCCAGTGCGCTAAAGCGCCGTACCCGACTGCTGCGGCCTTCTATGAACACGCCTGAACGAGACATTGCCATGAGTGAAGAGATTCTGATCAACATCACGCCGATGGAATCACGGGTGGCGGTGGTCGAAAACGGAGTGTTGCAAGAGGTTCACGTCGAGCGCACCCAGCGCCGCGGTATCGTTGGCAACATCTATAAAGGCAAGGTAGTGCGGGTATTGCCCGGCATGCAGGCGGCTTTCGTCGATATTGGCCTGGACCGTGCAGCGTTCATCCATGCTTCGGAAATTTCCACTCGCGAAGGTACGGCGGTGGAGAGCATCAGTGCCCTGGTGCACGAAGGGCAGAGCCTGGTGGTGCAGGTCACCAAGGACCCCATCGGTACCAAGGGCGCGCGTCTGACCACCCAATTGTCGATTCCTTCGCGTTATCTGGTGTACATGCCCCGTACTGCCCATGTCGGCATCTCGCTGAAGATCGAGGATGAAGCCGAGCGTGAGCGCCTGAAGCAGGTCGTCAGCGACTGCGTGGCCCAGGAAGGTATCAAGGAAGCGGGCGGGTTCATCCTGCGTACTGCCGCCGAGGGCGCCGGCGCCGATGAGATCCTGATGGACATCCGCTACCTGCGTCGGCTCTGGGATCAGATCGGTGCTCAGATCAAGACCATTGGCGCGCCCAATGTGATCTACGAAGATCTTGGCCTGGCGCTGCGTACCCTGCGGGATCTGGTGAGCCCGAAGATCGAGAAGATTCGCATCGATTCCCGGGAAACCTTTCAGAAGACTACTCAGTTCGTTGCCGAGCTGATGCCGGAAATCGCCGACCGCCTGGAACACTACCCCGGCGAGCGGCCGATCTTCGACCTGTATGGGGTCGAGGATGAAATCCAGAAGGCCCTGGAGCGCAAGGTGCCGCTCAAGTCCGGTGGCTATCTGGTGGTGGATCCGGCGGAAGCCATGACCACCATCGACGTCAACACCGGGGCTTTCGTCGGTCATCGCAATCTTGAGGAAACCATCTTCAAGACCAACCTCGAAGCCGCTACCGCCATTGCCCGGCAACTGCGCCTGCGCAATCTGGGCGGGATCATCATCATCGACTTCATCGACATGGAAGACGAGGAGCATCAGCGTCAGGTACTGCGGACCCTGGAGAAGCAGCTCGAGCGCGATCACGCCAAGACCAACATCATCGGCATCACCGAGCTGGGCCTGGTGCAGATGACCCGCAAACGCACGCGCGAGAGCCTGGAGCAGGTGCTCTGCGAGCCGTGCAGCAGTTGTCAGGGCCGGGGCAAGTTGAAGACTCCGGAAACCATCTGTTACGAAATATTCCGTGAAATCCTCCGCGAGGCCCGGGCTTATCAGGCAGAAGGGTATCGAGTGCTGGCCAACCAGAAAGTAGTGGATCGTTTGCTGGACGAAGAGTCGGGCAATGTGGCGGAGTTGGAAGGTTTTATCGGCCGGACCATCAGGTTCCAGGTCGAAACCATGTATTCCCAGGAACAATACGACGTGGTGCTGCTCTGATTTCCCGTGTTTTACACCACTGGAAACGGCTGGCTTCAGCTTTTTGCATGACTTTTGCCATGGGAGCCAACTGAAATGGAGCGGCTGATCCGCCTGTTCACCACGCTGATTCGCTGGGGGCTGGGCTTCTGCGCGTTGCTGTTGGTGGTGACGGCCTTGTACGTCAGCCTGGGGCGGGAACTGACTCCGCTGGTGGCTGAGTATCAGGCCGAGGTCGAAGCCAAGGTGCAGCAGGCCGTGGGTCTGCCGGTGCATATCGGCAGTCTGGAGGGGCGTTGGAGCGGGCTGTCGCCGATTCTCCTGGCGCACGATGTGGTGGTGGGCGACGGGGCCAATGCCCTGCGTCTGGACCTGGTCAGTGTGGCGCCGGATATGCTCGGCAGTCTCCTGGCTCGTGACTTGCGGGTAGGGCGCCTCGAACTCATCGGCCTGAGCCTGAGCCTCAAAGAGGGCGCTGACGGCCAGTGGCAGCTCGAGGGTTTGCCGACGCAGCAGAACCAGCCGCTGGACCCCGAGCAGTTGCTGACCCGCTTGCAGCAGGTGACAGAACTGTCTCTCTTGGACAGTCAAGTCACCTTGCTGGCGCAGAATCACCAGCCCCTGGCCCTGACCTATGTCGGTCTCAATCTGCGCACAGGTCCCAGTCGTCAACGTCTGGACCTGCGCCTGACCCTGCCGGACGGCCAGCGCCTGGCCATGAACCTGCGGACCCGGATCCGTGCCAATGCCTGGCGTGAGGCTCAGGCCGATCTGTATCTGAGCCTGCCGCAAAGCGACTGGTCGCGCTGGCTGCCGGCCCGCCTGACCCAGCAATGGAAACTGTCCGAGCTCAAGGCCGGTGGCGAGCTGTGGTTGAACTGGGCCAAGGGCACAGTGCAGAGCGCTGCGCTGCGCCTGAATGCTCCTCAGTTCACCGGAGCCTACGCCGAGCGGACCCCGGTTACCCTGAAGAATCTGGCGCTGAACGCCTTCTTCCAGCGTAGCGAGCAAGGCATGCAGGTGCAGCTCGACTCCCTGGCGCTGAATCTTGGCGATACTCGTTGGGAGTCGCGGCTGCAGCTGCAGCAAAGCAACGCCAGCGAAAAAACCGAAGAGCTCTGGCATGTACAGGCCGATCGCCTGGACCTGACGCCGATCACGCCGATCCTCGATGCCCTGGCACCGCTGCCGGAAGGCCTGGCCACCACCCTCGAGCGTTTGAAGGTCACTGGCGGGCTGCGCAATGTGCTGCTCGACTATCGCCCACAGAACACCGGCGACCAACGGCTGAGCTTTGCCGCCAACCTTGATCGGGTCGGCTTCGATGCCTATCACGGCGCTCCGGCGGCGCGAAACGTCAGCGGCAGTATCAGCGGCGACCTGGGCCAGGGCGAGCTGCGCATGGACAGCAAGGATTTTTCCCTGCACCTGTATCCGA
>NZ_MOAK01000086.1:157032-159088 GCF_003732485.1 Pseudomonas protegens
GACAAGCAAGGCTTCACCCTGATCGCCCCCTACCTCAAGGTGCTGGGGGAAGAGGGCAAGATTGCCGGCGACTTCCTGATCCGCCTGCATTTCGACCACAGTCAGGAAGACTACATGGACCTGCGGGTCGGCCTGGTGGACGGCGATGGGCGCTACACCGCCAAGTACCTGCCCCAGGTGCTCAGTCCGGCGCTGGATGAATGGCTGCGCACGGCGATCCTCAAGGGCGCGGTGGATGAGGGGTTCTTCCAGTACCAGGGTTCGCTGAACCATGACGCTATCGAGGCGGCTCGCAGCATCAGCCTGTTTTTCAAGGTGCATGATGCCGAACTGGCGTTCCAGCCGGGCTGGCCGCATCTGAGCAAGATCAGTGGCGACGTGTTCGTCGAAGACAGCGGCGTACGCATTGTCGCCAGCAAAGGGCAGCTGTTGGACACCAAGGTGCGGGATGTTTTCGTCAACATTCCCCATTCCGTCGCCGGTCAGAGCATCCATATGTTCATCGACGGCAGTTTTGCCGGCGGCCTGGGGGATGGGGTGAAGATTCTGCAGGAGGCGCCGATCGGCACCGGCTCGACCTTTGCCGGCTGGCAGGGTGAGGGCGAACTGGAAGGCAAGCTGGACCTGGACATTCCCCTGGTCAAGGGTGAAGAGCCGAAGATCGTGGTGGACTTCAAGACCGACAAGGCACGTCTCAAACTCAGCGAGCCCGAGCTGGAACTGACTCAGCTCAAGGGTCATTTCCGTTTCGACAGTACCAGGGGGCTGAGTGGCGAGGGTATCAGCGCCCAGGCCTTCGATCGGCCGGTCACGGCGCAGATCTTTGCCGATGGCAAGCCAGGCAAACCCAATACCCGGGTGGTTGCCAAGGGCCAGGTTACGGTGAAGAAACTCACCGACTGGTTGAACGTCAGCCAGCCGTTGCCGGTGTCTGGCGAAGTGCCCTATCAGTTGCAACTGAACCTTGACGGTGCCGACAGCCAATTGATGGTCAGCTCCAGCCTCAAGGGCGTGGCAGTGGACCTGCCGGCGCCGTTCGGCATGGCCGCCAGCACCGGGCGTAACAGTGTGTTTCGCATGACCCTGCAAGGGGCCGAGCGGCGCTACTGGTTCAAATACGGTGAGTTGGCCGACTTCACCTTTGCGGCGCCCAGTGGCAAGTTCGCCGAGGGCCGGGGCGAATTGTTCCTCGGCGACGGTGCGGCCTTGCTGCCTCCTGGAAAAGGGCTGCGGGTACGAGGGATTCTCTCCGAGCTGGATGTGGAACCATGGAAGGCCCTGGTGGATCGCTATGCCGGGAAGGACCCGGGGGGCAGCGCCAAGCAGTTGCTCAGCAGTGCGGACTTCAAGGTCGGCAAGCTCAGCGCCTTCGGCACCACGCTGAATCAGGTCAATCTGCTGCTGAGCCGCAAACCCTCTGCCTGGGAGCTGCAGATCGACAGTCAACAGGCCAAGGGTACAGTCGGGGTTCCCGATGCCAAGGTGGCGCCGATGGTCATCGACATGGCGTACGTGCGTCTGCCGGCTGCCGACCCGGCGGCCCAGGCCGATGAAAATGCACCGGATCCTTTGGCTTCGGTGGACCCGAAGAACGTTCCACCACTGGATATTTCCATTGCCCAGCTGTTCCAAGGGCAGGACCTGATCGGCCGCTGGGCGCTCAAGGTCCGGCCGACGGCCAAGGGCATGGTCTTCAATGGCCTGGACCTGGGCCTCAAGGGCATGCAGTTGCGAGGAGAGGGCGGCTGGGAAGGCCAGGCCGGTGCCAGCAACAGTTGGTACCGTGGCCGTATTGGCGGCAAGAACCTGGCGGACGTGCTCAAGGGCTGGGGCTTTGCCCCTACCGTTACCAGTGAAGACTTTCACCTGGATGTCGACGGTCGCTGGCCGGGGTCGCCGGCCTGGGTCGGTCTGAAGCGCTTCTCCGGAAGCCTGGACGCTACCCTGCGCAAAGGCCAGTTCGTTGAAGTCGAAGGTGGTGCCCAGGCGCTGCGGGTGTTCGGCCTGCTCAACTTCAACTCCATCGGCCGGCGCCTGCGCCTGGACTTCTCCGATC
>NZ_MOAK01000086.1:159137-163655 GCF_003732485.1 Pseudomonas protegens
CAACGGTGTCTACGTCACCCGTGAACCGATCATCCTGACCGGGCCTTCAAGCAACCTGGAGCTCAACGGCACCCTGGATATGGTGGCTGATCAGGTGGATGCCAAGCTGCTGGTGACCTTGCCGGTGACCAACAACCTGCCGATCGCCGCGCTGATTGTCGGGGCGCCGGCGGTGGGTGGGGCGCTGTTCCTGATCGACAAGTTGATCGGTGACCGTGTGGCGCGCTTTGCCAGCGTCAAGTACAACGTCAAGGGCCCGTGGAAAGAGCCGAAAATCACTTTCGACAAGCCGTTTTGAGAATCCTCGATTCACACCTATGGAGTAGCATGGCGGCCTACCCTACAAGGAGTTCGCCATGTCTCTTGCGGTGATTCAAATGGTCAGCCAGAGCGATGTTCTGGCCAATCTGCAGCAGGCTCGGAACCTGCTCGAACAAGCCGCCGCGGGCGGCGCAAAGCTGGCCGTTTTGCCGGAAAACTTCGCTGCCATGGGCCGCCGCGACATGGCTGTCATCGGGCGTGCCGAAGCGTTGGGCGAAGGTCCGATCCTGCCGTGGTTGAAACAGGTCGCCCGCGACCTCAGGTTATGGATAGTGGCCGGCACATTGCCGTTGCCCCCCGTCGATCAGCCCGAGGCGAAGTCCAATGCCTGTTCGTTGCTGGTGGATGAGCAGGGGCAGTTCGTGGCGCGCTACGACAAGTTGCATCTGTTTGATGTCGACGTGGCGGACAATCGCGGACGCTATCGTGAATCCGATGACTATGCTCATGGAAACCGCGTGGTAGTGGCGGAGACGCCGGTGGGGCGGTTGGGGCTGACGGTCTGTTACGACCTGCGCTTTCCCGAGCTGTACAGCGAGTTGCGGGCCGCCGGCGCTGAATTGATTACCGCGCCTTCGGCTTTTACCGCTGTGACCGGCGCCGCGCACTGGGAGGTGCTGATCCGGGCTCGGGCCATTGAAACCCAGTGCTATCTGCTGGCGGCGGCCCAGGGCGGAGTCCACCCCGGCCCGCGGGAAACCTATGGCCATGCGGCCATCGTCGACCCTTGGGGCCGATTGCTGGTGGAGCAGGATCAAGGTGAGGGCGTGCTGCTGGCCGAGCGCGACAGCAGTGAACAGGCGTCCATTCGGGCGCGGATGCCGGTGGTCAGTCACCGGCGCATTTTCTCGCAAGGCGTTCAACGGCTTGCATAAGTACGACGAATTTAAGGCCAAAGCATATGAGCGGGTTGTTGTCCTCAGTCAGTGAACATCTTCTAGCCCCTGGCGGCGTGACCATCGAAAGCTTGCAGGGCGTGCTGGGGGATCTGGCCGGCCCGGGCATCGATGCCGCCGACCTGTATTTCCAGGGGCAGATTTCCGAGTCCTGGTCCCTGGAAGACGGAATCGTCAAGGAAGGCAGTTTCAACCTCGACCAAGGGGTTGGGGTGCGTGCGCAGTCCGGTGAAAAGACCGGTTTTGCCTACAGCAACGCCATTACCCTGGAGGCCCTGGGCCTTGCTGCCCGGGCGGCGCGTTCGATCTCCCGGGCCGGGCAGAACGGCACCGTGCAGGCGTTCTCGACCCAGGATGTGGCGCAGCTTTACGCACCGGACAACCCTCTGGAAGTCATCAGCCGGGCCGAGAAGGTCGAGTTGCTCAAGCGCGTCGATGCGGCGACCCGTGCCCTGGACCCGCGTATCCAGCAGGTCAGCGTGAGCATGGCCGGGGTCTGGGAGCGGATCCTGGTGGCCTCCACCGATGGCGGTCTGGCGGCGGATGTACGGCCGCTGGTGCGCTTCAATGTCAGCGTCATCGTCGAGCAAAATGGCCGGCGCGAGCGCGGTGGTCACGGTGGCGGCGGGCGTACCGATTACCGCTATTTCCTCAGCGAAGACCGGGCCATGGGGTATGCCCGTGAAGCGCTGCGCCAGGCCCTGGTCAATCTCGAAGCCATTCCGGCGCCGGCCGGCACTTTGCCGGTGGTGCTCGGCTCTGGCTGGTCCGGGGTGCTGCTGCACGAAGCCGTTGGCCACGGCCTGGAGGGTGACTTCAACCGCAAGGGCAGTTCGGCCTACAGCGGCCGCATGGGCGAGATGGTGGCTTCCAAGCTCTGCACTATCGTCGACGACGGCACCCTGGCCGGACGTCGCGGCTCCCTGAGCGTGGACGATGAAGGCACCCCGACCGAATGCACTACCCTGATCGAGAACGGTGTGCTCAAGGGGTATATGCAGGACAAGCTCAACGCCCGCCTGATGGGTGTGGCCCGTACCGGCAACGGACGTCGTGAGTCCTACGCGCACCTGCCGATGCCGCGGATGACCAACACCTACATGCTGGCTGGCGAAAGCGATCCGGCGGAAATCATCGCCTCGGTGAAGAAGGGCATCTATTGCGCCAATCTTGGCGGCGGCCAGGTGGACATCACCAGCGGCAAGTTCGTGTTTTCCACCAGCGAGGCGTACCTGATCGAGGACGGCAAGATCACCGCTCCGGTCAAGGGCGCGACTCTGATCGGCAACGGTCCTGAAGCGATGAGCCGGGTGTCGATGGTGGGCAATGACCTGTCCCTGGACAGCGGCGTGGGCACCTGTGGCAAGGACGGGCAATCAGTGCCGGTAGGCGTCGGCCAGCCGACCTTGAAGATCGATGCGATCACCGTGGGTGGCACAGGGGCATAAAAGAAGAGGGCGCCGGGTGAGCTGCTGGGCAACTCACCCGTGGAGGACTCAACGCAGACCGCGTTGGGTCTCGTCCAGTTCGCGGATGTACTTGAAGATTTTACGGCTGGAGGCCGGCGCCTTGTTATGGGCCACCTCGTGCTGGGCCTGACGGATCAGGGAGCGCAGTTGCTGGCGATCGGCATCCGGGTATTCGCCGACGAACTTTTCCAGTACGTCATCGCCGCCGCCGATCAGGCGGTCGCGCCAACGCTCCAGGTTATGGAAGCGTTCGTTGTACTGCCGGGTGGAGGCGTCGAGTTGGTCAAGCAGTTGCAGAATCGCGTCGGTGTCCTGGTCCCGCATCAGCTTGCCGATGAATTGCAGGTGGCGCTTTCGAGCGATATGGGCGACGTGCTTGGGCGCATCCGCCAGGGCCCGGCGCAAGGCGTCGGTCAAGGGCAGTTTGTTCAGCAAGTCAGGCTTGAGAGTGGTAAGGCGCTCGCCGAGATCAACCAGAGCATGCAGCTCGCGTTTGACCTGGGATTTGCTTTTCTCCCCATCGAGGGAGTCGTCGTAAGAATCAACCATGGTGGCAGTCCGCAAAGAAACGCCGCCATGATAACCAGTCGAGGGCCGTTTGTCCGGCCCGGTCGCTCGCCGGCCTTAATCGAAAGCAGAATTTGAGTGGAGAACAGCATGAGTGCAGCACAAAGCGTCGGCCCACAGGCTTTGCCGGCCCTGCAGGAGCAAGTCGAGCAGATCGTTGCCGAGGCCAAGCGCCAGGGGGCCAGTGCCTGCGAAGTAGCGGTGTCCCTGGAGCAGGGCCTGTCGACGTCGGTGCGCCAGCGGGAAGTGGAAACCGTGGAGTTCAACCGCGACCAGGGCTTTGGCATCACCCTCTATATGGGCCAGCGCAAGGGTTCGGCCAGCACGTCTGCCAGCGGCCCCGAGGCCATTCGTGAAACCGTGGCCGCGGCCCTGGCGATCGCCAAGCACACCTCCGAAGACGAAGCCTCGGGTCTGGCCGATGCATCCTTGATGGCCAAGGACCTGCAGGACTTCGACCTGTTCCACGCCTGGGACATCACCCCCGAACAAGCCATCGAGCAGGCCCTGGCCTGTGAAGCAGCGGCCTTTGCCGCCGACAGCCGGATCAAGAATGCCGACGGCACCACCCTGAGCACCCACCAGGGCTGTCGGGTGTATGGCAACAGCCATGGGTTCATCGGTGGTTATGCCTCCACCCGCCACAGCCTGAGCTGCGTGATGATTGCCGAGGCCGATGGCCAGATGCAGCGCGACTACTGGTACGACGTCAATCGCCAGGGCCAGTTGCTGGCCGACCCAGCGAGCATTGGTCAGCGTGCCGCCCAGCGCGCAGCCAGCCGGCTTGGCGCCCGTCCGGTGCCGACCTGCGAAGTGCCGGTGCTGTTTTCCGCGGAACTGGCCGGTGGCCTGTTCGGCAGTTTTCTCGGCGCGATTTCCGGCGGCAATCTGTACCGCAAGTCGTCCTTCCTTGAAGGGGCCTTGGGCCAGCAGCTGTTTCCCCAGTGGCTGACCATCGATGAGCGTCCGCACCTGATGCGCGCCATGGGCAGTTCGGCGTTCGATGGTGACGGCCTGGCCACTTACGCCAAGCCTTTCGTCAAGGACGGGGAGTTGGTGTCCTATGTGCTGGGCACCTATTCCGGGCGCAAACTGGGCATGCCGAGCACCGCGAACGCCGGTGGCGTGCACAACCTGTTCGTCACCCATGGCGACGAAGACCAGGCAGCGCTGCTGCGGCGCATGGGGCGTGGCCTGTTGGTGACCGAGCTGATGGGGCATGGCCTGAACATGGTCACTGGGGATTACTCCCGTGGTGCGGCGGG
>NZ_MOAK01000086.1:163768-171738 GCF_003732485.1 Pseudomonas protegens
GGTGCTGATCGAGCGCATGACTGTCGCCGGCAGCTGACCGCCCTCCTGAGTCACCCAAACGCGTCACCTCCCCCGGTGGCGCGTTTTTTTATGCCTGGCGCTTTGTAGGAGCTGGCTTGCCAGCGAAGGCGTGCGGACGCCCGACACCAGGCTCAAGGGCTCATTCGCCGGCAAGTCGGCTCCTACAAGAGTTGGACAAAAATCGTACAAGCCAGATTGATTTGATTCTCAATATCATTTAATAATGAAAATCATTATTCAATGAGCCCAGGTTATGAGTTCTGCCTTGCACGAGCAGCCCTACCTCGAAAGCTGGCGCTGGATGAGCCGCCAGATCCGTTGCGCACTGGAACCGGACGAACCGCGTCTGATCGAGCATTACCTCGCCGAGGGCCGCTATCTGGCCTGTTGCACCGCGATGTCGGCCTGGACCGTCGGTGAAACCTCCTTCCGTTTGTTGATCGATACCGCTACCGATACGGCGCTGCCCTGGCACTGGCGCAGCCTGTGCCTGGATCAGGCCTGGCGGCCATTGCGTGACATGGAGCGGTTGTCTTTGTGCAAGTGCCGGCTCAAGCGCTGGCAAAGCCATGCCTGGCAACTGGCGACCTGCTCGCTGCTGCCTTCCATTCCTCTGATTGAACTGGTGCAAGGATTTCCCGATGAGTAATACCCGTATCGAACGCGACAGCATGGGCGAACTGCAGGTCCCGGAGCAGGCCCTGTATGGCGCGCAGACTCAGCGCGCGGTGGATAATTTTCCCATCAGCGGCCAACGCATGCCGGCAGCCTTCATTCGGGCCCTGATCCTGGCCAAGGCCGCGGCGGCCAAGGCCAACGTCGAGCTTGGCCAGCTCAGCGAGTCCCAGGGCAAGGCCATTGTCGATGCCGCTCAGGGTCTGCTGGAAGGTGACTTCATGCAGCACTTCCCGGTGGACATCTTCCAGACCGGCTCCGGCACCAGTTCCAACATGAATGCCAACGAAGTGCTGGCGACCCTGGCCAGCCGCCTGTTGGGCGAGCCGGTCAATCCCAATGACCACGTCAATTGTGGCCAGAGTAGCAACGACATCATTCCCACCACCATTCACGTCAGCGCAGCCCTGACCCTGCATGAGCAATTGTTGCCGGCACTGTTGCATCTGGTGGAGGTCATCGAGCGCAAGGCGGTGCAGGTGCATCCCTTCATCAAGACCGGTCGTACCCACCTGATGGATGCGATGCCGGTGCGAATGAGTCAGGTACTGGAAGGTTGGGCGCAGCAGCTCAAGGCCAATATCGCTCACTTGCAAGACCTGCTGCCGAGCCTGCAGGCCTTGGCTCAGGGTGGGACGGCGGTGGGCACCGGGATCAATGCCCACCCTGAATTCGCCGTGCGTTTCAGCCAGCAGTTGAGCAAGCTGACCCGGGTGCAGTTCACCCCGGGCAAGAACCTGTTCGCCCTGATCGGTTCACAGGACACGGCGGTCACGGTGTCCGGTCAGCTCAAGGCCACTGCGGTGTCGTTGATGAAGATCGCCAACGACCTGCGCTGGATGAACTCCGGCCCATTGGCGGGGCTTGGCGAGATTGAGTTGGAGGGGCTGCAGCCGGGCTCGTCGATCATGCCGGGCAAGGTCAATCCGGTGATTCCGGAGGCCGTGGCGATGGTCGCTGCCCAAGTCATTGGGAACGACAGCACCATCACCGTGGCGGGGCAATCGGGCAACTTCGAGCTCAACGTGATGCTGCCGATCATCGCCCAGAACCTGCTCGGCAGTATTGAGCTGCTGGCCAACTCCAGTCGTCTGTTGGCGGACAAGGCCATTGTCAGCTTCAAGGTCAACGAGCCCAAGCTCAAGGAGGCACTGTCACGCAACCCGATCCTGGTGACTGCTCTGAACCCGATCATCGGTTATCAGAAGGCCGCAGAAATCGCCAAGACCGCCTACAAGCAAGGTCGTCCGGTGATCGACGTGGCACTTGAACTCACTGATCTGCCACGCAGCCAGCTTGAGGTCCTGTTGGACCCGGAAAAACTCACCGCAGGCGGCGTGTAACCCCCGACACCGCTTTGGAGGCTCACCATGGAGCATTGGAAACGCACGATCGAAAGGGCCAATCGTCTCTTTATGCAGGGCGAACTGGTGGACGCTCGCGAGTTCTACCTGCAGGCACTGGCCTTGGCCCAGGTGTTGTTCGAGCGCTGGGGAGATGCCGATGAGGCGGTGGCAGCCTGTGTGATTTCCCATCATAACCTGGCGGACCTGCATTTACGCCTGAACCAGCCGGAGGAGAGCGCGGAGTACCTCTGCGCGATCCACCAGCGCCTGCTGCAAACCATGCAGGACAGCCGCCTCAGCCCTGCCTTGCGCGAAGCGGCTTTGCGCCAGAGCAGCAAGACCTACGTCGAGCTGCTCAATTTCATCGGTGATCACGGTGAATACCCCCGTACTCATCGTTTGCTGGACAGCAACGTCGCGGGCTTGTCAGCCGACAGCCCGCTAGCCGACAGCCCCTCTTACGGAGCCCATTGATATGTCCTTTACCTTGCCTGCACTGCCTTATGCCTACGACGCCCTGGAGCCGCACATCGATGCGCAAACCATGGAGATTCACTACAGCAAGCATCACCAGACCTACATCAACAATCTCAATGCCGCCGTAGAAGGCACTGAATGGGCGGGCTGGGAAGTCGAGAAGCTGGTGGCCAGCGTCCAGCAACTGCCAGAAAAACTTCGGGCCGCGGTGATCAACCAAGGGGGCGGCCACGCCAACCATTCGCTGTTCTGGGCAGTCATGACTCCGGCAGGCGGCGGTAGGCCCGAGGGTGCCCTGGGTCAGGCAATCGAGCAGCAACTGGGTGGTTTCGAGAGTTTCAAGGAGGCGTTCACCAAGGCTGCACTGACCCGTTTTGGCAGCGGCTGGGCCTGGCTCAGTGTGACTCCGGAGAAAAAACTGGTGGTGGAAAGCAGCGGTAACCAGGACAGCCCGCTGATGAATGGCAATACGCCGATTCTCGGTCTGGATGTGTGGGAGCACGCCTACTACCTGCGATACCAGAACCGTCGGCCGGAATACATCAATGCGTTCTACAACGTGATCAATTGGCCGGAAGTTGCTCAACGCTATCAGGCCGCGATGGCCTGATACCTCCATTCATAACAAGATCTAAGGCCGACTATGGGCACTGAAACACTGGCGATCAGCAGCGGACGAATGTTTCGTTATGCCTTCGGTTCGCTGTTGTTGTTGGCGGGTACCGCGTTGCTGGTGGCTCAAGGGTTGAGCTGGCTGAATCTGGAGCCAAGGTTGTTGCGCGCCTTGCAGGGTGGCTCGATCTGCGCACTGGGTACGGCGCTAGGGGCAGTCCCGGTGCTGGTGATCCGCAAAATGCCGGTGGCCGTGAGTGATACGTTGCTGGGTTTTGGCGCTGGGGTGATGCTGGCGGCGACGGCGTTTTCGCTGATCGTTCCCGGCATCGCCTCCGCTCAAGACTTGGGCTTGTCTGCCTGGGGCTCCAGTGGCCTGGTTTGCGCCGGCATCATGCTGGGGGCCTTTGGCCTGTTCCTGGTGGATCGCAAGGTCTCGGGGGCCAGCCCTGAAGTGTTGGCGGGGACGGCGGAGCATCCGGTGATCGCTCCACGCATCTGGCTGTTTGTCTTCGCCATCATTGCCCACAACATTCCGGAGGGCATGGCGGTGGGGGTGTCGGCAGGAGGTGGCATGGCAGATGCGGACAGCCTGGCCATGGGGATTGCCCTGCAGGATGTGCCGGAGGGGCTGGTGATCGCGCTGGTGCTGGCGGGGGCGGGGATGTCGCGGGTCAGGGCATTCCTGATTGGCGCCGCTTCAGGCTTGGTGGAGCCGGTATTTGCCTTGCTCTGTGCCTGGTTGGTGAGTCTGGCGCAGGTGCTGCTGCCGCTGGGGTTGGCCCTGGCGGCGGGAGCCATGTTGCTGGTGGTGACTCACGAAGTGATTCCCGAGTCCCGTCGCAATGGTCACGAAAAGCTCGCCAGCCTCGGGTTGTGCATCGGCTTTTGCCTGATGATGGTGATGGACACGGCGCTCGCCTGAGGGGCGTTTGGCGAATGGCCCGGAGGGGCTTACTCGCCCTCGTCGAAGTAGTTGTTGATCAATGCCACCAACGCATTCAACGCTTCCTGTTCCTGCTCGCCCTCGGTCTTCAGATGGATCTTGGTGCCCTTGCCTGCGGCGAGCATCATCATGGCCATGATGCTTTTGCCGTCCACCATGGATTCCGGACTCCTGCCGGCGCGGATCTGGCAGGGAAACTGTCCTGCTACACCGACGAATTTGGCCGAGGCACGGGCATGCAGGCCCAGTTTGTTGATGATCTCGATTTCCAGAGCTGGCATCGCGGGGTAGATCCTTTCAGCTAAGGTCGCGGTGGCGAACCTGGACGTTCTTCAGGGATTTTTGCAGGACCTGGCCCAGGCGCTCGGTCAGGTACACGGAGCGGTGGTGCCCGCCGGTGCAACCAATGGCAATGGTTACATAGGCGCGATTGCTGGCAGCAAAGCGTGGCAGCCACTTGAGCAGATAGCTGGAGATGTCCTGAAACATCTCCTCGACATCCGGCTGTGCGGCCAGGTATTCGGCCACAGGTGCGTCCAGCCCGGATTGGGCACGCAGTTCGGGCTTCCAATACGGATTGGGCAGGCAGCGCACGTCGAACACCAGATCGGCGTCCACCGGCATGCCGCGCTTGAAACCGAAAGACTCCACCAGGAACGCAGTCCCGGGTTCGGGTTGGTTCAGCAGGCGCAGCTTGATGGTGTCCCGCAGTTGGTAGAGGTTCAGATTGGTGGTGTTGACCTTGAGGTCGGCCAGATCGACGATGGGTCCCAGCAGCTGGGTTTCATCGTGGATGGCTTCGGCCAGCGAACGATTGGCACTGCTCAGCGGGTGGCGCCGCCGGGTTTCCGAGAAGCGCTTGAGCAGGGTTTCCTCGTCGGCGTCCAGATAGAGCACGTCGCACTGGATATGCCGGCTGCGCACTTCTTCCAGCAACTCGGGGAAGCGCGACAGATGGCTGGGCAGGTTTCGGGCGTCAATGGAAACTGCCACCAGAGGTTGTGCCAGTTCCGTGTGAATCAACGCGCGTTCGGCCAGCTCGGGCAACAAGCCGGCGGGCAGGTTGTCGATGCAGTAGTAGCCGTGGTCCTCGAGAACATCGAGGGCGGTGCTTTTACCTGAGCCGGAGCGGCCGCTGACAATGATCAAGCGCATGATTACTGACCGTTTTGCTCGTCCAGGACAACCTGATACAAGGCTTCATTGCTGGTGGCGCCGCGCAACCGGTCACGGACTTCCTTGCGATCGAGCATGCTGGCGATCTGCCGGAGCAGTTCCAGGTGTGCGTCGGTGGCGGCTTCCGGAACCAGGAGGACGAACAGCAGATCCACGGGGGCACCGTCGATGGCGTCGAAATCGATCGGAGCGTCCAGGTGCATCAGCGCACTGATAGGTGACTCGCAGCCTTTGAGGCGGCAGTGGGGAATGGCGATGCCGTTGCCAAAACCGGTGGAACCGAGTTTTTCACGGGCGATCAGGCTCTCGAAGACATCCTGCATCTCCAGATCAGGCACTTCGCGGCTGATCAGGTTGGCAATTTGTTCGAGGGCGCGTTTTTTACTGCCACCCGGCACGTTCACCAGGGAACGGCCGGGGGTCAGGATGCTTTCAAGTCGGATCATGGGAGGGGAGTGTTAGCGACCCGTGCCTTGGAGAAGGTGGAGTTGCTTTTCCTTATGCTTTTTCAGTTGGCGGTCAAGCTTGTCCGTGAGCAGGTCGATTGCGGCATACATATCGTCATGTTCTGCATTGGCGACGACCTCCCCACCGTGGATGTGCAGGGTGGCTTCGATTTTCTGCTTCAGCTTCTCGACAGCCATGGTGACCTGCACATTGGTAATCTTGTCGAAGTGCCGCTCCAGTCGGTCGAGTTTCTCGCCGATGTAAGCGCGCAGAGGTTCAGTCACTTCGAGTTGGTGTCCACTGATGTTGACTTGCATACAGCTTCTCCTTCGTTGCCAGTGCATAAAGCGGCAGGCTGGGTTGCCTGCCCCTGAAACGCTGTGGCCAGCCCGGCGGCTACATCAACCGCTTCCGTTCGCTGGAAGGCGCGATCCCAAGGGATTCGCGGTATTTGGCGACGGTACGACGGGCTACCTGAATGCCTTGTGCCTCCAGTAAACCAGCGATCTTGCTGTCACTCAACGGCTTTTTCTGATTTTCCGCAGCCACCAGTTTTTTGATGATCGCGCGGATCGCCGTGGACGAGCATTCGCCGCCTTCGGAGGTGCTGACGTGGCTGGAGAAAAAGTATTTCAGCTCATATATGCCCCGGGGGGTATGCATGAATTTTTGCGTGGTCACTCGGGAAATGGTCGATTCATGCATGCCCACGGCTTCGGCGATGTCATGCAGAACCAGCGGTTTCATGGCTTCGTCGCCGTACTCCAGGAAGCCCCGTTGGTGCTCGACGATCTGCGTGGCGACTTTCATCAGGGTTTCGTTGCGGCTCTGCAGGCTCTTGATGAACCAGCGAGCTTCCTGCAACTGATTGCGCATGAAGGTGTTGTCGGCACTGGTGTCGGCGCGGCGAACAAAGCCTGCGTACTGTGCGTTGACCCGCAGGCGTGGCACGGATTCCTGGTTCAGCTCCACCAGCCAGCGTTCGTTGTCCTTGCGCACAATGACGTCCGGCACCACGTATTCGGCTTCGCTGGATTCGATCTGCGAGCCCGGACGCGGGTTGAGGCTCTGCACCAGTTCGATGACCTGGCGCAGTTCGTCTTCCTTGAGCTTCATGCGGCGCATCAGCTGGCTGTAATCGCGACTGCCCAGGAGGTCGATATAGTCACTGACCAGGCGCTGAGCTTCACTCAGCCAAGGGGTTTTAACTGGCAGCTGGCGCAATTGCAGCAGCAGGCATTCACCCAGGTTGCGGGCGCCGATGCCAGCGGGCTCGAATTGCTGGATGCGGTGCAGGACGGCTTCGATCTCGTCCAGTTCGATGTCCAATTCCGGATCGAAGGCCTCGAGAATTTCTTCAAGGGTCTCGTCCAGGTAGCCCTGATTGTTGATGCAATCGATCAGGGTCACGGCGATCAGGCGGTCGGTATCCGACATCGGCGCCAGGTTCAGTTGCCAGAGCAGGTGGCTCTGCAGGCTCTCGCCAGCCGATGTGCGAGTAGTGAAATCCCACTCGTCGTCATCGCTGCTGGGCAGGCTGCTGGCGCTGGTCTGGTAGACGTCTTCCCAGGCGGTGTCGACCGGCAGTTCGTTGGGGATGCGTTCGTTCCATTCGCCTTCCTCGAGGTTATCCACCGTGGGGGCGGTTTCCTGGTAGGAGGGTTCCTGGATCTCGGTGTTGGGTTTGGACTCTGTGTTGTCGGCCAAGGGGTCGCTGTTGTCGAAGTCTTCGCCATCTTCCTGGCGTTCGAGCATCGGGTTGGACTCCAGGGCTTCCTGGATTTCCTGTTGCAGGTCCAGGGTCGACAATTGGAGCAGGCGGATGGCCTGTTGCAGCTGCGGTGTCATCGTCAGCTGCTGGCCCATTCTCAGGACTAGCGATGGTTTCATGGCAGGGGCTTAACACCTTATTTGCCGGCGCACATGCGCCATCCACTACAGGGCGCCGGAGCGCCAAACATAAGCAAATTATATGCCTGAAACTGAAGTGTTTGCCTAGAGCGCTGTAACAATAAAGTTTGTAGGGATTTATTGTTCCTGGCGCTCTGGCATCTAGCCCGACACCTCAGCCTTTACAGGCGGAACTCATGGCCCAGGTAGACTTCCTTGACCAGTTCGTTGGCCAGGATGGTCTCGGAGTCGCCTTCGGCGATCAGTTGCCCGTCATTGACGATATAGGCGGTTTCACAGATGTCCAGGGTTTCGCGGACGTTGTGGTCAGTGATCAGCACCCCGATGCCCTTGGCCTTCAGGTGGTGGATGATCTGCTT
>NZ_MOAK01000086.1:171799-207462 GCF_003732485.1 Pseudomonas protegens
ATGAACTTGGGCGCGGTGGCCAGGGCGCGGGCAATTTCCACGCGGCGGCGCTCACCACCGGACAGGCTCATGCCGAGGTTGTCGCGGATGTGATTGATGTGGAACTCCTGCAGCAGGCTTTCCAGTTCCTGGCGACGGCCGGCCTTGTCGAGTTCCTTGCGGGTCTCGAGGATGGCCATGATGTTGTCGGCCACCGACAGCTTGCGGAAAATCGAGGCTTCCTGGGGCAGGTAGCCGATGCCGGCGCGGGCGCGACCGTGCATCGGTTGGTGGCTGACATCCAGGTCGTCGATCAGGACGCGGCCCTGATCGGCCTGGACCAGGCCCACGATCATGTAGAAGCAGGTGGTCTTGCCGGCGCCGTTGGGGCCGAGCAGGCCGACGATCTGGCCGCTGTCGATGGACAGGCTGACATCACGCACGACCTGGCGGCTCTTGTAGCTCTTGGCCAGGTGCTGAGCTTTCAGAGTTGCCATTACTGGGCCTTTTGCTCGTCGGTTTTCTTTTTCGGCTGGATGACCATATCGATCCGCGGACGTGGTGCGGTGACCGAGCTGCCATTGGCGCGACCGGCATTAGCCACTTGCTTGACGGTGTCGTAGACGATCTTCTCGCCTTCGGTGGTGTTGCCGTCGTTGATGACCTTGGCCTTGTCGATCAGCACGATGCGATTCTGCTGGGCGTGGTACTGGATGGTCACAGCGTAGGCCTGAACCGGTTTCGGGTCGGTCTGCTTCTGCAGCTGCTCGAAGTAGGCCAGGTTGCCCACCGACGTCACTACGTCGATTTCGCCGCTCTTGGCTCGGGTGATGGTCACGGTGTTGCCGGTGATCTTCATCGAACCCTGGGTGATGATCACATCGCCCTTGTAGGTGGCCACGCCGTTCTTGTCGTCCAGCTGGGCGTCGTCGGCCTGGATGCGGATCGGCTGTTGGCTATCGTTCGGCAGAGCCCAGGCGCTCACGCTTCCCAGTGCTGCGCCCAGACTGAGCAAAATAGGGAGGGTTTTAACGAGCCTCATACTGTCCTCTTACGTTCGATAGCAGGTTCATCCTGCCGTCTTTCAAATACGCTTTCATTCCCTTGGCCGTAGTCACGCCGCCGGCGCCGTCGATTCTAACGGCTTGCTCGGTCTGCGCATATTGCTTCTGCGGGAATACTGTCATGCGGCTGGTGGTGATCAGCAGGTTGCGGTTGTGCTCGTCGGTGCGGGAAACCCGTACCGAATCGATCAGCTCGACCTCGGTGCCGTCCGGATTGACTTCGCCGCGCTCGCTCTGGACGTGCCAGGGGAAAGTGGTGCCGCGGTACATCTGCAGGTCCGGCTTGGTCAGCAGCGTCACTTCGCTGGCCTTGACGTGCTCCACTTTGTCCGAGGTCATTTCGTACTGCAGCTTGCCGTCAGGCAGGTACTGCACGCTGCGGGCGTTGATCACGTAATAGTCGATGGCGTTCTCGTCGACCTGCACTACCGGCTTGTCGAGGAAGCGTTCTGGGCTGATGTTCCAGTAACCGACCGCCGCGAACAGCAGGGCGATGGTCCCGAATATCAGGATGTTGCGAATCTTTTTACTCAGCATGGGTGGGCTCTATAAGTAAGCGGCGTTGGCTGCTTCAAGGCGGTCCTGGGCTTGCAGGATCAGCTCGCAGAACTCTCGGGCAGCGCCTTCGCCGCCGCGGGCTACGGTGGTGCCGTGGGCGTGTTCACGGACAAAGCCGGCTGCGTTGGCCACCGCCATGCCCAGGCCGACACGGCGGATCACCGGCAGATCGGGCAGGTCGTCGCCCAGGTAGGCGACCTGTTCATAGCTTAGGCCCAGTTGGGCAAGAAGTTCGTCCAGCACCACCAGCTTGTCTTCGCGGCCCTGGTACAGGTGGGGAATCCCCAGGTTCTTGGCCCGGCGCTCCACCACCGGGGTCTTGCGCCCGCTGATGATTGCCGTCTGCACCCCGGCGGCCATGAGCATCTTGATGCCCTGGCCGTCGAGAGTATTGAAGGTCTTGAACTCGCTGCCGTCCTCAAGGAAGTACAGGCGACCGTCGGTCAGTACGCCGTCGACGTCGAAAACCGCCAGCTTGATGTTTTTACCGCGTTGCAGCAGGTCGGCACTCATTACATCACTCCCGCGCGCAGCAGATCGTGCATGTTCAAGGCGCCGATCGGACGGTCTTCCTTGTCCACCACCACCAGGGCGCTGATTTTATGGTCTTCCATGATCTTCAGGGCTTCGGCGGCCAGCATGTCGGCGCGTGCCGTCTTGCCGTGAGGGGTCATGACCGAGTCGATGGTGGCGTGGTGTATATCAATGGCGCGATCCAGGGTGCGGCGCAGGTCGCCGTCGGTGAAGATCCCGGCCAGGCGGCCGTCGGCCTCCAGAATTACGGTCATGCCCAGGCCCTTGCGGGTCATCTCCATGAGCGCATCCTTGAGCAGGGTGCCGCGCTGCACTTGTGGCAGGTCGGTACCTTCGTGCATGACGTTCTCGACCTTGAGCAACAGGCGCCGACCCAGAGCTCCGCCCGGATGGGAAAAGGCAAAATCCTCGGCGGTGAAGCCCCGGGCTTCCAGCAGCGCCACGGCCAGGGCGTCGCCCATGACCAGGGCGGCGGTGGTCGAGGAGGTCGGTGCCAGGTTCAGCGGGCAGGCTTCGTGCTCGACGTGGACGTTGAGATTGACGTCGGCAGCCTTGGCCAGCGGCGACTCGGGGTTACCGGTCAGGCTGATCAACTGGATACCCAGGCGCTTGATCAAGGGCAGCAGGGTGACGATTTCGTTGGTGGATCCGGAGTTGGAGAGGGCCAGGATCACGTCGTCGCGAGTGATCATGCCCATATCGCCATGACTGGCTTCAGCCGGGTGGACAAAGAAAGCCGTAGTGCCGGTGCTGGCCAGGGTGGCGGCGATCTTGTTGCCGACGTGCCCGGATTTGCCCATGCCGACCACTACCACGCGGCCTTTACTGGCCAGAATCATCTCGCAAGCGCGTACGAAATCTGCGTCGATATGGGGCAGCAAGCCTTCTACGGCCTGAAGTTCGAGGCGGATGGTGCGTTGTGCTGACTGAATCAGGTCGCTGGATTGGCTCATGTCTGAAATCGTATAGCCCGATGAAAAGGCGGCGATTATAGCGGTAATGAACAAATCCCTCACGCAAGTTCGTCAGCCTTTATCTGCCCGGTATTGGGATTCCTCCAATTTTGCCTGTCTTGGACCTGAACGTTCACGGCTTCGGCCTTGGGGGCTCCGTATCAGCAGTGATATAGTTCGCCGCCAGTTCGGCCTGCCCAGGGGCACGTACTCCCGGCAGGGAGCCAAGCGTCCGAGTGATAGGCTGCATCGCAAGGAGTTTAGATGAGTGCCGATAACGCCTACGCGGTCGAGCTGAAGGGACTGTCCTTCAAGCGCGGTACGCGCAGCATTTTCAATAACGTGGATATCCGTATTCCGCGGGGCAAGGTCACCGGCATCATGGGGCCTTCAGGCTGCGGAAAAACCACCCTGTTGCGCTTGATGGGCATGCAGTTGCGGCCCAGCAGCGGCGAAGTGTGGGTCAACGGCCAGAATCTGCCGACCCTCTCGCGCAGCGATCTGTTCGACGCGCGCAAGCAAATGGGCGTTCTATTCCAGAGCGGCGCGCTGTTCACCGACCTGGACGTGTTCGAGAACGTAGCCTTTCCGCTGCGAGTGCATACCCAACTGCCGGATGAAATGATCCGTGACATTGTCCTGCTCAAGCTGCAGGCCGTGGGCCTGCGCGGCGCCGTGGACCTGATGCCTGACGAGCTGTCCGGCGGCATGAAGCGCCGGGTCGCGCTGGCCCGTGCCATTGCCCTGGACCCGCAGATCCTCATGTACGACGAGCCCTTCGTGGGTCAGGACCCCATCGCCATGGGCGTATTGGTGCGCCTGATCCGTCTGCTCAATGATGCCCTGGGCATTACCAGCATCCTGGTTTCCCATGATCTTGCGGAAACCGCGAGCATTGCCGATTACCTCTATGTAGTAGGCGATGGCCAGGTACTGGGGCAGGGAACTCCTGACGAACTGATGGACTCCGACAATCCGCGTATCCGTCAATTCATGAAGGGCGATCCCGACGGTCCGGTGCCGTTTCACTTTCCAGCGACGGATTACCGCGCAGATCTCCTGGGGAAGCGCTGATGCGCAAAATATCGTTAATCGAGAGGATTCGCCTCTTCGGTCGTTCAGGCATCGATGTCCTGGCGGTACTGGGGCGCTCCACGCTGTTCCTGTTTCATGCGCTGCTGGGGCGCGGTGGCATTGGCGGCAGCTTTGGCCTGCTGGTCAAGCAACTGCACTCCGTGGGCGTGATGTCCCTGGTGATCATTGTCGTGTCCGGGATCTTCATCGGCATGGTGCTGGCGCTGCAGGGCTTCAATATTCTCTCCAGCTACGGTTCGGAGCAGGCCGTAGGGCAGATGGTTGCCCTGACCTTGCTGCGGGAGTTGGGGCCGGTGGTGACTGCGTTGCTGTTCGCCGGTCGTGCCGGTTCGGCATTGACCGCGGAAATCGGCAACATGAAGTCCACCGAGCAACTTTCCAGCCTGGAGATGATCGGGGTCGACCCGCTCAAGTACATCATTGCGCCACGCCTGTGGGCGGGCTTCATTTCCCTGCCGTTGCTGGCGATGATTTTCAGCGTGGTGGGAATCTGGGGTGGTTCCTGGGTGGCTGTCGACTGGCTGGGCGTCTATGACGGTTCCTACTGGGCGAACATGCAGAACAGCGTGACCTTCAGTGGTGATGTGCTCAACGGTGTGATCAAAAGTATTGTTTTTGCGTTTGTAGTGACCTGGATCGCCGTATTCCAAGGCTACGACTGTGAGCCCACTTCAGAGGGGATCAGCCGTGCCACTACCAAGACCGTGGTGTATGCCTCGTTGGCCGTACTCGGCTTGGACTTTATTCTGACCGCCTTGATGTTTGGAGATTTCTGATGCAAAACCGCACCCTGGAAATCGGTGTCGGCCTTTTCCTGCTGGCCGGCATTCTGGCTTTGCTGTTGCTTGCCCTGCGGGTCAGTGGCTTGTCTCCGACTGCGAGCACCGATACCTATAAACTTTACGCCTACTTCGACAATATCGCCGGTTTGACGGTCAGAGCTAAGGTGACCATGGCCGGTGTGACCATCGGCAAGGTCACGGCGATCGATCTGGACCGTGACAGCTTCACCGGCCGGGTGACGATGCAGCTGGAAAAGCGTGTGGATAATCTGCCGACCGACTCCACTGCATCTATCCTGACTGCTGGCCTGTTGGGTGAGAAATACATCGGTATCAGCGTGGGTGGGGAAGAAGCCTTGCTCAAGGATGGTGGAACCATCCATGACACCCAGTCGTCGCTGGTGCTGGAGGACCTGATCGGTAAATTCCTGCTCAATACCGTTAGCAAAGACGCCAAATGAGGAGTTTTTCGATGATCTCTATCTTGCGACGTGGCTTGTTGGTCCTGCTGGCGGCCCTGCCGTTGCTGGCCAATGCGGCAAGCACGCCTTCCGCGCATGATCTGGTGCAGGACACGACCACTCGTCTGCTGGCGGACCTGGCGGCCAATAAGGAGAAGTACAAGCAAAGCCCGAACGACTTCTACAACGCCTTGAACGGTATTGTCGGGCCGGTGGTGGATGCCGATGGCATCTCCCGTAGCATCATGACCGTGAAGTATTCGCGCAAGGCAACCCCGGAGCAGATGGCGCGCTTCCAGGAAAACTTCAAGCGCAGCCTGATGCAGTTCTACGGTAATGCCTTGCTGGAGTACAACAACCAGGGCATCACTGTTTCTCCTGCCAAGGATGAAAGCGGTACCCGTACCAGCGTGGATATGCAGGTCAAAGGCAACAACGGCGCGATCTACCCGGTGTCCTATACCCTGGAGAAGATCAACGACGAGTGGAAAGTGCGCAACGTGATCATCAACGGTATCAATATCGGCAAGCTGTTCCGTGATCAGTTCGCCGACGCCATGCAGCGCAACGGCAACAACCTGGACAAGACCATCGACGGCTGGGCCGGCGAAGTGGCCAAGGCCAAGGAAGTGACCGAAGACGCCGCACAAAAGGCTGCGCAATGAGCGAGTCCGCCGTGCGCCTCGGGGACGCCGGGGAGCTGCTGATCAGCGGTGTGCTGGATTACCGCAGCGGCCCGGGTCTGCGCAAGCAGGGCCAGGCCCTGATCAAGTCGAGCCCGGCTGCGGCGTTGGTGCTGGATTGCTCGGCAGTGGAAAAGTCCAGCAGTGTCGGCCTGGCCTTGTTGCTGGCCTTCATGCGTGATGCCCAGGGTCTCGGCAAGGCGGTGAGTGTTCGTGCCTTGCCCGAGGACATGCGGGAAATTGCCGAAGTATCCGGGGTCACCGAGATCCTCCTCCATCCGTAGTAACCCACATCTATATAGAAGCCCCCCGTCAGAGTCCTGCTATGCGGGGTTCGCAGGCGCGGGGCTTTTTTGTATGATGTCCGACCCGCGCGCACAGGGCGCCGATTGAGGTTGAGCATGCAGGCCAACGAAGTGAAGAGCTTTCTTGAGGGAAAGCTGCCCGGAGCTCAGGTAGAAGTTGAGGGCGAAGGCTGCAACTTTCAGCTGAACGTGATTAGCGACGAACTGTCGGCCTTGAGCCCGGTGAAGCGTCAGCAGAGCATCTATGCCCATTTGAATCCATGGATTGCCGATGGCAGCATCCACGCGATCACTATGAAATTTTTCAGCCGCGCGGCCTGGGCCGAGCGCACCTGAGCCCAAGGGCGTCGAGACTGTTATGGATAAATTGATTATTACCGGCGGCGTTCGCCTTGATGGCGAGATCCGCATTTCCGGGGCCAAGAACTCCGCGCTGCCGATTCTGGCGGCAACCCTGCTGTGCGATGGCCCGGTCACCGTGGCCAACCTCCCGCACCTGCACGACATCACCACCATGATCGAGCTGTTCGGTCGCATGGGCATCGAGCCGGTGATCGACGAGAAACTGAGCGTCGAAATCGACCCGCGCACCATCAAGACCCTGGTGGCGCCGTACGAGCTGGTGAAAACCATGCGCGCCTCGATCCTGGTACTGGGCCCGATGGTTGCCCGTTTCGGCGAAGCCGAAGTGGCCCTGCCTGGCGGTTGCGCCATCGGCTCGCGTCCGGTAGACCTGCACATCCGTGGCCTGGAAGCCATGGGCGCAGTGATCGACGTCGAAGGCGGCTACATCAAGGCCAAGGCGCCTGAAGGCGGCCTGCGTGGCGCGAACTTCTTCTTCGATACCGTGAGCGTGACCGGTACCGAGAACATCATGATGGCCGCTGCCCTGGCCAAGGGCCGCAGCGTGTTGCAGAACGCTGCCCGCGAACCTGAAGTCGTCGACCTGGCGAACTTCCTGATCGCCATGGGCGCGAAGATTTCCGGCGCCGGCACCGACACCATCACCATCGACGGCGTCGAGCGTCTGCATTCGGCGATCTACAAAGTGATGCCAGACCGTATCGAAACCGGCACCTACCTGGTGGCTGCGGCCGTCACCGGCGGCCGGGTCAAGGTCAAGGACACCGATCCGACCATCCTTGAAGCCGTTCTGGAAAAACTCAAGGAAGCGGGCGCTGAAGTTACCACTGGCAGCGACTGGATCGAGCTCAACATGCACGGCAAGCGCCCCAAGGCGGTCAACGTGCGTACCGCTCCGTACCCGGCGTTCCCGACCGACATGCAGGCGCAGTTCATTTCCCTGAACGCGATTGCCGAAGGCACGGGCGCGGTCATCGAGACCATCTTCGAAAACCGCTTCATGCACGTTTATGAACTGCACCGCATGGGCGCCAAGATCCAGGTCGAAGGCAACACTGCCATCGTTACCGGCACCGAGATCCTCAAGGGCGCGCCCGTCATGGCCACCGACCTGCGGGCTTCGGCCAGCCTGGTGATCTCGGCCCTGATGGCCGAAGGCGATACCCTGATCGATCGCATCTACCACATCGACCGTGGTTATGAGTGCATCGAAGAGAAGCTGCAGATGCTCGGCGCCAAGATCCGCCGCGTACCGGGCTAGTTGCGTGACGGGCACAGGGAGGTGCCCACAGTCGAATCTGTTCCACGTCGAGCCTGTCTTCAGGCTCGACGCATGTCTGGCGCCGTTTGCGTCCGGGCATCAGTCGCCGCATAAGGACTTACGTTACTCATGTTGACCATCGCACTGTCCAAGGGCCGTATCCTCGACGACACGCTGCCGCTTCTGGCTGAAGCGGGCATCGTGCCAACCGAGAATCCGGACAAGAGCCGCAAACTGATCATCCCCACGACCCAGGACGACGTTCGCCTGCTGATCGTGCGTGCCACTGACGTGCCGACCTATGTCGAGCATGGCGCTGCCGACCTCGGGGTGGCCGGCAAGGACGTCCTGATGGAGTACACCGGCCAGGGCCTGTACGAACCGCTGGACCTGCAGATTGCCCAGTGCAAGCTGATGACGGCCGGTGCTATTGGCGCCGCAGAACCCAAGGGCCGCCTGCGCGTGGCCACCAAGTTCGTCAACGTGGCCAAGCGGTACTACGCCGAGCAGGGCCGCCAGGTCGACATCATCAAGCTTTACGGCTCGATGGAGCTGGCACCGCTGATCGGTCTGGCGGACAAGATCATCGACGTGGTCGACACCGGCAATACCCTGCGGGCCAACGGTCTGGAGCCTCAGGAACTGATCGCCACCATCAGCTCCCGCCTGGTGGTCAACAAGGCCTCCATGAAGATGCAGCACGCCCGTATCCAGGCGTTGATCGACACCCTGCGCAAGGCAGTGGAATCGCGACACCGCGGCTGATTCACATGCGTGGCCTTGAGCCGCGCCCATCTATCCGCGTCATAGCCAGAATGCTCAGGTGCCCACGCGGATGGCTTGGTAGTCTTGCGGCGCCTGAGCTTTGCAAATTCAAGCTTGCCCTTTTGTGCACTCGCCAATCATTGAGGCCTTCGCTATGACCGCTCCGACTGCAATTCGCCGACTCAACGCTGCCGACCCGGATTTCGCCCGTCATCTGGATCATCTGCTGAGCTGGGAAAGTGTCTCTGACGATTCGGTCAATCAGCGGGTGCTGGACATCATCAAGGCCGTGCGCGAACGCGGTGATGCGGCGCTGGTGGAGTTCACCCAGCGTTTCGACGGCCTGCAAGTGGCCTCCATGGCGGACCTGATCCTGCCGCGCGAGCGCCTGGAACTGGCCCTGACCCGGATCACCGTGGCCCAGCGCGAAGCCCTGGAAAAGGCCGCAGCGCGGGTGCGCAGCTACCACGAGAAACAAAAGCAGGATTCCTGGAGCTACACCGAGGCCGACGGCACGGTGCTGGGCCAGAAGGTCACGCCGCTGGACCGCGCCGGGCTGTACGTACCCGGGGGCAAGGCCTCCTACCCGTCGTCGGTGCTGATGAACGCGATCCCGGCCAAGGTGGCGGGCGTTACCGAGGTGGTGATGGTGGTACCGACCCCGCGTGGCGAGGTCAACGAGCTGGTACTGGCTGCCGCCTGCATCGCCGGGGTTGACCGGGTGTTCACCATCGGCGGCGCCCAGGCCGTGGCCGCGCTGGCCTACGGCACCGAAAGCGTGCCCCAGGTGGACAAGGTCGTCGGCCCGGGCAACATCTATGTGGCCACCGCCAAGCGCCATGTATTCGGCCAGGTCGGCATCGACATGATCGCCGGCCCGTCGGAGATCCTCGTGGTCTGCGATGGCCAGACCGATCCGGACTGGATCGCCATGGACCTGTTCTCCCAGGCCGAGCACGACGAAGACGCCCAGGCGATCCTGGTCAGCCCGGACGCCGAGTTCCTCGACAAGGTGGCGGCGAGCATCGCCAAACTGCTGCCGACCATGGAGCGCGCGGAAATCATCAACACCTCGATCAATGGCCGTGGCGCCCTGATCAAGGTTCGCGACATGCAGCAGGCCATTGAAGTGGCCAACCGCATTGCCCCCGAGCACCTGGAATTGTCCGTGGCCGACCCGCAAGCCTGGCTGCCGCAGATCCGCCACGCCGGGGCGATCTTCATGGGCCGTCACACCTCCGAGGCGCTGGGGGATTACTGCGCCGGGCCGAACCACGTGCTGCCGACTTCCGGCACTGCGCGCTTCTCTTCACCGCTGGGGGTGTATGACTTCCAGAAACGCTCGTCGATCATCTTCTGCTCCGAGCAGGGTGCGTCCGAGCTGGGCCGGACCGCCTCGGTGCTGGCCCGTGGCGAGTCGCTGACCGCCCACGCCCGCAGCGCCGAATACCGCATCGTCGACGACCAAGATCAGGGGCAATGAACATGAGCAAATTCTGGAGTCCGTTCGTCAAGAACCTGGTGCCCTACGTGCCGGGCGAACAACCCAAGCTGACCAAGCTGGTCAAGCTCAACACCAATGAAAACCCCTATGGCCCGTCGCCCAGGGCCCTGGCGGCGATGCAGGCCGAACTCAACGACAACCTGCGTCTGTACCCGGACCCCAACAGTGACCTGCTCAAGCAGGCGGTAGCCAGTTACTACGGGGTGCAGGGTAACCAGGTGTTCCTCGGCAACGGTTCCGACGAAGTCCTGGCGCACATTTTTCACGGCCTGCTGCAGCAGGAAAAACCACTGCTGTTCCCGGACATCAGCTACAGCTTCTACCCGGTGTATTGCGGCCTGTACGGCATCGAGCACGAAGCGGTGCCGCTGGACGAGCAGTTCCAGATCCGCGTGGCCGACTACGCCAGGCCCAACGGCGGGATCATCTTCCCCAACCCGAATGCGCCCACCGGCTGCCTGTTGGCCCTGGATGCGGTGGAGCAGATCCTCAAGGCCAGCCCGGATTCGGTGGTGGTGGTGGATGAGGCCTACATCGACTTCGGCGGCCAGACCGCCATCAGCCTGGTGGATCGCTACCCGAACCTGCTGGTGACCCAGACCCTGTCCAAGTCGCGCTCCCTGGCCGGCTTGCGAGTGGGCCTGGCGGTAGGGCACCCGGATCTGATCGAGGCCCTGGAGCGGGTCAAGAACAGCTTCAACTCCTACCCGCTGGATCGCCTGGCGATCGTCGGAGCGGCGGCGGCCTTCGAGGACCGCGAGTACTTCGCCAAGACCTGCCAGCAAGTGATCGACAGTCGCGAATGGGTGGTGGCGCAGTTGCAGGCCAAGGGGTTCGAAGTGCTGCCGTCGGCGGCTAACTTCATCTTTGCCCGCCACCCGCGGCACGACGCAGCCGGCCTGGCGGCCAAGCTGCGCGAGCAAGGGGTGATAGTGCGCCACTTCAAGCAGCAGCGGATCGCTCAGTTCCTGCGGATCAGCATCGGCACACAGGAACAGAACCAGGCGCTGATCGACGGCCTGGGCGAGCTGTAGTCCAGGCGCCTGGCTTCCGAGGCGGCCGTACCTTTATTCGTGGTGCGGCTCGCCGAGGAAGGTCAGGGAGCTGAACAGGCCGCGTGAGGCCACATCCGGGTTGTCCTTGAGCGCTACCTCCAGCTCTGCGGCAATCACGTTCAAGCCTTCGTTCCTCACCAGCACTTGGGCACGTCCCTGGGCATCGGTCTCGGTGCTCAGGGTGCTCGGTGCATTGCGGTAATCGCCAATCAACTTCACCCCGGCCACGGGCTGCCCATCCAGCAGCACCCGCACCGGCAGGTTCTTGCCCGGGCCGACGGTCAGCGGGTCGACTTCCGGCAGGATCACCAGCTTGAGCTGTTCCAGCTTGGGCAGCTTCGCTCCCGGTTGATAGATCGCCAGGCTGTACTTGTAGGTGTGAGTCGAGGCGATGGCCCCCGGGACCTTGCTGCGACCCTGGTTGACCCAGCGCTTGTCCGCGGTTTGCGACCAGGGGCCGTTGTCCAGTGCCACGGCCAGTACCGCCGGCGGCTTGAGCGGTTGCAGGCGTGCGTGGTCCGCCAGGCGTTGCACGGTCACCGGAATCATTCTGGCCGCGCCGTCATAGGCCCAGGCACCGCTGATTTTCTTGGCCTTGAAGGCGTCGTCTTCGGCGCCGTGACCGTAGATCACTTCGATATTGCCGCGGCGCTGTTCGGTCCACAGGCCGTGGGCCGAGGCCTGGGTGGCGCCCAGTGTGGCGAGCAGGCCCAGCAGGGCGATGGATTTGAGGCTGTGCATGGCGGCTCTCTTCTACAGGTTGAGTGTGAGGCTGAGGGTGAAATTGCGCGGTTCGCCGGGATTGACCCAGTAGTTGCTGTAGGAACGTTCGTAGTACTTCTCGTCGAACAGGTTGTTCAGGTTCAGGCCCAGGGTCAGGTTGTCGCTGGCCTTGTAGTGGGCCAGCAGGTCCAGGGTACGGTAGGCGGGCAGCTCGAAGCGGCCTCCGGCCTCACCCGAGCGGTCGCCGACATAGGTCAGGGCGGCGCCGACGTCCGAGCCTTTGAGCCGACCATCCTGGAACTCATAGACCCCCAGCAGGCTGCCACTGTGCTTGGCCACGCCGAGTATGCGGCTGCCGGCGGGGATCGCCCGATCGCCCTTGGTGACCTGGGCATCGATCAGCGCATAGGCACCGATCACCCGCACCGCGTCGGTCAACTGGCCGGTCACTTGCGCATCGAAGCCCTGGCTGCGGGCCTTGCCCACGGCGCGGCTGGCGTCGGTGCCGGGGTCCAGGGCCAGGACGTTTTCCTTGTCGATATGGAAGGCGGCGAGGGTCGCGCTCAGGCGTTCGTCGAACAGCTCGCTCTTGATCCCCACTTCATAACCGACGCCTTCTTCCGGTTTGAACGACTTGCCTGCTGCATCCAGTCCGTTGTTGGGCTTGAACGAGGTAGAGGCGTTGGCGAACAGCCCCAACTGCGGAGTCAGTTGATACAGCAGGCCGGCGCGCTGGGTCAGGGCGTCGTGAGTCTGGCGGCTGCGCTTGCCGGTGGTGTGGTCGTCGATCTTTTGCTCGAAGTGTTCAAAGCGGGTACCGACCATGCCTCGCAGGCGGTCAGTGAAGATGATCTGGTCCTGCAGGTTGAGGGCCTGGCTTTCGACATGCTCGAAAAAGTCCGTGCCGGAGCGTTTGCCGTTGGGCTTGGCCTGACCGTAGATCGGGTCGTAGATATCGATGGCATAGGCGCCGCCGGCGATGGTGGTGACCCGCTCGTTCTTGCGGTAGTTCTCGTATTCGCTGCCAATCAGCAGCTCGTGCTGCCAACTGCCGATGTCGAACAGGCCGCGCAGTTCCAGTTGGGTGATGCTGTCGTGCCAGTTGTTGTCGCGCTCGCGGTAGCGCCGGTTGACGGTGTGCTGGTCGGCATTCAGCGGGCGGGTTTCCGAGGCAAAGCCCCACAACTTGCCTTCCTTGTAGTGGCTGGCCAGGCGCAATTTCCAGCTGTCGTTGAGGTGATGTTCCAGGGCGGCCTGGAGCATGTTGTTGTGGTTGTCGATGTTGCCGTCGTTGGGTTCGCCGAGAAAGGTCGAGCGCGAGACGCCGTTCCAGCGGTTGTTGGGCGCGACGATACCGCGGTCGAAGGTCGAGCTGTGGCGCACGAATTCGCTCTCCACCAGCAGGCTGGTGTCCGGGTTCAGTTGCCAACTGAAGGAAGGGGCGACGAACACCCGGCGGCTGTCCACGTGATCGCGGAAGCTGTGGTTGTCCTCCACCGCCAGGTTGACCCGGGACAGCAGGTTGCCCTGGTCATCCAGTGGAGTGTTGAGGTCCAGAGCGGTGCGGTAGCGATCCCAACTGCCGGCGCTGGACTTCAGGGTGGCAAAGGGTTCGGGCTGGGGCTTCTTGGTGACGATGTTCACCGTGCCGCCGGGATCGCCCCGGCCATAGAGGCTGGCTGCCGGCCCCTTGAGCACTTCGATGCGCTCGATAGTGGCGGCATCCGGGGTGCTGGGATAACCGCGGTTGGCGCTGAAACCGTCCTTGTAGAACTCCGAGGTGGTGAAACCACGGATGCTGTACTCATACAGGGTCAGTCCGCCGAAGTTGTTCTGTTTGGAGACTCCGCCGGCAAACTCCAGGGCCCGTTCGACATTGCTGCTGCCCAAGTCCTTGAGCACGCTGGCGGGGATCACGCTGATGGATTGCGGGATGTCACGAATGGCTGTGTCGGTCTTGGTGGCGCTGGCCGAACGAGTGGCACGATAGCCTTTGACCGGGCCGGTGGCAGATTCGTATTCGGTGGTGATGCGGGTGGTTTCAAGTTCCAGCGACTGCGGTTCTTCGGCGAGCAGGGGATCTGCCAGCAGACCCAGGGTCAGGCCTGCCAAGGAGAGGATTCTTCGGGACGTCATGGGGTTGTTCCAATAGCGATATTGAAACAATATAACATGACTAATGAGAATGTATGTTGTTAGCCCGGCATCGCCGGGCGCACATTCACTCTTCTTCTTTGACCGGTGCGGGTGGCGGACGCAGGCCGATTTCTGCGGTCAGCTTGAGCTCTTTGCCGTTGCGCATGACCTGGATCGAGACTTTGTCCGTCGGCTTGATCCGCGCCACCTGATTCATGGAGCGACGACCATCGCCGGCAGGTTCGCCGTCGATGCTGAGGATCACGTCTCCCAATTGCATACCGGCTTTCTGTGCCGGACCGTCGCGGAAGATCCCGGCTACCACGATCCCGGGACGCCCGGCCAGGCCGAAGGACTCTGCCAGCTCCTGGGTCAGCGGCTGCACTTCGATGCCCAGCCAGCCACGGATCACCTGGCCATGCTCGATGATCGATTTCATCACCTCCATGGCCAGTTTGATCGGGATCGCGAAGCCGATGCCCTGGGAACCGCCGGACTTGGAGAAGATGGCGGTGTTGATCCCGGTCAGGTTGCCGTTGGCGTCTACCAGTGCGCCGCCGGAGTTGCCCGGGTTGATCGCGGCGTCGGTCTGGATGAAGTCTTCGTAGTTGTTCAGGCCCAGCTGGTTGCGCCCGGTGGCGCTGATGATGCCCATGGTCACGGTCTGGCCGACCCCGAATGGGTTGCCGATGGCCAGGGCAACGTCGCCGACGCGAACGTTTTCCGAGCGGCCGACAGTGATCGAAGGCAGTTTTTTCAGGTCTATCTTGAGCACCGCCAGATCGGTTTCCGGATCGCTGCCGATGACCCTTGCCAGGGTTTCACGTCCATCCTTGAGCGCCACCACGATCTGCTCGGCACCGGAGGTCACGTGGTTGTTGGTCAGCAGGTAGCCCTCGGGGCTCATGATCACCCCGGAACCCAGGCTCGACTCCATGCGCTGCTGCTTGGGCAGGTTGTCGCCGAAGAAACGCCGGAACTGAGGGTCCTCGAACAGCGGATGCGCAGGCTTGTTGATCACCTTGGTGGTGTACAGGTTGACCACCGCAGGCGCGGCAATCAGTACCGCATCGGCATAGGATACGGGTCCCTGCTGGGTGCTGGTGGTTTGCGGAGCTTGCTGCAGGTTGACGTCCAGGCTGGGTAGCCCGACCCATTGCGGATAACGCTGAATAATCAACAACGCGATAAGCACGCCGGCCAGTAGCGGCCAGCCAAAAAAACGCAGAGCCTTGAGCATTGAGCAAGTCCTGGGTGGTTACGAAGGGCTGCGCACGGCCCATAATGTCGCGCATTATACGAGGCCGCGCGCGCCTCTGAACGGGATATTTAGGAGTCTTTTATGGCCGTTGCCCTGAGCACACTGGTGGAAGAAGCGGACCGCTACCTGGGCAGTTCACGCATCGCTGACTACTGCCCCAATGGCCTGCAGGTCGAAGGACGCCCGCAGGTGATGCGCATCGTCAGTGGTGTGACCGCCAGCCAGGCGTTGCTGGACGCAGCCGTGGAGGCCAAGGCCGATCTGGTCCTGGTGCATCATGGCTATTTCTGGAAAGGCGAGAATCCCTGCATCACCGGAATGAAGCAGCGTAGGTTGAAAACCCTGCTCAAGCACGACATCAGCCTGCTGGCCTATCACTTGCCCCTGGACCTGCACCCCGAGGTAGGCAACAACGTGCAACTGGCCCGGCAGCTGGATATCACCGTGGAAGGTCCACTGGACCCGGACAATCCCAAGGTCGTTGGCCTGGTGGGTTCACTCAGCGAGCCCCTGACGGCACGGGATTTTGCCCGGCGAGTGCAAGAGGTGATGGGCCGCGAACCGTTGCTGATCGAAGGCAGCGAGATGATCCGCCGGGTCGGCTGGTGCACCGGCGGCGGCCAGGGCTACATCGACCAGGCGGTACAGGCCGGCGTCGACCTGTACCTGAGTGGTGAGGCTTCGGAACAGACCTTCCACAGCGCCCGGGAAAACGACATCAGCTTCATTGCCGCCGGTCATCACGCTACCGAACGTTATGGCGTCCAGGCCCTGGGCGACTATCTGGCTCGGCGCTTCGCCCTGGAGCACCTGTTCATCGACTGCCCCAACCCGATCTGACCCGGGGTAGGAGCCGACTTGCCGGTGAAAAGATCTTCAGCCCGAAGGTGCGCTTGAAAGCGCCTTCGCTGGCAAGCCAGCTCCTGCAGAGGGGCGTTTGGGGGCTAACGGAGCGGTATATTCATATATCGTTTCGTTCTAGTTGGCTCCCTGATTAGAAGCAGGTCGCTGTGCTAGCATGCCCCGCTCGAACACGGCCCGATGGCCGTCCATAAGAAAGCTTTCGTGAGTAGCCATGGTCGACAAACTGACGCATCTGAAACAGCTGGAGGCGGAAAGCATCCACATCATCCGCGAGGTGGCCGCCGAGTTCGACAACCCGGTGATGCTGTACTCCATCGGTAAAGACTCCGCCGTGATGTTGCATCTGGCCCGCAAGGCGTTCTTCCCCGGCAAGCTGCCGTTCCCGGTGATGCACGTCGATACCCAGTGGAAATTCCAGGAAATGTACAAGTTCCGCGACCGCATGGTCGAAGAGCTGGGCCTGGACCTGATCACCCACGTCAACCCGGATGGCGTGGCCCAGGGCATCAACCCTTTCACCCACGGCAGTGCCAAGCACACCGACATCATGAAGACCGAGGGCCTCAAGCAGGCTCTGGACAAGCACGGTTTTGACGCCGCGTTCGGCGGTGCCCGCCGCGATGAAGAGAAGTCCCGCGCCAAGGAGCGCGTCTACTCGTTCCGCGACAGCAAGCACCGCTGGGACCCGAAGAACCAGCGCCCCGAGCTGTGGAACGTCTACAACGGCAAGGTCAACAAGGGCGAGTCGATCCGTGTGTTCCCGCTGTCCAACTGGACCGAGCTGGACATCTGGCAGTACATCTATCTGGAAGGCATCCCGATCGTGCCGCTGTACTTCGCCGCCGAGCGTGAAGTGATCGAGAAGAACGGCACCCTGATCATGATCGATGACGAGCGCATCCTCGAGCATCTGTCCGATGAAGAGAAAGCCCGCATCGTCAAGAAGAAAGTACGTTTCCGTACCCTTGGCTGCTACCCGTTGACGGGCGCGGTGGAGTCCGAGGCCGAGAGCCTGACGGACATCATCCAGGAAATGCTCCTGACGCGAACTTCCGAGCGCCAGGGCCGGGTCATCGACCACGATGGCGCCGGCTCGATGGAAGACAAGAAACGTCAAGGTTATTTCTAAGGGGCTGTCATGTCGCATCAATCTGATTTGATCAGCGAGGACATCCTCGCGTACCTGGGCCAGCACGAACGCAAGGAACTGCTGCGCTTTTTGACCTGCGGTAACGTCGACGACGGCAAGAGCACCCTGATCGGGCGCCTGCTGCACGACTCGAAGATGATCTACGAAGACCATCTGGAAGCCATCACCCGGGATTCGAAGAAGGTCGGCACCACCGGTGACGACATCGACCTGGCGTTGCTGGTGGACGGCCTGCAGGCCGAGCGCGAGCAGGGCATCACCATCGATGTCGCCTACCGCTATTTCTCCACCGCCAAGCGCAAGTTCATCATCGCCGACACCCCCGGCCATGAGCAGTACACCCGCAACATGGCCACCGGTGCATCCACCTGTGACCTGGCGATCATCCTGGTGGACGCCCGCTACGGCGTGCAGACCCAGACCCGTCGCCACAGCTTCATCGCCTCCCTGCTGGGCATCAAGCACATCGTCGTGGCCATCAACAAGATGGACCTCAAGGACTTCGATGAAGGCGTGTTCGAGTCGATCAAGGCCGACTACCTGAAGTTCGCCAAGGGCCTGAAGCTGCAGCCCACCAGCCTGCACTTCGTGCCGATGTCGGCGCTCAAGGGCGACAACGTGGTGAACAAGAGCGAGCGCTCGCCCTGGTACACCGGCCAGTCGCTGATGGAAATCCTCGAGACCGTGGAAGTGGCCGGCGACCGCAACTTTACCGACCTGCGTTTCCCGGTGCAGTACGTCAACCGTCCGAACCTGAACTTCCGTGGTTTTGCCGGCACCCTGGCCAGCGGCATCGTGCACAAGGGCGACGAGATCGTCGTATTGCCGTCGGGCAAGAGCAGCCGGGTCAAGTCCATCGTCACCTTCGAGGGTGAGCTGGAGCAGGCCGGTCCCGGCCAGGCCGTGACCCTGACCATGGAAGACGAGATCGACATCTCCCGCGGCGACCTGCTGGTGCATGCCGACAACGTGCCGCCGGTCACCGACAGCTTCGAAGCCATGCTGGTATGGATGGCCGAAGAGCCGATGCTGCCGGGCAAGAAGTACGACATCAAGCGCGCCACCAGCTATGTGCCGGGCTCGATTGCCAGCATCCATCACAAGGTCGATGTGAACACCCTGGAAGAAGGCGCAGCCAGCGCGCTGCAACTGAACGAGATCGGCAAGGTCAAGATCAGCCTCGACGCGCCGATTGCCCTAGATGGTTACGAAAGCAACCGCACCACCGGTGCTTTCATCGTCATCGACCGCTTGACCAACGGCACCGTCGGCGCCGGCATGATCATCGCCCAGCCGGTGGCCCATGGCAGCGCCACCCAACACGGCAAGCTGGCCCATGTAGCCACGCAAGAGCGCGCCCAGCGTTTCGGCCAGCAACCGGCTACCGTGCTGTTCAGCGGCCTCTCGGGTGCGGGCAAGAGCACCCTGGCCTATGCGGTGGAGCGCCGTCTGTTCGACATGGGGCGCGCGGTGTATGTGCTCGATGGCCAGAACCTGCGTCATGACCTGAACAAGGGCCTGCCCCAGGACCGTGTCGGGCGTACCGAGAACTGGCGGCGCGCGGCCCATGTGGCCCGTCAGTTCAACGAAGCCGGGCTGCTGACCCTGGCGGCGTTCGTGGCACCGAGTGCCGAAGGGCGCGAGCAGGCCAAGGAGCTGATCGGCAAGGAGCGTCTGCTGACGGTCTACGTCCAGGCATCGCCTGCGGTGTGCGCCGAGCGTGATCCGCAGGGCCTGTACGCGGCCGGCGGGGACAACATCCCGGGCGAGTCCTTCCCGTATGACGTGCCGCTCAATGCCGATCTGGTGATCGACACCCAGGCGCTGTCGCTGGAAGAAAGCGTCAAGCAGGTGCTGGACCTGTTGCGCAGCCGCGGCGCGATCTAAGCCGTAGCAAAAAGCCCGCAGCCGAGTGATCGGCTGCGGGCTTTTTTGTGCGCTTCAGATAGCGTTCGCCGGCAAGTAGGTGCAGATCCGTAGGAGCTGGCTTGCCAGCGAAAAGGCCCTCAGGGTTTTGCCGGATACTCCCGATGCAGCGTTTCGAGCAGCGCATCCTTGTCCAGCCACTGCTGGTTGATCCAGCTCTGGAATTCCTGGCGATAGGCCGTGTCCTGCTCGTAGTTCTTGCCAATGAACTGCGCCGGGATCTGCACCTCTTCGAAACGCACCACAACATCCCTGACCCTGCCGCACAGCAGGTCCCAGAAACCGGGGCGGCCCGCTGGGTAGTGGATGGTCACATCGATGATCGACTGCAGTTGCTCGCCCATGGCATCCAGGACAAAGGCGATGCCACCGGCCTTGGGCTTGAGCAGGTAGCGGAACGGCGACTGCTGTTGGGCATGCTTGCCCTCGGTGAAGCGTGTGCCTTCGACGAAGTTGAAGATCCCCACCGGATTGTTGCGGAACTTCGCGCAAGTCTTGCGGGTGGTTTCCAGGTCCTTGCCTTTCTTTTCCGGGTGCTTCTCCAGGTAGGCCTTGGAGTAGCGCTTCATGAACGGAAAGCCCAGGGCCCACCAGGCCAGGCCGATCACCGGGACCCAGATCAGCTCCTGCTTGAGGAAGAACTTCAGGGGGCGGATACGCCGGTTGAGCACGTACTGCAGGACCATGATGTCGACCCAGCTCTGGTGGTTGCTGGTGACCAGGTAGGAGTGCTGGTAATCCAGGCCTTCCAGGCCCTGCACGTGCCAGCGGGTACGGCACACCAACTGCATCCAGGCCTTGTTGTTGCTGATCCAGGCTTCGTGGGTGTGGTTCATCAGCCAGAGGCTCAAGCGTTGGGTGAGGGCGAAGGGCAGGGCCTTGACCAATGCCACGCAGAACAGGAACGAGCACAGCAGGATGGTGTTCAGCGCCAGCAGGAGCGAGGCGATGATTCCGCGCACTGCGGCAGGTAGGAATTCCAGCATTTAGACATCCATAGGTCGGTTGGCGGCTTGAATCGCGGTCAGGGCAATGGTGTAGACGATGTCGTCCACCTGGGCGCCCCGGGGCAGGTCGTTCACGGGCTTGCGCAGGCCTTGCAGCATCGGCCCCAGGCTCACGCAATCGGCGCTGCGTTGCACGGCCTTGTGGGTGGTGTTGCCGGTGTTGAGGTCGGGGAATACGAAGACCGTGGCCTTGCCCGCCACCTGGCTGTTGGGGGCCAGTTGCCGGGCGACGTTTTCGTTGGCCGCGGCGTCGTATTGCAGGGGGCCGTCGATCAACAGCGAGCGTTGGGCTTCATGGGCCAGCAGGGTCGCCTCGCGGACTTTCTCCACTTCCTCGCCGCTGGCCGAGTCGCCACTGGAGTAGCTGATCATGGCCACGCGCGGGGTAATGCCAAATGCAGCTGCCGAGTCGGCGCTCTGCAGGGCGATTTCCGCCAGCTCGCTGGCGCTGGGGTGCGGGTTCATCACGCAGTCGCCATACACCAGCACTTCCTCGGGGAACAGCATGAAGAACACCGAGGACACCAGGGTGCAGCCCGGCGCGGTCTTGATCAGTTGCAGGGCCGGGCGGATGGTATTGGCGGTGGAGTGGATGACCCCGGAAACCAGGCCATCGACTTCATCCAGGGCCAGCATCACCGTGCCGATCACCACCGGGTCTTCCAGTTGCTGCTCGGCCATGGGGGCGTTGAGGCTCTTGCTCTTGCGCAGGGCCACCATGGGCTCGACGTAGCGCTCGCGAATCAGGTCCGGGTCGAGAATCTCCAGGCCTTCCGGCAGTTCGATGCCTTGGGCACGGGCGACCGCGTGAACCTCTTCCGGCTTGGCCAGCAGCACGCAGCGGGCGATCCCCCGGGCCTGGCAGATGGCGGCGGCCTGCACGGTCAGCGGCTCACTGCCTTCGGGCAGGACGATACGCTTGTTGGCCTGCTGGGCGCGCTGGATCAACTGGTAGCGGAACACCGCCGGTGACAGGCGCATTTCCCGCGGGGTGCCGCACCGTTGGTGCAGCCAGTTGGCGTCCAGGTGGCTGGCGACGAAGTCGGTGATGATTTCCGCGCGCTCGCGGTCATCGATGGGAATTTCCTTGTTCAGGCCATTGAGCTGGTTGGCGGTGTCGTAGGAGCCGGTGCTCACCGAAAGTACCGGCAAGCCGGCGTTCAGTGCACCGCGGCAGAGCTCCATGATCCTCGGGTCGGGCAGGGTGTCGCTGGTCAGCAGCAGGCCGGCCAGGGGCACGCCGTTGATGGCCGCCAGGCTCACGGCGAGGATGATGTCGTCGCGATCGCCCGGGGTCACCACCAGCACGCCGGGTTTGAGCAGCTCTACGGTGTTGCGCATGGTGCGGGCGCAAATGATGATCTTGGTCATGCGCCGGGTTTCATAGTCCCCGGCATTGAGCACCTGGGCACCCATCAGGTCCGCTACGTCACGGGTGCGCGGTGCGTTCAGTTCCGGTTGGAAGGGAATGCAGCCCAGCAGGCGGAAGTCGCCGCTGCGCAGTAACGGCGAGTGTTCCTTCAAGCGGGCGGAGAACGCCTCCATGCTTTCGTCGGTGCGCACCTTGTTGAGGATCACCCCCAGCACTTTCGGGTCCCGTGGGCCGCCGAACAACTGGGCCTGCAACTCGACCCGGCCGGACAGTTCGGTGAGCACTTCGTTTTCCGGAGCCGAAACCAGGATCACTTCGGCATCCAGGCTTTTGGCCAGGTGCAGGTTGACCCGGGCGGCGTAGCTGGCACTGCGGGTCGGCACCATGCCTTCGACGATCAGCACGTCCTTGCCGATGGCGGCCTGCTGGTAGAGGGTGATGATTTCCTCTAGCAGTTCATCCAGCTGGCCATCGCCGAGCATGCGTTCCACATGGGCCAGGCCCAGGGGTTGAGGCGGTTTCAGGCCGTGGGTGCGGGCCACCAGTTCGGTGGAGCGCTCGGGGCCGGTATCACCCGGATGCGGTTGGGCAATGGGCTTGAAAAAACCGACCTTGAGGCCGGCCCGTTCCAGGGTACGCACCAGCCCGAGGCTGATGGAGGTCAGGCCCACTCCAAAATCGGTGGGCGCGATAAAAAAAGTTTGCATGCGAATTCTCAGAAGGTGCATGGCAAAGGCGACGGTCTACAGCCGTCTGCCTGATAGTCAGGCGCTAAGGTTATCGTTATCCGGTGCTTGAGCACACCAGCCGCAGTCAAAGCGCTGGCCTATTTTTTCTGCCCGCAACTGCGGGTTCATAACCCAGGTCCGGGATTGCCAAGGCGGCTGGTGGCGCAGGTGCTGGGTATGGCCGCAGGACAGTTCGGCCACCCAATGGCCTTCTTCGTCCTGATGAAAACCGCAGATTGTCGAGTGATTTTTCACGTTCCGTTGGTCCGGGTTCCGTTCGCTTTCGAGCGATTGCTTCGCTAAACTTGGACGTTCTTCATTCTTATGCAAAAGGTCCCGCCCCATGCTGATCGCCGCCAATAAGGCTGTCTCCATCGACTATACCCTCACCAACGACGCTGGTGAGGTCATCGACAGCTCTGCCGGCGGCGCCCCGCTGGTTTACCTGCAAGGTGCAGGTAACATCATTCCTGGTCTGGAAAAGGCCCTGGAAGGCAAGCAAGTTGGTGACGAACTGAAAGTTGCCGTAGAACCTGAAGATGCCTACGGCGAATACGCTGCCGAACTGGTCAGCACCCTGAGCCGCAGCATGTTCGAAGGCGTCGACGAACTGGAAGTGGGCATGCAGTTCCACGCTTCCGCTCCGGACGGCCAGATGCAGATCGTGACCATCCGTGATCTGGACGGCGACGACGTTACCGTCGACGGCAACCACCCGCTGGCCGGTCAGCGCCTGAACTTCCAGGTCAAGATTGTTGCCATCCGTGACGCCAGCCAGGAAGAAATCGCCCATGGTCACGTCCATGGCGAAGGTGGCCATCACCACTGATTTTCTGCGCTAAGCTCAAGCGTGCTGGAGAGGCGCCCGAGCAGGCTGTGTGAAAACTACTGCGTTTGGCAATACTGCGTTAAAAACAGGCTCGGAATGCTCATTTAGGCTCCTAAACTCCGCTTCCTCGCCTGTTTTTGCCTTGTCTTGCCTGCGCTCGCGACGTTTTCACACAGCCTGCGAGGGCGCCTTTTTAGTCCGCGGCTTTTGGCTGTACTGTCGAGAGGCTGTTTTCTGTAAGAACACAGGAATTTGGAGTTCGTCATGAGTGCTTTTCACGACCTTAAATTGAAAGCCCTGGATGGTCAGGAGCTGCCGCTCGCGCCCTTCAAGGGGCAAGTCGTGCTGGTGGTCAACGTCGCCTCCAAATGTGGTCTGACACCACAATATGCGGCGTTGGAGAATCTCTACCAGCAATACAAGGCCCAGGGATTCAGCGTGCTGGGGTTGCCTTGCAACCAGTTCGCCGGACAGGAACCGGGCACCGAGCAGGAGATCCAGGAATTTTGCAGCCTCAACTACGGGGTGACCTTTCCCTTGAGCAGCAAACTGGACGTGAACGGTCCCGAGCGCCATCAGCTGTACCGTTTGCTGGCGGGCGAGGGTGCCGAGTTTCCTGGGGATATCACCTGGAACTTCGAGAAATTCCTGCTGGGCAAGGACGGTCGGGTACTGGCGCGTTTCTCGCCGCGTACCGCTCCCGATGATCCGACAGTGGTCCAGGCCATCGAAAAGGCCCTGAGTTAACCACTGACGGGCACCTCTTTCACGCCGCTGTAATGCGGCGTTTTTGCATCTAAATCACTCAAATCAATAATGCTGTGCAGCGCTTTGAGGGGGGAATATTATCCTCATCTAAGTGCGCCGGGGCAGGTACCCGGCGCAGTCTTGTGCGTCGAGTCTCGACTCAAGCCTTTTTTGTCGGAGTGCAGCATGCCTGTTCAAGCCTTGTTCAAACCCTTTCAACTCGGCGCGCTGGAGCTGCCGACCCGCGTAGTGATGGCGCCGATGACCCGTTCGTTTTCTCCGGGCGGCGTGCCCAACTCCAAGGTCATCGAGTATTACCGCCGCCGTGCTGCTGCGGGTGTCGGCCTGATCATCACCGAGGGCACCACGGTGGGCCACCAGGCCGCCAATGGTTACCCCAATGTGCCGCAGTTCCATGGCGAGGCGGCCCTGGCCGGCTGGAAGAAGGTGGTGGATGCGGTCCACGCCGAAGGCGGCAAGATCGTTCCGCAACTGTGGCATGTGGGCAATGTGCGGCGCCTGGGCACCGAGCCGGACGCCAGCGTGCCCGGTTATGGCCCGACCGAGAAGCTCAAGGACGGCAAGGTGCTGGTGCACGGCATGACCCACCAGGACATCCAGGAAGTGATCGCTGCCTTCGCCCAGGCCGCCAAGGATGCCCAGAGCATCGGCATGGACGGGGTGGAGATCCATGGCGCCCACGGTTACCTGGTGGATCAGTTCTTCTGGGAAGGCACCAACCAGCGCACCGACGAATACGGCGGCGACCTGGCCCAGCGCTCGCGTTTCGCCATCGAGCTGATCCAGGCCGTGCGTGCCGCCGTGGGCCCGGACTTCCCGATCATCCTGCGTTTTTCCCAGTGGAAGCAGCAGGACTACAGCGCTCGCCTGGTGCAGACCCCGCAAGCCCTGGAAGCCTTCCTCAAGCCGCTGGCGGATGCCGGTGTGGATATCTTCCACTGCTCGACCCGACGCTTCTGGGAGCCGGAGTTCGAAGGCTCGGACCTGAACCTGGCAGGTTGGACCCGCAAGCTCACCGGCAAGCCCACCATCACCGTGGGCAGCGTCGGCCTGGACGGCGAGTTCCTGCAATTCATGGTCGACACCGACAAGGTGGCGCAGCCGGCCAGCCTGGAAAACCTGCTGCAGCGTTTGAACAATGAAGAGTTCGACCTGGTGGCCGTGGGCCGTGCCTTGCTGGTGGACCCGGACTGGGCGCAGAAAGTCCGTGACGGTCGCGAACAGGACATCTTGCCGTTCAGCCGTGAAGCACTGATGTCCCTGGTTTAACGCCTGGCTCCGGGCGGTGAGGGAGGCAGCCTCCTTGCCGCGCCGAGCACCTCTGTGGCGCTGCGTGGTTCCAGCGCCGCTTCGATCATTCCTTCGTAATCCACTGCCGGTGCTTGCTGGCAAGCACTGCGCAACTGATCCTCGAACTGTTCGATCACGGCGGGCCAGCCCTGGCGGCTGGCGTGTTGACGAGCGTTGAGGCGTACCCGGCGCAAGGTTTCCACTTCCTCCAGCAACCAGCTGGCGGCGTCACAGAACGCGCCTTCATCTCCGGGCATGGCCAGCACGCCGTCATAGCCATGGCGGATATGCTGGGCGGCGGCCGCCTGATCGTAGGCCACTACCGCCAGCCCGGAAGCCAGGGCTTCCAGCACCACATTGCCGAAGGTTTCGGTGAGGCTGGGAAACAGGAACACATCCCCCGAAGCGTAATGGGCCGCCAGGGCTTCACCGCGCTGGCTGCCACAGAACAGTGCCTCGGGCAGGCTCTTTTCCAGGGCGGCCCGTTGCGGGCCGTCACCCACCACGATCAGTTTCATGTTGCGCTGTGGATAAGTGGCCTTGAGCTGCTCGAAGCAGCGCTTGAGCAGGCCCAGGTTCTTCTCCGGAGCCAGGCGTCCGACATGGATCACCGCCAGGTCGTCGTTGCCCAGGCCCCAGCGGGTGCGCAGCTCGTTGAGGCGCTTGGCCGGATGGAACAGTTGGCTGTCGACGCCACGGGACAGCAAGGCCAGACGTTCGAATTGCCGACGTTCCAGCTCCAGGCGCTGACTGGCGCTGGGCACCAGGGTCAGCTTCGAACGGTTGTGGAACCAGCGCAGGTAGTGGGTCAGCAAGCGAGTCAGCAAACCCAGGCCGTACTGGCTGGAATACTGCTGGAAGTTGGTATGGAAGCCGCTGACCACCGAGATCCCCAGACGTTTCGCCGCCCGCAGCGCGGACAGCCCCAGGGGGCCTTCGGTGGCGATGTAGAGCACGTCCGGGCGTTGGCGTTTCCAGCGCCGCAGCAGTTTGTGCATCGACGACTGGCCCCATTGCAGCCCCGGGTAGCCCGGTAGCGGCCAGCCGCGGCACAGCAGCAGGGCCTCGTCGCTGGGGCGGCTCTGATCACAGCCCTGGCGCGGACGTACCAGCTCCACCTGATGCCCACGGGCACGCAGGCCATCACACAAGCGGCCAAGGGTATTGGCCACGCCATTGATTTCCGGTGGGAAGGTTTCCGTGATGAGGGTGATGTGCAGAGCTGTCGTCATGGCCTCAGTGTCGACTGAGGCCATGTCGTCATTGTGACGTCTGGATGATGGATTGATGACGCTCCAGCCTTATTCGGTCGGCAGCTTCTCCAGCCCGCGCTCACGGACCCAGAACAGCGTCGCCCCGGCCACGGCGGCCGGCATCATCAGGATATTGACGAACGGGATCATCAGCGCGAGGTAGACAATGCCGCCAAAGCCCAGGCTCTGCCAGCGCTTCTGGCGCAGCCAGGCGAGCATGTCCTGCCAGCTCATCTTGTGGTTGTCCGCCGGGTAGTCGATGTACTGGATGGCCATCATCCAGACGCCGAACAGCAGCCACAGCGGCGCGGCGATCAGGTTGACCACCGGGATCAGCGACAGGATGAACAGGCCGATGGCCCGGGGCAGGAAGTAGCCGAGCTTGCGCATTTCCCGGGACAGGGTGCGGGGGATCATGGCGATCAGTTCGCCCCAGCTGAAGGGCGGGAAATCATCGGTGCCACGGACCACAGTTTCGACTTTTTCCGATAGAAAGCCGTTGAAGGGGGCGGCGATGATGTTGGCCAGCATGGTGAAGGTGAAAAACACCATCAACACCACCAGCACCATGAACAGCGGCCAGAGGATGTAGCTCAGAAAGCTCAGCCATTGCGGCAGGGTCGGCATCAAGGTGTCGATCCACAGGCTGAACTGGTGGCCGGCGAAATAGATCAATCCGACGAACAGCACCAGGTTGATCACCAGGGGCAGTAGCACGAACAGGCGCAGGCCGGGACTGAGGACCAGCTTCAGGCCCTCACGCAGGTATTGCGGGCCGGACAGTACGGGGGCGGGCATAGAGTGCTCCGAGCAGTTGGAAAACGCGCCGACCTTACCGGCTTTGCGCAGGGGGCGAAAGCACCGTGAACAGGTCGACATCAACGGTAACAAAGACCCTTTCAAAGGGGCCTGCTGAGGATAGAGACCGCCTATGAGCTGGATTGTTAAACCGTATTTCCTTAATCTTCGCCCCCTCTATACGCTTCACCCATTATTTTTTGGACGGGCGAGTTCAAGCCTTCCCCAAGGTTTCGCCGTCCTTTTTTATTCCAGCCGGCAATCCGGCGTTCCGCGCCAGGTCACCCGGGCCGGTCGATAGGAGTGAGTCATGTCTGAAGTACGCCATTCGCGTGTGATTATTCTCGGTTCCGGCCCTGCCGGTTACAGCGCCGCGGTCTATGCCGCCCGCGCCAACCTGAAGCCGTTGCTGATCACCGGCATGCAGGCCGGTGGCCAACTGACCACCACCACCGAAGTCGACAACTGGCCTGGCGATGTACACGGCCTGACCGGCCCGGCGCTGATGGAGCGGATGCGCGAGCACGCCGAGCGTTTCGAAACCGAAATCGTCTTCGACCATATCAATGCCGTGGACTTTGCCGCCAAGCCTTACACCCTGACCGGCGACAGCGCGACCTACACCTGCGATGCGCTGATCATCGCCACCGGCGCCAGCGCCCGTTACCTGGGTCTGCCTTCGGAAGAAGCGTTCATGGGCAAGGGTGTATCGGCCTGCGCTACCTGTGACGGCTTCTTCTATCGCAACAAACCGGTGGCTGTGGTCGGTGGCGGTAACACCGCTGTTGAAGAAGCGCTGTACCTGGCCAACATCGCCAGCACCGTGACCCTGATCCACCGTCGCGAAACCTTCCGCGCCGAGAAGATCCTGATCGACAAGCTCAACGCCCGCGTGGCCGAAGGCAAGATCATCCTCAAGCTCAACGCCAACCTGGACGAAGTCCTGGGTGACAACATGGGCGTGACCGGTGCCCGCTTGAAGAACAACGACGGCAGCTTCGACGAGCTGAAAGTCGACGGCGTGTTCATCGCCATCGGCCACACCCCGAACACCTCGCTGTTCGAAGGCCAGTTGACCCTCAAGGACGGTTACCTGGTCGTGCAGGGCGGCCGTGACGGCAATGCCACTGCCACCAGCGTCGAGGGCATCTTTGCCGCTGGCGACGTGGCCGACCACGTTTACCGTCAGGCCATCACTTCGGCCGGCGCCGGCTGCATGGCAGCACTGGACACCGAGCGTTACCTGGACGGTCTGCAGAACGCTGCACACTGATACCCAGGCGATAAAAAAACCGGCGCAAGCCGGTTTTTTTATGGGTGTTGCCCTGTAGGAGCCGGCTTGCCGGCGAAGAGGCCCTCGAGCCTTGCGCCGCCTGTGCTGACGCCTTCGCTGGCGAGCCCGCTCCTACAGAATGCGGATCAGCGCCGGGTCAGCGGCTGGGCGGCGAACTTCACCCCGGCCAGGCCGTGGGCGATCAGGGCGCGGATGTTGCCGTGGTCAGTGCCTTCGGGAGTGGCCAGCACCGAGCGGTAGTGCTCGCCGAAAGCCAGCAGGGCTTCTGTGTCGCTCAGGCCTTCCAGCAGGGCCAGGCCCAGGGTCTTGCACGAGCCTTCGTTCTGCCCGGCAGCGTTTTCCACGCCGCCGTTGCTGAACGCCTGGGGCTGGTAGTCGTAACCGGCGGCGACAAAGGCCAGGGTGTCGGCAAAAGCGTGTTCACCGCTGTTGAGGCTGGCGCGCAGGGTGTTCAGATCAGTCATGGGGCTTTCCTTTGGCGAACGCCGCTTGTTGCTTGGCGCTGGCTTCTTTCTGGTAGAGATTTTTCCATTCGGCGTAGGGCATGCCGTACACCACTTCGCGGGCGTCATCGAGGCTGACCTCGATCTGGCGTTCGTCGGCCTCGGCCTTGTACCACTTGGACAGGCAGTTGCGGCAGAACCCGGCCAGGTTCATCAGGTCGATGTTCTGCACATCCTTGCGGCTGTCCAGGTGAGCTACCAGGCGGCGAAAGGCCGCGGCTTCCAGTTCCAGGCGTTGTTGTTCGGTCATGGGACTCTCCAATGCAGCGGCAAGGGCAGGCTTGCCGCTTGTGGCCTAAAGCGAGTGGCTGCTTTCTATGCTTGGGCCCGGCTGGCCGCCAGGGTGATCGACACCGATTCGGCAAAGCGCAGGGCGTGGGGTTTGTCGACTTCGACCTCGGCGTACTGCACCGAGAGGTTGCTCATCACCAGGTCCAGCAGTTCCTGGGTCAGGCGCTCCAGCAGGGCGAAGCGATTGCCTTCGACGTGGGCAATGATTGCCTTGGTGATGGTGCGGTAGTTCAGCGCGTGATCGATGTCGTTGTCGCGCACCGCATCCTGGGCGGCATACAGGATGGTCAGGTTGATCAGCACATCCTGCTTGTTGAGGATCTCTTCCTCGTTGATTCCGATATAGGTCCGCAGGAGCAGGTCCTTGACTCGGATACGAGCCATTCCTGGCTGAAGTTGTGGCATTGCTACTTGCTCCGTCCAATCAATTGCAGGAATTCCTGGCGAGTGGTGCTCGAATCGCGAAAGGCGCCGAGCATCACCGAGGTATGCATGGTGGAATTCTGTTTCTCGACGCCGCGCATCATCATGCACATGTGCCTGGCTTCGATCACCACGGCGACACCTGCGGCCTGGGTCACGTTCTGTACCGCATCGGCGATTTCCCGGGTGAGATTTTCCTGGATCTGCAGGCGCCTGGCGAACATATCGACGATCCGGGCGATCTTCGACAGCCCCAGCACCTTGCCGGTAGGAATATAAGCCACATGGGCCTTGCCGATGAAGGGCAGCAGGTGATGTTCGCACAGGGAGTACAGCTCGATGTCGGCGACTATCACCATTTCGTCGCTGTCGGAGGCGAACAGTGCGCCATTGACGATCTCTTCCACCGACTGGCTGTAGCCATGACACAGGTACTGCATGGCCTTGGCCGCGCGCTTGGGGGTGTCGAGCAAACCTTCGCGCTCGGGGTCTTCACCGAGGCCCTTGAGGATCTCGCGGTAGTGTTGGGGCAGGGAAAGGCTCATGCAAGGTCCTCGCGGAGGTCGGCTTATTTGACGTGCCGCCCGCCGTTGACGGTCAAGGTGGTGCCGGTGACGTAGGGGTTGTCCAGCAGATAGCGCAGGCTCTGGTAGATCACTTCGCTGCCGGGTTCGATGCCCAGCGCGGATTTGGCCAGGGCCTTGGCGCGGTACGCCGCGTCGTCGTCGGGGTTGAACAATAGCAGGGCGGGAGCGATGCCGTTGACCTTGATTGCCGGGGCGTATTTCGCCGCGAAGGACAGGGTCAGGCTGTCCAGCCCGGCTTTGCTGGCGCAGTAGGCAATGTGCTTGCTGCTGCCCTTGCGGGTCACGTCGTCGCTGATGTGGATGATGTCCGCCGGGCTCGAGCGCTGCAGCAACTGCGCACAGTGCAGGTTGATCAGGTAGGGCGCGAGCATGTGCACGCCGAACATCTGGTTAAAGGCGGCGCTTTCCTGGCCGGGGCTTTCTTCCAACCATTGCGAGGCGTTGTGGACGATGGCGCGCAAGCGGTCGGTGTGGCTTTTCACTTCGCTGATCAGGGCCAGGATGCCGGCTTCGCTGGAGAGGTCGGCATGCAGCAGGGTGGCGCCCTTTTCCCGCAAGGTCTGCAGGCCCGGGCGGTCGCTGCGGTAAGTGATGATCACCGGCTGCCCGTCTTCCAGCAGGCGCAGGGCGCAATGCAGGCCGACACGCTGGCTGGCACCAGTGATCAGGATCGGAGCGGGGGAGGCGTTCATGGAGGGCTCGCGTCGCGGGTAGGGGAAAACTATACCAGCGGCGGGATGGGTTGTGCCTGTTGCTCGGGGGCTTCGCTGGCAAGCCAGCTCCTACAGGGCGATGTAGGAGCCGGCTTGCCGGCGAATCACGGATTCTGTGCCGAGGGTGCGGCTGGCAGTGTCCGCTCGGGTGTGCTGTTGAGCCAGTTGGCCAGCAGGCGGGTGGACAGCGGAATGAAGAAGTAGACCATCAAGGGGGTCAAGGCCAGGGTGCTGACAAACACTCGGGGCAACAGGCTCAGGTCGCTGAGCAAGGGGCCGAGGACGAAGTTGAACAGCAGCGACACCGGGAAGAACGCCAGCCAGATGGCGACGGCCTGTTTCCAGCGCGGTGGCCGGTGTCCGGCTGCGCCGAACCAGCCATCGATACCGCTGACCCGATGTTCCGATGGGTGGGCAAACAGGTCGCTGCCCCGGGCCAGCCAGGCGGTGCGCGAGGCGGAGTGTTCCCAGGTGTGCAGGGTCTGTTCGTCGGCGAAGCGGAAGATGATCTGGAATTCGTCGTCGTCAGGTGGTGGGGCCAGAACGCCGGAACCCAGGTAGCCGGGAAAGTCGGTGGCCAGTTGTTCGCCTTCGCGCAGCCAGGCGATCAGGTCCTGGTAACGGCCGTCGGCAACGCGCCGGGCAACCATCAGGGTGACGGGTGAGGTAGACATTATGTATCTCCGTAAAACCAATGCGCGGCCTGGGTAAGGCCGTCGCTTGACGTGGCACCGGGGTAGTGGGCCGCGCCTGAAACAAGCAAGGATTATTCCTGATTGGCGCGATGGTACCAATGACACCGGTCGGTTTTTCTCGCGCTTGAAGCATTTGCACCTGGGGGGAGTAGAATGACCGCCACTTTGTTTACTGGTGTTTTCTCCCCAGATGCCCGTCATGACTGAACTTGCCCCCGTCGCTCCGGCTTCTGACCCCGCCCGTCAGGATGATCTGTTTCCGATCCGTGAAGTGGCGCGCCTGACTGGAATCAACCCAGTGACCCTGCGGGCCTGGGAACGACGCTACGGTCTGATCCAGCCAACGCGCACCGAAAGTGGGCATCGCCTGTATTCCATGCACGATGTTGAGGCAGTACGAGAGATTATTGGTTGGATCGAGCGCGGTGTGGCGGTGAGCAAGGTCGGCAAGATTCTGGCCAAGAGCCGGGCGACCCAGGCTCAGGTCAAGGCGCCAGTGGACGACGGCCTGCAAGGCGAATACGGCCAGTGGCGTGATCAGTTGAAGCTGGCGGTGAACGCTTTCGATGAAGAGCAACTGGAACGCCTCTACGGGCAGGTCTTTTCCAGCTACGCCTTGCCGGTGGTATTCCAGGACATTTTCCTGCCGTTCTGGAGGCAACTGCTGCAGGAACGGGACACTTTCGGTCAGACCAGCGAGTGGTTGTTCCTGGATGGTTTTCTGCGGGCGCGGATCACGCAAAGGCTGTTGTTGCAGCGCGCCACTCAGAGCCGGCAACTGCTGCTGACGGCGTTCAATCCGCAGTGTCGCGAACTGGAGTTGCTGGTGGCGGCGCTGATGCTCGGGCATGACCAGATCGGTGTCCGCCTGCTGGGGCCGGGAGCGCCGCTGGATGAGCTGACCCTGGTCTGCGAAAAGCTCAGGCCCGTGGCCCTGGTGGTGTTCTCCAATCATGCGCCGACGGCGGAGTTGCCCAAGCGTCTCAAGCGCCTGGCGCTGACCCTGGACTGCCCGTTGATGCTGGCCGGGGATGCGGCGGACCTGGCTCAGGAAAGCTTCAGCGGTTCGTCGGTGGCGTGCCTGGGAAATGAGGGGCGCTTGATGCAGAAGCGCCTGCGGCAGTTCCTCAGCGGGCGCCTGGACACCTGACGCCGCTGCCGGTCAGTCTCAGGCGTGCAGGGCCGGATGGGTATGGCGGTGCTGCTGGAGGATGAACTGGCGCAGGCGTTCGGTTTCTTCCGTGTCGCTCTGATCCAGGCGATAGGCGTAGAAACCGGCTTCGGTCTGGCGCTCGAAGCGTCCGTGCAGGGCAATCCGTTCATATCCCGAAGGGCTGAACCACTGGGCGAACTGCTTGGGCGGACGGGTCCGGTTGCGGATCTCCAGCAACACGCCCTTGAACGACACTTCCCGCACCCACAGGCGTCCGGGCTGGCCTCTGGAGTTTTCCAGGGCCACCGGCTCTTCCAGCGCCAGGCGCCAGGGCCGGATCATGGGGCCGTCCTCGAAGATGCTCGGCACCCCCAGGCGCAGATGCAGGGCATGGAACTCGTCTTCCACCAGATGCAGGGGGAAGGTCATCTGCTGATTGTCGAAGCGGGCCTGGATGGTGACCTTTTCATTGGCTGCCAGGCGCGTAAGCAGATCACGGATCTGCGAGCCGCCATTGACCAGCAGGCTCGATGTGGCATCGCGCACATTGAGCTGCGGGTTGTGCTGCATGGTCTGGATGAAGTCCAGTTCATCCTGGGTGAGGAGAGCGTCACGCTGCATGATGTTGCTCGAAGGGTGGAGGACAAATCGGCGGGGAATATCCCTACAGACCACTAAACCTGCGACTTATTAGAGCCGTCGGTCGCCTTGAGGGCGGCGAGTTCGGCTTGCACTGCGGCCAGTTGCTGCTCCAGTTGGAGCAAACGTTGCTGCGCCTTGATCTGCACGCTGACGTCTTTCTGCACACCAATGAAATAGGTCAGTTGATCGCTGTCGTTGAATACCGGGGTGATCGACAGTTCGTTCCAGAAGTGGCTGCCGTCCTTGCGATAGTTGCGCAGCACCTCGCGGCACGGCCGACCCTGGCCCAGGGCCTGGCGAATCCGTTCCAGCCCCGGTTGGTCGCGGTCTCCGGACTGCAGGAAACGGCAGTCCTGATACAGCACTTCGTCGGCGCTGTAGCCGGTCAGTCGCTCGAAAGCCGGGTTCACGTAAATCACGATGTTGTCTTCGCCTTCCTGTTCGGCGACCACAATCCCGTCGTTGGAGGCGTTGATCATCTTTTGCAGCAGATGCGCGTTGATCATCCCGAAGTTCCGCTATCGATCAGCAAGTGCTGGATTCTAAGGCACGCTGGCACGCTGTCCACAGGCGCTTTTTGGCTGTGCGGGGCACCAGAAGCGGGATTTTACTCCGTAGCTGGTAATATCCCAGTCTTTTAGTCAGCTTCAGGAACAGATTGATGAAAGTCGCCATCCTTTCCGGCTCGGTGTACGGCACGGCTGAAGAAGTCGCCCGGCACGCCGCCAAGCTCCTCAACGCCGCAGGTTTCGAGGCCTGGCACAACCCGCGGGCCACTCTGGCCGAGCTTCAGGCCTTCGCCCCGCAGGCGTTTCTGGCCGTGACCTCGACCACCGGCATGGGCGAGTTGCCGGACAACCTGCTGCCGCTGTATTCGAGCATCCGCGATCAGTTGCCCGCCGCCTGGCGCGGGTTGCCCGGAGCGGTGATCGGCCTGGGGGATTCCAGCTACGGCGATACCTTCTGTGGCGGTGGCGAGCAGATGCGTGAGCTGTTCGCCGAGCTGGGGGTGGAAGAAGTGCTGCCGATGCTGCGCCTGGACGCCAGCGAGAGCGTGACCCCGGAAACCGATGCCGAGCCCTGGCTGGCCGAGTTGATCAGCGTACTGCGGGGCTGACCGGCTGCTCGCGTAGCAGCGCCAGCCAGGCTTGCGCTGCCTTGGACAGATACGCGCCCTGGCGCCAGATGAAGGCAATGTCCCAGCGCAGATAGTCCGGGGCCTTCAGCGTCAGGCGCACCACCCCCGGCCGCACCAGGCCGCGGGCCACCACGCTGGGCAGCAGCACCACGCCTTGACCGGCGGCCACCAGCGCCGCGAGAAAGTCCGCCTGGCCGCTGCGTCCCCCTTCCTTTGGCGTGAAGCCCACCTGCTGGCAGGCCTGGAGCAGCCGGTCGTTGAGCACAAAGCTGCGCTGATAGAGGAGGAAGGGCGTGTCCGCCAGTTCTTCCAGGCGCACCTGGGCGTTCATCGCCAGGGGATGCTCGGCGGGCAACAAGGCATCCAGGGGTTCATCGCAGAAGGGTTGATAGGCAAACGCCGGGTCCTTGGGGGTCAGGCTGCCTCCCAGCTCCAGCTCACCGTTGCGTACCGCCTGCTCCACATTCAGGCTGCCGCCTTCGAGCAGTTGCACCTGGATATTCGGATAGCGCCGGCGGTATTCGGCGAAACGGCTGGCGAACAGTGCATCGCTGCCCAGCAGCGGCAGGCCCAGGCGCAGTTCACCCCGTGCCAGTTGGCTCAGGTCATCCAGTTCGCTGAGCAATTCATGACGTAGGCGCAGCATGCCCTCGGCCCGTTGCAGTACCACGCCGCCGGCGGCGGTGAGATGAATGTGCGAGCCCTGGCGCTCCAGCAGGGGCGTGCCGAGGCTCTGTTCCAGCTGGGCGATCTGCTT
>NZ_MOAK01000086.1:207531-216634 GCF_003732485.1 Pseudomonas protegens
CCCTGGCGGATCACTTCGACGAAACTGCGCAGTTGTTTGAAATCCATGGTGATGATTCCAGATTGGAATGGTTTCAAGTCTAACAATTCGCTTCGGTGATGCAGGAGCTTTTCATAAAATAGGCCCCTGAGAGGACTGAACCATCATGAACATTTCCACCTGCAAACGCCTGGGCCGCCTGATTTGTGAACTGGCGGTGCTGTTGGCGATTTATTTTCTCGGTTGCCAGCTGGCCGCCTGGCTGCCGTGGCCGATTCCCGGCGGGGTCATCGGCCTTGCATTGTTATTGCTGACCTTCGCCCTGGGCTGGGTCAAGCCGGCGGCGTTGCAACTGGGTGCTGGCCTGCTGATGGCGGAGATGCTGCTGTTCTTCATTCCGGCGCTGATGAGCCTGCTGGACTACGGCGGCCTGCTGCGTCAGGACGGCTGGCGGATTCTGCTGGTGATCGGTATCAGCACCCTGCTGGTGATGCTGGTGACCGCACTGACGGTGGAAATGGTCTGCCGCTGGAAGATGCGCCATGAAGCTTGAAGCCATGCCGGTGTTCTGGCTGGCCCTGACCCTGGGCGCCTACCTGTTCAGCCGCTGGATCTACCGGCGCACCGGGCGCTACCTGCTGTCGCCGCTGATCCTGGTGCCGGCCCTGCTGCTGGCGGTCGCCGTGCCGCTGCACACCGCCTATGCCGAATACGCCGCCAACACCCACTGGCTGATGCTGGTGCTGGGGCCGGTGACCGTGGCCTTCGCCATTCCCATCTGGCAGCAGCGGCAGTTGCTGATGCGCCACTGGTCGGCCCTGTTGCTGGGCATGCTGGCGGGCAGCGCCGCGTCCATCGGCAGCTCCTTCGGCCTGGCCAAGGCCCTGGCCCTGGACAGCTCGGTGACCCTGTCCCTGGTGCCACGCTCCATTACCACCCCGTTCGCCATGCCCCTGGCTCACGACCTGGGCGGCGTGCCCGAGCTGACCGCGGTATTCGTAATGTTCACCGGAGTGTTTGGCGCCATGCTCGGTGGTGTGCTGCTGCGCTGGCTGCCCCTGCGCAGTGCCCTGGCCCGGGGCGCGCTGTTTGGCGTCGGCGCCCACGGAGCCGGAGTCAGTCGAGCCCATGAAGTCGGGGGGGAAGAGGGCTCGGTGGCTGGTCTGGTGATGGTCCTGACCGGGTTGCTGAACCTCTTCGCCGCTCCTTTACTGGCGTCGGTGCTTTGACGTCAAAGCCGCGGGCCAGAGCCTGTTTGCAGGCTGACCCGCTCGGTCATCAAGCTGGCTGCCAATGCAACTCCGCAGCTGGCGTGGGCTGTCTAGACTCTGAGGGTTCTCTCATCCAATAAGAACCATCACCGAGGTCCTTGCCGTGAGCCTAGCCCCCGTTCAATCGACACCGAGTGTAAAAAACCAAGTCAGTGCCCTCGAGTGGCAAACCCGCCTGGATCTGGCCGCCTGCTACCGCCTGGTGGCCATGCATGGCTGGGACGACCTGATCTTCACCCACATCTCCGCCAAGGTGCCGGGTACCGAAGACTTCCTGATCAACCCGTTCGGCATGATGTTCCACGAGATCACCGCCTCGAGCCTGGTGAAGGTCGACCAGGCCGGCAACAAGCTGATGGACAGCCCCTACGAGATCAATCCGGCGGGCTACACCATTCACAGTGCCGTGCACGCGGTGCGCCACGATGTGCTCTGTGTGTTGCATACCCACACCGCCGCCGGGGTTGCGGTGTCGGCGCAGAAGCAGGGCGTGTTGCCCATCAGCCAGCAATCGCTGTTCGTGCTGTCGAGCCTGGGCCATCACCCTTATGAAGGCGTGGCCCTGAACCCCGAGGAGAAAGAGCGGCTGCAGGCCGACCTGGGGGACAACAGCTTTCTGCTGCTGCACAACCATGGCTTGCTGACCTGCGGCGCCAGCATCGCCGACACCTTCCTGATGATGTTCACCTTCCAGCGTGCCTGCGAGATCCAGGTGCTGGCGCACAATGGCGGTGCCGAGCTGATCAGCATTCCCGCATCGATCCTGGCCGGGGCCAAGGCGATGATCGCCGGGGTCACCCGCAGTGCCCAGGGCATGGGGGGCGTACTGGCCTGGCCGGCCCTGTTGCGCAAACTCGATCAACTCGACCCGGGTTATAAAGTCTGATGCCTATCGCCGAGATTCCTCTTTGTGTCTGGCGCAAGCACGGCAAGGACTTTGTGTTTCGCGGCCAGCACATTCGTTACTGGGTGGCGGGGCAGGGTGAACCGCTGCTGTTGATCCATGGGTTTCCCACGGCCAGCTGGGACTGGCATTACCTGTGGCAACCCCTGGCGCGGCGCTATCAGGTGATCGCCTGCGACATGCTCGGCTTCGGCGATTCGGCCAAGCCCCTGGACCACGAGTACAGCCTGCTGGAGCAGGCGGACTTGCAGCAGGCGCTGCTGGCCCATTTGCGGATCCAGGAGCCGCTGCACCTGCTGGCCCATGACTATGGCGACAGCGTCGCCCAGGAACTGCTGGCCCGGCATTACGAGGAACGGATCGAGATCGCCAGCTGCGTGTTCCTCAACGGCGGTCTGTTTCCGGAAACCCATCGCCCGGTGCTGACCCAGAAGCTGTTGCTCAGCCCTGTGGGCTGGATGCTCGGGCGGGCGTTCAGCCGCCAGGGGCTGGCGAACAGTTTCCGACAGATCTTCGGCCCCCAGACGCGCCCCAGCGAGTCGGTCCTGGATGACTTCTGGAGCCTGGTGCAAAGCAACAACGGGCCGCGCATCCTGCACAAGTTGATCGCTTACATCCCCGAGCGGCGGGCCCAGCGCGAGCGTTGGGTCGGCGCCATGCAACGCGGCGAGGTGCCGCTGCGGGTGATCGATGGCGCCCAGGACCCGATTTCCGGGGCGCACATGGTGGAGCGCTATCGCCAGTTGATCGCCGAGCCGGACACGGTGCTGTTGCCGGGGATCGGCCATTACCCACAGATCGAGGCACCGTTGCCGGTGCTCAAGCATTACCTGGGGTTTCGCGATAGGTTGCTCACGCCACCACGCCAGGCGGTAGGCTCCTGAGCGCCAGGGCCACTGTGTGGCCCAAGGCAGGGGCCCGGTCTTGAGCGGACGGGGCGATTATCCCGCTGTCTTATTGGGCACCATTCAGGCCCGGACGTTTTTATTGTGACCGCCGGCCGGCTGCCTGACACTCGAAGAATTGTCCATTGGCCCTGCTGGAGTTCGGTATGAGTGAATCTGTGCGCTTGGAAGACAAAGTGGTGATCATCACCGGAGCCGGCGGAGGCTTGGGGCGGGCCCATGCGTTGCTGTTCGCCAAACATGGGGCCAAGGTGCTGGTCAACGACCTGGGAGGCTCGGCCCAGGGCGAGGGCGCCAGCGCCTCGGCCGCGGATCGGGTGGTGGCGCAGATCCGGGAGGCCGGGGGCATCGCCGAGGCCAACCATGACTCGGTGACCGATGGCGAAAAGATCGTGCAGAACGCCCTGGATGTGTTTGGCCGGGTCGATGTGGTGGTCAATAACGCCGGCATCCTGCGGGACAAGACCTTCCACAAGATGGAGGACACCGATTGGGACCTGGTGTACCGGGTGCATGTCGAAGGGGCCTACAAGGTCACTCGTGCCGCCTGGCCGCATCTGCGGGACCAGGCGTATGGACGGGTGATTTTCACCGCCTCCACCTCGGGCATCTACGGCAACTTCGGCCAGTCCAACTACGGCATGGCCAAGCTGGGCCTGTATGGCCTGACCCGGACCCTGGCGCTCGAGGGACGCAAGAACAATATCCTGGTCAACGCCATCGCCCCTACCGGTGGTACGCGCATGACCGAAGGCCTGATTCCGCCCCAAGTGTTCGAGCAGCTCAAGCCGGAGCTGGTGAGCCCGCTGGTGGTGTACCTGGGTAGCGAGCAGTGCGAGGAAACCTCCGGTCTGTTCGAAGTGGGCGGCGGCTGGATCGGCAAGGTGCGCTGGGAGCGCAGCCTGGGCGCCGGCTTCGATCCGCGCCAGGGATTCTCACCGGAAGATGTGGCGACCCACTGGCAGCAGATCTGCGATTTCGAGGGGGCGTCCCATCCCAAGGACAACATCGAAGCCCTGAAAGAGATGATGCAGAATCTGCAAAAGTACGCCCTCTGACATCCCATCCAGGGATGTCTTGCGGTTCGGTGGTCGGCGCCCTGCGTCGCTGATCACCGGGCGGTCTTTCCAGGCTTGAAAATAGCCATTCAATGACGCATCGGACCTTGAATCCCGGCGGTTGTACTCCTGCAGCGTTCGTCTCTATGCTCGACGGTAACCGAACGAACAAGGAGCGCTTGATATGTACGAGTCAAAGGACCAGCCGGTATTGTCGAGACTGCTGTTTATCCGCCGGTTATGTGTTCACGGCCTGGTGGTTCTGGCCCTGATCACCTTTTCGGTTCTGATGGGTATCAGCGGCCTGCTGTACTTCGAACGGGACATTTCCTTTCACGACGCCCTGTATGACGCGGCCATGATCCTTGGCGGCATCGGGCCCATCAACATGCCGCAAACCCCGGGCGGCAAACTGTTTTTTGCCACGTACGGGCTTTATACCAATCTGGTTTTTGCCGCCACCCTGGGCTTGATCCTGTCACCGGTGGCGCACCGCTTGCTGCACAAGTTTCATTACGATGAAAGTGATGACGACGGCCTGTAAGTGCAATTTGGTTTTTATGTTCCAGGCATAAAAAAGGCCGCTGCAAGAGCAGCGGCCAAAGTAAGACGTTAGATCAAGGAGCTACAAAATCAACGTCGGTGAACCTGGAGTAGCGACCTGAACTGAAGCCCTTCAAGCCAGCTGGAAATCTGTTTCGGAACACGGGCACCGGCCTCTTTGTGCGGCAGTGGCCTGGTGCTGTTTGCCGTGACTGCGAGGCAAGAATAAGCCCAGGCGTGCCCTGGAAAAATAGCGATTCAGGACAAGGACTGTTACAGCTTGAGCAACAGTCCTGAGGTGGCGCAGCACCTGTATCAATCCACTTGATGAACCCGTATCCGGCCCGTGGATTGTCTTTGAGCGGCCCCCATGGCAAGGGCACTCATTCTTTCGGGCGACAACTCGAATACCTCCTTGGTGCGCTTATCGGCCGTGGTACCCGGCAGTAGGGTGAGGCCTTCTGTCACTCACCGGGGAAGACGCATGACAAGAATAACAATGCGCGCCATCTTCAAACCGCAGGCGCTGGCTGTCGCGGTAGCGCTGGGCTGCAGCGCGCAGGCGCAGGCGGTTTCGTTCAACATCGGGGAAATTGAAGGGCAGTTCGACTCGTCGTTGTCCGTAGGCGCCAGTTGGGGCATGCGCGATGCCGACCGGGCGTTTGTCGGTACGGTCAACGGTGGCACCGCGCAATCTTCCACCGGCGACGATGGCCGCTTGAACTTCAAGAAGGGCGAGACCTTCTCGAAGATCTTCAAGGGCCTGCACGACCTTGAGCTCAAGTACGGCGACACCGGCGTCTTCGTTCGCGGCAAGTACTGGTACGACTTCGAACTCAAGGACGAAGACCGCGAGTTCAAGCCCATCAGCGACCACAACCGCAAGGAAGGCGCCAAGTCCTCGGGTGCGCAGATTCTCGACGCCTTCGTCTACCACAACTATTCCATTGCCAACCTGCCGGGTACCGTGCGCGCCGGCAAGCAGGTGGTGAGCTGGGGCGAAAGCACCTTCATCGGCAACTCCATCAACAGCATCAACCCGGTGGACGTCTCGGCCTTTCGTCGCCCCGGGGCCGAGATCAAGGAAGGTCTGGTGCCGGTGAACATGCTGTTCGCTTCCCAGGGCCTGACCAACCAGTTGACCGTGGAAGGCTTCTATCAGTTGGAGTGGGACCAGACCGTGGTGGACAACTGCGGCACCTTCTTCGGCAACGATGTGGTGGCCGATGGCTGTACCACCGGCTACACCGTCGGCAGCCCGGCGATCGCACCGTTGCAACCGGTGGCAGCGGCCTTCGGCCAGGGCTTTCAGGTAACCCGCGAGGGGGTGATCCTGCCCCGCGGCGGTGACCGCGACGCCCGGGACTCCGGGCAGTGGGGCGCGGCCCTGCGCTGGCTCGGCGACGACACCGAGTACGGCCTGTACTTCATGAACTACCACGCGCGCAGCCCGGTGGTGAGTACCATCACGGCCAACATCAGCCCGGCCACCTTGGGGGCTATCGGTGCTGCGGGAGCCGCGGCCGCTCCTACTGTTCCCGGCGCGGGGGCCAGCCTGGTGCAAAGCGTGATGCTCGGCCGTGGCCAGTACTACCTCGAATACCCGGAGGACATCCGCCTGTATGGCGCCAGCTTCTCCACCACCTTGCCCACGGGCACGGCCTGGACCGGCGAGATCAGCTACCGGCCCAACGCCCCGGTGCAGATCAACACCAACGACCTGACCCTGGCCCTGCTCAACCCCATCGCCGGAGGCGCGGCGTCGCCGATCAAGACCGCCATGGGCGCCGACAACACCGGCTACCGGCGCAAGGAAATCACCCAGATCCAGAGCTCCATGACCCAGTTCTTCGATCAGGTGCTGGGGGCCGATCGCCTGACCCTGGTGGGCGAAGCGGCGATCGTCCGGGTCGGTGGCCTGGAGGACAAAAGCAAGCTGCACTACGGCCGCGACTCGGTCTACGGTCAGTACGGCTATGGCGGCGACACCGACGGCTTCGTCACCGCCACCTCCTGGGGCTATCGCGCCCGGGCCATCCTCGACTACAGCAACGTGATCGGCGGGATCAACTTCAAGCCCAACCTGTCCTGGTCCCATGACGTCAACGGCTATGGCCCCAACGGCTTGTTCAACCAGGGTGCCAAGGCCCTCAGCGTTGGCGTCGATGCCGATTACCGCAACACCTACACCGCCAGCCTCAGCTACACCGACTTCTTTGGCGGGCGCTACAACACCCTGACCGACCGGGATTTCCTCGCGTTGAGCTTTGGCGTGAACTTCTGAATCGGCTCAAGAAGGAGCACTTGAATGCGCAAGATGATTCTGCAATGCAGCGCCCTGGCACTGGGCCTGTGGGCGGCCAACCTGATGGCCGCAGTGAGTCCGGAAGAAGCCGCCAAGCTGGGCACCAGCCTGACTCCCGTGGGGGCGGAGAAGGCCGGCAACGCCGATGGCTCGATTCCGGCCTGGACCGGCGGCATCCCGAAGAACGCCGGAGCGGTGGACAGCAAGGGCTTTCTCGCCGATCCCTTCGCCAATGAAAAACCGCTGTTCATCATCACCGCGGCCACTGCGGACAAGTACAAGGGCAAGCTTTCCGAAGGTCAGCTGGCGATGTTCAAGCGTTATCCGGACAGCTACCGGATTCCGGTCTATCCCACCCATCGCAGCGTCGGCCTGCCACCGGAAATCTACGAATCGGCCAAGCGCAGCGCGCTGAACGTGACCACCACCAACGACGGTAACGGGCTGGCCAACTTCACGGGCAACCGCTATTACGCTTTCCCGATTCCGAAGAACGGCATCGAGGTGCTGTGGAACCACCTGACCCGCTATCACGGCGGCAACCAGAAACGCATCATCACCCAGGCGACCCCTCAGACCAACGGCAGCTACACCTCGATCCGCTTTGAGGAGGAAGTGGCGGCGCCCCAACTGATCCCCGACCTGGACCCGGCCAAGGGGGCCAACGTGCAGAACTTCTTCAAGCAGTCGGTGACCGCTCCGGCGCGGCTGGCGGGCAACGTGCTGCTGGTCCATGAAACCTTGGATCAGGTCAAGGAGCCCCGCTCGGCCTGGATCTACAACGCCGGGCAGCGCCGTGTGCGCCGCGCCCCGCAAGTGGCCTACGACGGTCCGGGGACCGCGGCGGACGGGCTGCGGACTTCGGACAACTTCGACATGTTCTCCGGGGCGCCTGATCGTTACGACTGGAAACTGGTGGGCAAGAAGGAGATGTACATCCCCTACAACAGCTACAAGCTGGACTCCCCGAGCCTCAAGTACGACGACATCATCAAGGCCGGGCACATCAACCAGGACCTGACCCGCTACGAACTGCACCGGGTCTGGGAAGTGGTGGGCACGGTCAAGCCCAACCAGCGGCATATCTATGCTACCCGCCACATGTACATCGACGAGGACAGCTGGCAGGTGGCGCTGGTGGATCATTACGACGGTCGTGGCCAACTGTGGCGAGTGGCCGAAGGGCACGCGCAGTACTACTACGACCATCAGGTTCCGGCCTACACCCTGGAAGCCCTGTATGACCTCAACGCCGGGCGCTACCTGGCCCTGGGCATGAAGAACGAGGAAAAGCACAGCCTGGAGTTCGGCTTTGCCGCCAAGGCTGCCGACTACACGCCGGCCGCGTTGCGTGCCAGCGGGGTGCGCTAGGCGCTGGGTGACGCACGCGCTGGAAAGGCGACCGCCCGGTCGCCTTTTTTTATGGCAGGGGATCAGCCCGCTGAATACTTCTTCAACAGCTCGGGAGGTCGGGGCTAGGGTGGGGGCACGCTGGCTAAAACTATAAAAAAGGCACGCAGCAATGACCGCCATGACTCGTTGTCCAGAGCGTCCCGGGTTCATGCCCCGTTTGTCTTCCCATCATTTTCCACGCTGCCATTTGAGTACCCCTTTGCTGGCCTCCAGTGCACGGGTCAAGTTGCTGTGTGCCCCCGCCGGCAGTGGCAAGACCGCCCTGCTCAGCGAATGCCTGCAACAGGCCCCGGTTTCGTGCCGGGTGATCTGGTTGCCCCTGGGCGGTGCGCACCAGAGTCCTGAAGACTTGTGTCGTGCCCTGGCCGCGGCGTTGGGGCAGGTCGATGCCGATCCGAGCGCGCTGCTGCAGCACCTGGCCCATCTGTCCAGCCCGGCCTGGCTGTGCATCGATGACTATTGCCGTCTGCCGGCGGCGGACCTGGACGGGCTGCTGGACCGCCTGCTGAGCATCGACAATCCCTTGCTCACCTGGTGGATCGGCAGTCGCCGCCGCCCCCAATGCAACTGGCCACGACTGCTGCTGGACGACCAGCTCTACGAACTGGACGGCAGCGCCCTGGCCTTCAGCCAGAGCGATATCGAGCAATTGCTGCAACGCTTGCCGCAACCTTTGTGTGCCCAGACCGCCAGCCGCATCCTGCAACGCAGTGGCGGCCGGGGGG
>NZ_MOAK01000086.1:216669-225514 GCF_003732485.1 Pseudomonas protegens
GTATCGCCCTGCTCGATGGCAGCGAGCTGGTTACCCAACCCTGCAAGCCAGGGCGGCCCAACACCTTGCTGGAGTACCTGGAGCACGAGCTGTTCAGCGTGTTGCCGACGGAGCTGGCGGAGGTTTGGCAAGTGCTGGCCCACATGCCGCGGTTCAATGCCGAGCTGTGCGAGCACCTGTTTGGCGCCGGGGAAGGGGCCCAGTACCTGCGTACCCTGCAGGACCTGGCCTGCTTTATCGAACCCTGGGAAGGCAGCGCCGACTGGCTGCAGGTGTTCCCGCCCCTGGCCCGGCTGATGCGGGATGAGGCCTGGCCCACCGGGCGCTCCTGGCATCGGCGGGCTTGCCAGTGGTTTACCGCTCAGGAGGACTGGCAGTCGGCCTTTGAGCAGGCGCTATTGGCCGAGGAGTATGAAGTCGCGGTCAGCCTGCTGGAGCATTTTAATTTCGAGTTCCTGTTCCAGCAGCACAACGGGTTGTTGCTGTTGCAACTGCATGAGCGGCAGGGCGCCGAGTTGTTGTTGGGCAGTCCGCAGTTACTGGGGTTGCTGGTGGCGGCCATGCTGTTTGCCGGACGCTTCGAACAGGCCGGGCAATGCATGGCCCAGATGGCACGGTTCGCACCGCAACCTTCGGCCGGTGAACAACGCCAACTGCTGGCGCGCTGGCAGGCACAACAGGGCTGGCTGTTGCATCTGGCTGGGCGGATGGACGCCGCGCGGCAGCACTTTCTCGATGCCTTGAGCGAACTGGCGGATAGCGCCTGGACCACCCGCTTGCTGTGCCTGTCCGGTCTGACCCAGCAAGCGCTGCTGTGCGGTGAGCTGGACGTGGCCCAGTCCCTCAATCGCGAGGCTCTGTGTCTGGCCCGGGCCCAGGATGCGTTGCTGTTCGAAGGCTTGCTGGAGCTCGACCACGCCCAGTTGCTGGAGCAACGCGGCGCCCCCCATCGAGCGCAAAGTTTGCTGGAGCAGGTGATCGAGCGTTTGTCCGGGCAAGCGCTGCGCGCCACACCCTTGCTCGGGCGCCTGGCCTTGCGCCTTGGTCGGCTGGCGTTGCGCCAGGGGCACGATGTGCAAGCGGCCGGGTATTTTCGCCGAGGGCTCGAGGATTGCCTGGTCAGTCATGACAAGCGCGCTCTGTATGGCTTTCTCGGTGAAGCCCAGTTGGCGGCCAACCAGGGCGACTACGCCCAGGCGTTCGTTCGCCTGCGAGACGCCGAGCGGCTGATGCAGCAACGGCAGATCCCCGACACCGTCTACCGTGGCGTGCTGTTGCAGGTCAGCAGCCAGCTCTGGCTGCAGCAGGGCCGGCCGGAGCTGGCCCACGAAGCCCTGAGCCGGGTGCTCCGGCATTTTCGCGGGCCCCAGGCACTGCAAGCACCGCCGGCCACCCTGGAATTGATCCCGAGCATCGAGTACCTGCTGGTGCTGGCCGAGGTTGATCTGGGGCGGGTCCAGGCACCGGTGGCCACTTTGCAGGGGCTGCTGGCACGGGCCCAGCGCCACGGCATGCTGGGGCTGGAGGCTCACGTGCAGTTGGCCCTGGCCGAGGTGGCCTTCACCCTCGGCGATCAGGTTTTGGCGGCGCAGGCGTTGCAGGCCGGGCAGGAGCTGGTGGCGCGCTGCAATCTGCCCCAGGCCCTGCACGAGTTGCGCCTGCGACAACCGACGTTGTTGCAGGCGCTGGGCAGCCCACCAGCCACGCTCGCGGCGGCGCCGCAGGAGAGTCAGGACAGCCTGCTCAGCCTGCGGGAGTTGCAAGTGCTGCAATTGATCGCCCAGGGCTGCTCGAACCAGCAGATTGCCGAGCAACTGTTCATTTCCCTGCACACGGTGAAGACCCACGGCCGCAGGATTCACAGCAAGCTGGGGGTCGAGCGGCGTACCCAGGCAGTGGCCAAGGCCCAGGCCCTGGGGCTGATGACTTGAGGCGTGCCGGTTACTCGGGCTGCGGTTGATAACCCATGCGCCAGCTCACTGCAGAGCTGGCCGCCAGCAGGCGTTGGGCTGCGGGTCCATGTTCATCGGCGTGAAACAGCGATGTCGGCCCTACCACTGTCAGCACCGCGGCGATCTTGCCGGTGGCATCGAACACCGGCGCCGACAGGGCATCGACCCCAGGCATCAGCAAACCGTGGACATGGTGCAGGCCGCGCTGGCGAATCTGCTCGGCCAGTGCGTCGTGGACCTGTGGGTCGGCCAGCGCATGGGGGCTGCTTGTAGACAGTTCCTGCTGGCGCAGATCGAGGGTTTCCCGCTGTGGCAGGTAGGCGTTGAACACCAGTCCGGTGGATGAGCTGAGCAGGGGCAGCACCGAGCCCAGTTGGGTGACCACGGTCACCGCCCGCACCGCCGGTTCGATGTGCACCACGGTCGCGCCCTGATTGCCCCACACCGCGAGGAAGCAGGTTTCGTTCAATTCGTCCCGAAGTTCCGCCAGGGGCAGGGCGCCCACTTTCAATACATCCATGCTGCCCAGGGCCGCCAGCCCCACCCGCAAGGCTTCACGGCCCAGGCCGTAGTGATTGGTGGCGGTGTTCTGTTCGGCAAAGCCGCTGGCGATCAACGCCTGCAGGTAACGGTGCACCTTGCTCGCGGGCATCTGCACATGTTCGGCCAGGCGCGAAAGAGAAGTGGCCGGCGACAGTTCGGCCAGAGCCTTGAGGATGTCGGTACCGACTTCGGCCGAGCGGACTTTCTGTTTTCCGGTGCTGTCGCTGGTGCTGCGCGGCTTTTCCATGGAGGTGTTGGGGTCCCGTGACAAGTGGCGGTCTTTATAGCTTGACGCTCTCGGGCAATCAAATTACGTTATGCGTAATTGGATTACGATAAAAATAACCCAGGCGTGCCGATAACTCTTGTGAAGGAGTGGTGGGCCCCTGCCTACTCCAACTTCCAGGAGGCTCCATGAACCTCGATTCTTCGGCGTCGGCCCTCAGCTATCAATCGGGCTTCGGCAATGAATTCGCCAGCGAAGCCCTGCCAGGCGCACTGCCCGTCGGCCAGAACTCCCCGCAGAAAGCGCCCTACGGCCTGTACACCGAACTGTTTTCCGGCACCGCCTTCACCATGACCCGCAGTGAAGCCCGGCGCACCTGGATGTACCGCATCCAGCCCTCGGCCAATCACCCGGCGTTTGCCAAGCTCGAACGGCAACTGGCAGGCGGCCCCTTGGGAGATGTGACCCCCAACCGCCTGCGCTGGAACCCATTGCCGATCCCTGCCGAGCCCACCGATTTCATTGATGGCCTGGTGGCCATGGTGGCCAACTCTGCAGCGCAGAAGCCTGCGGGCATCAGCGTCTATCACTACCGCGCCAACCGTTCCATGGAGCGAGTATTCTTCAATGCCGACGGTGAAATGCTCCTGGTGCCGGAACTGGGCCGCCTGCGCATTGCCACCGAGTTGGGCGTGCTGGACCTGGATCCCCTGGAAATCGCCGTGCTGCCCCGGGGCCTGAAGTTCCGCGTCGAGCTGCTGGACCCCCAGGCCCGTGGCTACATTGCCGAAAACCATGGTGCGCCGCTGCGCCTGCCGGACCTGGGCCCCATTGGCAGCAACGGCCTGGCCAATCCCCGGGACTTCCTGACCCCGGTGGCCCACTACGAAGACCTCAAGCAGCCCACCACCCTGGTGCAGAAGTTCCTCGGCGAACTCTGGGGCTGCGAGCTCGACCATTCGCCGCTCAACGTGGTGGCCTGGCACGGCAACAACGTGCCCTACAAATATGATCTGCGCCGCTTCAACACCATCGGTACTGTCAGCTTCGATCACCCGGACCCGTCGATCTTTACCGTGCTGACCTCACCCACCAGCGTGCCGGGTCTGGCCAACCTCGACTTCGTGATCTTCCCGCCGCGCTGGATGGTGGCCGAGAACACCTTCCGTCCACCGTGGTTCCACCGCAACCTGATGAACGAATTCATGGGCCTGATCCAGGGCGCCTACGATGCCAAGGCCGAAGGCTTCCTGCCCGGCGGCGCGTCCCTGCACAGCTGCATGAGCGCCCACGGTCCGGACGGCGAGACCTGCACCAAGGCGATCAACGTCGAGCTGCAACCTTCGAAGATCGACAACACCATGGCCTTCATGTTCGAGACCAGCCAGGTGCTGCGTCCCAACCAGTTCGCCCTGGAATGCCCAGAGCTGCAGAACGACTACGATGCTTGCTGGGCCTCGCTGCCCGCCACCTTCAACCCGAATCGGAGATAACCCATGACCTCAACCATCACCCGTAGCTGGGTCGAGTCCGCCAACGGTCACCCCGACTTCCCGTTGCAGAACCTGCCCCTGGGGGTCTTCAGCACCCAGGGTTCGGCGCCCCGCAGTGGTGTCGCCATTGGCGAACAGATTTTCGACCTGGAAGCGGCGCTGGACGCCGGCCTGTTCGAAGGCCAGGCCCAGGCCGCGGTGCAAGCCGCCCGTGGTGGTCAGTTGAACGCTTTCTTCCAGCTTGGCCGTCCGGCCCGCGTCGCCCTGCGTGAGCGACTGCTGGAGCTGCTGGGCGAGGGCAGCAGCCTGCGTGGCAAGATCGAAGCCCAGGGAGCGAAGCTGCTGCCCCTGGCGGCGGACTGCCAGATGCACCTGCCGGCCAAGATCAATGACTACACCGACTTCTATGTCGGCATCGAGCACGCGCAGAACGTCGGCAAGCTGTTCCGTCCCGACAATCCCCTGCTGCCCAACTACAAGTACGTGCCCATCGGCTACCACGGTCGTGCCTCGACCATTCGCGCTTCCGGTGCCGATGTGCGCCGGCCCAAGGGTCAGACCTTGCCGGCCGGGCAGAGCGAGCCGACCTTCGGCCCTTGCGCACGCCTGGACTATGAACTGGAACTGGGCATCTGGATTGGCCAGGGCAACGAGATGGGCGAGCCCATCGCGATTGGCGACGCCGCCGAGCACATTGCCGGTTTCTGCCTGCTCAACGACTGGTCGGCGCGGGATATCCAGGCCTGGGAATACCAGCCGCTGGGGCCATTCCTGTCGAAGAGCTTCATCACCAGCATTTCGCCCTGGGTGGTGACGGCCGAAGCCCTGGAGCCGTTCCGTCGGGCCCAGCCCCAGCGCCCTGAAGGCGACCCGCAACCCTTGCCGTATCTGCTGGACAAGCGCGACCAGGCCGCTGGCGGCTTCGACATCGAGCTGGAAGTACTGCTGATTACCCAGGCCATGCGCGAGCAGGGCTTGCCGGCCCACCGCCTGACCCTGAGCAACACTCAGCACATGTACTGGACCGTGGCACAGATGGTGGCGCACCACAGCGTCAACGGCTGCCAGTTGCAGGCCGGTGACCTGTTTGGTTCGGGCACCTTGTCCGGTCCGCAGAGCGGTCAGTTCGGCAGCCTGCTGGAGATCACCGAAGGCGGCAAGAAGCCCATCGAACTGGCCTCCGGCGAGGTGCGCAAGTTCCTCGAAGACGGCGATGAAATCATTCTGCGCGGGCGTTGCCGCCGCGAAGGTTTCGCCTCCATCGGCTTCGGCGAATGCCGGGGCACTGTCCAGCCGGCCCGCTAAGGGGAGCGCCTCATGCAGCTCTATACCTACTACCGTTCCACGGCGTCCTACCGGGTGCGCATCGCCCTGGCCCTCAAGGGCCTGGAGTTCCAGGCCATCCCGGTCAACCTGCTGGTGCCCAAGGGCGGGGCGAACCGCCAGCCGGAGTACCTGGAGATCAACCCTCAGGGTCGGGTTCCGGCCCTGCGCACCGATGAAGGCGATCTGCTGATCCAGTCACTGGCGATCATCGAGTACCTGGAGGAGCGTTATCCACAGGTGCCGCTGCTGTCCGAGGATCTGGTCAGCCGCGCCCAGGAGCGGGCGGTGGCCGCCATCATCGGCTGCGACATCCACCCGCTGCACAACTCCAGTACCCAGAATCTGCTGCGGGAATGGGGGCATGAAGAAGACCAGTTGCTGGTGTGGATCGACCATTGGATCAGCCAGGGCCTGGCCGCCCTGGAGCAACTGATCGGTGATCACGGCTTCTGTTTCGGTGATGAGCCGGGGCTGGCCGATGTGTTCCTGATTCCCCAGCTGTACGCCGCCGAGCGCTTCAAGGTGTCTCTGGATGAGTATCCACGGATTCTGCGAGTCGCAGCCCTGGCTGCGGCGCACCCGGCGTTCCAGGCTGCGCACCCGGCCAACCAGCCGGACACCCCGGCCTGAGCCTGCACGCTGCCCCGGCATTCGGGGCGGCGTGCCATCCGCATCACCCGGGCCCCGCAACGGGGCCTGAGCGGTCACCGCCTGTGACCTGCGCAACACTGCTGCTCATAACCATAAAAAACGAACAGGTACCTTGCGATGCAAAATCAGATTGCCAGCTTTCGTGCTGCGCTCGACGCCCGCCCGGTGTCCCGCTATCAGTGGTTGCTCCTGTTGCTTCTCGCCTTGCTGCTGGTCACTGACGGCTACGATGCCCAGGTCCTGGGTTATGTGGTGCCGGCCCTGGCTCAGGACTGGGGCCTGGAAAAGTCCGCCTTCGGTCCGGTGTTCAGCGCCAACCTACTGGGTTTGACCCTCGGCTCTCTGGCAGTGACACCCCTGGCGGACCGTTTCGGGGTACGGCGGATTCTGCTCTGTTGCGTGCTGATCTACGCCAGCCTGACGGTGCTGATGGTGTTCGCCAACTCCCTCCACAGCCTGATGGCCGCGCGCTTTATCTGCGGGATCGGCATGGGTGGCGCCATGCCCAGCGCCATGGCCCTGATGTCCGAGTATTCGCCGCCGCGCCTGCGCACCCTGATGGTGACCCTGGCCGCCTGCGGTTTCTCGTTCGGTGGCGCTGCCGGTGGTTTTGTCGCTGCCGGTTTTATCGACCGCTTCGGTTGGGAGGCGGTGTTCCTGGCCGGTGGGATCACGCCTTTGCTGCTGTTTCCGTTCCTGGTCTGGCGCCTGCCCGAATCCCTGCCGCGCTTGCTGCGGGACGCGCCGCCTTATGCGCGCTTGCGCAAGGTCACTGCGCAGATGCTCCCGGACTGGCAGCCTCCGCCCGTTGTCAGCGGCGCCGGTGAAGCACCGGCAAGCAGCAAGCTCACGGTGGTGGAGCTGTTCCGCCAGGGCTATGCGCGGCCAACGCTGCTGATCTGGTCGACCTTTTTTGTCAGCCTGATCCTCCTGTACTTCATGATCAGTTGGCTGCCGACCTTGCTGCTGGAAAGTGGCCTGGCCCTGAAACAGGCCAATCTGGTGACCTCGATGTTCCTCTTTGCCGGCACCTTGGGGGCGATCTGCATGGCCTGGTTCGCCGACCGCCTCAAGCGCAAGGTGCGCCTGCTGGCGGCCGTGCTCGGCGCCGCGGCACTGTGCACGGTGTTGCTGGGCTTGAATCACGACAACCCGCGTTATCTGGTGGTGTTCGTGTTCGCCGCCGGTTTCTGCATCATCGGCGGGCAACTGACCCTCAACGCCTTCGCCAGTAATTTCTATCCGGCTCAGGTGCGCGCCACCGGCACCGGCTGGGCGCTGGGGGTGGGACGCTTCGGTTCGATCCTCGGGCCCTTGTTCGGCAGCATGCTGCTGGCGATGCATATCCCGGTGCAGCAGATTTTCTTCTTCTGCGCGATTCCAGCGGTACTGGCGGCCTTGCTGATCATCCAGGTGCGCTCGCCGTCCGAGGCTTGTGCGGGTGGTGCGGGAGCGGCCCCGGAGCTGCAGGCGCCGCTCAAGTCCTGATGTGCTGTCGGTTCAGCGTGCCAGGTGCTTGATCATCGGCACGCAGGCCAGGGTCAGGCCCCGGGGAGACTGGTACTGGGCGATCCGCTCGCCAACGAAACCGCAATGACGGTAGAAGTCGGCGGCATTCAAGGTCGAGTCCAGGATCAGGTGCGGCAGCTCGGCTTGCAGTGCCCGTTCCTCAAGGTAAGCCATCATCTGCCGGCCAATCCCCTGGCCCATGTAGGCCGGGTCGACGAACACCGCGTCGACCTGTCCGGTCTCCAGGTCGAGCAGACCGCTGGCGGTTACCTGGTCGTCGATGACGGCCACGTAGCCGGTGTTTTCCACCACTTCGATGAAGTAGTCCGCCAGGCTGCCGGCGGTCCAGATCTGCAAGTCGGCGTCGGGGTAGTGGCCTCGGCACTGGTGGTTGATGGCTTGGTTACGAATGTCGAAGACCCGTTGCGCGTCATCGCCATGAGCTTTTCTGATCAGCATGCTGTGCCCGTTCCGTGGAGTGAGCCGAGTATCCTGCCAGAGCCCGGTCCGGGATGCGATCAGTGGACCACGGTGTTGGGCGGCAGATGCCCCAGGCGTTCGGTCAGGCGCAGGCGCTGGATCGGATCGTCGCTGAGCAGCAGCGCGTGCTCCAGGTCGAAACGCTCGGCATTCGGGCATTCCAGGCGCTGGTAGAGGCTGGCCCGGGCCAGGTAGTCGGCGGCGCTGCCGTTGCCCAGTTCCAGCACACGCTCGGCATTGATCAGGGCCCCCAGGTTGTCGTCGTAGGACAGGTGCAGCTGGCGCAGGTTGCGCGACAGGCGCTGGAACATCTGCAGCGGCTCGGCGCTGGCCAGGTGTTCGGCGCTGAGCTTGATATGGGCGCCGTACTGGCGTTGCAGCAGTTCCCGGCAGTCAGCGGGGTACAGTCGGCGTCCGCCGCAGGGGTCCAGCAGATGGTCGGCGCCGGGCACCCGCAGCAGGAAGTGCCCGGGGAAGTTCACCCCCACCATGGGAATCTGCAGCCGTTGTGCCAGCTCAAGGGCAATCAGAGCCAGGGCCAGGGGTTGCCCGCGGCGCGATTCCAGGACCTTGTCCATCAGCGCCGCCTGGGGGCGCAGGGGCAGGTGCTCGTCCTGCTGGAAGCCCAGGTCGTTCATCCGCCGCAACAGCGGCTGGGCCCGGTT
>NZ_MOAK01000086.1:225563-242837 GCF_003732485.1 Pseudomonas protegens
TCTCCTTGAAGGCTTCCAAGTGACGCTCGGGCACCAGTTTTGGTGCATGCTCGGCGGCTATCCACAGGGCCGCTTCCAGCAGGGCTGGTGGCGAGCGGTGCAGGCAGGCGAAAAAGGCTTGGCGCGGGTTCATCTCAACCTCCGACGGATGCCTCGTTTTAGCCTCGTGGCGCAGGTTCGTCCAGTGCTGACACAGGTGGTAGCAGGTTATTTCCCAAAGCCTGCAAATGCCTGCGGCTTATTCCTGCGTGGCGCAGCAAATTCCAGGCGCAAGCCTATACTGGCGACTACAAGACGTGATTCGGGAGCCCGTCGATGTTCGCTCTCATGCACAGCACCCGCCTTGAATCGCTGCACCTCAGCGTCGATCCCAGCACCGGATTGAAGGCAGTGATCGCCATCCATAACAACCGCTTGGGCCCCGCCCTGGGCGGTTGCCGTTATCTGGCCTACCCCGACACCACCAGTGCCGTGGAAGACGCTGCGCGCCTGGCCCAGGGCATGAGCTACAAGGCGGCCCTGGCCGGCTTGCCTCAAGGTGGCGGTACTGCCGTGATCATCCGCCCCGCCCATGTGGAAAACCGCGCGGCGTTGTTCGAGGCCTTTGGCCGTTGCATCGAGCAACTGGACGGGCGCTACATCACCGCCATCGACAGCGGCACCTCGGTGGCCGACATGGACTGCATCGCTCAGCAGACCCGCTACGTCACCAGCACCAGCGCCGCCGGAGACCCGTCGCCCCACACCGCCATGGGAGTGTTCGCCGGGATTCGCAGTACCGCCATGGCCCGCCTGGGCAGCGACAACCTGGAAGGCCTGCGGGTGGCGATCCAGGGCCTGGGCAACGTCGGCTTTGCCCTGGCCGAGCAACTGCACGCCGCCGGTGCCGAGCTGCTGGTCAGCGACATCGATGCCGGCAAGGTGCAGTTGGCCATGGAGCAACTCGGGGCGCATCCCGTCGCCAACGATTCGTTGCTCAGCACCCCTTGCGACATTCTCGCCCCCTGCGGCCTTGGCGCCGTGCTCAACAGCCTCAGCGTGGCCCAGTTGCGCTGCGCGGCGGTGGCCGGTTCGGCCAACAATCAACTGACCAACCTGCAAGTTGCCGATCAACTGGAACGGCGCGGGATTCTCTATGCGCCGGACTACGTGATCAATTCGGGTGGCCTGATCTATGTGTCCCTCAAGCATCGCAATGAGGAACTCCCGGTGATCACGGCGCACCTGTCGAAGATCAGCTTGCGGCTGACGGAGATCTTCGCCCACGCCCAGGCGGAAAAGCGCTCTCCGGCGCGGGTCGCGGACGAACTGGCGGAGCGGGTGCTGTACCGCTAGGCATCCCTGTCTTAACCCTGGGTCTTGCACTCTGTAGTATCTGGGCCCGGGAAAGGTTGCAGTGCCGAGCCCAGTCCCTCACGGCCCAACTGACAAGGAATGTATTCGACGATGCCTCAAGTGCTCGATAGTGGTCTGGATGAGCAGTTGTCTTCGCTGTTGCGCAAAGGTGCGGATATTCAATCGATACGCCAGCTTCTTGTGCGGTATCGGGATCGGGGCTTTGGCGCGCAGGCTGTGTACAAATATCTGGCGTCGCTCAGGCATGACGCACCTGAAGAACTCGAAGACAGAGTCCTGGAAGCCATGGATATAGCATCCGGATACTGCTCGCCAGGCTGCAGGGTGTGGGAGGTTGCGCCATGACAGCGGCCAATACGGACAATCCATTGATCGGGTGTTCTGTCAGGGACCTGCAGTTGTACGCTGCGGCTTGTCTGCAGGCTTACTGCCTGAGCAAAGGTATTGCTCACCCTGCTGTAGATGAGTTGATAAAACACCTTGAGGACTACCCGGAAAAAGATCGTTTACTGGCCTGGGAGAGGGCCGGAGCGCAATTGGCATTGAATGGCAGAGGGGATGATTTGCCACAGAGCCTTGTTGCTTTGATAGCGCCTGAAGATATCGAGACGTTCTCCAGCATCGTCGACAGCGCAGTTGAGGTTGGAGTGGTCGACCTGTATGGAGGTGCAACCGATTTGCCTGTGATTTTCATGGGCAAGATCACTGCGATACTGCGTCGCAACCTTATCGATTTGCCCGAGCCCAAAGGCGCGGCAGTCGTTTAACCGGCGGCTGCATAACGGGCGCGTCTTGATCGGCAAACATGAAAAAAGCCCTGTGCCATGGACACAGGGCTTATTCAATTCGCGTGAAGCCTATTTCGCAGCCTTGGCTGCTTTCGCCGGTTTGGTCGGCGCCTCGACTTCAGCAGGTTGCTGCGCTTGAACCACCTCCACCGCGGGAGCGGGGGCGCTGAGCAACTCGGACAATGCATCCGGCTGGCTCTTGAAGGCCCTGGCAAATACATCGCGGTTCTTCGCCATGTAGATACCGGCTTCTTCCACCTGTTGTTCGCTCAGCGACGGCACGGCTTTTTGCAACACTTGCGCCAGCACTTCAGCCAGTTCGAGCATTTTGTCATGACGGTCAGCTTCGGCTTTATCCATGAACAAGCGCTCCAGATCTCGGCTGCTGCGGTATACCACTTCGACGGCCATTCACCACCTCACATGCCTTCACGATAATGGGTCTGTATAAACACTGTATCTATATACAGGTCGAGAGAATAGGCGAATCCTTTTCCCTTGGATAGTGGCTTTTTAATGTAGACGGAATTTTTTTCCCGGGTCGATTGTGATGGGGCCGTGCCTCGTTGCGGGCGGCCACCATCTCATTGACGGCTCCTGGCCTTTTTTCTGCATGCAGAACAACCGTCACGTCCAATCCGCATCATCCGGTCGAACCGACCTAAGGAAGAACCATCGTGAAAATCAATTGGGCCGAGAACCTACGGCAGAACGTCCATCAACTGGCCGAGTCCCTGGGCAACCTGTTTGTCGAGTCGTTCCATTACCTGGCGCTGTTCGCCATTGGCGCGGTGACTGCCTGGGCGGCGGTGATGGAATTCCTGCAGATGCTTGAGGCAGGCCACATCAAGATCGATGACATCCTGCTGTTGTTCATCTACCTGGAATTGGGGGCGATGGTCGGTATCTACTTCAAGACCAACCACATGCCGGTGCGCTTTCTGATCTACGTGGCGATCACCGCGCTGACCCGACTGCTGATTTCCAACGTCTCGCACCACAGCCCGCCAGACCTGGGGATCATCTACCTGTGTGGCGGGATTCTGCTGCTGGCCTTCGCCATTCTGGTGGTGCGCTACGCCTCGTCGCAATTTCCCTCGGTGAAGATCGAGCATCCGCAACGCAAGATCGGCGCGGGCTCCGGCGAGCACCCGGAAGTGGAGAAGGGCGAGCTCTAGAACCTCAAGGCCTGGGGCGCAGGCTTTTGGCCGGCGGACGGCAGCAGTGCGAGGCTGTCGCCGTTGGTCATGGCTTCGAGGATGGCTACGGCGCTGTGGCCTTGCTCGATGGCGATGCCGAATTGAATGCTTTGCACCAGGCGCTTGATGCGCTGCGGGTCATTGCGCTGGGCTGCGCTGATCATGCGCTTGGCCACCACCCGACCGGCCTGGGACAGGGTCAGCATGATGCTGCCGTCCAGGCCCTGGATGCTCAGGTTGACCTGGTAATCCGGGGTGAAGGTGTCAGTAATCAGTTGAAAGGGGTTGTCCATGATGCGTCACCGCCTGATTGGATCGTGCAGTCATTGACTGGCAGGGCGCGGAATTAGTTCGCGATTCCAGACCGCTGGCCGGTCGTTTGCCGAGGCTTGCCTACGTCCGTGTTGCTCAAGGATGAACAAAGCAAGGGGCATGCCGGGAACCTCGCCGGGCAATGATTGCAGGGACAAAAAAGCGGACCACAAGGTCCGCTTTTTTTATTCCTGCCCGTTTCAGGGCACGACCGAGTAAATGATCGCAGACAGTGCGACCAGGCCGATCAGCACCACGAACAGGTTCGACAGTTGGCCCGAATACTGGCGCAGGGAAGGCACGCGCCGGATCGCATACATCGGCATCAGGAACAGCAGGCAGGCGATTACCGGTCCGCCCATGGTCTCGATAATGCGCAGGATGCTGGGGTTGAAGGTGGCCACGGCCCAGCAAGTGAGGATCATGAACAGCGCGGTGATCTTTTCCAGGCGGGTGGAGGACAGCGAGCGCCCCCGCAGGTTTTTCACGATCAGGCCCTGGAAGCCTTCGCTGGCGCCGATGTAGTGGCCCAGGAACGACTTGGTGATGGCCACCAGCGCGATCAGCGGTGCGGCGTAGGCAATCACCGGGGTCTGGAAGTGGTTGGCCAGGTACGACAGGATCGAGATGTTCTGTTCCTTGGCCGCCACCAGGTCCGCCGGCGACAGGGCCAGCACGCAGCTGAAGCAGAAGAACATCACCGTCAGCACCATCATGGCGTGGGCCGTGGCCAGGATGCCGCTGCTCTTGCGCTCGGCCTGGGCGCCGTAATGGCGTTTCTGATCCAGGGCGAAGGCCGAGATGATCGGCGAATGGTTGAAGGAGAACACCATCACCGGAATCGCCAGCCACAGGGTCTTGAAGAACAGCGGCAGGGGCATGCCCTCGCCGGCCGAAGCGAAGAACGCGCCGTTCCAGTTGGGAATCAGGCTCAGGGCCAGCAACAGCAGGGCGGCGACGAAGGGATAGACCAGCAGGCTCATGGCCCGCACGATCACGCCCTGGCCGCAACGCACAATGGCCATCAGGCCGAGGATCAGCAGCAGCGACAGCAGCGCCCGGGGCGGCGGGGTCATGTGCAGCTGGTTCTCCATGAAGCTGCCCAGGGTGTTGGTCAGGGCCACGCTGTACACCAGCAGGATCGGGAAGATGGCGAAGAAGTAGAGCAGGGTGATCAGCTTGCCAGCACCGACCCCGAAGTGTTCTTCCACTACCTCGGTGATGTCCCCGGAGCGCCCGGATAGGACGAAACGGGTCAGGCCGCGGTGGGCGAAGAAGGTCATGGGGAAGGCCAGCAGCGCCAGCACAATCAATGGCCAGAAGCCACCGACCCCGGCGTTGATCGGCAGGAACAGGGTGCCGGCGCCGATGGCGGTGCCATACAGGCCGAGCATCCAGGTGGTGTCGTGCTTGCTCCAGCCTTGCCGGGCTGTTGCGGTGTCGCGGAGTGTGGCTACTGCGGGATTTTCGGCAGCAGGTGTGGGTACATCGGTCATCGGTATCGCCTCGTTATTATTTTTGCTCGGGCTCACGTGTTACGGACGGTCAGGGAAGGCTCCTCAGCATTCCACCCAGCTCACTGCCAGGCCGCCCCGTGAAGTTTCTTTGTATTTGTCATGCATGTCGGCGCCGGTATCGCGCATGGTGCGGATCACCCGGTCCAGGGAAATGAAATGCTTGCCGTCACCGCGCAGGGCCATCTGGGTGGCGTTGATCGCTTTCACTGCGGCAATCGCGTTGCGCTCGATGCAGGGCACCTGCACCAGGCCGCCCACCGGGTCGCAAGTCAGGCCGAGGTTGTGTTCCAGGCCGATCTCGGCGGCGTTTTCCAGTTGCTCGGGCGTGGCACCGAGGACTTCCGCCAAACCCGCAGCGGCCATGGCGCAGGCCGAGCCCACTTCGCCCTGGCAGCCGACTTCGGCGCCGGAGATGGAGGCGTTCTTCTTGCACAGGATGCCCACTGCCGCAGCTCCCAGGAAAAAGCTCACGACGTCATCGTCAGAGGCCTGGGGATTGAACTTCATGTAGTAGTGCAGCACCGCCGGGATGATCCCCGCCGCACCGTTGGTAGGGGCGGTGACCATGCGTCCGCCGGCGGCGTTTTCCTCGTTTACCGCCAGGGCGTAGAGGTTGACCCACTCCATGGCCGAGAGGGTTGAGGTGATGACATTCGGCTTGCCGATCTCCAGCAGGCTGCGGTGCAGCTTGGCGGCGCGCCGGGGGACATCGAGGCCGCCGGGCAGGATGCCTTCGTGGCGCAGGCCCTGTTCGACGCATTCGCGCATCACCGACCAGATATGCAGCAGGCCGCTACGGATTTCGGCGTCGCTGCGCCAGGCCCTTTCGTTGGCCATCATCAGCTCGCCGACGCGCAGCTTGTGGGTCTTGCACAGCGCCAGCAGTTCAGCAGCGCTGTTGAAGTCGTAAGGCAATTCGACGCTGGCGCCGGCTTCAGTTCCGGCCTCGACCTGGGCCGCTTCGATGATGAAGCCGCCGCCTACCGAGTAGTAGGTCTGCTCCAGCACGATGCCCTGCTCGCCGAGGGCGGTCAGGGACATGGCGTTGGGGTGGTAGGGCAGGCTTTGGTCCAGCAGGAGCAGGTCCTGTTGCCAGTCGAAGGCGATGTTCGTGCGCCCACCCAGCAGCAACTGGCCGCTGTCGCGCAGTTGCTGGATGCGTGGGCCGATGCTGCCCGGATCGATGCTGTCGGGCCATTCGCCCATCAGTCCCATGACGCTGGCACGGTCGGTGGCATGGCCGACACCGGTGGCGGAGAGGGAACCGTAAAGGCGGATCTGCACCCGCTGTACCTGATCCTCCAGGCCCTGGTCGAACAGCGCCTGGGCGAAGGTGGCGGCGGCGCGCATCGGGCCCACGGTGTGGGAGCTGGAGGGACCGATACCGACTTTGAAAAGATCGAAAACACTGATAGCCATGCTAAAGCCTTACAAGCAATGGAAGGTGGATCGCTGCCATTTTTTGTAGGCCAAGCGCAATGTCGGCGATACTGCCCGGGTCGGTCAGCACTGACCAACGAAACTTCCTAAGAGATCCTTTAGCAGGACTAAACGATGAGCCGTCAGTTTCATGCCCAGACCTATGTCTGGCTGCATGTGTTTTCCTGTGCCGCGCGGCACCTGTCTTTCACCCGATGCGCTGAAGAGCTGCACATCACGCCAGGGGCGGTCAGCCAGCAGATCCGCCAGTTGGAGGAGCGCCTGGGTTTGCGCCTGTTTCACCGTCGGCCCCGGGGTGTGGAACTGAGTGCCGAAGGGCAGCGGCTGGCGCTGACGGTGAGCGAGGCCTACGGCAGCATCGATGCGGAGCTGCGGCGCCTGGACGCGGGAATGATCAGCGGCACCCTGCGCCTGCGTTCGATCCCTTCGTTTCTCGGCAAGTGGCTGACGCCTCGTTTGCCGCGGCTGCAACAGCGTTATCCGGAGATCCAGCTTCGGCTGGTGGCGGAAGACAGCAGCGTGGCCCTGCATGAAGGCGACTTCGACCTGGCCATCGACCTGAACGACGGCAGTTACCCCGGCTTGCAGTCCACCGCGTTGCTGGACGAGCAGATCTTCCCGGTCTGCGCGCCGAGTCTGCTACGGGGCCGTCCGCCGCTGCACGGGCCGGCGGACCTGGCGCATTTCCCCTTGCTGCACGACATCACCGCCTGGCGCGGCAGCTATGAATACGCCGAATGGGAGTTCTACCTGAATGCCATCGGCTTCGAAGGCGCGGATGTGCGCCGTGGCCACACCTTCAACCGCAACCACCTGACCATCGAGGCGGCGATCGCCGGCATGGGCGTGGCGATTGCCCGGCGTACCCTGCTCAACGATGAATTGGAACGCGGCACTCTGATCGTGCCTTTCGGCCTGGCAGTGCCCAACCACAAACGCTACGTGCTGCTCTATGCGCCGGGCGCCCTGAGCCATCCGGGTGTACGCGCGGTGCATGACTGGCTGGTGGAGGAAGCGGAGATTTTTCGCGGCTTGCACCCTCTGGGTGAGGGGCAATTGTGAGGGTTTGAGCGAGGAAGCTGAATCGAGTCAACTCCCGACCTTAACAGCGCCTTTGCAGTTTGTCCGGCTTTATTTGCGTATGAATATTTATCTTTTTTAAGGGGTTGAAATGTTCGCCGCCGTGCCTAATTGTGTAATCAAGAGGTCACGAAATGCAGGTCCCAACACACTGCCTTGACCCTCTTACGAGCAAGCTGAAATAAGGGAAGAACTATGCAAATCCAAGTCCATAGCGATAACCATATTCAAAGCAGCCTTCGGATGGAGGAGTGGGTGCGCAGCACCGTTGAAAGCACGCTCGAACGCTACGAAGAAGACCTGACCCGGGTAGTGGTCCACCTGCGGGACGAGAACGGCGGCAAGTCAGGTCCGGACGATATGCGCTGCCAGCTGGAAGCCCGTCCGAAAGGTCACCAACCGATTTCCGTGACCCACAAGGCCGACACACTGGAACAGGCCCTCGATGGCGCCACCATCAAGCTGGAAAGTGCCCTGGAGCACATGTTCGGTAAACTGCGCGGCAAACGTGCGGCGGCCGTGCCCAGCAGCGATGGCACCGAGGCGGATGCCCTGCTCGAAGAAGAATTCCTGGAAAACCAACAGGCCGCGCTCAATAGCTGACGGCTGAGTTTCTCCCCCAACCAACGGGCCTGCATTGCAGGCACGTTTTGTTGTGGGCGAGAAAAAGTCAGAACGCCACTGAAGTCTGTACGTAGAGGGTGCGCGGCTCACCCACGTACTTGCCCTTGTTGTTGTCGTCGAAGGAGCGGGTGAAGTACTGGTGGTTGAAGATGTTCTTCACGCCCACCGCGACATTCAGGTCCGACAGCTGCGGGCCGAAGTCGTAGCCGGCGCGAGTGCTGAACAGCATGTAGCCGGGGATGCGGCCGTTGCTGCCGTCGACGCTTTCGCGTGACGTGTTGGCATTGTCGGCAAACTGGCTGCTCTGGTAGCTGCTGTCGAGGTTGAGTTTCCACGGACCTTCGGTGTAGCTCACCCCCAGGGTGCCCTTGTGCTTGGAGGAGAAGGGCACGCGGTTGCCCTTGTTCGGACCGTCCTCACGAATCGTGGCATCGACATAGGCGTAGGTGGCGTAGACATCGAAGCCCGCCAGCGCCGGATCGAGGCCGTCCAGGGCGTAGTTGATGCTGCTCTCGATACCCTGGTGGCGGGTTTCGCCGCGGGCGATCACCGTGTCGTTGGTCTGGTTGCTGTCGTACTGGTTGTCGAAGTTGATCAGGAAGGCGCCGATCTCCGCCCGCAGGGTGCCATCGTCATAGCGGGTGCCCAGTTCCCAGGTGCGGGCCTTTTCCGGTTTGACCTCGCCGCTGGCCACGCGGTTGGGCATCTGGCTGTACTGCACGCTGCCGAAGGAGCCTTCGGTGTTGGCGTAGAGGTTCCAGCTCTCGTTGAGGTGATACATCACATTCAGCGCCGGCAGCGCGGTGTTGTAGTCGCCCTTGTATTTGACGTGGGTGAGGTTGTTGCTCTGCTGGGACTCGATCATCTCGTAGCGGATGCCCGGGGTCAGGGTCCACTTGCCGATATCGATCCGGTCGTCGACGAAGAACGCGTGGGCCTCGGTGCCGCCACGAGTGTCCCGGTCGTTGCGACTGTTGGTGGTGGGCAGTTGCTGATTGGCGGTCAACGGCGTGCGATAGCGCAGTTCATGCCCGGCTTCGTTGATGTAGCGGTAACCGACGCCCACTTCGTGGCTGCTGTCCCCCAGGTCGAAGCCCTGGGCGAAGCGGGTTTCCAGGCCGCGCACCCAGTACTCGCGGGGTGACAGGGAGAGGAAACTGCCCTGGTCCAGGTAGCCGCTGCGCAGGGTCTTGGTGAAGAAGCTGTTGACGGTGAACTCCCGGCGATCTTGCTGATAGCGATAGCCGACATTGAACATCGTGCGACGCCCCCAGAATTTGTCATAGGGGCGGGTCGACTGATACGGATCGGCCTTGTAGTCCGCCACGTTCAAGCCGCCGGGCATGTCCGCTTCACCCTCGTAGTACTGGGCCATGGCATTGAAGCTGTTGGCCTCGTCGAGCTGGTACTTGCCCTTGAGAATCAGGTCGTCGATCTGCGTGTCGCTGTGTTCGCGCCAGTCGCCGCCGCGGGTGCCGGAGTACAGCAGGGCGCCACCCAGGCCGTTGTCGGCCGTGCCGCCGGCCAGCAGGTTGGCGCTGGTCTTGAAACCGTCATGGCTGGAGGAGGGGCTGGTCTCGGTCTGAAAACCACCCTTGACCGTTGGCGCATCGGGAATCGCCCGGGTCACGAAGTTGACGATGCCGCCGACGTTCTGCGGGCCGTAGCGCACGGCGCCACCGCCACGCACCACGTCCACGGCATCCATGTTGCCCATGCTGATGGGGGCAAACGACAGTTGCGGCTGACCGTAGGGGGCGAACGGTACCGGGATGCCGTCCATCAGCACCGTGGAACGCGAGGCCAGACGCGGATTGAGGCCGCGAATGCCGAAGTTCAGGGCCATGTCGTGGCTGCCGGTGCCGTTGTTGTCCGGTGCATTGACCCCGGGAATCCGATTGAGCACGTCCCGGGCCTGGGTCGCGCCTTGACGCTCGAATTCTTCCCGCCGAATCACGTCCCGTGCGCCGGGATGCTCGAAGACATCGCTCTGCTGGGCATCGCCGAGCCAGTCACCGACCACGCTGGAGGCCTCCAGTTGCACCGACGCCGGGGCTGCCTCGGGGCTGGCCGGTTGCAGGCTGAAGGCATTGTGGCCCTCGGCCCGAGCTTGCAGGCCGGTGCCTTGCAACAGGGCTTTGAGGCCCTGTTCCGGGCTGTAGCGACCTTCCAGGCCACGGCTTTGCACGCCACGGGTGAGCTCTGAGCCAAAGGAGATCAGTACCCCGGCTTCACGCCCGAACTGGTTCAGCGCACTTTCCAGGGTGGTCGGGGCTATGTGGTAAGGCTTGGCCTCGGTGGTGGCGGCCAGCACCTGGGGCAGGCTGGCAAGACTCAGGCTGGCGCCCAGCAGCAGGTGACGCAGGGTACGGGCCAGGGGCGTGAGGCGGGTGGGTTGCTCGGTCATGAACGGCGATCCTGAGAAGGGGGAATCAAGGTGGCTTTCCCTCTCTGTCACCCGAGCCGGGCAAAACGGCTCAACGGCCATGAAAAAATCTTCCTGAGCGAAAGAACCTGCGACGGATGGCTGTTCCCGGCAATCAGGCCCGGGCCTCAACCGTGACCCAATAGCGGGTAAAGCGCCGCACCCTGACCGGCAGGCTGATTTCCAGCAGCTGGAGAATCCGCTCGCTGTCATCCAGGGGATAGCTGCCGGAGATCAGCAGGTCCGCCACCTGGGCATCGCAGTTCAACTGGCCACGACGGTAGCGCCCCAATTCCTCGAGGAAATCCGCCAGGCGCATATGGGCCGCCACCAGCATGCCTTCGCTCCAGGCACCGCTGCCGGCATCCAGGGCCCGGGGCGGCTGCCAGCTGCTGTGGGTGAAGTTCAATTGTTGTCCGGCCGCTACCTGAGGCGGCAGTGCGCTGTAGCGCGCAGGCGTCACGCTGACCGTTCCGGAAAACACCGCCAGCTGACTGTGCTCCTTGAACTGGCGCAGGTTGATCCGTGCGACAGCGGGGCGGACCTGCCCCTGGGCGGTCTGTACCACCAGCGGCCGGGCGTCCTGGCCGGCGCTGAGCATGATCTCGCCCTCCAGCAGGCGGATCAGTCGTTGCTGTCCATCGAAACGCACATCCACCGCACTGCTGGTGTTGAGCTGCAGCTGGCTGCCATCGCTCAGTTGCAAGGTGCGCCGCTGGCCCAGGGAGCTGCGGTAGTCCGCCAACAGCGGTGGCAGCGGGTTGTGATCCCGCAGACCCCAGGCGGCGGCCGAGCCGGCACCGAGAATCAGCAGCAGCTTCAGGGCCTGGCGCCGGCCGGCGGACTTCGGCGCATTCAAGGCTGCGTGGGCCAGGGGCGAGGACAAGCCGCGCAAGCACTGATTGACCCGTTGGATATGCTCCCAGGCTCGCTGGTGTTCGCTGTGGGCGTCGTGCCATTGCTGCCAGGCCGCTTGCTGGCGCGGGCTCAAGGGGCCGCCTTGCATTTCGATCAGCCAGTGCACGGCCTGTTCGGCCACGGGGTTGCTGAAGCCGGGCTGGCCATTGAGGCGTGGATTCATCGGGGCGCTCACAGGGCGAAATAGCAGCGCATGGCGGCTTTGTTCAGATGACGTTTGACCGTGGCAATGGAGATGTTCAATTGCTCGGCAATCTGGCCGTAGGTCAGGCCATCGAGCTGACAGAGCAGAAAGGCCCGCTTGACCGGGCGTGGCAGGCCGTCGAGCAAGGCGTCCAGCTCCATCAGGGTCTGCAGGATGATCGCCCGTTCCTCTTCGGAGGGGGCCACCTGTTCTGGCATCTGCGCCAGGGTTTCCCGATAGGCCCGCTCCAGGTCCTGGCGTCGGTAGTGGTTGAACAGCACCCGTTTGGCGATGGTGGTGAGAAACGCCCGGGGTTCGATCAGGGTCGGAGTTTCCCGGGCACTGAGTACGCGAATAAAGGTGTCCTGGGCCAGGTCGGCGGCACTGTGGGGGCAGCCGAGCCGGCGCCGCAGCCAAGTGTTCAGCCAGCGGTGGTGGGCTTGGTAGAGGCCTTCGACGGTAGCGCAATGGGACAAGTCGGACGCTCCTGCACCCATAAGGTGCATAAGAGAACAAGAATTGTTCGCATTGTAGTGTTGCGACATGGCATTCGGCAATCAGCCCGGACCGACGGAAATGGCCGGCTTTGTCGGTGTTCTTTTGCACATGAGAATATTTATCATTAGTATTGTCCGCCTGTTTCGCCCCGATGGCCTGTGCAGTGCCCCGGGCATCTCCTCGCTGCAAGGTTCAAACATGAAAAGCAAGGCCGGCGGAATTCCCGCTTCCTATCGTCTGGCAGTGGTGTCGCGGGTCTGTGCCGCGGTGCTGGGTGGTTATCTGCTGGCGGCGCTCTCCAGCGTCTGCCTGACCCTGTTGCTGCCCATTCCCAGAGCCGACGCCGTGCTCAGCGGGATGATGGCCTCCTTTGTGTTCTATCTGCTGGCGGTGCTCTGGTGCTTCGCCTGTCGCAGCGCCTGGCAGGCCTGGTTCGGCCTGTTGCTGCCAAGCCTGGTGCTGGCGCTGGTCGCCGGCAGCGCCTATTGGGTGGCATTGCCATGAAGGAAGGTTTCCGTCAGTCCATGGCCTGGCTGCACACTTGGGGCGGGCTGGTGTTCGGCTGGTTGCTGTTCGCGATTTTCTTCACCGGGACCCTGTCCTATTTCAAGGAAGAAATTACCCACTGGATGCAGCCGGAAGCTCCGGTCCGGGCCGTGAATGCCGATACCAGCCTGGATCTCGCCCAGCGCTACCTGGAACAGCACGGCCAGGGTGCGCAGCGCTGGTTCATCAGCCTGCCCGATGCGCGTCAGCCGCTGTTGTCGGTGGCCTGGCAGGCGCCGAGCGCTCCGGGCGAGCGTGGCGACTTCACGGAAAAACTCCTGGACCCCAGCACCGGCAGCGAACTGCAGGTGCGCGATACCCGTGGCGGCGAGTTCTTCTACCGCTTCCACTTCCAGTTGCAAATGCCTTATCCCTGGGGCCGTTGGCTGTCGACCCTGGCCGCCATGGTGATGTTCGTGGCCCTGATCAGCGGCATCATCATCCACAAGAAAATCTTCAAGGACTTCTTCACCTTCCGGCCCCGCAAGGGCCAGCGCACCTGGCTCGACGGGCACAACGCAGTGGGCGTGCTGGTGCTGCCATTCCACCTGATGATCACCTACAGCAGTCTGGTGATATTCATGTCCATGGTCATGCCGGCGAGCATCCTGGTGGCCTACAAGGGCGACAGCAGTGCTTTCTTCAAGGACTTGCGGCCGGCCAGCAACAGCACGCCGGCGGCCGGGCAGCCGGCAGCGCTGACGCCCCTGGACCCGCTGCTCAAGCAAGCCCTGGAGCAATGGCCGGGGGGCCATGCGCAGCGGCTGGTGGTCAACCACCCGGGGGATGTGAATGCGTCGGTGCACGTCATGCGCCACAGCGCCGACCGGGTGGCCCGGGATCTTGGCAGCACCGTGTCGTTCAACGGGGTCACCGGCCAGCCGTTGGAGGCCAGCCCCGAACAGTCCCTGCCCATGGCCATCGGCGGCAGTTTCTATGGCTTGCACATGGGTCTGTTCGCCGGCCCGGTGTTGCGTTGGCTGTACTTTATCTGCGGTCTGGCGAGTACCGCGATGATCGGCACCGGGCTGGTGATCTGGCTGGGCAAGCGCCAGCTCAAGCACGCCAAGAGCGGGGTCATGCCCTTTGAGCTGCGCCTGGTGGAAGTGCTGAACATTGCCAGTATGTCCGGGCTGGTGCTGGCGGTGGCCGGCTTCTTCTGGGCCAACCGGTTGCTGCCGGTGGCCTTCGCCGAGCGCGCGGACTGGGAGGTCAACAGCTTCTTCATCCTGTGGGGCCTGAGCCTGGTGCATGCCGTGGTCCGGCCCGGGCGGCGAGCCTGGGCCGAGCAATTGAGCCTCGCCGCCTTGCTGTTTGCCTGCATCCCCTTGCTGGACGCTGTTACCAGCCCGAGCCTGATGGACGGCTTCATGGTGCGTGGCGACTGGATGCTGGCGGGCTTCGACCTGGCCTGCCTGAGCAGCGGCCTGTTCCTGGCCTGGGCGGCGCGCAAGATGCATCGCGGCCAGCAAGCACCGGCCCGTGCGGCACGGCAACGGCCACTGGCCCCTGAAACCGAGGTGAACTGATGTTGCTGGCGCTGCTGCTGTGTTTTACCGGATTCACCGGCCTGTGCCTGTCCCTGGATCGGCATCACGGCGAACTGCTGGGGCACAAGCCCACGACTCGGCGCCGCCATGGCCTGCGCCTGGGAGGCTGGTTGCTGCTGGGCCTGTCGTTGGCGGCGGCAGTGCAGGACACCGGCTGGAGCCTGGGGCTGGTGCAGTGGTGCGCCGTGCTGATGTGCAGTGCCTTGCTGCTGGTGTTGCTGCTGCCCTATCGCCCGCGCCTGGTGCTGTCGATGGCGGGGGCCAGTCTGTTGGCCAGCCCCCTCGCGGCCCTGGCCCAGTTCTGAGGGAGCGGCCCGTGATGAGCGCCCTGCCACCGGAACCCGGCGATCTGGATCACCCCGATCTGCGGGGCAGTCGTGCGCATTTTCTGCAGGTGTTCCTGTCCCAGCGTTCGCAGATGGAGGCCCTGGTCAGCCGCCGGGTCGGTTGCCGGGCCACTGCCGCGGATCTGGTGCAGGACCTGTTCCTGCGCTTCTGGCGCCGGCCCCTGGTGCAGGTCGAAGAGCTCAGCACCTACCTGCTGCGCTGCGCCGGCAACATCGCCATCGATCATCTGCGCAGTGAAGGCGCACGGGTGCGGGTCAGTGAAGGCTGGCTGCCGGAGCAGCAGGACAACCAGGGCTGCGAGCCCCAGGCCGCCCTGGAGGCCGGCAACGACCTGCGACATGTGGAGGCCGCCCTGCGCAGCCTGCCGCAGCGGACCCGGCAGATCTTCCTGCTCAACCGTATCCACGGGCGCAAGTACGCCGAGATCGCCAAGGTCATGGGCCTGTCCCAAAGCGCCGTGGAAAAACATATGATGCGCGCCCTCGAAGCCTGCAAGGCCAGCCTGCGGGAACCCTCGACCACGCGCACGCCAAGGAATGCACCGTGAATCAGCGCTCCAGTGTCATCCCGACGCCTGCCCAGGAACAGGCCGCCCTGGCCTGGCTGAGCCTGCTCCACGACCAGCCCAGCAGCGGCGACCAGGCCACCTTCAGCCAATGGCTGCAGGCCGATCCGGCCCACGTCGAAGCCTATGCCCAGGCCCAGGTGCTGTGGGAATTGAGCGAGCAACCGGCGCGGACCCTGGCGGATGAAGATGCCTTGGCCCTGCAGGGCCTGCTGCGCGCCATGGATGGAGCCAGGGCTCGGGCCCGGCGGCGCTGGTCGGCGGGGTTGGCCATGGCCGCCAGTGTGCTGCTAGTGATCGCCCTGGGCGCCGGCTGGCAGCCGGGCCGTTGGGTCGATGACCTGGGCGCCGATTACGTTTCGGCACCGGGTCAGGTACGCACGGTGATTCTTGCCGACCAGAGCCAGGTCACCCTGGACGCCGACAGTGCCATCGCCGTGGACTTCAGCCGCGGCGAACGCCATGTGCAGTTGCGTCGTGGCGCCGGTTTCTTCAGCGTCAGCCACACGGGCGCGCCCTTTGTGGTGGCGGCCGGGGAGGGCGAAGCGCGGGTCCTGGGCACCCAGTTCGAAGTACGCCTGCAAGCGGACGGTGCCCAGGTCACGGTGCTGTCCGGGCGTGTCGGGGTCACGGCCGCCAAAGGCGCGGCGCAGCAGGTGCTCGGTGCCAGCCAGCAGGTGGCGTACGGTCATGGCCAGGCGACCCCGTTGCAGGGTGTCGACAGCGAGGCGCAACTGGCCTGGCGCCAGGGTTGGCTGAACTACTACCACGCACCCCTGGCCGTGGTGGTGCAGGACCTGCGGCGCTATTTCCCCGGACGCATCCTGCTGCTCAATGACCAACTGGCAGCGCGCCGGGTCAGTGGCAGTTTCTCCAGCAAGGACCCTCAAGCGGTCCTCGATTCCCTGCAGGCGGCCCTGGGCTTCGAACAGCACCAGCTCCTTGGCAGACTCATAGTCCTGCGCTGAAAGGCCCGTCCCAGAGCTCCCGAACATTCATCGATATCACACGGATCTGTCACCAAACCGTTACATCAGGCGCGGATGATCTGCGGATTCCTGAGCACATGGTCAGGATCGGCGAGGGTTGTGATTCAGCTCTCACAAGGGAGGGAAGGCTGAAGCGGGAGCAAGACGATGCGCAGCTGGGATGTCGCTAAAAAGAAGAAGGCCCATATCGAAATCATTCCGATGATCGATGTGATGATGTTTCTCCTGGTGTTCTTCGTACTGATCAGTCTCAACGTGATTCCCGCCGTGGGAATCAAGACGCAGTTGCCGGTCGCCAGTACCGCGCAACAATTGAAGCCGCAAAACAAGGCGGTGATTACCCTGGGCCTGCAAGAACGCCTGCAACTCGACGGCCAGGACCTGGATGAAGGGGCGCTGTTGGCACAACTTAAAGTGCTGAACAATGGCAGCGAAAAGTTGGTGATCATTATTAATAGCGATCAGGGTGTTGAAGTTAAACGCCTGGTATCGGTGATGGACTTGCTCAAGGGCAATGGCTTCTCTTCCGTCTCCATCGCTACGCGCAAGTCCTGACGCCATGTTCGGTTTATATAGAACTCGCAAGTGGCTGGCGTGCCTGCTGCCGGCCGGCCTGCTGTTGCTGGTGATCTATGCCAGTCAATTGCAACAGTTGCAGATCAAGCCGGTGTACGACGAAAGCACGGTGGAAATTGCCCTGGTGGATGCGGCCCAACTGGTGGCAGCGGCAGAGCCACCACCGCCTGAGCCCGAGCCGCTGCCGATCGAGCCCGAGCCACCGCTGGTGGTGCCCGACGAAGAACCGCTGGTGATCGAGCCGCCCAAGCCCAAGCCGGTGGTCAAGCCCAAGCCCCCAGCGCCCAAGCCGTTGCTGGCCAAGCCGCAACCGCCCAAGCCGGCTCCGGCTCAGGTGGCCAGGAGTGCCCCCGCGCCGC
>NZ_MOAK01000086.1:242915-250386 GCF_003732485.1 Pseudomonas protegens
GGAAAGCCTGTACACCGCCGCTTTGCGCAAGGAACTGGAAAAACACAAGCAATACCCCAGCGGCCGCGAGGCCTCGCTGCAACGTCCCCAGGGCGATGTAGTGATCTGGCTGGAAGTCGATCGGGCCGGCAACGTGCTCGACAGTGGTATCGAAAACAAGGCGCCGAACATGTTGCTCAATCGCGCGGCGCAAACCAGTTTGCGCCGCGTGGAGAAAGTTTCACCGTTTCCCTCGGACGCGTTCTCCGGCAAGAACAAGCAACGTTTTACCGCGACCTTTAGTTACAACGTGGAATAAACCCATCACCTATTAACGAAAGTTGTAAGCAAGGGATTGACCCGTGAAGATCAATAAACTTTATGCCCTGCTTCTGGCATCGGGCCTGGGCAGTTTTGCGCCATTGGTTCTGGCCGACGATTCCGTGGACGTCGGTTCGGTGAACGTTGCCGGTAAACAGACCCTGGGCAACGGCCACATGATCAAGGAAGAAAGCGCCAAGGGGCGCTCCACCGTGACCAAGGAGGCCATGGATCAGATGGCCCCCACCGCCAACGCCGTGGACAAGCTCAAGTACACCCCGGGGATCAACGTCTCCAGCACCGACGCCACCGGCCTGAGCGGCACCAACTTCACCATGCGCGGGATGAACTCCGATCAGGTCGGGCTTTCCGCCGACGGTTTCCCGATCAACGATTCGGGGGACTACAGCATCTACCCGAACCTGATGGGCGACCCGGAGAACTTCAGTGAAGTCTTCGTCACCCAGGGCTCGTCCGAAGCCGACGGCCCGCACATCGGTTCCAGTGGCGGCAACATCGGCCTGGTGACCGTACGCCCGACCAAGGACTTCGGCGTCTTCGCCAAGCAGTCCATCGGTTCGAACAACGTGCGCAAGAGCTTCGCCCGTCTCAACACCGGTGACCTGGGCGGTTTCAAGACCTGGGTCTCGGCGTCCCACACCGAGGGTGACAAGTGGCGCGGCAAGGGCACCCTGCGGGCCGACAAGGTCGAGTGGAACACCCTGTTCGAAGACGGCAACGGCAACTCCACCAATGCCATCGTCAAGTACAACCTGCAGGAAAACTACAACTACAACAGCCTGAGCAAGGCCCAGTTCCAGAATCAGGGCCGGCGCCTGGACTACTCGGAAAGCACCGTGTTCAAGAACGGCAGCGTGTCCCAGTCCTACAAGCTCAACCGCAACCCCTTCGAAAGCCTGACCGCCTCGGTGACCCAGCGCTTCCAGCTGCGCGATGACCTGAGCCTGACCTTGAACCCGTACTACGTATGGTCCAACGGCGGCAGCTTCAGCGGCCAGACCGCCACCAGCTTGTCCGCCTCGTCGAACAAGGCCGGCAACTACAACCTGAGCGGCTTGCCTGCCGGCACCTACTACCGGCCGTCGTGGACCGAAACCTGGCGCCCGGGGATGACCACCAAGCTCAAGTGGGACCTCAACGAAGAGCACAGCCTGGACGTCGGTTACTGGTACGAGCGCGCCCGCCAGCGCCAGACCCAGCCCTTCATCGGGATCAAGGGCAATGGCGCCCCGGAAAATGTCTGGGGCGACTACAACGGTTCCGACCAACTGGTGGATCGCAACGGCGCCACGGTCCAGGGCCGTCACCAATACACCGTGACCCCGGCGCAGAAACTCTGGGTGCAGGACACCTGGCAGGCAACCCCGGACCTGACCCTGACCGGGGCCCTGGCCTACCAGTACGTGGAACGTGACGGCAACAACCTCGGCAGCCTCACCGACAAGCCGGAAAAACGCGACGCCAAGTACCACGAGTTCCTGCCCAGCTTCAATGCCAAGTACCAGATCGACCCGAACAACCAGGCCTTCTACAACGTCACCCGCAACATGCGCACGCCGCCCAACTACGTGCTCTACAACAAGGGCGATTCCATCAGCCTGAAACCCGAGCTGAGCTGGAACCAGGAACTGGGCTGGCGCTACAGCGAAGAGAACATGGCCCTGAGCGCGACCCTGTTCTACATCAGCTTCAAGGACCGGCAGATCTCCACCACCGACGTCAACGGCGACTATGTGGTGGCCAACGTCGGTGAAGTGAAGAACCGCGGCCTGGAGCTGGAGTGGAGCGGCAAGTTGCCCCACAACTTCAACTACTACGCCTCGTACACCTACACCAAGTCCGAGCAGATGGACGACCTGAGCAACAAGAACGTGCTGCTGCCCACCTCCGGCAAGCAACTGGCCAACGTGCCGGAAAACATGTTCAACCTGAGCCTGGGCTACGACGACTCGCGCTACTACGGCAACGTCGTCGGCAAGTACGTCGGCGCCTTCTATGGCGACCTGACCAACGACGAGAAGATCGCCGGCCGCACCGTGGTGGATCTCAACGCCGGTATCCACTTGCCGGTGGACAAGAAAGTGCTGAAGTCCGCGACCCTGCGCTTCTCCATGCTCAACGTGTTCGACAAGGAATACCTGGCCTCGACCCGCACCGTGTCGTTCAACACCCAGCGCACCAATGGCCTGGCACCGAGCACCGCCTACTACAACGTCGGTGAGGAACGCACCGCGATGGTCTCCCTGGAAGCCGGGTTCTGATCCGCTTCAGGCACACGAGGAAATGACGATGGACATGAATCTGCTGCACGACATCACCTTCTACACCATGTACGGCGCCGCTGCGATTGCCGCCTTTATCGCGGTAGAGCGGGGCATCTACTTCAGTTTCAGCCTGCGCCAGGCGAAGAAACTCGAGGCCGTGCTCAACCCGAAGATGCACAGCGTCGACGACCTGCCCGCCGAGCTGCGTGAGCGCAACAGCCTGCCCCTGGAAATGCTCGCCGAGCTGTTTGCCCACAAGCAGGGACTGGCCAGCCACAAGGACCTGGAAGACCTCAGCGAATCGATCTACATCGCCACCCGCAGCAAGCTGATGCACGGTCTGTGGCTGCTGGAAACCGTGGTCACCGCCGCGCCCTTGCTGGGCCTCCTGGGCACCATCCTGGGGATCATCGACACCTTCAAGGCCCTGGCCGAGACCGGCGTCAGCGACCCGGGCGAAGTGTCCAAGGGCATCGGCACCGCGCTCTACGCCACGGCCCTGGGGATCGCCATTGCCCTGGGCAGCATGATCTTCCACAACCACTTCCAGGACCGGGTCGAGCGCATCACCGATCACCTGAAGATCCTCCTGCTGCGCGCCGGCATGGGCACCGCGCTGAAGGCTCCGCCGGCTGCACCAGCGATGCAGGGCAGCCTGCAAACCGCCTGATGAGCTGTCCTCTGTAACCGCTGGTGATCGACGCTGGAGCCCCTGTTGTTCAGGGGGCTGCGCCGGCTGATCACCCGCGGTCTTTTTTTGCCGATTTGCCAAGGACTCTATCCATGTCCCGTCTTCGTCCCATGCCCCGGATGCTGGGTGCACTGACCCTGGCCCTGATCACCCTGGCCGGTTGCAGTTCGGTGCCGCGCGCGCCGCAACCGGTGGCGGTGAACATCGTCGCCATCAACGACTTGCACGGCTACCTGCAGGCCAACCCCTTCAGCGTCAAGGACCCCCAGGCCCCCGGCGGTGTGCGCAAGCTTGCGGCCGGTGGCATCGCCACCCTGGGCGGCATGCTGACCCAGTTGCGCCAGCAGGACCCGCAACTGCTGTTCATCGGCGCCGGCGACCTGGTAGGCGGCAGCCCGCCGCTGTCGGCCATGTGGGCCGATGAGCCGACCCTGGACGCCTTGCGCCAGATGGGCATGAAGCTCAGCGCCATCGGCAACCACGAACTGGACAACGGCAAGGCCGAGTTCCTGCGCCAGCTCAACGGTGGCTGTCAGTCATCGCGGCCGGACAAGGCCTGCCAGTTCCGCCCGAACTACCCAGGCAGCGGTTTCCCCTACCTGGCCGCGAACCTGATCGACAGCGACACCGGCAAACCCTTGCTGCCGGCCTACCGCATCGAGGAGGTGCGCGGGGTCAAGGTGGCCTTTGTCGGCGCGGTGCTGCGGGACGTGGCCTCGGTGGTCAGCGCCAAGGGCATGCGTGGCCTCAAGGTTGTCGATGAGGCCGAATCCATCAACCGGCTGATTCCCGAGCTCAATGCCCAGGGCGTCAACGCCATCGTCGCCGTGGTGCACCAGGGTGGCGCGACCCCGGAACCTTTCGATAAGCAGGACTGCTCGCAGTTGAGTGGCGATATCGTCGACGTGGCCAAGCGCCTGGACCCGGCGGTGGATGTGCTGATCAGCGCTCACTCGCACCAGGGCTACCTGTGCAAGGTCGGGCCATTGCTGGTGACCCAGGGCAATTCCTACGGCCATCTGCTGACCCATCTGACCCTGCAAGTGACCCCGGGCCAGCACCGGGTGGCGAGCATCCAGGCCCTCAACCTGCTGGCCGATCCGGCCCGTTATCCACAGGACCAGGACTTGGCGAAGCTGCAACAGGAGGTCGAGGCCCGCAGCAATCAGGTGCTGCTCCAGCCGGTGGGGGCGATTGCCGCCTCGCCGATTGCCCGGCGCGCCGACAACGCCGGGGAAATGCCCATCGGCGACCTGATCGCCGATGCCCATCTGGCGGGTGGCCGGGCCAACGGTGCGCAAATCGCTTTCATGAATACCGGCGGTATTCGCAGCGATCTGGCCCTGGAGCCGGGGCAGACCCAAGTGAACTACGGGCAACTGGCGACCCTGCAGCCGTTCAACAACAACCTGATCGCCTTCGACCTCACGGGGCGGCAGATCGAACAGGTGCTCAACCAGCAATGGAAGGGCGCGGACGATGCCAACATCCTGCAAGTGTCCCAGGGCTTCAGCTACCGCTGGGATGCCAAGCGTCCGCCGGACAGCCGCATAGTGCCCGGCAGCGTGCGCCTCAACGGCAAGCCGCTGCAGGCCGAAGCGAATTACCGGCTGGTGATGAACGGCTTCCTGGCCGAGGGGGGCGACCGCTTCAGCCTGTTCAAGAGCGGCCTGAACCGCAGTGACCTTGGAGTCAGCGACCTGGAGGCGATGCTGCACTACCTCAAGGCCATGGACCAGCAAGGCAAGCCCGTGGGTTCCAGCGCCAGCGCCGGGCGTATCCAGCGCCTCAACTAGCATCGGAAGGATTCTGTAGCCGCAGCCTGCGGCAGCGGCTACAGGAAGCTTTATGAGTGCGCCGTGTTGCTGTCCTGAGAATATTTTAAAAAAAAGGTGAGGTCTTTGCGCGCGACATACGTGTAGTGCTTGAAAGTGCGACTAATTCGCATTAATGGTGCTTTTACACACGAGTCTCCAGCATGAAGTCCAGGGCAAATTCGGCGGCAAACGGTTCGGTCAAATGGTGGTTCGGCGCTTCGGCGCTGGTGGTTTCGGGGTTGGCCCTGCTGCCCCTGAGCGTGGCGCAGGCGGCCGAGGCCGGCAGTGCGCAACACAGTGCGCTGTTCAACTTTTCCATCGCGGCCAAGCCACTGCCCCAGGCTCTGAGCGACTTCACCCGGGTCACCGGGATCAGCGTGGTCTACACCGACGAGGCACCCTACAGCCTCAAGGCTCCGGCCGTCACTGGCCAGTTCAGCGCCGAGCAGGCCCTGCAGCGCCTGTTGGGCAATTCCGGTTTCACCTACCGGCACAGTGACGCTCATACCCTGATCCTCGAACCCCTGCCCAAAGGCGCGGGGCTGAACCTGGGGACTTCCAGCATCACCACCCAGGGCATCGACGACAGCACCAGCTACCAGCCACCGGCCACCACTTCGGTGGCCCGTTCCCAGGCGCTGAACCAGGAAATCCCGCAGATCATCAACGTAGTGCCGGCCCAGGTGCTGCGGGACCAGACCCCGCGCAATCTGGACGATGCCCTGAAGAACGTCAGCGGCATCACCCAGACCAACACCCTGGGCGGCACACAGGATGCGGTGCTGCTGCGCGGTTTTGGCGACAACCGCAACGGCTCAATCATGCGCGACAGCATGCCGGTGGTGCAGGGCCGGGCGCTGAATGCCACGGCGGACCGGGTGGAAGTGCTCAAGGGCCCGTCGTCTCTGCTTTATGGCATCCAGGACCCGGGCGGGGTCATCAACATCGTCAGCAAGAAGCCTGAACTGCAGCAAGCCACGGCCCTGACCGTGCGTGGCTCGAGCTACGGCTCGGGCAAGAACGGCAGCGGCGGCAGCCTCGACACCACCGGGCCGCTGGGTGATTCCGGGCTGGCCTACCGGTTGATCGTCGACCACGAGGACGAAGACTACTGGCGCAACTTCGGCACCCATCGCGAATCCCTGGTGGCGCCGTCCCTGGCCTGGTACGGCGAGCGCACCAAGGTGCTGCTGGCCTATGAGCACCGCGAGTTCCTGACCCCCTTCGACCGTGGCACCGCCATCGATCCCAAGACCAACCACCCGCTGGACATCCCGGCCACCCGACGCCTGGACGAGCCGTTCAACAACATGGAAGGGCGCTCGGACCTGTATCGCTTCGAAGTCGACCACGAGCTCAGCGACGACTGGAAGGCCCACTTCGGCTACAGCTGGAACCGCGAGACCTACGACGCCAGCCAGGTGCGCCTGACTGCCGTGAATGCCAACGGCACCCTGACCCGGGCCATGGACGGCACCCAGGGCGCCCTGACCACCGACCGCTACGCCACCGTCAGCCTGGAAGGCCAGGTGCAACTGGGCGGCATGCGCCACGATCTGGTCTTTGGCCTGGACGACGAGTACCGCAAGATCTACCGCGCCGACCTGATCCGGCAGAAAAGCCGGACCACCTTCAACTACCTGAACCCGGTCTACGGCCGGGAAGTGGCCGGAACCACAGTCAGCGCCAACGACAGTGCGCAGACCGACCTGTTGCGCAGCGACTCGCTGTTCTTCCAGGACGCCATCCACCTCACCGACCAGTGGATTCTGGTGGGCGGCGGACGTTTCCAGGAGTACGACCAGTACGCCGGCAAGGGCCGGCCGTTCCGGGTCAATACCAACAGCAACGGACAGAAGTTCGTGCCGCGGGCTGGGCTGGTGTATCGCTACACCGACCAGTTGTCGCTCTATGGCAGCTACACCGAGTCGTTCAAGCCTAACTCCAGCATCGCCGATCTGGCCGGTGGCAGCGCGGTGCTCGACGGCTCCATCGCCCCGGAAGAAGCCAAGTCCTGGGAACTGGGGGCCAAGCTCGACATCCCCGGGCGCATCACCGCCAGCGCGGCGCTGTTCGATATCACCAAGCGCAATGTGCTGGTGACCACCGCCACCGCTACCGAGACGGTCACCAGCGTCGCCGGCGAAGTGCATTCCCAGGGCCTGGAACTGGACCTGACCGGGCAACTCACCGACCAGTGGAGCCTGATCGGCAGCTATGCCTACACCGATGCCGAGGTCACCAAGGACACCCAGTACAAGGGCAAGCAACTGCAGAACGTGGCCAAGAACACCGGCTCGCTGTCGGCGGTCTACGACTTCGGCAGCCTGATCGGCGGCGACCGCCTGCGGGTCGGCGCCGGGGCCCGTTATGTCGGC
>NZ_MOAK01000086.1:250407-255405 GCF_003732485.1 Pseudomonas protegens
CGCGCCGGGGATGCGCCCAACAGCTTCGACCTGCCGGGCTACACCGTGGCCGATGCCTTCGCCACCTACGACACTCGGGTCGAAGGGCAGAAGGTCAAGTTCCAGCTCAACGTGAAGAACCTGTTCGACAAGACCTACTACACCTCGTCGGCCAGCAAGTTCTTCGTGTCCATGGGGGATGCTCGCCAGGTATCGCTGTCCAGCACCCTGGAGTTCTGATGAGCACCCTGATCCTGGGTCTGGCGCCCTAGTCGGCGCCAAGTGCCAGGGCTTGCGCTTGCGCCGCACAGTCGCCGCTGGCGCTCAGGCCCTTGGCGCGAACGGCCAGCAGCTCTTGCCGGGCGACGGCGAAGTCGGCCTGGAAGGTCGGATCGGCGTGCAAGCGTGCCACGGTGGTCGCGCCGATCTCACGGCCTTCACGGATATCGCTGTACCAATGCACGTTGCACACCATGCGGCTCTCCGAATAGGCCCGGCCACGGGCCCACAGTGCGTTGCCGTACTCGGGGGCCAGCTCGCTCAACAGCAGCGCCCAGGCCCAGCCGATTGCACTGTGGCCCGACGGGTAGGAACCATCTGCGGCCAGCTTCGCCTCATCTTCCGGGGTACAACTGGGCTGCTGGTTGTAGACGAAGGGCCGGGTGCGCATGTGGTGCGTCTTTGCGCTGTAGGTGGCCATCCCGGCATCGGTCAGGGTCCGCCGCAAGACTCTGTACAGCGCAGGTGTTTGCTGTTCGCTGATCGGCGCGTTCAGCGCACAGGAAAACGTCTCTGCGGCGGCGGGGAACTTCAGGTTGGCATCGCTGATGGCCAACTCCCAGCGTTTGCTGCCACGCAAGGCCTGGCTTTTTTCAGCCATGCTCTGGTCCAGAGCGAAGGCGGGAGTCCCCACCGCAGGAGGTGGGGGTAACAGCGACAGACTGTTGGGCAGATCCTGCTGTTTCAGGTACCCGATCAAGTACCCCGGTCGGAACTCCGGGACGCTTTGCGGCTGAGCGGGTTGTTTGGCTTCGACTGGGTTGATCAGGCTTAAAAACAATAGACTGGCCAAACTTTTCGATAGTAGACGTTGCATGTGGATATCACCTCTAAGCGTTTGATTTTTTTATGTGGGTTCTGGTTGCCTGGTTACTTGATGTTCCAGATGTAGTTGAACATCAGTCGTGTATCGTCAGTGTCGCGAATGAAGTTCTTGGCGTAGTTGGAGCGATAGATTGCACTGCGCAGGCGTACACTTAAATTCTTCAGCGGGCCTTGTTGTACGACATAACGCAATTCATTATCCAACTCCCATGACTTGCCAATTTTTTGGCTGCCGGTGATCTCGGCATGATTGCCGGATATATAGCGGCTATTGATACTCAGGCCCGGCAAGCCCAGGTTGGCGAAGTCATAGCCATAACGAAGTGCCCAGGAGCGCTCCTTGGCATTGGCGAAGTCACCCAGTACGGATAAGTTGATCAAGTTGGCATCGGCACCCAGGATGTTGGCATAACCGGTGTCCCCCAACATTCGCTGATAAGCCAGGCCAAGGCTGTGGCCTTTATAGGCGTACCCGAGCAACCCCTGCAGGGCGCGGTTGTCGATGTTGCCGCCTTTGGCATTGGCGTAGTCGTTCATCAGGCTCAAACGCAGATCGCTGCTGAAAGTCCCCGCTCCCCAGGGGCTCTTGTTGACCAGGGTGAAGACCTGCTGACGGTAGATATCCTGCAGTTGGGCGACATGCACGCGAGCCAGCCATTGCTTGTGGAATCGGTAGTCGAGGCCCGCCATGTCGAAGTGTTCCGCGGTGGCCCCCGGCTTCTCGAAACGCCGGTTCAAGGGGCTCAGGGTCAGCGGTGTGTACTGCGTGGCGTTGCGCTGCAGGACCCGGCTCAGACGCCCGGCGGTAAACTCCAGGTCATCGATTTCATTGGAGGTCAGCAGCCCGCCTTCGAACATCTGCGCAAACAGGCGGCCGTCATTGGGTCTCAGTGTCGGCAGTACCGGCGGTACCAGGGTTCCGAACTTGAACAGCGTCTTGCTGGTCTTGAGCTTGCCGGCCAGGGCCAGTTTCGAATAGTCATCCTCTGCCCGGCCATTGCGTGCCACCTTCAACAGCCCGGTACCGGTTCGGCCAGGAGCGGAATCCAGCTTGATCCCGAGCATGCCGATGGCGTCGGCACCGACGCCGAGGCTGCCTTCGGTGAACCCTGAATCCAGGCGCAAGAGGAAACCTTGCGCCCATTCTTCACGGGTAGGGGCAGTGCCTTCGCGAAAGTCCCGATTGAAGTAATAGTTGCGCAGCTCCAGGCGTGCGCTGCTGTCCTCCAGCAGTTCGGCTTTTACCGGAATGGCCAGCATCGAGGCACACAGCAGGGGCGAGTGTCTGACCCATTGCCGTGGCAAACTTCTTGAAAGCATTTCATCGTCCTCCGTTTTTTTTGTTTTGGAGTAAGGCGATTAACAACTGAGTTGTTGCAGGTTTGTTTAAAGCTCCATGTGCGAATGTTGAATTGCTTTATGGGTTGGTGAAAGTTGTGGATCAGTTGTGGTTGACGTGACTTTGTCGGGTGCTTCGGTTAATTGGCTCCTGTTGGAGTGCGCTTGCACGTTGAGTTTTTGTGTAATGCCTGGGGTTCAAGGCCCAAAGACTAAGTTGAGCCTGGGGTTAAACAAGAATCATCAGCTCCATGAATGAAGTGATAAATAAAATTATAAAAAAATTACCTTTTTATGTTCTTGATTGTCATATAAGAACTTGTGGAGGGTGGTCTTTTGGAAAGATGCATGTAGGGGGTTTTAAATTGGTTTGTAAGAATTGTCTTATTTAAGTGGGGAACTTGAGCCGCTTACTGATTCATGCGTGTAAGGGTGGGCTTTGGCATAAGAAGGGGCATGCAGAGGCGGGTTCTCGGCAACCCCGACCTCAGCGCAGGAACGCCAGGCGGTAGTCTCCCGGCGTTCCCCCCAGGGCCTGGCGGAAGCGATTGTTGAAGTGGCTGGCGCTGGCAAAACCACAGGCCAGGGCAATCTCGCCCAGGGGCTGGGCAGTGGTGCGCAGCAGGTAACGGGCCCGGCTCAGGCGTCGGGCCAGCACATATTGGTGGGGCGGCAGGCCGAAGCTTGCGCGGAACATGCGGGCGAAGTGGTATTCGGAGAGGGCGCACAGCCCCGCCAGTTGGCCCAGGCTCAGGGGCGCTTCCAGCTGGTTGTCGATGTAGTCCACCAGCAGGCGCCGCTGGTACGCGGCCAATCCGCCCTTGAGCCGGGCCCCCTGGCGTAGGCCCACTTGATGGAGCAGGGCATGGCTGAGCATCTCGTGGGCCAGGCTGCTGGTCAGCAGGCGCTCGCCGGGTTCGTCCCAGTTCAGGCGGACCAACTGTGCAAAGCGCTGGGTCTGCTCGGGGTCGTCGAGAAAGGTGCTTTCGCGCAGTTGCAGTTCCCGGGGCTCGCGATCCAGCAGGGTGACGCAGCCCAGGGCGAACTGCTCCGGGCTGAAGTACAGATGGGCCAGGCGAATATCACCGTTGATCACCCAGGCCGACTGGTGCTCGGCGGGCAGGATGCACAACTTGCCCGGGCCACCCTTGCTGCCGGGCTGGTCGCGGCGAAAGGTGCCGGTGCCGCCGGCCAGGTAGCAGGACAGGGTGTGGTGGCTGGGCGCCTCATATTCCTGGGCGTCGTGATGGTTGCTCCACAAGGCTGCGGACAAGCCGTCACCGAGCTCGGCGCTGTGCTCCAGGCGAGCATTGGGCGAGCGGTTGAGGGCTTGGAAGACTTGCAGGGTATCCAGTGCGGGCATGGTGGTGACGTCAACATGGGTGCGGTTGCCGGTGTTTCGCATCCTACTCCGTAGCACCCGTGCTGCCAGCCCGGCACCGATAAAAAGCGCAAGTTTATGCAAGCGCGGGCAGGGGGCGGCGCTGGAAACTGTGCTCCTTGTAGAGGAGTCGCGCCATGAACCTATCGCTGTACCTATTGACCGTGCTGATCTGGGGCACCACCTGGATCGCCCTGAAACTGCAACTGGGGGTGGTGGCGATTCCGGTGTCCATCGTCTATCGCTTTGCCCTCGCGGCCCTGGTGCTGTTTGTCATGTTGCTGCTCAGCCGCAAGCTGCAGCCGATGAACCGCCGCGGACACCTGATCTGCCTGGCCCAGGGGGTGTGCCTGTTCTGCATCAATTTCATGTGCTTTCTGTACGCCAGCCAGTGGATTCCCAGCGGCTTGGTGGCGGTGGTGTTTTCCACCGCGACCCTGTGGAACGCCCTGAACGCGCGGGTGTTCTTCGGCCAGAGGATCGCGCGCAATGTGCTCCTGGGTGGCGGTCTGGGCCTGCTGGGGTTGGGGCTGCTGTTCTGGCCGGAACTGGGGGGCCACAGCGCCAGCCCGCAAACCCTGCTGGGCCTGGGCCTGGCCCTGCTGGGCACCCTGTGCTTCTCGGCGGGCAACATGCTCTCCAGCCTGCAGCAGAAAGCCGGGCTCAAGCCCATGACCACCAATGCCTGGGGCATGGCCTACGGCGCGACGATGCTGGCGGCGTATTGCCTGTTCCAGGGCATCGCCTTCGATGTGGAATGGACCACTCGCTACATCGGCTCGTTGCTGTACCTGGTGATACCGGGTTCGGTGATCGGCTTTACCGCCTACCTGACCCTGGTGGGGCGCATGGGCCCGGAGCGGGCAGCCTATTGCACCGTGCTGTTTCCGGTGGTGGCGCTGAACGTCTCGGCCTTTGCCGAGGGCTACCAATGGACTGCCCCGGCATTGGCCGGGCTGGTGCTGGTGATGCTGGGCAACGTCCTGGTATTCCGTAAACCCAAGCGGGTGCCGGCGCCCAACGCAGCCACCGCCTGAGCAGGCGCTGGCTTGTGTAGGAGCTGGCTTGCCAGCGAAAGCGGTTTCCAGATTTGCGCAGAAGTCTCGGGCCCCTTCGCCGGCAAGCCGGCTCCTACGGGGCGGTGGTGGCGGTGGCACTGGTTGTAGGAGCTGGCTTGCCAGCGAAAGCGGTTTCAA
>NZ_MOAK01000086.1:255415-282177 GCF_003732485.1 Pseudomonas protegens
TGCGGTGGTGGCGGTGGCACTGGTTGTAGGAGCTGGCTTGCCAGCGAAAGCGGTTTCAAGGTTTGCGCAGAACTCGCGGGCCTCTTCGCCGGCAAGCCGGCTCCTACGGGGGAGGTGTTGCCAGTGAAGAGGCCGTCAAGGTGAGTCGATCAGCCCTTCCACACTTGCGGGTTGACCAGATCTTGCGGCCGTTCACCCAGCAGGGCACTGCGCAGGTTGCTCATGGCGCGCTCGGCCATGGCGTCGCGGGTTTCATGGGTGGCCGAGCCAATGTGCGGCAAGGTCACTGCGTTCTTCAGCTGGAACAGCGGCGACTCCGCCAGCGGTTCCTTCTCGTAAACATCCAGGCCGGCGCCACGGATCTGGCCCTTCTGCAAGGCTTCGATCAGCGCCGGTTCATCCACCACCGGGCCCCGGGAAATGTTCACCAGGATCGCACTGGGCTTCATCAGCGCCAGTTCACGATGGCTGATCAGGTGCCGGGTCTTCTCACTCAACGGCACTACGAGGCAGACGAAATCGGCCTCCGCCAGCAGTTGCTCCAGGCTGCGAAATTGCGCCCCCAGTTCCTGCTCCAGGGCCGTCTTGCGGCTGTTGCCGCAGTAGAGGATCGGCATGCCGAAGCCCAGGCGGCCACGCCGGGCAATGGCCGCGCCGATGTTGCCCATGCCGACGATGCCCAGGGTCTTGCCGTGCACATCGCCGCCGAACAATGCCGGGCCGACGCTGGCCTGCCATTGCCCGGCCTTGGTCCAGGCATCCAGCTCGGCCACTCGGCGGGCGCTGCTCATGAGCAGGGCGAAGGCCAGGTCGGCGGTGCTTTCGGTGAGCACGTCCGGGGTGTTGGTGAGCAGCAGCCCGCGTTCGTTGAAGTAGCCCAGGTCATAGTTGTCGTAGCCCACCGAGATGCTCGATACCACTTCCAGCCGCGTGGCGTTTTCCAACTGCGCGCGCCCCAGCTTGCGGCCGACGCCGATCAGGCCGTGGGCCTGGGGCAGGGCTTCATTGAACTGAGTGGCGATATCCCCGAGCTTGGGGTTGGGGACGATGACCTCGAAGTCCTGTTGCAGGCGTTCGGTCATCTCGGGGGTGATGCGGCTGAAGGCAAGTACCGTCTTTTTCATTGCGGGAAGACTCGTCAGGCGGGAGAGAATGCCAAGCAAGCTAACATTTTTGCCGCCGCCACCAAAGCACCCCGCCACGGGCCTGCGTGTGTAGGAGCTGGCTTGCCAGCGAAGGTGGCCTCCAGGTTTGCGCAGGACGTGCGGGCCTCTTCGCCGGCAAGCCGGCTCCTACGGGGTGGACCGTCGTTCGTGGGAGGCCGTGCATCGTGTAGGAGCTGGCTTGCCAGCGAAGGCGGCATCCAGGTTTGCGCAGGACTGGCGGGCCTTTTCGCCGGCAAGCCGGCTCCTACAGGTGGGGGCGGTGGTCTGGGGCCGCGCCCTGGCAGTCAATGGGCCAGGCGGGCACCGCTCAGGCTGCCGCTCAGTTCATAGGCCGCCAGTTCCGCCTGGTGCGCGGCGAGGATCTCCGGCAGGGAACCGCGCAGGTATTCGACCCAGGTCTTGATCTTGGCGTCCAGGTACTGGCGCGACGGGTAGATGGCGTACAGGTTCAATTCCTGGGACCGATACTTGGGCATGACCCGCACCAGGGTGCCGTTGCGCAGGCCCTCGATGGCGGCGTACACCGGCAGCACGCCAACCCCCATGCCGCTGATGATCGCGGTCTTCATGGCGTCGGCGGAGTTCACCAGGAACGGCGAGCTGTTGATGGTCACCATCTCCTGGCCCTCGGGGCCGTCGAAGGTCCATTTCTCCAGGGGAATCACCGGGCTCACCAGGCGCAGGCAGGCATGGTTGAGCAGGTCGCTGGGCTTGTGCGCGCAGCCGTTGGCTTTCACATAGGCCGGGGACGCGCAGACGATGCTGTAGGTGATCCCCAGGCGCTGGGAGACGAACCCCGAGTCCGGCAGTTCGCTGGCCAGGACAATGGACACGTCGTAGCCCTCGTCCAGGAGGTCCGGGACACGGTTGGCCATGGTCAGGTCGAAGGTCACGTCCGGGTGGGTCTTGCGGTAGCGGGCGATGGCGTCGATCACGAAGTGCTGGCCGATGCCGGTCATGGTGTGCACTTTCAGTTGGCCGGCGGGGCGGGCGTGGGCATCGCTGGCCTCGGCTTCGGCTTCTTCGACGTAGGCCAGGATCTGCTCGCAGCGCAGCAGGTAGCGCTTGCCGGCTTCGGTCAGGGCGATACGGCGGGTGGTGCGGTTGAGCAGGCGGGTTTGCAGGTGAGCCTCAAGATTGGAGACTGCGCGCGAGACGTTGGCCGTGGTGGTGTCCAGTTGCACTGCAGCGGCGGTGAAACTACCGGCTTCGGCGACGCAACTGAAGGCGCGCATGTTTTGCAAAGTGTCCATGGGGTGCTCTCAGGGGAGATGGCAAATTGTGACACGAAGTTACGGGGGCTTGGATAGACGACCAAGGGATTATCGCGTTTACGGTAACAAAGATTCACAGGAATCCCACCTTATCGCCGAACGGGGCGCCCCCTAGAATTGCGCCGATCCGTAGGAGCCGGCTGGCCGGCGATCCGCGCAACGCGGTGTAGCAGGCGTATCGCTGCGCCGGCCAGCCGACTTCTACGAGAGAAATTCCCCCCCCGATCTCAGGAATTCGCAGCAGTGCCGCGTCGCATCAGCAGAGGGTTCAAGACCCTCAGTGTTTGGGCTTTATCGTTAGCAATCAGCGGCTGCATCGGAACCGGAGGCATTGCCCCACAGGGCAAGACACTTCCCGCTAATACATTGGCCACCGACGAGGCGATAAAGAGCGCCGCGCAAGATGCCCACTGGCCCAGTGCCCAGTGGTGGCAGGCCTATGGCGACCCGCAGCTGAACCGCTGGATCACTCTCGCCGTGCAAGGCAGCCCGAGCCTGGCCATGGCCGCCGCCCGGGTGCGTCAGGCCAAGGCCCTGGCCGGTATCGCCGAGTCGGCCGAGTCGCTGCAGGTCAAGGGCGACGCCACCCTCAAGCGTCACAACTGGCCCACCGATCAGTTCTACGGCCCCGGCGCGCTGTCCAACAGCACCACCTGGGACAACAACGCCGCCCTGGGCTTGAGTTATGCCCTGGACCTCTGGGGCCGGGAAAGCAACAGCACCGAGCGCGCCGTGGACCTGGCCCACATGAGCGTGGCCGAAGCCCGTCAGGCCCAGCTGGAGCTGGTGAACAACGTGGTGCGCAGCTACATCCAGCTGTCCCTGCACTTCGCCCAGCGCGACGTGGTCCAGGCCACCTTGAAGCAGCAGCAACAGATTCTCGAACTGGCGCAACGGCGCCTGGACGGTGGCATCGGCACCCATTTCGAAGTCAGCCAGGCTGAAGCGCCGCTGCCGGAAACCCATCGCCAACTGGACGCCCTGGACGAAGAAATCGCCCTGACCCGCAACCAACTGGCAGCCCTGGCCGGCAAGGGCCCGGGAGAGGGCGCGCAGTTGCAGCGGCCAAGCCTGTCCCTGGGCGCCGCGCTGAAACTGCCGTCGGCCCTGCCCGCCGAACTGCTGGGCCAGCGCCCGGACGTGGTCGCCAGCCGCTGGCAAGTGGCGGCCCAGGCTCGCGGCATCGATGTGGCTCACGCCGGCTTCTATCCCAACGTCGACCTGGTGGGCAGCCTCGGCTTCATGGCCACCGGCGGCGGGGCCCTGGAGTTCCTCACCGGCAAGAAGCTCAACTACAACGTCGGCCCGGCCATCAGCCTGCCGATCTTCGACGGCGGACGCCTGCGCTCGGAGCTGGGTGAAGCCTCCGCCGGCTACGACATGGCCGTGGCCAGGTACAACCAGACCCTGGTGGACGCGCTGAAAAGCATCTCCGACCAGTTGATCCGCCGCGAGTCCATGGACAAGCAGCAAGCCTTCGCTGCCGAGTCGGTGGCCGCGGCACAGAAGACCTACGACATCGCCACCGTGGCCTTCCAGCGTGGCCTGACCGACTACCTGAATGTGCTCAACGCCCAGAGCCTGCTGTTCCACCAGCAGCAAATCCAGCAGCAGGTGCAGGCCGCGCGTCTGACAGCCCAGGCGGATCTGGTGACGGCCCTGGGCGGCGGGCTGGAAGCCGGCCGTGACGTCCCAGCGGAAAATCGCACTCAGGCACCCAAGACCCCCGCGGCCCTGGCCGTGTTCGACCACTGAAGCAGGCCCTCATGACTTCCTTGCCCGCCCCTTTGCGCTGGCTGTACTCCCTTGAATGGCGCCGTGGTTTCTTCGACTGGGCCCGCAGCGATGGCGTGACCTGGGTCTATATCTTCAAGGTCCTGGCCGCCGCGTTCCTCACCCTGTGGCTGGCCATGCGCCTGGAACTGCCGCAACCGCGCACGGCGATGATCACCGTGTTCATCGTCATGCAGCCGCAGAGCGGCCAGGTGTTCGCCAAGAGCTTCTACCGCTTTCTCGGCACCCTGGCCGGCTCGGCGGTGATGGTGGCGCTGATCGCCCTGTTTGCCCAGAACACCGAGCTGTTCCTCGGCTCGCTGGCGATCTGGGTCGGCATCTGCTCGGCCGGTGCCGCGCGCTACCGCAACTTTCGCGCCTACGGTTTCGTCCTCGCCGGCTACACCGCGGCCATGGTCGGCCTGCCGGCCCTGGCCCATCCGGAAGGCGCCTTCATGGCGGCGGTGTGGCGGGTGCTGGAGATTTCCCTGGGGATTCTCTGCTCGACCCTGGTTAGCGCCGCGATCTTGCCGCAGACCGCCAGCGCCGCCATGCGCAACGCCCTGTACCAGCGCTTCGGGGTGTTCGCCCTGTTCGTTACCGACGGCCTGCGCGGGCGCAGCCAGCGCGACAGTTTCGAAAGCAGCAACGTGCGCTTCATCGCCGAGGCCGTGGGCCTGGAAGGGCTGCGCAGCGTCACCGTGTTCGAAGACCCGCACATGCGTCGGCGCAACGGCCGCCTGAGCCGCCTGAACAGCGAGTTCATGGGCATCACCACGCGCTTCAACGCCTTGCACCAGTTGCTCGAGCGCCTGCGCAGCAGCGGCGCCGACCATGTGGTGGCGGCGATCAAGCCCGGCCTGCAGGACCTGGCGGAACTGCTGGACGGCTTCTCCGGCCGGGCCCTGACCAGCCCCGATGCGGCGCGCCTGGCCACGGCCCTGGCGGCCTACAAGGCCGAGCTGCCGGCGCGGGTGCGCAGCCTGCGCACGGCCTTCCAGGAGAGCGGCCCGAGCGACGCCGAGCAGCTGGATTTCCACACCGCCTACGAGCTGCTCTACCGCTTCGTCGACGAAATGCACAGCTACGCCCAGACCCATGCGTCCCTGGCCGACCACAGCCACGAACGCGAGCGCTGGGACGAGCCCTACATTCCGCAGACCAACTGGCTGGCCTGCGCCGCCTCGGGCATCCGCGCGGCCTTCGTGCTGGTGGTGCTGGGCAGCTACTGGGTGGCCACCGCCTGGCCCAGCGGCGCCACCATGACCCTGATCGCCGCCGCCACCATTGGCCTCTCGGCCGCCACGCCGAACCCCAAGCGCATGGCGTTCCAGATGGCCTGCGGGACTTTCATCGGCGCGCTGGTGGGCTTCGTGGAAATGTTCTTCGTGTTCCCCTGGATCGACGGTTTCCCGCTGCTGTGCCTGATGCTGGCGCCGGTGATCGTGCTCGGTTCGTTCCTCGCTTCCAGGCCCAAGTACGCCGGGGTCGGCCTGGGCTTGCTGATCTTCTTCAGCACCGGTTCGGTGCCGGACAACCTGACCATCTACAACCCCTACACCTTCATCAACGACTACATCGCCATGGTCATGGGCATGCTGGTCTGCGCCGCGGCCGGGGCGATCATCCTGCCGCCCAACAGCCGCTGGCTGTGGCGGCGCCTGGAGCAGGACCTGCGCGGCCAGGTGGTGTACGCCATCAGCGGCAAGCTCAAGGGGCTGGCCTCCAGTTTCGAAAGCCGCACCCGCGACCTGCTGCACCAGGCCTATGGCCTGGCGGTGGGCCAGCCCAAGGTGCAGAGCGAACTGCTGCGCTGGATGTTCGTGGTGCTGGAAGTCGGCCACGCCATCATCGAGTTGCGCAAGGAACAGGCGATTCTGCCGGTGCACCCGGCCTATGCCGAATCCCAGCCCTGGCGCCAGGCGATCCGGGTCATGGGCCGCTCCCTGGTGCGGCTGTTCCTGCAGCCGAGCCAGAGCAACCTGGAACGCGGACTGATCGCCGTGGACCACGCCATCAGCCGGGTCCAGGCCACGGACGAGCCCTTTGCTCCGCACTTCGACACCTCGGCCCTGCGCCGGGTCAAGAGCTACCTGCACTTCATCCGTACTTCACTGCTCGACCCGCAATCGCCGCTGGCGGCCTATGCCGTGGCCAAGCCAACGGCGCCTGCACCCCAAGGACTTGACCATGCCTCGTGAAATCGCCTTCCACGGCGTTTACATGCCCACCATGACCCTGATGTTCTTCATCGCCGCGGCCCTGGCCTGGGCCCTGGACCGGTTCATTTCCGGCTATGACCTGTATCGCTTCTTCTGGCACCCGGCGCTGCTGCGCCTGAGCCTGTTCTGCTGTCTGTTCGGCGCCATGGCGCTCACTGTCTACCGTTGAGACCCCCGCAATGAAAAAGTTTTTCAGCCTGCTCGCCACCCTGCTCGTGCTGGCCCTGGCCCTGTGGATCGGCCGTACCCTGTGGGAGCACTACATGTACACCCCCTGGACCCGTGACGGCCGGGTGCGCGCGGACATCATCAACGTCGCCGCCGATGTCACCGGCGAAGTGGTGGACGTGCCGGTCAAGGACAACCAACTGGTGCGCAAGGGCGATCTGCTGATGCAGATCGACCCCGAGCACTACCAGATCGCGGTCAAGCAGGCGCAATCGCTGGTGGCGTCGAAGAAGGCCACCTGGGAGATGCGCAAGGTCAACGCCCGGCGCCGCGCCGACATGGACAACCTGGTGATCTCCAAGGAAAACCGCGACGACGCCGGCAACATCGCCGACTCGGCCCTGGCCGATTACCAGCACGCCCAGGCCCAGCTGGAAGCGGCGGAACTCAACCTCAAACGCACCCAGGTGCGGGCGGCGGTGGACGGCTACGTCACCAACCTCAACGTGCACCGCGGCGACTACGCACGCATCGGCGAGGCGAAGATGGCGGTGGTCGACATGAATTCGTTCTGGGTCTACGGCTTCTTCGAGGAAACCAAGCTGCCCCACGTGCGCGTCGGGGATAAGGCCGACATGCAACTGATGAGCGGCGAAGTGCTCAAGGGCCATGTGGAAAGCATTTCCCGGGGCATCTACGACCGCGACAACCCGGAAAGCCGCGAACTGATCGCCGACGTCAACCCGACCTTCAACTGGGTGCGTCTGGCCCAGCGCGTACCGGTGCGCATCCACATCGATGAAGTGCCGGAAGGCGTCCTGCTGGCGGCGGGTATCACCTGCACCGTCATCGTCAACCCCGAGCCTTTGTAGGAGCTGGCTTGCCAGCGAAGGCGCCGGCATGGGCGATGCAAGGCTCGCGGGCCTCTTCGCCGGCAAGCCGGCTCCTACGAGGGAGGCATTGGTTGTAGGAGCTGGCTTGCCAGCGAAGGCATCGGCAAGGGCGATGCAAGGCTTGCGGGCCTCTTCGCCGGCAAGCCGGCTCCTACAGGGGGCGGTTATTTGTAGCTTTTGTCCATGATCGCCCGGGACTTCTTCGCCGCAGCTTCCAGGCCGTCGTTGACGTTGTTGATGGTGGCCACCAGCTTCGGGTTCTGCAGCACGTCGACACCGGGGTAACGCTGCTGGGCCAGGCGCGAGACGATGATGTACTGGGTCACCGCGTAATGCAGCTTGAACTGGCCGCTGTCCCGGGCCTTGGCGATGGCCGCTTTGACAAAGGCCTGGCGCTCGGCCGTGGTCATGCCCTGGAACAGGTCGGGGAGATCGAAGTGGATCTCGGCCGAGAAAATCGCCACCTCCTCATCCCGCGCCTCGTCGTACATCACCTGCTTGCTGGTCACCCGCGCCTTCAGCTCGCTGAAGCGCTGTTCGCCTTCGGCCAGTTGCTCAGGACTCATCTTGCCTTTCAGGGCATCCAACTGGCTGGTGTCTTCGGTGTTGTCGATAACCTTCAACCAGGCGTAGGCCTTCACCAGATCGCCGGACTCTTCGGCGGCGTCGGCCAGGTTCTGCTGCGGTTCCGGGTTGCCGTGCAGCGCCGAGCGCTCCAGCCAGCGCAGGGCCAGGTCCCGGTCCTTGGGGATGTCCTTGTCGCCGAACCAGTAGGTGGCGTACATGCCGTACTCGGCGCACCAATCGTTCTGCGACGCCGAGTAGGCGATGTAGTTGAAAGACTCGCGGTCGCGCTCGGCCTTGGGCTTGTCCGTTTCCTGGTCGGTGGTGGTGGACAGGTAGCAGAAGGCCCGGGTGTAGTGCGGCGCGGCCATGGCAAAGCAGCTCTTGGCGTTCTTGTAGTCCTCGATCTCGTTCAGCTTGTAACCGATGCCGTACAGCAGGTCGGCATCCATGGCCGGGTTGCAGTACTCGTTGGCGCTGACCTTGGGCAATACGCTGTCCAGCGTCAGCTTGGGCAGGGTGTCATTCAGTTCGGGGACTTTCGGTTCGGTGTTTTCCGGAGTCGTGGAGGCGCAGGCCGCCAGCAAGATAGCCAATGCCAGTGGCAGCGCGTTGAACAATTTCAATGGATATTCCCTGATCGGCGAATGAAAAAAGACGCGCATGAAATCAGGCAGGGACGGCAGAGGAGGGGAGCGTGAGCAGTTCCGTGCTTGGGTGTCGAGGCCAGCGATTCCATGCTGCTTGAGCCCAAGGGCTCAAGGTCGCGCATTCTACTGGGATTGAGAGGGCGTACAACCGAAACCGCATCACCTGTTGAGCTGCAGCTGAACCCCCGGTTGCGCCAGCCGCTCCCGTTATTGCTTGCGCTTGGCCAGGATGGTTTTGGCCTTGGCCACGGCATCTTCCACACTCAGGTCATCGTCCTCCAGCACGGCCTGCAGCGCCGGATCTTGCCACAGGTCCACGGCCGGCCCGGTGCTTTGCACCAGGCGGGAAATCAAGGCGTAGGCCACCAGTTGGCCGCGGGTGTGGAACTTCGGGTAGCGGTCCTGCATGTCCACCAACTGGGCGACGAAAGCATGCTGTTGCTCAGCGGACATGCCCGCGAACACCTCCGGGTAGTCGTAGTAGATATCCCCTGTGCCCAGGAGGATGACGTTCTGGCGCAGCTCCTGCTCAAGATCCTGTTTGGAGGGGAGCTGGCTGAGCAGCCGGGTATAGTGCTGCTCGCCTTCGGCCAGCTGCTGAGGGCTCATCTTGCGTTTCAGCGCTTCGAGCGCTTTGGCGTCATCCAGGGTTCGGGCCCAGGCGTAGGCCAGCGGGAAATTGTCCTGCTCGCTGCTGCGCAGCATCTCCTGTTGCGAGTCCTGGTCGCCGTGCCGAGCGGCGCGTTCCAGCCAGCCCATGGCCAACTCCTTGTTTGGGGCCTGGTCCAGCTTGCCGACGCTGTAGATGTCGTACAGGCCTGCTTCCGCGCAGGATTCATTGTGCTTGGCGGCGTAGGCGATGTAGTTGAAGGCTTCGCTTTTGTCATAGTCCTTCTGCCTGGAGCCGACAATCCCGCCGAGGATGCACAGGCTCATGGTGTCGCGGGGGGCGGCCATGATCAGGCAGCCGCGGGCCATTTGTATGGCCTTGCTCGCCAGCAGGGTACGGCTTGCGCCATGCAGCACTTCGTCCTCATTCATCAGTCGGATGCCGAGGCCGACCAGCCGTTCGCTGTCCATTTCCGGCGAGCAGTACGGGTTGGCCTCGACCTTGGGCAGGATCTGTTCCAGGCTCAGGTCCGGCAGGGTGGCATTGAGTTTTTCGTCCGGTGACGAGGCATTGCAGCCCAGCAGCAGCGTGAAGATGGCCAAGGGCAGCAGGCTACGAGATTTCAATGAAGAGTCCCTGAGGTTCAATCGTAAAAGGCAAGACGCCAAAAGGGCATGAGCAGGGGCGGGGTGCTGCCGTTCCGTGCTTGAGGTGCCGCTTCCCTGCGATTTGAGTGCGCCCATTCTACGGGCATCGGCGCGGCATACAACGGTGTCATGCACGTGATGGGCGGCGTTGAATGCTCAGCGCTTGGCGCTCAATCCGAACTGCTTCATCAGCATTTTTTCCTCAATCAGCAGATTGTTCTGGCCAATGGCAGAGGCCCTGACAGGTCGGCAGACACGGGTTTCAAAAGTAGTAGCGGATGCCACTGATGACTGAAGAGCGAGACAGTTGTGCAAACTCGGACTGCCCATTGCCGGTGTTCCACTGGGCAAAGGTGAACAGCTCGCTGTGATCGTTCATTTTGTAGTTCAGCGACAGCGCCAGATTGCCGCCTCGTGGCGAGTCGAAGGCCTGGGTGTAGCGCAGTGCTACGTCCCAGGTGTTGAACCAGTCGTTGCGGTCGATCTGGTACATGGCGTAGCGCTGCCCCAGCAGGCCTTGCCGGGCACCGAGCAATGCTTGCCCCAGCACCTGGGCCGCATTGCTATCACCCAGCATCAGCGCGGCGTTGCTCTGGCCAATCGCCCGCTGGTAGTCCTTGCGCTCGGACGGGCTATAGCCGTCGCCGTTGTAGAGCGCTTCCAGGGTATGGGTCCAGCCGGACTCCAAGGTGTAACCGCTGCCCAGCAGCAGGCTTTTGCGCAGCCTGCGGTCGGCCATTGGCTGGTGCTCGAAGTGCCAGGCTCTGGTCTGCGCCGTCGGGGCCACAGGCATGGGAATGTCACGGCCTTGTCCCAACGAGCCATCGAGGTAGAGCAGCCACGCATCGGAGACGGTGAGGGTGCCATAAGCCCCCAGGCGCCTGACGCCGTTGTCACGCTCGGAGGCCAGCACGCTGGCCGTCGCGGCCTCTGCGGTCCAGTTGAGTTTCACCGCGCTGATGGGAGAAAAGTGCTGCGCGCTCATGTCTCGCGAATTGGCACTGAAACTGCGAATGCCCTCGATTTGCCAGTGCTCGGCAAGCGCCAGAGTGGCTCGTGCGAAGTCTTTGCCGAAGACCTCGTTGACCGGATCAGTCTTGCCGGTCTCGGGGAAAAAGGGATTGCTTGGCGAGAGCAGGACTGCGTTGCCCCACAGCAGGGTGCCGCGCCCCAACTCCAGGTTGAGCGCATGGGGCAGCGAGCAGGACAGGCGTGCTTCGTTCACATAGGCATCGCCGGAGGTGTGTTGGTTGCCCGCAGCAAAACTGTCTCCCTGGGCACTGAGGAAGGCTCGTGGCTTGAACTGGAAAAAACATGACGGGGTCGTGAGGCTGAAATCCGGGCGTGGCGCCAGCTCCATCTGGCGTCGTGGCAGTTGAGCGATCAGGTTGTTCGGGTTGGCCAACGCGTCCTGGTTCAGCCGGTTCCAGGTGGCATAGCTGAGGACGGTCAGTTCGCTGTGCAGTGACAGGTTGCTTTCGGCGCTGGCGGACGGCGCGGCACTGCAGCAGAGCAGCAGCAGCCAGAGCCGCGGTTGTAGCGGGCCGGCGCGCCATCGAGCCGTCTGCGGGTACCCCATCCTTGGGCGTGGCATGCGCTGATTCATCCTGATTCAGGGGCGATTGAGCGAGTCGATGCTGAAGGTATCGGCGGCGAAGGTTTGCAACTTCACGTCCTGATAGTCGAGGACCGAGTAGTTGGACGGCTCAATGGCATCACGGATGGTCATGTTCTTGATGAACAGCTGGTGCTTGCCATTGTTCAGCTCCAGGTTGCTGTAGGCGTCGAAGCTGGCGGTTTTGAACAGCTTGCCCGATACCGTGTAGAACTCGGCCTTCAGCGGTACCAGGCGAGCGCTCGAGACGTAATAGACGATACGGTCGTAGGTGACGAAGCGATTCTTGGCCAGCAGTTCCAGTACATGACTGTCTTCGCCATTGACCGGTTCGCTGCGCAGCACCGAGGCGTTGTAGTCATTGGCGTAATTGGTCGAGGCAATATCGCCATTGGAGGCCATGCCGATCATCTTCTGGCGTGCCGAAATCGACACCGGCTTGCTCAGGCTGGGCTTGCCAAACCACATGTTGCGTTCCAGCTGCAGCAGCCGAGCCCCTCGGTTGCGGGGCGGATAGAGCGTTTGGGCCAGGCTGTTGTTGCCGCTGGCCTTGACCAGGTAGCTGTGCTTGCCCAGGGGGCCCTTGCCGTCTTCACCGGTAATGTCGATTTTCCATTCGATGCCGCTCAGGCCGCCCCCTCGGGCTCGGTCGCTGGCAGCGACGATCTGCTGGGGGGTAAGGGGGGACGAGTCTGCGTAAGACATCGAACTCTGAGCGCCGCTCAAGCCCATGAGCAGGACCAGGATATATTTGAGCATGACGAAGCCTTCTTCTTGAGTGAGTGACCTGTGGTGTAGTGGCCGACTAAACGAACGTGAGTGCGTCGACAATTTCATTGCGCGTGGCCTTGTACGCCGGGTAGGCGGCGCATAGCACGGCGAACACGGTGACCACCAGCGCGGTCGAGAGCATGCGCAGCCAGTCCAGATCGACCTGCAGCGGTACTTCCGTTGACAGGTTCGGGGGGATGTAGCCGATTTGGGCGAGATTGATTCCCAGGGCCACGACCAGGGTCAGGATCAGTCCCAGCAGGCAACCGAAGGCGGCGATCCAGAAACCTTCCAGGGCAAACAGCCGGATCACCCCATTCTGCGAGAGCCCGAGGGCCCGCAGCGTGCCGATTTCACGGGTGCGTTCCACCACCGCCATGGACATGGTGTTGGCGACGCTCATGGCCGAGATCACCAGAACGATCGAGGCAATAAAGGAGAAGATCACGTCGAACAGGCTTTTGACCTGGGTGTAGAAATTCGACAGTTGCATCCAGGTTCTGAACTCGACGTCGATGCCCGCCGCCCGCAGATTGTCCTGCAATTGCTCGCCCATGGTCTCGGTCATCCCGGCCTCATCGAGTACCACGACAAAGCGCTCGATGGCGTCGGTGTTGAGCAGTGCCTGGGCCAGCTTGAGGGGCAGCAGGATGAACTTGTCGTTGGTACTGGCGGTGCCGGTGTTGAACACGTCGGTGACCATGGCGTCCACCGCATTGGCCTGTCCGTCGAAGGTGCTCGACAGCAGGCTGAACACCGTGTCCTGTTGCAGGTTCAACAGCTTGGCGAGGTCCGAGGACACCGCGACCCCCATTTCATTCTGTACATCCAGTTGACCGTTGGAATAGCCCAGAGCCGAGCCGCCCAGGGTCTGGTCATCCGCTGGAGCAATGCTTTCGCTGATGAAGATGGTCGATGCGCGGCCATTGGAGGCCAGCCCGTTCAGGCTCAGCCTGGGCGAGACATGTTTGATGTGCGGCGCAGCACGCAGGACGGCCTCGATGCGCTGCGCCTCTTCAGGAGCGATCAGGTACGGCGTCGGATCGAGTTTGCCTTCGAGCCAGAAGCCGCGCTTGGTCAGGGTCAGGTGGCCAAGGCGTTCGCCCGTCACCGCCAGATCTTCCAGCCCTTTGTAGACATTGGCGACATAGCCGCTGAACAGGTTGATTGCCGCCAGGCCAAAGGCGATGGCCAGCAGCGTGACCAGGGTGCGTCGTCCGTTGCGGAAGGCGTTTTTCAGCGCGAGTATCAATGAGTGCATGACTGAACCTGCTGGATGATTCGCCCGTCGCACAAGTTCAGGCACCGGTCCATGTAGCCCAATGCCCGCTCATCGTGGGTCGAGAATACGAAGGTCACGCCATGACTGCGATTGAGCCGTTGGAACAACTGCATCGCGGCATGGGCGTTTTCACTGTCCAGGCTGGCCGTGGGTTCATCGGCGATCACCAGGCGTGGTTGGGCGATCAAGGCCCGGGCAATGGCGACCCGCTGCCGCTGGCCGCCACTCATCTTGTCCGGGCGTTGGTGCAGGTGCCCGGCCAGGCCGACCTCTTGCAGCAAGTGGCAGGCACGCTGGCGCTGCTCTGCGGTGATACGGCCGGCGATCCGCAAGGGCAGCAGCACGTTGTCCAGGGCGTCGAGCACCGGGATCAGGTTGAAGCTCTGGAAAACAAAACCGATGGTGCGCAGGCGTTGCTGTGCAGAGTGCGCCGAGGCGCTTTGGGTAATGCTGCGGCCCTGCAACTCGATCTGCCCGGATGAGGGTTTGTCCAGAAGTCCGATCAGGTTCAGCAGCGTGGTCTTGCCACTGCCCGAGGGCCCGACGATGGCGAGCATTTCCCCGTTGGGGATGTCCAGATTGATGTCATGCAGTGCAGTAACGTCGCCATAGCGTTTGCCCAGACGGCGCAGGCGCACGAGCGGCGCTTGATCCACGGGGGGCGATTTGGCATGCCTGGCATGCCGTTCGCTGACTTCATCCATGATCTTGGGTTCCTTCACGGCAAAGGTTCTGAACCGGTCCGTTGGGCAGCAGGTAGACGCGTCCGCCGCGTCCCGGGGTTTCGAAATGACGCAGTGCCGCGGTGATTTCATCCAGCGTGTAGGTCGCTGCCACTTGCGCTTGCAGGACCTTCTTGGCGAGCAAGTCGGCAGCTTCGTTCATCAATCCATCCCGATGCTGATGGGACACCTGGGCGAGATGGCGTGCCAGCCAGAAGCCCTTGAGGCTGATGTCGCGGAAAATCACATCCTCGCAGGCCAGTTGGGTCGGTTGTCCTGAAAGCATGCCGTACTGGATGATGGTGCCCCCCGGTTCCAGTAGCTCCCCCAGAGGCGCAACGCCTTCACCGCCCACGGCATCCAGCACCAGCCCGCCCAGGGCATAGCCCATGGTGGCCTTGGCCTCCTGCACCAATCGTTCATCGGCCAGGATCGCTACATCGCCACCCGCCGCGAGCACTTCGCTCACCGCTTCGGGACGACGGACGACATTCAGCGTGCGCAGGCCGTCGTGCCGGGCGATTTGCATCACCGCCCGTCCGACGCTCGATAGGGGGGCGTTCTGGATGACCCAGGCCCCCGGGCCCAGTTGGCTCTGTCGGCGTAGCAGTTCGATGGCGGTGCAGGCGCTGACCTTGAGCGAGGCGGCCTGCAGCGGGTCCAGTCCCGGCGGTAGCTTGTGCACCAGCGATGCGGCAATGCGGCGCTGCTGGCACCAGTTTTCGTTGCCGAGCAGAATCACCCGGTCCCCCTGGCACAGGTGGTCGACCGAGGCGCCACAGGCAATCACTCGACCAATGGCCTCAAGGCCAAGGGTGGCGGGCAGCAGGGGTAGCTCACCGTAGCGGCCGGACAGACGTGCGAGATCGGCGGGGTTGAGCGCGCAGGCTTCCACCTCGACCAGCACCTCCCAGGGCGAGGGCGCCCCCGGGTCCTCAACCTCGACGCAATAGGCCACTCGGGAGGGCAGGCCGAATCGATCAAAACGTATCTGTTTCAAAATAACCCCCTGCTCGCGGGAGCGTTCTTGCGCAGCTCGACCAGCAGCTCGACGGTACGGTCGATGTGCTCCCGGGTATGGGCGGCGCTGATAAAGAAACGCAGGCGTTCGGCGTTGCGCGGAACCACCGGAAAGATCATCGGGAAGGTGCAGATGTTCTGTTCGAACAGCTGGGCGGTGGTCCATACCGCTGTCTCGCCGTCGGGCATCATGATCGGCACGATCGCCGAGTCATGACTCAAGCCCGTATCCAGCCCGGCTTCCCGGGCCTGGGTCCGAAAGTAGTCGGCATTGCTGACCGCCCGCCGTGCCCGTTCCGGCTCGGCGTGCATGATGCGCAGCGCTTGCAGGCCGGCTGCGGCACTGGCCGGCGTGGGCGCGGCGGTGTATAGCAACAGGCCCGGGGCGTAGTGCTTGAGGATCGCGATCAGCTCCTTGCGCCCGGCGATGTAGCCGCCCACCGTGGCGAACGCCTTGCTCATGGACGAGAAGTGGATGTCGATATCCGCACCGTCGAGTCCGAAGTAATCGACCACGCCAAGCCCACGGGGGCCGATCACTCCCATCGAGTGGGCTTCATCCACCATCAGCAGGGCGTGATGGCGGCGCTTGATGTCGATCAGGCGGGGGATATCCGGAATATCCCCATCCATGCTGTAGACGCCTTCGGTCAGGATCAGCACCCGTTCGAAGTGCTGGCGGTGCTCCACCAGCAGTTGCTCCAGGGCGTCATAGTCGTTGTGGGGAAAGGTCAGGCGCCGGGCACCGCTGAGCTTGGTCCCCATGAGCATGCTGTTGTGGATCAGCTCGTCGTAGATCACCAGGTCCTGGCGCCGGGCCAGATAACCCAGGGTCGCAACGTTGGCGCCATAGCCATTGACCGCCAGCACCGCATCTTCGACCCCCAGTGTCTGGCTGATCAGTTGCTCGAACTCGGTGAAGATCGGGATCTCGCCCATGTTGATCCTTCCCGAGCCCGCCGACGTGCCGAACGTATCCACGGCCTGCTTGGCGGCCTCCTGCATGCGTGGGTCGCCCAGCAGGTCCAGGTAGTTGTAGGAGGCGTAGTTGATCAGGTGCCGCCCATCCATCTCCACCTCGGCGCTGGATGCGCCGAGGTGTTGGCGGAACATGTTCCATTCATAGCCCTGGGTGTTGTAGTACCACTGGGCGTTGCTGAACTCGCGCAACTCCGGGAAGTAGGCGAAGTCGTAGTGCTCGGGGCCGACTTTGACCTTGGCTGGAGCTGCGCGCGGGGCCAGCTCCGGGCCGGCAGCGTCACGGACGCTGCCGGGTTCCTGTTTACTCAGCAGCCGGGCACGCAGCCGCTCGATATGCAGGTGAGTGGTCATGCCTGTCGCTCCTGTGCCTGAGCCTCTGTCGAGGGCTCCGCGGCAAGATCGTCGTTGAGTCCCATGTTGGCCAGGGCATCATTGGCCATGCCGCGAATCGTCAGGTTGTTGAGGATCTCGATCACCGAGACGCTGATCCCCAGGTTGTTTTTCAACACCACCTGAATCTCCGCCGCCATCAGTGAGTCGATACCAAACTCGAGAATCGGTCTGTCGATCGAAACCGTATCGGTACTGACTTCCAATTCATCGGCGATCAACGACACGATCAGGCCTGACAGCACCGCGAAGCGTTCGGTTTCGGGCAGCGCGGCGATTTCCTCCCGCAGGCGCTCACTGGCGTCGTTGCTGGCCTCGGTGTCAGAGGCGATCAGATCGATGAAGCGCGGCGATTGGTTGCTGAGGGTTTCGTACTGCGCCCAATCGGCCCAGCTGCTGATCAGGGAAATGCCCAGTTGGGTGATATCCCGACGCATTGCGCGCTCCAGCCACTGCAGTGCTTCGCGGGTCTCCATGCCGCGCAGCCCCATGTAGCGCATGAACTGCTCGAGCTTTTCATCGCGGGCAATGATGCCGGTATCGGAAATCGCCCCCCAGTTGATGCTCAGCGCCGGCAAACCCAGTGCCCGACGATGCCAGGTCAGCCCATCCAGGAAGCAGTTGGCGCTGACATAGGACGCTTGCTTGCTGTTGCCGATCAGCCCGGCGAAGGATGAGAACAGCACGAAATGATCGAGCTCGATTTCCTGCGTCGCCTGGTGCAGCAACAGCGCGCTTTGTGCCTTGCTCTGCATGACCTGGAGGAAGTTCGCCGGATCGAGGTCGATGATCGCCTCGTCAATGATCACCGTGGCCAGGTGGAATACGCCGCGCAGGGGCGCAGCGCTGTCGGCGATGGTGCCCATCAGGTCGCGCACGGCGCTGGCGTCGGCCAGGTCGCAGGCCAGGGTCAGCACGTTCGCGCCTTGCTGGCGCAGCTCCTCGACAAAGGCCTGGCGTTCGGGAGTATCCGCACCACTGCGCCCGGCGAGCACGATATGTCGCGCTCCGTGCTCCACCAGCCAGCGGCTGGTTTTCTGACCGAAGCCACCGAAACCGCCCGTGACCAGGTAGGAGGCATCCGCCCTGAAGGACACCGTCTCCATGACTTGCACCTTGAGGGCGCTCCCCACTTCATCAAAGTCGAGGATGACCGGGATATCGACGTTATCGGGTGCTACGAACTTTTTCGTGGCCAGATCGGCAATGGAAATGGTCAGGCTAGGGATTGCCGGGCCTTGACTCTGGCTGGCGCGTTCCACCGCCGTGCGCAGGGAGGCAGCGAACAGCTCCGCCCGTTGGCTGATCAATGCCAGGTCGGCGCGCACCAGGGAGGCTGCGTTGCCGGGCAGGGCAAAGGCGCGTGCAGTTTGTTCGGTGTCAATCAGCACACCACCCAGTGCCAGCGCTTCCCAGCCGTACAGCCGATCCCAGCGTGGCATCGAGCCGATGATGGCGTCAAAGCCCTTGCCGGCGGTGTGTTCGCATACGGCTGCGTCCACCGCACTGCGAGTGGCTGCGATGGCCGTGCTGGTGCTGACTGCGGCTTCGTTGTCAGGCACGTTGATCAGCACGGTCCGCACGCCGCGGCGCTGGAGTGCGGCATCAATCGCCAGGCCCAGTGGATCTGCCTCGATCAGCACACACAGGCCGGCCTCGAGGCTGGCCTGGTCGATGAGGTGCTGGGCGATTGCGTCACGCACGGCTACCAGCAGCAACCGGTCGCCGCGTTGTTCATCGTTCAGCGATGTCAGGTGGAAAGCTGATCGCGGGCCGCGCAGGTGGCTGGTGAACGTGGAGGGGGCAAGACCATAGACCCGTTGGCCAGGATGCAGATCGGCGATATCGGCTCCGGTACGGGTAACGGTGGCGAGCACCTCGATAAAGTGCTGGCCGGAGGGTGGATGGCCTGCTGCCTGCAGGGCGTGTTTGGATACCACCACGCGTTGGACCTTCAGCTCGATCTCATCTGCGCCCAGAGGGCCGCGCGGGGTTTCGATGAGCTTCACGCTGCCAAGGCTGTTGTCGTCCTCATCGGAACGGACCAGGACCGCCATATCCGTGCTGGCCAGAGCCACATCCTCCACCAGGGCGTCCGCCAACCACGGTTGGACTTCAAGCCGGCTGCTGAAGCGCCGACCATGGCGAATGGCGACTTCATCCTGCGGGGCATCGCAGATCAACTCACGAAGGCAGGCGTTGATATCCGCTGCCGATGGCGTAGCGGGCAGGTCGACGCTGCTGAAGCGCATGCCTTCGATTTCGTTGAAGGCGACCCGGGCAAAGCCGGCCAAAGCGGTTTGCGCCGGTTGCACCGGTGCGTCGTTGTCCATGATCTTGAAGGCGTTGTGGGTGACCACATAGGCCCGGGGTCGGTGTTCGAGCTCAAGCCTGGCCAGGCAGCGGGAGACCTCAATCATGAACAGCAGGGCCTGGGCGCCGATTGGATCCTGGCTGTCCAGACGGGCCTGGGCGCCGTGGACGAAGACTACGCCGGCCAATGGGCCCATGCGCCCCAGCACTCGCTCGATGGCGGCTGACTCGAGGGGAACGCTGATCTCCAGGCCATCGGCCCGTTCCTGGGGGCCGGTACGCAGCCGGGCACTGACCGAGACATTGGCGTTGTGGAGTTCCTCGACGATGCGGTTGGCCAGATCCCGGGAACTATCGCCCTCGACGACCAGCCAGTTACCCAGTCGCTTCGGTTCGGGTGGGTTCCCGGCATCTGCCCATTCATAGCGGGCCATTTGCAGTTTGATCGGGTCACCGAACTTGTCGGTACGCCCTGGCGCGCTGGGCACCGCGGTGACGCGCATACCCCTGATCTCGGCAACGACCACGCCATGTTCATCGGTGATGGTCAGGTCGGACTCAACGTAGGCAGCAGTCGAACTTGCCCGAACCGCCTTGCACCAGCAACGCGTGGGCAAGGTAGGGGCGAGCAGGCGCAACTCGCGAAAACCGGTGGGCAGATAGGTGGTGTCGCTGTCTTCCAGCAGACCGACGAGTGACTGGAAACAGGCATCCAGAACGGTTGGATGAGCATGGTAGCCCTGGTTCGAGAGTTCGCTTGAGCACTCGATGAAGGTCAGAGCCCGACCGGACTTGGCATCGGCGCGGATCGAGCGGATGGTCTGGAACATCGGTCCGTACTGCAGACCGATGCGCGACAGCTCGCGATAAAACACCTTGAGGTCCCATTCGCTATCGAACGAGGCCTTGAACCCGGCAATGTCAATGGATTGGGGCTCGACCGTGGCCAGTGCGTCCACTCGACCGACAGCGTGGACCTGGCCCTCGCCAATGCTGCCACTCTCGATACTGTGCAGGGTTACCCGACCGCTGTCGCGCGAGTAGGTGGACACATAGTCCAGGGCATTGTTGTTGGAAATCACCAGTGGCGCGCGGATCTCCAGGTCCGAGAGGCGCAAGCCCTGACTGTCCGGGTACAGCGCGGCAGCGGCCTCGAGCAGGGTTTCGACATAGCCTGCCGCAGGCATGATCGAGACCCCCGAAACCACGTGTTCCTTCAGATAGGCCAGTGCCTGGTGCCCCAGGTCATTGAGCCACACATCGTTGGCCGGATAGTAGCGGAGACCGAGCATGGGCACTTGGGTCGAAGCGATGCGCATGTAGGTCGAACGCTCACTTTCGAGCCAGAAGTGTTCACGTTGCCAGGGGTAATTGGGCAGGTCGGTGAAGCGGCCGCGGCCATTGAGTGGCTGCCAGTCGATTTCGCAGCCACTGGCGAACACCTGGGCGGCCACACGCTGCATGCGCAGTTGTTCCGGCTCTTCGCGACGCAGGGTCTCGACCAGGCGGATTTCCTTGGCCTGGACCTTGGCGCAATCGCGCAGGGCGCCTGCCAGGACCGGATGCGGGCCGATCTCGACGAAGGTGACAAAGTCATCGTCGAGCAAGGTCTGGATCGCCGGGTAGAAATGCACCGGTTGCCGTACGTTGTGCTGCCAGTAGTCGGCTCCGTACTGGCCCTGGCTGGCGTAGCGCCCGGTCACGGTCGAGACCAGTGGGACAGAGGGCTTGCAGGCACTGATGGAGCGCAGCGCAGCGGTCAGCTCATCCAGGATCGGCGTCATCAGGAAGCTGTGATAGGGCACTTCGACCGTCAGCAGCCGGTTGAAGATTTCCTGGGTTTCCAGTGTCTGGGCCAGGGCTTCAATGGCCGCTGTTTCCCCCGACAGGGTCAGCATGTTTGGCCCGTTGACCGCCGCGACTTCGATACGGCCTTCGTAGCCGGCCAGGAAGGCTTGCGCCTCTTTCTGGCCCACACCCACCGCCAGCATGCTGCCGGTTCCTGCGGTGGTCGCCTGCAGCCGGCTGCGTTCATGGATGACGCGCACCGCATCCTCCAGGGATAACGCGCCACTCACGCAGGCCGCGGTGACCTCGCCAACGCTGTGGCCGACGATGGCCCCGGGCTTGACCCCGGCGGCAGACAACATCGCCGCCAGCCCCCACTGAATCATGAAGTTCGCCGGTTGCGCGAAGGCCGTCTGTGTAATGCGTGACTCACCCTTGCTCTTGAGCATTTCGGCGACGATCGAGAACCCGGAGACGTTCTGGAACAGTCGGTCGGCTGCATCCACCGCGTCGCGATAGACCGGCTCGCTGCGATACAGCTCCTGGCCCATTCCCCACCACTGTGGCCCCATCCCGGTGAAGACCCAGACAGGCAGGGATTTGCCCTGGGCCGTGCGGCGGCTGGTGACCACCTGATCGCTATGCCCGTGCTGCCAATACTCGCTGAGCGCTTGATGCAACTGCTCCCGATCCCGGGCGATGGCCACGGCCCGGTGATTGAGGGGCGCACGGTGGAATGCGGCGGAGTGCAGGATGTCGTCCAGCTCGACGTTGCTCGCCTGCAGACGCTCGCTGTAGCGGTGGGACAGTTCCTTGAGCGCCGCGGGGCTGCGTGCGGAGAAGGGCAGGTACAGCGGCGCGTCTTGGCTGCGAGTCGCAGCACTGACGGTGGCGGGGGCAGTGTCTGGCGCGGAGCGCAGCACCACGTGGGCATTGGTGCCGCCAAAACCGAACGAGTTGACGCCGACCAGAAAGGCTTCGCCCGGTTCGGCCAGTTGGATGGGCCCGGCGGCCAGGCGGATTCCCCATTCTTCGAAGGGAATGTCAGGGTTGGGCGTTTCCAGGTTGCCCAGTTCGAAGGCTTCGCGATGTTGCAGGGTCAGCACCGCCTTGATCAGACTGGCGATCCCGGCACCGGCTTCAAGGTGGCCGATGTTGCTTTTGATCGAACCCAGGACCACACGGTCGTCGCCGGTGCGGCCCTTGCCATAGACCGAGCCGATGGAGCGCGCCTCGATCGGGTCGCCTGCCGCGGTCCCGGTACCGTGGCATTCGACATAACGCACCTGGGCCGGATCAATGTCGAAACGCGTGCAAATGTCCTGGATCAAGGCACCCTGCGCTTCAGCACTGGGCATCGAGATGCCGGGGGTACGCCCGTCGGAGTTGACGCCGGCGCCCTCGACCGTGGCCAGGATCGTGTCGCCATCGAGCAACGCTTGCTCAAGGGCCTTGACGATCACCACCCCACCGCCCTCGCCGCGACCGTAACCGTCGCCACGGGCGTCGAATGACTTGCATTGTCCATCACGAGAGAGAAAGTGCCCCTTGCACATGCCGATGGGGTACTCGGGGCGCGTCATGATGTTGGCCCCGCCTACCACCGCCATGTCGCACTCGCCGGACCAGATATCGTTGCAGGCATAACTGAATGCGACGAGCGAAGAGGAGCAGGCGGTGTCGATCGACAGGCTCGGGCCGCGCAGGTTGAATGCGTGGGACAACCGGTTGGCCAGCATCGTCATCATCATCCCGCTGGGGGTGTTGGCGTTTTGTCGGGTGCGGTTGGCGAAGTGGGACATGGTGATCATTTGGTCCAGCATGAAACCGCCGACATAGACGCCGACTTTACGACCCGAATGTGCCGGCAAGTCCAGGCCGGCGTTCTCGAAAGCTTCCCATGTTAGTTCAAGTAACAAACGTTGCTGTGGATCAATGTTTTCCGCAACACTTGCTGGTAAGTCAAAGAACTCAGCATCCATTGAACGAATATCGTGTTCTAGGAAGTTTCCTTTTTCTACGTAGGCCTTACCTTTTGAAGCCTCATCGCTAGAGTAGTAGCGTGCCATGTCCCAACGCTCTTCAGGGACCGCTCCCGCGGTAACGCGGCGCTCTCTAAGTGCGTCAAGCAATTTACCTAAGTCATTGATATCACCGGGTAAATTGCAAGACATCCCTACGATGGCGATCTTTCTCATGATCTAAGTTGTCCTTAACTATTTATTTGATTTCGATTTTAGAGTGGTAAGTTTCTCTACTAGTTGAGTGATGTTGAACTTACCTGGACGTAAACTTAGCACAGGATTTTTTTTGTAAATTCTGAATTGATAGTTTGAGAAAAGTCTTGGTGATGTATAGGAAATGTACTTGCTGTTTTGTAGTTGTGATCTTGCAAGAAATAAATAGAGTCGAATGTTCTACATGGCCGAGTAGTATCGATTTTCCAGGGCCTGAGGCGCACTTGAGCGTCGGGGGCCGAGCAGGGAGCCGGAGCTGGCGAAGGGATCAAGACGGGGGAGGGGGGCTCGTCAGCAGTCTTGCCCGTGAACGGGCGCATTCGAGGCGGGGGCAGCTACAGATTTATCAGCGTGGCAGTGCTGCTTTGCCGGGCACGGTCAGCTTTTGCTGACCGTGGTTTTTGTCGTCTCAGAGACTGCGGGTCAGGCCAAAACGCTTCATCAACCCCTTTTCCAGCAGACCCTTGGGCAGCAGGTTGGCCAGCAATGGCAAGGCACGGCTGCCATTGCCCAGGCGCACCAGGCGCGGCGGGTTATTCTGCTGCACCGCCTTGAGCAAGCCGGCGGCAAATTCCCTGGCCGGGGTCGGCTTGTCCTGGGAGGCCTTGGCCCGGGAGCGGATGCCTTCGCGCAGCGGCCACCAGGGCGATTGTTCGTTGAGCAGCTGTTCGGCTTCATGCCCGGCATTCTTGGCGAAGCTCGAAGCAATGGCCCCGGGCTGCACTTCCATGACCCGGATGCCGAACGGCGACAGCTCCATGCGCAGGGCATCGCTCAAGGCATGCACCGCGGCTTTCGAGGCGCAGTAGGCACCGGCAAACGGCGTCACCAGCACCCCGGACACACTGCCGATATTCACCACCAGGCCACGGCTGCGGCGCAGCACCGGGAACATTGCCCGGGTCACCCCAACCACCGAGAACACGTTGGTTTCGAACTGGCGCTGCATGGCTTGCACGCCACCATCGAGCAACGGGCCCATGGCGCCGTAGCCGGCGTTGTTGATCAGCACATCGAGGCCGCCGTACTGCTGGTTGATCTCCTCGCCCAGGGCGCCCAGGGCCGGGCCGTCATTGACGTCCAGTTGCACGGCCTTGAAACCGGCCGCTTGCAGGGCAGAGACGTCCTCGGCCTTGCGGGCGGTGGCGAGCACGGTGAAACCGGCGCCCTTGAAGGTGTCTGCCAGGGCGCGGCCGATGCCGCTGGAACAACCGGTGATCAACGCGACGGGCATGGCGCGGTCCTTGTGCTGGGTGAGGGGAGGGGCGAATCAGTCGGAGAAACTACCCTGTAAACGCTCGGCGCGAAACTCCAGGGTTTGCGGGCGATAGCCCGGGCGCAGCGGCGGCAGGGGCAAGCAGTCCTGCCAGTTGGCGCCGGCCTGCAACTCGCCGGGGCCACGGTAGCGCGGGGCACTGTACTGGTTGTCGGCGAGGTTGACCGTATCCCCCGGGGCATAGGCCGCGACCCGCCAGCGCAACTCGACCAGGGGCACCTTGTTGCCGTTATTGAGTTTGAGCTGCAACGGGCGGTCGGCGGGGCAGTGCTCCGGCGCGTAGGTCAGGCGCAGCTCCAGGCGCGCCAGTTGCTGGGCTTCGCGGTTGTCCAGCCAGACCACCCAGCACGCCACCAGGGCCAGGCCGAACGCGGCAGCCAGGGACACGGGAAGGGCTTTGGCGGGGTAGCGCAGAAGCAGGATCAGCCAGGTGATGACCAGCAGAACGCCGATGAACATGACGCGAGCCTCGGGGAAAAGGAGGGGACATCCTACCTAAGCGTAGGTGGGGTTGGCGATGGAGGGTGGCTGTTGTGACGTTATCCACAGGCCAGGTTTTGATGGGGGCGTTAGGGACAACAGAAGGTCTGTTAAAGCGGATTTATGCCGATAGTGGACATCATGTGGTCCACTCTGGTGCCCGCCCGAGCAGGTGGCTGGCATGCTCCGGGGTCATCTATCCATTTCTGGAACACCTTTACCGGGACTGGAAAATGCTCAGGTTCTCAGGGCTACAAACATCGAACGAGGCGAGTGCTAGCTGAAGGGGTGGGCTCCGCTCTTGACTGTGAAGCGTGCTGGTGCCAAGGACGAGACGTGCCCGTGGTGGCGATCTATGAGGTGTATAATCTCCGGGCTTTGGCATCAATCATGGGGCGATGATGGACGTATCACTGCAGCAGATCTTGCAAACTGCACAGATCAGCGATCTGAAGAAGCTGGGGACGTTTCTTGAGGTCAAACGCTTTGTCGAAACTCAGCTTCATCTGAAATTAGGGGCAAATGGCTGGAGCTCTTTATCTTTGAAGTTAAAGCGCCTGAGTGCCCTCGCAGAAGAGGGGCGAGAGTGCGAACGCGTGCTTATTGATGCGTTGCCCTATCCGGCCGTGCGCAATGAAGTTTCAAAAAGAATCGGCTTCAGGATGTGCGCCAGGAATGTTGCAGAACTTAGAGGCGCTTTGTCCCTGTTGTCGAAATGCGCTGCTCGTTCTGCGTTTGATCCTTATGAGCGTTTCGAAAAGAACAAGCTTAAAAACTTTGTCAGCAGTTCAAGACTGGAAGGCATAGATATACCGATCTTCGACGAAAAAGCCTCGTTGGAAAAAATCCTGGCCAAGCATGGAAGACCGTTGAATGGATAAATACGACGCCTCTCATGATCATTACTGCTACCCCGCCTCCTCGGCGTGCCGCCATCCTGAACATTCCTAAACTCTCTTGGCCTGGACATAAACTGCGACGCCTTCGTCGTTGCTGTGTGTCGAACCCGGACTAGCCTTTGAGCGTCGCAGCACATTCAGCGACCGGGCTTGGTAACTCGTTCTGATACAGGCGCAACAGCGCCGCATTTCACTTGTGCAATGGCAGCTGTGCGTGGGAGGGGGCGTCCCTGCCGGGTTCCTGTATCTCCGGTTTACCAACCTGCACGCAGCTGCCACCCCTCCGCTTGGTAACCCGTTTTGATGCAGCTGCAGCAGCACCCCATTGCGCTATTGCCGGCGGGTTGTGCGCCTGCGCATTCGTGCAATGGCAGCTGTGCGTGGGAGGGCTTCGTCCCTGCCGGGTTCCTGTATCTCCGGTCGACCAATCCGCGCACGGCTGCCACCCACAACAGGGCTGCGCATCTTCTGACGAAGATGGGTACGGCAGTGATCGATGAGGCGGGTTCTAGATGAAGGAGAGGGGACAGGCGTGCCGATCGTTCCCCCGCGTTTGAAGGGGAACGATTACGGGGCGTTTTAGTTCAGGTACTGACTGCCACGAATCCGCCGTCCCAACACGTCCAGCAGATCACAACCATCGCGCAACAGAATGGCGCTGGCGTGGGCGATCTGTGTCAGATCGGTGGCATCGGCGTGGCGGCTGTCCATGTGCACGATGCTTTCCATCAGTTGAGTCACCGCGAGGATGCGGTAGGCGGCGCTGGCATGCAGTTCGTCCAAAGGCGCGCGGGTGTCGATAAACAGGGTCGGAGTGGAGGATTCGTTGCTGGTTAGCGCGATACGGTCCGTCATGGTGTGTTGCTCCTGAAATAAATAGAGCTGCCACTTGATCGCCGTCAAACGAGTTGGGTGGCAACTGTACGCAGGTTGACGGACCGGTTTCAGGAACCCGGCGCATCCGAAGATGCCCCACGCACAGTCGCCATAAGACATTTTTGCGAGCGCAGAAGAGCGCAAG
>NZ_MOAK01000086.1:282238-284241 GCF_003732485.1 Pseudomonas protegens
CGAATGAGTCGTGACAGGCGCGAGGATAGGGAGCGAGAAGAGGGTGGTCAACCCGAGATGTGTAGCCTTAAACGACCTTTTGTATCCACAGATGGCTGTTGATCTGGCTTGCCGCTTGAAGCTTACGGCTGCCTCTACTGATCGCTGCTTCTTGTAGCCGCTGCCGCAGGCTGCGAACGACCGCGTAGCGGGCGCAGGGGGCTCAAGACCGCTGAAGGTCCTTCGGCCCTTTTCGCAGCCTGCGGCAGCGGCTACAAAAAAATCCCCCTGTCCAACCGCCTGCGGATAGGGGACGCAGGCGCTTGGAAGGGGGTTGAAAGGACTCGCTGACCACGGCTTTCTGCTTTTGCTCGCAGCTTGCCGCTTGAAGCCTGTCGCTGTTACTGGGCGATGGTCTTCACCGAGACGCCACGTTCCACCGGGGTGGAGCGGCCGTAGATATCTTCAAAGCGCTCGATATCGTCCTCGCCCAAATAACTACCCGATTGCACTTCGATGATCTCCAGTGGGATCTTGCCCGGGTTGCGCAGGCGGTGCACCGAGGCAATCGGGATGTAGGTGGATTGGTTCTCGGTGAGCAGGAACACGTTCTCGTCACAGGTGACTTCGGCGGTGCCGCTGACCACGATCCAGTGTTCGGCGCGGTGGTGGTGCATCTGCAGGGACAGGCAGGCCCCCGGCTTGACCGAAATGTGCTTGACCTGGAAACGCCCGCCCATGTCCACCGAGTCGTAGGAGCCCCACGGGCGGTAGACCTCGCAGTGGTTCTGGGTTTCGCTGCGGCCCTGTTCGTTGAGGGTGTTGACCATCTGTTTCACCCCTTGGACCTTGTCCTTGTGGGCGATCATCATGGCGTCCTTGGTTTCCACCACGACGATGTTTTCCAGGCCGATCACCGACACCAGCTTGCCGTTGCCGTGGATCATGCAGTTCTTGCTGTCCTGGATCACCACATCGCCTTTGCTGACGTTGCCGTTGGCGTCTTTTTCATGCACGTCCCACAGCGACGACCAGCAGCCGACATCGCTCCAGCCGGCGCTCAGGGGCACCACGCAGGCGCGCTGGGTCTTCTCCATCACCGCGTAGTCGATGGAGTTGTCCGGGCAGCAGGCGAAGGTGGCTTCGTCGATGGTCACGGTGTCCGGGTCCTGCTGGCTGCGCTCCAGGGTCAAGAGGCAGGTGTCGTAGATGTCCGGGTCGTGTTTCTTCAGCTCTTCGAGGAAGCGGCTGGCGCGGAACAGGAACATGCCGCTGTTCCAGAAATAGCCGCCGGCCTGGACAAACTCGGTGGCGCGTTTTTCGTCGGGCTTTTCGACGAAGTGCGAGACCCGGCTGACCCCCTCCGGGAGCAGCGCATCGTTGGTGGACTTGATGTAGCCGTAGCCGGTTTCCGGCTTGGTCGCCGGGACCCCGAACAGCACCATTTCGCCACGCTCGGCGGCCACGGTGGCCAGGGCCAGGGCGCGTTGCAGGGCTTTCTGGTCGTCCAGGACGTGGTCGGCGGGCAGCACCAGCATCAGCTCGTCGCGGCCTTCGTTGACCAGCATCATCGCGGTCAGGGCCACGGCCGGGGCGGTGTTGCGGCCGAAGGGCTCCATGAGGATGCGCTGGGTTTCGAGGTTACGGTTGGCCAACTGCTCGTTGACGATGAAGCGGTGGTCCTTGTTGCAGACCACGATGGGGGTGTCCATGCCTTCGAACACCAGGCGCTCCAGGGTTTGCTGGAACAAAGTGTGTTCGCCGGTCAGGGCGAGGAACTGCTTGGGGAATTGCTTGCGCGAAAGCGGCCAAAGACGTGAGCCGCTACCACCTGACAAGATCACCGGAATCATGTTGTTACTCCTTCAAACATCGTATGGGTTAGAGCTACTGCGTTCTGTCGTTTCACTCTTGTTTTTGTTGCGTGCCCGGATGCGCTGCCCACCTTCTGTAGGAGCCGGCTTGCCGGCGAAGGGGCCCGTGAGGGCGCCTTCGCTGGCAAGCCAGCTCCTACGAGAGGCGGG
>NZ_MOAK01000086.1:284259-284563 GCF_003732485.1 Pseudomonas protegens
GAGCAGCCTTCCGGAAATTCATTAGCGGGTGGAAACCGGGCGCTTGACCCAGACCGGCGACAGGTTGCTGCCGTTGCCGGTGACGTAGAGCACCGCCGCTTCGCCGCGCTCCAGGGCTACGGGCTTGAGGTCGCTGACCTTTTTCTCGCCGTCATACAGGGCGAAGCTGACCTTCACCGGGTTGATTTCGCGCTCGCCGCGGCCCTTGGCGGCCACGGCCTTGACCACATCGGTCTTGCCGTCGGCGGTCTTCAGGGTCAGGGCCTGGTCGCTGAGGTTCTGCACCCGCACCAGGGATTTCTGC
>NZ_MOAK01000086.1:284635-314595 GCF_003732485.1 Pseudomonas protegens
CAGGGTGTAATAGTGATCGGCGGCCAGTTTCACCGGTACGCTCTGGCTGCCCACCTTGGCGGTGTAGTCGCCGCCGGGCATGAAGCTGAAGTCGCTGCTGGCCAGGGGCGCGACGTCATTGACGTTGGTGCTGCCCACCGTGGCGCTGACTTCGCTGTTGCTGGCGTTGTACAGGCGCACGAAGGTCGAGCCCTTGGGCGCGGTGGGGCCGTACAGGGCGGCATCGCCACCGGCGAATACCGGAGCTGATAGCAGGCCCAGGCCCGCGGCCAATACGGCAGCTTTCAGGGATTTGGCAGCGAGACGACGAGGAGTAGTAGTGAAAGTCATGAGTGTTACCTCTTTTTTAGTTTTGCGCCCGGTCGGGCGTCTCGGATTTGTTGAGTGCAGCTACGTTCTGTTGGCGAGCACCGGCTTGCTTGAGCTCTGCGACCCACTGCGGGTCGGCGTCGCCGATTTCGTTGTTCACAGGCAGATAGCGTTCAGGGAATTCCCAGATCAGCACCTGGGGCGGGTTGTTCTTGAAGTCGTCGCTTTTCAGGTAGCTGAGCATCGGCAGGATCGGGCCGTGGCCGTCTTCGGCGTAGCTCAGCACGTCGCTGTGCAGGGCCTGTTTCAGGGCACCGACGAAGTTCCAGCTGGGGTTGGCGCTGTAGCTGGTGCCCACCAGGGTCACCGGCACTTCGCGGTCGGCGAACAGCGCGTCGTCGGCGGCCGGCTGCTCTTCGCTGGCCCGGGTCACGCGCTTTTGCAGGGGCTCTTCGGCCGGCATCAGGTTTTCGAACAGCGGGTCCAGGGGCAGGAAGCGGCGCAGGTCGCCCTTGTGTTCCACGGTCTCTTGGGTCTCGGTAACGAAGCGTTGTGGCTGACCGCTGAGCGGGGTCTTGGCGGCGATGGTCCGGGCCAGTTGCCGGGCGACGATCTCGGCGCCGGCGGGGGTCCAGTGGGTGTCGGTGCGCAGGAACACTTGCTGGCCCTGTTGCTTGGCCTGTTGCAGGGGGCCAAGCAGGTCGGGGGCAAGGATCTTGTCGGCGGCGACTCGGGTGTGGAAGTCCTGGTAGAGGTTGGCGTGGATGCGCGCCGGGCGCACTTCGTCCATGTGTTCCGGGTACAGGCGCACCTTGGCCGGAACGATCGCCATCACCAGCTTCACCCCGTGCTCCTTGAGGGTCTGGCGCACGCCTTCCACCAGGGCGTAGTTGCCCTGTAGGTTGAGCTCCTCGTTGACCACGGGGTTGAACTCTTCATCGCTGTACAGCCACTGGTCACGGCCCAGCACCACCCCCGGGCGCCCTTCGTTGAACAGCTTGAAGTCCAGGGCGGCCCAGAGGTTGGTGCCCAGGCGCTTGATCGGGAACTGGTCGTCGTAGTGGGTTTCCACCGCCTTGGCCCAGCGCCCGTTGAGCACGGTGGCGTCGTTGTTGGTACTGAAACCGAAGAAGCTGCGCGCCGACCACACCCCCAGCACCAGCAGGGTCAGCAGGAACAGGGCGATGTAGAACACACGTAATGAGCGGGTCATGGGCAGATCCCTCAGAACTGGAAGTAAAGGAACGGCGAGAAGCTTTGCGCCGAAAGTTTGAGAATCGAGGCAATGAACAGCAGCAGCACCAGGGCGCGCATGGCGTAGCGCGACCAGTCGGCAGTCCAGTAGGCCGGCTGCACCTGGGCCTCGGTGCCGACGATGTAGCCCGGCTGGTGAATGCTGCCGGGGTTGTCCCCGGGCACCGCCTTGATCAGGCCGGGCTGGGCGCTGGCCGGGCCGTCGGCGGCGGTAGTGACCTCGGGCTTGGCCTTGACCGGCGCCGGGTTGCGGTACAGGTCACGCAGGCCGAAGAACGCCAGGGTGGCGTAGGCCAGGATCAGGGTCGCCACTTGCAGACCGGTGAGGCTGGCGCGGTTGAGTTCCGACAGCGACCAGTCGCCGAAGCTGAACATGGCGCCGTACATACGCCCGGCCACGTGCAGGTTTTCGGCACGGAAGATCACCCAGCCCATCACCACCAGGAGGAAGGTCAGTGCCCAGCGGATCGGGTTCAGGCTGCGCGGCGAAGTGTTGAGGCCCAGGGCTTTTTCGATCGCCAGCCACATGCCGTGCCAGGCGCCCCAGACGATGTAGGTGATGTTCGCACCGTGCCACAGGCCACCGAGCAGCATGGTCAGGAACAGGTTGCGGTAAGTCATCAGCGTGCCTTTGCGGTTGCCGCCCAGGGTGATGTACAGGTAGTCGCGCAGCCAGGTGGACAGGCTGATGTGCCAGCGCCGCCAGAACTCGGTGATCGACTGGCTGATGTAGGGCTGCTTGAAGTTTTCCATGAAGCGGAAACCCATCATGAGGCCCAAGCCGATGGCCATGTCGCTGTAGCCGGAGAAGTCGAAGTACAGCTGCGCGGTGTAGGCCAGGGCGCCCAGCCAGGCATCGCCCGTGGTGGGGTTGTGCAGGGCGAAGCAATGGTCGGCGACCACCGCCAGGGTGTCGGCGATAAACACCTTCTTGATGAAACCCTGCATGAAGCGGGTGCAGCCTTCGGAGAACTTGTCCAGGGTGTGGGTTCGGTTGTTGAACTGGTCCGCCAGGTCGCGAAAGCGCAGGACCGGGCCGGCGATCAGGTGCGGGAAGATCGCCACGAACGCCGCGAAGTCGATGAGGTTGCGGGTGGCCGGGGTGTCGCCGCGGTAGACGTCGATGATGTAGCTGATGGACTCGAAGATGTAGAACGAGATGCCGATCGGCAACAGGATGTGGGTCAGGATGAACGGTTCCAGACCGTAGGAGGTCATGATCGCGTTGATGCTGTCCACGCCGAAGTTGGCGTACTTGAAGTAGCCGAGGATGCACAGGTCGACGCCGACGCCGAGCAGCAGCCAGCGTTGGGCGGGTTTGCTCCGGACCCCGGCCGCACCGACTTTCAGGCCGATCCAGTAGTTCCACAGGGTGACGCCGGCGAACAGCGCCAGGAAGTCCACCCGCCACCAGGCATAGAACACATAACTGGCGATCAGTAGCAGCAAGTTGCGATAGCGTTGCCCGCTCAAGTAGTACAAGCCGAGAAAGATCGGCAAGAACAGAAACAGGAACACATTGGATGAAAAAACCATCCCGATCTCTCCGTGTTTAACCAATAGTCAGAGGCCGGAGCCCCCCCAAACCCCCCCGCGAAAAAAGCGGGAAAGCGGTACTGCGTTCTGTAGGAGCCGGCGTGCCGGCGATGGCGGTCTTGAGGGCCTCTTCGCTGGCAAGCCAGCTCCTACAGGAAGTTGTTCCAACGATTCGATCAGGAGCCTTTTTCGTGGGAAGGGTCGTAGACCTTGGTCAGGTCGCCACCCAGGCGGAAGGTCTTGAACGGCTGCATCTTGTGCTTGCGCGCAAGTACATCCGGGGCGCAGGTGTAGAGGCTGCAGTAGGGTTCCAGCCAGGCGAATTTCGAGTCGACCTTGAGGTCGCTCATGTCCTGCTGCTTGCCGTTCTTCTTCTCGAAGTCGTCCGGGTCTTTCACCCCAGCCAGCACTCGGTCACCCAAGCGCTTGAGGGCGCCGTTGTTTTCCTGGCGCAGGTCCACGCCATTGACCTGGGCGAAGCTGGCGATCATTGCCAGCGGCGGCAGGGCGTAGTTGTGGTAGGCCAGGGCGCGCTGCTGACGCTTGAGTTCGTTGGGCAGGAAACCTTCGGCATCGACCTGGTTGACCCCGACCTTGTATTCCTTGACCGCCCAGTCGAACAGGTCGCGGCGGTTGGTGGCCACGGCGGTGGCCATCACCGACCAGGCGGCCCAGTAGGAGTGGTTGTTGGTCTTGTCCAGGGGCAGGTTGTCCCAGTCGCTGACCACCTGGTCGGCCATCTTGCTGAACCAGGCCTCGATCTGCTGCGCTTCCTTTTCGTGAGTCGCCAGCGGGTGCGAGTCGGAGAACTTCAAGCGCAGGTAGGCCGAGGCCATGCTGCCCAGGGCCCATTTGCGCATGGACTTGCCGGTGTGGTTGAAGTCCTTGGACATCAGCGCGTCGGCCTGGGCCCAGGCGGTGAGCCAGCTCAGGGTGCATTCCAACTGTTGCGGACGGCCGTCACGCATGAACTGCATGACCCGTTTGCTGGTGCCGCGCTCGATCTTGGTGATGTCGGCGGTGCTGTCGCGGAAGGCTTTTTCCGACTGGGTGTTCAAGGTCGCGCGGGCCTTGTCCGAGCCTTCGTACTTGCTGCGAAATTGCAGCGAGCCGGTGTAGGGCGCGGGCATGGCGTCGCAGCCTTCGCTGTGGTCGCCGGCCTTGAACTTATCCACAGGCGCGAAGTAACCCTGGGGCGGCCGCAGGGGGGCCGCGGCCTGGGTCGCACCGGCGAACATCGCCAGGCTGAGCAGGGTCGGGGTCAAAAGTCGTTTGATCGTTGTGCTTTGCATAGGAACCTCATTGCCCGATTTGCGCGGTGCGTTGCTCGGCGCTCGGGAATACGTTGCGTTTGCAAATTTTCGCTTCGACCTTCTGCCCCGCAGTGCCCGCTTCCGGGCCCTGGATCTCGACCGCCAGCAGGTTCTGCGAGGCCCAGTCTTCGTCGGTGCGCAGTTCGAAGGCGAAGCGCCCGTCGGTGTCGGACGTTTCCGGTTTGTCGATCTTGATGTCCTCGTGGCGCCCGTTCATGTACCAGAGGGTGGCTTGCAGGGTTTTCACCGAAGGGTCGGCGAAGCGGATGTCGACCTGGTGGTTGCTGTTGCGCAGGTCCAGGTTCTTGCTGTTGACCAGCAGTTCGTTCTTGCCCGGCTTGAGGGTGGTGCTGCCGGTCATCTGCGCATCCTTGCCCTCGCAGCCGTTGTCCAGCAGGGCCATCATCTGCCGGTAGATGGTTTCCTGGTCCAGGCGGTACAGCGGCGAGAACTCCCAGATGAGGATCTTCGGCGGGCTCTTCTGGAATTCCTCGCTGCCCAGGTACTGCAGCATCGAGCCTTCCAGGCCACCGCCGGGGAAGGCCACATTGAGGATGTCGGCGCCGATGGACTCTTCCAGAAAGCCGGCGAAGTTGTAGTTCTTGCCGCTGTGGCTGGTGCCCACCAGGGTGATCTGCGGGTTGCCGGAATCGCCGAACAGGTCGCCGTCGCCAGCCTCGCCCTTGGGCTCGGTGGTGAACTGGTCCATGTACTGGATGGCGTAGCTGGTGCCGCACAATTGCCCGGCCATGTTGTGCAGGGTGCCGGTCTTGCCCATGCGCCCGGATTTGTGGGTCTCGAATTCACGCCGTGGAATGTCGGCAAAGGCCGGCAACTGCTTGACCTTGTCGGCGACGATCTTCGCCGTGCGCTGGGCGCCATAGGGGGTCCAGTGCTGGTCGCCGCGGAAGTAGAAGTCGTGGGCCGGCAGGGTGTCCGGCAGTTGTTCGTTGGTCAGCGGCGACAGGTCCGGCACCACGTAGCCCATCTGGGCGAAGCGCCCGAGCATGGCCTTGTAGTTGCTCAACGCCTTGTCATAGTCGAAACGGGCTTTCTCCGCCGGGTTGAGCTTGTTGCGGTTCACCAGGCCACGGGTCGGCTGATAGACCACCACCAGCTCCACGCCCTTGCTCTTGAAGGCTTCGTGCAACTGCTTGAGGCGGCGGTAGCCTTCCGGGGTGGTGTTGAATTCGGTGCGCAGGTCTTCCTGGGTGCGGAACAGCCAGTCGCCCTGGGCTTGCACCAGGGTGGTGAAGTTCTGCTGGTAGCGGGTGGTGTAGTTCTTCGCATCATGGGCGGCCGGGCACAGGTTGCAGCACGGCTCGGCGGTGAAGTTCGGCGCCTGGGGCTCATCGGCGCGGGCGCCGGCGCTGGCGGCGAGAATGCCGGCGGTCAGCGCCGACAGGCTCAACAGTTTGATCAGGTGTGGGGGCATGACAGTCATCCTCAATCGCGCATTTCGGTCTGGCGTTCGACGGGGTCGATCAGCACGGCTTTTTGCTGGCGAACCATCAGGTCGAGGATTTCATCCTGGCGTTCGCCAAGGATCCCCGAAAAGCTGATGCCGCTGCTTTTGGTGGGCGCGAGCATGGACACGCGATACAGCTCCACGCTCAACGGCGAGTCGATGGACATGGGGCCGCTGCCATTGGCCGCCAGCTCGCCGCCGACCACGATCAGCGAAACCTGAGCGTCGAACGGGTCGAGCTTGATGTCGCGGTCGGTGTCGGAAAGGTCCTTGATATGGCCGTAGACCCCGGTCAGGCCGTTGGCCATGGCGACGTTTTCGTAGAGGCGGATGTTCACGCTGTTGCGAATGCGGATGCCGTGGCGTTTGTTGCTGATCACCTTGTTGCCCCACAGCAGGTTGTCGGCACTCTCGTAGAGGGTGATGCCGTCGGTGTGGTTGCGGTAGATCTCGTTGTAGGCAATCAGGTTGTTGACGCTGTTACGGTCGATCACCAGGCCCGAGAGTTTGTTGTCGTAGCTACGGTTGTTGAAGATGAAGCTGTCGTTCACTTCCCGGGAAATGATGATGCCGTGCTTCTTCTTGGTCCCGTGGACGGTGTTGTCGGCGATGATCAGGCCGTGGGAACGGTCGTGGGGGTCGATGCCGTAGACGATGTTGTCCTTGTAGGTGTTGCCCTTGACCACGAAGTCGCGGGTTTCGTAGCAGTAGAAGCCGTACCACATGTCCGAGAAATCCGAGCCGATGATCCAGCCGGTGGGTTCATCGCGCTTGAGCACCTTGGCCATGTTCGGCGTGTACTGGGAAATACTCACGCCGTAGGACTTGGAGTTGGCGTAGCCGAAGCTGGCCATCTGGCTGTTGACGATGTAAGTCTCGGTGCCGCCCCAGGCCAGCAGGAACGGGCGGAATTCCTTGGGCGAGCGGAAGGTCGCCGGGCCGTTGTCTTTCTCGCGCCAGCCCGTGACCTTGGTGTCGCGCACAAACAGCTGGCCATCGTTGACCAGGAACGAACCGCCTTCCTGAGACAGGCGCAGCTCCTGGGTCTGTTTGTCGATTTCCAGGATGCCCTTGCGTCCGACCACGATCGGCAGGCGTGCGAGGAATACACCCGGCGCGGTTTCGCTGATGTACTGCTTGGGCAGTTTCTTGGCCAGGTCCTTGAGGTTGACGTAACCGTCATCGATAAAGATCGCCTGGGGAATGCCGTGTTGGCGCACCACCCATTCGGCCATCTTGTTGTCACCGCCGATAAAGTCCTTCAGGGCGTCTTCCTGCATCATCCGGCGCACGCTGATCTTGCCCGGCTGGCTGCGCACGATCTTCGCCGCAGCGGCCTCGGCGGTGTAGCCGGAGAGGTTGGGCAGGGTCGGCGTGGCCAGGTTCAACGGCTCGGTGGGCGCGCTGCTGACGGTGTAGGTCTTGGCCTGTTGCAGCTCCTTGGCGACGATCGGCGCCTTGGCCGGCTCGACAGTGGCGAACGCCGAGCTGCTGGCCAGCAACAGGGCGCCGGCCAACAGGCTGATGGCGCCTTTCGCAGCGGGGCTGTTCATGGGGTAGCAGTTCATTTCGGGGACTCCCTTCGCGGCTCGCATCAGAAGCGCCAGATCACGTCGATAAAGGCGCGGTGCATGTACGAGTCGACGTCTTTGCCATAGGCATCGCCGGGCTTGAACACACCGCCACGAAAACGCACCAGGGCCGACGGCTCATCGATGGACTGGCTCAGGGCCGCCGGCAACAGGCCCTGCTTGAAGTACTTGGTGACCACCAGGTCCATTTCCTGCCCCAAGTCTTTCCTGCCGTCCTGCAGGGGCAGCGCGGTGCTGGAGAGCAGGTTGCCGTTGCCGTCATAGTCGTTGTCCACGGCGTTGATACCGTTGCTGCCGACTGCCTTGTTGCCGTCCACGCGCCAGAACTTGTGGTAGATCAGGCTGGCGTCGTATTCGTCGTTGAGCATCCAGGAGCCGAACAGGGTGGCGGTCTGCATGTTGTTCATTTCGCCGCGATAGGCTTCGCCGAAACGGTGCACGCGGGAGCGGGTGCCGGTGTAGTTGGAGCGGTTGCTTTCCAGGCCGTTCTGCTCGTAGTCGCCGCTGGCGCGGGCATAGGCGGCGCCGACTTGCCAGTTCGGGTCCAGGCGCAGGCGCACGCCCAGGTCCGTGGCCCAGCCGTCGAGGTTCTCGCCGCGCTTGGCCTGGGCCGGGCGGTTGCCATTGGCGTCCAGTGCGTTGACCGTGTCGCGGTCGCCGCGCATGCCGGTCAGGCTGGCCCAGTAGTTGACGGTGTTGGTGTTGCGCCAGTTATAGGCGTCGCTGTCGGCGGTGAGGCCGAGCCAAGTGAGGTCGCCGTTCTCTTTCTTGTCCAGGGAATCGGCCGCTTCGCCGGGCACCGGATAGTCGAGCTTGCCGTCATCGTGGGTGTGATGACCGCGAATCCCCACCCAGTTGCCTGGGGTCCACTGGTAGGCCGCGTCGCCGTAGACGTGCAGGCGGTCCTTGTCCTTGGGCGCCAGTTCCTTGAGGTCGGTGCGGTACTCGCTGAAGCGCTCGGCGGCGCCAACGTTGGCCCGCAGCAAGGTGGTGTCGAAGGTCCAGTTCAGGGCCTCGATGTTGGTGTCGCGCCACTGGCCGTCGTCGTTGCGCAGGCGTTGGCGGCCCAGTTTCAACTGCTCGCCGGGGTAGGGCGTGAAGCCGCTGTAGCCGATCCAGAACTCGCGCAGGGCCAGGTAGTTTTTCTTGGTCTTGCGGTCGTCGTTGCTCGACTGCTGGGTACCGTCGGCGTCCGACTGCTGCAGGGTATCGGTTTCGATGATGTCGGTGGAGGTCACCGCCTGGCCCATGGCGTAGGCGCTCCAGGCACCGCGTTCACCGTAGACCCACGGCCGCAGGTCCAGGCCCAGGCCGTTGACGTCGCCGCCGCTGAGGGTGCCCAGGTCGCGGTCGTCTTCGGACTGGCCGGTGATTTTCACTTCCAGGCCGAAGTTCTGGGTATCGGTCATCGCTGCCAGGGTCGGGCAGGACCAGATCAGGGCGAAGCTCAGGCCGATGCCGGCCTTCACGAATGGATTCAACTTCATAGGGTTTCCTCGCCGTCTTCTTCTTGCAGGGCGTGCAGTTGCAGCGTGTTCTGGCTCAAGGCCCCACGCACGGCCTGCTCTTGTTGCAGCAGGCGTTGGGCTTCGGCGCGCTGTGCAGGCGGCAATTGGCTTTCCAGCTGTTGCGCCAGCTCGTTGGCTTGCGGCGTGTCCTGGACCTTCGCCAGTTGGCTGAAGACGTAGGCGTTGACTGGGTTGGGCTTGGTGCCCTTGCCCTGGGAGAACAACTGGGCAATGGCGAAGTCGGCGCTGTTCTGGCCGTTGCGCGCAGCGGTCAGCAGGTGGTCCAGGGCTTTTTGCGGGTACACCTGGCCCAGGTAGCCACGGCGGTAGATCTGCCCCAGGTAGTAGTCGGCGGCGACTTCGCGGCCCACGGCTTTCTGGAAATGCGCCTCGGCCACCTTGGCGTCCGCGGGCACCCATTTGCCTTCGTAGTAGAGCTTGCCCAGCAGCAGTTCGGCCCGGGGCTGGTCGGCGGCGCGGCCGTTGTCCAGGTACTGCATCATCTTGTCGACGTCACCCAGTTCGGGGAAGTCGTAGAGCAGCTGGGCCAGGCTGACCCAGGACGCGGGGTAACCCGGAGCGACCTGCTCCAGCAGGGCCTGGGCGGTTTTTTCATCCGGCTTGCCCAGGCTTGCATCGCCCAGCACGCGGGCCACGCTGTCGACTCGCTGGGCGCTGACCGTGCCACGGCTGTAGCCGGCCTGCAGCTGCTTGAGCAGCTCGGCCTGTTGCTCCGGCTGGCCGCGTTTTTGATAAACGGTGGCCAGTTCCACGTAGCAGATGTCGGTGCTGTTGAGTGCGGCCTTGCAGATGGTTTCCACCTCGGCCAGGTGCTGGTCGTAGCTGCCTTGGGTGCGGTACAGCAGCACCTGGGCCAGGCCGGCCTCCGGGTAACCGGCGCTGCGCCATTGGCTGATCTGCTGCTGGGCGTTGATGTTGGGGAAGCTGTGGGGGTATTGCAGGTACAGCATCGCCAGGGGAATCAGGGTGTTGCCTTCACCGTTGGCAAAGGCTTTTTTCAACAGGCCTTCGGCTTCGTGCTGCTCGGCCTCGGTGGAACCGGGCTTGGCCACCAACAGGCGGCCAAGGCGCGCCTGGGCCCGGGGCGACACATCGGCTGCGGCGCGATAGGTGGCCTCGGCCTGCTTGATCTGCGCCGGGTCGCGGCTGTCCACCTGGATGTCGGCCAGGCCTACCTGGGCTTCGCTGTAGCCCAGGTCTGCCAGCTGGCGGTAGTTCTGTTCGGCCAGGGCGGTGTCGCCGCGCTTCAAGGCTTCGTTGGCCAGGCGCTGGTCGGGCAGGCCGGCGCAACCGGCCAGGCTCACGGCCAGCGCCAGGCAGCACAGGGCCAGATGGCGGCGGCCTTGAGCGCTTTCGCGAGCAAGCTCGCTCCTACGGGAGGCGGCGGTGTTCTGGTAGGAGCGAGCTTGCTCGCGATCGAGCGCGCAGCACTCGTCAATGAAAGGGCTAGTCACAGGCATGTCCTCCGCTCAGAGACCGGCGGCCATGGCTTTGTCGATCAGCCAGTTCATCGAGGGACCGCGGTCGCTGCTGACTTCCACCGGGCGACCGGCGAAGGCGCTGCTCAGGGGCGCGTCGGGCTTGATCTGCACGCGGATGTCGGAGGACAGGTCGTTGCTGTTCAGGCTGGTGCTGCTGACGATGGTGCCGCGGCGCACGGTGTCTTCATCGGCAATCTGGAAGTTGACCTTGGTGCCCGGGCGTACATCAGCGAATTGACGGTAAGAGAAGCGCGCCTCGACGTTGGCCTGGCTGCCCCGCGGGACCAGTTGGAAGATCACGTCGCCTTTGCTGGCGTACTGACCGTCGGCGACCATTTGCTGGGCCACGGTGCAGTCGCAGGGGGAGGTCAGGGTGCCGGTCATTTGCTTGCCGAACAGCTCCTCGACCTTGGCCGGTTGCAGTTGGCCTTCATCCAGGTGGCCTTTGAGCACGTCGAGCATGCTGGTGCTGAAGGTGGCCAGTGGCGCGCCCTTGGCGGCGATACCGTCGCTCTGCACCAGGCTTTGTACGGTGCCGTCGCGCGGCATGGTGACGTTCATCCCCGGGACGCTGACCAGGCCGGCCTGGGCGTGGCTGACGAAGTACATGCCGTACACCGACTTGAGGATGAAACCGAACGCCGCCAGACCCACCACGAAGATCCCGGCGCTGAAGGTCACGGCCCGCAAGCGGCCCATGGCGGTCATGCCGCTGCCGCTGTCCTTGGTCTTGCGCGCCTTGGTGAAGTTGTCGCGCTGCAGGGTGGCGAGCACGTCGCCCATGCTGACGATATCGCCGGCCAGGTGCGAGGTGATCAGGTGGCGCAGGGTGGAGATGTCCTGGGGCTCGAGGTTCTGGAACTGGCAACCGACGCGGCCGCTCTGGCGATCGAAGGAGCGGATCTGCAGCTCCACATCCATGGCCAGGCCGAGGTTGTCGATGACAAACTGCAGGCGGCCCTTGTGCACGGCACCCACGGTCAGCATCTGCTGCCCGGCGTTGAAGCTCAGGCCACCGGCAGAGAGGTCGTGGACCCGCACTTCAAGGGGCTTGGCCTCGGTCCCGAAGAAGCGCAGCTTGGCCGGGATCTTGACTCGGGCGTGCTGGCGTTGGGCTTCAGATTCATGCACTACATTGACGTTCACAGCGGTGTTCATAGGGTCGATTTCCTAGTTAATTCAGGCAAGGCGGTTCAGACCATCAGCAGCAGGACAGCGACGAATACGCTGCCGGCCGAGAAGGTCATGGTCCGAGACGACCAGGTGTTGAACCAACGTTGAAAACTGGCCAGGTCGCGGGTCAGCTTGGTGTCCTGGCGGGTCCAGGATTGCTGGTCGAGGCGGAAGAACACGTAGATCTTCACCAGGGCGCCGACGATCTGGTTGTAATAGAGGATCAAGGGGTAGGCCGGGCCGATCCGGTGCCCCGAGCAGGACAGCAGCAGAGTCAGGATCAAGCGGGTGATACCGATCCACAGCAGGTACGCGAGGATGAAGGCGGTGCCGTACTTGAAGCTGGCGATGATGGCCACGGTCAGGCCCAGCAGCGAGGTCCACATCGACACGCGCTGGTCGAACAGCACCACGCTGGTGAACAGCCCCAGGCGTTTCATGCCCAGGCCCAGGGCCCGGGCGTTCTGCCGCAGGTTGTTGCCGTACCAGCGGAACATCAGCTTGCGGCTGGCCTTGATGAAGCTCTTTTCCGGCGGGTGTTCCACGGTGTTGATCGCCGCGTCAGGCACGTAGAAGGTGTCGTAGCCCAGGCGCATCAGGCTGAACCAGCTGGACTTGTCGTCGCCGGTGAGGAACTTGAAACGGCCCAGGCGCCAGTGTTGCAGGGAGTCGCTTTCCACGTCGGCGATGAAGTCCGGGTCGGTGACCACGGTGGCGCGAAACACCGACATGCGCCCGGTCATGGTCAGCACGCGCTTGGACAGGGCCATGGAGCACATGTTGATGTGGCGCTGGGCGAAGCGCAGCTTGTGCCATTCGCTCATGATGTAGCCGCCGCGCACTTCGCAGAATTCGTTGGTGGTCAGGCCACCGACGTTGCCGAACAACTGGAACCAGGGCACGGTCTTGCGCACCACGCCTTCGCCGAGCACGGTGTCGCCGTCGATCACCGCCACCACGGCGCGGTTGTCCGGCAGGTGGCGGGAGATGGCGCGGAAACCGAAGGCCAGGCCATCGCGCTTGCCGGTGCCGGGGATGCGCACGAAGTCCAGCTTGACCCGCTCCGGCGGGTTCATCCGCGCCCACAGGCTTTTCACCAGCAGCTCGTCGGACATCTCCACGATCGAGCAGACCACGGTGGTGGGGAAGCCGCAGTCGATGGCTTCGCGGATCACCGAGCCGTAGACCTGGGCGGTGGTCAGCGCATCGATGCGAAAGCTGGTGACCATCAGGAACACGTGGGACGGGTCCGCCGCGCTGCCGAGCTTGCGCACCTTGCGCCGCAGGTGCGGGTAGACCACGTAGAGAAACAGCATGCCGCGGACAAAGTGCGTGGCACCCATGGAGTAGCGCCAGATGCCCACGGCGCCAATCAGGAAAATGAAGTCCTTGGACTCGGAGTCGAAGGTCGAGGTGGGCAGCAACAAGGCCATGCCCATCAGCAAACTCAAGTAGAACAGCCAACCGGCGGCCTGAAGCAGGCCGTGCTTTAGCCTGTGCATAATCTGCGTCCATCAAGGTCTCGGGCGAGCCTGTGGGGTGGCCCGAGGGGGGTTAAGGCAGGCATGGAGATTTGGCAGGGCCAGATCGCTGGCCAGCCAGTTCCTACGGGGATGGGGTAGGAGCCGGCTGGCCGGCGAAGCCTTACCAGCAGATCCCTTCGGTACGGCCTTTGCTGCAGGTGGCCTTGGACATGAAGCCCACCAGGTCGATGACCTGCTTGCCGTGGGGCACGTCTTCGGCCAGGGCGCGGAACTTCTCGTCGCGGTTGCCGAGGATGATCACGTCGGAGTTGCCGATCACTGCGTCGAAGTCCGAGTTGAGCAGGGACGAGACGTGGGGGATCTTCGACTCGATGTAGTCCTTGTTGGCGCCGTGAACCCGGGCGTACTCGACGTTGCTGTCGTAGATGCTCAGGTCGAAGCCCTTGCCGATGAGCATTTCCGCCAGTTCCACCAGCGGGCTCTCGCGCAGGTCGTCGGTGCCGGCCTTGAAGCTCAGGCCCAGCAGGGCGACCTTGCGCTTGTCGTGGCTGGACACGATGTCGAAGGCGTTCTGCACCTGGGATTCGTTGCTGCGCATCAGCGAGTTGAGCAGCGGCGCCTCGATGTCCAGGGAGCCGGCGCGGTAGGTCAGGGCACGCACGTCCTTGGGCAGGCACGAGCCGCCGAAGGCGAAGCCGGGGCGCATGTAGTACTGGGACAGGTTGAGGGTCTTGTCCTGGCAGACCACGTCCATCACTTCACGGCCGTCGACACCCACCGCCTTGGCGATGTTGCCGATCTCGTTGGCGAAGGTGACCTTGGTGGCGTGCCAGACGTTGCAGGTGTACTTGATCATTTCGGCGACTTCGATGCCCTTGCGGATGATCGGCGCGTCGAGCTCTTCGTACAGCGCTTGCAGCACGTCACCGGAGGCTTGGTCGAACTGGCCGATCACGGTCATGGGCGGGAAGTCGTAGTCCTTGATCGCGGTGCTTTCGCGCAGGAACTCGGGGTTCACCGCCACGCCGAAATCCACCCCGGCCTTCTTGCCCGAGCAGTCTTCGAGAATCGGGATCACCACGTTCTTCACCGTGCCCGGCAGCACCGTGCTGCGTACCACGATGGTGTGGCGGGTGGCCTTGTCGCGCAGGACGAAACCGATCTCGCGGCACACCGATTCGATGTAGTCCAGCTCCAGGTCGCCGTTCTTCTTGCTCGGGGTGCCGACGCAGATCATCGACAGGTCGGTATCGCGAATGGCTTCGGCGAAGTTGGTGGTACCGCGCAGACGAGCGGTCTGAATCCCTTGAGTCAGAAGTTCACCCAGACCCGGTTCGACGATGGGCGATTTGCCGGCGTTGATCAGGTCGATCTTGTCTTTGGAGATATCTACGCCAACCACTTCATGGCCCCGTGCAGACAGGCAACCGGCACAGACTGCACCGACGTAACCCAAACCAAATATGCTGATGCGCATCGCATTTACCTCTGTGTTATTCACGCCATTAGATGGCCGGAGTTAATGTTTGCCAGCTGTTGTTGCGCACTCGGAAGTACAACAAAGTACGTTGTAGTGCCGTGTGCAGGCAGACTAAGTTCCGAGTGACTAAATAAATGCACTCAAGTTGTGCGCAACCGATCCATGTTGTTTTGACTTGCCCTTGAATGTTGCCGGCGGCTCCTGCTACAGGTTTCTCGAGAAAAACCATTCGATGTCCTTCGAATGGCTGGAGGCCATGTGTTCAGGGCTTTCCAGTTGATTTCTGCGGTCCTTGAAGGCCAGCTGTTCCTTGGCTCGTTAGGGGAAAGTTGAGGTGCCTTATCTCCTGTTGTTAACCCTTTAGTTCAAGTTTGTGACTCATTGGTCAAACCCGTGTCGGAACTTGATTGGTTTACCGAGCCTGCGTAAGTCATCTCTTACAACCTCGTTGAGAATCGTTACCGGTGGTATGAGCGGTGTCTGAAGGCATAGTTCCTGCCCGCTCATCCTGTTTTTAGAAATTTCTTGAAATATTGAGAAAGATGGCACTGCTCTCAAATTGATAGCACTTAAGGTTTGAGCCTTTAGTTATGGGGAGTTGAAGCGCGGGGATACTTTTGTGCCACTACCTAATAAAAAAAGTGGTGCCACTACTGAAAAAAATCACTGCTGTCGAGTGAAAGAAAAGTTATAGAAATAGATGAAAGTTCTATGACGCCAAAAAAATGGCTTTATAAAGGCGGGGAATGTGCAGGTGATCACATTCTGGCGCGCTCGCCGGATGGAAGCGAGCGCGGCAGGGGAACGCTTTATTCCGGTGCGTGGTCGCGCAGGAACACCAGGTTGTCGGCTTTGGACTGCTCCGCGCTGAAGCGGTAGCCCTGGACGTCGAATTGCTTGAGTTGTGCTGGATCGTTGATGCGTTCCTGGATGACGAAACGGCTCATCAGGCCCCGGGCCTTCTTGGCATAGAAGCTGATGATCTTGTACTGGCCGTTCTTCAGGTCCTTGAACTCGGTGTTGATGATCCGCGCGTTCAGGGCTGTGCGTTTGACTGCCGAGAAGTACTCGTTGGAGGCCAGGTTGAGCAACAGGTCGTCGCCTTGATCGGCCAGGGCCTCGTTCAGCCATTCACTGATGCGCGTGCCCCAGAAGGCATACAGGTCCTTGCCCCGGGCGTTGGCCAGCTTGGTGCCCATTTCCAGGCGATAGGGCTGCATCAGGTCCAGGGGGCGCAGCAGGCCGTAGAGGCCGGACAGCATGCGCAGGTGTTGCTGGGCGTAATCGAAGTCCGCTTCGCTCAAGGATTCGGCGTTGAGCCCGGTGTAGACGTCGCCCTTGAAGGCCAGCAGCGCCTGCTTGGCGTTGTCCGGAGTGAAGGCCGGGGTCCAGCTGCCGAAGCGCGCGGCGTTGAGCCCGCCGATCTTGTCGGATACGTGCATCAACTCGCTGATCTGCGCCGGGCTCAGTTCCCGCAGTTGCTGGATCAGTTCCTGGGAGTGGTCGAGGTATTGCGGCTGGGTAAAGCGCGGGGTGACCGGCGGCGTCTCGTAATCGAGGGTCTTGGCGGGTGAAATCACCATCAGCATGAGTCGTCTCCTTTTAGCGTCGGGGGATTCTAGGGGCTCGGGCGTTCGGACTCCACCTATCAAGGCGATAGCTGACGCGTGGCGGATGCCGGGTGAATGCCTTCGCTGTGTGGCATATCGGCTATAGTGCCGCGCGGGTTTTGTTCTGGAGGCGTCTCTTTTGCGTATCGCGTTTTTCTTCTCGGCCTGGCTTCTGAGTCTCAGTGTGCTGGCGGCGCCCAATGATGTGGCGACCCTGGATCGCAGCACCTGGCCGGAAAAGCTCGACAATCCGACCCTGTTCGACGTCGCCTCGCGGGCCGAGATCCTGACCTTTGCCCGCGCCTTGCTGGTCAGCGAGGCCTGGGACGAGGCGTCCCTGAAGCAGCGCCTGGGCTTGCGCATGATCAACATGGAGGCGATCTCTGAGCTGCGCGAGCATCTCTGGAAACGCCTGCTGGACAACTACAACTTCGCCCAGCAGAGCTGCGACCAGGACGCTTCGTTCTGCTACCTGGTGGAAAACATGCAGCAACTGCGCAAGCAGGCCGGCAAGTTCCACTTGGCAGAGGATTCCTACTACGCCCGTTGGGGCGAGCCGAGCCGGACCTTCCATGAGCAGTACCTGGACGAATTGCTGCGCAAGGCGGCGCTGGCCCCCCAGACCAGCAGCGAGGTGCTGCGCTACGGCGACTACGAGCGCAACGGTGACGAACTCAACGACCGGCTGTTTCTGCTGACCTTCGACAGCGCCGCCAACCTGGCACCGGACAACACGCCCTGGCTGACCAACTACCTGCGCAAGGCCAATCTCAGCGGTACGTTCTTTGTCCTGGGCAACGATATCCAGAACCGCCTCGACAAGGCTTCGGTGGCCAGCCTGCAATCCCTGTACTCCAGGCAGTGCGTTGGCGTGCAAGGCTGGGAGTTCCGCTCCCACAGTCACTGGCAGGATTGGCAGTACTCGATCCAGCGCAGCGCCGATCTGGTGAAGAGCAAGCTGCCGGAAAACTACGTGCCCTTGTTCCGCCCGCCCTTTGGCCAGCGTCGTGCCGATGCCCAGGATTTCTTCAATGCCCAGGGCATGCAGGTAGCGTTGTGGGACATCGACGCCCAGGATGGCGCCGGCAAGCTCAAGGCCGAGGACAGTGGCCAGCGGGTGCTGACCTTGATGTTGCTGTGGCGACGCGGGGTGATTGCCTTCAATGCCAAGCAAGACGGGGTCAAGAGCAGTTTGCCCTGGCTGCTGGCGCAGACCGCACAAAGTGGCATCGGTTGGGAGGATTGTCAGGACGCGTTTCGCTGAAACGACCAAGTGCCCGGAAACACGGGGTGTGGGCCGTAAAGGGGGCGAATTTCAGCGGGATTTCGAGGCAGGCGGACTTCCGACTTTAACGGTGACCGGGCGGTGCGCCAAGGGCTTTTCGTCACCCTGAAAAATAAACATCAAAAAAGCGTCAAAGTGCGTTTTCCTGTCACGGTTTTTGGAGTATTACGAACCTAGACCGCCGAAACCTGCGACACAGGTGGCGTCTCCCAAGACTCCTTGTGTGTGCAGCTCACCTGAACCCCTGCGGGTGAATTCGGTGGTCATTCGAGGCGCGATACCCCATGGTATTGCGTCGACTGGCTCCCACATAAGGTGACCGAGTATGGATGACCACGGACGTAGCTCTTCTTCCAACCAGCCAATCCTTTATGTACTCGATACCAATGTATTGATTCACGATCCCAACGCCTTACTGAATTTCGAAGAACACCACGTCGCCATCCCCATGACCGTCCTCGAAGAGCTGGACAAGCTCAAGAGCGGGCACCACAGCGTTGCCGCCGAATGCCGCCAGGCGATCCGCCTGATCGACAAGACCCTGGGCGAGGCTTCCCCCGAGGACGTCGAGCTGGGGGTTCCGATCCAGCGCGGCAAGAGCGGGCCCAAGGGCTTGCTGTCGATTCTGATGAGCAAGCGCAACGAGCCCAACAGCCTGTTGCCGGACAACCTCAACGACAACATCATCATCAACCAGTTGATCGACCTGCACGCGCGCAACAAGGACTTGCCCGTGGTGCTGGTGACCAAAGACATCAACATGCGCCTCAAGGCGCGGGCCTGCGGGATCGCCGCCGAGGACTACAGCACCGACCAGCTGGTGGACGACGTGTCCCTGCTGCCCAATGGTTTCCACAACATGAGCGGCTCGTTCTGGGACCGCGTAAGCAAGGTGGAAACCCGTCAGGACCACGGCCGCACCTGGCACCAGGTGCAGTTGATCGACAACCTGCCGGCGGTGCATATCAATGAATTCATCATCGACGAACAGGGCTTTGTCGGCTGGATCAAGGAGATCCGCGCCGATGTGCTGCTGATCCTCGATCTGCATCAGGAACCCCTGTTGCACCAGGAAGCCTGGGGCCTGAAACCGCGAGACATCTACCAGGGGCTGGCGCTGTACGCGTTGCTCGACCCGGACATTCACCTGGTCAACCTGTCCGGCGCCGCCGGTTCCGGCAAGACCATCCTGGCCCTGGCTGCTGCCATCGAGCAGACCATGGTCAGCAAGCGCTACCGGCGCATCATCGCCACCCGCAGCGTGCAGGGGCTGGACCAGGAGATCGGCTTCCTGCCGGGCACCGAGGCGGAGAAGATGGAGCCTTGGCTGGGTGCCATTACCGACAACCTCGAAGCCTTGCATATGGATGACGAGAACACCCATGGCAGCGTCGACTACATCCTCAGCAAGGTGCCGTTGCAGTTCAAATCCCTGAACTACATCCGCGGTCGCAGCTTCCAGCAGAGCCTGATCCTGATCGACGAATGCCAGAACCTCACCCCGCACCAGATGAAAACCATCATCACCCGTGCCGGCGCCGGTTCCAAAGTGGTGTGCCTGGGCAACCTGGCACAGATCGACACCCCTTACCTGTCGGCCACCAGCTCGGGGCTGACCTACCTCACCGAACGCTTCAAGGACTTCCCCAACGGCGTGCACATCACCCTGCAAGGGGTGCCGCGCTCGATCCTGGCGGAGTACGCGGAAAGCCATCTGTAACTTCAATTCCTTCCAGCACGGGCGGCCTTCGGGTCGCCCGTTTTGCATTGGGCTTGCGGCACTGGGTTATTCTGCGGCTCCCCGGCGCCGAGCGCCTCCCAGTTGGAAAACACCGGATGACCCGCGTTTCCCTGCGTAATATCGATCTGAATCTGTTGGTGGTGCTCGATGCCTTGCTGACGGAAAAGCACGTGACCCGCACCGGCGAGCGCCTGCACCTGAGCCAGCCGGCTATCAGTCATTCCCTGGGCAAGCTGCGGGTGCTACTGGATGATCCGTTGCTGATCCGCCAGGGCAACGATGTCCTGCTCAGTCCCCTGGCCCGCAGCCTGCAAGCGCCCCTCAAGGACATCCTCAGTCAGATCGAAACCCTGTTCGGCAAGTCCCTCGACTTTGATCCGGCCAGTTCCCAGCGGATCTTTCACTTGGCGATGTCGGATTACGGCGCGGCGATCGTGCTCCCCAGGTTGCTGGTGCGCCTGCGTGGCGAGGCGCCCTTGATGCGCCTGGTGGTGACCCAGGGCAGCCGCCACGAGATGTTCGAGCAGATCACCCTGGGCAAGATCGACCTGGCCCTGGGGGTGTTTCCCAGCCCTTCGGATGAGATCGTCAAGGAGGTGCTGTTCGAGGAAACCTTTTCCTGCCTGGTGGACCGCGCCACCCTTGAGGGTGACGGCGGCCTGGACCTGACGGCCTATCTGCAGCGTCCCCATCTGCAGGTGTCGATGGACGGCTGTTTCAATGGTGAAGTCGATCACCGCCTGGGGGAGGAGGGACTGCAGCGGCAGATCGCGGTCAGCGTGCCCCACTGGGGCATCGCGCCGGGGATGATCCGTGGCACCGATCTGATTCTTACCGTGGCCAGCCGCACCCTGGACGAGATCCCGCTGCAGGAAGGGCTGTTGCGGCTGCCCCCGCCCTTGAACATTGCGCCCTTCAAGTTCGTGCAGATCTGGCATTCGCGTTTCAGCGATGACCCGGCCCATCGCTGGTTGCGTGAACAGGTCAAGCTGGCCAGCGAGGCCAAGGCCTGAAATGGCGCCTCAGCCTCGGGTGGTGATGACGAAACCGCCGATCACCACCAGCACGCCAATGAGTTTCTGCAGGCTGATGTCTTTGCGTGGCAGGCCCACCAGCCCGAAGTAGTCGATGATCAGCGAGATCAGCAACTGGCCGATGATCACCGCCATGATGAAGTTCAGCGCCCCCAGGCGTGGCGCCATCAACAGCGCCACGGTGATGTAGAGCACTCCGGCCATGCCGCCCATCCAGATCCACCAGGGGCCTTGCAGCGCGGCCATCAGATTGGGTTTGGGCACTTTGATGAACAGCAGCAGGACCCCCAGCACCAGCAGGCTGACCAGCAAGGAAACGCCGGTGGCCCACAATGGATGCCCCAGCAGGGTGCCCAGGCGGGCGTTGGTCCCGGCCTGGAGGGGCACGGCGAAACCGGCGAGCAGGCTGAGCAGGATCGAAACGAACAAGGCCATGAAGCGACTTCCTTTTGTGTTTTTTTGCGCTGTTGTACGTTTATCCGCAGTCGGGCTCCAATTCGTTGTTTTGATGCGGGTTATTCGCCAGGCTGATTGCCGGTTGGCGCTGCCGGGCGCCGGGCAGATGCCCCGTGCGAAAAACTGACCCGCAGGTTTACAATCGGCCCACCTGATCAGGAGTAACACCGTGCTGACTCATCTCGATTCCCAAGGTCGCGCCAATATGGTCGACGTCACCGATAAGGCTGTGACCTTCCGCGAGGCAGTGGCCGAAGCCCGGGTGCGCATGCTCCCGCAAACCCTGCAAATGATCGTCAGTGGCGGTCACCCCAAGGGCGACGTGTTCGCCGTGGCGCGCATCGCCGGAATCCAGGCGGCGAAGAAAACCAGTGACCTGATTCCCCTGTGCCATCCGTTGATGCTCACCAGCGTCAAGGTCGAGCTCAGTGCCGAAGGCGAGGACAGCGTGCGCATCGTGGCGCGTTGCAAGCTGTCGGGGCAGACCGGGGTGGAAATGGAGGCGTTGACCGCCGCCAGCGTCGCCGCGCTGACAATCTATGACATGTGCAAGGCCGTGGATCGCGGCATGATCATCGAAGGCGTGCGGGTGCTGGAGAAGAGCGGTGGCAAGAGCGGCGATTACCGGGTGGCTGACGCATGAGGATCTCGGTGAAGTTTTTTGCCCGCTACCGTGAGGCGCTGGGGCTCGATGGCGTGCTTGTCGAAGGCGACTTTGCCTGTGTCGACGATGTGCGCCAGGCGCTGTTGTCCCGTGATGGGGCTGCGGTGCTCGCTGAACAGAACCTGATGTGTGCCCGCAACGAAGAGCTGTGCCAGCTGGACGAACCCTTGGCGGACGGCGATGAAGTGGCGTTCTTTCCCACAGTGACCGGAGGCTGAGATGGCGATCCGTGTGCAATCCGCGGCCTTCGATCCGGGGGCTGAAGTCAACGCCATGCACGCCGCCGATACCGGGGTTGGCGCAGTGGTGAGCTTTGTCGGTTACGTGCGCGACTTCAATGACGGCCAGGACGTGCACGGCATGTTCCTGGAGCACTACCCGGGCATGACCGAAAAGGCCCTGGGCAAGATTGCCGACGAGGCCCGGCAGCGCTGGCCGCTGTTGCAACTGGAGGTGCTGCACCGCATCGGCGCCCTGGAGCCGGGAGAGCCCATCGTCTTCGTCGGCGCGGCCAGTGCCCATCGCCAGGCGGCTTTTGATGCTTGTGCCTTTGTCATGGACTATCTCAAGACCCGTGCACCGTTCTGGAAAAAGGAAAACACCGCCGACGGTCCGCGCTGGGTAGAAGGTCGCGACAGCGACCATGCGGCGGCCGCGCGCTGGAAAGACTGAGCCCCTGAGGCTCGCGACCTGCAACCCATTCTTGAATGACGGTGTATTTCCCCAGTGGCCATTGGGGAAATGCGCCTGTTCGCGCCGTTGACGATGTGTACGTAAAAGTCCAGTATGGATTTACAAGTACAATTACAGCGTCCCCCGTTTCACCCCTTCCTTCTGTCTTGCCAAACCAACAACAAACCGCGAGAGAACGAACATGAAAAAACTCCCCCTCATCAGTGGCCTGGCCTTGAGCCTGTTGGCGTGCAGCAGCCTGATGGCTGCCGAGAAAACCTTGCGCCTGGGCATCGAGGCGGCGTATCCGCCGTTCGCCTTCAAGACTGCCGACGGCAAGATTGGTGGCTTCGACTACGACATCGGCAATGCCTTGTGCGCGCAGATGCAGGTCAAGTGCGAGTGGATCGAGGGTGAGTTCGACGGCCTGATTCCCTCGCTGAAGGTGAAGAAGATCGATGCCGCGTTGTCCTCCATGACCATCACCGCGGAACGGCGTAAATCCGTGGATTTCACCCACAAGTACTATTTCACTTCATCGCGCCTGGTGATGAAGAAGGGCGCGGTGGTGGACGACCAGTACGCCAGCCTCAAGGGCAAGACCGTGGGCGTGCAGCGCTCCACCACCACCGATCGCTTCGCTACCGAAGTCTTCGAGCCCAAGGGCATCAAGGTGGTGCGCTACAGCAACAACGAAGAGATCTACATGGACCTGGCGGCCGGGCGTCTGGACGCGATTTTCGCCGACACCATTCCCCTGGAGGATTTCCTGTCGATGCCGCGGGGCGCCGACTACGCCTTTGTCGGGCCTGAGTTGAAAGATCCGAAATACGTCGGCGAGGGCGCCGGGATTGCGGTGCGCAAGGGCAACAGTGAACTGGTGGGCGAGCTGAACAAGGCCATCGATGATATTCGCGCCAAGGGTGAATATCAGAAGATCCAGGCCAAGTACTTCAAGTCGGATATTTATGGGGATTGAGACATTGTGGCGTTCTTGAGGACGCCTTCGCGAGCGAGCTCGCTCCTACTGGTGTTGTGCAATTGCGTGTAGGAGCGAGCTTGCTCGCGAACCTTTATTGTCCCTTCAATTCCTTCAGGTGCTTGTACACCGTCGCCCGCCCCATGTTCAGCACGTTGGCCACATAGTTGGAGGCGCTCTTGCCCTTGAAGGCGCCTTCGGCGTGCAGGGCCAGTACCAGTTCGCGCTTGTGTTCGCGGGTCAGCAGGTTCAGGCCCAGCTGGCGCTCGCGCAGCCAGTTGTGCAGGAAAGTGTTGATGCGTTCCTGCCAGTCGTCGCGAAACAGTGAGTCGGGCTGGGGAATCAGTTTGCTGGGTGAGAGAAACAGGTCCAGCGCGGCCTTGGCATTTTCGAACAGCGAGATATTCAGGTTGATGCACAGCACGGCCAGTGGCTGGCCGTGACTGTCGCGCAGCACGCTGCTGAGGCTGCGGATTTTCTGTCCGTCCCAGTTGAGCTTTTCATAGGGTCCGATGTTGCGTTCGTCGCGGTCGCCACTGAGCAGGTCTTCCAGGGCCGCATCGTCGCCCACTTCGCGCTTGGACAGATTGTTGGCGATGTAGTCGATTTTCTGCGTGCGCAGGTCGTGGAGCACCACCTCGGCATGGGGGAAGAACAGCGTGGCAATGGCGTCGGCAATCGCCCGGAAATTGTCCAGGGCAGGGTCCTTTGCGGGTGAGGTCATGGGTCGTACTCCAGGCGGCTTCAGCGCCCGCCGTCAGCGGGCGCTGGGAGTGTGCCGCAATCGTTCGGGCGCGTCACCCCGAGGGCGGGTTCAACCGAGGCGGGCAGGGGAGAGCATGGCGGACTCCAGCCCGAAGCGGGCCAGCTGTTCCGGCAGGGGTTGGCCACGCACCAGGGCGGCGCTGGCCTGGCCCATGGCCGGAGACGTCTGGATGCCATAGCCGCCTTGTCCGGCGACCCAGAACAGCCCGGGCACCTGTGGATCGAAACCGGCCAGCAAGTCGCCATCGCTGACGAAACTGCGCAGGCCGGCCCAGGTCCGGGTCGGACGACGAATGCTCAGGGTGGTGGCTTCTTCGATCTGGTAGATGCCCAGGGCAATGTCCAGCTCTTCGGGCTGCACATCATGGGGCTGTACCGGGTCGGCGTTGGCCGGCGAGCCGAGGAACATGCCGGCGTCGGGCTTCATGTAGAAGGATTCGTCCAGGCTCACCAGCATGGGCCAGCGGTGGCTATCGACCCCTTCCGGGCCGGCGAAGATAAAGGCCGCCCGGCGCTTGGGTTGCAGGCCCAGGGGGCGGGCACCGGCCATCGCGCCGATCTGATCGGCCCAGGCTCCGGCTGCGTTGATCAGCACCGGCGCGCTGAAGCCCTGGCCGCTGGTTTGGACCTGCCACAGCCCTTGTTCATCACGGTGCAGCCCCAGCACTTCATGGTCGGTATAGACCTGGCCCTGATGGCGGCGGATGCCCCGCAGGTAGCCCTGATGCAGGGCGTCGGTGTCGATGTCGCTGGCACTGGGGTCGTAGAGGGCGCCATGGACCTTTTCGCGACGCAGGATCGGCAGACGAGCGCAGGCTTCGTCGGCGCTCAGCAGTTGCATCTCCGGCACCGTGGCCTTGGCGCTCAGGTACTGGTTGTTCAGTTCGGCCGGATCGCCGGTGAAGTCCACGGTCATTTCCCCTCGTGGCGTCAGCAGCGGGTGGTCGCAGAAACCCTCCGGCGGATGGTCGAAAAAGTCCCGGCTGGCCAGGGTCAGGGCCCGCACCTGGGCGGTGCCATAGGCGGCGGTGTAGAGCGCGGCAGAGCGGCCGGTGGAGTGATAGGCCGGGTGAGACTCGCGCTCCAGCACGATGACGCGGCCGTGGCGCGACAGCCAGAAACCGGTGGAGGCCCCGGCGATACCGCCGCCGATGATGATGAAGTCTGCCTGGATCATTCAAAGCTCCTGGAAAAGTGCAGGTGACGGGCCCTTAGTGCGGCTGCCGCAGGTGGTACAGGGCATTGGCCAGGGCGATGTCTTCCAGGCCCAGGCCGATGGAGCGGAAGAACACATGGCGTTCGGCACTGGGGCGTTGAGCCTGGTTGCTCAGCAGTTCCGGCAGGTCGCCGAGAATTGCCGCGCTGTCCCAGCCGTGCTGTTCGCCGGCAATCAGCATCTCGCCGGCCGAGCCCGGGGTGGTACGGCGATAGTCACAATAGACCTGCATCTGCTGCAGTGCGGCGGGCGGCACTTCATGGGCCCGCGGTGCATTGGTGCTGATGGAGGTGATCAGCGCCGGCTTGCTGAGGGTGCGTGGGTCTATGACCGGTCCGGCGGACGAGGTGCAGAGCATGATCACGTCGGCATCTTCGACAGCCTCTTCAAGCTGCTGGACGATTTGCAGGCGCGGATCGAGGGCCGTGAGGCGCGCAAGCTCTTCGGCGGATTTGCTGGCCAGGCTTGGGGAGTAGAGACGGATGCTCTGCCATGGGCGCAGGTCTTTCACATAGTGCAGATGAGCCTGGGCCACGGCGCCGCTGCCGATGATTGCCAGGTGCCGGGACTCGGGCGTGGCCAGTGCATCGACGGCGACCGCCGTGGTGGCGGCGGTGCGTGCGGTGGTCAGTTCGGCGGCGTCGCACAGCAGCAGGGGCTGGCCGCTGTCCATGGACATCAGCAGGGTCCAGGCAGTGACCAGCGGGCCTTCGGCGCGAACGATGTAGGGCGAGGTCTTGACCCCGTAGACCCGATCTTCAGCCAGCACGCCCAGGTAGTTGATGAAGTCGCCGGCGCCCTGGGGGAACTCCACTAACTGCTGCGCCGGCTGCACGGCGTGTCCGGCGGCCAGGTCGCGAAACAGTTTGCGCAGGATCTGCGGGACGTCGATTTGCGCGAGCAACTGGCGGGCTTCGGTCTGGGCAATCAGGTAGGGCGTGCTGGGCATGTAGGCGTTCCCAAAGAATTAAACTTATTTGTCCATTATGGACTTTTAGTTTCTGTGGGCAATATCCAGGCAAAAAAAAACGCAGCCTGTGGTCGGGCTGCGTTTTTCAAGGCTCACCTGCTATCAGGCTTGCGGACGTTTGCGCTCCACCGGGCGCAGCAGTTCTGCAGGCGGCATCTCGCAGCTGATCTTGCGCCCCAGCAGGGCTTCGATCGACGGCAGTTGGTAAGAGTCGTCTTCGCCGGCGAAGCTGATGGACACGCCGTCGGCCCCGGCACGACCGGTACGGCCGATGCGGTGCACGTAGTCGTCCGGCACTTCCGGCAGGGTGAAGTTGATCACGTGGCTGATGCCGTCGATGTGAATGCCGCGACCGGCCACGTCGGTGGCCACCAGGACCCGGATCTTGCCTTCGCGGAAGCCTTCCAGGGTCTTGATCCGCTTATGCTGCGGTACGTCGCCGGACAGCTGGGCGGCGTTCACGCCGTCGCGAACCAGGCGTTCTTCGATGCGCCGTACTTCATCCTTGCGGTTGGCGAAGACCATGACCCGTTCCCAGCCGTTGTCGGTGACCAGGTTGTACAGCAGCTTGTACTTGTCGGCCCCGGCGACCGCATAAATGTGCTGTTCGACGTTTTCGCTGGCGACGTTTTCGGACTCGATCTCGACGATGGACGGGTCGGTGGTCCACTGCTTGGCCAGGTTCATCACGTCTTCGGTGAAGGTGGCGGAGAACAGCAGGGTCTGACGTTCGCTCTTGGGCGGGGTCTGACGAATGATCTGACGCACTTGCGGGATGAAGCCCATGTCGAGCATGCGGTCGGCTTCGTCCAGCACCATCACTTCGACCATGTCCAGGTGCACGTCACCGCGCTGGTTGAAGTCCAGCAGGCGGCCCGGGGTGGCTACCAGGATGTCGCAGTGGCGAGCTTCCAGGTGCTTGAGCTGCTTGTCGAAATCCATGCCGCCGACGAAGGTCATGACGTTGAGGCCGGTGTATTTGGTCAGGGCCGCGGCGTCCTTGGCGATCTGCACCACCAGTTCCCGGGTCGGGGCAATGATCAGCGCCCGTGGTTCGCCCATGTAGCGTTCTTTCGGCGGCGGGGTCTGCAGCAACTGGGTGATGATCGAGATCAGGAACGCGGCGGTCTTGCCGGTGCCGGTCTGGGCCCGGCCGATGGCGTCCTTGCCCGCCAGGGTGAAGCCCAGTACCTGGGCCTGGATCGGCGTGCAGTAGGGAAAACCCAGGTCCTGGATGGCGTGCATCAGTTCCGGAGCGAGCTTGAAGTCGTGGAAACGGGTCTTGCCTTCCTGGGGTTCCACCACGAAGTCTTCGAGTTTCCAGGTGCTGACCGCTGGTTTCGGCGTCCGCGGGCGGCGCGGTTGCTCAGGTTTGGGTTGCTCGGCCTTGGGCTTCTCTTGGCGCGGCGCTGTGGGAGCGGAAGGGGCGGCCGGTGTGTTCACCGGTTCTTTTTTAGCTGCGGTAGCGGGTGCGCTCCGTTCCGGCTGACGGCCGTCATTACGGCTGCTGGAACTGGGGGAAGGGGCACTGGGGCTTGGCGCGAGCGGCTCAGCCTCGCTTTTACCGAAGATTTTCTTGAGTGCTTTGAGCACGGTCATCTCATCAATTGGTTAAGGAATGTACGCCGGCCAGTGTAATGCAAGAAACGGGCGCGGCGTAGTCTGTTGCTCGTGGTCCTGGCGCGAGGCGTTTTTTCTAGCGCAAACGCTCGCTCAGCCAGGTGCCGATATCGCGGATTTCCTCCGGTAACACCTCGTGTCCCATTGGGTATTCCTGCCATGTCACGGTGACACCATGCTGTTTCAGGTACTCGTAGGCGGTGCGGCCCATGGCGTTCTGCACCACTTCGTCGTACTGGCCGTGCAGGGACAGCACCGGAATCCGCTGTTGGCTGGCGCAAAGTTGCAGCTCATCGCTGAAGGTCGGGGCGTAGGTGGAGAGGGCAAGTACGCCACCCAAGGGACCCTGCCATTTGAGGAAGGCGGTGTGCAGTACCACGGCGCCACCCTGAGAGAAACCCGCCAGGAAAATTCGCGATGCGTCTATCCCGCTGGTGCGTTGTTCTTCGATCAGTCTGATGACCTCATCAGATGATTCATCAAGCTGCTCGCGACTGATCGCGCGAGCCGGGTTCATGGCCAAAATGTCGTACCAGCTGGGCATGGCGTACCCGCCATTGATGGTCACGGCACGGGTCGGTGCCTGGGGCAGGACGAAGCGGGTGCTCAAGAGTTTTTCCTGCAGCATCTCGGCCACCGGCAGGAAGTCGTAACGGTCCGCTCCCAGGCCATGAAGCCAGATCACACAGGCGTCTGCGGGCTTGCTGGGTTGAAGAATCAAGGGCTCGGTCATGGCTGCTCCATATATGTGCGTGCGCGCTGATTGAGTGCGAGGTTAAGGGGCGCGCCCGGTTGATCGGTGAAGAAGATGTCGCACGGTTGAACGTTTTGCTATTGACCACTGGCTGAAACGCTTTAGCCGAAACTGTGGTACGGGCTTTGCTATGGCTCGGAAAGAGGAGCGGATGTGATAGCACGCTCTGCCGGCGGTAACACTAACAGGCTACCGCGGGCGATGGCATACCCAGCTCCTCTGATACAGGTTCACCTACGGCCGCTACGGGCTCTGTGAACTGCAAAGGGCTACAGCCCGTTCGGCCGATTGGTGAGAGGTAGGTCCCCCATTACGTGGATTTCTCCTACTAGACTCATAGCGAAGGTCTTACGCCGCTTGACCCCATAAAAAAGCCGACACGGGTCAACAGCGCCTCATGAGGGTGCGGCAGGACTCAAGCTCCGACACAACAAGAGCAAAACTGGAGGTTTGAATGAAGATGTTGAAATCCACCCTGGCCGTCGTTACGGCGGCTACGGTACTGGCTACAAGCGGTTTCGCACAGGCGGGTGCGACCCTCGATGCAGTACAGAAGAAAGGTTTCGTACAGTGCGGCGTCAGCGATGGTCTGCCGGGGTTCTCGGTACCGGACGCTACCGGCAAGATTCTCGGCATCGACGCCGATGTCTGCCGTGCCGTGGCCGCAGCCGTATTCGGCGATGCGACCAAGGTCAAGTTCAGCCAGTTGAACGCCAAGGAGCGCTTCACTGCGCTGCAATCCGGCGAGATCGACGTGCTGTCGCGCAATACCACCTGGACCAGCTCCCGCGATGCGGGCATGGGCCTGATGTTCGCCGGCGTTACTTATTACGACGGCATCGGCTTTCTGGTGAACAACAAGCTGGGTGTGAAAAGTGCCAAGGAGCTGGACGGTGCGACTATCTGTATTCAAGCCGGTACTACCACTGAGCTGAACGTGTCGGACTACTTCCGCGGCAATGGTCTGAAATACACCCCGATCACCTTCGACACCTCCGATGAGAGTGCCAAGTCCCTGGAGTCCGGTCGTTGCGACGTGCTGACCTCCGACAAGTCCCAGCTCTACGCACAGCGCAGCAAGCTGGCGACTCCGACCGATTATGTCGTACTGCCGGAAACCATCTCCAAGGAGCCTTTGGGCCCGGTGGTGCGTAAAGGCGACGAAGAGTGGTTCAGCATCGTCAAGTGGACCCTGTTCGCCATGCTCAACGCCGAAGAGGCGGGCGTCACCTCGAAGAACGTTGAAGCTGAAGCCAAGTCCACCAAGAACCCTGATGTAGCACGTCTGCTGGGCGCGGACGGTGAATACGGCAAAGACCTGAAACTGCCGAAGGACTGGGTCGTACAGATCGTCAAGCAAGTAGGTAACTACGGTGAAGTGTTCGAGAAAAACCTCGGCAAGAGCACGCCACTGGCTATCGACCGCGGCCTGAACGCGCTGTGGAACAACGGCGGCATCCAATACGCACCACCTGTGCGCTGATGGTTCTATCACCCGGCGGGCCAACCGCCGGGTGATGTTCTGTTCCATTATTCCTGGGGCACTTCATGCAAAATACAATCGGCGCACCCAAG
>NZ_MOAK01000086.1:314640-317110 GCF_003732485.1 Pseudomonas protegens
CCCTGGTGGCGGTGGTTTCGCTGGGCTGGTTTCTGTTCGACAACACACAAACCAATCTCCAGCACCGGGGTATTACCTCGGGTTTCGACTTTCTTGAGCGCAGCGCCGGTTTCGGCATCGCTCAACACTTGATTGCCTACACCGAAGCGGACAGTTATGCCCGGGTCTTCGTCATCGGTCTGCTCAATACGCTGCTGGTGACCTTTATCGGGGTGATCCTGGCGACCTTGCTGGGGTTCATCATCGGGGTGGCGCGGCTGTCGCAGAACTGGATCATCAGCAAGCTGGCAACGGTGTATGTGGAAGTGTTCCGCAACATTCCGCCGCTGCTGCAGATTCTGTTCTGGTACTTCGCGGTGTTCCTGACCATGCCGGGGCCGCGCAACAGTCATAACTTCGGCGACACTTTCTTCGTCAGCAGTCGTGGCTTGAACATGCCGGCGGCGCAGATGGCTCCGGGGTTCTGGGCGTTCGTTGCGAGTGTGGCGCTGGCCATCGTCGCCATCGTGCTGATGTGCCGCTGGGCCAACAAGCGCTTTGAAGCCACCGGAGTGCCGTTCCACAAGTTCTGGACCGGGCTGGCGTTGCTGCTGGTGATTCCGGCGTTGTGCACGCTGGTCTTCGGCTCGCCGGTGCATTGGGAGTTGCCGAAGCTGCAAGGCTTCAACTTCGTCGGTGGCTGGGTACTGATCCCCGAACTCTTGGCCCTGACTCTGGCCCTGACCGTCTACACCGCGGCGTTCATCGCCGAGATCGTGCGTTCCGGGATCAAGTCGGTCAGCCACGGCCAGACCGAAGCGGCGCGTTCCCTGGGGCTGCGCAACGGCCCGACCCTGCGCAAGGTGATCATTCCCCAAGCCTTGCGGGTGATCATTCCACCGTTGACCAGCCAATACCTGAACCTGGCGAAGAACTCATCCCTGGCGGCGGGTATCGGTTACCCGGAAATGGTTTCGCTGTTCGCCGGCACGGTGCTCAACCAGACCGGCCAGGCCATCGAGGTCATTGCCATCACCATGAGCGTGTACCTGGCAATCAGCATCAGCATTTCCCTGCTGATGAACTGGTACAACAAGCGCATTGCGCTGATCGAGCGGTGAGGAAGCGCCCATGACGACTCATACTTTCAAGCCCGATATGCCGCCGCCCAGCAGCAGTATCGGCGTGCTGGCGTGGATGCGCGCCAACATGTTCTCCAACTGGCTCAACACCCTGTTGACCCTGTTTGCCTTCTACCTGATCTACCTGGTGGTGCCGCCGATCCTGCAGTGGGCGATCCTCGACGCCAACTGGGTCGGCACCACCCGTGCCGACTGCACCAAGGACGGCGCCTGCTGGGTGTTCATCCAGCAGCGTTTCGGCCAGTTCATGTACGGCTATTACCCGGTGGAACTGCGCTGGCGGGTGGATCTGACCGTGTGGCTGGCGGTGATCGGCGTGGCCCCCTTGTTCATCTCGCGCTTTGCCCGCAAGGCGATCTACGGCCTGTGTTTCCTGGTGTGGTACCCGGTGGTGGCCTACACCCTGCTGCACGGCGGCTACCTGGGCCTGAGCACTGTCGCCACCAGCCAGTGGGGCGGCCTGATGCTGACTTTGGTGATTGCCACGGTGGGCATTGCCGGGGCCTTGCCCCTGGGCATCCTGCTGGCATTGGGGCGACGTTCCAACCTGCCGGCGATCCGCGTGGTCTGCGTGACCTTCATCGAGTTCTGGCGCGGCGTGCCGCTGATCACGGTGCTGTTCATGTCGTCGGTGATGCTGCCGCTGTTCCTGCCCGAGGGGATGAACTTCGACAAGCTGCTGCGGGCGCTGATCGGGGTGATCCTGTTCCAGTCGGCCTATGTGGCCGAGGTGGTGCGTGGTGGTTTGCAGGCCATTCCCAAGGGCCAGTACGAAGCGGCCGCCGCCATGGGCCTGGGCTACTGGCGCGCCATGGGCCTGGTGATTCTGCCTCAGGCCCTGAAGCTGGTGATCCCCGGGATCGTCAACACCTTCATCGCCCTGTTCAAGGACACCAGCCTGGTGATCATCATCGGCCTGTTCGACCTGCTCAACAGCGTCAAGCAAGCCGCCGCCGACCCCAAATGGCTGGGCATGGCCACTGAAGGCTATGTCTTCGCGGCCCTGGTGTTCTGGATTTTCTGTTTTGGTATGTCCCGCTACTCCATGCATCTGGAGCGCAAGTTGGACACAGGCCACAAGCGTTAGGAGTACCTCCATGAGTGAAGCGAGCAAAAAGCCTGTGGGCCCTGAAGGCATTATTCAGATGCAGGGTGTGAACAAGTGGTACGGCCAGTTCCACGTGTTGAAGGACATCAACCTCAACGTCAGGCAGGGCGAGCGCATCGTCCTGTGCGGGCCATCGGGTTCGGGCAAATCCACCACCATCCGTTGCCTCAATCGCCTGGAAGAACACCAGCAGGGGCGCATTGTGGTGGACGGCGTGGAACTGACCAACGACCTCAAGCAG
>NZ_MOAK01000086.1:317155-327825 GCF_003732485.1 Pseudomonas protegens
CGCACCTGACCATTCTGCAGAACTGCACCCTGGCGCCGATGTGGGTGCGCAAGATGCCCAAGCGCAAGGCCGAGGAAATCGCCATGCACTATCTGGAGCGGGTGCGGATTCCGGAGCAGGCCAACAAGTACCCGGGCCAGCTCTCCGGTGGTCAGCAACAGCGGGTGGCGATTGCCCGGGCGCTGTGCATGAAGCCCAAGATCATGCTGTTCGATGAACCCACCTCGGCCCTGGACCCGGAAATGGTCAAGGAAGTGCTGGACACCATGATCGGCCTTGCCGAGGACGGCATGACCATGCTCTGCGTGACCCACGAAATGGGCTTTGCCCGCACGGTGGCCAACCGGGTGATCTTCATGGACAAGGGCGAGATCGTCGAGCAGGCGGCACCGAACGACTTCTTCGACAACCCGCAGAATGATCGTACCAAGCTGTTCCTGAGCCAGATCCTGCATTGATCCTGCCGCAGGGCCCGCGCTGAAGATAAACCCGGACTGGTTCCGGGTTTATTTTTGTCCGGCGTTCAACTGCCGGCAGCGCCGAGTTGTTGTTCGGGTGGTTCGCTGGAGGTAGAGGGCGCCAGTTGCGGTTGGCTGAGATCCAGTACGTCCTTCATCAACTGCGGGTGCCGATCCAGCAGGCGCATCAGCATGTACAGCGGTTGGGGCGCGCCGACTTCGCCGCGTTCATAGCGGGAAAAGGCATTGTGCCCGCCGCCTGACAGCAGCCTGACCGCTTCTTTCTGGGAAAGATGCAGCTTGCGGCGGATGCGCTTCATGTCTGCGGCGACGATCTGCCGATACTCCTCCAGCAATTGGTCGCCCGCGGCGGCGTAACGTTCTGCGCTCGCTGCGTCGAATTCGATTTCACCGCATTCCTGGCATTCCCAGCCGGCCAGGCCATGGAGGTGACGCAACAGGTGCCGGTAGTCGATGAGCTCGCTGCGCTGCTCGAACGCCAGCATGCTGCTCGGGGCGCCGCAGCTGTAGCACTGTTGTCGTTTCATGTTTGTGCCTCCTTGAAGGAGATCACTGGAGGCCCTATGCCGGGGCGCTGGGTGATCTTGATGTAGAGCGTCCGGTTATCGATGCCGGTGTAATACACGTCCTGCCACACCCGGTGATCGTGATAGGTGGTCATCGATTTGTAGAACATGCTGCCCTGGATTCCGGCTATCACTCGTTGCATGGCCGCCAAGGACAATCCGAGTTCCTTGCCGCAGAGCAACGCGCTTCGAGTGAAGGCTCGTGCCCCTTGCCGAACGACCTGTGCCTTGATCAGCGACAGGTCGTAATGAGGTGTTTTCTTTTCCATGAGACACCTTTGAGGCTTGATTGAAATTACCCTTATAGGGTTTTTTGTCAAGGCCTGTTTGAAATGGCGAAAGTGCCTCCTCCAGCCTAAAACGTTGAACTCTGGGAAAGGTCTGAATACCATGCCAGGCAATTCGTCCGATGATTGGATGAAAGAGTGAGTTCAATGAGCGAAATATCCCCCCTGATCAAACGTTCCCTGGTCGACCAGGCCCTGGAACAGCTGCGCCTGCGCATCACCAATGGCGCCTGGGTTGTCGGCCAGCGCCTGCCCACCGAACCGGAACTGGCCAGTGAGCTGGGCATCAGCCGCAACACCGTGCGCGAAGCCATGCGCGTGCTGGCGTTCTCCGGGCTGATCGAGATCCGCCAGGGCGACGGCAGCTACCTGCGGGCGGTGGCCGATCCCCTGGACATGCTCCAGGCCCTGTCCCAATGCTCCCTGGAACAGGCTCGGGAAACCCGGCAGATCCTAGAAGTGGAGGCGGTTGGCCTCGCGGCCCTGCGTCGCACCGACGAGGACCTGCGCGCCTTGAACCAAGCCTTGCAGGCCAGCGGCGGGCATTTTCATGGCGATCTGGAAAGCTACATCGCCTGCGACCTGGTGTTTCATCAGGGCCTGGTGGATGCCGCGCACAATCCGACCCTGAGCCAGCTGTACCGCTATTTCTCCAGTGTGGTGGGCGCTCAGTTGCGCCAGGCCTTGACGGTCACTCCGCGCCGCCAGGACGTCTTCGATCTCCACCAGCACCTGCTGGATGCCATCGAGCAGGGCGACCCCGAGCGGGCCAAGAACCTTTCCCGCCAGTTGATCAACGAATCCTGAATCCGAGACCTATATGTCCAGCCACAAGGCCCCCCCGAACACCCCGTCGCCTCCAGAGTTGTTGATCGACGCCGAGGCCGATGACGAAGAAGTCCAGCAGGCCCCGCCACCTTTGCGGCGGCCCTGGCTGTTGCTGCTGGGGCTGATCCTGGTGGCGTTGAACCTGCGTCCGGCACTGTCGAGCATGGCGCCGTTGCTCAGTGACGTCTCCCAGAACCTGGGCCTGTCGGCCGCCAAGGCGGGGTTGCTGACCACCTTGCCGGTGTTGTGCCTGGGGCTGTTTGCTCCTTTGGCGCCGCTGCTGGCCCGGCGTTTCGGCGCCGAACGGGTGGTGCTGGGGATCCTCCTGACCCTGGCCCTGGGCATTGTCCTGCGCAGCTCCCTTGGTGAGTTCGGGGTCTTTGCCGGGAGCATCCTGGCAGGGGCCAGCATCGGCGTGATCGGGGTGCTGTTGCCGGGTATCGTCAAGCGCGACTTCGCCCGGCATGCCGGAACCATGACCGGGGTCTACACCATGGCCCTGTGCCTGGGGGCGGCCATGGCGGCGGGGGCAACGGTGCCCTTGAGCCACCACTTCGATGACAGCTGGGCCATGGGCCTTGGCTTCTGGGTGGTGCCGGCGTTGGTGGCGGCGCTGTTCTGGTTGCCTCAAGTGGGGCAAAAACACGGCGCCCACCATGTCGCCTTCCGTGTGCGCGGGTTGCTGCGTGATCGCCTGGCCTGGCAGGTGACCTTGTACATGGGCCTGCAATCGTCCCTGGCCTACATCGTGTTTGGCTGGTTGCCGTCGATCCTGATCGGTCGTGGGCTGACTCCGACCCAGGCCGGACTGGTGCTGTCGGGTTCGGTGATCGTGCAGCTGGCCAGCTCCCTGGCCGCGCCCTGGCTGGCGACCCGCGGCAAGGATCAACGCCTGGCCATTGTGATTGTCATGCTGATGACCTTGGGCGGCCTGTTCGGCTGCCTGTATGCACCGCTTGACGGCTTGTGGGGCTGGGCCATTCTGCTGGGCCTGGGGCAGGGCGGTACTTTCAGCCTGGCCCTGACCTTGATCGTCCTGCGTTCGCGGGATACCCATGTGGCAGCCAACCTGTCGAGCATGGCCCAGGGCATTGGCTACACCCTGGCGTCCATGGGGCCGTTTGCCGTGGGGCTGGTGCATGACTGGACCGGTGGTTGGAACGCCGTGGGCTGGATCTTCGCAGTGCTGGGCAGTGGGGCGATCATTGCCGGGCTGGGCGCCGGCCGTTCGCTGTATGTGCAGGTGCAAAGCGAGAGAATCTGATGGGCGTAACTGTCGGTATTTGCACGGCAAATGCCGATAGTCTTCTCAAGGCGTGCGGATTATTGTGCTGGCATCCCTTTGCCCTTCCGGAGTCCGTCCATGAGTGATGCCCACCGCGCCCTGATCACTGAGTTCTACCAGGCCTTCCAGCGGCTTGATGCCGAGGCCATGAGCGCCTGCTATACCGAGGACGTCGTATTCAGTGATCCGGCCTTCGGCGAATTGCGCGGACGTGACGCCGGCGACATGTGGCGCCTGCTCACTTCCCGGGCCAAGGACTTTTCCCTGACGTTCGATCAGGTGCGTGCCGACGAGCGCTCGGGTGGCGCGCACTGGGTCGCCACCTACCTGTTCAGCCAGACCGGCAACACGGTGGTCAACGATATCCAGGCGCGCTTCGTGTTTCGCGATGGCAAGATCTGTGAACACCACGATCATTTCGACATGTGGCGTTGGGCGCGTCAGGCCCTGGGAGCCAAAGGGCTGCTGCTGGGATGGACGCCGTTCTTGAAAAATGCCGTTCGCGCCCAGGCCCGCAAAGGCTTGAAGGCCTTTCAGAGCGGCCGTTGAAAACCATCCTCTGCTAAGATCGCGGCTTGTTATCCACAAGCCTCGATGCCTTTTGTGACCAGCCCCGATCCCTCTCCCGTCGTTGAAGCCGCTTCGCCAGTGGCGGACAGCAAACCCTGGTTCGTCTACTTGGTGCGTGCCGCCAATGGGGCCTTGTATTGCGGTATCAGCGATGATCCGCAGCGGCGTTTCGCCAAGCACCAGAGTGGCAAGGGCGCACGGTTTTTTCTTTCCAGTCCCGCAGTGGCGCTGGTCTATACCGAAGCCTGCCGGGACAAGAGCGAGGCTCTGCGTCAGGAGCGGTTGATCAAGAAACTCAGGAAAAGCGCCAAGGAATGTCTGGTGGCTTCTGCCGGTGCAACCGCATCAATCTGACTGATAGGTTCTCATCAATTGGATCTGTAGGCCGTCGACGGATTGCGCGCTAAGCTCAGCGTTCTCCCTCTTGCGGCGGAACCCAGCATGTCAGAGTTGATCCTGCACCATTACCCGACTTCTCCATTCGCGGAAAAAGCCCGCTTGCTCCTGGGCTTCAAGGGCCTGTCCTGGCGTTCCGTGAAGATTTCCCCGGTGATGCCCAAGCCTGATCTGACCGCCCTGACCGGTGGCTATCGCAAGACGCCGGTACTGCAGGTTGGTGCTGATATCTACTGCGACACCGCCTTGATCGCCCGGCGTCTGGAGCAGGAAAAGGCCTCGCCGGCGCTGTTTCCCGAAGGCCAGGAAATGATCAGCGCAACGTTCGCCACCTGGGTCGACTCGGTGTTGTTCCAGCACGCGGTGACCTTGGTGTTCCAGCCCGAGTCCGCCGCCGTGCGTTTTGGCAAGATGCCGCCGGAAGTGGTCAAGGCGTTCATGGCCGACCGTGCCGGGCTGTTCAGTGGCGGCAGCGCCAGTCGCCTGCCCCTGGAACAGGCCAAGCATCAATGGCCGGCCATCATGACGCGTCTGGAACAGCAACTGCAGCGTGAGCCGGGGGACTTCCTGTTTGGCCAGCCCTCCATCGCCGACTTCGCCCTGGCCCATCCCCTTTGGTTTCTCAAGGGCACGCCGGTGACGGCACCTCTGGTGGACGCGTATCCGGCGGTGGCTGCCTGGCTGGCGCGGGTGCTGGGCTTTGGCCACGGTTCGTTCACCGAGATGAGCGCCGAAGAAGCGCTTGAGGTGTCACGCAGCGCTACCCCGGTCCCCCTGCCTGATGAGCAGTTTGTCGATCCCAACGGCTTCACGGCGGGCCAGCAGGTGGTGATTGCCGCCACCGATTATGGTGTCGATCCGGTGGCGGGAGAGTTGCTGTTCGCCGGCACTGAAGAGTTGATCCTGCGTCGCGAAGACTCGCGTGCCGGTGTGGTGCATGTGCACTTCCCGCGGCTGGGCTTCCGCATCCAGGCGCAGTGATCCGCATTTGTAGGAGCTGGCTTGCCAGCGAAGGCGTCCTCAAGATCGATGCTCGATCTACTGGCCCTTTCGCCGGCACCGGCTCCTACTGAGGTTGCAGCGCCGCCATGATGGCATCGGGATCGTAGGTGCGAAGCAGGGTGCCATTCACATCCAGGATCGGAATCCCGGCACCGCCCAGGGCTGTGTAGGCCTGGCGCGCCTCGGCATCTTTCTCGATGTCGAACTCCCGATAGGGAATGCCCTTCTGATCGAGAAAGCGCCGGGTGGCCTTGCAGTAGCCGCACCAGTCGGTGGCATAGAGCACGACCCGGGCCTGGTTACGGATCTCTTGGCTGACCACCGCCGAAGGGTTGAACAGCCGCTCGATCTTGCCCCAGTTCTGATAGACCACCACCACCAGCAGGATCAGCAGGAACTTCCTCAGTACTCCCTGGAGCATCAGTTGCGGCGCTTGAGCTGGTCGGTCAGTTGGGTCGGCAGGCCCTTGATGATCAGGGTTCCGGCTTCTTCGTCGTACTCGATCTTCGAGCCCAGCAGGTGGGCCTCGAAGCTGATGGACAGGCCTTCGGCGCGACCGGTGAAGCGGCGGAACTGGTTGAGGGTGCGTTTATCCGCAGGAATTTCCGGCGACAGGCCGTAATCCTTGTTGCGGATGTGGTCGTAGAACGCCTTGGGGCGGTCTTCGTCGATCAGTTCCGAGAGTTCTTCCAGGCCCATGGGTTCGCCGAGCTTGGCCTGGCTGCTGGCGTAGTCCACCAGGGTCTTGGTCTTTTCCCGGGCCGACTCTTCCGGCAGGTCTTCGCTTTCAACGAAGTCGCTGAAGGCCTTGAGCAGGGTGCGGGTCTCGCCCGGGCCGTCGACGCCTTCCTGGCAGCCGATGAAGTCGCGGAAGTACTCCGAGACCTTCTTGCCGTTCTTGCCCTTGATAAAGGAAATGTACTGCTTGGACTGCTTGTTGTTCTGCCACTCGGAGATGTTGATCCGCGCGGCGAGGTGCAGTTGGCCCAGGTCCAGGTGGCGGGACGGGGTCACGTCCAGCTGATCGGTCACCGCCACGCCTTCGCTGTGGTGCAGCAGGGCGATGGCCAGGTAATCGGTCATGCCTTGTTGATAGTGGGCAAACAGCACGTGCCCACCCACCGACAGGTTCGACTCTTCCATCAACTTCTGCAGATGCTCCACCGCCACCCGGCTGAATGCGGTGAAGTCCTGGCCGCCGTCCAGGTACTCCTTCAGCCAGCCGCTGAAGGGGAAAGCGCCGGACTCGGGATGGAACAGGCCCCAGGCTTTGCCCTGTTTGGCGTTATAGCTTTCATTGAGATCGGCGAGCATGTTTTCGATGGCCGCGGACTCTGCCAGTTCGGAGTCTCGGGCATGAAGAACTGCGGGGCTGCCGTCGGGTTTTTTGTCGATCAGGTGGACGATGCAATGACGGATCGGCATGGGCTTCTCGGCTGATTGAAGGGGGAGGGCGGGTTCCCCGAAAAAGTGCCCAGTGTACCGCACCCGCTGGTTTTGGCGTGGTTTGCCAGGCGATGAACGGCCTGTCGGTAAGGCTTATGCATTTTTTTACCGATTTAGAGCAATAAAGCTGACCAAATGGCTAGGTAGAGGCGGATATTTCCCCGTCTGTGTGCTAGTTTTGCCCCGTCTTACGCGATGTCTCAGCGTTAAGCGTGCATTCAGCATTTGTCGGGTCGAACCAAACCCTGATTTCGGTATCTATAACCCCGATCTGTCGTGGTTGTAACCGGGGTGCCAGATTCACAAGATCTGGCTCGATGGCTGACACTGCACTCTGCAATCCAAATGAATTTGATAGGGAAGGAACACCACAATGGCTATTACTAAAGACCAACTGATCGCTGATATCGCTGAAGCTATCGACGCGCCGAAAACCACCGCGCGTAACGCCCTGGACCAACTGGCTCAGATCGTTGCTGATCAATTGGAAAATGGCGGCGAAATCACTCTGCCAGGTATCGGCAAACTGAAAGTGACCGAGCGTCCTGCCCGTACTGGCCGTAACCCATCGACTGGCGCTGCCATCGAAATCGCTGCCAAGAAAGTTATCAAGCTGGTTGTGGCTAAAGGCCTGACCGACGCTGTTAACAAGTAATACTTGCAGTGAAACCGTGCTCAGAAGTTTTCCGGGCACGGTTTGTGTGACACCGATTCACGCAAGGTGAATCGTCTTTGAATCCCCCGCCTCTTTAGTTCTTCCTGACCCAGCGTTCCTGACTCCAGGCCTGTTGCTGTGCCTTGTCCTTGAAGGTCCAGGCGACAAAGCGGCTCTGTTTCTGTCCCTGGGACATTTCCACCACCTGGCTTTCCAGGGCTCCGGCCTTTTTCAGTGCGCTTTCAATCGCCGGCAGGTTCGAAGCCTTTGACACCAGGGTGCTGAACCACAGCACTTGCTGGCCGACGCCCGCGCTCTCGCTGATCAACTGACTGACGAAACGGATCTCGCCGCCCTCGCACCAGAGTTCCCGTGCCTGGCCGCCGAAGTTCAGCACCGGCAGCTTGCGCTTGGGATCGGCCTTGCCCAGGGCTCGCCACTTGCGCTGGCTGCCGCGGGTGGCTTCGTCCAGGGAGGCATGGAAGGGCGGGTTGCACATCGTCAGGTCGAAACGCTCGGTGCTTTCCAGCAGACCGGTGAGGATCTGCCTGGGATTGCCTTGCTGGCGCAGGTTGATGGCCTTGTTCAAGCCGTTGGCCTGGACGATGGCCTTGGCCGCAGCCAGAGCGGTGCTGTCGATGTCCGAACCGAGGAACTGCCAGCGGTAGTCGCTGTAGCCGATCAGGGGGTAGATGCAGTTGGCGCCGACGCCGACATCCAGTACCCGCACGGCCGCGCCACGAGGGATTTCACCCTGGTTGTGGCTGGCCAGCAGATCGGCGAGGAAGTGCACATAGTCAGCGCGACCGGGCACGGGTGGACAGAGAAAGTCCGCCGGAATGTCCCAGTGGGCAATGCCGTAGAAGGCCTTGAGCAGGGCTCGGTTGAACACCCGCACGGCCGCTGGGTCGGCAAAATCGATGCTTTCCTTGCCATAGGGATTGAGGATCACGAATTGCCCCAGCTCCGGGGTGCTCTTGATCAGTTGCGGGAAGTCGTAACGCCCCTGGTGACGATTGCGCGGATGCAGGCTGGCCTTTTCCCGGGGGGCGGCGGCTTTGGCTGGGGAGGCAGGCTTGGGTTTTTTGCGCGCAGGCTTGGGTGTGCTGGGGGCGGTCATGGGGGATCGATTCGGGGCTGGTTCAAAGTGGCGGGCATTGTCCCATATCTTGCGGCGTTGGGGCGGGAGGCTTCGCCGCCGGCAAGCCGGCCCCTGCCAAAGCACCGTCTACTGGTAGGAGCTGGCTTGCCAGCGAAAGCGATCTGCCGCCAATAAAAAAGGGAGGCCTGTACGGGCCTCCCTCTTTCACACTGCGCGAATCGCCGTTACAGGCTGGAGATCCGTGCGTGCTGCTCCGCCAGCTTGCCCAGAGCCTGTTCGGCTTCGGCCAGTTTGGCGCGTTCCTTCTCGATCACTTCGGCCGGCGCCTTGTCGACGAAGGAGGCGTTGGACAGCTTGCCGCCCACTCGCTGCACTTCGCCTTGCAGGCGCTGGATTTCCTTGTCCAGGCGCGCCAGTTCGGCGCCCTTGTCGATCAGGCCGGCCATGGGCACCAGCACTTCCATCTCGCCCACCAGAGCCGTGGCGGACAGCGGCGCTTCGTCGCCGGCACCCAGCACAGTGATGGATTCGAGTCGTGCCAGCTTCTTCAGCAAGGCTTCGTTCTCGGTCAGGCGACGCTGGTCTTCGGCGCTGACATTCTTCAGGAACAGGGCCAGGGGCTTGCCCGGGCCGATGTTCATTTCCGCGCGAATGTTACGGGTGCCGAGCATCAGGCCTTTGAGCCATTCGATGTCGTCTTCGGCGGCCTGGTCGATGCGTGCTTCATTGGCCACCGGCCAAGGCTGCAGCATGATGGTCTTGCCTTCGGCGCCGGCCAACGGTGCCAGGCGCTGCCAGATTTCCTCGGTGATGAACGGCATGAACGGATGCGCCAGGCGCAGCGCCACTTCCAGCACGCGCACCAGGGTGCGACGGGTGCCGCGCTGGCGTTCAATCGGCGAGTTCTCGTCCCACAGCACGGGCTTGGACAGCTCCAGGTACCAGTCGCAGTACTGGTTCCAGATGAACTCGTACAGGGCCTGGGCGGCCAGGTCGAAACGGAACTGGTCGAGCTGACGGGTCACTTCAGCTTCGGTGCGCTGCAGTTGCGAGATGATCCAGCGGTCCGCCAGGGAAAGCTCGTAGGCCTCGCCGTTCTGGCCGCAGTCTTCGCCCTTGTCCAGTACGTAGCGCGCGGCGTTCCAGATCTTGTTGCAGAAGTTGCGGTAACCCTCGACGCGGCCCATGTCGAACTTGATGTCGCGACCGGTGGTGGCCAGGGAGCAGAAAGTGAAGCGCAGGGCGTCGGTGCCGTAGCTGGCGATGCCGTCGGCGAATTCGGCGCGGGTCTGCTTCTCGATGGCTTTCTGCAGTTTGGGCTGCATCAGGCCGGTGGTGCGCTTCTGCACCAGGGTTTCCAGGTCGATACCGTCGATGATGTCCAGCGGGTCGAGGACGTTGCCCTTGGACTTGGACATCTTCTGGCCCTGGCCGTCGCGGACCAGGCCGTGCACGTACACGGTCTTGAACGGAACCTGCGGCGTGCCGTCTTCGTTCTTCACCAGGTGCATGGTGAGCATGATCATCCGGGCGACCCAGAAGAAAATGATGTCGAAGCCGGTGACCAGCACGTCGGTCGGGTGGAAGGTCTTGAGGAAGTCGGTCTGCTCCGGCCAGCCCAGGGTGGAGAAAGTCCACAGGCCCGAACTGAACCAGGTGTCGAGCACGTCGTTGTCCTGCTGCAGGGCAACGTCCGGGCCGAGGTTGTGCTTGGCGCGTACTTCGGCTTCGTCGCGGCCGACATAGACCTTGCCCGACTCGTCGTACCAGGCCGGAATGCGGTGGCCCCACCACAGCTGGCGGCTGATGCACCAGTCCTGGATGTCGCGCATCCAGGAGAAGTACATGTTTTCGTACTGCTTGGGCACGAAGGCGATGCGGCCGTCTTCCACGGCGGCGATGGCAGGTTCCGCCAGCGGCTTGGTGGAGACGTACCACTGGTCGGTGAGCCATGGCTCGATGACGGTGCCGGAGCGGTCGCCCTTCGGCACTTTCAGCGCGTGGTCGTCGACGCTGACCAGCAGGCCGGCAGCGTCGAAGGCGGCAACGATCTG
>NZ_MOAK01000086.1:327881-328293 GCF_003732485.1 Pseudomonas protegens
GTCGTTCAGGCTGCCGTCCAGGTTGAACACCTGGCAGGCCGGCAGTACGGCGGCGTTCTTGTCGAAGATGTTGAGCAGCGGCAGGTTGTGGCGCTTGCCGACTTCATAGTCGTTGAAGTCGTGGGCCGGGGTGATCTTCACGCAGCCGGTGCCGAATTCGGGGTCGCAGTAATCGTCGGCGATGATCGGGATGCGACGGCCGACCAGGGGCAGTTCGACGAACTTGCCGATCAGGGCCTTGTAGCGCTCGTCTTCAGGGTTCACCGCGACGGCGGAGTCGCCGAGCATAGTTTCCGGACGGGTGGTGGCGACGATCAGGTAGTCGTTGCCTTCAGCGGTCTTGGCGCCGTCGGCCAGCGGGTAGCGCAGGTTCCACAGGAAGCCTTTCTCGTCGTGGTTTTCCACTTCCAGA
>NZ_MOAK01000086.1:328333-338588 GCF_003732485.1 Pseudomonas protegens
CCGCGGTAGATCAGGCCGTCTTCGTGCAGGCGGACGAAGGCTTCCTTCACCGCTTCCGACAGACCGTCGTCCATGGTGAAGCGCTCGCGGCTCCAGTCTACGGAGGAGCCCAGGCGACGGATCTGGCGGCTGATGTTGCCCCCGGACTGATCCTTCCACTCCCAGACTTTTTCGAGGAATTTTTCCCGGCCCAGATCATGGCGATTCTGGCCCTGGGCTTCGATCTGACGCTCCACCAGCATCTGCGTGGCGATACCGGCGTGGTCGGTACCCGGCTGCCACAGGGTGTTGCGACCCTGCATGCGGCGGAAGCGGATCAGGGCGTCCATGATCGCGTTGTTGAAGCCATGGCCCATGTGCAGGCTGCCGGTGACGTTCGGCGGCGGGATCATGATGGTGTAGGAGTCGCCCGCGCCTTGCGGGGCGAAGTAGTTCTCGGACTCCCAGGTCTGGTACCAGGAAGTTTCAATGGCGTGCGGCTGGTAGGTCTTATCCATGCGCGGCGGGACCCTATTGGCATTTATTCAGGAAAAGCCGGGAAGTATAGCGGAGGGGGGCAGTTGCAAGCCACTGGACAGCAGTCCAAGTGGCACGCTTTAAGTCGCAAGGGGCGCCTGGCCGTATTTTTCCGGCAGCTTGGGGGCGTAGCTTGTTGCTGCGGCTACGGCTTGCCGCTGGTGGCTGCTGCGAGCAGGCGTTCCAGGCGGGCGTCGAGGCGGCGCTTGATTTCGGTTTCGATGTGCGGGGCGAAATCGTCGATCACGTCTTGCATGATCAGCTGTGCGGCGGCGCGCAGTTCGGTGTCCAGGTGCAGCAGAGCGTCGGCGCTGTTGCTGGCAGGGGCGGGGTGGGCTGCAGGAGCAGGAGCTGCCACTTGAGCTGGGGCCGGGGTCGATGCAGCTTGCGGTTTGGCTTGCGCTGCAGGTGCGGCTTCGGTTTCGGCAGGTTGCTGGCTGCTCACCATGTCGAACAGCAGGGGGATTTGCACTTCGCCGCTCACGGTTTCGGTAAGCAGCGGCGGTTGCAGATTGTCATCGCCGAGCAGTTGGCGGATCGACTCGAGGTCGTCCAGCAGGTGCGTGGGCTTTTGCTGCGGGTTGGGAGTGTCCATCGGGTGCTCAGAGTCGCTGTAAACGGTGATCTTGCAGAGGATAGCCCTGTTCGCGATAGAAACGGAAACTCTCGCGGGCCGCCTGACGAATAGTCGGATCTTCCACCACCACTTCGGCAATTCGGGCAAAGCGCGGTGCGAAGGTCGGTACTTTCAGGTCCAGGTTCACCAGCAGGTCGTTGTGTTCGCCGGGGTCCTGGCCCAGGCCGAGGACGATCAGGCCGTCGGCTTCGTTTTCCGCCGGGCCGTGGGGAACGAAGGCTTCGCCCTTGAAGCGCCACAGGCGGGCATCGAGCTCGTCCCGTTGCTCTGCATCGCTGCAATGCAGGTAGATGCGATGGCCCATGCGCCAGGCCTTGTCGGTGAGCTTGCAGGCAAAATCCAGGCGCGCCGCAGGGTCCGCGCTGGGAAGAATATAGAAGTCGACTTTGGTCATTGGGGTTCCTGAGCCGGAGAGGGCGGCGCCTTCACGCGCCGCCCTCCGCGGTCATGTTTTTCAGGCTTTGGCGCGGTCCAGCAGGTACTGGGTCAGCAGGGGCACAGGACGGCCAGTGGCGCCTTTGTCCTTGCCGCCGCTGGTCCAGGCGGTGCCGGCGATATCCAGGTGCGCCCAGTTCAGGTTCTTGGTGAAGCGCGAGAGGAAGCACGCGGCAGTGATGGTCCCGGCCTTCGGCCCGCCAATGTTGGCGATGTCGGCGAACGGGCTGTCCAGTTGCTCCTGGTACTCGTCGAACAGCGGCAGTTGCCAGGCGCGGTCGTCGGCTTGCTGGCCGGCGCTGAGCAGTTGGCCGATCAACTCGTCGTTGTTGCCCAGCAGGCCGGACGTATGGGCGCCAAGGGCCACCACGCAGGCACCGGTCAGGGTGGCGATGTCGATCACGGCCTGAGGTTTGAAGCGTTCGGCATAGGTCAGGGCGTCGCACAGCACCAGTCGGCCTTCGGCGTCGGTGTTGAGGATTTCCACGGTCTGGCCGCTCAGGGTGGTGACGATATCGCCAGGCCGTGCAGCGCCGCCGCTGGGCATGTTCTCGGCGCAGGCCAGGATGCAGACCAGGTTGATCGGCAGTTGCAGTTCCAGCACGGCACGCAGGGTGCCGAACACGCTGGCGGCGCCGCCCATGTCGTATTTCATTTCGTCCATGCCGGCGCCCGGCTTGAGGCTGATGCCGCCGGTGTCGAAAGTGATGCCCTTGCCCACCAGGGCAAACGGCTTCTCGGACTTCTTGCCGCCGTTGTACTGCATGACGATCAGGCGTGGTGGCTGGTCGCTGCCCTGGCCTACGGCATAGAACGAGCCCATGCCCAGTTCCTTGATCTTCTTCTCGTCGAGGACTTCGACTTTCAGACCCTTGAACTCCTTGCCCAGGGCCTTGGCCTGCTCACCCAGGAACGTCGGGTGGCAAACGTTCGGCGGCTGGTTGCCCAGATCGCGGGTAAAAGCCATGCCTTTGGCGATGGCTTGGGCGTGGGTCACGCCGCGCTCGACTTCGGCCTGGGCGGCCTTGATGGTCAGCAGGGTGATTTTCTTCAGTGCACGGGGTTCGGCTTTCTGACTCTTGTAGCGGTCGAATACGTAGCCACCGTCCACCAGGGTTTCTGCCAGCAGGCGGGTCTTGCCGTAGCTGTCGCGGCCCTTGACCACGACTTCGTCCAGAGCCAGCACGGCATCGCTGCCGCCCAGGCCCTTGAGGGTGGCGAGTACGCCACTGATGATCTTGCGGAACGGGCGGTCGCCCAGTTCCTCATCCTTGCCGATACCCACCAGCAGCAGGCGCTCCGCCTTGAGCTTGGCCACGCCGTGCAGCAGCAGGCTCTGACCGACCTTGCCGGCCAGGTCGCCGCGCTTGAGCACGGCGCTGATGGCGCCGCCGCTGAGTTCGTCGAGTTGCTTGGCCACGTTGCCGAGTTTGCGGCCTTCGCCGACGGCGACCACCAGGGTGGCGGTCTTCAACGTTTCCGGGCTAGCGCTTTTTACAACCAGTTCCATGTCTGGGTCCCTGAATGAATGGTCAAAGAGCGCAGGAAAGACTCCGGCGCGGGGCTTATCTATATAGAAGAAGGCGTCGCGTGCTGCCGACGACAAAGCCGCCAGTTTGAACCTCGCCGCTTGCGGCTGACAACCCTCGTCTTGGCCAAGTTCTCCGCTTTAGAGCGCCGGGTGAGCATCCTCCGTGACAGGCGCGCGCAATCACAGGATAATGCGCCATCTTTTTTCGGCGGCCCTGCATTTGGGGCCGGCTCGATACGTTTGCTTGTTCGGCCGCCTTAGCCTGACAACCCTGGAGTGTCTGGTTTGATCGTCTTTCGTTATCTATCCCGCGAAATCCTGCTGACCCTGAGTGCCGTGAGTGCGGTGCTCCTGGTCATCATCATGAGCGGGCGCTTCGTCAAGTTCCTCGCACAAGCCGCCTCGGGCGCCCTGGACCCGGGCTCGCTGTTCCTGATCATGGGCTTTCGTCTGCCGGGCTTCTTGCAACTGATCCTGCCATTGGGGCTGTTCCTGGGCATTCTCCTGGCTTACGGCCGGCTCTATCTCGAAAGCGAGATGACCGTGTTGTCGGCTACCGGCATGAGCCAGCAGCGTCTGCTGGGCATTACCATGATCCCGGCGGCCCTGGTGGCCCTGCTGGTGGCCTGGTTGAGCCTGAGCCTGGCGCCGCAGGGGGCTAACCAGTTCCAGTTGCTGCTGAACAAGCAGGACGCCCTGACCGAGTTCGACACCCTGGTGGCCGGCCGCTTCCAGGCGCTCAATGATGGCACTCGGGTGACCTACACCGAGCAGCTGTCCGAGGACCGCACCAATCTTTCCGGGGTGTTCATCTCCGAAAAGCGTCTGAGCCGGGAGAAAAAGGACCAGGGCATTTCGGTGCTGGTGGCCGAGAAGGGGCACCAGGACATTCGTCCCGACGGTAATCGCTACCTGATCCTGGAAAACGGCTATCGCTATGATGGCAATCCAGGCGAAGCCAACTACCGGGTGATCAAGTACGACACTTATGGCGTGTTGCTGGAGCGGCCGGATGTCAGCGACGAAGTCACTGATCGCGATGCCATGCCCACTGCTGACCTGATTGGCAAGGATGACCTGCGGGCCCGTGCCGAGCTGCAATGGCGCCTGTCCCTGCCATTGCTGGTGTTTATCGTGACCTTGATGGCGGTGCCGTTGTCCCGGGTCAACCCGCGCCAGGGCCGCTTCCTCAAGCTGATCCCGGCCATCCTGCTGTATATGGCGTACCTGACTATCCTGATCGCGGTACGTGGCGCCATGGAAAAAGGCAAGATCTCGCCGGCCCTGGGGCTGTGGTGGGTTCACCTGCTGTTCCTGGCGATTGGCCTGGGCTTGATGTACTGGGAACCGTTGCGTTTGAAAATGGCGAGTCGTCGCAGCATGAAGGAGATGGCTCGTGGTTAAGCTCGATCGCTACATCGGTAGCAGTGTGTTCATGGCTATTCTCGCGGTCCTGGGGATCATCCTCGGGCTGGCGTCGCTGTTTGCCTTCATCGATGAGATGGGGGCTGTCAGCGAAACTTATACCGTGGTGGATGTAATGAGCTACGTGGCCCTCACTGCGCCGCGTCGAGTTTATGAAATGTTGCCGATGGCCGGGCTCATCGGCTGTCTGATCGGTCTTGGCTCTCTGGCCAGCAACAGCGAATTGACCATCATGCGTGCTGCCGGCGTCTCTGTCGGTCGTATCGTCTGGGCGGTGATGAAACCCATGCTGGTGCTGATGCTGGTGGGCGTGCTGGTGGGCGAATACGTAGCGCCGGCCACCGAGACCCAGGCTCAGGCCAGTCGGGCCCTGGCCCTGGGATCCGGTGATGCCCAGAGCTCCAAGCACGGCCTGTGGCACCGTCAGGGCGAGGAGTTCATCCATATCAACGCAGTGCAGCCCAATGGTCTGCTGTATGGCGTGACTCGCTACCACTTCGATGACAATCACCACATGTTGTCGTCGAGTTTTGCCCGTCAGGCACGTTTCCACGAGAACTACTGGCAACTGACGGATGTCACCACCACCTATTTCCGTGAAGGTCACACCGAGGTCATCAGCGTGCCCGACGAGCGTTGGGACGTGGCTCTGAGCCCGCAACTGCTGAGCACCGTGGTCATGGCGCCGGAATCCCTGTCCATCACGGGTCTGTGGGGCTATATCCATTATCTGGCCGATCAGGGCCTGAACAATGGTCGCTACTGGCTGGCGTTCTGGGTCAAGGTGCTGCAGCCGCTGGTGACGGCGGCCCTGGTGCTGATGGCGATTTCCTTCATTTTCGGACCGCTGCGTTCGGTGACCCTGGGTCAGCGAGTATTCACGGGCGTCTTGGTGGGTTTCACCTTCCGCATCGCCCAGGACCTGCTGGGGCCTTCGAGCCTGGTGTTCGGCTTCTCGCCGCTGTTCGCAGTGCTGGTGCCGGCGGGTATCTGTGCCATCGCAGGCTTCTGGCTATTGCGTCGGGCCGGCTGATTCAGCGGCTCTGTCAGGTTTTTAGCGCAACGCCCCGGTCCCTGGATCGGGGCGTTTTTGCATTTGACAAACGCTGACAGGCGAGCGTGACGCTCGTGCCGAGTATCAGGTACAATTCCCGGCTATTTTTCGGCGGGCCCTGCCTGCAGCCTTTTTGAGTGTTCATCCGTGAGTGATTTGAGTCATATCCGCAATTTCTCCATCATCGCCCACATTGACCATGGCAAGTCGACTCTGGCCGATCGCTTCATCCAGATGTGCGGCGGCCTGGCCGAGCGCGAAATGGAAGCCCAGGTTCTGGACTCCATGGACCTTGAGCGTGAGCGCGGGATCACCATCAAGGCCCACAGCGTCACCCTCTATTACAAAGCCAAAGATGGCATTACCTACCAGCTGAACTTCATCGATACCCCGGGCCACGTGGACTTCACCTATGAAGTCAGTCGCTCCCTGGCGGCCTGTGAAGGTGCACTGCTGGTGGTGGACGCCGGCCAGGGCGTTGAAGCCCAGTCGGTTGCCAACTGCTACACCGCCATCGAGCAGGGCCTGGAAGTGATGCCGGTGCTGAACAAGATCGACCTGCCCCAGGCCGATCCTGAGCGGGTCAAGGAAGAGATCGAGAAGATCATCGGCATCGATGCCACCGACGCCGTGACCTGTAGCGCCAAGACCGGCCTGGGTGTGGACGAGGTGCTCGAGCGCCTGGTGACCACCATTCCGGCACCTACCGGCAATATCGAAGACCCGCTGCAAGCGCTGATCATCGACTCCTGGTTCGACAACTACCTGGGCGTTGTGTCCCTGGTGCGTGTGCGTCACGGCCGGGTGAAGAAGGGCGACAAGATCCTGGTGAAATCCACCGGCAAGATCCACCTGGTGGACAGCGTCGGCGTCTTCAACCCGAAACACACCGCCACCACCGACCTCAAGGCCGGTGAAGTGGGCTTCATCATTGCCGGCATCAAGGACATTCACGGTGCGCCGGTGGGTGACACCCTGACCCTGAGCTCGACTCCGGACGTGGAAGTGCTGCCTGGCTTCAAGCGCATCCAGCCGCAGGTCTATGCCGGCCTGTTCCCGGTCAGCTCCGACGACTTCGAGGATTTCCGCGAAGCGTTGCAGAAGCTCACCCTCAACGACTCGTCGCTGCAGTACACCCCGGAAAGCTCCGACGCCCTGGGCTTCGGCTTCCGTTGCGGCTTCCTCGGCATGCTGCACATGGAGATCATCCAGGAGCGCCTGGAGCGCGAATACGACCTGGACCTGATTACCACCGCGCCGACGGTGATCTTCGAGCTGCTGCTGAAGAACGGTGAAACGATTTATGTCGACAACCCGTCCAAACTTCCGGATCTGTCGGCGATTGAAGACATGCGCGAGCCGATCGTGCGGGCCAACATTCTTGTGCCGCAAGAGCACCTGGGCAACGTCATAACCCTGTGCATCGAGAAGCGTGGCGTGCAGCACGACATGCTGTTCCTCGGTAGCCAGGTCCAGGTGACCTACGATCTGCCGATGAACGAAGTGGTACTGGACTTCTTTGACCGCCTGAAATCCACCAGCCGCGGCTATGCTTCGCTGGATTACCATTTCGACCGTTATCAATCGGCTAATCTGGTGAAGCTGGATGTGCTGATCAACGGTGAGAAAGTCGACGCCCTGGCGTTGATCGTCCACCGTGACAACGCCCACTACAAAGGGCGTGCGTTGACCGAGAAGATGAAGGAACTGATTCCTCGGCAGATGTTTGACGTGGCAATCCAGGCCGCCATTGGCGGGCAGATTGTGGCGCGGACAACCGTCAAGGCTCTCAGAAAGAACGTACTGGCCAAATGCTACGGCGGCGACGTCAGCCGTAAGCGCAAGCTGTTGGAAAAGCAGAAGGCCGGTAAGAAACGCATGAAGCAAGTGGGCAACGTGGAAATTCCACAAGAAGCCTTCCTTGCTGTGCTCAGGTTGGATAGTTAGGTCCTATGTCACTAAATTTCCCGCTGTTGCTGGTCATCGCTGTCTTTGTCTGCGGTCTCTTGGCGTTGCTCGACCTGGTGTTTCTGGCACCGCGTCGGCGCTCGGCCATCGCCAACTATCAGGGCAGCGTCAGCCAGCCGGATGGGCTGGTGGTCGAGAAGCTGAGCAAGGAACCGCTGCTGGTTGAATACGGCAAGTCGTTCTTTCCGGTGCTGTTCATTGTCCTGGTGCTGCGTTCGTTCCTGGTGGAACCGTTCCAGATTCCATCGGGCTCGATGAAGCCGACCCTGGATGTGGGCGACTTCATTCTGGTGAACAAGTTTTCTTACGGGATCCGCCTGCCGGTGATCGACAAGAAAGTCATCGAAGTCGGTGATCCGCAGCGCGGCGATGTGATGGTGTTCCGCTATCCAAGCGACCCGAACGTCAACTACATCAAGCGTGTGGTCGGCCTGCCGGGGGATGAAGTGCGCTACACCAGCGACAAGCACCTGTTCGTCAACGGTCAGCCGGTGGCAGAGCAGTTGGTCGGGGCTGAACCCGGGACCCTGGGCAGCGCCGAGCTGTACAAGGAAAAACTGGGCGCCGCCGAGCACTTGATCCGCAAGGAAATGAGTCGCTACCGGGCCACTCCGGACGGTCGTTGGGTGGTTCCCGCCGGACACTACTTCATGATGGGCGACAACCGCGACAACTCCAACGACAGTCGCTACTGGGACGATCCAAGTATTCCCAAGGACCTGCTGGGCATGGTTCCCGACAAGAATATCGTCGGCAAGGCCTTCGCAGTCTGGATGAGCTGGCCCGAACCGAAACTCAGCCACCTGCCGAACTTCTCGCGGGTTGGCCTGATCAAGTAATCACACACGGCGCTGTTGAACACAGCGCCGAATGCTTTTCTGGCTCTTGTATAAAACGCCCTTGCCCTCGGGCATCGCGTAACAGCCTTAAGGCCAGAAGCACGCAGTCAACGATATTCAGGATGTGGATTTGAACACAGCGTTAATTGCCACCCGCACCTCGTGCGCGGCCCCTAGGATGGCGAGTTTCGGCAACGAAATCAGCGTGGGTAAACCGTGAGCGTTTCTTTGAGCCGTCTCGAGCGTCAGCTCGGTTATACCTTCAAGGATCAGGAACTGATGCTCCTGGCCCTCACCCATCGCAGCTTTGCCGGGCGTAACAACGAACGCCTGGAATTCCTCGGTGATGCCATCCTCAACTTCGTGGCCGGCGAGGCGTTGTTCGAGCGCTTCCCCCAGGCCCGCGAAGGCCAGCTGTCGCGTTTGCGCGCCCGCCTGGTGAAAGGTGAAACACTGGCGGTACTGGCTCGTGGTTTCGACCTGGGCGAATACCTGCGCCTGGGCTCCGGCGAGTTGAAGAGCGGCGGTTTCCGTCGTGAATCGATCCTTGCCGATGCCCTGGAAGCCCTGATTGGTGCGATCTACCTGGACGCCGGCATGGAAACTGCCCGTGACCGTGTGCTGTCCTGGCTGGCCTCGGAGTTCGAGAGCCTGACCCTGGTGGACACCAACAAGGACCCCAAGACCCGGCTGCAGGAGTTCCTCCAGTCTCGCGCTTGTGAACTGCCGCGCTACGAAGTGGTGGATATCCAGGGCGAACCGCACTGCCGGACATTCTTCGTTGAATGTGAAGTCACCTTATTGAATGAAAAAAGCCGAGGTCAGGGTGTGAGCCGTCGTATTGCCGAACAGGTAGCGGCCGCCGCAGCACTGATTGCCCTGGGCGTGGAGAATGGCCATGACTGATTCAACCGCAACACGCTGTGGCTATGTCGCCATCGTCGGCCGCCCCAACGTGGGCAAGTCGACGCTGCTCAACCACATCCTCGGCCAGAAGCTGGCGATCACTTCGCGCAAGCCTCAGACCACACGCCACAACATGCTCGGGATCAAGACCGAAGGCGCCATCCAGGCGATCTATGTCGACACCCCCGGCATGCACAAGAGCAACGAAAAAGCCCTCAACCGCTACATGAACAAGACCGCTTCGGCGGCCTTGAAAGACGTGGACGTGGTGATCTTCGTGGTGGACCGCACCAAGTGGACCGACGAGGATCAGTTGGTGCTGGAGCGTGTGCAGTACGTGCAGGGCCCGGTAATCCTGGCGATCAACAAGACCGATCGCATCGAGGACAAGGCCGAGCTGATGCCGCACCTGACCTGGCTGCAGGAACAACTGCCGAACGCCGAGATCGTGCCGGTTTCCGCACAGCAGGGGCACAACCTCGAAGCCCTGGAAGGCCTGATCGCCAAGCACCTGCCGGAGAACGATCACTTCTTCCCGGAAGACCAGATCACCGACCGCAGCAGCCGCTTCCTCGCCGCCGAACTGGTGCGCGAGAAGATCATGCGCCAGCTCGGTGCCGAGCTGCCGTACCAGATCACCGTGGAGATCGAAGAGTTCAAGCAGCAGGGCAAGACCCTGCACATCCACGCCTTGATCCTCGTCGAGCGCGATGGCCAGAAGAAAATCATCATTGGCGACAAGGGTGAGCGGATCAAGCGCATCGGCATGGAAGCGCGCAAGGACATGGAGCTGCTGTTCGACTCCAAGGTCATGCTCAACCTCTGGGTCAAGGTCAAGGGCGGCTGGTCCGACGACGAGCGCGCCTTGCGCTCCCTGGGCTACGGCGACCTCTGATGCCCTTCGCCGGCAAGCCGGCTCCTACACCTTCCTGTAGGAGCCGGCT
>NZ_MOAK01000086.1:338611-340697 GCF_003732485.1 Pseudomonas protegens
ACCCGGTTCCCTCTCTTCTCCTGAGATCCCCCGCAACCATGTCCAGCAACGCCCCAGTCGGCCAACTCGCCTACGTCCTGCACAGCCGCGCCTACCGCGAAAGCAGCGCACTGGTGGATTTCCTTACTCCCCAAGGTCGTCTGCGCGCTGTGCTGCGTAATGCACGGGGCAAGGCCGGTACCCTGGCGCGACCCTTCGTCCCTCTGGAGGTCGAATTTCGCGGCCGCGGCGAACTGAAGAACGTCGGGCGCATGGAGAGTGCCGGCATTGCCTCCTGGCTCAATGGCGAAGCGCTGTTTAGCGGTCTGTACCTGAATGAACTGCTGATCCGCCTGCTGCCGGCGGAAGATCCCCATCCGGCAGTATTCGACCACTACGCCGCAACCTTGCTGGCCCTGGCTGAAGGACGGCCCCTGGAGCCCCTGCTGCGGGCCTTCGAATGGCGCTTGCTGGATGATTTGGGTTATGGCTTCGCCCTGGACAGCGACATCCACGGCGCGCCCATTGTCGGCGACGGCCTGTATCGCCTGCAGGTGGATGCCGGCCTGGAGCAGGTGTTCCTGTTGCAACCTGGCCTGTTCAACGGCACCGAACTGTTGGCCATGGCCGAGGCCGACTGGAGTGCTCCCGGCGCGTTGTCGGCAGCCAAGCGCCTGATGCGTCAGGCCCTGGCAGTGCATCTGGGCGGGCGCCCCCTGGTCAGTCGCGAGCTGTTTCGCAAGCCCTAGGCGTGGCTATCGTTTGGCGACCCGCAGCGATTGCCCGCCAGGCGCCGCCATTCTGCGTTCGAGCAAATGGCAACAGACCCTGTTCTCCCCGTATGCTGTGCGCCGAATCTTCATTTATTCAGGAGCGCTTTCGTGACCACCAGCAATCGCATTCTTCTCGGCGTGAATATCGATCACGTTGCCACCCTGCGCCAGGCCCGCGGCACTCGTTACCCTGACCCGGTCAAGGCCGCGCTGGACGCGGAAGAGGCGGGCGCCGACGGCATCACCGTGCACCTGCGCGAAGACCGTCGGCATATCCAGGAACGCGACGTGCTGCTGCTCAAGGACGTGCTGCAGACCCGCATGAATTTCGAGATGGGCGTCACCGAAGAGATGATGGCTTTTGCCGAGCGTATCCGTCCGGCGCATATCTGCCTGGTACCGGAAACCCGCCAGGAGCTGACCACTGAAGGCGGCCTGGATGTGGCGGGGCAGGAGGCGCGGATCAAGGCGGCGGTGGAGCGGCTGTCGAAAATCGGTTCCGAAGTGTCCCTGTTCATCGACGCCGACGAGCGTCAGATCGAGGCCTCCAGGCGCGTCGGCGCGCCGGCCATCGAGTTGCACACGGGGCGCTATGCCGATGCCCAGACGCCGAGTGAAGTGGCGGATGAGCTGCAGCGTATCGTCGACGGGGTTGCCGTGGGCCTGGCTCAGGGGCTGATCGTCAATGCCGGCCATGGCCTGCATTACCACAACGTTGAAGCGGTGGCGGCGATCAAGGGCATCAATGAGCTGAACATCGGCCACGCCCTGGTGGCTCATGCGCTGTTCGTCGGTTTCAAGGGCGCGGTGGCCGAGATGAAAGCGTTGATCCTGGCGGCTGCGGCCAAGGCCTGAATGGTCTTCGTCGGCACGCCGGTTCCTACACAACCTCTGTAGGAGCCGGCTTGCCGGCGAATGCTTTTAGAGCGGCGGATTTTCTTCCGTCGGCTTGGTCTTGTTGACCCCCGGCACATGCAGGTTGCCCTCGGCAACCTGATCGCCTTCCAGCTGCGGCTGGGTCACCCAGGTCAGGATGTCGTAGTAGCGGCGGATGTTGGCCACGAAATGCACCGGCTCGCCGCCTCGGGCATAGCCGTAGCGGGTCTTGCTGTACCACTGCTTCTGCGACAGCCGTGGCAGCATCTTCTTCACATCCAGCCACTTGTTCGGGTTCAGGCCTTCCTTCTCCGCCAGCTTGCGGGCGTCGTCCAGGTGGCCGGTGCCGACGTTGTAGGCGGCGAGGGCGAACCAGGTGCGGTCCGGCTCCTCGATCTTGTCGTCCAGTTGTTCCTTGATATAGGCCAGGTACTTGGCGCCGCCGCTGATGCTCTGCT
>NZ_MOAK01000086.1:340819-346186 GCF_003732485.1 Pseudomonas protegens
CAGTAGTCGCCAGTCGACCTTTTCCTGCTTGGCCGAGGCCTTGAAATGCTTCTCGTACTTGGGCAGGCGCTGCTGCAGGTGCTGGGCGAAGGTGTAGGCGCCGACATAACCGAGCACGTCCACGTGACCGTAATAGCGGTCCTTGAGGCGTTGCAGGGTGCCGTTTTTCTCGACCTTGTCGAGGAAACTGTTGATTTCGTTGAGCAGGCTGTTGTCGTCACCGGCGGCCACCGCCCAGCTCTGGCTGCGGGCGTCCCCCAGGTCGAAGGCCACCCGCACGTTGGGGAAGTACACCTGATTCATCGCCAGTTCGTTGGAGTCCACCAGGGTCAGGTCGATCTGCCCCTCGTCCACCATGCGCAGCAGGTCCACGACTTCCACGGCGTCGGATTCTTCGTATTCGATCCCGGGGTACTTGAGCTTGAGTTCCGCCAGTTGCTCGGCGTGGCTGCTGCCCTTGAGCACCATGATGCGCTTGCCCACCAGATTTTGGGCGCTGGTGGGCCGGGACTGGCCATTGCGATAGATGACTTGCGGGGTGACTTGCAGATACGGATGGGAAAACCTGACTTGCTGCTTGCGCTGTTCGCTGCTCACCAGGCCGGCGGCGGCCAGCACCGGGCCCTTGGGTTGGCCCAACTGGTCGAACAGATCGTCGAGGTTGTCGGCGGTCTCGATCTTCAGCTCCACCCCCAGATCGTCGGCGAAGCGCTTCACCAGCTCGTACTCGAAGCCGGTTTCACCGTTGCGGTCCTGAAAGTAGGTGGCGGGGCTGTTACGGGTGATCACCCGCAGCACACCATCCTCCTTTACGCGCTCAAGGGTGCTGGGTTTCTCAACACAGGCGCCGAGCATCAGGAAGAGTCCGGTTACGATGAGCCACTTGGCGCAGCGCGGACGTAAAGCCATAGGGGAAAACATTGGCGCAGTATACGCAAAGGATAACGGCCGCCATATCTCGACAGCGAAGGGCTTGTCTGCTAGTGCTGGGCGGGCTGGGCTGGAGGCCTCAAGAATGGGGCTTCGACCGTCAATGTGACGATTAAAATAACCCACGGTAATGACCTTGATGAGCCTTTGTTATAGGCCGTCGGGTCCGGGCCGACGTCCGGGGGCACCCCGGTTTGCGTTTCGAGTGCCGATGCCAACGGTTTACGTTAGAATGCACGGCCTCAAAGCACACCCCCTTCCCGAGGCTGTCCCGAAGATGTTGATCCTGCGCGGCGCTCCTGCCCTTTCTGCCTTTCGCCACAGCAAACTCCTTGAGCAACTGAGCCAGAAGGTTCCGGCTGTCAGTGGCTTGTATGCTGAATTCGCTCACTTCGCCGAAGTCACCGGCGTCCTGACCGGCGACGAACAGCAGGTGCTTGCGCGCCTTCTGAAGTACGGCCCCAGCGTTCCGGTACAAGAGCCGACCGGCCGTCTGTTCCTGGTCCTGCCGCGTTTCGGCACCATCTCGCCCTGGTCGAGCAAGGCCAGCGACATCGCCCGTAACTGCGGCCTGGCGAAGATCCAGCGCCTGGAGCGCGGCATCGCTTTCTACGTCGCCGGTGAATTCAGCGACGCTGACGCACAGTTGATCGCCGAAGCGTTGCACGATCGCATGACCCAGATCGTCCTGGGTAACCTGGAACAGGCTGCCGGCCTGTTCAGCCACGCCGAACCCAAGCCGCTGACGGCCATCGACATTCTCGGCGGTGGCCGCGCCGCCCTCGAGCAGGCCAACAGCGAACTGGGCCTGGCCTTGGCCGAAGACGAAATCGATTACCTGATGAGCGCCTTCCAGGGCCTCAAGCGCAATCCCCACGACATCGAACTGATGATGTTCGCCCAGGCCAACTCCGAGCATTGCCGCCACAAGATCTTCAACGCCAGTTGGGATATCGACGGCCAGAGCCAGGAAAAAAGCCTGTTCGGCATGATCAAGAACACCTACCAGATGCACAGCGAAGGTGTGCTGTCTGCTTATAAGGACAACGCGGCGGTCATCGTCGGTTCCGTTGCCGGGCGTTTCTACCCGAACCCTGAGACCCGCCAATACGGCGCGGTGCAGGAGCCGGTGCACATCCTGATGAAGGTCGAGACCCACAACCACCCGACCGCCATTGCTCCATTCCCCGGCGCTTCCACCGGTTCCGGCGGCGAAATCCGTGACGAAGGCGCCACCGGTCGCGGCGCCAAGCCGAAAGCCGGTCTCACCGGCTTTACCGTGTCCAACCTGCAGATCCCGGGCTTCGAACAGCCTTGGGAAGTGCCGTATGGCAAGCCAGAGCGCATCGTCACCGCCCTCGACATCATGATCGAAGGCCCACTGGGTGGTGCTGCGTTCAACAACGAATTCGGCCGTCCGGCCCTGACCGGTTATTTCCGTACCTTCGAGCAATCCATTACCACCCCTCGTGGCGATGAAGTTCGTGGCTACCACAAGCCGATCATGCTGGCGGGCGGCATGGGCAATATCCGTGACGAGCACGTGCAGAAAGGCGAGATCACCGTCGGCTCCAAGCTGATCGTCCTCGGCGGCCCGGCCATGCTCATCGGCCTGGGCGGCGGCGCCGCATCCTCCATGGCCACCGGCACCAGCTCGGCGGACCTGGATTTTGCTTCGGTACAACGTGAAAACCCGGAAATGGAACGCCGTTGCCAGGAAGTCATCGACCGTTGCTGGCAGCTGGGGGACAACAACCCCATCAGCTTCATCCACGACGTGGGCGCCGGTGGCCTGTCCAACGCCTTCCCGGAACTGGTCAACGACGGCGGCCGTGGCGGTCGCTTCGAACTGCGCAACATCCCCAACGACGAGCCGGGCATGGCCCCGCACGAAATCTGGTCCAACGAATCCCAGGAGCGTTATGTTCTGGCGGTGGGCGCGGCAGACTTCGAACGCTTCAAGGCCATCTGCGAGCGTGAGCGCTGCCCATTCGCGGTGGTCGGCGAAGCCACTGCCGAGCCACAGCTGACCGTGACCGACAGCCACTTCGGCAACAGCCCGGTGGACATGCCGCTGGAAGTGCTGCTGGGCAAGGCCCCGCGCATGCACCGTTCGGCGGTTCGAGAAACCGAGTTGGGTGACGATTTCGATCCAAGTACCCTGGATATCGCCGAGAGCATCGAGCGCGTCCTGCATCACCCGGCCGTGGCCAGCAAGAGCTTCCTGATCACCATCGGTGACCGCACCATCACCGGCCTCGTGGCTCGCGACCAGATGGTCGGCCCATGGCAGGTGCCGGTGGCTGACGTGGCCGTGACCGCCACCAGCTTCGACGTCTACACCGGTGAAGCCATGGCCATGGGCGAGCGTACTCCGCTGGCCCTGCTGGATGCCCCGGCGTCCGGCCGCATGGCTATCGGCGAGACCCTGACCAACATCGCGGCCTCGCGCATCAACAAGATCAGCGACATCAAGCTCTCTGCCAACTGGATGTCCGCAGCCGGCCACCCGGGTGAAGACGCGCGTCTGTACGACACCGTCAAGGCCGTGGGCATGGAGCTGTGCCCAGAACTGGGCATCACCATCCCGGTGGGCAAGGACTCCATGTCCATGGCCACCCGCTGGAACGAAGAGGGCGTGGACAAGAGCGTCACCTCGCCGCTGTCGCTGATCGTCACCGGCTTCGCACCGGTCGCGGACATCCGCCAGACCCTGACCCCGCAACTGCGCATGGACAAGGGCACCACCGACCTGATCCTGATCGACCTCGGTCGCGGTCAGAACCGCATGGGCGCCTCGATCCTGGCCCAGACCCACGGCAAGCTCGGCAGCCAGGCGCCGGACGTCGATGACGCTGAGGACCTGAAAGCCTTCTTCGCAGTAATCCAGGGCCTCAATGCCGACGGTCACCTGCTGGCCTACCACGACCGTTCCGATGGCGGCCTGCTGGTCAGCGCCGTGGAAATGGCCTTCGCCGGTCACTGCGGCCTGAACCTGAGCCTCGACGCTGTAGCGGAAAACGCTGCGGAAATCGCCGCCATCCTGTTCAACGAAGAGCTGGGTGCGGTGATCCAGGTGCGTCAGGACGCCACTCCCGACGTGCTGGCCCAGTTCAGCGCCGCCGGTCTGGGCGACTGCGTGGCCGTGATCGGCCAGCCGATCAACAACGGTGAAGTGAGCATCTCCTACAACGGCGAAAGCGTATTCACCGGCCAGCGTCGTCTGTTACAGCGTCAGTGGGCAGAAACCAGCTACCAGATCCAGCGCCTGCGGGACAACGCCGACTGCGCCGAGCAGGAATTCGACGTCCTGCTGGAAGAAGACAACCCGGGCCTGAGCGTCAAGCTGGGCTTCGACGTCAATCAGGACATCGCCGCGCCTTACATCAAGAAAGGCGTGCGTCCTCAGGTGGCGGTGTTGCGTGAGCAGGGCGTCAACGGCCAGGTGGAAATGGCAGCGGCCTTTGACCGCGCCGGCTTCAACGCCATCGACGTGCACATGAGCGATATCCTCGCCGGTCGTGTCGACCTCAACGACTTCAAGGGCATGGTTGCCTGCGGCGGCTTCTCCTATGGCGACGTACTGGGTGCCGGTGAAGGCTGGGCCAAGTCGGCGCTGTTCAACAGCCGCGCGCGGGATGCCTTCCAGGGCTTCTTCGAACGTACCGACAGCTTCACCCTGGGTGTGTGCAACGGTTGCCAGATGATGTCCAACCTGCACGAGCTGATCCCGGGTAGCGAGTTCTGGCCGCACTTCGTGCGCAACCGCTCCGAGCAATTCGAAGCCCGGGTGGCCATGGTCCAGGTCCAGGAGTCGAACTCGATCTTCCTGCAGGGCATGGCCGGTTCGCGGATGCCGATCGCCATCGCCCACGGTGAAGGCCATGCGGAGTTCGAAAGCGCAGAGGCGCTGCTGGAAGCCGATCTGTCCGGTTGCGTGGCCCTGCGCTTCGTCGACAACCACGGCAAGGTCACCGAGCGTTACCCGGCCAACCCGAACGGTTCGCCGCGCGGGATCACCGGCCTCACCAGCCGCGACGGTCGCGTCACCATCATGATGCCGCACCCTGAGCGGGTATTCCGTGCCGTGCAGAACTCCTGGCGTCCGGATGACTGGAACGAAGATGCGGCGTGGATGCGCATGTTCCGCAACGCTCGCGCCTGGGTGAACTGAGGCTGATGTACAAGCTCAGCTTCTTCGTGCCTCCCAGCCATGTGGAGTTGGTCAAGAGCGCCGTATTTGCCGCCGGTGGCGGACGTATCGGCGCCTATGACCAGTGCGCCTGGCAGGTGCTCGGCCAGGGCCAGTTTCGCCCGTTGAACGGCAGCCAGCCGTTTCTCGGGCAGACCGGCCAGGTGGAGCGAGTGGAGGAATGGAAAGTCGAGCTGGTGGTGGCCGATGAACTGATTGCTGATGCAGTGGCGGCCCTCAAGCAG
>NZ_MOAK01000086.1:346242-349279 GCF_003732485.1 Pseudomonas protegens
AGGTTATCCACCGATAAAAAGCCCGCTGAACCGGACACGGTCAGCGGGCTTTTTTGTGGGCCTTCGCCTGTAGGAGCCGGCTTGCCGGCGAAGGCGTCTTCAGGCTCCCGCCTCCACCTTCCTGTGCAGCAGCGTTTGCAGAGCCGCTTGCAATCCCCCGGCCTTCTCGCCAATCACCACGTGCCAGACATCTCCCTCCATGCGCCGCGTACCCTGGCAGCCCAGGCTCTTGAGCGCCGACTCCGACAGGCTGCGGCTATCGCTCACCTGCACCCGCAACCGGGTCAGGGCCACGCAATCCATCTGCACCAGATTGTCCCGGCCGCCCAGGGCGTTCAGCCACTGCTGGGCTTCCTGGGTGGAAATATCGATCTGCGCGGCTTCTTCAACAACGGTCTGTGCCACCGCAGCCTGGGCCGAATCGGGTGACGCCAGACGGATCTCGTCGGCGATGCTGTCGGCCATTGGCCCCACCACCACTTGCAAGCTGCCGCCCTTGCCTGGGCGCACCACGGCCATGGCGCCCAGGGCCTTGAGTTCGCTGTCCGAAGCCAGGTTGCGGTCTGCCAGTTCCAGACGCAGGCGAGTGGTGCAGGCGCCGACGGTAATCAGGTTGCCCGCGCCGCCGAGGGCCTTGATGTAGGCTGCGGCACGCTGGTCGACGCTCAGCTCGCTCTTCTCACTGGTGGGGCTGTCTTCACGGCCCGGAGTCTTGAGGTTGAAGCGGCGGATGCAGAAGTCGAACACCAGGTAGTAGATCACTGCGTACAGCAGGCCCACCGGAAACACCTTCCAGCCGTTGGTGGAGCGGCCCCAGCCCAGGGCCATGTCAATGGCGCCTCCGGAGAAGGTGAAGCCCAGGTGGATGTTCAGCAGATTGGTCAGGGCCATGGCCAGCCCCGTCAGCAGTGCATGCACCAGGTACAGCAGTGGCGCAAGGAACATGAAGGCGAACTCGATGGGTTCGGTGACCCCGGTCAGGAAGGATGTCAGGGCCATGGACAGGAAGATCCCGCCCATCACCTTGCGCCGCTCCGGCGGGGTATTGCGGTACATCGCCAGACAGGCGGCGGGCAGGCCGAACAGCATCATTGGGAACATCCCGGTCATGAACTGGCCACCCTTGGGGTCGCCGGCAAAGTAGCGGGTCAGGTCGCCGGTGACCACCGCGCCGGTGCTCGGGTCAGTGAAGCTACCGAAGATGAACCAGGCCATGTTGTTGAGGATGTGATGCAGGCCGGTGACGATCAGCAAGCGGTTGAACACACCGAAGACAAAGGCGCCGAAGCTGCCGCTTTCCAGCAGCAACTGGCCAAAGCTGTTGATGCCGTGCTGGATCGGCGGCCAGATCAGGCCGAACGCCACCCCCAGGCCCACGGCGCTGAAGCCGGTGGCGATGGGCACGAAACGCCGGCCGCCGAAGAACGCCAGGTACTCCGGCAGTTTGATGTCCTTGAAACGGTTGTACAGGGCGCCGGCCATCAGGCCGCTGATGATCCCGGCGAGCATGCCCATGTTGATGCTGGCATCCAGCACCTTGAGGGTCGAGATCATCACCAGGTAGCCGATGGCTCCCGCCAGCCCGGCGGTGCCGTTGTTGTCCTTGGCAAAGCCCACGGCGATGCCGATGGCGAAGATCAGCGCCAGGTTGCCGAAGATCGACTGCCCGGCATCGTGGATGATGGCGATGTTCAACAGGTCGGTGTCGCCCAGGCGCAGCAGCAGACCGGCGATGGGCAAGATAGCGATGGGCAGCATCAGCGCCCGGCCGAGGCGTTGCAGGCCCTCGATGAAATACTGGTACATGGCGTCTCTCCTGGAATTCTTGTTATGAGTGCAGAGGCCAAAGCCGTTCGCAGGCCTGACGGACTGCGGCGGCGCCGGGCAGGTTGAGCAGCGCTTGGCTGAGCTGGCGGCACTGGCCTGCGTCCAGCTGGCGCACCCGGTCCTTGATCTCGCCCACTTGCGGCGGACTGACCGACAGCTCGCTGACGCCCAGGCCAATGAGTACCGGTGTGGCCAGGGGATCGGAGGCCAGGGCGCCACAGACCCCGACCCAGCGACCATGGCGCTGGGCGCCGGCGCAGGTCTGGGCGATCAGCCGCAGCAGGGCGGGGTGCAGGGCGTCGACCCGTGCTGCCAGCCCGGCGTGATCACGGTCCATGGCCAGGGTGTACTGGGACAGGTCGTTGGTGCCGATGGACAGGAAGTCGGCGTGTTCGGCCAATTGCTCGGCCATCAGGGCGGCGGCGGGGACTTCGATCATGACCCCCAGTTCCGGGCGCTGGCCCAGGCCCAGTTCGGCAGCGAACAGGTCCAGGCGCTGGCGGATGTGCAGCAGCTCGGCGACTTCGGTGACCATCGGCAGCATCACCCGGCAGCGTTGCACGGGGCTGACCTGGAGCAGCGCCCGCAGTTGTTGGTCCAGCAGCTCCGGGCGCGCCTGGGCCAGGCGGATGCCGCGCAGCCCAAGTACCGGGTTGGCTTCCACCGGCAGGGGCAGGTAATCCAGTTGTTTGTCGCCGCCGACGTCGATGGTGCGGATGATCACCGGCTTGTCGCCCATGGCGTTCACCACTGCCTGATAGGCCTGGCGCTGTTCTTCCTGATCCGGGGCGCTCTGGCGGTCAACGAAGAGAAACTCGGTACGCAGCAGGCCGACGCCGTCGGCGCCGCCCTGGTGCGCGTCCCGAGCTTCATCGCTGGAAGCCACATTGGCCGCCACCTCGATCTGCTGGCTGTCCAGGGTCAGGGCGGGCTCATGGGCTTTTTGCTGTTGCAGGGCACGGCGCTGGCGCTGGGTTTCGCCGGCCTGTTGCACCTGTGCGATGCGCTGCGGGCCGGGCGCCAGTTCCAGGCGCCCGCCGTTGGCATCCAGTACCACCTGGTGACCATTGTCGATGCGCAGCACTTGCGGGCCCAGGGCCACCAGGCAAGGCAGCCCCTTGCCCCGGGCCAGGATCGCCACGTGGGAAGTGGCACCGCCGGCGGCCATGCACAGCCCGGCCACGCCCTGGGCGCTGAGTTGCAGAAGATC
>NZ_MOAK01000086.1:349323-362096 GCF_003732485.1 Pseudomonas protegens
CCAGGCCTCCCCCAGCAGGGCACGCAGTACGCGTTGCTGCAGGTCCCGCAGGTCGTTGGCGCGCTCGGCCAGCAGTGTGCTGCCCAGTTGCTGGAGGATTTGGCATTGCTCGGCGATCGCCGCGCTCCAGGCATGGGTAGCGGCGCGGCCCTGGGCAATGGCGGCTTCGGCGGCGTCCAGCAGGGTCGGGTCGTCGAGCAGGGCCAGGTGGGCGCTGAAAATATCCTGTTCCTGCGGGTCGCGGCGTTGCCGCGCCTGCTCCAGTGTGTGGCGGATTTCCCCGCGTACCTGGTCCAGGGCGGCGTTCAATGCTTGCCGTTGGGGCTCGGGCGGATGCTGACCGTGATCTTCTGCCAGGACCATGGCGTTGAGCCGCACCAGTGGCCCGCTCACCAGGCCTGGCGCGGCGCAGACGCCCGGCAGCACGCCGTCTTCCACGGGGCGTTGGACGATTGGGACCGGGGCCGGGATTTCGCCATGGGCATCTGCGGCCATCGCGGTACCGAGGGTCTGCAGCATCGCCTGCAAGGCGTCCTGGCAATCGGCGCCCAGGCAATTGACCAGCACTTCATCCTGTTCACCGATGCCCAGGCTCATCAGGGCGATCAGGCTGGTGCAGGGGGCGCTCTTGTCCTTGAAGGTCAACTGCGAATGGCTGTTGAAACTCAGGGCGGTCTGGCGCACCAAGGCGGCGGGGCGAGCGTGCAGGCCGCCGCGATGGGCGACCTTGATCCGGGCGCTGGCCTGCTGTTCGGATTGCTCCTGCGCCAGCGGCTGGGGGGCAGTGTTGGCGCGTCGGCTGATGTGCAGCAACGGCTCGCCGACCTGGACTGCCGACAGGGTCAGCGGGCGCAGGTCGAAACCCTCGCCATTGGTCAGGATCAGCAGGCTGATCAGGCTCCGGCAATGCTGTGCCACGTAGTCCAGGTCGACCCGCAACAAGGGCTGGCCAGCACGCACTTGCTGGCCTTCCTTCACCAGCGGGGCAAAACCTTCGCCTTGCAGTTCGACGGTGTCCAGGCCCAGGTGCAGCAGCAGTTCGGCACCGTTGGCGGCGCGCAGGGTGATCGCGTGGCCAGTGCGCGCCACCTGGATCACCTGGCCCGCGCAGGGCGCGTGCAGGGTGTCGTTGAGCGGGTCGATGGCAATCCCGTCGCCCATGGCGCCGCTGGCGAATACCGGGTCGGGCACGTTGCGCAGTGCTAGTACTGGCCCGCTTAACGGGGCACTGAGTGTCAGTTCGTTATTGTTGTTGTGCATGGCGCAGTACTCGTTGGCGATGGGGCTTAGTGAGTGCGGGTCACTTTGCTCAAGTGGCGCGGTTGGTCGGGGTCCATGCTGCGGGCCTCGGCGAGGCCGGCTGCCATGACGTAGAAACTCTGGATCGCCAGGATCGGGTCGAGTGCCGGATGTTCGGCCCGGCTCAGGGTCAAGTCGCGTTCGCTGATGTCGTCGGGAGCTGCCAGCAGCACCTTGGCGCCGCGTTGGCGCATGTCCGCCGCCAGGCTCAGCAGGCCGCCCTGTTCAGCGCCGCGAGGGGCGAACACCAGCAACGGATAATCCTGGTCGATCAGCGCCATCGGCCCGTGGCGGACTTCGGCGCTGCTGAAGGCTTCAGCCTGGATCGCCGAGGTTTCCTTGAGCTTGAGCGCCGCTTCCTGAGCAATGGCGAAGCCGGCCCCGCGACCGATCACCATCAGCCGCTGGCAATCGCGCAGTGCGTTGACCGCCAAGCTCCAGTCCTGAGTCGCGGCCTGCTGCAGGCCTTCGGCCAGGGCCAGGCCGGCTTCCAGCAGGTGGTTGTCCTCGTTCCAGTGAGCGATCAGACGGGCGCTGGCGCTGAGGGTGGCGATAAAGCTCTTGGTCGCGGCCACACTCTGCTCGGCACCGGCATACAGCGGCAGGGAGAATTCGCTGGCGGCTTCCAGGGGGCTGTTCTGCGCATTGACCATGGCCACGCTCAAGGCACCGCGCTTGCGCAGCAGACGCACGCTGTTCACCAGATCCGGGCTCTGCCCCGACTGCGAGAAGGCAAACACCGCCTGGCCGCTGACCCTCAGGGGCGCCTGTTGCATGGTCACCACCGACATCGGCAGCGAGGCCACCGGGATGCCCACCTGTTGCATGGTCAGGTAGGCGAAGTAGCTGGCGGCATGGTCGGAGCTGCCCCGGGCGACGGTCATTGCCACTTGTGGCGGCTGGCGACGCAGGCGGCCGGCGACTTCGATCAGCGGCGCATCCAGGTGCTGCAGTTGGCTGCTCACGGCAGCGTGCGAGGACAGGGCCTCTTCAAGCATTTTTGAAGTCAATGTCTTCTCCTTCGACCATGACGGCGGTCAGTGTGAGTGCGCGGTCCAGGCGCACGCTGTCGGCCCAGCTGCCAGGTTGCAGGCGGCCGCGTTCAGGGATGCCGAGGTAGTCGGCGGGAAATTGCGACAGGCGCTGGGAGGCTTCCGCCAGGGGCAGGCCGATCTTCACCAGATTGCGCAGGGCCTGGTCCATGGTCAGAGTGCTGCCGGCCAGGGTGCCGTCCGGCAGGCGCACGCCCCCCAGGCACTTGGTCACGGTGTGGCTGCCCAGCTTGTATTCGCCGTCGGGCATGCCGGCGGCCGCAGTGGAGTCGGTGACGCAGTACAGACAGGGGATCGAGCGCAGGGCCACGCGCATGGCGCCGGGGTGAACGTGCAGCAGGTCGGGGATCAGTTCGGCGTACTGGGCGTGGGCCAGGGCGGCGCCGACGATCCCCGGCTCGCGGTGATGCAGCGGGCTCATGGCGTTGTACAGGTGAGTGAAACTGGTGGCGCCGGCGGCGAGGGCGGCTACGCCTTCCTCGTAGCTGCCCAGGGTGTGGCCGATCTGCATGCGTACGCCGCGAGCGCTGAGGGCACGGATCAGGGCGTCGTGGCCGGCGATTTCCGGGGCGATGGTGATCACCCGGATGGGCGCCAGTTGCAGGTACTTCTCCACTTCCGCCATGAGCGCGGTGTGGGCGAAGTTGGGTTGTGCACCGAGCTTGCCGGGGTTGATGTAGGGGCCTTCCAGGTGCACGCCAAGGACCCGGGCACAGCCCTGGGGGCGCTGCTCGGCGTAGGTCCCAAGCTCAGCCAGAACCTGGCTGATTTCCTCGCTGGGGGCGGTCATGGTGGTGGCCAGCAGTGAGGTGGTGCCGAACCGCACATGGGTACGGGTGATGGTCTCGAAGGCTGTGTGGCCTTGCATGATGTCCTTGCCGCCACCGCCGTGTACGTGCAGGTCGATGAAGCCCGGCAGCAGGTAGGGCAGGTCGTTGTCCGCCGGATCGCAAGGGCTGCCTTCGATGGCGCTGACCTTGCCGTCCCGATGAATCAGACGGCCACGGACCCAGCCTTGGGGCGTGAGGATATTGTCTTCGGACATGGGCGTTTCTCTGGCTCCAGGGGGCGGATTCAGCGTCGCAGTTCAGCGACGAAGTCGTAGTAGTCGTTGCGGCAGTAGGTGTCGGTGACTTCAATCGGTGTGTTGTCTTCCAGGTAGCCGACCCGGGTCATCAGCAGCATCGCGGTGCCGGGGGCGATGCCCACCAGGGCGGCGAATTCGTCCGACGCGTTGATCGCCTGGATGTGCTGCAGGGCCCGGACCACGGGACGGCCGATGCTGTCGAGGTACTCGTAGAGCGAGTCGCCGACGGCCTCGGGCTGGGCAATGATGCTGGCCGGCAAGGTACTCATCTCGATCGCCATGACCGCATCGTCGGCCTTACGCAGGCGCTTGAGGCGCGCCACCTTGTCGTTGGGCGACAGGCCGAGGCGGATCAACTCTTCGTGGGTTGGCGGGGTCAGTGTGCGTTCCAGCCATTGCGAGCCGGGTACGAAGCCTTTCAGGCGCAGCATTTCGCTGAACCCGGAAAGGCGCGACAGCGGTTGCTCGAGGCGCGGGGTAATGAAAGTGCCCGAGCCTTGGCTGCGACGGATCAGCCCCCGTTCGAAGAGGACTTCCAGAGCCTTGCGCGCAGTCACCCGGGAGATACCCAGCAGTTCGCTGAGGTTGCGTTCCGAAGGCAGTGCCTGTTCGGCTTTCCATTGGCCGGAGTGAATCGCGGCTTCCAGGTTGCGAGCCAATTGCAGGTACAGCGGGGTCGGCTGAGTGTCGTCGGGACGCAGGGTCAGGAGGTGGTTCATCTGTAGGTTTTCCGATGCGGTTATTAGGTTGTTGTCGCCCGGTAATGCCGAAAAACTAATACCACTTAAATACCATGTCAACGCCACTGATCGGGTGTTGGCGCCGTAAATAGGGCACTTTCGGGGTGCTTGAGAGGATAAAGGATTGAAGTGGTATTAGGCAGGTCTGGCGGCGATGGCCAAAACCTCAGGCGCAGACCCGTAGCGGATCGCCAAGTGGTATGCGCGCCCTCGGGGTGCGGCGGGGAGGAAAATATTTTTTGTGCAGGAGGGATTAAGGGCGGATTTCGATCATGGTGCCGTCTTTGACCAGGCCCCAGACTTCGCGCATGTCGATATTGCGCATGGCGATGCAGCCGTCGGTCCAGTCGAGGGTGTGGAAGTACTGCTCGGGAAACTCTTCGGTGTCTGGAGTGCCATGGATCATGATCATGCCACCGGGGTTGACTCCTTCACGGCGCGAGCGCGCGGAATCGGTGATGTTCGGGTAGGAGATGTGCATGGCCAGGTTGTAGCGATCGCTGGTCTTGCGCCAGTCGAGCCAATAGAGGCCTTCCGGGGTGCGTTTATCACCTTCCATGAGCTTGGGACCCTTGGGTTTCTTGCCCAGGGAAATCCGGTAGGTTTTCAGTGGTTTGCCGCCATTGATCAATTGCAGTTGATGGGCGGACTTGAGCACCAGGACCTTTTCGATGACCTTGCCGTCCAGGGTTTCCACCGTGGAGGCCTGAGACAGAGCAACGAAGGAACAGCACAGCAGGGCAAGCATCCAGCGCATTGACACGATATCCCCAGGCGCGCACAGGTTCCGTGCACGTTTTTATTGTTTAACTGATGGCAGGCTGAGAGAGCGGCGGAATGGATTCGGAGCGCACGGCAAATGCCTGTGTCCGCCGGTCAGCGAAGAAGCATTCTAAGGTACGGCCGACGGTGCGGAAAGCCAGCTCGGACCAAGGGATATCGGCTTCGTCGAACAACTGCACTTCCAGGCTTTCGGGACCGGCGGCGAAGTCCAGGTCGGCGAGTTCTGCGCGAAAGAACACGTGCACCTGGCTGATGTGCGGCACGTCGATCAGGGTGTAGATATTCAGGTTGCGTACCCGGGCGCAGGCTTCCTCGTAGGTTTCGCGGACGGCCGCCTGTTCCACGGTCTCGCCGTTCTCCATGAAGCCCGCCGGCAGGGTCCAGTAGCCCAGGCGCGGCTCGATGGCGCGACGGCAGAGCAATACCTTGCCCTCCCAGGTGGCCAGGCAACCGGCGACGATATTGGGGTTCTGGTAGTGAATGGTCTGGCAGTGATCGCAGACGAAACGCAGTCGCGAGTCGCCTTCGGGAATGCGCTGGGTCACCGGGTTGCCGCACTGGCTGCAAAATTTCATGTGGGGTATCCGAAAAGGCTGGGGCTATCTTGGCGCGCCGCCCGGTTGTCGGCAAGTTGTCGTTACAGGTGCGGGGGTTGGGCCTCCGATTGGATTGGTGCATGATGCACGGTAGCCAACAGATCGAGATGCCTCATGCTGGACGAGCTACTTCATCGGGTAAGCCATTACACGCCAAGAACGCTGGAGACCGACCGACGTTTTCCCGAAGCTGCGGTGCTGGTGCCCATCACCCGCAGCGCTGAACCGGAACTGGTGCTGACCCTGCGCGCCAGCGGGCTTTCGACCCATGGTGGTGAAGTGGCCTTTCCCGGGGGGCGGCGCGATCCGGAAGACCCGGACCTGATCTTCACCGCGCTGCGGGAGGCCGAAGAAGAGATCGGCCTGCCGCCGGGATTGGTGGAAGTCATCGGCCCCTTGAGTCCGTTGATTTCCCTGCACGGGATCAAGGTCACGCCCTATGTCGGGGTGATTCCCGACTATGTCGAATACCAGGCCAATGATGCCGAGATCGCCGCCGTTTTCAGCGTCCCCCTGGAGTTCTTTCGCCAGGACCCCCGTGAACATACCCATCGCATCGACTATCAGGGGCGCAGCTGGTACGTCCCCAGCTACCGCTTCGGCGAGTACAAGATATGGGGCCTGACCGCGATCATGGTCGTCGAATTGGTCAACCTGCTGTACGACGCCAAGATCAGCCTGCATCACCCGCCGAAAACCTTTATCGATACCTGAAGCCATCGCCTCGCATGGCATAAACCCGCGGCTGCCTGAGCCATGAGGACAATAAGATGAAATACCGCCTGGGCGATGCCCGAGTCGACACCCATCCACAGAGCTGGGTGGCCCCGAACGCCACGCTGGTGGGCAAGGTCAAGCTGGAGGAGGGGGCCAGCGTGTGGTTCAACGCTGTGCTGCGTGGCGACAACGAATTGATCCTGATCGGCAAGCACAGCAACGTCCAGGACGGCGCGGTGATGCATACCGACATGGGGTTTCCGCTGACTCTGGGTACCGGCGTGACCATTGGTCATAACGCCATGCTGCATGGCTGCACCGTGGGCGACTACAGCCTGATCGGCATCAACGCGGTGATTCTCAATGGCGCGAAGATCGGCAAGAACTGCATCATCGGCGCCAACTCGCTGATCGGCGAAGGCAAGGAAATACCTGACGGTTCGCTGGTCATGGGCTCGCCGGGCAAAGTGGTGCGCGAACTGACCGAACCACAAAAGAAAATGCTCGAAGCGAGCGCCGCCCACTACGTTCATAATGCTCAACGTTATGCCCGAGACCTGGTTGAGCAAGAATAATGACAGTCCCTGAAAGACCCGTTGCCTCGCCTTGCGTGAGTATCTGCGCCCTGGACGAGCAGGACATCTGTACCGGTTGCCAGCGCACCGTTGATGAAATCACCCGCTGGAGCCGTATGGACAACACCGAGCGCCGTGCGGTCCTGGCCCTGTGCCATGAACGGGCCAAGTCCAGCGGACTGTTATGGATGATTGGCTCCAGCTCGGCGAGCTGATCCTGCCTTGTCGCCGGCAAGCCGGCTCCTACAGCCTGGGTGTAGGTGGCTTGCCGGCGAAAGGGTTTCTTGGCCCAAACCCGTGTCTGCAGTAACCTGTGCACCTTCCTGACAGGTACTTTTTGCCCTCATGCTCTTCCTGATCACCTATATCAGCAGTGTCGTGCTGATTAACTATGCCTTTTCCGTTGCCCCGCACCTGGACATCATCTGGTCGGCCTGGGGCGGGCTGGTCTTCGTCCTGCGCGACATGGTGCAGACTCGCTTTGGCCACGGCGCCATCATCGCCATGCTGGCGGCCCTGGTGCTGTCCTACGTGACCTCCGACCCCACCATCGCCCTGGCCAGTGCCACTGCCTTTGCCGTTTCGGAATGCATCGACTGGCTGGTGTTCAGCATCACCAAGCGTCCCCTGCATGATCGCCTGTGGATCAGCTCGGCCCTGAGCATTCCCCTGGATACCTTCATCTTCTTCGGCATGATCGATGCCTTGACCCCGGGGGTGATCCTCACCGCCCTGGGTTCGAAATTCGCCGGGGTCACCGTGGTCTGGCTGGCCATGGCCTGGCGTTTGCGCAAAGCGGCGTGCGCCAGCTGAGCCAAAGGCTGCGGTTCATGTAAAATGCCGCGCTCTTTCCCCATGGGTCGCCCGCCTGGCGCTCGGCCCTCGATGATCCGCTCCCTTGAGGACTTTCAGATGACTCGTATCGGAACTCCATTGTCGCCAACCGCGACCCGCGTCTTGCTTTGTGGCTGTGGTGAGTTGGGCAAGGAAGTGGTGATCGAGCTGCAACGCCTGGGTGTCGAGGTGATTGCCGTGGACCGCTATGCCAATGCGCCGGCGATGCAGGTGGCCCATCGCAGCCACGTGATCAACATGCTAGACGGTGCGGCCCTGCGGGCGGTGATCGAGGCCGAGAAGCCGCACTTTATCGTTCCGGAAATCGAAGCCATCGCCACCGCGACCCTGGTGGAATTGGAGGCGGAAGGCTTCACCGTAATCCCCACCGCCCGGGCGACTTCGTTGACCATGAACCGTGAAGGCATTCGTCGTCTGGCGGCTGAAGAGCTGGATCTGCCGACCTCGCCTTACCACTTCGCCGATACCTTCGAAGACTATCGCCAGGCCGTGCAAGACCTGGGTTTCCCTTGCGTGGTCAAGCCGGTCATGAGCTCTTCGGGCAAGGGCCAGAGCCTGCTGCGCGGTGTCGATGACGTACAGAAAGCCTGGGACTACGCCCAGGAAGGCGGGCGTGCCGGCAAAGGGCGGGTGATCATCGAGGGCTTTATCGACTTCGATTACGAAATCACTCTGCTGACCGTGCGCCACGTTGGCGGCACCACCTTCTGTGCCCCTGTCGGCCATCGTCAGGAAAAGGGCGACTACCAGGAATCCTGGCAGCCCCAGGCCATGAGCCCGAAAGCTCTGGCCGAGTCTGAGCGTGTGGCCAAGGCGGTGACCGAAGCCTTGGGCGGCCGTGGTCTGTTCGGCGTGGAGCTGTTCATCAAGGGTGATCAGGTGTGGTTCAGTGAAGTGTCGCCGCGTCCCCATGACACCGGCCTGGTGACCCTGATTTCCCAGGATCTGTCGCAGTTCGCCCTGCATGCGCGGGCGATCCTCGGCTTGCCGATTCCGCTGATCCGCCAGTTCGGGCCATCGGCTTCGGCGGTGATTCTGGTGGAAGGCAAATCCACTCAGACCGCCTTCGCCAACCTCGGCGCCGCCTTGAGCGAACCGGACACCGCGCTGCGCCTGTTTGGCAAGCCTGAGGTTAACGGCCAGCGTCGCATGGGCGTAGCCCTGGCCCGTGATGAGTCGATCGAAGCCGCCCGGGCCAAGGCGACCCGTGCTGCGCAAGCGGTAGTGGTCGAGCTCTGAGAAGCATCGCGAGCGAGCTCGCTCCTACAAGGTCCGGATTGAACCTGTAGGAGCGAGCTCGCTCGCGAAGCGGCCGCTCAGGCAACCCGATTCAGATCGTTATTGCGCGTTTCCTTCAAGCACAGCACCGCGATCAAACTCAGGATCGCCGCCCCCGAAACATAGCCTCCCACCCAGCTCAACCCGCCCATCGCCACCAGTTTCTGGGCGAAGAAGGGTGCCGCCGAAGCACCGACAATGCCCCCCAGGTTATAAGCCGCCGAAGCGCCGGTATAACGCACGTGGGTCGGAAACAGTTCTGGCAGCAGTGCGCCCATCGGGGCGAAGGTCACCCCCATCAGGAACAGCTCGATGCACAGGAACAGCGCCACGCCGGCGGTGGAGCCTTGAGTCAGCAAAGGTTCCATGGCGAAGCCGGAAAGAATGGCCAGCACGGCACCGACAATCAGCACCGGTTTGCGCCCGAAACGGTCGCTGGCCCAGGCCGACAGTGGAGTGGCCGCGGCCATGAACAGCACTGCGAAACACAGTAGGCCAAGGAAGGTTTCCCGGCTGTAGCCCAGGGTCGAGACGCCGTAGCTCAGGGAAAACACCGTGGAGATGTAGAACAGGGCGTAGCACACCACCATCGAAGCAGCGCCCAGCAGCACTGGCAGCCAGTACTGGCTGAAGAGCTCCACCAGCGGCATTTTCACCCGTTCCTGACGCGCCACGGCGTTGGCGAACACCGGGGTTTCGTGCAGCTTCAGGCGCACGTACAGGCCCACCATCACCAGGGCCGCGCTGAGCAGGAACGGAATGCGCCAGCCCCAGGAGCGGAACTGCTCGTCATCCAGACCCATGGCCAGGGCCAGGAACAGGCCGTTGGCGGCGAGAAAGCCGATGGAAGGACCCAGTTGCGGGAACATGCCGAACCAGGCGCGCTTGCCTTCCGGAGCGTTCTCGGTGGCCAGCAAGGCTGCACCGCCCCATTCGCCACCCAGCCCCAGCCCCTGGCCGAAGCGCAGTACGCAGAGCAGGATCGGCGCCCAGGCGCCGATGCTGGCATAACCCGGTAGCACGCCGATCAGGGTGGTGCACACCCCCATCAGCAGAAGGGAGGCGACCAGGGTCGATTTGCGTCCGATCCGGTCGCCAAAGTGGCCGAACAACGCCGAACCCAGGGGGCGGGCGAGGAAGGCGATGCCAAAGGTCAGAAAGGCCGAGAGCATCTGGGCGGTGCCGGAAGTCTGGGGGAAGAATACCGGGCCGATCACCAGCGCGGCGGCGGTGGCGTAGACGTAGAAGTCGTAGAACTCGATGGCGGTGCCAATAAAGCTGGCAGTGGCCACCCGGGTTGTGGAGTTGCTCGGTTGAGCAGGCGAGCAAGTGCTGTAGGCGGTGTCGGTCGTCATGCGGATATCCCTGACAGTCTGTGCTCCATTGGAGCGAATTATTATGGTCGAGCACCCAGGGATGTGGGTTTGGCGCGGTCGTCACTCGGGATGAGAGTGGCGTCGTACAGATGGGCTGGTTATCTGCAGGGGCTCGCGGGGTGCGGGTAGCACGCGAGGCTGCGGGGGCTTGGGTAAGCGGTTCAATTATAGAAAGGCGGCTAACGATTCAACAAGGGGCTGCATAGCCGCTGTCGGGCCTGGAGAAGGGGCACCGCTTGTCGAGAGCGCCCTGCGTGGGCATACGCAAGGCGCTTTGTGCGACTCAGGCGAGAGCGGGGACGCTGCTGGTGTGCCAGATCAGCACACGGCTGACACGGTTTTCCTCGGTTTCGAGGATCTCCAGGCGGTAGCGGCCGATCTTCAGGCACACGGCGCTGTCGGGGATGGTCTCGAGTGCTTCGGTGACCAGGCCGTTGAGGGTCTTGGGGCCGTCGCTGGGCAGGTGCCAGCCCAGGCTCTTGTTCAGTTCACGGATCGAGGCGGCGCCTTCCACCACATAGCGACCGTCCGCCTGGGGGTGGATGTGGGGGTTGTCCAGGCTGTGCTCGCTTTCGAACTCGCCGACGATTTCTTCGAGGATGTCTTCCAGGGTGACGATGCCCAATACCTCACCGTATTCATCCACCACCATGCCCAGGCGCCGTTGCTGCTTGTGGAAATTGAGCAGTTGCAGCTGCAAAGGGGTGCTTTCGGGGACGAAGTAGGGCTCGTGGCAGGCTGCCAGCAGGGCTTCTTTGGTCAGGCTGGCGTCGGGCAGCAGGTGGCGGATCTGCCGGGTATTGAGTACCGCCTCCACCTGGTTGATATCGCTGTGGAACACCGGCAGGCGCGTGCGTTTGTTCAGGCGCAACTGGGCGATGATCTCGTCGATCGAGTCGTCCAGGTTGATGCCGTCGACTTCGCTGCGAGGCACCAGGATGTCATTGACCGTGATGTTGTCCAGGGCATGGATGCCGGACAGCGGGTGATGCTCCTGGGGGGCGGGTTCTTCATCCTGCAGTGCCGGGTCGTCGTCGCTGTGTTTGACCGCGCCGGTCTTGGCGGCGAAAGGGCGCAACAGCAGTTGGCCGATGGCCTGGAGCAGCCAGGCCAGGGGATAGACGATCTTCATGGGAATGGCGAGCAGGCTGTTGCCAAAGCTCAGGGTGCTTTCCGGGTAGCGCTGTGCCAGGGTGCGGGGCAGGTATTCGGCCAGCACCAGCAAGCCGCAGGTGCTGATCAGGCAGGCCAGCCAGGGGCCGTTTTCCGCCCAGTAGAACAGTGCCACCAAGGTGCTGATAATCACTGCCAGGACTCGGCACAGGGTGTTGCACAGGATCAGGCTTTCCTTGGGAAAGGCCAGCTGCGTCGTCGGCTTGTCTCCTGAGCGCGAGCCGTTGCGTTGGGTCAGCAGGTGCTGTTGGGCGGCATCGATGGCCGTGAACAGGCCTGACCAGACGATGAGCAGGGCGATTACCGCAAGCATGGGCCCGGAGGGCAGGGAGTCGGTCATGGCCGGTCGTCAGATGTGCAGGATGTATTCACGAACCAGCTTACTGCCGAAATACGCCAGCATCAGCAGGCAGAAACCTGCCAGGGTCCAGCGAATCGCCTTGTGTCCGCGCCAGCCCAGACGGTTGCGGCCCCACAGCAGCACGCTGAACACCACCCAGGCCAGGCAGGCCAGCAGGGTCTTGTGCACCAGGTGCTGGGCGAACAGGTTCTCGACGAACAGCCAGCCGGAGATCAGCGACAGCGAGAGCAGGGTCCAGCCGGCCCAGAGAAAGCCGAACAGCAGGCTTTCCATGGTTTGCAGGGGCGGGAAGTTCCTGATCAGCCCGGAGGGGTGCTTGTTTTTCAGCTGATGGTCCTGCACCAGCAGTAACAGGGACTGGAACACCGCGATGGTGAACATGCCGTAGGCCAGGATCGACAGCAGGATATGGGCGAGAATCCCTGGTTCCTCATCGATCACAGGCACGGTGCCGGTAGGCACGAACTGCGCCAGTAGCGCGGTCAGGGCGCCGAGGGGGAACAGCAGTACCAGCAGGTTTTCCACGGGAATCCGCCAGCAGGCCAGTAGGGTCAGGGCGATGACCGCTGCGGCGATCAGGCTGGCGGCACTGAAGAAGTCCAGGCCCAGGCCGACCGGGGTCAGCAAATGGGTCAGCAGGCTGATGCCGTGGGCGAGCAGGGCCAGGATGCCCAGCATAACCAGCAGGCGCTTGTTTGCCTTGGCGCCTGTGGCCAGGCGAGAGCCTTGATAGAAGGTCGCAGCGGCATAAAGGACGGCGGCGGCGAGGGTGGGTAGCAAACTGGGTGACAAGGGGAGCATAAATCCTGTTAGGCAAGCCCGAAAGTCGCTGAGTTTGGCATAGAACCCAGAGCCCTGAAAGACCACACAAGCCGACGGCG
>NZ_MOAK01000086.1:362160-363509 GCF_003732485.1 Pseudomonas protegens
CAGGCTCATCGAGCTCTTGTTTATTAAGCTCTGGGCCGCCATTACCAAGGTCTCCTTGGGCCTGAAAGGATCGAGCATGTTTGAAAACCTAACCGACCGTCTCTCGCAGACGCTGCGCCATGTCACCGGCAAGGCCAAGCTGACCGAGGACAATATCAAAGACACCTTGCGTGAAGTGCGCATGGCGTTGCTCGAGGCTGACGTCGCATTGCCGGTGGTCAAGGACTTCGTCAACTCGGTGAAGGAACGTGCGGTCGGCACCGAAGTGTCCCGTAGCCTGACGCCGGGCCAGGCCTTTGTGAAGATTGTTCAGGCCGAGCTGGAAAGCCTGATGGGCGCGGCCAACGAAGACCTGAACCTCAGCGCCGTGCCTCCGGCAGTGGTGCTGATGGCCGGTCTGCAAGGTGCGGGTAAGACCACCACCGCCGGCAAGCTCGCGCGCTTCCTTAAAGAGCGCAAGAAAAAGAGCGTGATGGTGGTGTCTGCTGACGTATACCGTCCGGCAGCGATCAAACAGCTGGAAACCCTGGCCAATGACATTGGCGTGACCTTCTTTCCTTCTGACCTTAGCCAGAAGCCGGTGGCCATCGCCGAAGCGGCTATAAAGGAAGCGAAGCTCAAGTTCATCGACGTGGTGATCGTCGACACCGCCGGTCGCCTGCACGTCGACAGCGAGATGATGGATGAGATCCAGGCGTTGCACGCGGCCATCAAGCCGGTGGAAACCCTGTTCGTGGTCGACGCCATGACCGGCCAGGACGCCGCCAACACCGCCAAGGCCTTTGGCGACGCGCTGCCGCTGACCGGTGTGATCCTGACCAAGGTCGACGGTGACGCCCGTGGTGGTGCCGCGCTGTCGGTGCGGGCCATCACCGGCAAACCGATCAAGTTCATCGGTATGGGTGAGAAGACCGAGGCCCTGGAGCCGTTCCACCCTGAGCGTATCGCTTCGCGAATTCTTGGCATGGGCGACGTGCTCAGCCTGATCGAGCAGGCCGAGCAGACCCTCGACAAGGAAAAGGCCGACAAGCTTGCTAAAAAGCTGAAGAAGGGCAAGGGCTTCGACCTCGAAGACTTCCGCGACCAACTGCAGCAGATGAAGAACATGGGCGGCCTCGGTGGCCTGATGGACAAGCTGCCGAACATCGGTGGGGTCAACCTGGCGCAGATGGGCAACGCCCAGGGCGCAGCCGAGAAGCAGTTCAAACAGATGGAAGCCATCATCAACTCCATGACCCCGGCCGAGCGCCGCGACCCTGAGCTGATCAGCGGTTCGCGCAAGCGTCGGATCGCCATGGGTTCCGGCACCCAGGTGCAGGACATCGGTCGCTTGATCAAGCAGCACAAGC
>NZ_MOAK01000086.1:363563-363744 GCF_003732485.1 Pseudomonas protegens
CGCGGCATGGGCGGAATGCTGCCCGGCGGCGGCATGCCGAAAATGTGAAGAATCCGCGCCGGCAGTCATGTCGGCGCTTTTCCACGGGGACGTGGAATCTTGAGCAAACCCTCGATTGGGGCGCGCTCACTCGCTGCCGCTTGCGGCGGCTCCATAGCAAATCTGAGTGGCAGCCGATAGG
>NZ_MOAK01000086.1:363782-380634 GCF_003732485.1 Pseudomonas protegens
GAAAAAGTCATTTGCAAAAGTCCGGATATTCCTTAGAATATGCGGCCTTTCGGGCACCCATGCCCGCTGTGCATTTAGATTTGCAGCACCGACTACAGGAACGATGTTCACATGCTAACAATCCGTCTTGCCCTTGGCGGCTCCAAAAAGCGCCCGTTTTACCACTTGACCGTGACCGACAGCCGTAACCCACGCGACGGTTCGCACAAAGAACAAGTTGGCTTCTTCAACCCGATCGCTCGTGGTCAAGAAGTCCGCCTGTCCGTGAACCAAGAGCGCGTAGCCTACTGGCTGAGCGTTGGTGCACAGCCTTCTGAGCGCGTTGCTCAGTTGCTGAAGGAATCGGCTAAGGCTGCAGCCTGAACCCTATGAACGCGACGCCAGCTCCTGCTGATGATTTGATCGTTATCGGCAAAATCTACTCTGTTCATGGCGTTCGCGGCGAAGTGAAGGTCTTTTCCTTTACTGATCCGATTAAAAACCTGTTGGACTACAAAACCTGGACGCTCAAGCGCGAAGGTAGCGTGAAACAGGTTGAGCTGGTCAGCGGACGCGGGAACGACAAGTTCCTGGTCGCAAAGCTCAAGGGTCTTGATGATCGCGAAGAAGCTCGTCTTCTGGCCGGTTACGAGATCTGCGTGCCGCGCAACCTGTTCCCTGAACTGACCGACGGCGAGTACTACTGGTACCAGCTGCAAGGTCTCAAGGTCATCGACACCCTCGGGCAACTGCTCGGGCAGATCGATCACCTGCTGGAGACCGGCTCGAACGATGTAATGGTGGTCAAGCCTTGCGCTGGCAGCCTGGATGATCGCGAACGCCTGTTGCCCTATACCGAGCAATGCGTGTTGGCCGTCGACCTGGCAGCGGGCGAGATGAAGGTGGAATGGGATGCGGACTTCTAAGCGTGGCTAACTTGCGCGTAGAAGTGATCAGTTTGTTTCCCGAGATGTTTTCCGCCATCAGCGAATACGGCATAACCAGCCGCGCGGTGAAACAGGGGCTCTTGCAGCTCACTTGTTGGAATCCGCGAGACTACACCACGGATCGACATCACACTGTGGACGATCGCCCGTTTGGCGGTGGCCCTGGCATGGTGATGAAGATCAAGCCCCTGGAGGATGCACTGGTTCAGGCCAGAAACGCAGCCGGGGAGGGTGCGAAGGTGATTTACCTGTCGCCCCAAGGCCGTCAACTGAATCAGTCGGCGGTACGCGAGTTGGCGAATGAGGATGCATTGATCCTGATTGCTGGTCGTTATGAAGGCATTGACGAGCGTTTTATTGAAGCTCATGTCGATGAAGAGTGGTCGATTGGCGACTATGTACTCTCCGGTGGCGAGCTGCCGGCGATGGTCCTGATTGATGCGGTTACGCGACTGCTGCCCGGAGCTTTAGGGCATGTGGATTCCGCGGAGGAAGATTCCTTCACGGACGGTCTGCTGGATTGCCCGCACTACACCCGACCGGAGGTGTATGCGGATCAGCGTGTTCCCGACGTGTTGCTAAGTGGCAACCACGCACACATCCGGCGTTGGCGTTTACAGCAGTCCCTTGGTCGGACCTATGAACGACGCGCCGATCTTCTGGAAAGCCGCTCGCTTTCTGGAGAAGAGAAGAAGCTGCTCGAGGAATATCTCCGCGAGCGGGACGATAGTTAACAACGTATCGATGGTAGATCCGACGATTTACCTTAGGAGCACAGCATGACCAACAAAATCATCCTTGCACTCGAAGCAGAGCAGATGACCAAAGAGATCCCAGCCTTTGCCCCGGGCGACACCATTGTCGTTCAGGTGAAAGTGAAGGAAGGTGATCGTTCCCGTCTGCAGGCGTTCGAAGGCGTAGTTATCGCCAAGCGCAACCGCGGTGTGAACAGCGCGTTCACCGTACGTAAAATCTCCAACGGTGTTGGCGTAGAGCGTACTTTCCAGACCTACAGCCCGCAGATCGACAGCATGGCTGTCAAGCGTCGCGGTGACGTACGTAAAGCCAAGCTGTACTACCTGCGCGACCTGTCGGGTAAAGCAGCTCGCATCAAGGAAAAACTGGTTTAAGTCCAGCTTCCGATGCAGAAAAAAGCAGCCTACGGGCTGCTTTTTTGTTGCCTGTCATTTAGTGCCCGGAGCGGTTCAGCAGGGCGCAGACGGTGTTGGCGATCCGTTCCAGCAGTACCTCGTCATAAGGCAGCCAGGGCAGGGCGGCCAATTTGCCACTTTGTGCCGCCAGGGCCACCTCCACGGGTTCTCCATCGCGCGTCACGCGCCCGGTGACCAGATGCACCGCATGCTCGCCGACGCGGACATGGCGCCCCTGCATCGACAACACTCCCTCCTCGATCAACGTGGTGAAAACCGTGCTCAGTACGTGCTGGCGCATCAACGTCATCTGGGTGAGATTGTGCTCGGCCAACAGATTCAGGCGTTGCTCGCGCTTGGCTGCTGGCATTTGCGGCAAGGATTGGCCGGTAGCAGTCTGTGCCAGTTCCTCGATGGCGAAACTGCTGACGCTGACCAGCAGGTCGATGGCCCGGCAGGCCTCTGAAAACACCTGCGGCGGCACATCCTGCAGCAGCATCGGTTGCCAGTGTTTATCGGTGCGCCGAGCGAAGCTTGCGCTGCCGGACAGGCAGTGCCCCTGCAGCCCCGGATAGAGTGCCGCGTCCACCGCAAAACTCACCCGGATATCACCCAGGTTGCGGCTCAGGCCGCTGTCCCTGTCGATCTTCCAGCCTTCGCGGCGGGCCAGGCCGATCAGTGGGCGGATGGACAGGCTGTAGCCGGCGAATGCCTGGCAGGTATGGCTTTCCCGCTCTTGCTGGGACGGCAGGTAGTACTCGCGAAACACCTGGCGCAGCGGCTGCTTGATCCGGCGTTCGCTGATCAGGTTTTGCCAGGCGTGGCGCTCTGCGGCGTTGGCTGACAGCGGGTGCCACAGTGTAATCCTGCACCCGGCATCCAGGCTCAGCGGTTGGCCCCGGGAGTCTAGCGCTTGCGCATCCGCGTCCAGCAGGAAGCTGCGGCGTTGGCCATCTGCGCAATGGGCAACCCAAACCAGTGAGCGGGCAAAGGGCGAGCCCACGGCGGAGTCCGCCAGTTGCGCTCGCCAGTCGCTGAAAGACAACTCAAAGGCTTGCCACAGCCCGGATTCCAGGCAACTGGCCAGAAGCCCGTGCTGGGCCTTGCCGGGCGTGCTGGTGGGGGCCAGGCGCAGGGCGATTTCGGGACGTTGGGCCAGGCCGCGTTCGGCAGGTTTGAGGTTGCGTGTGAGTTTTTTCTGGATGCTGGCATGGCGCACCAGGCTCAGGGCGCTGCGCAGGGCCTGCACGCTTTCCGGGGTTGGCACCTGCTCGATGCAGTGGCCCAGTGCAATGGCCAGGGACTGTGACGGGGCGGTCTTGGCCTGGGTCGGGGCGACGCAGGCCTTGGGCAGCAAAATGTCCATTAGCGGTGGCAGCCAGGAGGCATCGCGTAGCAGGGCGACCCGGGCGGCGCGGGCGATCACCGGGGTGTCATTGGTGGTGAAGGCGCCATCGGCCACATAGGGCGTGGCGCCGCTGTGGATAGCGTCCAGGCGCTGGGCTGCGGTGCTGAGGATCTGCTGTGAAAATTCGACGTACGCCGCGTCATCCATCAGCACTCTGGCCGGGTCAGCACTCAGGTGATGATGGCCGGTCCAGTACTCGCTGCCGGCCAGGGCCTGCCGTGAGCGAGGCTCCAGTCGCCCAAGCAGTTCGAACTCCTGCCGGGCGTAGGGCGCATCGGCGTAGTGTTGTTCCACGCAACGCCGCAGCGCCGTGCGGGTTTCTTCATCCACCCATTGCGCCAGCACGTACGCCTGGTGGTAATGCACGGCCCACTGTGGGCCCGGTTCCGCAAGGATTCTGCGCAGTTCCTCGACCAGGGCGGCGTTCGGTGTGCCGCTGAAACAGGCGAGTTGCTCTACCGCCTCCTGCCAGTTCAGGCAGGTGCGCAGCGCCTCCAGCAGGGTGGTTTGATCGAGGGCTGGGCTCAGTTCCAGTTGCGTGGCCTGCTGCACAATCGAGGTCGCCAGTTGCTGCGCAGCCGGGTTGGCGGGGTCGCGCAGGGCTCGGCGGATGGCCGGCCACAGGCTGCCCAGTTGAGCGGGTGTCAGTGGGCTGATGTCGAGCGGCGGGCCCAAGAAGTTCGGATGATCCAGTCTGTCGGCGCTCAGGCGTTGTTGCAGGTGCGCGACGAGCGAAGGCGTGGGCAGGGCATCCATGGCGGCGGGTCTCCGTTTTCAGTGCGCGGATGATCGCATTTTTTATCGCCGATCGTGACCTCTGACCCCTGCCGGGTTCTTTCGGCCCCTGCCGGGCGGCGATATACTCGCCGACCCAATAAAGTGTGATCGCCCGCGCCGTGCAGCCTGCACGGGACGCCTAGGGTGAGTCACACCCTCCCGGCGTTCCTGGCCTGTTGTTATCCACAGGCAGGCGGCCCCCGATTGTTCCCATCAAGCCTTTGGTCGCTGCCTTGCAGCGCTCATCGGCGTTCCATGCCCGCAGCGTGCCCCTGCGCGGATCTATCCATTCAGGCAGTAGTCCGATGACCCTTCGTGAGCAAGAAATCCAGCGTCGTACCGAACTCTCGGTGACCCGTGTGACCAAGGCGGTATTCCCGTCCACTACCAATCATCACAACACCCTGTTCGGCGGCACCGCCCTGGCCTGGATGGACGAAGTGTCGTTTATCGCCGCCACGCGCTTTTGCCGCTTGCCACTGGTGACAGTGTCCACCGACCGTATCGACTTCAATCATCCGATTGCCGCGGGTTCGATCGTTGAGCTGGTAGGTCGGGTGGTGAAGGTGGGCAACACCAGCCTCAAGGTCGAGGTCGAGGTGTTTGTCGAGAGCATGAGCTGCGACGGACGGGAAAAGGCCATTCATGGTCTGTTCAGTTTCGTCGCCATCGATGACGACAAACGTCCGGTGCCGGTGCTTCCAGGGTTTGCAGCGTAGGAGCCGGCTTGTCGGCGAACGGGGGCTCGGGTCTCTTCGCTGGCAAGCCAGCTCCTACGGGAGCTTGGTTGTGTACTTGCCGGCGAAGGCGCTCTTGTGGGTCTCTTCGCTGGCAAGCCAGCTCCTACGGGATCTTGGTTGTGTACTTGCCGGCGAAGGCGCTCTTGCGGGTCTCTTCGCTGGCAAGCCAGCTCCTACAGGGGAACTCGGTTACAGGGACTCGGGTTGGATCAGTGCCAGCAGGGTCCAGCCAGCCGTCGGCTTGAGGCCGCTTTCCGGGGTGATTACATGCACCCAGCCGTTGCTGTCGCGGGCGAACAGCAGGGTCGCGCGTTCGCCGTGCAAAGTCTGGTAGTCGCCCCAGCCAAAGGCTTCGGTCAGGTGCGTGCTGTATAGCTCGGCGCCCTGGCCCAGCAAGCTCGCCAGTTTGGTGTAGGTCAACGCTTCGCTGCCCAGAAGCTGGCCGCGATGTTCGTGGCTGGCGCGGTGCTTGTCGGTGCGTCGGCTTTCCTGGCTGTTGGCCAGGGCGTAAAGGCGTTGATGGCCAAAGTCGTGTCGAAAGCGCATGGCCGCCAGGGTGTTGAGTTCGCCTGAAGGTGAGAGCGCCAGCAAATGCCCCAATCCCACCAGATCCAGATGCGCGTCGGCGTGCTGCGAGGCCGGGTTGCCGAAATAGGTGGGCAGGCCTTCCATGCGTGCTGCACGGATATTCTCCCAACTGGAGTCGGTCAGCAGCACTCGGCTGCCCAGCTGCTGCAAGGCCTTGCCAAGGGTGCGTGCCGGGCCGTTGGCGCCGACAATCAGGAAGCCGCTGGGAGCGGGCTCCGCGACTTTGAGCAGGCGCGCCAAGGGCCGGGCAGTAGCGCTTTGCAGGACCACGGTGCCGATGATTACGGCAAAGGTCAGTGGCACCAGCAGCAACGCCCCCTCGTGACCGGCTTCATCCAGGCGGATGGCGAAGATGGCCGACACCGCAGCTGCGACAATCCCCCTTGGTGCAATCCAGGCCAGCAAGGCACGTTCACGCCAGTTGAGGCTGGAGCCGGCAGTGGACAGCAACACGTTCAGCGGGCGCGCGATGAACTGGATCACCAGCAGCAGGATCAGCACCAGCGGCCCCAGGGCGATCAGTGCCTTGAGGTCCAGGCGCGCTGCCAGCAGGATGAATAGCCCGGAGATCAGCAGCACGCTGAGATTTTCCTTGAAGTGCAGGATGTGTCGCACGTCCACGCCCTTCATGTTGGCCATCCACATGCCCATCAGGGTCACCGCCAGCAGCCCGGATTCGTGCATCACCTGGTTGGAGGCGATGAAGATTCCCAGGACTGCGGCCAGGGTCGCCAGGTTGTGCAGGTACTCCGGTAACCACTGGCGACGCATGATGGTGCCCAGGACCCAGCCGCCGGCGATGCCGAACAGACTGCCGCACAGAATCACTCCGCCAAAGGTCAGCAGGCTGTGGCTCAGGCCCTCACCGGCGGCACTGGCGATGATGAAGCTGTAGACCACCACTGCCAGCAGGGCGCCGATAGGGTCGATGACGATGCCCTCCCAGCGCAGGATATTGGCGATCGAGGCCTTGGGCCGCACCACTCGCAACATGGGCACGATCACCGTCGGCCCGGTGACCAGCGTCAGGGTGCCGAACAGCAGGGCCAGCATCCAGTCGAAGCCCAGCAGCCAGTGAGTGGCGAGGGTGATCACCGCCCAGGTGGACAGCGCGCCGATGGTCACCAGCCGGTGCACCACGCTGCCGATCTCACGCCATTCCGAGAGGTGCAGGGTCAGGCTGCCTTCGAACAGGATCAGTGCCACCGCCAGGGACACCAGGGGCATCAACAGCGGGCCGAACATCTCCTGGGGATCGAGCCAGCCCAGCACGGGACCTGCGAGAATGCCGCTCAGCAGCAGGAAAAGAATGGCCGGCAGTTTCAGTCTCCAGGCCAGCCATTGGCAGCCCAGTGCCGCCGCGCCGATGCCGCCGAAGGCCAGCAGAATCTGTTGTTCACTCATCAATGCACCCTGTTCCTTGAAATGGCTGGCTATGAAAGACTAGCGACCCTCTGCGCAGTTCACTATTTTTTTACGCGTGGCCCCTGGGCCGTGCCTTTCGAGTCTTTATGCCCGCCATCGACCACCCCCTGATCGACCGTTTTCTCGATGCTCTGTGGCTGGAGAAAGGGCTGTCCGACAACACCCGCCATGCCTATCGCAGTGACCTGGCGCTGTTCAACGGCTGGTTGCAGGAGCAGGGGCTGGAGTTGCCGCGGGCGGGACGCGAACTGATCCTCGATCATCTGGCCTGGCGTGTGGAGCAGGCCTACAAGCCCCGGTCCACGGCCAGATTCCTCTCGGGGGTGCGTGGCTTCTATCGCTATTTGCTGCGAGAAAAACTGATCGAGATCGACCCGACCTTGCAGATCGACATGCCGCAACTGGGGCGTCCGTTGCCCAAGTCCCTGTCGGAGGCCGATGTCGAGGCGTTGCTGGCGGCTCCGGACTTGAGCGAGGCCATCGGCCAGCGCGACCGCGCCATGCTGGAGGTGCTCTACGCCTGCGGGCTGCGGGTGACCGAGCTGATCAGCCTGACCCTGGAGCAGGTCAACCTGCGCCAGGGGGTGTTGCGGGTCATGGGCAAGGGCAGCAAGGAGCGTCTGGTGCCCATGGGCGAGGAAGCGATTGTCTGGGTCGAGCGATACATGCGTGATGCCCGGGCCGAGCTGCTGGGCGGGCGGCCCAGCGATGTGCTGTTTCCCAGCCTGCGTGGCGAGCAGATGACGCGGCAGACCTTCTGGCACCGGATCAAGCACCAGGCCAAGGTGGCCGGGATCGGCAAGGCGCTGTCGCCTCACACCCTGCGTCACGCCTTCGCCACCCACTTGCTCAATCACGGCGCCGATCTGCGGGTGGTGCAGATGTTGCTGGGCCACAGCGATCTGTCCACCACCCAGATCTATACCCATGTGGCCCGTGCCCGCCTCCAGGATCTGCACGCCAAGCATCACCCGCGGGGTTGATTTGGCTCCCGGGCGGCGCTTTGCGTCGCCCGTAGTCGGTGCCGGCAAACAGATGTGGTAGGCTTTGCCGGTTTGCAAAACGGGTGTTTGCGGGCCGTTGCCGTTGCGACCGCTCCAAGTTGCCCATTTGCCCGCCTTCAGGAGTTCCCATGCGTTTGACCCAGATTTTTGCCGCCGCCTCCCTGGCGTTGCTCAGCACCTTCGCCATGGCCGATGACAGTGCCGAGAAAGCCATTCGCAAAAGCCTCGAGACCCTGCAGCTCGAAGTGCCGGTGGAGAGCATTACCGCCAGTCCCCTGGCCGGTCTGTACGAGGTCAAGCTCAAGGGCAGTCGCGTACTCTATGCCAGTGCCGACGGCCAGTTCGTGGTCCAGGGCTATCTGTTCCAGCTCAAGGACGGCAAGCCGGTGAACCTGACGGAAAAAACCGAACGCCTGGGCATTTCCAAGTTGATCAACGGTATTCCGGTCGCTGAAACTGTGGTCTATCCGGCTATCGGCGAGACCAAGACCCACATCACCGTGTTCACCGACACCACCTGCCCGTATTGCCACAAGCTGCACGCTGAAATACCGGCGCTGAACAAGCTGGGTGTCGAGGTGCGCTACGTCGCCTTCCCGCGTCAGGGCCTGGGTTCGCCGGGTGACGAACAGCTGCAAGCGGTCTGGTGCTCGGCGGACAAGAAAGCCGCTCTGGACAAAATGGTCGACGGCAAGGAAATCAAGGCCGCCAAGTGCGAGAACCCGGTTTCCAAGCAATTCGCCCTGGGCCAGTCGATCGGCGTCAATGGCACGCCGGCCATCGTTCTGGCTGATGGCCAAGTCATTCCCGGCTACCAGCCGGCACCACAGATCGCCAAACTGGCCCTGGGTGCGAAATAATCCTGCATCGTCACGCTAGCCTTTGACGATCATGGCCCGCCGGTGAATGCCGACGGGCCATTAATAGAGAGCCGCGCTGTTTGCGGCTGTTTTCCACGGCCGGCCTAGAGTCGGCCGTTTTATGGGGAGTTCAGAGTGAATCCGGTCAAAGTAGGCATCTGTGGGCTGGGTACTGTCGGTGGCGGTACCTTAAACGTACTTCAGCGCAACGCCGAGGAGATTGCCCGCCGTGCCGGGCGTGGAATCGAAGTAGCGCAGATTGCTACCCGTACGCCAAAGCCGCAGTTCCAGACGACCGGTATTGCGATTACCAACGATGTCTTCGCCGTGGCCACCAACCCTGAAATCGATATCGTCATCGAGCTGGTGGGCGGCTACACCGTGGCCCGTGAGCTGGTGCTCAAGGCCATCGAGAACGGCAAGCATGTGGTCACCGCAAACAAGGCGCTGATCGCCGTCCACGGTAACGAGATTTTCGCCAAGGCCCAGGAGAAGGGCGTGATCGTGGCCTTCGAAGCCGCCGTGGCCGGTGGCATTCCGGTGATCAAGGCGATCCGTGAAGGGCTGTCGGCCAACCGCATCAACTGGCTGGCGGGCATCATCAACGGCACCGGCAACTTCATCCTCTCGGAAATGCGCGAGAAGGGCCGTACCTTCGAAGACGTGCTGGCCGAAGCCCAGGCCCTGGGCTACGCCGAAGCCGATCCGACCTTCGACGTCGAAGGCATCGACGCTGCCCACAAGCTGACCATCCTGGCGTCCATCGCCTTTGGTATCCCGCTGCAGTTCGACAAGGCCTACACCGAAGGCATCACCAAGCTGACCACGGCCGACGTGAACTACGCCGAAGCTTTGGGCTACCGCATCAAGCATCTGGGTGTGGCGCGCCGCACCGAGGCCGGCATCGAGCTGCGGGTGCACCCGACCCTGATCCCGGCCGACCGCCTGATCGCCAACGTCAACGGCGTGATGAACGCGGTGATGGTCAATGGCGATGCTGCCGGTTCGACCCTGTTCTACGGTGCGGGCGCGGGCATGGAGCCGACCGCGTCGTCGGTGGTGGCCGATCTGGTGGACGTGGTTCGCGCCATGACCAGCGACCCGGAAAACCGCGTGCCGCACCTGGCCTTCCAGCCTGATTCCCTGTCCGATCACCCGATCCTGCCGATCGAGTCCTGCGAGAGCGCCTACTACCTGCGCATCCAGGCCAAGGATCACCCGGGCGTACTGGCTCAGGTGGCGAGCATTCTTTCCGAGCGCGGCATCAACATCGAATCGATCATGCAGAAGGAAGTGGAAGAACAGGATGGCCTGGTGCCGATGATCCTGCTGACCCACCGCGTTCTGGAGCAGCACATCAACGATGCGATTACCGCGCTGGAGGCCCTGCAGGGCGTCGTCGGCCCAGTGGTCCGTATCCGCGTCGAACATTTGAATTAATGAAGCAGCCGCAAGTGGCGAGCGGCAAGCGCCAAGTCAGAAGCTGATCTGCTTTGACTTGAGGCTTGAAGCTTGCGGCTTGAGGCTCAAACCGAAGGTTTGTCCCCATGCGCTATATCAGTACTCGTGGCCAGGCACCGGCCCTGAATTTCGAAGATGTGCTGCTGGCAGGTCTGGCCAGTGATGGCGGTCTCTATGTGCCAGAGAACCTGCCGCGTTTCACTCAGGAAGAAATCGCTTCCTGGGCCGGCCTGCCGTATCACGAGCTGGCGTTCCGGGTCATGCGCCCGTTCGTCACCGGCAGCATTCCGGATGCCGACTTCAAGAAAATCCTGGAAGAAACCTACGCGGCCTTCTCCCACAACGCCATTGCCCCGCTGCGTCAACTGAACGGCAATGAGTGGGTGCTGGAGCTGTTCCACGGCCCGACCCTGGCGTTCAAGGATTTCGCCCTGCAACTGCTGGGTCGCCTGCTGGACTACGTGCTGGAGAAGCGCGGCGAGCGCGTGGTGATCATTGGTGCCACTTCCGGTGACACCGGTTCGGCGGCCATCGAAGGTTGCAAGCGTTGCGACAACGTCGACATCTTCATCCTGCATCCGCACAACCGCGTCTCGGAAGTGCAGCGCCGGCAGATGACCACCATCCTCGGCGAGAACATCCACAACATCGCCATCGACGGCAACTTCGACGACTGCCAGGAAATGGTCAAGGCCAGCTTTGCCGACCAGGGCTTCCTCAAGGGCACCCGCCTGGTGGCAGTGAACTCGATCAACTGGGCGCGGATCATGGCCCAGATCGTCTACTACTTCCACGCGGCCCTGCAGCTGGGCGGTCCGGCGCGCTCCATCGCGTTCTCGGTGCCCACCGGCAACTTCGGCGACATCTTCGCCGGCTACCTGGCACGCAACATGGGCCTGCCCATCAGCCAGCTGATCGTCGCCACCAACCGCAACGACATCCTGCACCGCTTCATGAGCGGTAATCAGTACGTCAAGGAAACCCTGCACGCGACCCTGTCGCCGTCCATGGACATCATGGTTTCGTCGAACTTCGAGCGCCTGCTGTTCGACCTCCACGGTCGCAATGGCGCGGCACTGGCCGGCCTGATGGACAGCTTCAAGCAAGGCGGCGGTTTCAGCGTCGAACAGGATCGCTGGACCGAAGCGCGCAAGCTGTTCGACTCCCTGGCGGTCAACGACGAGCAGACCTGCGAGACCATCGCCGAAGTCTTCGAGCAGACCGGCGAGGTGCTCGATCCGCATACCGCGATTGGCGTCAAGGCCGCCCGTGAGTGCCGTCGCAGCCTGGATACACCGATGGTGATCCTGGGCACCGCGCACCCGGTCAAGTTCCCGGACGCGGTGGAGAAGGCCGGTGTCGGCAAGGCTCTGGAGCTGCCGGCGCACCTGTCCGACCTGTTCCAGCGCGAAGAACGCTGCACGGTCCTGGCCAATGACCTGAAAGCGGTGCAGGCTTTTGTCAGCCAGCACGGCAATCGTGGCAAGCCACTCTGATCCCTTGGTCTTGTCGTCCACGAAGCCCGTCTCCTGACGGGCTTTGTTTTTTCATGCACAAGCTTGGCCCGCCAGGGGCAGGGAGGCCCGGATGATGCTTCGTCAAACTTATAGGGTACGGCGCTTCCCGGCTCTGTTAGGGGTGTGCCTGCTGGCCTGGGCCGTGCTCTGGGGTGTCGCGCTGGCCGGCACGGCGAAGAACCTGCCCTTCAAGCTGGTGCCGGCGTTCGTCGAGCTGGACCCTCTGGCCCTGGCGCCTGTCGAGCGCCAATGGCTGGCGACGCATCCACGCCTGAGGGTAGGGATTGCCATCGATGACTACCAGCCCATCGATATCACCCGGGACCGCAATCGCTATCAGGGCATCAGCGCCGATTACCTCGGTCTGGTGGGCGAGCGATTGGGCGTTGCGATGGAAGTCCTGGGGTTTTCCGAGCGTGAGCAGGCGGTTGAAGCGCTGCGCAACGGCACCATCGATGTGCTGACCAGTGCCAATGGCTATGAGCGCGGCCTCTCGGGGCTGCGCTTCACCAGCGACTACATGCCCGACAGGGCCGTGGTGGTGGTGCGCCGCGACGGGTCGAGTCCCAGTGATGATCTGGCCGGCAAGAAACTGGTGCTATTGGACGGCTATGCCAACGCCGAACAGGTGCATGCGGCGTATCCGAACAGTCAGATCATGCTCTCGCCCAATCTTTACAGCGGCCTGGAGGCATTGAACCAGGGCGACGCCGACGCCTTCATCGGCAATGAGATCATCGTGCGTGCCTACAAGGCCCTGCGCCCTTATCTGGCGGTGCAGATCCAGGACGAAAGCCGCTTGCCGCCGACCGGTTTCGCCTTTGCCACCCGTGACGACAACGCCCTGTTGGCAGGCATGCTGGAGCAGGCGCTGCAGAGCATCGACGAATCCCTGCAGCGGGAAATACAGGCCCGCTGGACCACCGGCCTGGGGGCGAACATCTCCGGCGAGCGTATCGAGCTCAGCGCCGAGGAGCAGGCCTGGATTCTCCAGCATCCCCATGTGATGGTGGCGTCCCAGCAGTACCCGCCCCATGTGTTCAAGGACAAGGAGGGGCGCTGGGCCGGCCTGAACATCGATCTGCTCAACCGCATTTCGCGCATGACCGGCCTGCATTTTGTGCACAAGGAGAGCCTGTCCACAGCGCAGACCCTGGAGTGGCTGGAGAGCGGGCAGGCGCAGATGAACTCTACCCTCACGGCCAGTGAGGACCGGCGGTTGTTCCTGAATTTCTCCCATGCCTTTGGTGGTGCTGCCTGGGTCTTTGTCGTGCGCCCCGAGGATCGACGCCTCAGCAGCCTGGAGCAGATGGCTGGTGAGGTACTGGCGTTGCCGGCGCGGCATACCCTTGAGAGTTATATCCGGCGCTACTACCCCGACATTCGGCTGCGCAGTGTCGCCAGCTATGAGGAAGCACGGGCTCTGGTCAGCAGTGGTGAAGCCATGGCCACCATTCAGAACGAGGTCCAGGTCCAGGCGCTGGGGTTGGGGCCCGCTGACGATGGGTTACGGGTGGGACGCAGCGTTGAAGGTACCTGGTCCGCCGACGAGTTTTCCGTGCGCAAGGATCAGCCCGAGCTGCTGAGTATCCTCAACAAGTCGCTGGAGGCGCTGCCGGTGGCGGAGCTCAGCGCCATCCGTCTCAAATGGCTGGGGGCCACGCCGGTGCCGATGCCGGTCTGGCAGCGGGTGCCGACCTGGGTGTACTGGGCCATTTCCAGCGCATTGCTGTTCGGTCTGATTTCCCTGGCCTGGAGCAGTCGGCTCAAGCTGCAGATTCAGCAGCGATTGCAGGCCGAGCAGCGGCTCAACGATCAGTTGGTGTTCATGCGGGCCCTGCTTGACGGCATCCCCAACCCGATCTTTGTCCGTGATCTGCAAGGGCGCCTGATCACCTGCAACAAGAGTTATGAACAGCAGTTGGGGACGAGCCTGGAGCTGATTCAGGGGCGACAACTGACGGAGTTGGATCTGTTGCCTGCGGCCACCGCGCGCCAACTGCATGGCGAGATCATGCAGTTGCTGGCGTCCGAGGAGTCGGTGTTCGCCGACCGCCAGGTAGAGACGCGCAACGGATCGATCCACGCCTATCAATGGACGGTGCCGTTCTACAGCGCCGAAGGCCGTCTGCAGGGCTTGCTGGGTGGCTGGATCGATATCACCGAGCGCAAGCGCCTGGAGAACCAGTTGCTGGAGGCGCGTCAGTCCGCCGACCAGGCCAATGCCGCGAAGAGCGCTTTTCTCTCCACCATGAGTCATGAGATCCGCACGCCGATGACTGCCATCATTGGCTTGCTGGAACTGGAGAAGGAGCAGGCCAGGGTACGTGGCGCGCCATTCTCCGAGGCCCTGCGGGTGGCCTATCAGTCTGCCCAGGAGTTGATCAACCTGATGGGGGACAGCCTTGATCTGGCCAAGATCGAGGCCGGCCATATGCAGTTGGCGCCGCAGGTCACTGCCCTCAAGCCATTTTTCGAGAGTGTCCGGCAGCTCTTCGAGGTGACTGCGCGCAACCAGGGAGTGCATCTGCAACTGGTCTTCAACGAGGAAGCCCGGGGGCGTTATCTCTTTGATCCGTTGCGCTTGCGCCAGGTCCTGCACAACCTGTTGAGCAACGCCTTGAAGTTCACCGCTGAAGGTGAAGTGCGGGTGACGGTGGAGCGCCAGCCGGATGAGTCCGGTATCCCGTGTCTGCGTATCAGCGTCGCCGATACCGGCCCGGGAATCAGTGCCGAGCAGCAAGCGAAAATATTCACGCCCTTTGTCCAGGCTGATGCCATGACCTCTTCGACCTATGGCGGCACCGGGCTGGGTCTGAGCATCTGCCGGCAGTTGATCGAGTTGATGGGCGGGCGCATTCACCTGCTGAGTGAGCCTGGAGCCGGCACCCTTGTAGTCATAGAGCTGTATCTGGAACGGGTCAGCGAGGATCTCGATCCGCAGGTTTCGCCGCCTGCCGAGCGCCCACCGAGCCGCAGCATCGAAGTGCTGGTGGTGGATGACTTGAGCGCCAACCGCATGGTCCTGAGCCAGCAACTGATGTTTCTCGGGCATCGGGTCGTGGCCTGTGACAACGCCCGTGAGGCGCTGCAGCAGTGGCGCTCCGGGACCTTTGATGTGCTGATGACCGATTGCAATATGCCGGGCATGAGTGGCTACGCCCTGACCGAGGCCATCCGCCAGATCGAGGCCCTGGAGGGGCGTGCGCCCTGTCCGGTGATCGGCTGCACGGCCAATGCGTTCGAAGACGAGCGAGAGCGTTGCGAGCGTGCGGGGATGGACCAGTTGCTGGTCAAGCCGGTGACCCTGGATCAGTTGGCCCAGTCTCTGGCCCGTTTCCTGCCGTCGCCGTCATTCAACATCCAGACCTTGCGCGGCATGACCCAGGCCGACGAACACGTGTTGCAGCGCATGTTGCAGGAGTTGTTGCGCAACCTTGGCGAAGAGCAGCAGGCGCTGGAAGAGGCCTTGGCGGTGCAGGATTGGGGGCGCCTGGGAGGCACCCTGCATCGGCTCAAGGGTGTATGTTGCCTGATCGACGCCTTGCCCCTGGCCAAGGCCTGTATCGAGCTGGAGGTACTGGTCAAGGAGCGGCGGGAACAGGCGCTGGGCAGTCAATGGCCGCAGCTGCTTGAGGTCATTGGGGTTTTGCGCAGCGATATTCAGGCGGCCCTGGACGAATAAGACTTGTCCTATGTGTGATTGGGATTTGTCTGATTACCGTATCGGCCCGTAGTGGACTGTTCCCACCTACGCCGTTTCGGAGGTTGCCCCCATGCATTCGCTTAAAGTGCTGATTCTCGAAGACAACTCGTTCCAGTTGATGGCCTTGCACCAGATGCTCAATGCCAATGGCGTTTTCAACGTGCTGACCGCCGAGAACCAGGAGTCCGCACGGCGTTCGCTGGACAGCAAGGGGCCGGTGGATATCGCCATCTGCGATCTATACCTGGAGCAGACCGATGGCCTGGAGCTGATCCGCGAACTGGCCCTGCAGCAGCAGGCCAAGGCCTTGATCATTCTCAGCGACGCAGAGCCGGATGTGCTCGAAGGCACGGCCGGCATGGCCCGCGAGCTGGGGTTGAAAGTGCTCGCGTGCTTGCCCAAGCCGGCTTCGGCGGCGGTGATCGGCGACTTGCTCTGTGCCTATCAGCAGCATTTCAGGTCAGACGGCCTCGAATTGAACCAGACATTGCTCCGGGACTTGCTGGGGCTTGAGCCCTTTGTCTTCGAGGCCGTGACTCAGGACGAGGGGCTGGCAGCGGTGCTGGGGTGTGGTGTTGCGCATTTTCAGCCGGTCATCCACCAGCACGGCGGTCTTCAAGGCGTCGAGGCACTGGCGCGCTGGCAACACCCCGAGCGGGGCTTGCTGATGCCTGGCGAATTTCTTCCGTTGATCGAGTTCGCCGGCCTGCAAGAGGTTTTCACCTGGAACATGCTGGAGCAGGCGCTCGAGCTGGTGGCCGGAGTGAAACTGGTGCTGGGCTACTGGCTGCCGATTGCCGTGAACATTCCCATCGGCATCCTTGAGCGGCCGTTGTTCCCCCGTCAGTTGGAGGCGTTGCTGAGGCGCTTCGAAGTGCCGGCCCGGATGCTGACTCTGGAAGTCATCGACACCACGCAACTGCAGACCGATACCGCCCATGTGGAGGCGCTGCTGCGCCTGCGGATGATTGGTTGCAAGTTGTCCATCGGCGATTTCGGTGCCGGTGGAACCAGCCTGCAGCGCTTGCTGGAGTTGCCGTTCACCGAGCTGAAGATCCCTCCGGTGTTTGTCGCCGGCATGGCCGCGGATGAGCGCAAGCGGGCGCTGGTCGGCGGTGCGATGAGCATGGCCAGGCGCATGTCCCTGGGGGTGGTGGTGACCGGTATCGAGACCGAGTCCGACTGTGTGGCGGCCAGGGGCCTGGGGGCGGCTCATCTGCAGGGTTGTTTCATCGCCCCGCCGATGAGCGCCGCCGAGATGCGCCAGTGGCTGGGCGCGACCCCGGGGG
>NZ_MOAK01000086.1:380662-385654 GCF_003732485.1 Pseudomonas protegens
CCCGGGGCTGGGCTGCAACGGCCTTGACGAGCAGACCACCGGTTTGTGTGCCTAGGACAGCCCGTGTTCCTGGACGTAGATATACAGCGCCGCTTCGCTGGCCAGGCCCAGTTTGCGCATGGCGCTGACTTTCTGCGCACTGACGGTCTGTTTGCTGCGGTTGAGCTGAGCGGCGATGGTGCCCACCGCATGGCCGGCGGCCAGCAGGCGGATCACTTCCAGTTCCCGGGGCGACAACTGGTCCTTGGACACCAGTCGATCCGGCCCCACTTCGCCGGCAAGGCTCAATGCCCGCTTGATGGCCTGGGCCACATAGCGTTTGTGCTGTCGCGCATGGGCAATGGCTGACGGCAGTTCATCGGCCAGGCTGGCCTTGCTCAGCAACCCCATCACCCCCAGATCGAGGATCGAACGAAACAGCCCGGCGTGGTTGAGCATGGTCACCACCACGATGGGCAGATCGGGATGATGCCGGCGTAGTTGCTCGATCAGGCGCAGGCCGTCGTTCTGCTGCTCCTCGGGCATCATGAAATCCGTGACCAGCACATCGCATTCGGTCTCCTGCATCAGCTGGCTCAGGGCGGAAGGCGAACTGGCTTCGCCGACAATGGCCAGGCTGTCGTCCTGCTCCAGCACGGCACGCAAGCCGATCAGGAAGATCGGGTGGTCGTCGGCGAGGATGATGCGCAATTTGTTGTTCGACATTGCTTTCAAAGCTTGGGCTCCAATGCAACGGCGGCGTGGTTTGCGCCTGGTCGGCCGTTTTATATCTGTCATGTTACCCGTGCATGCTCGAATGACTCAGGTCGGCAGCAGTAGGCGTGGCGAACTTTCTTCTCTGAGCGATGGTCACTTGAATGTCAGAAAGCTACCGGCATTTTTGTTTTCGAACCTCTAATTCGAGCTATTGAGTGGTGATCTAGATGGAAAGTATCAGTCTTTTGTTGAGCGAGTCGCTGAGTCCCTACCAGGTCACACTGACGCCTTGCGGCGCCCATGGCGAATGCCTGGTGACCTTGAAGAATGCTGCAGGCGCCATGGTCGTGGAGCGTGAGGTCAATCAGGCCCAGCTCACCGACAAGCGCCTGCTTACCGATGTAGTCGATGGCTTGCACCGTGATGTGCTGATCGCCGAAGGCCGGCTGGAGCCCTGTGTGATCGCCGCGTTGCGCCATGCCGCCGAAGGCAAGGTGTTCGATCAGCGCAGCTGATGCAAATTTTTACGGAACCTTCCCGTCATCCGGCCAGTCAGACTCAGTATCAGCAGGATCAGGCATTGTGCTCCGGTGCTTGTAGCCTGCTGGTACGGGTCGTAAAAGACCACGTTTAACCCCGAGTCGTCTCCCCACTTCTCGGGGTTTCTTTTTGCCCGGGATTTGTCAGTGGTCGTGCAGATCGTGGAAATAGGCCTGGGCGTCGGCACGGTATTGGTCCCGCATCTCGGGCTCCAGCCAGGTGGCGTACAGCTCCACCAGACTCTCCTCGCGCAGCTTGAGCAGGGCTTGGTTGATCCGGGCTATGGCTTGTCGCCCTTGAGCAGTCTTGCTGCAGCCGATATGGATCTCCTGATACTTCTGAGTGCCCTGGATCGGATAGAACTCCAGCTCCTGCGGGTCTATGCCTTGCTGCATCGCCTGGTAGCGAATCTCTGGCCAGTAGCCCAGCAACAAGCGCAGGCGACCCAGGCGTTGCATCTGCAACAGGCTGCCCAGGGCGTCGTTGCCGTGGTGGGCATTGACCGAATCCGCTGGTGCTTTTTGCAACAGGTTGTCGACGTGTTGGCCATAGCTGCGCTCGGCGACCACTCCGACTTTTTCCTGGCCGCTGGCGAGCAGGGCGCGCAGGTCGACCTTGCCCTCCTGGACGAAGCGGGTCAGGTGTTCATGGTCGGTGCGGCGGATCACCAGGCCATTGCTCAGGACCCGGAAGCTGGTGATGGAGAAGGTCACCCACTGCTCGCGCTCCTTGTTCATGATCAGCGACGGATCGCAGACAAAGGCCGACTCGCGCAACATCTGCATGCCCCGGGCGCGATTGACCCGGACTATGTGCTGCTGGTACTCCGGCAGGCTGGCGATCAGTTGCGGCATCAGCAGGTCGATGACCCCTTGTCCTTTCTGCTCACCCTCGAAAATGCTCAGCGGCGGCAGGTCCCGCAGGAGCCAGAGCAGGGTCTCCTGGGGGGAGCTGGAGGCGTTCGGCAACCACAGCAGGGCGAGCAGAAATGTCACGCAGCGCCGAAGGCGGCTGCGTATCAAGGGTTGGTTGGCGCCGGGCAGGGCGCTGATGGAGAGCCGGTTTTTCAGCTTAGATCGCCCCAGAGTTGCGCAAGTGTTGGATCTGTTCGCTGCTATAGCCCAGGCTGGCCAGGACTTCTGTCGAGTGCTCGCCGAGCTCGGGTCCGACCCAGTCCGCGGAGCCGGGCGTCTCAGAGAGTTTCGGCACGATGCCCGGCATCTTGAAGGCCTTGCCGTCGGGCAGCCTGGCCTGGAGGAACATTTCCCGGGCGAGGAATTGCGGGTCGTGGAACATGTCTTCGGCGCTGAAGATCCGGCTCGCCGGAACATCAGCCTGATTCAGCCGCTGCAGTACCTGGTCCAGGGGCAGGGAGGCCACCCAGCGGTCGATCACGCCATAGAGTTCATCGCGACGGGTATCCCGTCCGTCGTTGCCGGCCAGGGCGGGATCGTTGGCCAGATCATCGCGGCCGATGAGCAGCATGAAGCGCTTGAAGATCGCATCGCCGTTGGCGCCAATCTGCACATGCTTGCCGTCCAGGCTGGTATGGATCGAGGAGGGGGTGATGCCGGGCATGATATTGCCGCTGCGCTCGCGGATAAAACCGAACACATCGAACTCCGGGACCATGCTTTCCATCATGGCGAAGATCGCCTCGTACAGCGCCACGTCCACCACTTGCCCCTGGCCGCCGTTGACCTCGCGATGACGCAGGGCCATCAGCGCGCCAATCACGCCCCAGAGGGCAGCGATGGAGTCGCCGATGGAAATCCCGGTGCGTACCGGCGGACGATCCTCGAAGCCGGTGATGTAGCGCAGGCCACCCATGGATTCGCCTACCGCACCGAAACCGGGCTGGTCCTTCATGGGGCCGGTCTGGCCGAAGCCCGACAGGCGCACCATCACCAGTTTCGGGTTGAGGGCGTGCAACACGTCCCAGCCAAGGCCGAGCTTTTCCAGGACCCCGGGTCGGAAGTTCTCGATCAGGATGTCGGCCTCGGCCAGCAGCTGCTTGAGCACCGCCAGGCCTTCGGGGTGCTTGAGGTTCAGGGTCAGGGATTTCTTGTTGCGGGCCTGGACGAACCACCACAGCGAGGTGCCTTCATACAGCTTGCGCCACTTGCGCAGCGGATCGCCGCCGTCCGGGGACTCGACCTTGATCACCTCGGCACCGAACTCGGCGCAGATACGCGAGGCGAAGGGGCCGGCGATCAGGGTGCCGAGTTCGATCACTTTCAATCCGGCGAGGGGCTTGCTGAGGCTGTTCATGGGGCATCCGCTGGGCAGGAAAATCCGTCTAGCCTAGACCATTGGTTGCCATTAAGGCAGCGCTGGGCGGTGGCCTTCATTCATTATTTCCAGGTCGATGCCGGGATATTTGTGCTTCTCATTCTCTTGGGTGGCGGGTTTAATGGCGCCGTTCATGAGAAAGGCGGTTGCAAATCGCTCAATGTGGTCTATGCCCCGTCACGGGGCCGGCGATTTGTTTCGAGCGGATCGATAGAAAATTCTTGTTACAAATACCCCTTTAAAAAATTACATGTGATGAATTGAAAACCTTACATGTGATGTTCTAGTCTGTGCGCCATGGAAAACAAATCCTCAGCCCATTACCAACGTTTATTCCGCCAGCGCCTGCGTGATCAGGGCCTGGTGAAAAAGGAAGTCTGGATACTGCCCGAGAACGCCCAGGCGTTGCTGGCGGTTGAACGCAAACTGCGTCAGCCCTTCGAGGGGCTGGCTCCTGTGGAAAAGGATGGAGAAATGAGCATGCCGCAGATCTGGAATGCCCGATCGTTGTGCCAGGCCCTGGCAGCCACCGAGCTGTTCAATAGCGGCGAAGCCAGCGTTGAGCTGCTTGAGGGGGCCGAACCGAGCTTGCACGTGACCATGCGTGAATACGGCGACCTGCCGTTGTTCGTTGCCCTGTCCGGCGAGCAGATCCTGGTAGAGGCGTTGCTCTGGCCGCAAAGCGAAGTGACCGATGTGCAGGCCTTCAACGAAGAAGTGCTGCTCAGCCGACAGTTGTTCCCGCTGTCGAGCATCGGCCTGGAAACCCGTCTTGGCGGCGAGCGCTTCTACATGATGTTCGGTGCGCTCAGCGCCACCTCGATCCTCTCCAACGTGCTCTACGAGATCGAAACCCTGGCCAGCAACGTGATCAGGGCTACCGAGGCCTATGAAGGCTACTTGAAGGCTCAGGCCTGACCTGGAGGAATGCACATGAACGTATGGAGCAAGTTGCTTACCGCCCTGCGCGGTGGCGCCAATGAAGCGGGCGAAGCCCTGGTGGACAGCCAGGCCCTGAGGATTCTCGATCAGGAAATCCGCGACGCCGACCAGGAACTGCGCAAGTCCAAGGAGGCCCTGGCCGAGATCATGGCCCGGCAGAAACTCGCCGCCGAGCGTGCCAATGGCAGCGCGGCGAAGATCGCCGAGTATGAAAGCTATGCCCTCAAGGCCCTGGAAGCGGGTAATGAAAATCTTGCCCAGGAAGTAGCGCAGAAGATCGCCAACCTGGAAAATGAGCTGGCGGTCGAGCGCGAGCAGGCCGATGGTTTTGCCGCCAGCGTGGCCCAATTGCGCAAGGCCGTGACCCAGGCCGAAGGCAATATCAAACATTTGAAACAGCAGGTGGATACCGTCAAGGCCACCGAGAGCGTGCAAAAGGCCCAGCAGGCCGTGGCGCAGCGCTACGGGGGTTCCCAGAGCAAGCTGCACACTGCGGTGGAATCTCTGGAGCGGATCAAGCAG
>NZ_MOAK01000086.1:385707-390092 GCF_003732485.1 Pseudomonas protegens
CCAGCAACCCGGACGATGCCCTGGATGCCAAGTTGCGTGAAGCCGGGATCGTTGCCGGCAACACCAGTGCCGACAGTGTGCTGGCGCGCCTCAAGGACCGTAGCAAGTCCTGATTCACCGTTGTTGTAGGGGCGGGGCCGATTGGCCTTGCCCGGCTTTTTCAGGGATAGGAAAGCAATGGAAATCTTCCTGCAGACAGTGTTGTCGTTCCCCACAGTGCTGTTCAGCTTCATGCTCTGCCTGGCAGTGATCTACTGGGCCGTGGTGGCCATGGGCATGCTCGAGGTCGACCTGCTGGACTTCGAGGCCGACTCGCTGCTCGAAGGCGCTCACGCCACTGAAGGTCTGGCCGGGCTGCTGATCAAGTTCAAGCTCAACGGGGTGCCGGTCACCCTGGTGCTGACCCTGCTGATGTTCTTCAGCTGGTTCCTGACCTATTTCGCCGAACTCTATGTTCTCAGCCACCTGCCCCTGGGTTGGCTGCGTTATCCCCTGGGCCTGTTGCTGGCAGTGCTTGCACTGTTCCTGGCGGCGCCCATCAGCGCGGCCATCTGCAGCCCGCTGCGTCCGCTGTTTCACAAGATGGAAGCCACCAGCAGCCAGTCGGTGCTGGGGCAGACGGCTGTGGTGCGTAGCGGCAGAGTCACCCTGGAACACGGCGAAGCCGTGCTCGAGAACGGCGGCGCGGGCCTGATCCTGCGTGTGCGTGCCGATGAGGCGCGAGCTTTCAAACGCGGCGATCGCGTCGTGTTACTGGAGTATCTGGAGGCGCAACACGCCTATCGGGTCATTACCGAGGACGAGTTTCGCGGCCTCTGAGCCCGGACTTCCTCAGATCAAAGGAGATTGATTGCATGAATTTACCGTCGCTGCTGCCCATCCTGCTCGGGATCGGCCTCGTCGTTCTGGTGGTCTTCGGCCTGCTGGCCCTGTTCAAGGCCTTCTACATCAAGGTCCCCCAAGGCACGGCGCTGATCGTCAACGACATGTCCTCGACCCCCAAGGTGCACTTCACCGGCGCCCTGGTGTACCCGGTCATCCACCTCAAGGAGTTCATGCGGATCTCGCTGATCACCCTGGAAGTCGACCGTCGGGCCAAGGATGGTCTGATCTGCCGCGACAACATGCGCGCCGACATCACCGTGGCCTTCTACCTGCGGGTCAATGAAACCCAGGAAGACGTGCTCAAGGTGGCCAAGGCCATCGGTGTCGACCGTGCCTCCGACCGCGCGGCGGTCAACGAGCTGTTCAACGCCAAGTTCTCCGAAGCGCTGAAGACCGTGGGCAAGCAGTTCGACTTCGTGCAACTGTTCGAGAACCGCCAGGACTTCCGCGACCGCATCATCGAGATCATCGGCAACGACCTCAACGGCTATGTGCTGGAAGACGTGGCCATCGACTACCTGGAGCAGACCGCCAAGCACTCCCTGGACCCGAGCAACATCCTCGATGCCGAAGGTATCCGCAAGATCACCGAACTGACCGCGGCGCAGAACGTTATCACCAACGAACTGGAGCGCAACCAGGAACTGGCGATCCAGAAGAAGAACGTCGAGACCCGCGAAGCCTCGCTGTCCCTCGAACGCCAGCAGGCCGACGCCGAAGCCCGGCAGAAGCGCGAGATCGAAACCATCCGTGCCCGCGAGGAAGCCGAGACCGCCAAGGTCAAGGAAGAAGAGCGCCTGAAGGCCGAGCAAGCACGCATTCAGTCCCAGCAGGAAATCGACGTTCGCACCGAGAACCATCAGCGCGAAGTTGAAGTGGCCCAGCAGAACCGTCAGCGTGCGGTGGTCATCGAAGTTGAGAAAGTCACCCGCGCCAAGGACCTGGAAGTGGTGGCCCGCGAGCGTGAAGTGGAACTGCAACGCATCGAGAAAGAAAAGGCTCTGGAAGAGCAGCGCAAGAACATCGCCACAGTGATCCGTGAGCGGGTAGCGGTCGAGAAGACCGTGGCCCAGGAGGAAGAGCGGATCAAGGAAGTGCGCGAAGTCTCCGAAGCCGAGCGCGCCAAGCAAGTGGTGGTGATCCAGGCTCAGGCCGAAGCCGAGCAGGATCTGGTGCGCCAGGTCAAACAGGCTGAAGCCGACGAGACCCGCTCCAAGCACAAGGCCGTGGAAATCAACAACCTGGCCCAGGCCGAACTGGAAGCGGCGGCCAAACAGGCCGAAGCCAAGAAACGCCTGGCCGAAGGCCTGGAAGCCGAGCGCGCTGCGCCTGGCCTGGCCGATGCCCGGGTGCTGGAAATCACCGCAGCGGCCCAGGAAAAGGAAGGCCTGGCTCAAGCCCGCGTACGCACCGAGCAGTTGATTGCCGAAGCCCGCGGCGAGCAGGAAAAAGGCCTGGCCGACGCCCGCATCATGGAAGCCCAAGCGGCGGCCAAAGAGAAGGACGGCCTGGCGGAAGCCAAGGTCATGGAAGAGAAGCTCGGGGCTCAGGCCCGTGGCGAAGAGCAACTGGGCGCGGCCAAGGCCAAGGCCACCAAGGACCTGGGTTCGGCCGAAGCCGAAGTACTGCTGCAGCGCCTGAACGCCGAAGCCGAAGGCCTGGGCAAGAAGTTCGGTGCCCTGGACTCCCTCAGCGACAGCGCTCGTCAGCACGAAGAGTTCCGCATGCAACTGGAGAAGAACTTCGAGGAAGCGATGGCCGCCATCGCCGCCAACAAGGAAATCGCCAAGGACCAGGCCGAAGTGCTGTCCGCCGCCCTCAGCAAGGCCAAGATCGAGATCGTTGGCGGCGAAGGCGACTTCTTCAACTCCTTCGCCAAGTCGCTGTCGGTGGGCAAGGCCATCGAGGGCGTGGTGGGCAAGAGCCCGGTGGTCCAGGACGTCCTGGCACGCCTGCTCAATGGCAAGGGGGCTCCGGCTGTAGCCGCTGAGCTGGCCGCCGCTGCCGTTACGCGCAAGGCCGACGCTCCGTCTGCCGAAGCCTGAAATGCCTGACCACAGCTGATTCGCCAGCCCTCACCTGATCCTGTAGCCAGCGTTTTTATCGACGGCTGCAGGGCGGGTGTCAGGCTGCGGGTTTCAGCTGGCTGGTTTCAGGTGCTGGGTTCCAGGTTTGAGGAGCCCGCTTTTTTGCACACCGCCGTAGATCCAGGAAGGCCACGATGTCGGACGCTCAAGTCGCAACTCCCCCACAGGACGTATTGGACAAGGCAGTCGCCGAAGGCGGCGCCTATGAGGTGCTGCAAAAGCGCCTGCTGGACCAGGGCCAGCGCCTGCGGGCCACCACTGACGACCTCAACCAGAGGCGTCTCGACGAGTTCGGCAACAGCCGCATGGAAGTGGTCGGGCGGGTGCGTATCCGTACCGAGAACAACTGCATCGCCCGGGACATCGTCCAGGTTGGCGACTGCCTGTTGTTCGGCTACAACGTGTTTATCGGCCTGAAGAAGGAAACCAGCGTCGCCGACGTGTTTTCCCTCTACCGGCTGGTGGAAGAGGGCGAAGGCTACGAAGCCGAGCCCGTGCCCCTGGAAGGCAGCTTTTTGGCGGCCCAGGGCTTCCTCAACGATTTCAACGAGCTCTACACCTATTACAAGAACACCCGCCTGCTGCAGCTGGCGATCCGTGACGGCAAGCTGCTGGCGAGTTTCCAGATCGGCGAGCGGGTCACCGATGTGCGGGTGTTCCGCTGGTCGATCTCGGTGGACGGGCGTGATGTCCGTTACATCGACAACCGGGGCGAGCGGGATATCGCCCTGCCGGCGCCCTTCGATTTCGAATGGAAGAAGGCCACCCGCGAGATGGTGGTCGAAGGCCGCTTCCCGCACCTGAACATCCTCGACACGGTGTTCGTCGAAACCATCGGCGGCGACCTGACCATCAAGGTCGAGAACAACACCGAGTCGGGCCTGGGCATCTATCGTGAAGAGGTGCTGGACAAGACCCAGTCCCTGGACGACTCGCAGATCGAATTCGCCCGCCTGGGCAGCCTGATCCTGCTCAAGGTCCTGCCGTACCGCGAAGAGCAGTGGCGCTATCTGGTGTTCAACAGCCTGACTCGCCAGGTGGAGCGCATCGACGCCATCGGCCTGGCCTGTGTGCAGCTGCCGGAAGACCACGGGATCATCTTCCCCGGCGGCTATTACCTGCAGAGCGGCGAGTACAAGACCTTCGAACAGTCCATGGAAGGCATGCGCTTCAAGCGCTCGGTGCGCTCGCCCAACGGTGAGGATGTGCAGTACATCTTCTATCACCCGGAGCAGGGCCGCTCGGTGCTGCTGACCTACAACATGATCAACCGCCAGTTGCAGAACCCGCTGTTCGGCCACGGCTACGCGCGCCTGGAAGACGGGCGCATGGTGATCTTCGCCGCCGAAGGCGACGAGCCGACCCGGGTGCATCCGATGCAGGTCTGGCAGACGCCGTTCTTCACCGAGGAAT
>NZ_MOAK01000086.1:390242-390374 GCF_003732485.1 Pseudomonas protegens
CAGCGCCGAACTTGACGGGTTGGCGCCGCTGCTGCGGGAAGTGGCCTCCACCTCTGAGCTGGTGCTGGATGAGTACGAGAAAGTCGAAAGCATCCGTCGCCAGTCGGACCAGGCCATGGTGGCCGCCGAGGC
>NZ_MOAK01000086.1:390481-392647 GCF_003732485.1 Pseudomonas protegens
CGATGCCCTGAACGGCATCACCGCTCAGCGCGGTCTGCTGCTGACCATTCGCGACTACCGCTACATCGACGTGGCGCGCATCGACGCCATGGAAACCGACCTGCTCAAGGCCCAGGAGCGCACCGCCGCCGGCACTGCGACCTTCCTCGCCAGCGATCAGGCCTTGCAGCCTTTGGTGACCCAGCTCGAAACCCTGGACGCCCAGGCGCAGAAAGCCGAAACCGTGGCCCAGCTCAGCGAGCCCTTGGGCGCCCTGCAAGCCATGGCCGGCGACCTGGACATGTTGTCGAGCCTGATGGCCTCGCTACAGATCGACGACGCCACCCAGCGCACCCGGATCATCGAATCCATCTCGCAGATCTACGCCCGCCTGAACCAGGCCAAGGCCCGTGCCGAACAGCGGCGCAAGGGGCTGGGCTCGACCGAGACCGTGGCGCAGTTCGGGGCCCAGTTCAAACTCTTCAGCCAGGGCATCACCAATGCCCTGGCCCAGGCCCAGGACCCCGAACGTTGCGACGAGCAGCTGTCGCGGTTGCTGGTGCAGCTGGAGGAGCTGGAAAGCCGCTTCGGCGACCATGAACAGTTCCTCGGCGACATCCTCGGCAAGCGTGAGGAGTTGCTGGAAACCTTCGAGGCCCACAAGCAATCGCTGCTCGACGAGCGCCAGCGCAAGGCCCAGGGTCTGCTGGATGCCGCGCGGCGGATTCTCGACAGCCTCGGCCGGCGCACCGCCAAGTTCACCCAGGCCGAGGAGCTCAATGCGTTCTTCGCCGCCGACCCGCTGATCCTCAAGCTGCGGGAGCTGGCCGAGCGCCTGCGCGAGCTCAAGGACAGCGTCAAGGCCGACGATGTCGAGTCGCGCCTCAAGGGGGCTCGGGATCAGGCCGTGCGTGCCCTGCGCGACAAGACCGAGTTGTTCGAAGAGGGCGGCAACGTCATCAAGCTGGGGCCGCGTCACCGCTTCAGCGTCAACACCCAGGAGCTGGACCTGACCCTGATGCCCCGGGGCGACGAACTGCACCTGCACCTCACCGGCACGGATTTCCTCGAACCCCTGCGCGACCCCGAGCTGGAGGCCCTGCGCGACTTCTGGCAGGTAGCCCTGGAGTCGGAATCGGCCCAGCTGTACCGCGCCGAATACCTGGCCGGGCAAGTGCTGGACGCTGCCGATCGGGGCCAGGAAGGCCTGAGCCTGGAAAGCCTGAAACCCTTGCTGGCGCACCCTGAAGAACTGGCGCGGGTGATCCGCGACTTTGCCGCGCCGCGCTACAAGGAAGGCTACGAGAAGGGCATCCACGACCACGACGCCGCAGCGATCCTCCTGCAACTGCTGCCCCTGCGCGACAGCGCCGGCCTGCTGCGTTTCGGCGCGGTGGCCCGTGCCTTTGCCACCCTCTACTGGGATCGCCAGCAGGAACAGCCGCAACCCCGGCAATGGGTGGAACGTGCCCGTACCAGCCGGCATATCCAGCAACTGTTCGGGCGTCGTGAAGGCTTGCTGCAGTTGCAGGAGGAAATCCTCGTGGCGCTGGGTGACTGGCATCAGCAGCACGCCTTTACCCTGGCCGCCGAGCTGTTGCCCGAGGCTGCCGAGTACCTGGTTCAGGAACTGGCCGCGGAACGCATCGAATTCACCTTCAGCAAATACGCCAAGCAGCTGCAGGAAGCCCTGACCCTGCGCTTGCAAGGCGCGCGGATGTGGGACGACTACCAGCAGGCCCTGGCGCGGCTGGTGGAGCGGCCCGCTGCGCAGTGGGCGCTGACCGAGAACTGGCTCTCGGCCCTGTGCGCCGAGGGCGAGTTCGCCGAGTGGGCCGACTACGTGCCCGAGGCGGTGGCCCTGTCGCTGCTGCGGGAAGACTTTGCCAAGCGCATCACCGAAGTCGATCTGCGGTTCAAGGTCGACAACCTGATGGGCGAACACCCGCGCATCCAGGAGCGCAGCCTGTCCCTCACCGTGGACGGCTTCTTCGCTCGCCTGCGGGCCCACCGCGAACAATTCCTGCCTGGCCTGCAGCGTTACCAGAGCCTGCGCCAGGGCATCATCAGTCGTGAACGCTCGGCCCTGCGCCTGAGCGAATTCAAGCCGCGGCCGCTGAGCTCCTTCGTGCGCAACAAGTTGATCAACGATGTGTACCTGGGCTTTATCGGCGACAACCTGGCCAA
>NZ_MOAK01000086.1:392706-398691 GCF_003732485.1 Pseudomonas protegens
ATTTCGCCACCGGGCTACGGCAAGACCACCTTGATGGAATACGTGGCGCACCGCCTGGGCCTGATCTTCATGAAGATCAACGGCCCGGCCCTGGGGCACCAGGTGCGTTCCCTGGACCCGGCCCAGGCACCGGACGCCACCTCGCGCCAGGAACTGGAGAAACTCAACCTGGCCCTGGAGATGGGCAACAACGTGATGCTCTATGTCGACGACATCCAGCACACCCACCCGGAATTCCTGCAGAAATTCATCTCGCTGTGCGACGGCACCCGGCGCATCGAAGGCGTGTGGAAAGGCCGCACCAAGACCTACGACATGCGCGGCAAGAAGTTCTGCGTGGTGATGTCGGGCAACCCGTACACCGAGTCCGGTGAAGTGTTCAAGATCCCCGACATGCTGGCCAACCGGGCCGACATCTATAACCTCGGCGACACCCTGGGGGGCATGCAAGAGGCCTTCGCCCTGAGTTACATCGAGAACGGCCTGACCTCCAACCCGGTGCTGGCGCCATTGGCCACCCGCGACATGGCGGACGTCTACCGCTTCGTCGCCAAGGCCGAGGGCAAGGCCTTCTCCAGCAACGAACTGAGCCACAGCTACAGCGGCGCCGAGATCAACGAAATCACCACCACCCTGCAACGCCTGATGCAGGTGCGCGACGTGGTGCTGCGGGTCAACCAGCAGTACATCGCCAGCGCGGCCCAGGCCGACCAGTACCGCAGCGAGCCGCCGTTCAAGTTGCAGGGCAGCTACCGCAACATGAACAAGATGGCGGAGAAGATCTCGGCGGTGATGAACGACGCCGAGCTCCTGCAACTGCTGGCCGACCACTACCAGGGCGAATCCCAGTTGCTGACCACCGGCGCCGAGGAAAACCTGCTCAAGCTCGCCGAGCTGCGCGGTAACCAGACCCCGGAGCAGAGCCAGCGCTGGACCCAGATCAAGCGCGACTTCGTGCGCAACCGCTCCATGGGCGGCAGCGACAGCGATGTCGGCACCCGCGTCGTGGCCCAGCTCAATGACCTGGTCGAGGGCGTGCGTGGCCTGGCCCGGCCGCCGGTGGACGAGGCCGAGGCGGCCAAGCCCTGGCGTGAACTGCTGGCCGGCCTGGAGCGGCTGGGGCAGCAGGCGCCGCATATCGAGGTTGAGCTGCAGGCGCCGGAGCAGCCAGGCATGCGTGAAGTGTTGGAAGGCCTGGTCGAGCAGCTGGAAAACAGCTTCCTGCCGCTGATCAAGGTGATGCACAAGAAGATCGACGTCGATCTGCACGGTCATCACCGCATCAGCGACATTGCCAACCGGCTCGACGAACTGAGCCGTATGCTCAGCAACGGCGAGGTTCCGACCCTCAAGGACCACCAACCGTAGGGGCCGGCTTGCCGGCGCCAACCCAAGGATCACGACATGGATTTTGCCCACCTGGACCGGCAGTTGCGCGACAGCCTGCTGGACCTGAAACTGAGCAACGAAGAGCGGGACGAACTGCGTCAACTGGGCAGCGAACTCAGCGCCGATCAGGTGCGTTACCTGCGCAACCGGGCCTTCGATCTGGTGCGGGAGCTTAGCCTGGCGGACAGCGCCAATGTGCTGCCGGCGCTGAAATGGCTGGAGCAGGTGGTCAAGACCCTGGATGCCAACAGCGCCCCGGTGCGCGACATGGCCAGCGCCCACTTCAGCCCCGGTGAGGATTGTCGGCGCAAGATCCGCGACCTGTGCCGCCAGGCCCGGATCTCGGTGGATATCTGCGTGTTCACCATTTCCGACGATCAATTGAGCGACGAAATCCGCGCCTGCCACCAGCGCGGCGTGGCCGTGCGGGTGATCAGCGACAGTGAAAAGCAGTTCGACGTCGGCAGCGACATCGCCGCGCTGCGCGAGGCCGGCGTGCCGGTGCGGATCGACGACACGCCGTTCCACATGCACCACAAGTTCGCCGTGTTCGATGGCCGGACCCTGCTCAACGGCAGCTTCAACTGGACCCGCAGCGCCACCACCGGCAACGAGGAAAACCTGCTGGTGATCGACCACCCGCAACTGGTAGTCAGTTACCTCAAGGAGTTCAACGAACTCTGGAGCCGCTACGCACCGCGTTAAGGCGTGCAGCGGCTGGCCTCATACGGCCTCAGGCGGCGTTCGGGTAACCCCAGGCGCTCTCGGCAGCCAGGCTGTCGATCAGCTTCTGGCGCAGCTCATGGGCTTTTTCCGGTGCACTCTGGCTCAGGGTTTCCAGGGCCAGGTGCAACTGCTGCACCGGGTTTTCGCCGATAAACAGGTTGCGCAGTTCCAGGCCGGCAATCGCCTCCTCGAAGCGTTGCTGGCGGATATGGTTCAACACCATGGCCTGGCTCAACTGGCTGGCATAGGCCGCCGGCTGTTCCAGGCGAGTCTTTAGCTCGGCGGCTTTTGCCTGATCGTCGATGTAGACGTAGCTCAGCGCCAGCTGTTCCAGGAAGAAGGTTTTTTCCGCAGGGTCCAGCGTCGCATTTTGACTGTCGTCGTCGAGCGCTTGCACAGCCTGATCCAGCAGTTCGCCGGCTTGCCGGGTTTGTTCAAGGTCGTGGAGCAGCTTGGCCTGCAACGCCAGTTTCATCGGACGATCGGCGTATTCGAGCTGGGTGTTGAGATGCGCCATTTCCTCCAGGTTGTTGCGGATCAGCCAGCTGTCGCGGCGCAGGCGCGGCAGGGCGGCCTGCACCCGCAGTTGGGTTTCCAGGATCAGCAGGCGCAACCATGGCCATTGCTCATCGCCACGCAAGGTCTCCAGTGCCAGCAAGGCTTGCTCCAGCAGATGGGCGCACCATTGCGAGTGTTCCTCGACGTAGGTCCCCCACAGACAGACCAGGCACCAGATACGCTGCGAGGGCGAAACGGCGCAGGCCTGCAGGGCCGCCTCGGCCTTGGCCATTTCGTTGCGCCCGACATGCCAGTTCAACAGGCTCAGCAGCAGATCGCTGGCGTAACTTTCGGGCATCTGGGCGATCAGCCGTGGAGCCAGATCCGGGCGGTTGGCGTCCAGGATCAGCTTGAGCAGCGGCGGGTAGCCGAAGTAGTCCTCGGGCTCGGGGGCCTGCGCCAGCAGTTCGAACCCGACCTCGAATTCCCCGGTTTCCATGAGCAGGGTCACGACGATGATCCGAGCCGATCCGGGTAATTGCGTGGCCATGGCCGGGAACTGCGTATCCTGCCCCTGGGCACGGTACTCGCGCAGGGTTTGCTCCACCTCGTGTGGGTCCAGTTCGTTGACCGGCTGTTTGAGCAGCAGTTGCCAGGCCAGGCCGATGCTGATGGCAGCCTCGTCGGCCAGGCCCAAGCTGCGTTGCAGGGCAGCCAACTGCCGGTGCTCGCCGGGGGAGTCCGGGCTCAACTGGTTGACGCCGAAGGTCACCAGCAAGGCGCGGGCCTGCTCGTGTTCACCGCTGGCCACCAGCAGTGGGATGCGCAGCATGGGCGCTGACGGCAGGGGTTGATGCAGGCGCTCCAGCAGGCTCAGCACAGCCTGCGGGCCGTCCTTGTCGAGCAGGGTTTCGAGCAGTTGGTTCAGCGCCATGGGCTGGTAGGTTTCATCGAGTTCGGCCAGGACCTCCAGGGCCTGTTCCTGGTCGCCTTGTCGGTACAGCGCCGCAGGAATCTGCATCAGCCCCAGTTGCCGGGCTTTGCCCGTCAGACGCTGGGCCAGTTGCAAGCCCACTTGCGGTTCGATGGCGCTCAGGTGCGCCGCGCGATTGATCTGCGCTGCCTCGTCCAGGGTGATGCCCAGGTCATTGCCGCTGCTGCTCTTGTTGGCATACACCACCAACAGCGAGATCACGCCGGTAATGAGCAGCAGGATGATAAGCACTTCCATGATTCGGTTTTCCTTGGGGGCGGGTCGTGGCCTGGCGCGTTGCATGGGGTCGTCCTGGACGACCGGGTTGCAGCCAGGCGGGTGTCAGCTCGGGGGTGGGGCGGTCAATTCGCCTGAGAGGTGCGCCAGGCCATCCCGCTGCTGAACCGCTCCATCAGCTGTTGCTGAAGTTCGCTGGCCCGCTCGGGGGCCCGTTGGTGCAGCTCCTCCAGGGCCTGATACAGGCGCGATAAAGGCTTCTTGTCGCTGAGCAAGACGCTCAGGTTCAGGGCCTCGATGGCCTGGGCGAAGCGCTGGTGCTCGATGTGATTGAGCAGCAGGTCCTCTTCCAGGTCGCGACTACCGGCCTCCAGGCTGTGCAATCGATCCTGCAGGACCTGGGCCTGCTGCGCCTCGTCGATGCTCAGGTAGGCGCTGGCGATGTCCTCCAGGTAGAAGGTTTTGTCCATCTCATCGACCTCCGGCAGGCTGTCGCTGTCCAGCAACGCCAGGGCCTGCTCCAGCAGGGTCCTGGCCTGGGCGGTCTGCCCCAGGTCGTGCAGCAGCTTGGTCTGCTCGCGAATGCACAGCAATTGCTGTTCGCCGTCCTGCTGCTGGTGCAGGTTGTGCAACTCCTCAAGGCTGCTGCGTACCAGCCAGCTGTCCCGGCGATGGGCCGGCAGCCGGCTTTGCAGCTGTAGCTGGGTTCGCAGGGCCTGCATGCGTATGCCGCTCCAGAACTCATGGTCATTCTTGTAACCGTCGATCAGTTGCAGCGCCTTGGCCAGCAGTGCCTCGGCCCATTGCGGCTGCGTGGCGTGGTGCTGTTCACAGAGGCTGAGCATCAGGCCCGGATGCTGGCTCGGTTCAGTTTCCAGGGTCAGTAACAGAGCCTCGGCTTCTGCGGTCTGGCCTTGTGTCGCCATGTGGCTCAGCAGGCTCAGCAGCAGGCTGTAGCGATGCAGGTCGGGGGCCTTGTCCAGCAGGCGCAGGGCGTTATCGATCGGCGGCAGGGCCAGGGCCAGGTCCATCAGTTCGCTGTGCGCTGTGTAGTAGAGGTCTTCGCTGATGGGGGCCAGCAGGTCGAGGGCGGAATCCAGTTGATCGGCCTTGATCAGGGCGGCGACTGCCTGGGCCCGTTCTTCTGCCGGTAGTGGCGCGGCCCGGGTGAGGATCGAGTCGAACTGGCCCAGGGTCGCGCAGGCCTCGAACAGGCTGCGCAGAATCGACTGGCGATGGCTCTCCTCGGATTCCTCGAACGTCGACCAGGCGTGCTCGACGCTGGCCAGCGCCGCGTCCTGCATCCCGGCCTGATGTTGCAGGTGTGCCAGGATCAGCAGGTTGCCGATGCTCTGGCGTTCCTCGGCGGCCTGCTGTTGCGGGTCACTCAATTCGCCCAGCACGGCCAGGGCCCGTTCCTGTTCGCCACGGGCCTGGAGGATACGCACTTGCAGCAGCGGCCAACTGGGCAGGGATTCTCCCCAGTTCTCCAGGAGTTCCAGGCAGGCCTGGGTATCGTCGGTGTCGAGCAGTGTTTCGATCAGGGTATTGAGCACGTAGTCCCGGGCGTGGGGCGGCAGTTGCTGGTAGATCGCCAGGGCCTGGGCCTTGTGTCCTGCCAGGTAGAGCTCGCTGGCCACCAACTGCAAGGCCAGTTCCCGGGCCTCGCCGGGTAGCGTCTCTGCCAGTTTCAGCGCCAGCAGCGGCTCGGCCTTGCTCAGCAGCAGGGTCTGATTGATCTGGGCGGTGAGGTTGCTAGTCATTACCAGACCCTCGCTCTGTTCGGCGATTTTCCGGCGGGAGTACACAATCAGTGCGATGAACACCAGTGCGATGACAAGCAGGATGACAAAGAGGGTCATGGACGTCCTTTTCTATTGAACTGCGGCTCTGGCGCGTTACGCGCCAGCCGGTTTGCGCGGGGTTATAAAGCCATGGCTACAGGCTGGCAACCGACTTTACCCAGCCAATGCGTTTCAGCGGATGTCATCCAGAGCAGGGTTGGCCCGGTCAGCGGTCGGGCAGGGCGGCAGGTTTCGGGTTAGACTTGCCGCCTTTTCGCACACTCAAGAAGCCCGCACATGGCCCAGCCGTCCACCACCTACAAATTCGAACTGAACCTGACCGACCTCGACCGCGGGGTCTATGAAAGCGTCAAGCAG
>NZ_MOAK01000086.1:398759-409242 GCF_003732485.1 Pseudomonas protegens
GGCCTACGCCTTCTGGTACAACGAGCACCTGTCGTTCGGTCGGGGTCTGTCGGATGTGGATGAACCCGCCCTGTGGGAAAAGAGCCTGGATGACCGCGTGCTGCACTGGATCGAAGTCGGCCAGCCGGACGCCGATCGCCTGACTTGGTGCTCGCGCCGCACCGAGCGCACCAGCCTTCTGGCCTACGGCAGTCTGCGGGTCTGGCAGACCCGGGTGGTGGACGCAGTGAAGAACCTGAAGAACCTCAACATCGCCGGCGTGCCCCAGGACGTCCTCGAGACCCTGGCCAAGGACATGCCGCGCGTCATCAAGTGGGACGTGATGATCAGCGAAGGCACGATCTTCGTCACCGACGATCGCGGCCAGCACGAAGTCCAGCTGGAATGGCTGCTGGGCGAGCGCGGCTGATCGCCCGCTCTGCCCCTGAACGATCCACCGTCCCCCCAGAGAAGTTGCTGTTAGCCCATGCGTATCGAACCCCGTGAGTTGCCCGCCGTCCTGCCCTTTCTTGGCGATCTGCCGCCACTGCTGACCCGCCTTTATGCCGCCCGTGGCGTGCAATCGGTGGAGGAGTTGGACAAGAGTCTGGCGCGGCTGATCCCGTATCAGCAGCTCAAGGGGATCGACGCCGCGGTGGACCTGCTGGTGACCGCTCTGGACCAGCGCCAGCGCATCCTCATCGTCGGCGACTTCGACGCCGACGGCGCCACCGCCAGCACCGTGGGCCTGCTGGGCCTGCGCCTGCTGGGCGCGGCCCATGTCGATTACCTGGTGCCCAACCGCTTTGAATACGGCTACGGCCTGACCCCGGAAATCGTCGCCGTGGCCCTGCAGCGCGAACCGCAGTTGCTGATCACCGTGGACAACGGCATCTCCAGCGTCGAAGGCGTGGCGGCGGCCAAGGCAGCGGGCTTGCAAGTGCTGGTCACCGACCACCACTTGCCCGGCCATGAACTGCCGGCGGCGGACGCCATCGTCAACCCCAACCAGCCGGGCTGCGAGTTTCCGAGCAAGGCCCTGGCCGGGGTCGGAGTGATCTTCTATGTGCTGATGGCCCTGCGCGCACGCCTGCGCAGCCTGGGTCGCTATGAAACCCGGCCGCAGCCGAACATTGGCGAGCTGCTGGACCTGGTGGCCCTGGGCAGCGTGGCGGACGTGGTGCCCCTGGACGCCAACAACCGCATCCTGGTGCACCAGGGCCTGGAGCGGATTCGCGCCGGTCGCGCGCGGCCGGGGCTCAAGGCGATTCTCGAAGTGGCCAAGCGCGATCACTCGCGCATCACCTCCACCGACCTGGGCTTTATTCTCGGCCCGCGGCTTAACGCTGCAGGACGCCTGGATGACATGAGCCTGGGTATCGAGTGCCTGCTCAGCGATGACGTTTCCGCCGCTCGGGCCATGGCCGCCCAGCTCGACGAACTGAACCAGGACCGTAAATCCATCGAGCAGGGCATGCAGCGCGAAGCGTTGGCCCAGCTCAAGGAACTGCCGGTGGAGTCGATGCCGTTCGGCCTGTGCCTGTTCGACGCCGACTGGCACCAGGGGGTGATCGGGATTCTCGCCTCGCGCCTGAAAGAGCGTTACCACCGCCCGACCATCGCCTTTGCCGATGCCGGCGACGGCATGCTCAAGGGCTCGGCGCGTTCGGTGCCGGGCTTCCATATCCGTGACGCCCTGGACGCCGTGGCCGCGCGCCATCCGCAACTGATCAGCAAGTTCGGCGGCCACGCCATGGCCGCCGGCCTGTCGTTGCCGGAGCAGAACTTCCCGGCCTTCGCCGAGGCCTTCGACGAAGAAGTGCGGCGCCAGCTGCGCGAAGAAGACCTCACCGGGCGCCTGCTGTCGGATGGCACCCTGGCGGTGGAAGAATTCCACCTGGAACTGGCCCGCGCCCTGCGCCACGCCGGCCCCTGGGGCCAGCACTTCCCCGAGCCGATGTTCCATGGTGTGTTCGAACTGGTGGAGCAACGCATCGTTGGCGAACGCCACCTGAAAGTGGTGCTGCGCAGCGAATGCGGCTCGCTGAAGCTGGACGGCATCGCCTTCGGCATCGACCGCGAAGTCTGGCCCAACCCGACCATCCGCTGGGTGGAACTGGCCTACAAGCTCGACCTCAACGAGTTCCGCGGCCAGGAAACCGTGCAGTTGATGATTGCCCATATCGAACCGCGCTGACGCACCCTGTAGCGGCTGTCGCAGGCTGCGATCGGCCGTAATGGCCGCCAGACCAGACAACCTTGGTAGCACATTGAGTGCGCTGGAGGGCCTGCGGCCCTGTCGCAGCCTGCAGCAGCGGCTACAAGGGGCGGCTGGAGCGGCTTTTTTGCCCGGTGCCGTATCAGGAACCCTGCCAGCGGCAGTGTTGTCGACTAGTCTCTAAGCACTGTCTGATTGGCCTTGTGACCTTTTGTCATTCTTCTACCCGCGGGGGCGGGCGCTTCACTTCGCAGTCACTCGTCGACCGTTCAAACAGAACCCTGGAGCCTGACCATTGACCGAGAGGTGCCCCATGAGTCTGCTGCTTGAACCCTATACCCTGCGTCAACTGACCCTTCTCAACCGCATCGCCGTGTCGCCCATGTGCCAGTACTCGTCGGTGGACGGGTTGGCCAACGACTGGCACCTGGTGCACCTGGGCAGCCGCGCCGTCGGCGGCGCCGGGTTGATCTTCACCGAGGCCACGGCGGTCACCGCCGAAGGCCGGATCACCGCCCAGGACCTGGGCCTGTGGAACGACGCGCAGATCGAACCCTTGCAGCGCATCACCCGTTTCATCACCGCCCAGGGCGCGGTGGCGGGTATCCAGCTGGCCCATGCCGGGCGCAAGGCCAGTACCCATCGGCCCTGGCTCGGCAAGTCCGGCAGCGTCAAGCCCGAGGACGGCGGCTGGGTGCCGGTGGGGCCGTCGCGGATTGCCTTCGACCCGCAGCACACGCCGCCCACCCAGCTGGACGAGGGGCAGATCGGCGAGATCATCCAGGCCTTCGTTGCGGCCGCCAAACGCGCGCTGGTGGCCGGTTTCAAAGTGGTGGAAGTGCATGCCGCCCATGGCTACCTGTTGCATCAGTTCCTGTCGCCCTTGAGTAATCAGCGCCAGGATCAATACGGCGGTTCGTTCGAAAACCGCATTCGCCTGGTGTTGCAGGTGACCGAGGCGGTGCGCGGGGTGTGGCCCGAGGAGCTGCCGCTGTTCGTGCGGGTGTCGGCCACCGATTGGGTGGAAGACGGCTGGAACCCCGACGAGACCGTGGAGCTGGCGCGGCGCCTCAAGGACCTGGGGGTGGATTTGATCGATGTGTCGTCCGGAGGCACCGCGGCCAATGCCGAGATTCCCACCGGGCCGGGCTACCAGACGCGCTTTGCCGAGCGAGTGCGCAAGGAGTCGGGGATTGCCACCGGGACCGTGGGGATGATCACCGAACCGGCCCAGGCGGAGCATATTTTGCGTACCTGCCAGGCGGACATCATCTTTCTGGCCCGGGAGCTGTTGCGGGATCCTTACTGGCCGCTGCATGCCGATGACGACCTGGGTGGGCGCAAGGCGATCTGGCCGGCGCAGTATCAGCGGGCGACCCACAGGGACCAGCCGATTCATGAGTCGGACTTGCGCGATTAAGGTCCTGTCGATGTAAAAAAAACCGGCCCGTGTGGGCCGGTTTTTTGTGCCTGGCTTCAGGACGCCTTCGCTGGCAAGCCAGCTCCTACGGGGGCGGTGCGATCTGTAGGAGCCGGCTTGCCGGCGAAGAGGCCCGTAGGGCGGGCCGGGGGCGGTCAGCCGATCACGGGTATTTGCGTTTGTCCGGCGCCGGCGGGAAGTACTGGTACAGCCAGGTCTCGCTCAGGGTGCGGTCGTGGGTGCGGATGAACAGCCGCAGTTCCACCGGCTCGACGCTGTCGTTGGTTGGGTACCAGTCGAAGAGGATGCGGTAGCCCTTGATCTCGTCCAGTACCAGGATGCTGAAATCCTTGACCTCACCGTTGGAGGCGCTGATCACCGGTTCGATGCCGGTGCCTGCTGGCAGGCGGTCCAGGCCGCCACCGGTGAAGTCCACGGCAAAGCGTCGGGCCCAGACTGGCGGGTAGTGCTCGCCCGGAGCCCAGCCTTCGACGAAGCCGCCCATGCCGGAACGGGTGGCGTGGACCCGCGCCAGTGGCGTGCCTACCGGCGGCAGGGCGCTCCAGTAGAGCTTGTAGCCGTAGTTCAGGGAGTCGCCGGCGGCCACCGGTTTTTTCGGGGTCCAGAAGGCCACGATGTTGTCCATGGTTTCGCCGGTGGTGGGGATTTCCAGCAGGTCGACGCTGCCTTCGCCCCAGGCCGTGGTGGGCTCGACCCACAGGCTCGGACGGCGGCTGTACCAGTCCACGGTGTCCTGGTAGCTGGCGAACTCATGGTCGGTCTGCACCAGGCCGAAGCCTTTCGGGTCCTTGTCGGCGAAGGCGTTGAACTGCAGGTTCGCCGGGTTGTTCAGCGGGCGGCAGATCCATTCGCCATTGCCGCGCCACATGGCCAGGCGGTCGGAGTCGTGGATCTGCGGGTGGATGGTGTCGCACATGCGCCGTTCATGGGTGCCGCAACTGAACATGCTGGTCATCGGTGCGATACCCAGTTGTTCGATGGCGGTGCGGGCATTGATGTGGGCATCGACGTCCATCACCACGCGCTCGGCCTGACAGTCGATGTCGAAGCGGTAGGCGCCGGTGGCGCTTGGCGAGTCCAGCAGGGCGTAGACCACGAAGCGGGTGCTGTCCTTGTCCGGGGTCTCGAACCAGAACTGGGTGAAGTCGGGGAATTCCTCGCGGCGTTTGGCGTAGGTGTCGATGGCCAGGCCTCGGGCTGAGAGGCCGTACTGGCCGGTAGCGTCCACCGCACGGAAGTAGCTGGCGCCGAGGAAGGACACCACGTCGTGCCTGTCCAGCTCCGGGGCCTTGAACAGCTTGAAGCCGGCGAAACCCAGGTCGCCCTTGAGCTGGGCGGTGTCGACGCTGGTGTTCTGGTAGTTGAACAGCGCGGGACGGAAGTGTACTTCCCGCGCCTGGCGAGTCTTGGGATCGACGCTGTGCATGCGCACCGGCTGCTTGAAACCCATGCCCACATGGAAGAACTGCACATCCAGCTGGCCGTTCAGGTCATTCCACAGCGAGTGCTGGCCGTCGTACTGGATGGCGTTGAAGTTCTGCGGCGTCATCTGCGCCAGGGTCGGTGGCAGCACCTGCTTGGTGTCCACGTATTGTTGGCCAGCCAGTTGCTTGGCCTGGGCCTTGAGACGCTCGAAGTCGAATGCCTGGGCCTGGCCATCAGCGGCGCCGGCCCAGGCCCTGGCTGCCAGCAGACCGCTGGCCGAGAGGCCGGTGTAGGCCGCCAGGGCCATGGAGGCTTTGAGGAGATTCCTGCGGTGCATAGGTGAACCTTATACGGGGAAAGACCCCCAGCCGTTCCTGGCTGCATGAGGGGATCGCGAGGTGAGGTTCGGTCATGCCATCGGCCAAACGCAACTGAATGTAAACAGACGGCGGATAGAATAAACGGTTCGCCAGGGGCAGAAAAATGATTAGCTTGTGTCCATTGGTAACCACTGATCAGCTCCAGGAACCTGTCCCAATGCTGCACCCGCGCCGGCTTACCGAAGACGATATCCAACGGCTCAAACTGATCGACCGCGCCGAGGTCATCGATGAGTTCTATCGCCTGCAGGACGGCGTTCTGCTGCGCTATGCCCAGCATGAAGTGGTGGCGGGCTGGCCGGAGGGCGAGGCTGAGCATGACGCGCTGATCTTGCAGCAGTGTTACCAGCGCGGCGGCTGGTTGCATGGGGTGTTCGATGGCCCGGCTCTGGTGGCGGCGGCGGTGGTCGATTGCCTGCCCATCGAGGGCGCCGGGCTGGACTTGCGGCAGTTGAAGTTCCTGCATGTGAGCCGGGCTTATCGCGGCCTGGGCCTGGGCCGGCAACTCTTCGCCCAGGCCCGGGAGCAGGCCCTGATCATGGGGGGCCAGGGCTTGTACGTGTCGGCCACGCCGTCGCGGCACACCGTGGATTTTTACACCGGCCTGGGCTGTGAGTTGCTGGCCGTCCCGGACCCGGAGCTGCTGCGCCTGGAGCCCGAGGATATCCACCTCTATCTGCGTCTGGTTTAAACCAGGAGGGGCTTGCGCCAGTTCGGCCAGGCACCGATGGTCACCGCCCGCAGCAGCCACTCGCAGGGACCGTACTGATGAGTACGCAGCCACAGGGCGCTGAGTTGCATCTGCAGCAAGTAGATGGCGATCACCAGGACGGGTATCCACAGCGGCGACAGATGGTTGATCAGCCCCAGTCCGTAGCCGGTGAACAGCAGGCAGAGGATCAGCGATTGCAGCAGGTAGTTGCTCAGTGACATCCGTCCCAGAGGGGCCAGGCGTTGGCACAGACGCTGGCCCCAAGGGGAGTGAAAGGCCCTGAGCAGCAGCATGGCGTAACTGGCCGAGAGCAGCGGCGCGGTCAGTTGGCTGATGCCGTAGCCGATGACTTCCAGACCGCCACCGGGGGCGTAGGCTGCCCAGTATCCGTAGAGCAGGGCGCCACCCAGGCCCAGGGGCAGGGCCAGCAGCCCTGGCAGTCTGCGCTCAAAGCGGTAAGGCGCCACCAGCAGGCCTTTGCGCCCGGCTACATAGCCCAGCAGGAACATCGCCAGGGTGCTGGGGCCCTGCAGCAGCCACAGGGCAGAAGCGCTCTCCAGCAGGTGAGAGGCGTTGTAGGCCAGGGTGTCCAGGGCATCGCCGCCCAGGGCCATGTCCTTGAGCGCCGGTTCGCCGTCGGCGGCGCCGGTGTAGAGGCCGGCGTTCAGCAGTTCGACACCGAACAGCAGGATCAGCACGGCGGTTCCCGTGATCAGCACAATCGCCAGGGTCGCCGCCCACCTTGCCGACAATCCGCGCAGCGCCAGCAGCACCAGGCCCAGCAGGGCGTACAGCGAGAGGATCTCGCCGTAGAACAACAGCGCACCATGCACCAGGCCGATGGCCAGCAAGGCCAGCTGCCGACGCAGCATGCGCGGCACGAAGCGTTCCCCCGAGCGTTCGGCGGAGGCCATCTGCAGGGTGAAGCTGTAGCCGAACAGAAAGGAGAACAGCAGGTAGAACTTGGCCTCGAAGAGGACCGACACCAGCCAGCGGATCAGATGATCGAGGCTGCTGGCATAGGCTGGATTGCTGACCGGCGAGGTGTAGTACGGGTCGGCGAAGGACCAGATGTTCACTGCCAGGATGCCCAGCAGAGCAAAGCCGCGCAGGGCGTCCACGTGCTGCAGGCGTGTTGCCTGGAGGGGCACGAGCGCACTCATTTCCAGGGCCTTGGCAGCAGGGCGGGTTCTTGGGAGGCGGGAAGCATGGGACGGCCTTTCGGTACTTGAGTGAACACTCAATTAACGCGATCAGGCCGTGTGCGGGCAATCAAACTCTTGTGAAAAAGAGTCAAAAAGCGTGATGCCCATCCTCCACTCCTTGGGGGCAGACCACAGGGGCCTCAGCTCCCCACTGGAGCCTGGGCATCCAGGCACTGGGCCTCGCCAGCGGGCGTTTCGCCTTTTTTCGTCCACCAGGTGAGAGGCCGGAGGCTGTTCAGATCGCCGCGCTTGATCGCTTCCCGGTAGCAGGCCAGGGCCCGGGGGCTATCGGTGGTGCCCCACTTGCCCTCGGCGTAGCCACTACCCAGGTAGTAGTAGGCGCTGGCCGAGTCCAGTTCCCGGGCGGTGCGCAGCACCAGTTCTTCGGACTTGCGCGGTTGCTGGCATTGGGTGATGGAGCCATCGCCGAGCGGATCGCAGTAGTACATGGACAGCATCAACGCCGCCTCGGCATCGGTCTGGGCGTAGGGCAGCAGCAGTTCTTCCGGCTCCCCGGGCTTGAGTTCCGGCGCCATGCCCGAGTAACCCAGGCTCACCGCCTGCACTGCCGCCGTGGCCGAGCCATGCCGGGCGGCGTCCAGCAGAATCTGCTGGCCCAGTTCGAAAAAGTACTGGGTCAACAGGTACTGCTCCCGACCGCCGTAGCCCAGGAACAGATCGGCCTTGCGCATCTGCCGCTGCAGGGCGGTTTCATTGGCCGGGGCGTCCTGGTTGAGCAGACCGTCCATGGACCACTGCTCCACCCGCACCAGTTGCCAGCAGGCGCCCTGTTGAAAGACGAAGGCCTGGACCACGTCGCCCAGTGGGTCGTGCACCACCAGGGTCTGGCTCTCCCAGAAGGATTGCAGCCCGGCCCGAGCCTGGGCCTCTGGATCGAGCAGGGTCAGCAGGTGACGGGTATCGCCCGTCAGTTTGTGCCGGGTGGTGACCTCGCGGCCGTACTCGTCATGGGTCGGTCGCTGTTCGATCAACGGCGAGTCGGTGAACGCCTGCTGCAACTCCGGGCTGCTGGCAAAGGCCTTGGCGAAGGTCGGCAGGTCGCTGGACGGGCAGGCGGGCGCAGCGGCCTGGGCTGCCTGGGTGGTGGCGCCAAGCAACAGGACGGCGAGCAACGGGCGCAAGAGATGGCGAAGGGCGGGCATCGGCGAACTCATCAAGGTTGGAGGCTGAGCGTCGGTCATGGTGTGTCTGGCGGAGGTGTCGGCGCGAAGCAGCGGCACAGCCACTGCGCCAGCCAGATTGCCAGCAGCAGCGGTACGCTCATCAGGAAGCAATAGACGTAGCCACGTATCGGATGGTCGGGAAACATCGCCCAGGCGGTGAACAGCACCAGGGCGCCGACCAGGCCCAGCTTGGCCTTCAGGTTGGGCACCAGGGCCACCAGCACGCTGACGATGATCAGTAGATGGAGCAGAAGTTCCACCATCACTCCCAGGCCGAAGCCCTTGGCGATGGAACCGAAGTGGCTGCGATACACCGCTATGCCCCAGAAATGTGCCAGATAGAACAGCGGCGCCGGCAGCGACAAGGGCACCAGGCCGGTGATGATGCGTATCAGGTGATAACGGCCTGCGGCGTCCAGGCTCATGGGCGGCACTCGTGGGCGGTGGCGGAGGTCTGTCGGGGCATGGGCGCATCCTTGCTGCCGGAAGGTCTTCAGCGATTCCGGTCGGTGGCGCCGGGATTTTTCAGGCGGGCGATAGTGCCGTAACTCGGGGCGCTAATCCAGTCTGGCGGTCTGGGTTGGGGCTGATGTAGGGGCCCTTTTCAGGATTTTTCCGCGCAAGGCCCCTTCGCTGGCAAGCCAGCTCCTGCAAGGGGATCCTGCTTTTGGGAAAGCAACATTCAGAAGCACTATCGTCCCCCTGAACCTGGGCACTTCTCTCTAGGCTTACGGCCTTATGTGTCGATGTGACACCTAATTTTCCGGAGGCGGCAGATGAACACCCGTGGATTGCTCGATCAATTACTCAGGTCCGGCCAGGAGTTGCTGCAGAACAAGGCGGGCGCGGCGCCAACGGACAAGGCCAGGCCCGATTCCAGTGGCCTCGGCGGCTTGCTCGGCGGCAAGGCCGGCGGGCTGGGCGGACTGCTGTCCGGAGCGGGCGGCGGGGCCCTGGCGGCCGGCGCCATGGGCTTGCTGCTGGGCAACAAGAAGGCCCGCAAGTTTGGCGGCAAGGCCCTGACCTATGGCGGCCTGGCAGCCCTCGGCGTGCTGGCCTACAAGGCCTACGGCAACTGGCAGGCGCAACAGGGCAGCGCCCCAGGCAACGAGCCGCAGACCCTTGACCGGCTCCCGGCGCAGCAGGTGGAGCAGCATAGCCAGGCGATCCTCAAGGCCCTGGTGGCAGCGGCCAAGGCCGATGGTCACGTGGACGAGCGTGAGCGGGCACTGATCGAGGGCGAGTTCCGCAAGCTGGACAACGACCCGCAATTGCAAAACTGGCTGCACAGCGAGTTGAACAAACCCCTGGACCCGGCGGATGTGGCCCGTGCCGCCAGCACCCCGGAGATGGCGGCCGAGATGTACCTGGCCAGCGTGATGCTGGTGGATGAAGAACACTTCATGGAAAAGGCCTATCTGGACGAGCTGGCGCGTCAGTTGCAGTTGGCGCCGGGGCTCAAGGCCGAACTGGAAAACCAGGTGCGCCAGAGCGGTCTCTGAAGCACCGCAGACATGCCCTTTGCCAAGGATGGCGGTTCTGCCGGAAGGATTTGCCGAAATGCCCTGTGGTGGCCTGGAAATGCCCGCTGGGCCGCCATCCAGAGCGGGAGCACAAAGATGCCGAAAGTGCCATTCGGGTTGTTAAACCACCCATAAAACCTGCATCGTCCTCGGCTATACTCCTCCCATTTTTGAATGGCCTCGAGGACTGACTGTGAAGAACTGGACGTTGCGCCAACGCATTTTGGCGAGCTTTGCGGTGATTATCGCCATCATGTTGTTGATGGTCGTCGTCTCGTACTCGCGCCTGTTGAAGATCGAGGCCGGTGAAGAGCGCATGCGCAATGATGCGGTGCCCGGGGTCTATTTCAGCTCGATGATCCGCAGCGCCTGGGTCGACACTTACCTGCAGACTCAGGAAATCATCGGCCTCAAGC
>NZ_MOAK01000086.1:409369-411148 GCF_003732485.1 Pseudomonas protegens
GAGTTCAACCGCATCCAGGTCGCCGTGCTCGACCTGCACCAGAAGCGCCAGGAAGCCGAGGCGATCCGCCTGTTCAACGAACAGCTGACCCCGGCCTGGATTGCCGGCCGCATGAAACTCAACGACATCATCAGCGAGAACAAGGCCGTGGCGGACTCCGCCACCGCCGCCATCGACGATGCGGTGGCCGCGGCCAAGGTCAGCATGGGCGTGTCGCTGCTGCTGGCGGTGCTGGCTGCCGGGCTCTGCGGCCTGCTGCTGATGCGCGCAATCATGGCGCCGATGAACCGCATCGTGAGCATTCTGGAAATCATGCGCACCGGTGACCTCAGCGGTCGTTTGAACCTGGACCGCAAGGACGAGTTCGGCGCCGTGGAAACCGGCTTCAACGACATGATGACCGAGCTTACCGCCCTGGTATCGCAGGCCCAGCGGTCGTCGGTGCAGGTCACTACATCGGTAACCGAAATTGCCGCCACCTCCAAGCAGCAACAGGCCACCGCCACCGAGACCGCCGCCACCACCACGGAAATTGGCGCCACCTCGCGGGAAATCGCCGCGACCTCCCGGGATCTGGTGCGCACCATGACTGAAGTGTCCAGCGCGGCCGATCAGGCCTCGGTGCTTGCCGGTTCCGGCCAGCAGGGCCTGGCGCGCATGGAAGACACCATGCACTCGGTAATGGGCGCCGCAGACCTGGTGAACGCCAAGCTGGCGATCCTCAACGAGAAGGCCGGCAATATCAACCAGGTGGTGGTGACCATCGTCAAGGTCGCCGACCAGACCAACCTGCTGTCGTTGAACGCCGCCATCGAGGCGGAGAAGGCCGGTGAGTACGGTCGCGGCTTTGCCGTGGTGGCCACTGAAGTGCGACGTTTGGCGGACCAGACCGCCGTCGCCACCTATGACATCGAACAGATGGTCCGCGAGATCCAGTCGGCGGTGTCGGCGGGGGTCATGGGCATGGACAAGTTTTCCGAAGAAGTGCGTCGCGGCATGGCCGAGGTGCAGCAGGTGGGCGAGCAGCTGTCGCAGATCATTCATCAGGTCCAGGCCCTGGCGCCTCGGGTGCTGATGGTCAATGAGGGGATGCAGGCCCAGGCCACCGGTGCCGAGCAGATCAACCACGCCCTGGTGCAACTGGGGGATGCCAGCAGCCAGACCGTCGAGTCCCTGCGCCAGGCCAGCTTTGCCATTGATGAGCTGAGCCAGGTGGCCGTGGGCCTGCGCAGCGGCGTCTCGCGTTTCAAAGTCTGATGGATGAGCTCGCGCACAAGCGCGGCGCCGCAGCCGGGGCGCGCAGTGCTCTGTTCCTGGTGTTCCGCATCGGTCAGGAGCGCTATGCGCTACAAGCGGTCGACGTGGTGGAGGTGTTGCCGCGCCTGCAGCTCAAGCCCATTGCCCAGGCACCGTCCTGGGTCGCTGGGGTCTTTGCCTATCGCGGGGTAGTGGTGCCGGTCATCGACCTGTGCGAGCTGACGTTCGGGCGCGCGGCGCAGCTGCGGACCAGTACCCGGCTGGTGCTGGTGCACTACCGGGGCGACGTCGCCCAGCCGCCGCGGGTGCTTGGGTTGCTGCTGGAACAGGCCAACGACACGCTGCGCTGCGACCCCGCGGAGTTCCAGCCCTATGGCCTGGACAACCGCCAGGCGCCGTATCTGGGGCCGGTGCGTGAAGACGCCCAGGGGCTTTTGCAATGGGTGCGGGTCGACGACTTGCTGGGTGCGCAGGTGCGTGAGTTGCTGTTTCCTGCCGAGCCTCTGGACCCGGCGTCGCTTG
>NZ_MOAK01000086.1:411188-416109 GCF_003732485.1 Pseudomonas protegens
AGCCTCGATGAGCGACGAACAACGGTTTTTCGACTTTCTCAAGGAGCGAATCGGCCTGGATGTCGCCTCCGTGGGCCCGGCGATCATCGAACGCGCGGTGCGCCAGCGCTGCAACGCCCTGGATGCCCACAGCAGCGACGAATACTGGCAAAAGCTGCAAGGCTCCCGGGATGAGCAGCAGGCACTGATCGAGGCGGTGATCGTTCCGGAAACCTGGTTTTTCCGTTATCCGGAATCCTTCGCTACCCTGGTCAAGCTGGCCAAGGAGCGTCTGTCACAGATCAAGGGCATGCGCGCCTTGCGCCTGTTGAGCCTGCCGTGTTCCACCGGCGAGGAGCCCTATTCGATTGCCATGGCTCTGCTGGATGGCGGTCTGGCTCCGCACCAGTTCAAGGTCGACGGCCTGGACGTCAGTCCGTTGTCGGTGGAACGGGCCCGGGGGGCGGCCTATGGCAAGAATTCCTTTCGTGGCCAGAACACTGAGTTCCGTGAGCGGCACTTTTGCGCCGAGGGCGATCGTTATCGTTTGAGCGAGCGGGTTCGCGAACAGGTCCGGCTGCAGGTGGGCAATGTCCTGGAGCCGGGCTTGTTAGCCAGCGAGCCGCCTTTCGACTTCGTCTTCTGTCGCAACCTGCTGATCTATTTCGACCAGCCGACCCAGCATCAGGTGTTCGAGGTGCTCAAGCGCCTGACCCATGAAGAAGGGGTGCTGTTCATCGGGCCTGCCGAGGGCAGCCTGCTGGGGCGTCTGGGCATGCGTTCCATCGGTATTCCCCAGTCCTTTGCCTTCAGCCGGCACACCGAGCCGGAGCCTGCACTGGCTCCAGTGGCCTTGCCTCAGCCCTTGTCCTTGCCGCTACCGCCGCGCAATCCGCTGCCTGCGGCGCCGCGCCAGCGCCCCTTTACCGCCCGTGCGGACCAGGCCCCGGTGGTCGAGAGCACGCCGCCGGTCAGCGATGCCGCGAGCCTGCTGGCCAACATTGCCGCCTTGGCCAATGAGGGCAAGAGCGCGCTAGCCCGTGCCGCGTGCGAGCGCTATCTGCAACAGCATGAGCCTGTGGCCCAGGTGTTCTACTGGCTGGGGCTGCTCAGCGATGTGGCCGGCAACGCCATTGAAGCCCAGGGCTTCTACCGCAAGGCTCTGTACCTGGCCCCCCAGCACTCTGAAGCCCTGGCGCACCTGGCGGCGCTGCTGGCATCCCAGGGCGATGTCGCCGGGGCCCAAAGATTGCAGGAGCGCGCTGCCCGCAGCACTCGCACTGCCGACAGTGAGTTGAAACGATGAGCCATTCCTACTCATTGGACGTGACCCGTGAAGATGCGCAGGCCATCGACGATTGCTGGAACCGCATCGGCATTCACGGCGACAAGTCCTGCCCGTTGCTCGCCGAGCATATCCATTGCCGCAACTGCGCGGTCTATTCCGCCGCCGCCACGCGCCTGCTGGATCGCTATTCGTTGCGTCAGGAGGACCGGGAACACGCGTTCGCCCTGGAGGCCGACAGCGATGTGGTCACCCGTTCGCTGCTGATGTTCCGTCTCGGCGAGGAGTGGCTGGGCCTGGCGACCCGTTGCCTGCTGGAAGTGGCGCCGCTGCAGGAAATCCACTCCTTGCCTCACCAGCGCTCACGGGCGTTGCTGGGGGTGGCCAACGTGCGCGGAGCCCTGGTGGCCTGCCTGTCATTGACCGAACTGCTGGGCCTGGATGGCACACCGGTGGTCGCTGCTGCGGGGCGGGTCATGCCGCGGATGCTGATCATCGGGGCCGAGGGCGGCCCGGTGGTGGTGCCGGTGGATGAGGTGCACGGTATCCATGCCATCGATGAACGCATTCTCAACGGTGCCTCGCTCTCCGGAGAACAGGCCAATGCCAAGTACACCCGTGGCGTGTTGCAATGGCAGGGACGCAGCCTGCGTTTGCTGGACGAAGAGCAACTGCTCTCGGCCGTGACCCGGAGCCTGACATGACCCCCGATCAAATGCGCGATGCCTCGTTGCTGGAGTTGTTCAGCCTGGAAGCCGAGGCCCAGACCCAGGTACTCAGTACCGGGTTGCTGGCCCTGGAGCGCAATCCGACCCAGGCCGACCAGCTGGAAGCCTGCATGCGCGCCGCTCACTCGCTCAAGGGCGCGGCGCGGATTGTCGGGGTCGATGCCGGGGTCAGTGTTGCCCATGTGATGGAGGATTGCCTGGTCAGTGCCCAGGAAGGGCGACTGTACCTGCAGCCCGAGCATATCGACGCCCTGTTGCAGGGCACTGACCTGTTGATGCGTATTGCCAGTCCCGGGGGCGCCGAGACAGTGGCAGCGGATATTCCGGTCTACGTGGCCTTGATGGAGCGCCTGCTGACTCAAGGACCGGGAACGCCAAGCGTGCCGGCCCAGGCAAGCGCCCTGCCAGAGCCGGAATTCGAAGCACCAGTGGCGCCCATGGCGCAGTTGCCGGGGGCGCTGGAGCCCTTGCCGCCGCCGAGCGAGCAGGCCCTGGAGCCGGCAGTGAACACCGGGCGCCCGGGCAAGCGCATGACCGAAGGCGGCGAACGGGTATTGCGGGTGACCGCCGAGCGGCTCAACAGCTTGCTGGACCTGTCGAGCAAGTCCCTGGTGGAAACCCAGCGGCTCAAGCCTTATCTGGCCACGATGCAGCGCCTCAAGCGGATCCAGAGCAACAGCCTGACCGCTCTGGAAAACCTCAACCTGCACCTCAAGGAACACGCGCTGAGCCTGGAGGCCCAAGAGGCCCTGGAGGATGCTCGGCGCTTGCTGGCCGAGTCCCAGCAACTGTTGGCGGAGAAGACCGCCGAGCTCGATGAGTTCGGCTGGCAGGCCAGTCAACGGGCCCAGGTGCTTTATGACACGGCCCTGGCCTGTCGCATGCGGCCCTTTGCCGATGTCCTTACCGGTCAGGTCCGCATGGTCCGCGATCTGGGGCGCAGCCTGGGCAAACAGGTACGCCTGGAAATCGAGGGTGAGAAAACCCAGGTCGACCGTGATGTGCTGGAGAAGCTCGAAGCACCGCTGACTCACCTGCTGCGCAATGCCGTCGACCACGGCATCGAACTGCCCGAGCAACGCCTGCTGGCGGGCAAGCCGGCGGAAGGGGTGATTCGCCTACGGGCCTCGCACCAGGCCGGTCTTCTGATGCTGGAACTCAGTGATGACGGCAACGGCGTGGATCTTGAGCGCTTGCGCCAGAACATTGTCGAGCGTCAGCTGTCGCCGGCCCAGACCGCCGCCCAGCTCAGCGAGGAAGAACTGCTGACCTTTCTGTTCCTGCCGGGCTTCAGTCTGCGGGACAAGGTCACCGAGGTTTCCGGACGCGGCGTCGGCCTGGACGCGGTGCAGCATATGGTGCGGCAACTGCGTGGTGCGGTGGTGCTGGAGCAGACCAGCGGCCAGGGCAGCCGTTTCCACCTGGAAGTGCCCTTGACCCTGTCGGTGGTACGCAGCCTGGTGGTGGAGGTCGGCGATGAGGCCTACGCCTTTCCGCTGGCCCATATCGAACGCATGTGCGACCTGGAGCCCGAGTCCATAGTCCAGGTGGAGGGGCGTCAGCATTTCTGGCACGAAGGGCGGCATGTGGGCCTGGTGGCGGCGAGTCAGCTGTTGCAGCGGCCGGCGACCGAGAACGACGCGCCGACGCTCAAGGTGGTGGTGATTCGCGAGCGCGACGCGGTGTACGGGATCGCCGTGGAACGCTTTATCGGCGAGCGCACCCTGGTGGTGCTGCCGCTGGACGACCGGCTGGGCAAGATCCAGGATATTTCCGCCGGGGCCCTGCTCGATGACGGCCGGGTGGCACTGATCGTGGATGTCGAGGACATGCTGCGTTCGGTGGACAAACTGCTCAATACCGGCCGCCTGGAGCGCATCGCACGTCATCATCAGCAGCACGCACAGGCCGCGCGCAAGCGTATTCTGGTGGTGGACGACTCACTGACGGTGCGTGAGTTGCAGCGCAAGCTATTGATCAATCGCGGCTACGATGTGGCCGTTGCAGTGGACGGCATGGATGGCTGGAATGCCTTGCGTTCGGAAAGCTTCGACCTGCTGATCACCGATATCGACATGCCGCGAATGGATGGAATTGAATTGGTCACACTCTTGCGTCGCGACAATCGCCTGCAGTCCCTGCCGGTGATGGTGGTGTCCTACAAGGATCGCGAGGAAGACCGGCGCCGTGGACTGGATGCCGGTGCCGACTATTATCTAGCCAAGGCCAGTTTCCATGACGACGCCCTGCTCGATGCGGTGGTGGAACTGATTGGAGGAGCGCGGGCATGAAGATAGCGATAGTCAACGACATGCCCATGGCTGTGGAGGCCTTGCGCCGGGCCCGGGCCTTCGACCCCAGCCATGAGGTGGTGTGGGTTGCCACCAATGGCGCCGAGGCGGTGAAGTATTGCGCCGAACTGACGCCGGACCTGATTCTCATGGACCTGATCATGCCGGTCATGGATGGCGTCGAGGCCACGCGGCGGATCATGGCCGAGTCGCCTTGCGCCATTGTGATCGTCACCGTCGACCGCCAGCAGAATGTGCACCGGGTGTTCGAGGCCATGGGCCATGGCGCCCTGGACGTGGTGGACACCCCGGCCCTGGGCGCGGGCAATGCCCAGGAGGCGGCGGCACCGCTGCTGCGCAAGATCCTCAATATCGGCTGGCTGATCGGCCAGCGTGGCAGTCGGGTGCGTTCGGCCCCGCTGCCGCTGCGCAGCGGGGCGCCACGCCAGAGCCTGGTGGCCATAGGCTCCTCAGCCGGTGGCCCGGCGGCCCTGGAAGTGCTGCTCAAGGGCTTGCCAAAGGACTTTCCCGCCGCCATCGTGCTGGTCCAGCATGTTGACCAGGTATTCGCCGCCGGCATGGCCGAGTGGCTCAGCAGCGCCTCCGGCCTGCAGGTACGGCTGGGCCCGGGAGGGGGG
>NZ_MOAK01000086.1:416163-425648 GCF_003732485.1 Pseudomonas protegens
TCCGGTTGTTGAAGAACGGCACCCTGGCCTATACCGCCGAACCGGTGAATGAAATCTACCGGCCCTCCATCGACGTGTTTTTCGAGAGTGTCGCCAACTATTGGAATGGCGATGCGGTGGGGGTGCTGCTGACCGGCATGGGCCGCGACGGTGCCCAGGGCTTGAAGTTGATGCGCGATCAGGGGTATTTGACCATCGCTCAGGACCAGAACAGTAGCGCGGTGTATGGCATGCCCAAGGCGGCCGCTGCCATCGGTGCCGCCGCAGAGATTCGCCCACTGGACAAGATCGCTCCACGTTTGCTGGAGATATTTGCCAAATGACTGATAAACGCAGCTGTCCTGGCCAGGTAGCAACTCAGGTGACAACCCATGAATGATTTACAGCTCGACGAATTCAAGACCGACGAAAACGCTGCAATGGTGTTGCTGGTGGATGACCAGGCCATGATCGGCGAGGCCGTTCGGCGTGGGTTGGCGAATGAGGAAAACATCGACTTCCACTTCTGCGCCGATCCTCACCAGGCCATTGCCCAGGCCATCCGCATCAAGCCCACGGTGATCCTCCAGGACTTGGTGATGCCCGGGCTGGACGGCCTGACCCTGGTGCGCGAGTACCGTAACCATCCGGCGACCCAGAACATCCCGATCATCGTCCTCTCCACCAAGGAGGACCCGCTGATCAAGAGCGCGGCCTTTGCCGCCGGGGCCAACGACTACCTGGTCAAGCTGCCGGACAACATCGAGCTGGTGGCGCGCATCCGCTATCACTCCCGCTCCTACATGACCCTGTTGCAGCGCGATGCCGCCTACCGTGCGTTGCGGGTCAGCCAGCAGCAGTTGCTGGACACCAACCTGGTGCTGCAGCGGCTGATGAACTCCGACGGCCTGACCGGGCTGTCCAACCGCCGGCACTTCGACGAATACCTGGAGCTGGAATGGCGTCGGGCAATGCGTGAGCAGAGCCAACTGTCGCTGTTGATGATCGACGTCGACTACTTCAAGACCTACAACGACACCTTCGGCCACCTGGAGGGCGACGAAGCCCTGCGCAAGGTGGCCACGGCGATTCGCGAGGCCAGCAGCCGGCCTTCCGACCTGCCGGCGCGCTACGGCGGCGAAGAGTTCGTGCTGGTGCTGCCCAACACTTCGCCGGGCGGGGCACGACTGGTTGCGGAGAAACTGCGCCAGACCGTGGAAGCCCTGAAAATCCCCCATATCGCGCCGGTGGAGGGCGCCAGTCTGACCATCAGCATCGGACTTTCCACCATAACGCCACAGCCCAACAGCCATTGCCGGCAGTTGATTTCGGCGGCGGACAAGGGGTTGTACCTGGCGAAAAACAATGGCCGCAATCAGGTCGGGATCGAGTAGGCGGGTTCGGCGTGCACGCTAGGCGTCAGCCATTTCCGTGGCCGGCGCCTGATCCTGTGCGACCTCCACCAGGGTGTCTCTGAACAGGTAGTAGCTGTGGCTCGCGGTGTGCCGACACGTGAGCTTTACCGCTTCGATGCGGTAGGTGGTGTAGGTGTTGAGTGTCTTGTCGATGAACCAGTTGTTCAGCAGGTTGCCAGGGGCTATCGGGTAGTCGCCAAAGCTGTAGTCCATGTAGCCGCCCCTGTGGACGTGGACCCAGCGACAGCTGAACCTGGCCTGCAGCCATTGGGTTCGCTCATCGACCTCATCCACCAGCATTCTTGTGCGGTAGTAGATCCACCACCACAAAAATATCAGCCAGGGCACTACCAGGGCGCAGGCCAGCGCCGGTGAGACCAGCAGCCAGATTCCCATCAACGGCATAAAGGCCAGTGCGCTGAAGAGCGCGGCGAAAAACGCCTGGACGCCTCTCCAGTTTCGGCGCTCCCTGCGCTGGATCTTTTCTATTTCTGCGCTGTTGAGTGTGCGTCCCATGAGCCTGCTGCTTCCTTGTCATTTCAGGTGGGATTGTATAGCGCTGGCTGGTCTCAAGAGCACCGTGGTTGCACATTGCAGCCCGTGAGCATCGAAGTTGGTGTGTCTTGCCGAGCAGGGCTTGCAGGTAAGTGAGGAGAATAAAATTCAGTGTGCACTTGGATTTCAGTGGGGCTGTCGCTGAAATTAGATGGCTGATTGGCCTCTAAAGCCGCTAAGCGGGCTGCCGTGATTCGGTGATTCCGTTATAATCTTCGGCTTTCAAAAGTTCGCCAACGAGTGCCGCCCCCCATGGAAATCAACCCGATCCTTAACACCATCAAGGACCTGTCCGAGCGCTCCGAAACTATTCGGGGGTATCTTTGACTACGATCAAAAGCATGAGCGTCTGACCGAGGTCAATCGCGAGCTTGAAGATCCGAGTGTCTGGAACAAACCCGAATACGCCCAGGAACTGGGCCGCGAGCGCGCTGCGCTGGCGCAGATTGTCGAGACCCTGGACGAGCTGAACGGCGGTCTGGCCGATTGCCGCGACCTGCTGGACATGGCTGTCGAGGAAGAGGATGAAGGCGCAGTGGGCGATGTCGTCGCCGAACTGGCCCGTCTCGAGGAAAACCTCGCCAAGCTGGAATTCCGTCGCATGTTCAGCCATGAAATGGACCCGAACAACGCCTACCTGGACATCCAGGCCGGCTCCGGCGGTACCGAGGCCCAGGACTGGGCCAACATCCTGCTGCGCATGTACCTGCGCTGGGCCGACAAGCGCGGTTTCGAAGCGACCATCATGGAGCTGTCGGCCGGTGAAGTGGCCGGGATCAAGGGCGCGACCGTGCACATCAAGGGCGAATACGCCTTCGGTTGGCTGCGCACCGAGATCGGCGTGCACCGCCTGGTGCGCAAGAGCCCGTTCGACTCCGGCAACCGTCGCCACACCTCGTTCTCCGCGGTGTTCGTCTCGCCAGAGATCGACGACAAGGTCGAAATCGAAATCAACCCGGCAGATCTGCGGATCGATACCTATCGTTCCTCCGGTGCCGGTGGTCAGCACGTAAACACCACTGACTCGGCCGTGCGTATTACCCACGTACCGACCAACACCGTGGTCAGCTGCCAGAACGAACGTTCCCAGCACGCCAACAAGGACACCGCCATGAAAATGCTGCGGGCCAAGTTGTACGAGCAGGAAATGCAGAAGCGCAACGCGGCTTCCCAGGCGCTGGAAGACACCAAGTCGGATATCGGCTGGGGTCATCAGATCCGCTCCTACGTGCTCGACGCGTCGCGGATCAAGGACCTGCGTACCAACATTGAACGCAGCGACTGCGACAAAGTGCTCGACGGCGACATCGACGAGTACCTGGAAGCCAGCCTGAAATCCGGGCTGTAAAAAGACGCGATACAGGATCGGCTGATTCAACTCGATCCCTGTAGGAGCCAGCGCTGCTGGCGATCCCCGGACTGCAAGGCCCGGGGGCAACGAACCTGATGGAATATCTAAAGACATGAGCGACCAACAACTCGACCCGCAAGCCCTGCAACAGGAAGAAAACTCCCTGATCGCCCTGCGCAAGGAAAAGCTGGCTGCCGAGCGCGCCAAGGGCAATGCCTTCCCGAACGACTTCCGCCGCGAAAACTACTGCGAAGATCTGCAGAAGAAGTACGCCGACAAGACCAAGGAAGAACTGGCAGAGGCGGCGATCCCGGTCAAGGTTGCTGGTCGCATCATGCTCAACCGTGGCTCGTTCATGGTGATCCAGGACATGACTGGACGGATTCAGGTCTACGTCAACCGCAAGACCCTGTCCGAAGAGACCCTGGCCGCGGTGAAAACCTGGGACATGGGCGATATCATTGCCGCCGAAGGCACCCTGGCCCGTTCCGGCAAGGGTGACCTGTACGTTGAAATGACTCACGTGCGCCTGCTGACCAAGTCGCTGCGCCCGCTGCCGGACAAGCACCACGGCCTGACCGACACCGAGCAGCGCTACCGTCAGCGCTACGTCGACCTGATCGTCAACGAAGAAGTACGCCAGACTTTCCGCGTGCGTTCGCAAGTGATCGCCCACATCCGCAGCTTCCTGATGAAGCGCGACTTCCTCGAAGTCGAAACGCCGATGCTGCAGACCATCCCTGGCGGCGCTGCGGCCAAGCCGTTCGAAACCCACCACAACGCGCTGGACATGGAAATGTTCCTGCGTATCGCGCCTGAGCTGTACCTCAAGCGTCTGGTGGTTGGTGGTTTCGAGAAAGTGTTCGAGATCAACCGCAACTTCCGTAACGAAGGCGTTTCGACTCGTCACAACCCTGAATTCACCATGTTGGAGTTCTACCAGGCCTACGCCGACTACGAAGACAACATGGACCTCACCGAAGAACTGTTCCGTGAACTGGCGCAGCTGGTGCTGGGCAGCACCGACGTGCCGTACGGCGACAAGGTGTTCCACTTCGGCGAGCCGTTCGTGCGCCTGTCGGTGTTCGACTCGATCCTCAAGTACAACCCGGAACTGACTGCCGATGACCTGAACGACATCGACAAGGCGCGAGCCATTGCCAAGAAGGCCGGGGCCAAGGTCCTGGGCTTCGAAGGTCTGGGCAAGTTGCAGGTGATGATTTTCGAAGAACTGGTGGAGCACAAGCTGGAGCAGCCGCACTTCATCACCCAGTACCCGTTCGAGGTGTCGCCGCTGGCCCGTCGCAACGACGACAACCCCAACGTCACCGACCGTTTCGAGCTGTTCATCGGCGGCCGCGAGATCGCCAATGCCTACTCCGAGCTCAATGACGCGGAAGACCAGGCCGAGCGCTTCATGGCCCAGGTGGCGGACAAGGACGCCGGTGACGACGAAGCCATGCACTACGACGCCGACTTCGTGCGTGCCCTGGAATACGGTATGCCGCCCACCGCCGGTGAAGGCATCGGTATCGACCGTCTGGTGATGCTGTTGACCAACTCGCCGTCGATTCGCGACGTGATCCTGTTCCCGCACATGCGGCCACAAGCTTAAGCGTTGTGAATAAGAAGCCGCCTTCAACAGGCGGCTTTTTATTGTCTGGCTGGAACTGACGTACCGCTTCTAATTCTGTGTGATTTTCAAGAGGGAATATCTGTCGTGAACCGCGCAATTGCTCAAGAAGGTGCAGCTGGCATCGCCACTGCGGTGGCTGAAAGTGTTCAGTACCAGGGCCGTAAGGCCAGCCGCCAAGGCAGTGAGCAGCGTAGACAGGATATTCTCGATGCCGCCATGCGCATTGTGGTGCGTGACGGCGTGCGGGCCGTGCGCCATCGTGCGGTGGCCGCCGAAGCCGGTGTGCCCTTGTCGGCCACCACCTATTACTTCAAGGATATCGATGACCTGCTCACCGATACCTTCGCCCAGTACGTGGAACGCAGTGCGGCGTTCATGGCCAAGCTGTGGGCCAGCAATGAAGGCCTGCTGCGGGAAATGGTGGCCTACGGCGACGGCAGCGCCGCGTCCCGTTCGCAGCTGGCCGATGATATCGCCCGACTGACCGCCGATTATGTGCAGCGCCAGTTGCACAATCGTCGCGAGCACCTGATGGCCGAACAGGCCTTCCGCCAGGAGGCGCTGCTCAACCCACGCCTGGCGCAACTAGTGCGCTCGCACCAGCAGATCCTGCTCCAGGGCACCTGCCAGTTCTTCCAGGTCCTTGGCTCCCGGGAGCCGCAACAAGATGCCAAAGTGTTGACGTCTATAATCGGCCGGATGGAATATCAGGGCCTGCTCAACGGCACCGAGCCGCTGGCCGAGGAAGAAATGCTCGGCATCCTCACGCGCTACATGCATCTGGTGCTGGCTTCGGTCTGACGCGTCCGGCACGGCGGGCCGGCTGCGGCCTGTCGGTCGTAGCCCACGCCAGCGGCTAGAGTCATTCTGGAGTTCATAGGAGAGTTGCATGCAAGCCTGGCGCATTCTGATTGCCCTGTCGTTCCTGCTGCTCAGCGGTTGCCTGGTTGTCTTCAAGGACCCGCTGCCGGCCGAACAGGCGGCGCCTGCCCAATTGCTGGGCAAGTGGGCCAGCAAGAATGCCTGGGGCGAGCCGCTGAATATCCAGCTCAGCCAGATCGGCGCCAACCGCTACCGCGCTTCGAGTTACCCCGGCGGCACGGCGCTCCCGCGGGACGCCTATGATTTCACCGTGTCCCGGCACGGCAATCGCTGGTACCTGTCGGCCGCAGTGCCCCAGGCTTTTGGCGGGCATTACAGCATTGCCGGGTTCGAGCTGACGGCAAAACACGAACTGGTGCTCTATACCCTGGACCTGGAACAGATTCGCCAGGCCCTGGGTCAAAAGGCCTTGAACGGCGAAGCCATGACCACGGCCGAGGGCGATGGCGTGCTGATCAGCAGCCCGTTGCCCGAGGTCTTCGCCTACCTTGACGACCCCGCCAACTCCGACCTGTTTGTCGAGGCGGCGCGCTTCAAGCGCGTGGGCAAGTGACCCCGCGCTACAGACCCATTCAATAGGAGCTTCGGGTGGACGATTACCAGCAGACGATACGCACTTTGTCCGATCGCATAGTGCTGGCACAGACACCGATCCGGGTGCTGGATGCGGTGAAGTGGGACGAGAACATCCGCAAGGGCTTTCTCAAGGCCAAGGGCAAGGAAATGCCGGCGGTGGATCGCGCCTATTACGAAGGGCGGCCGCTGTCCTTCGACTCTGGCGCGGTGAAACTGGAGTTCCAGAACATCGAGCGCGACATCACCCGCCAGTTGGGCCAGTTCAATCCGGTGGGCCAGATCATGCGTCGCATGTGCAAGGAATACCGCATGGTGGTGCGCATGCTCGAAGCCCGGGGGACCGGTGATTTCGGGCTGATTTCCCAGGAGCTTTACGGTGCCGCGTCCGATGCCTTCCATGCCGGTGATCCGACCCTGGCGGACCTCGGGCTGATGATGTCCGACTACCTGAACAACATCGACGGGCGCGGCGACCTCAAGGACGAACCCAAGATTCTCAGTGCCAAGGAGGCGGTGAGCCTGCTGCAAAGCCGGTTGAACAAAGTGTTCGGCGAGGCCGAGGAAACCATCCGCGTATTCGAGTCCGACGGCATTGTTGCCGACGCGGCGGCGGGTGCCGACTACATCAAGATCCGCAGCGATGCGATGTTCAACGAGCGTGATGTGCGGGCCCTGGAAGTCCATGAGGGGCTGGTGCATGTGGGCACTACCTTGAACGGTCTCAACCAGCCCATCTGCACCTTCCTGGCCAAGGGCCCGCCGTCGTCCACGGTGACCCAGGAAGGCCTGGCGATCCTGATGGAGATCATCACCTTCGCTTCCTACCCCAGCCGCCTGCGCAAGCTGACCAACCGCACCCGAGCCATCCATATGGTGGAGGAGGGCGCGGACTTCCTGCAGGTGTTCGAGTTCTTCCGCGAACAGGGTTTCGAGATGGCCGAGAGCTATGGCAACGCCAGCCGGGTGTTCCGCGGTTCGGTGCCCACCGGACTGCCTTTTACCAAAGACTTGTCCTATCTCAAGGGCTTCATCATGGTTTACAACTACATTCAGCTGGCTGTGCGCAAAGGCAAGCTGGAGCAGATCCCCTTGCTGTTCTGCGGCAAGACCACCCTGGAAGACATGCGAACCTTGCGCCAACTGGTGGATGAAGGCCTGGTGGTGCCACCCAAGTACCTGCCCGACCAGTTCCGCGACATGAATGCGCTGTCGGCGTGGATGTGTTTCTCCAACTTCCTCAACCACCTGAGCCTGGACCGGATCGAGGCGGACTACTCCAATATCCTTTGAATTTTTCCGGGGGCCCACATGGACGTATTCATAGATACACGGAGTGGCCGATGATGCGTTTGCTGGCCGCACTGACGTTGCTGCTGTGCCTCACAGGCTGCAGCTCGCTGCTGTTCTATCCCGAGCCCGGGCTGCCCTTCACCCCCGAACGGGCCAAGCTCGAATACCGTGACATTACCCTGACCACCGCCGACGGCCTCAAGCTGCACGGCTGGTGGCTGCCGGCCAAGCCGGGGGTGGCGGTCAAGGGCACGGTGCTGCACTTGCACGGCAACGGCGGCAACCTGGCCTGGCACCTGGGGGGCAGTTGGTGGCTGCCGGAGCAGGGCTATCAGGTATTGCTCCTGGACTACCGCGGATATGGCTTGTCCGAAGGTGCGCCGAGCCTGCCGGCGATCTACCAGGATGTCGACGCCGCGTTCAAGTGGCTGGACCAGGCCCCGGAGGTTCAAGACAAACCCTTGATCGTGCTCGGACAAAGCCTTGGCGGTGCCCTGGCCATTCACTATCTGGTGGAGCACCCCGAGCGTCAGGCGCAACTCAAGGCCATCGTCCTCGACGGTGTACCGGCCAGCTACCGTGATGTCGGGCGTTATGCCCTGAGCACTTCCTGGCTGACCTGGCCGCTGCAGGTGCCTTTGTCGTGGCTGGTGCCGGACGCCGACAGCGCGCTTCACCTGCTGCCGCGTCTGACCGGGGTGCCGAAACTGATCTATCACAGCATCGACGATCCGATCGTGCCCCTTTCCAACGGCATCCGGGTGTATCAAGCTGCGCCGCCACCGCGGGTCCTGCAGTTGACCCGCGGTGGCCATGTGCAAACCTTTGCCGATCCGACCTGGCGCCGCGTGATGCTGCGCTATCTCGACGATCCGCAGCATTTCGACGGGTTGCGTCGCCTGGGGGAAATCCCCAACTACCCGACGACGCCGAATTCAGCAGTTGAACCTCCAGAGAGTCCGCAATGAGTGAAGAACGTAACGCCATTCCCATGATCATCACCGGTATCTGCAGCATCATCGGCACCGTGGCCTGCCTGTGGTACTACGGCTATCTGCACTTCGCCAAACCGGAGGACGCGTTGCTGCTCAGCGACTTCACCATGCTCAAGACGGTGCCCGGTGAGGACTACAAGATCTCCCTGCAACCGGCCGACGAAGTGGCCCAGTGCATCGATGGCGTGCTGGTGCTGTTCGACACCCAACAGAAGGGCCTGACCGGGGTGCTGGTGAACAAGAAGAAGCAGGCGGTGCGCTGCATGGGCCAGGAACCCCCGCAACTGGAGCAGTGATCGGTTCGCCGGCAAGCCGGCTCCTACAGAGGTAACCGCATAAAAAAACGCCGCCGACCTGATGAGGTCGGCGGCGTTTTGTTTTACCTGCCTGTAAAGGCAGGGCGCTCCATCAGTTGCGGCTGATGGCCGAACGTGGCGCTACCGGCTGGTTGTCGTTGGAAATGGTCACTTCCACGCGACGGTTCATGGCGCGGCCGGAAACGCTGCCGTTATCGGCTACCGGATACTCCTTGCCGTAACCCTGGCTGACGATACGCGCCGGGTCGACACCCATGCGGATCAGGGCCATCTGCACCGAGCCGGCACGGCGCTCGGACAGGGACTGGTTATAGGAGTCGCTGCCGGTGCTGTCGGTGTAGCCTTCGACGATCACCTTGCGGTCCGGGTTCTGCTGGAGGAATTGCGCCAGCTTGTTGATGTTCACCAGGCCGCCGGATTTCAGGTCGGACTTGTTGGTGGCAAACAGCACGTCACCGAAGGTCACCAGCGTACCGCGGTCGGTCTGCT
>NZ_MOAK01000086.1:425696-436995 GCF_003732485.1 Pseudomonas protegens
ATGGCGCGGGCGCGCTGGTCGCCGGCGTCCTTGAGCTTGGCTTCGGCGGTACGCAGGGCGATGGTTTCCTTGGCCACTTCAACCCGCTGATTGGTCAGGTAGGCCAGTTGGTCGACCTTCTTCTCGTCGTCCTTGTTCAGGTAGGCCTTGTCGGCCTTGTCCATCCAGTCGGCGGCGTCCTTGGTTTCCAGGGCGGCGACTTTGCTGGCCTGCGGGTTGGCCTGCAGGGCGGAGAAGTTGGTCCGGGCGTTTTCCAGGTTGGCGTTCGGCGGGGTGGAGCAGGCCGCCAGGGCTACGCTCATGGCCAACAGGGCAGGGATCATCAGTTGTTTGCGCATAATGGTTCGTCCTTTCAATCAAATACGAGTACGTGGGAGTCGGCGGCGGCTTACTGCACGCTGCGCATACCTTCCTGACGCAGTTCCTGAACGCCTTTCTGCGAGTCTTTCAGCGCCTGCTCGGCCTTGGCGGCCTGGGCCTTGCGCTCTGCTACGCGGGCGTCCCACTCGGCCTGTTCAGCCAGGCGGCGGGCTTCGTCGTACTTCTTGTCGTGCATGGCAATCTCGGCTTGCTTGAGCTTGTCCTGAGCCGACTTCATTTCCACAGCGGCGAATTCGGTACCACCGGCGCTCACTGCGCTATTGACCGCAGATTGCGTGACCGCGTACTGCTCGGAAGGCGGATTACCGGCACAACCGGCCAGTACCATGCTGCTACCGAGGGCCAGCGCGGCCAGCTTCAGCCCGCGCAGAGAGGTGAACGAGGATTTGGCAGTGCTGATCTTCATGGTCTTCAACTCCATTGGGTAACTCCTGGAAAACATCAATATCCATCCCGGTCCTGGCGCCGTGACGCTTCAGTGACGACGAGCGCTGATGGCAAAATTTGAAACGGCCGTTCCAGTGATGGCTAATGGGTGTGACCCGAGGCTTTTTTGAATAGTTCAGAGAAAGATGGCGATTGGCCGGAAAAAAATCTGACGCCTTGGTCAGGGCTCTAAATTGGGAACTTTTGCCGCTCGCAGGGGTATTCCCGGTCCTTTTCAGGACCGGGAGCGGTGGTTTTCAGCAGGGAGATGAGAGGTGGCGGACTCAGTGCTTCGGCTTGTCGGCCTGGCTCGACATCAGGTGCAGATGCTGGCGTGACAAGGCCAGGAAGCGAGGGGTGGGGCCGATATCTTCGTACAGTGGATCGCCTTCCTCGTCGGTAGCCACCACGTGCTGGCCCTGAATGTAGGGGAAGCTTGCCTCGAGCTCTTCCAGGGCGGCGCCGATCAGCTCGCCAAGGAGCTCTTCGGTCTGGCGTTTGGGGTACATCTCGGAGAGGGCGGCCAGGCGTGCGGCGGCTTCCACATCCAGGTGAATCCGGTAGCCGGTCTTGGTCAGGCGACCCTTGGCGTTTTCTTCCCAGTGTTGTGCGAGTTCACGGATTTTCATGATGACCTCAATGAACACCTGCTCGTGGCAGGTTGGGTTGAGTGGCCGGCCCGGGCCGGTGCGTGGCCCTTGTGCGGCCTACTGTTGAGACTAGCTCCATCGCCGAAGGTTGGGCGCCGGTTTGCCACGTGCTTGCTAAGGGATGCGTGCAAGCGGCACTCTTGAGCCTTCCGTGCCGCCTTGAGTCTGCTGGAGAACACCTCGATGACCGATATTGATGCGCGCTTGCGCGAAGACGTTCACCTCTTGGGAGAACTGTTGGGCAATACCATCCGTGATCAGTACGGGGAGGGTTTCCTGGACAAGATCGAGCAGATTCGCAAGGGCGCCAAGGCCGATCGCCGGGGTTCGCCCGGGGCCGAATTGAGTGCCAGCCTCGATCAGTTGAGCGAGGACGAACTGCTGCCGGTGGCCAGGGCCTTCAACCAGTTCCTCAACCTGGCGAACATCGCCGAGCAGTATCAGTTGATCCACCGTCGCGACGAGTCGCAGCCGGCGCCATTCGAAGCCCGAGTGCTGCCTGAGCTGCTGGCTCGTCTGCGGACCGCGGGGCATTCTGCCGACGCCCTGGCCCGGCAGCTGGGGCGCCTGGAGATCGAGCTGGTGCTTACCGCTCACCCCACTGAAGTGGCGCGCCGGACCCTGATTCAGAAATACGATGCCATTGCCGGACAACTGGCGGCCCAGGACCATCGCGATCTCACCAGCGTCGAGCGCGGGCAGATCCAGGAACGCCTGCAGCGCTTGATTGCCGAAGCCTGGCACACCGAGGAAATCCGCCGTACTCGGCCGACACCGGTGGATGAGGCCAAATGGGGGTTCGCAGTGATCGAGCACTCCCTGTGGCAGGCCATTCCCAACTACCTGCGCAAGGCCGACAAGGCGCTGTTCGAGGCTACCGGGCTGCATCTGCCGCTGGAGGCGGCACCGATCCGCTTCGCTTCGTGGATGGGCGGCGACCGTGACGGCAACCCCAATGTCACCGCCAGCGTGACCCGGGAGGTACTGTTGCTGGCGCGCTGGATGGCTGCCGACCTGTACCTGCGGGACGTCGATCACCTGGCTGCCGAACTGTCCATGCAGCAGGCCAGCGCGGCCTTGCTGGCCAGGGCCGGGGACAGTGCCGAGCCGTATCGGGCACTGCTCAAGCAATTGCGCGAGCGGCTGCGGGCCACCCGTAACTGGGCGCATGCGGCGCTTGGCGCGCCGGTGCCGGCGGGCGCCGAGGTCCTGCAGAACAACCGTGATCTGCTGGAGCCGCTGCAACTGTGCTACCAGTCGTTGCATGAGTGCGGGATGGGGGTGATCGCCGATGGTCCGTTGCTCGATTGCCTGCGGCGGGCGGTGACGTTCGGTCTGTTCCTGGTGCGTCTCGATGTGCGTCAGGACTCCAGTCGGCACACCTCGGCCATGACCGAGATCACCGACTATCTGGGCCTGGGCCGCTATGAGGACTGGAGCGAGGAAGACCGCATCACCTTCCTGATGCGTGAACTGAGCAGTCGCCGGCCCTTGCTGCCGGGCTACTTCAAACCCTCGGCAGACACGGCGGAGGTGCTCGCTACCTGTCGCGAAATCGCCGTCGCCCCGGCGGCTTCCCTGGGTTCCTATGTGATTTCCATGGCGGGCGCGGCCTCCGACGTGCTGGCGGTGCAGTTGCTGCTCAAGGAGTCCGGGGTGTTGCGGCCGATGCGTGTGGTGCCGCTGTTCGAGACCCTGGCGGACCTGGATAACGCCGGTCCCGTGATGGAGAAACTGCTGCACATGCCGGGCTATCGCTCGCGCCTGCAAGGGCCGCAGGAAGTGATGATCGGCTATTCCGACTCGGCCAAGGATGCCGGGACCACCGCCGCAGCGTGGGCGCAGTATCGGGCTCAGGAACGCTTGGTGGACATCTGCCGTGAACAGCAGGTGGAGCTGCTGCTGTTCCATGGTCGCGGCGGTACTGTCGGGCGTGGTGGCGGTCCGGCCCACGCGGCGATCCTGTCGCAGCCTCCGGGTTCGGTGGCGGGGCGCTTCCGCACCACCGAGCAGGGGGAAATGATCCGTTTCAAATTCGGCCTGCCGGACATCGCCGAGCAGAACCTCAACCTTTATCTGGCAGCGGTACTGGAAGCCACCTTGCTGCCGCCGCCCCCTCCGGAGCCGGCCTGGCGCCACTTGATGGACGAACTGGCCGGCGACGGGGTCCAGGCCTATCGCGCGGTGGTGCGGGACAACCCGCAGTTTGTCGAGTACTTCCGCCAGTCCACCCCTGAACAGGAGTTGGGACGCCTGCCCCTGGGCAGTCGGCCGGCCAAGCGTCGTGCCGGTGGCATCGAGAGTCTGCGGGCGATCCCATGGATCTTCGGCTGGACCCAGACGCGTCTGATGCTGCCGGCGTGGCTCGGCTGGGAAGCGGCCCTGAGCAAGGCGCTGGCCCGGGGCGAGGGTGAGTTGCTGGCGCAGATGCGTGAGCAATGGCCGTTTTTCCGCACCCGCATCGACATGCTGGAGATGGTCCTGGCCAAGGCCGATGCCGACATTGCCCGTTCTTATGACGAGCGCCTGGTGGAGCCGGAACTGCTGCCATTGGGTGCGCATTTACGCGACCTATTGTCGCAGGCGTGCGCGGTGGTCCTGGGCCTGACCGGGCAGTCGCAACTGCTGGCCCACAGCCCCGACACCCTGGAGTTCATCCGCCTGCGCAATACCTACCTCGACCCACTGCATCTGCTGCAGGCGGAGTTGCTGGCGCGTTCGCGCAAACAGGAGGCGCCGCAAGGAAGCCCCGTGGAACAGGCGCTGCTGGTCTCCGTGGCGGGTATCGCCGCGGGTTTGCGCAATACCGGCTGAGGTTGCACAGGGCTGTCGGCCTGCTTTGGCGCAGCCCTGATCGGGACAATCCCAAGGTGTCGTGCAGATTCATCTGGCGACACTTTGTTATGGGGTTGCGACTTGTTCTACCGTGCCGATGGGGCACAAAAGGGCCGGGTTCCTCCGACTTTCGACTGCTTGTGTGCACTGTGTCGGCTGTGTATCTTGATCAGCCTTTGGCCGTTTGGGCGGCCACTATCCTATTTTTGAGATTGGCCCCACGAGGCGAATCCGAGCATTTCTAAATAAAAAATTGAGGAGCACATCGATGCGCGTAATTCTGCTGGGAGCTCCCGGGGCCGGTAAAGGTACTCAGGCAAAGTTCATCACCGAAAAGTTCGGCATTCCACAGATCTCCACCGGCGACATGCTGCGTGCTGCGGTCAAGGCCGGCACCGAGCTGGGCCTCAAGGCCAAGAGCGTGATGGACAGCGGTGGCTTGGTGTCCGATGACCTGATCATCAATCTGGTCAAGGAACGCATCGGCCAGGCCGACTGCGTCAATGGCTTCCTGTTCGACGGCTTCCCGCGCACCATTCCTCAGGCCGAAGCACTGGTCAAAGCCGGTGTGGAGCTGGACAACGTGGTGGAAATCGCTGTTGACGACGAAGAGATCGTCCAGCGCATCGCCGGTCGTCGTGTGCATGAGGCTTCGGGCCGGGTGTACCACACCGTCTATAACCCGCCGAAGATTGCCGGCAAGGACGACATCACCGGTGAAGACCTGGTGCAGCGCAAGGACGACACCGAAGAAACCGTGCGTCATCGCCTGTCGGTCTACCATTCCCAGACCAAGCCGCTGGTGGAGTTCTACCAGCAGCTGGCCGCCGCTCAGGGCAAGCCGAAGTACAGCCATATCCCTGGCGTCGGTTCGGTGGAAGTGATCACCGCCAAGGTGCTCGAAGCCCTGAGCTGAGTTGCCTGATCGTTTGATCGTTCAACGGCCCGCTTGCGGGCCGTTGCTGTTTATAATGCGTCACTTTTTTCAACGCCGATGGAACCCCCGATGAGCACCTTGCTGGCCCTGGACACCGCGACTGAAGCTTGCTCCGTTGCTTTGCTGCATGACGGCAAGGTTACGAGCCATTACGAGGTGATCCCCCGCCTGCATGCGCAGAAGCTGTTACCGATGATCAAGGAGCTGCTGGCCAATGCCGGTACCACCTTGCAGGCGGTGGATGCCATTGCCTTTGGCCGTGGACCTGGCGCCTTCACCGGCGTGCGGATTGCCATTGGTGTGGTGCAGGGGCTGGCCTTCGCCCTGGAGCGTCCGGTGCTGCCGGTGTCCAACCTGGCGGTGCTGGCCCAGCGCGCCTTGCGTGAGCACGGTGCGACCCAGGTTGCCTCGGCCATCGATGCGCGCATGGATGAGGTTTACTGGGGCTGCTATCGGGAAACGGCCGGCGAAATGCGTCTGGTGGGGGCCGAAGCGGTGCTGCCGCCGGAAGTCGCGGCCTTGCCGGAAGACGCCGCTGGAGACTGGTTTGGTGCAGGCACCGGCTGGGGTTATGGCGAGCGCATCGCGGTCACTCTCAGTGGGCAGGACGCGGTCATGCTGCCCCATGCCGAAGACCTGCTGACCCTGGCGAAATTTGCCTGGGAGCGGGGCGAGGCGATAGTCGCCGACGACGCGCAACCGGTCTATCTGCGCGACAAGGTGGCCACGCCCAAGGCCCGTTGAGGGTGGTCCAAGTGTCTGCGGGGGTTCAGATTTCTTCGGTGTAAAACGGCCAATCGTCTGGTTTTCAGAGTCGATCCTGCGCGGTTTTAAACCTTTTGGCTTTTCTGTGTTCTAGTTATCACTTGGGCATTTGCTAAGTCGAAGCAGTGCCGCTAAATTGCCATCATTGACCCCGGGCTTTTCAGTATGCGCATAGACGGCATCTCCTCTCAGTCCTACCCCATCAAGCGCAAGCCTCGTAAAGGCCTGGCGTTGCTAGATGAGTCTCTGGACGATGCCGACGCCATTGAAGTCCAGTCCGAACCTTCGGCACAAAGCCGTTCCCAGGCTTCTGCTCCCCGCACCGGTAATCTCCCCGCCCGTCCACAGGACATGGTCTTTCAGCGCGCGATGAAAAGGAGCGTGGCCAATGCCCTGGCCAGCTACCTGACCACCGCCGGTTTTGTTGATTGGGATCTGGAAGTGGTGGGGCTCGATCTGCATATCTGATGCTGCCTTATTTCCTGGGTTGTCCTTCCTGGAGCGAAAACGCCTGGCGTGAGTACCTGTACCCGGAGGATGCACGACCCAATGATTTCCTCGGCCTGTATTCCCAGGTCTTCAATGCCGTCGAAGGCAACACCACCTTCTATGCACGACCCGCGCCCGGCACCGTGCAGCGCTGGGCCGAGATCATGCCCGAGCACTTTCGTTTCACCGCCAAGTTTCCCGGTGATATCAGCCACGGCGGTGATCTGCGGGAACAACTGAGCGCTGCCGAGACCTTTATCCAGTTGCTCAGTCCCCTGGGGGAACGCGTGTCGCCCTTGTGGCTGCAATTGCCGGCCAGCTTCGCCCCGCAGCGCCTGGCGGAACTGGCGGGCTTTATCGAGGGCCTGGAGCGGCCGCTGGCGGTGGAGGTTCGGCATCCGGAGTTCTTTGCCAAGGGCGATGCGGAGCGCATGCTCAACCGACTGTTGCGTGAGCGTGGCGTCGAGCGGATCTGCCTCGATCCACGGGCCCTGTTCAGTTGCACATCCACCACTCCCGCGGTGCTGCACGCCCAGTCGAAAAAGCCCAAGGTGCCGCCGCGACCTGCGGCGTTCACCCAGTTTCCCCAGGTGCGCTTCATCGGCCATCCGGAGCTTGAGGCCAACGATCCGTTTCTCGTGCCCTGGATCGACAAGGTCGCCGGCTGGATCGAAGAGGGGCGTACCCCTTATGTCTTCCTGCACACCTCGGACAACCGACTGGCTGCTGAACTGGCTCGCCGTTTTCATGGCCAGCTGATGCAACGTTTGCCTGGCTTGCCCGCCTTGCCTGAGTTATACAGAGAGCCCGCCGCGGAGCAGCTCGGCTTGCTCTGAGGCGGTTTCATTGCCTTCTTCCGGAGCGAGCAAATGGACGCGCAAACCCTTCGAGCCAATGCCTTCAAGGCCCTGCATGAACGTGCCGGCGCCTTTGTCATTCCCAACCCCTGGGATGCCGGTTCCGCGAAGATGCTGGCCGGCCTCGGGTTCGAGGCCCTGGCCACCACCAGCGCCGGTTATGCCTTCTCCCTGGGGCGTCCGGATGCCGAGGGCGCCGTCAGCCTGGAAGACACCCTGGACAATGTGCGCGCAATAGTCGGTGCCAGCAGCCTGCCGGTGGCGGTGGACTTGGAAAACGGCTTTGCCGACAGTCCTGAAGGCTGCGCCCAGGCGTTGCTGTTGGCGGCAGCCAGTGGTGTAGTCGGAGGCTCGATCGAGGATGCCAGCGGTCGTACCGACGACCCTATCTATGACTTCAACCTGGCCGTGGAGCGTATCGAGGCCTGTGCTGCCGCCGTGCGCAGCTTGCCATTCCCCTTCATCCTGACTGCCCGGGCGGAGAACCTGCTCCACGGTCGTGATGATCTGCCTGATACCATTCGCCGCTTGCAGGCCTTTGCCGAAGCCGGTGCCGATGTACTCTATGCGCCGGCCCTGCGCAGCGCCGAGGAGATTTTGCAGGTGGTGCGGGCTGTGGCGCCCAAGCCGGTGAACGTGCTGATGTCCGGTGGCCTCAACCTGAGCGTGACGCAATTGGCGGAACTGGGGGTCAAGCGCATCAGTGTCGGTTCGGCCTTGGCCCGGGCCGCCTATGGTGCTTTCTACCGGGCTGCGGAGGATATCCGCGAGCACGGTCGCTTCGATTTCGCCGACCGCGCGATGCCGTTCCGGCAGATCAATCAATTGTTCAAGCAGTCATAAAACGGGACATTCTGTGCGGCTGGTGAAAATTCTGGGCGTCCTGTTGTTGCTGGGCGCTCTGTTGTCGATCGGCATACGCCTGGGCTGGGTGCCCCTGGCGGATGCCTGGAACCCTTGGGCGCCGCTGGATGTAAGGGCCAAGCCGAATCTGTTGACCCGTTTCAAGCTGGCGCGGCTGCGCGACGATCCGCAGCTGTGTGACGAGGTGCTTGGCCGCTCCGGCCTGCGCACCAGCCGCCAGCCCGACAGTCGGGGCGATGTGGCCTGCCCATTGAGCAACACCTTGCGCGTGCAAGGTGGCGATGTCGCCTTGAGCAGCAGCTTTCTCGCCAGTTGCCCGCTGGCTGTGGCCTTTGCCCTGTATGAGCGCCATGGGCTGCAGCCTGCAGCGCAGGCGGTGTATGGGCAGCGCGTGGCCCGGGTCGATCATCTGGGCAGTTTTGCCTGCCGCAATATGTACAGCCGTGAGAATGGCGCTCGCAGTCAGCACGCCACTGCCAATGCCCTGGACATTGCCGGCTTTCGACTGGCCGACGGGCGCAGTATCAGCGTGCTCAGGGATTGGCCGAAGGACAGCGATGTGGGACGTTTCTTGCGGCTGGCCCGGGACGGTGCCTGCGATGCATTCAATGTGGTGCTGGGGCCGGACTACAACAGTGCCCATCGCAACCATTTTCATCTGGATGCAGGGCCTTGGTGGATATGTCGCTGAGGAGCGGGCTCAGGCGGCGATGCGCAGGTTCTGCAGAATCAGCGGGCGCGCCCAGCCGATGTCGAAGTCCATCTGCCGCTGTTGTTCGATAAGTTCCTGCTCTGGGAACGGCTCGGCCGGTTTATCCAGCAGATCCAGCTCGAACTCGGCGATGGGCAGGTGCAATGGACGCGGTTCCGGCGCCGGGCCGGGATCTGGCAGCGGTTGGCCGGCATTGAGCACGATCGGGCGGACCCAGCCGCTCTCAAAGTCTTGCTGACGTTGCTGGGCAACGATTTCTTCCGTAGGGAAGGGCGGAGCCGGCTTGTCCAGCAGATCCATTTCGAATTCGGCGATCGGCAGGAACAGCGGCTCAGGGGGACGAATCTCGGTGTCCTGAACATCGCAATGGCGCTGATTGACGATCTGCGTCAGTACATCGCTGCCGCCAAGCGGTTCCACGGGACCATCGACGGCCACTGCGGGCCGCCCTTCAACGTTCGCGCCTTCTCCCTGTTGCTCGGCCAGGGCCTGGGCAAAGAAGTCCTGCCACAGATGGCTGACGCCGCTCAGTGCCTGGGAGTTGCGCAGGCCATAGTCGCCGTGGGGCGAGATATAACCTATCGATGTGCGTTGAATGTCTGACATTGCTCTCGGTCGACGCTGAGCTCTGGCAAAATGGCCGATAGTTCTGTTATCGGCAGTTTTTGCCGATCATTAATTTTTTGAGTGTGTTTTCAGATGAATGAGCAACCCGCGGCCTGCCGCATCAAAGTCGAGGCCCTGGACGCTGGATTCGCGCCGCTGGCTCAGCAATGGGCGCAACGCCTGGGACTGCCGTTGCAGATCGAGGAGGCCGAGTTTGCCCTGCAGGTGGGTGAGCAGGGGCTGCAATTGCAGCAGCTGGGCGCCGATGCGCCTGGGCCGGTGCGGGTGGATTTCGTTGAAGGCGGTGCGGCTCACCGGCGGCTGTACGGTGGCGGCAGCGGGCAGATGATTGCCAAGGCGGTGGGCGTTGCTCAGGGCGTGCGGCCACGGGTGCTGGATGCCACGGCAGGCCTGGGCAAGGATGGGTTTGTCCTGGCGACCCTGGGCTGCGAGATGAGCCTGATCGAGCGCCAGCCATTGATTGGGGCGCTGCTGGAGGACGGGCTGGCCCGTGGTGCGCTGGATGCCGAGGTGGCGCCTATCGTTGCCCGCATGCACTTGCTCAAGGGCAATTCCATCGAGCTGATGCGCAACTGGGAGGGCGAGCCGCCCCAGGTGATCTACCTCGATCCGATGTTTCCCCATCGGGAGAAAAGCGCCTTGGTGAAAAAGGAAATGCGCCTGTTCCGGCCGCTGGTGGGGGACGACAATGACGCCCCGGCACTGCTGGCCGCCGCCTTGGCCCTGGCCAGCCACCGGGTGGTGGTCAAGCGCCCGCGCAAGGCGCCGTGCATTGAAGGGCCGAAGCCGAGCCATGGGCTGGAAGGCAAATCCAGTCGCTACGACATCTACCCGAAGAAGGCCCTCAAGGCCTGAACCCTATGCAGGAGCCGCTTGCCGTCCTGGTTGTAGGAGCCGGCTTGCCGGCGAAGGCGATCTCAGGGCCTCTGCGCTGGCAAGCCAGCTCCTGCACCAGCCTGCTCCCGCACATGCCGGTGTCTATGGCCGATAGGCGCGCATGAACAGATCCACCACTTCCTGTACGTGCTCTTCCGCAGCCGCGCCTCTCAAGGGCTCGCCGCAACCATAGAGCAGGCGGAAGTTCGCCCCGCCCTTGAGCATGCAGAAGAAATGCTCGGCGGCATTGCGCGGCTTGTCGATGTGCAAGGTGCCCAGCTGATTGATTCGCCCCAGCAGCCGTTCCATTCCCTGCAGTACGCGTTCGGGGCCGGCCTCAATGAACATCTGCGAGAGCTTGGGGTCCTGGTTGCCCAGGGCCATGATCAAGCGGTGCAGGTTCACCGACTCGTCGCTGTTGATCAGTTGATGAAAGCCACGGGCGATGTTCAACAGGACGCCTTGCACCGGTGTGTCGGGCGTCAGTTCGTAGATCAGCGTGGGCAGCTGCTCTTCGCACTTGGCCACCACCGCGGCAGTGAACAGGGTCTCTTTGTCGTTGAAATGGCTATAGACCGTGAGCTTTGAAACGCCGGCTTCGGCGGCGACCGCATCCATGCTGGTACTGGCGTAGCCATTGCTCAGAAACAGGGTTTTCGCTGCTTCGAGAATGGCCTGGCGTTTGGCCAGATCCTTGGGCCTGCCTGGCCCAACGTTTGCGGATTGATTGTCGGACATTTTTTTCGCTGTTAATACTGGACTGGTGAGTTTGCTATTAATAACATGCCGGCCAGTATAATTATTCCAAGCACCATTAGCGAAAGGTCGCCGCCATGTTCCGCTATGCCTTGCCAGTCAGCCTGGCTTTTTTTCTGTCTGC
>NZ_MOAK01000086.1:437063-439877 GCF_003732485.1 Pseudomonas protegens
GCCAGAGCCTTCGGCGCGGGCTTCGGACAGTTATCCGGGCGAGGTGCGCGCCCGCTACGAACCCGATCTGGCGTTCCGTATCGGCGGCAAGGTCAGTCGACGACTGGTGGAAGAGGGCGAGCGGGTCAAGGCCAATCAGCCCCTGGCCGAACTCGATCCCCAGGATGTGCGCCTGCAACTGGAGGCCACTCGAGCCCAGGTCACGGCGGCCACTGCCAACCTCAATCTGGTGCGTGCCGAGCGTGATCGCTACAAGACCCTGCTGGAGCGGCAGATGGTCAGCCATTCCCAGTACGACAATGCCGAAAACCTTTACCGTGCCGGTGAAGCACGCCTGAAGCAGATCAAGGCCGAGTTCGACGTGGCCAACAACCAGGCCGGTTATGCCGTGCTGCGTGCCCCGCAGGATGGCGTGGTGGCCAAGCGTGCAGTGGAAGTGGGTCAGGTGGTGGCGGCCGGGCAGACCGTCTTTACCCTGGCCACTGACGGTGAGCGCGAGGTGCTGATCAGCTTCCCCGAGCAGAACTACGGTCGCTTCAAGGTCGGCCAGCCAGTTTCGGTGGAGCTCTGGACCCAACCGGGCCAACGCTTCGATGGGCGCATCCGTGAGTTGTCCCCGGCTGCCGATCCCAAGTCCCGGACCTTTGCTGCACGCATTGCCTTCAGTGCCGGCAAGGTTGCGGCGGAATTGGGCCAGAGTGCCCGGGTGTTCATCCAGAGCGCTGATGCGCTGTCGCTGTCGGTGCCGTTGTCGGCGCTGACTGCCGAAGGTGGCGCGACCTATGTTTGGCGCGTCGATGCCCACAACACCTTGCACAAGACGCCGGTGCGGGTCGGTGCTTTCGGTGAGAAGACAGTGCCGGTGCTCGAAGGCTTGAGCGCCAGTGATTGGGTGGTGGCAGCCGGAGTGCATGTGCTCCATGAGGGCTTGCAGGTGCGCCCGGTGGATCGCTCCAACCGTGTGGTCAATCTGGCGGTCAAGGAGTAGTCCCCGATGGGTTTCAACCTTTCTGCATGGGCGTTGCGCAATCGCCAGATCGTCCTGTTCCTGATGCTGTTGCTGGCGATTGTCGGTGCGCTGTCCTACACCAAGCTGGGCCAGAGCGAAGACCCGCCTTTCACCTTCAAGGCGATGGTGATCCGCACCAACTGGCCGGGGGCCACGGCCCAGGAAGTCTCGCGCCAGGTCACCGAGCGCATTGAAAAGAAACTCATGGAAACCGGCGAGTACGATCGCATCGTTTCCTTCTCCCGCCCCGGGGAATCCCAGGTGACCTTCATTGCCCGGGATTCGATGCACTCCAACGAGATTCCCGAACTCTGGTATCAGGTTCGCAAGAAGATCAGCGACATCCGCCAGACCCTGCCGCCGGGCGTCCAGGGGCCGTTCTTCAACGATGAATTCGGCACCACCTTCGGCAATATCTATGCGCTGACAGGACAGGGCTTCGACTACGCCGTGCTCAAGGACTATGCCGACCGTATCCAGATCCAGCTGCAGCGGGTCAAGGACGTGGGCAAGGTCGATCTGCTGGGCCTGCAGGACGAAAAGATCTGGATCGAGCTGTCCAACGTCAAGCTGGCGACCCTGGGCCTGCCCCTGGCAGCGGTGCAAAAGGCGCTGGAGGAGCAGAACGCGGTGTCCACCGCGGGGTTCTTCGAGACCCCCAGCGAGCGGGTGCAATTGCGGGTATCCGGCAATTTCCAGACGGTGGAGCAGATCCGCAATTTCCCGATCCGGGTCGCCGATCGTACTTTCCGCATCGGTGATGTGGCGGATGTGCGCCGGGGCTTCAATGATCCACCGGCACCGCGCATGCGCTTCATGGGCGAAGACGCCATCGGTCTGGCCGTGGCGATGAAGGACGGTGGCGACATCCTGGTGTTGGGCAAGGCCCTGGAAGGCGAGTTCTCCCGCCTGCAGAAAAGCCTGCCGGCGGGGATGGAACTGCGCAAGGTGTCCGACCAGCCGGCGGCGGTGAAGACCGGGGTTGGCGAGTTTGTCCGAGTGCTGGCCGAGGCCCTGATCATCGTCCTGCTGGTGAGCTTCTTCTCCCTGGGTGTGCGCACCGGCATGGTGGTGGCCCTGGCGATTCCCCTGGTGCTGGCGATCACGTTCGCCACCATGTACTACCTGGGGATAGGCCTGCACAAGATTTCCCTGGGCGCCCTGGTGCTGGCGCTGGGCCTGTTGGTGGACGACGCGATCATTGCGGTGGAAATGATGGCGATCAAGATGGAGCAGGGTTTCGACCGGATCAAGGCCGCCAGCTTTGCCTGGACCAGCACCGCCTTTCCCATGCTCACCGGCACCCTGATCACCGCAGCGGGCTTTTTGCCGATTGCCACGGCCCAGTCCGGCACCGGCGAGTACACCCGCTCGATCTTCCAGGTGGTGACCATTGCCCTGGTGGCGTCGTGGATTGCTGCCGTGGTGTTTGTCCCCTATCTGGGGGAAAAGCTTCTGCCGGACCTGGCCAAGATCCACGCCGCCAAGCACGGCGCCGAGTCCAATCCCCATGGCACGCCTTTCTACCAGCGCGTGCGCCGGGTGGTGGGCTGGTGCGTGGAGCGGCGCAAGACCGTGATCGTCCTGACCATCCTGGCGTTCGTCGGCTCGGTGATGCTGTTCCGTTTTGTCCCGCAGCAGTTCTTTCCGGCCTCGGGCCGCCTGGAGTTGATGGTCGACCTGAAACTGGCGGAGGGCGCTTCCCTGAGCAACACCGCCGATGAGGTCAAACGCCTGGAGGCGATGCTCAAGGACCACCCGGGCATCGATAACTACGTGGCCTACGTGGGTACCGGCTCCCCCCG
>NZ_MOAK01000086.1:439932-448323 GCF_003732485.1 Pseudomonas protegens
AGTTCGTGGTGCTGGCCAAGACCATCGAGGAGCGGGAGAGCCTGCGCAGTTGGCTGATCGCCACCCTCAATGAGCAATTCCCGGCCTTGCGCTCCCGGGTCACGCGCCTGGAGAACGGCCCGCCAGTGGGTTATCCGGTGCAGTTCCGGGTCACGGGCGAGCATATCGAGGAGGTTCGCGCCCTGGCACGCAAGGTGGCCGCCAAGGTGCGGGAGAACCCCCATGTGGTCAACGTACACCTGGACTGGGAGGAACCGAGCAAGGTGGTCTACCTGAATATCGATCAGGACCGGGCCCGGGCGCTGGGGGTCAGCACTGCCAACCTGTCGAAGTTCCTGCAGAGCTCGCTGATTGGTTCCACCGTCAGCCAGTACCGTGAGGACAACGAACTGATCGAGATTCTCCTGCGCGGAACCCAGCAGGAGCGCACAGAGCTGGCATTGCTGCCAAGCCTGGCAGTGCCTACCGACAACGGTCAGAGCGTGTCGTTGTCCCAGGTTGCAACCCTGGAATACGGTTTCGAGGAAGGGGTGATCTGGCATCGTAACCGTCTGCCCAACGTCACCGTGCGTGCCGATATCTACGGCAAGGAACAACCGGCGACCTTGGTGCAGCAGATTCTGCCCACCCTGGAGCCGATCCGTGCCGAACTGCCGGACGGCTTCTTGCTGGAGGTGGGCGGCACTGTCGAGGACTCGACCCGTGGCCAGAATTCGGTGAAGGCCGGGGTGCCGCTGTTCATCGTGGTGGTGCTGACCTTGCTGATGATTCAGCTGCGCAGCTTTTCGCGCACGGCCATGGTGTTCCTCACCGCGCCCCTGGGGCTGATCGGGGTCACCCTGTTCCTCCTGGTATTCCGCCAGCCCTTCGGCTTTGTGGCCATGCTCGGCACCATTGCCCTGTCCGGGATGATCATGCGCAACTCGGTGATCCTGGTGGACCAGATCGAACAGGATATCAAGGCCGGCCTGCGTCCCTGGGATGCGATCATCGAAGCCACTGTGCGGCGTTTCCGTCCCATCGTGCTCACCGCCCTGGCGGCGGTACTGGCGATGATTCCGCTGTCGCGCAGTGTGTTCTTCGGCCCGATGGCGGTAGCCATCATGGGCGGCCTGATTGTTGCCACGGTCTTGACCCTGCTGTTCCTGCCGGCGCTGTATGCGGCCTGGTTCCGGGTCAGGAAGGACTGATCCGGGCAATTCGCAAGGCATCAATCAGGGCCGGGTAGAGATTGCCCGGCCTGGTTTTTACGGGGCACAGGTTTCCCAGCCATTGGCAACGCGCTTCTCGAACATCCGCTGCCTGGGTTCCAGGACCTGCAGGCTTGGGCCGCGGAGTCGTCAATGGACTGCAGGCCGCTGGGGTCGCCACGACCGGATCGCCAGCTCTGGCATTTCATCCGGGGTGCCCTGGCCCCTCTCCAGGGAACCTGATCTGAGCAGGAGGCGCCCATGCAGCACGCGACCCAGGTACAGCTACTCAAGAAAGCCCTGGCCCTGGCCGAGCAGGGCGTTTCCGATGGCGCCGAAGCGGCGAGTGCCTTGCCCGCCAGGGTCTACCTCGATGAACAGCGTTATCAGCGCGAACGCCAGCTGCTGTTCCGGGAGCCCTTGCTGGTGGCGCGTTCGACGGAAATTGCCGCCGGGCATTTTCTCACCCGCGACCTGTTGGCTCCCTTGTTGCTGAGCCGCGATCCTTCGGGGCGGCTGCGGGCTTTCCTGAATGTCTGCAAGCACCGTGGTACGCAACTGGTGAGCGACGTTGCCGGTGCCAATCGGGTGTTTGTCTGTCCTTATCATGGCTGGTCCTACAACCCCGACGGGCAACTGCGGGGCATTCCCCATGCCTATGGTTTTGCCGAGATCCAGCGGGCTTGCCTGAACCTGACCGAGGTGCCGGTGGCCGAGCGCTTCGGCGCGGTCTGGGTGCGTCATTCAGAAGGACCGGCCCTGGACCTTGCGGCCTTCTTCGGTGAACAGATCCTGGCGGATTTCGACAGTTTCGCCATAGACCGCCACGTCCTGTTCGACCCCCAGGACATTCGCCGCCCGGTGAACTGGAAGTTGACCATCGACACCTTCCTGGAGAATTACCACGTCGCCAAGGCCCATCAGGCAACCATCGATCATCTGTTCTGGCCGAACCTGGGACTGTTCGAGCGCCATGGCCGGCATATCCGCAACTTCTATGTGAAGCGCAATCTGCAGGAACTGCGGGACTTGCCCGAGAGCCAGTGGGACCTGCGTCGTCACGGCAACCTGCTGTATTTTCTCTGGCCCAATACCCTGGTGCTGGTGGAGCCCGATCACCTGGATTTCTCCACGGTCTTTCCTGACGGGCCGCTGGCCACACGAGTCCTCGGGCATACCTTGTTGGAGCAGGAGCCGGCCAGTGACAAGGCGCTGCGCTATTTCCAGAAGAACAATCAGATTCTCTATAGCGCCCTGGAAGAAGACTTCGCCATGGCGGCACGGGTACAGGCAGGGATTCGCGCCGGAGCCAGCGAGCAACTGTGGCACGGACGATTTGAAGTGGCGTTGAAGTGGTTTCACCAGGCGCTGGATGTTGCGCTGGACGATCCACAGGTGCGGGAAGGGGGTCTGCAAGCACACGGCGAGCGCTGAGCGCTCGCCGGCAACTTGCGGCCTTGCCCGCTAGGCAGTGGGCAAGTCCGCAGGACGGATCAGAGGGTGCCGAAGACCTTCTTGGCCAGGCTGGTAGCTGCAGCTGCCGGGTTCTGGCGAATGGTTTCTTCCTGCTTGCCGATCATCTCGAACAGGCCATTGAGGGCTTGCTCGGTCACGTAACCCTCGATATTGGCGCTCTTGGCATCCAGCACACCCAGGGTCGCGGCCTGGCCGGCGAAGGAGTTGTATTGCTTGGCCAGGCCGACCTGATCGGTGGCTTGCTTGACGATAGGCAGGAACTTGGCGCGGATCTGCTCGCGGCTGCTCTTGTCCAGATACTGGGTGGCGGAGTCCTTGCCGCCGGCGAGAATGCCCTTGGCGTCAGCCACGGTCATCTTCTTCACCGCATCCACCAGCAGTGCTTGCGCTTGCGGCACGGCGGCCTCAGCGGCCTTGTTCATGCTGGTTTCCAGTTGATCGACCTGATCACCCATACCGAACTGTTTCATTTTCTTCGCAACTTTGCCGAGGTTGCCCGGCAGTTCGATGCGCACATCGGGGTTGTTGCTGAACCCGCCGGGCGTACCCAGCTGTTTGACGGCGATCTGTGCGCCCTGGGTCAGGGCGTCCTTGAGGCCACCGCTGGCGTCACCCTGGGACAGGTCGCTCAGGGACAGGGCCAGGGCACTGGCGGAGATCAGCAGGCCAGCGCACAGGCTGGTGAAACGGAGCGAGGTACGGAGCATGGCGGCTTCCTTGGGCAATGAAAATTAACGTACAGCATCGACACGGAGTTTCAACGGCTGGGGATCCTTGCCGTCGAGGTTGACCCCGTTGTGTTCGGTGGTGATGAACATCAGCTTGCCGTCCAGTTCGATCCGCGCGCTGACCGCGTAGCGGTGGCCGGGCTTGACCTGGGCCGGGTCGTAGCTGAGGTGGAAGGGCAGCGGCACCTGGCCTTTGACCGGACCACTCTGCTCGGCCAGGACCACCGCCGGAGCGTCCGCCAGGGATACGTCCTGCAGGCTCACGCTCAAGGTGGCGGCAGGCGGCAGGGCGATGCGTTGCAGATAGAAGACTTCGCCGTCGAGGCTGGCCTTGGCTGCGGGGTGCATGGCCTGGCAGGCTCCAAGCAGCGCAGTGGCTGCCAGCAGGGTGAGTTTCTTCATGGCGGATCTCCGTATCGAGGGCGCCGCAGGTTCTGCGGCGCCGATAAGAATCTAGTCGCTTTGCGCCGGTGCCGCGAGCTGGTCGGCGGCATCTTCGCTGCGGTGCAGGGCGACCTGGCGGATCGACAGGCGAATCTCCGCCGGCAGCACCCGTTTGGCTGCGCCTTCGGCCAGTTCCCCCAGCAGTGGGTGGTAGCTCAACTTGCCGGCTTCGTCGCGGCGCAGCACGCCTTGGTCCAGCAGGGTCTGGATGAAGTGGCGGAACAGGCTCTTGTCGAAGAACTCCGGTGCATTGAGGCCATGCAGGATCGACAGGCGCTGGGCCATGACGGTGCACAGGTCTTCCAGCTCTTCGGCGCTGATACTGTTCTGGCCGCTGTTGAGCAACAGGGAAATGGCCATGTAGAAGCGTTGCAGGGTCTGGGCGATGCTCTTGGAGAGCAGGGTCAGCAGGACAAAATGCCGCGAGCTGGGTGCCGGGCGCAGGTACAGGTCTTTCTCGAAGCGCAGCAGGCCTTGCTCGACGAACGCCTCCAGCCATTGATCCACCACCGCATCCAGTTCTTCCAGGGGCCAGCGGATGAACAGCTCCGCCTGCAGGTAGGGATACAGCGCGCGGGTGTAGCGCAGGATCTGTTCGCGGCTCATGCGCGACGAGCTCTGGAAGAAGCTCGCCAGCAGCGCCGGCAGGGCGAAGATGTGCAGCACGTTGTTGCGGTAGTAGGTCATCAGGACGGCGTTCTGCTCGTCCAGGTAGAGGATCTTGCCCAGGGCGTCGCTCTGCTCGGCCAGCAGGTGCATGTCCTTGACGTGCTGGATCAGCGCCTGGCCATCGCCTTCCGGCAAGGTGGTGTGGGGCGAGTAGGGCACGCGGCGCAACAGGGCCAGGTACAGGTCCAGGACCCGGGCCATGGCACGGTCGTCCAGGGCCAGGCGGCTGGTGGACAGCAGGGCCAGGGCCACCAGGTTCACCGGGTTGATCGCCGCGGCTTCGTTGAGGTGCTGGGCCACCCGCTCGCCGAGACGGTTGGTGGTTTCATTGAGCCAGGCCGGACGGTACTGCGGGCCCAGTTCCTGGGTGCGCCAGTCCGGTTGTTCCTGGTCGAGGAATTCCGCCAGCTTGATCGGTTCGCCGAAGTTCACCGCCACCTGGCCAAAGCGTTGTTTGAGGGCACCGATGACTTTGAAGATGTCGAAGATCGACTCCTTCTTCTTGCTCGCGCCGCGCAGTTCGCCCAGGTAGGTGCGGCCTTCCAGGACCCGCTCGTAGCCGATGTACACCGGCACGAAAACGATGGGCATGCGTGAGGAACGCAGGAAGCTGCGCAGGGTGATGGCCAGCATCCCGGTCTTGGGCTGCAGCATGCGCCCGGTGCGCGAGCGGCCGCCCTCGACGAAGTACTCCACCGGGAAGCCCTTGGTGAACAGGGTGTGCAGGTACTCGTTGAACACCGAGGTGTACAGCGGATTGCCCTTGAAGGTGCGGCGCATGAAGAAGGCCCCGCCGCGGCGCAGCAGGCTGCCGATCACCGGCATGTTGAGGTTGATCCCGGCGGCGATGTGCGGTGGGGTCAGGCCGTTGCGGAACAGCAGGTAGGACAGCAGCAGGTAGTCGATATGGCTGCGGTGGCAGGGCACGTAGATCACTTCGTGGCCCTGGGCAATCTTTTGCACGCCTTCGAGGTGGTTGACCTTGATCCCGTCGTAGATCTTGTTCCAGAACCAGCTCAGCACCACTTCCAGGAAGCGGATTGCGGTGTAGGTGTAGTCCGAGGCGATTTCATTGCCGTAGCGCAGGGCCTGGGCCTTGGCTTTTTCCGGGGAAATTTTTTCGCGTTCGGCCTCGTCGAGGATCGCCTGTTTTACCAGGGGCTGGTTGAGCAGGCCCTTGACCAGGTTGCGCCGGTGGGAAATGTCCGGGCCGATGACCGCAGCCTTGAGGTTGCGAAAGTGCACCCGCAGGATGCGCTGGGCCATGCGCACGGTGCGTTCGTGGCCCTTGTTGTGCTCGATCAGTTCGCGCAGGTTGATCGGCGCGGAGAACTGCACCCGGGTCTTGCGCCCCAGGATCATGATGCTCAGCAGTCGGCGCAGGCGTCCGGTGACCGCCCAGCTGTCGGCGAACAGCAGTTTCCAGGGGCTGGACTCGCTGTCCGGCGACTGGCCCCAGAACACGCTGACCGGAATGATCTGCGCATCTTCGGCGGCGTTCTGGGTCAGGGCGCTGACCAGCCGGGTCAGGGTCGGCGGTGCGCCGCGCTTGTCCTGACGCCCGAGCCAGTCGGGCTCCGGGGTCAGGTAGAAGAACGCCGCCGGCTCCAGCAGGTTGCCCACCGACACCGGCAGCACCGGGCGTGGCAGGCCGGCTTTGGTGCATTCGGTATCGACCACGGCGAGGTCGGTCAGGGACGGATTTTGCAGGACGTAGAACACCGGCCGGCTGCGGTCGAGGTCGAGGGTGAAGGACGACTGGTTGATGGTTTCCGAGCGCACCCAGAGGTACAGCAGGCGGCGCAAGGTGCCAAACACAAGACGACGGATCGGGGAGCGGGTCATACGGCTTCTGCGTGAGTGAATAAGAAATCAAAACCGAGCAAGTGCTCGGGGCCGGTAGTGTGCCGGATTCGCCGAAAATCGGCAAAAAAGCGCCGAAACAAGATTGAGTTGAGAGTTTTTACGCCTGTCATATACTCGCCCGACTCTCCCGCGGTCGTATGGCCTCCACTCATAGAGAGGCAGGTCGAGGGAAAGTTCTCAGGGTTTGGTTGCAGTGCGCCAATCCAATAATAAAAAAATGAGGTATGGATTCATGACTACTCGTGAGACCGGCAACGTGAAGTGGTTCAACGACGCCAAGGGCTACGGCTTTATCCAGCGTGAAGGCGGGGCGGACGTGTTTGTCCACTATCGGGCGATTCGTGGCGAAGGCCACCGCTCCCTGACCGAAGGCCAGCAGGTGGAGTACGCCGTGGTCGAAGGTCAGAAAGGTCTGCAAGCCGAAGACGTCGTCGGCCTGTAACCAACTCTGTAGGAGCTGGCTTGCCAGCGAAAGAGGGGCGCTGGCGATGCAATGCTCAGGGGCCTCTTCGCCGGCAAGCCGGCTCCTACAGGATCGCGCTGTTCAGGCGGTGCGCCAGGTAATCTCTTCTTCACCGTCGGTGCTGATGCGAATCCAGCGATCGGCGGTCTCTTCACCTTCTTCCTCGACCCAACTGCCCGGTGCGCAGCGCACTTCCACATTGAGCGCGGCAAAGGCGGCGCGGGCACAGGCAATGTCGTCGTCCCACGGGGTCTGGTCGCTTTCCAGGTACAGGCTGTTCCACTTGCCGACGGCCTTGGGCAGCCAGGTCACGGGTACTGCGCCTGCAGTGCATTTGTAGGTCTGACCCTTCTGCACCCAGTCGCTGCACGGGCCGAGCACGGCGCCGAGCCAGGTGGCGATGGCCTTGTAGTCGACGTCGGCGTCTTTCAGGTAAATCTCGATATCGGGCTGGCGCATGGATGTCCTCATTGCCGGTCTGAAAAATCCATTCGCGGATTTCTTCGGCCGCGAGCACAGGCTCGGGACCGTGGGTTTTAGTGGGTTATTGCAGCACGAAATAATCGTAGCGCATCGATACGCTGACCTCGAAAGGCTCGGCCTGCTCGATCACTGCGGCCCGTCGTTCGGCGCTGGCGCGCCAGCCGTGGGGCGTCATGGCCAGCAGGTTGGCGCGGTCTTGCGGGCGTTCCAGATGCAGCTTGAACTCCAGGGTTTCGCTGTGGGCCAGGGCCATGCCTTCGGGCACCAGGGCCAGGTGCTTGTCGTCGGTGTATTCGCGCACTTCGTCGTACAGGCGTTCGCGCAGTTCCATCAGGTGGCCGCTGGTAGGACCGACTTTCATCAGGCCGCCGCCGGGGCTCAACAGGCGCTTGGCCTCCAGCCAGTCGAGGGGGCTGAAGACGCTGGCCAGGAACTGGCAGCTGGCGTCGGCCAGGGGGATGCGCGCCATGCTGGCGACCATCCAGGTCAGTTGTGGAGCACGGCGGCAAGCGCGTTTCACCGCCTCCCGGGAAATATCCAGGGCGTAGCCGTCGGCGCCGGGCAGGGCCTCGGCCAGTTGCGCGGTGTAGTAACCCTCGCCACAGCCGATGTCGACCCAGCGCTGGGGCGCGCGTTCTGTCGCCAGTTCTGCCAGGCGTCTGGCCACCGGGGCGTAATGCCCGGCGTTGAGGAAATCGCGGCGGGCCTCGACCATGGCCTGGTTGTCGCCCGGGTCACGGCTGTTCTTGTGCTGCACCGGCAGCAGGTTCAGGTAACCCTGGCGCGCACGGTCGAAGCGATGCCCGGCCGGGCAGACCACGCCATTGTCCACGGCATTCAGCGGGGCGCTGCAAAGAGGACAGGCGAGCATCAGGCAAGCAACTTGATCAGGGTCTGGTAGTAGATCTCGGTCAGCACATCCAGGTCACTGGCCAGGATGCGCTCATTGACCTGATGGATGGTGGCGTTGACCGGGCCCAACTCCACCACCTGGGTGCCCAGGGTGGCGATGAAACGCCCGTCGGAAGTGCCGCCGCTGGTGGAGGCCTTGGTCTCGCGACCGGTGATCTGC
>NZ_MOAK01000086.1:448379-458232 GCF_003732485.1 Pseudomonas protegens
AGGCCGGACAGGGCCCACTCCACGTGCCAGTCCAGGCCGTGCTTGTCGAGGATCGCTGCAACCCGTTGTTGCAGGCCCTCAACGGTGGACTCGGTGGAGAAGCGGAAGTTGAACACCGCCACCAGATCACCCGGGATCACGTTGGTGGCGCCGGTGCCGGAATTGAGGTTGGAAATCTGGAAGCTGGTGGGTGGAAAGAACGTGTTGCCGTCATCCCAGTGTTCGGCCGCCAATTCTGCCAGGGCCGGCGCCGCCAGGTGGATCGGGTTCTTCGCCAGGTGCGGGTAGGCCACATGGCCCTGTACCCCACGCACCGTGAGCTTGGCGCCGAGGGAGCCGCGGCGGCCGTTCTTGACCACGTCGCCCACCAGGCTGGTGCTCGAAGGCTCACCGACGATGCACCAGTCCAGGCGCTCCTTGCGTGCCGCCAGGCGTTCCACCACCGCCTTGGTGCCGTGGTGCGCGGGGCCTTCTTCGTCGCTGGTGATGAGGAAGGCCACCGAGCCCTTGTGGTCGGGGTAGTCGGCGACGAAACGCTCGGCGGCCACCAGCATGGCGGCCAGGCTGCCTTTCATGTCCGCCGCGCCGCGGCCGCAGAGCATGCCGTGTTCGTCGATCAGGGCTTCGAACGGGTCGTTCTGCCAGGCCTGGACCGGGCCGGTGGGCACCACGTCGGTGTGGCCGGCGAAACACAGCACTGGGCCTTCATGTTGGCCATGGGTGGCCCAGAAGTTGTCCACGTCCTCGATGCGCATCGGTTCCAGCTTGAAGCCGGCATCCCCCAGGCGCTGCATCATCAGCTTCTGGCAGTCGGCGTCGATCGGCGTCACTGAAGGGCGACGGATCAGATCACAGGCAAGTTGCAGGGTCGGCGAAAGCTCGGCATGGGCCGTCATGGGTCACTCCGGTGCAAGGCATTGCGTAGGAGCCGGCGGGCCGGCGATGGCGGTGCAAGGGTTGCACCGCGTCGGTTGGTTCGCTGGCAAGCCAGCTCCTACAGGGTTGGGCAGGGCGCGCAAAATGGCGGATATCTTAAAGCAAAACGGCGGCCTGAGGCCGCCGTTTAGTGCTTTGGATCGATTTAGGCAGCAGGAGCCGGCTCGGGTTGTTCCGAAGGTTTTGGCAGTGATGACAGGAACGCCATGACCAGTGCCGCCACATAAGGCAGCGACTGTACCAGGAGCATGGTCACCCAGAAGCGCATGTCGTTGCTCGGCAGCCCCTGCACCAGGAAGATCCCCAGTGCCGCGCCCCACAACAGCAGCATGATGAACAACTCTTCCCGAGCTTCCGAGATCGCCACCCAGAAGCCGTGGTTGTCGGCGTTCTTCGGGGTGCGGAAGAACGGGATGCTGCTGGTGAAGAAACCGTACAGCACCGCCTTGGCAATGGTGTGGGACAAGGCCAGGCCCGCCAGGGCCGCGCAGAATGCGTCCTTGAGGTTGACCCCCACCGCACGGCGGTAGAGGAAGATGATCTTGCCGACCTTGAACACGAACAGCGCCAGCGGCGGGATGGCGAAGATCAGCAGCGGCGGGTCGACCCGTTGCGGCACGATGATCATCGCCGCCGACCACAGCAGGGCGCCGACGGTGAAGAAGATGTTCATGCCGTCCGCCACCCACGGCAGCCAGCCCGCGAGGAAGTGGTAGCGCTGGCCACGGGTCAGCTCGGTGTTCTTGCCGCGCAGCAGACTGGCGGTGTGACGCTTGATGATCTGGATCGCGCCGTAGGCCCAGCGGAAGCGCTGCTTCTTGAAATCGATGAAGGTATCGGGCATCAGGCCCTTGCCGTAGCTCTCGTGGTGGTACGCCGCCGACAGGCCTTTCTCGAACACCCGCAGGCCCAGCTCGGCGTCTTCGCAGATGCACCAGTCGGCCCAGCCCAGTTCTTCGAGCACCGAGCGCCGGGTCATGGTCATGGTGCCGTGCTGGATAATCGCGTCACGGTCGTTGCGGGTGACCATGCCGATATGGAAGAAGCCCTTGTATTCCGCATAGCAGAGCTTCTTGAAGGTGCTTTCGTTCTGGTCGCGATAGTCCTGGGGCGATTGCACGATGGCGATCTTCGGATCGGCGAAGTGCGGCACCATGTGCTTGAGCCAGTTGCGGTCGACGCAGTAGTCGGAGTCGATCACCGCGATCACTTCAGCGTCCTTGGCGGTGTGCGGCAACAGGTAGTTCAGCGCGCCGCCCTTGAAGCCGGCCAGGGGCGCGACGTGAAAGAACTTGAAGCGCGGGCCCAGGGTTTCGCAATAGGCCTGCACCGGTTCCCAGACCGCCGGGTCCTTGGTGTTGTTGTCGATGATCAGGACTTCGAAGTCCGGGTAATCGAGGTTGGCCAGGGCGTTGAGGGTCTGTTTGACCATCTCCGGCGGCTCGTTGTAGCAGGGCACGTGGATCGAGACCTTCGGCCGGTAGCTGGAGTCGCCTTCCACCGGCAGGAATTCGCGCCGGCGCTTGTGGATCCACACTGCTTCGGCCAGTTCATGGGCCTCGGTCAGCAGCACGATGAATACCCCCAGCGCGCCGAGGGCCAGGAGGAAGCCCACCGTCAGGCTGAACCAGGTGCTGTATTGCTGGCTGTAGTCGTAGCCGATCCACACCAGCACCGAACCGCAGAGGAACGCGATAAAGGTCAGGAAGGTGCGGCCGCGCTGGCGCAGGGCCGAGCCGTCGATCATCAGCAGGGTCAGCGACAGCAGCGCCAGCACCACCGAGCCGATGGCCAGCACCCGCCATTGCGGGATCGCCACCACCGGGCCTTCGAAGTTGAATTTCTGCTGGCGGGCGGCGTTGAACACGCCCCAGTAGGCGCCCACCGAACCTTCGTCGCTGGCCTTCCACGGCTGGTCGAAGGCTTCGATGACAAAGTAGTTGTAGCCCTGGCGGTTGAGCTTGTTGACCAGGGTGCGCAGGTAGATCGCTTGGTCTGCCGGGCTGGCGTCGGCGCCACCACGCATGCGGCCGTTGCTCGGCCAGCCCACTTCGGACAGCAGCAGCGGCTTTTTCGGGAACATCTTCTTCAGGTCGCGGGCGCGATCGAGGACGAACTGTTCGGCCTTGTCCACCGGGATGAATTCCCAGTAGGGCAGGATATGCGCGGCGATCAGGTCGACGTGCTTGGCCAGCCCCGGGTTTTCCTCCCAGACGTGCCATTGCTCCGAGGTGGTGACCGGAACTTTTACCGCGGCACGCACCCGGTCGAGAATCACCGACAGTTGGTCGGCGGTGATTTCCTTGCGGAAGATCGCTTCGTTACCCACCACCACCCGCACGACGCTGCGGGAGGTATTGGCCAGTTCGATGGCGCGCATGATTTCCCGCTCGTTGCGCTCCAGGTCCGGGCTGATCCAGATCCCCAGGGTCACGCGCAGGCCGAACTCTTCCGCGAGCCTCGGGATGTCTTGCAGGCTGCCGTCCACCGAATAGGTACGGATGTTGTCGGTCAGCTTGCTCATGATCTCCAGGTCGCGACGCATTTCATCGTCGGACGGGAACTGGTCCTTCTGCGGGAACTGGCCCTGCTGGAAAGGCGAGTAGGAAAAACCGGAGATCTGTTCTGGCCAGTCGGGGGCCGAGACCGGGCGATTGATCAGCGCCCAGAAGCCGGTGAACAGGGCGGCAATGGCCAGCACTATCACCAGATTGAGTCCAAATTTACGCGATGACATAGCTATTTCGGGTTCCAAAAGGTGTGGAACGAGGGAAGGGTTGGCAGGCGCCAAACGGCGGGCATCCTACACCGGCCCTCAACTGAGCGTACAGCGCACAGAGGAAAGCCAGACCTTGGGCACTGTATTCGGGTTTAAGTTCTTTACTTGTAGCTTCAAGGTTAAAACTTGTCGCCTTGAGGCCCTATAATGCGCGCCGGTTTTTTAGGTGATGGTCATGAGTACAGAAGATCCACGGTTTGCCGGCGTCGCCCGTTTGTATGGCATTGAAGGCCTGGAGCGGCTGCGGGCAGCCCATGTGGCGATCGTCGGGGTCGGCGGGGTCGGTTCCTGGGCGGCGGAAGCCGTCGCCCGTTGCGGGGTGGGCGAGATCTCGCTGTTCGACCTCGACGATGTCTGCGTCAGCAACAGCAACCGGCAACTGCATGCCCTGGACAGCACCGTGGGCAAGCCCAAGGTCGAGGTCATGGCCGAGCGCCTGCGGGGCATCAACCCGGACTGCCGCGTGCACGCGGTGGCGGATTTCGTCACCCGCGAGACCATGGCCGAGTACATCACCCCGAACATCGACTGCGTGATCGACTGCATCGACAGCGTCAATGCCAAGGCGGCGCTGATCGCCTGGTGCAAGCGGCGCAAGATCCAGATCATCACTACTGGCGGCGCGGGCGGGCAGATCGACCCGACGCTGATCCAGGTCTGCGACCTGAACCGCACCTTCAACGATCCGTTGGCCTCCAAGGTGCGTTCCACCCTGCGCCGCGATTACGGTTTCTCGCGTACCGTGACCCGGCATTACAGCGTGCCCTGTGTGTTTTCCACCGAACAACTGCGCTATCCGAAGCCGGACGGCAGCATTTGCCTGCAGAAAAGTTTTGTCGGCGATGGCGTCAAGCTCGACTGTGCCGGCGGTTTTGGTGCGGTGATGATGGTAACCGCGACCTTCGGCATGGTGGCGGCGACCAAGGCAGTGGACAAGATCGTTGCTGGCGTGCGCCGCCCGTCGGAGCGCAGCAAGCCCGCCGCCCCGTAGGAGCTGGCTTGCCAGCGAAGAGGGCCGCGAGGAGGGTGCAAGGCTTATGGGCCTGTTCGCCAGCAAGCTGGCTCCTACGGAGTTACGGGGCGCTGGCCAGTTCGCTCATGCGTTGCAAAACGGCGTTCAGGCCATTGCTGCGCGAAGGCGAGAGCTGGCGCGACAGGCCCAACTGGTTGAACCAGTCGGCCAGATCCACTTCCCGCAACTGCTCTGCCGTCAGGCCATTGACCCGCGCCAGGAGCAGAGCCACCAGCCCGCGAATCAGCCGCGCGTCGCTGGCCGCGGCAAACTGCCAATGACCGTTTTCCAGGGCCGCCACCAGCCAGACCTGGCTTTCACAGCCGTGCACCCGGTTGGCCTCGACCTGGTCGGCCTCGCTCAGGGCCGGCAGGCGCTCGCCCCATTGCATCAGCAAGCGTGCACGCTGCTCCCAGCCAGGGGCTTGCTGAAAGACCTTCAGCGCGGCGATGGCATCCGCCGGCAGGCTCATCGCAGCAGCTCCAAGGCCTGATCCAGGGCCTCGAAGAAGCGCTCCAGGTCCTCGGAATCGTTGTACAGCGCCAGGGATACGCGAATCGCCCCGGCGAGGCCGAAGCTCTTCATCAGCGGCATGGCGCAATGGTGACCGGCACGTACGGCAATGCCCTGTTCGGTCAGCAGGTGGGCCAGGTCGGCGTTGTGCACGCCATCGACGACGAAGCTGACCAGGGCCAGTTGCGGCGTGCCCAGCAGGCGGATGCCGTTGCGTGCCTGCAAGCCCTGCAACAGATAGGCGTGCAGCGCGGCTTCATGTGCGGTGACTGCTTGCTGATCCAGTGCGCCGAGATAATCCAGGGTAGCCCCCAGGCCGATAACCCCGGCAATCGGTGGTGTACCGGCCTCGAACCCCAGGGGCGCCGGGCGAAAGCTGGCGTGCTGGTAGTCGGCGTCCTGGACCATTTCTCCGCCGAACTGCCAATGACGCAGGTGCTTGAGCGCGGCATGACGGCCGAACAGCACGCCGACGCCGTCCGGACCATAGAGTTTATGGCTGGAGAACACATAGAAGTCGCAGCCCAGGGCCTGCACATCGTGACGGCCATGAACCACGCCCTGGGCGCCGTCGATCACCGTCAGCGCGCCCTGGGCCTTGGCCATGGCCAGCAGTGGCGTCAAGGGTTGCCAGGCGCCGAGCACATTGGACAACTGGCTCACTGCCAGCAGGCGAGTGCGCGGGCCAATCAGGCGGCTTGCCGCATCAATATCGATCAGTCCGTCGGCATCCAGGGGCAGGATCAGCAGCTTGAGGTCGCGACGTTGGGCCAACTGTTGCCAGGGCAGCAGGTTGGCATGGTGTTCAAGGGCGCTGATGACGATCTCATCGCCGCTTTCAAATCGGTGCTCCAGGCCATAAGCCAGGAGATTCAGCGCACTGGTGGCGCCGTGGGTGAAGACGATCTGCCCGCTGTCACCGGCATTCAGCCATTGGCCGACCTTGCTGCGGCTGTCTTCGAACGCTTGGGTGGCGTGGGCGCCGGGCAGGTGTTGCGCACGATGCACATTGGCCGCGCCATTGGCGTAATAGTGCGCCAGGGCGTCCAACAGGGCTTGGGGTTTTTGCGTGGTGGCGGCGTTGTCCAGGTACGTCTGGTCCTGGCGATGCAGGGCGGCGATGGCCGGGAAGTCGGCGCGCCAGGGGGAGGGTACAAGCATGGTGGCAGAACTCGTTTGAACAGGCCGGGCGCCGATGATAAGCGCCCGGCCGGTTCCAGTGAAACCGAATCGCTGCTTAGTTGTGAGCGTGCAGCGCTTCGTTCAGCTCGATCGCCGACTTGTGGGTCTTGCACTCCACGGCGCCGGTTTCCGAGTTGCGGCGGAACAGCAGGTCCGGTTGGCCGGCCAGTTCACGGGCCTTGAGCACTTTGACCAACTGGTTGTTCTCGTCCAGCAGCGCCACCTTGGTGCCGGCGGTCACGTACAGGCCCGACTCCACGGTGTTGCGGTCGCCCAATGGAATGCCGATACCGGCGTTGGCGCCGATCAGGCAGCCTTCGCCCACCTTGATCACGATGTTGCCGCCACCCGACAGGGTGCCCATGGTGGAGCAACCGCCGCCCAGGTCAGAGCCTTTGCCGACGAATACGCCAGCCGATACGCGGCCTTCGATCATGCCCGGACCTTCGGTACCGGCGTTGAAGTTGACGAAGCCTTCGTGCATGACGGTAGTGCCTTCGCCGATGTAGGCGCCCAGGCGAATCCGTGCGCTGTCAGCGATACGTACGCCGCTCGGCACCACGTAATCGGTCATTTTCGGGAATTTGTCCACGGAGAACACTTCCAGCAGCTCGCCGCGCAGGCGGGCTTCCAGTTGACGCTCGGCCAGCTCGCCGAGGTCGATCGCGCCCTGGCTGGTCCAGGCCACGTTCGGCAGCAGCGGGAACACCCCGGCCAGGCTCAGGCCGTGCGGCTTGACCAGACGGTGGGACAGCAGGTGCAGCTTGAGGTAGGCCTCTGGAGTGGAAGTCAGTTGGGCGTCTTCTGCCAGCAGGGTGGCTACCAGCGGCTTGTGGCTTTCGGCCAGGCGGGTCAGCAGGGCCGCCTGGGTGGCGTCGATGCTCTTCAGCGCGTCGGCCATTTGCGCGGCCTGGGCGGTGGTGAAGGTGATGGCCTGGTTGCCTTCGCTGTAACCGAGGATCGGTGCGACAGCGGCAACGATTTCGGCGGCAGGGTTGAGCAGTGGCGATGCGTAGAACACTTCCAGCCAGGCGCCTTGACGATTTTGGGTGCCGACACCGAATGCCAGGCTGAACAGAGTAGTGGACATGCAGTTACCTCTTGCGAAATAGAGTGAGCAGGCTTACTTGAGCGCCGCTGCGTAAAGGTCTGGCTTGAAGCCAATCAGGGTCTTGTCTCCGAGGTCGAGCACCGGGCGCTTGATCATCGAAGGTTGCGCGAGCATCAGTTCAACGGCTTTCGCCTGGTCGAGATCGGCTTTGCTTTCGTCATCGAGTTTGCGAAAGGTCGTGCCCGCGCGGTTCAACACCACCTGCCAGCCGTGCTCGTCGCACCACTGATTCAGGTGCTCACGGTCAATGCCGGAGGTTTTGTAATCATGGAAGTCATAGCTGACAGCGTGTTCATCGAGCCAGGTGCGCGCCTTTTTCATGGTGTCACAGGCTTTGATGCCGAAAAGGTGCAACGTTTTGCTTGAAGCGGTCAAGGAATTGCCCCCTTTGGAGATGCTGGAGATGAAAGGTCACGGATTATGCCACGACCGCGCCGATTCGGCGTCGGCTGCTGCGGGGCTTTGTCGCATTGTATTTCCGCGCCCGGGCGCCGTTGCGACTTTTGTGCAGCGGCGTAAACGCAGCTTAAGCGGCTAATATGGCACTTCTGCGGTGAATTCCTGCCGCTGTTGTGCGTCTGCTTTGAAGTTTCAGATCGGGAAGCCCGCTTTATGCAAACCGCCTATACCGTCCTCATCCTGCTGATGCTGGTGAGCCTCTCGCGTCTTGTCGGACGGGTGATTCCGCTGCCCTTGCCTTTGGTGCAGATTGCCGCCGGCGCCTTGCTGGCCTGGCCGACCCTGGGTTTGCACGTAGCCCTGGACCCGGAACTGTTCCTTTTCCTGTTCCTGCCGCCCCTGTTGTTTTCCGACGGTTGGCGCATGCCCAAGCGCGAGTTCTGGCGCTTGCGAGGCCCGATCCTGACCCTGGCGGTGGGCCTGGTGCTGTTCACCGTGGTCGGGGCCGGGTATTTCATTCACTGGCTGCTGCCGACCATCCCGTTGCCGGTGGCTTTCGCCCTGGCCGCGGTGCTATCGCCCACCGACGCTGTAGCGGTGTCGGCCATTTCCCAGAACCGCCTGCCAACCCCGCTGATGCACATGCTCCAGGGTGAGGCCCTGATGAATGATGCCTCGGGCCTGGTGACTTTCAAGTTCGCCCTGGTGGCCGCCGTTACCGGGGTGTTCTCCCTGGCCAATGCCAGCCTGACCTTTGTGCTGGTGGCGGTGGGCGGGCTGGCGGTCGGGGTGGCGCTGAGCTGGCTGGTCGGGCGCCTGCGGGCCTGGATGATCGCCCGAGGCTGGGACGATCCGGCAACTCATGTGGTGTTCATGCTGCTATTGCCGTTTGCGGCCTATGTCCTGGCCGAGCGCCTGGGGGCCTCGGGCATTCTTTCGGCGGTGGCGGCGGGAATGATGCAGAGTTGGCTCGACCTGCTGCCGCGTCAGACCAGCACCCGACTGCTCAATCGCAGTGTCTGGTCGCTGCTGGAATTCGCCTTCAATGGCCTGATTTTCCTACTGTTGGGACTGCAGTTGCCTGACATCATCAAGGCGGTGGTCAGCCATGAAACTTCCCTCTGGCCGACCCTGTTCTACCGCTGTCTGGATGTGCTGGCGATCTTCCTGGTGCTGTTGGTATTGCGCTTTATCTGGGTGCAGAGCATCTGGCGTCTGTCCGGGCTGCTGCGGCGCTGGCGCGGCAAGGGTGAACTGACCCTGGTGCCCACGGCCCGCTCCTGCTGGCTGCTGACCGTGGGTGGAGTGCGTGGGGCGGTGACCCTGGCCGGCGTGATGTCGGTGCCCTTGTTCCTGGGCGCTGGGGAGTCATTCCCCGAACGTGATCTGCTGATCTTTATCGCTGCCGGGGTGATCCTGTTGTCCCTGGTGGCGGCCTGCATCGCCTTGCCGCTGCTGTTGCGCGGTATCGTCAAAAGCCCCGATGACAAACGCCGTGGAGAAGTCCGCGATGCCTGGCGCAAGACCGCCGAGGCGGCGATCCATGCCCTGGAAGCCGAGGAAGTGGCTGAGACCAGTGAGGCCCCCGATGCGGCCCAGGCGGCACTGGCCACCGAGCTCAAGGGGCGCTTGATGGCCGAATACCGGCATCAGTTGGAGGTCTACAACGATTCCGCCGAGGCCCAGGCCCTGGCGTTGCAGATGGACTTGCTGGAGCGGCGCCTGCGGCTCAAGGCCTTGCGGGCGCAACGGCTGGAGCTGTACCGCCTGAGCCGACATCACCAGATTGGTGATGATGTGCTGCGTGAGGTATTGGCGGACCTGGATTTGAGCGAGGCGAATCTGGGGCAGGTGAAGTGAGCGAATAACGCTTTCGCCGGCAAGCCGGCTCCTACCGGGAGGGTGTAGGAGCCGGCTTGCC
>NZ_MOAK01000086.1:458260-463801 GCF_003732485.1 Pseudomonas protegens
ACGCGCGACGCAGAACGAAATCGCGAATCCGTTCCGCTGCTTCCACGCACTCCGCCAGCGGCGCGACCAGCGCCATGCGCACACGCTCGGCGCCTGGGTTGGTGCCGTCCACATCCCGCGACAGATAAGAGCCCGGGACCACGGTCACGTGCTCCTGCTCGAACAGGTCGCGGCAGAATGCCGCGTCATCCCCGGCCACGTTCGGCCACAGATAGAAGCTGCCATCCGGGCGCTGTACGTCCATCACGGGGGCGAGGATCGCCAGCACGGCATCGAACTTTTCGCGGTACAGGGCGCGGTTGGCACGTACGTGCACTTCATCGTTCCAGGCGGCGACGCTGGCCAACTGGGTTTGCACGGGCATGGCGCAGCCGTGGTAGGTGCGGTACAGCAGGAAACCCTTGAGGATGTCCGCGTCGCCGGCGACGAAACCGGAGCGCAGGCCCGGCAGGTTGGAGCGCTTGGACAGGCTGTGGAACACCACGCAGCGCTTGAAGTCCTTGCGGCCCAGCTCGACGCAGGCGCTGAGCAGGCCCGGCGGCGGGGTCTGTTCGTCGAAGTACAGCTCGCTGTAGCACTCGTCGGCGGCAATCACGAAGTCGTGCTCGTCGGCCAGGGCGATCAGTTTCTTCAGGGTGTCCAGCGGGATCAGCGCGCCGGTGGGGTTGCCCGGGGAGCACAGGAAGAGGATCTGGCAGCGCTGCCAGATTTCCGCCGGCACGGCGTCGAAGTCCGGGTTGAAGCCGTTTTCATCCAGGCACGGCAGGTAGTGCGGCTTGGCCCCGGCGAGGAAGGCCGCGCCTTCGTAGATCTGATAGAAGGGGTTGGGGCTGACCACCAGGGCGTCGTCGCCGCGGTTGACCACGGTCTGGGTGAAGGCGAACAGCGCTTCACGGGTGCCGTTGACCGGCAAGACGTTGCGCGCTGGGTCGATCCAGCCGGTCGGCACGCCAAAGCGCCGTTCGCACCAGCCGGCGATGGCTTCGCGCAGGGCCGGGATGCCCAGGGTGGTGGGGTAGACCGCCATCTGATCGAGGTTGCTGGCCAGGGCTTCGGCGACAAAGCTTGGCGAGCGGTGCTTGGGTTCGCCGATGGACAGGGCAATGGCGCGCTTGTCCGGGTTGGGCGTCACGGTGCCGAGCAAGGCGCGCAGCTTTTCGAACGGGTAAGGTTGCAGCTGGTTCAGAGCGTTGTTCATTGGTGCGGTATCTCACTCAAGGCGGCGATTCAGTCCCGTCAAATGCTCAGGCGGGTCATTTCGATAGTCGGTTCGTGGCTGACACTCAACTGTTCGACGATCGCATCCTGCAAGCGGCTGCACAGCTGTGGGTCGGAAAGGGGCTGGTTGTGTGCGTCGGTAATGAAGAACACGTCTTCCACGCGCTCGCCCAGGGTGGCGATCTTGGCGTTCTGCAGCGACAGGTCGAACTCCAGGAAGATCTTGCCGATCCGCGCCAGCAGGCCCGGGCGATCCGGGGCGCTGAGCTCCAGCACGGTGACCGGGCGCTGGGCGTCGTTGTGGATGGTCACCTCGGGGGCGAAGGCAAAATGCTTGAGCTGGCGTGGTACCCGGCGCTGGATGATGGTCGGGTAGTCGTCGGGGTTGCGCAGGGCGTCGGTCAAGCCCTTGCGGATCTGCTCGACCCGCTGCGGGTTGTTGCCGATGGACTCGCCGTCGTTGTCCAGGACGATGTAGGTGTCGAGGGTGAACTGGCTGCTGGAGGTGATGATCCGCGCGTCATGGATGTTCAGGTTGAGCTGGTCCATGGCGGCCACGGTCACCGCGAAGAAATCGTGCTGGTCCGGGGCGTAGATGAAGATTTGGGTGCCACCCTCGAACTCGCGCTGGGTGATTTCCTTGATCAGCACCAGTGGCCCGCCATCGGCCGGCTGCTGGAGGATCGCGTCGCTGTGCCAGGCCACATCGCCGGCGGTGTGACGCAGGAAGTAGTCGTCTCCCAGTTGCGACCAGAGCTGCTCGACCTCGTCCGGATCGGTGCCGTTGCGCACCAGGATATCCAGGGCGGCGCTCTGGGTCTGGCGGATCTGCTCTTCGCGGTCCACCGGGTTTTCCAGGCCGCGGCGCAGGGCGCGCTTGGTTTCGGTGTAGAGCTGGCGCAACAGGCTGGCGCGCCAGGAGTTCCACAGGGTCGGGTTGGTGGCGTAGATGTCGGCGACCGTCAGCACGTAGAGATAGTCGAGTCGGGTCTGGTCGACCACGGTCTGGGCGAAATCGTGGATCACCTGTGGATCGGACAGGTCCTTGCGCTGGGCGGTGGTGGACATCACCAGGTGGTTCTGCACGAGCCAGACGATCAGCCGGGTATCCCATAGGGGTAACTGGTGGCGCACGCAGAAGGCTTCGGCATCCACCGCGCCGATTTCCGAGTGGTCACCGTGACGGCCCTTGCCGATGTCGTGGTAAAGGCCGGCCAGGTAGATCAGTTCGGGCTTGGGCAGCTTGCCCATGAGCTTGCTGGCCAGGGGGAATTTCTCGGAGATCGGCGTGTACTGCATCTTGCGCAGGTGCTTGATCAGATTCAGCGTGTGGGCGTCCACGGTATAGATGTGGAACAGGTCGTGCTGCATCTGTCCAACGATGAAGCCGAACTCCGGCAGGTAGCGCCCGAGGATGCCGTAGCGGTTCATCCGCCGCAGGTTGCGGTGGATACCGATCTCGCATTTGAACAGTTCGATGAACAGGCTGGTGTTACGGATGTCGTGACGAAAATCATCGTCGATCAGGTGCCGGTGTTCGCGCAGCAGGCGGATGGTGTCGGCGCGTACGCCCTTGATCTCCGGGTGCTGGGCCATCAGCACGAAGATTTCCAGCATGGCGAACGGCGTGCGCTTGAACACGTTGTCGTTGATTGCCTCGATATAGCCGTCGTGCAGTTGGAAGCGGGCGTTGATCGGCTGCGGTGGGGCTTCGTCCTCGGGGGCGAGGATTACCTCTTCGAAGTGCTGGATGATCAGGTCGCTCAACTGGGCGATGCTCATCACCACCCGGTAGTACTGTTGCATGAAGCTTTCGATGGATTGCTTGGCGTCTTCACCGCTGAAGCCCAGCAGTTCGGCGATGGAGCGCTGGTGGTCCAGCAGCAGGCGGTCTTCGGCGCGCCCGGCGAGCATGTGCAGGGCGTAGCGGACCTTCCACAGGAACTCTTGGGAGGAGGCCAGCAAGGCGTTCTCGCTTTCCACCAGGAAACCTTCTCCGGCCAGGGCCCGCAGGTTCAGGGTGCCGTACTGGCGGCGGGCGACCCAGAGGATGGTCTGGATATCCCGCAGGCCGCCGGGGGAGCCTTTGACGTTGGGTTCCAGGTTGTATTCGGTGTCGTTGTATTTGTGGTGGCGAGCCTTCTGCTCGGCGTGCTTGGCCAGGAAGAAGTCCTTGCTCGGCCACATATGTGCGGTGCTGGTGACGTCCAGCATGCGCTTGCGCAGGTGTTCGGGGCCGGCGATGGTGCGGCTTTCCATCAGGTTGGTGATCACCGTCAGGTCGGCCCGGGCCTCTTCGGCGCATTCGTCCACTGAACGCACGCTTTGCCCGACTTCCAGGCCGATGTCCCAGAGCAGGGTGAGAAAGCGTTCGATGGAGTCGCGAAAGATCTCGTGATCGGCGCTGTCCAGAAGGATCAGCAGGTCGATATCGGAATAGGGGTGAAGCTCGCCGCGGCCGTAGCCGCCGACCGCCACCAGGGCAATGTCGGCGTCTTCGCTCCAGCTGAACTGGTCCCAGGCCTTTTGCAGGATGTTATCGATGAACCAGGCGCGGTCTTCGATCAGCCGACGGATTTCCCGGCCGCTGCGAAAGCGGTTGTCGAGCACGTCTCGTGCCTGACGGATGGCTTTCTTGAAGGCGGCGATGGGGCTGGCCTTCAGAGCCAGTTCCGCCTGGAACTGGCCACGGTCGAAGAGTTCGGGATCCACCTGCGGCATCGATTGGCTTTCCTGTCTATCTATAGGGTCGGGACGCGGCGTTGTGGGTCAGGCAGACACCCGGGCGATGGTGTCATCGCTGCGCAGGGTGAAGATCTCGTAGCCGGTTTCGGTCACCAGCAGGGTGTGTTCCCACTGTGCCGAGAGCTTGCGGTCCTTGGTGATCGCGGTCCAGCCGTCGCCCAGTACTTTGGTGTCGGCCTTGCCCTGGTTGATCATCGGCTCGATGGTGAAGGTCATGCCGGCCTTGAGTTCCATGCCGGTGCCCGAGCGGCCGTAGTGCAGGATCTGTGGCTCTTCGTGAAAGACCTTGCCGATGCCGTGGCCACAGAACTCGCGAACCACCGAGAAGCCGTTCTTTTCCGCGTGCTTCTGGATCACTTCGCCGATGTCGCCCAGGCGGCAGCCAGGCTTCACCAGTTCGATGGCCTTGTACATGCATTCCTGGGTGATCTGCGACAGGCGCTCGGCCCAGACCGGCACGGTGCCGACGTGGAACATGCGGCTGGTGTCGCCGTGGTAGCCGTCCTTGATGACGGTGACGTCGATGTTCAGGGTGTCGCCATCCTTCAGCGGCTTCTCGTTGGGAATGCCGTGGCACACCACGTGATTGATCGAGGTGCAGATGGATTTGGGGAAGCCCTTGTAGTTCAGCGGTGCCGGGATCGCACCCTGCACATTGACGATGTAGTCATGGCAGATACGGTCCAGCTCTTCAGTGGTGACACCGGGTTTGACATGCTCGGCAATCATTTCCAGGACTTCGGCGGCCAGTTTGCCGGCGACACGCATTTTGGCGATGTCCTCGGGAGTTTTGAGGGTGACGGTCATACAGGCTCTCTTGACGCTCAATGGCGCGGTAAACACGGAATGGCTTGAAAACCTGCCCCTGCAAGGCTGGAGCCGGGATGGAACCGGTGAGGTTTTCAGAAGCCGCAAAGGTGCGATTCTAACAGAGCCTCAGCGCAAATCTGAGGTTCTGCTGGCGCTTGTCTCTATACAATGGTGCATTCTGGGCTGAATCCAAGGGCAGGGCAAAAACTGCAAGGATAGGAGGATGTGAATCCGGGTTCCGTTTTGGCCTGCGCTGTGGTATAAAATGCGCCGCTTTCCGGGGATGCCCCGAAAAGCTCAAACCCACACACGTGTCGACACGATGACCTGGGTGCCCTCAGCACATGCTGTTGGTTGGTCATTGGGATACGTGGAGGCCTAACCCGACTTACTAAGGAACTATCATGTCCCAAGTCAACATGCGCGATATGCTGAAGGCCGGTGTGCACTTCGGTCACCAAACTCGTTACTGGAACCCGAAAATGGGTAAGTACATTTTCGGTGCGCGCAACAAGATTCACATCATCAACCTTGAAAAAACCCTGCCAATGTTCAACGAAGCTCTGACTTTCGTAGAGCGTCTGGCCCAGGGCAAAAACAAGATTCTGTTCGTCGGCACCAAGCGTTCCGCTGGCAAGATCGTTGCTGAAGAAGCAGCACGTTGCGGTTCGCCGTACGTCGATCACCGCTGGTTGGGCGGCATGCTGACCAACTACAAAACCATCCGTGCTTCCATCAAGCGTCTGCGTGACCTTGAAGTGCAAGCAG
>NZ_MOAK01000086.1:463865-483339 GCF_003732485.1 Pseudomonas protegens
TGGAAAAGCTGGACCGTTCCCTGGGTGGTATCAAGGACATGGGCGGCCTGCCTGACGCACTGTTCGTGATCGACGTTGATCACGAGCGCATCGCGATCACCGAAGCCAACAAGCTGGGCATCCCGGTCATCGGCGTTGTCGATACCAACAGCAGCCCGGAAGGCGTTGACTACATCATCCCAGGTAACGATGACGCCATCCGCGCCATCCAGCTGTACATGGGTTCGATGGCTGACGCTGTGATCCGTGGTCGCAACAACGTTGCTGGCGGCACCGAAGTGTTCGAAGAAGCTGCAGCACCGGCGGCTGAAGCCTGAGTAACTGACGCTTAGCGTTTACTCAGTACGCAAAAAGGGGGCTTGGCCCCCTTTTTGCCAACTCGAAAATCATTTCGTCGTCGCGCCCCCGGCAGTTTCTGTAATGCGGGGCTGTTATGAAGTGAATTCGAGGCAGCGCCCAAGAATTGAACGCCCGTTCGATCGGGTGGAATGGTTGAAAACCTATCCAAGAGGATTTTGAAAATGGCAGAGATTACTGCAGCGTTGGTCAAAGAACTGCGCGAGCGTACTGGCGAAGGCATGATGGACTGCAAAAAGGCCTTGACCAAGGCTGGCGGCGACATCGAGAAAGCCATTGATGACATGCGTGCTTCCGGCGCCATCAAGGCTGCCAAGAAAGCAGGCAACGTGGCTGCTGAAGGCGCCATCGCCATCAAGGACGACGGTAAAGTCGCTGTCCTGCTGGAAGTGAACTCGCAGACCGACTTCCTGGCTCTGCAGGATGACTTCAAGGCATTCGTTGCTGCCAGCGTGGAAAAAGCTTTCGCTGACAAACTGACCGACGCAGCTCCGCTGATCGAAGCTCAAGAAGCTGACCGTCTGATCCTGGTGGGCAAGACTGGCGAGAACGTCAACATCCGTCGTCTGGCTCGCGTTGAAGGTGACGTGGTCGGTACTTACCTGCACGGTAACAAGATCGGTGTTGCGGTTGTCCTGAAAGGCGGTTCCGTCGAACTGGCCAAAGACATCGCCATGCACGTAGCGGCCAGCAACCCTGAGTTCCTGCTGCCATCGCAAGTTTCGGCTGAAGCGATCGAGCGTGAAAAAGCTGTGTTCCTGCAGCTGAACGAAGACAAGATGAAAGGCAAGCCAGCCGAAATCGTTGAGAAAATGATCGCTGGCCGTATCAGCAAGTTCCTGGCCGAAGCCAGCCTGGTTGAGCAAGCTTTCGTCAAGGACCCAGAAATCACCGTGGGTGCTCTGGCCAAGAAAGGCGGCGCTGAAATCGTTTCCTTCACCCGTTTTGCAGTAGGTGAAGGCATCGAGAAGAAAGAAGACAACTTCGCTGAAGAAGTTGCTGCACAACTGGCTGCTGCCAAGCAACAGTAAGACGGTTTTCTAACTGTCGCCCAGAAGAGGCTGCCCGCTCACGCGCGCAGCCTCTTTTCAAATGGGCAGGGTAATTTTGTTGTTTATCCTCGGAACCGGTTTACAAAGTCGTGTTCTGATGGCGCTGCGACAGCGTCAAGCTAGAGTGAACGCAGGCTGCAAACAGCCCGCAAAGAATTTTTAAAATACGCCGCAGGAGAGATTCGCAATGGCTCAGCAGGGCAGTGGTTATCAAGCTCGCTATAAACGCATTCTACTCAAGCTTAGCGGCGAGGCCCTGATGGGCTCGGAAGAGTTCGGGATCGACCCCAAGGTGCTGGACCGCATGGCGCTGGAAGTTGGCCAACTGGTCGGCATCGGTGTGCAGGTCGGTCTGGTGATCGGTGGCGGTAACCTGTTCCGTGGCGCCGCATTGAGTGCTGCCGGGATGGATCGGGTCACAGGCGACCACATGGGCATGCTGGCCACTGTGATGAACGCCCTGGCCATGCGCGACGCGCTGGAACGTGCGAATATCTCGGCTATCGTGATGTCGGCTATTTCCATGGTGGGTGTGACCGATCACTATGACCGTCGCAAAGCCATGCGCCACCTGAATTCCAAAGAGGTGGTGATCTTCGCGGCCGGTACCGGTAATCCGTTCTTCACTACCGACTCCGCAGCCTGCCTGCGAGCCATCGAGATCGATGCCGATGTCGTGCTCAAGGCAACCAAGGTCGACGGTGTTTACACTGCAGACCCGTTCAAAGACCCGCATGCCGAGAAGTTCGATCATCTGACTTACGATGAAGTGCTGGATCGCAAGCTGGGAGTGATGGACCTGACGGCCATCTGCCTGTGCCGCGACCACAAGATGCCGCTGCGGGTATTCAACATGAACAAGCCCGGCGCCCTGCTGAACATCGTGCATGGTGGCGCTGAAGGAACCCTGATCGAGGAAGGCGAGCAATGATCAACGAAATCAAGAAAGACGCTCAAGAGCGCATGAAGAAATCCCTGGAGTCCCTGGCGCATGCATTCAGCCGCATTCGTACCGGCCAGGCCCACCCAAGCATCCTGGCGGGTGTGATGGTGCCTTACTACGGCGCTGATACCCCGATCAATCAGGTGGCCAACGTTACCGTGAAGGATGCTCGCACCCTGCAGGTCGTGGCATTTGAACGCAACATGCTGGCGGCGGTGGACAAGGCGATCCAGAGCTCGGGCCTGGGCTTCAACCCGACCAACCTCGGTGAGCTGCTGCTGATCACCATGCCTGCCTTGACCGAAGAGACCCGCAAGGGTTTCACCAAACAGGCTCGTGAAGCGGCTGAAGACGCTCGTATTGCGGTGCGTAACGTGCGTCGCGATGCTCTGAGCCAGTTCAAGGACCTGGTCAAAGAGAAAGAAATCAGCGAAGACGACGAGCGTCGTGCTGCTGACGATATCCAGAAGCTGACCGACAAGTTCGTGGCGGAAATCGAAGTGGCGGTGAAACAGAAAGAAGCGGACTTGATGGCCGTATAAGGGTCAGGCGTTTTCATGGAAAAGACCAAGCAGCCAGTATCGCCCTCGGTACCGCGACACGTCGCGATCATCATGGACGGTAACAACCGCTGGGCAAAAAAGCGCTTTATGCCGGGTGTTGCCGGGCATAAAGCGGGCGTTGACGCGGTGCGTGCAGTGATTGAAGTGTGTGCCGAGGCCAAGGTCGAAGTGCTGACCCTGTTTGCCTTTTCCAGTGAGAACTGGCAACGCCCGGCCGATGAAGTCAGTGCCTTGATGGATCTGTTCTTCAAGGCGCTGCGGCGTGAGGCCAAGCGTCTTAACGAAAACAACATCAGCCTGCGGATCATTGGCGACCGTTCGCGTTTTCATCCCGAGCTGCAAGCGGCGATGCGCGAAGCGGAAGCCATGACCGCGGGCAGTGATCGTTTCATCCTGCAGATCGCCGCCAACTACGGCGGTCAATGGGATATCGCCCAGGCCGCCCAGCGCTTGGCGCGCGAGGTTCAGGCCGGGCACCTGCGGCCCGAGGACATCACTCCGGATTTGCTGCAGACCTGCCTGGCGACAGGGGACCTGCCGTTGCCGGACCTATGTATCCGTACCGGTGGCGAGCATCGCATCAGCAACTTCCTGCTGTGGCAGCTAGCCTATGCCGAGCTGTATTTCTCCGACCTGTTCTGGCCGGACTTCAAACACGAAGCCATGCGCAATGCGCTGGCCGATTACGCATCTCGACAGCGACGCTTCGGTAAAACGAGCGAGCAGGTCGAGGCTGGAGCCCGGGTTTAATGCTTAAACAACGTATCATTACTGCGCTGATCCTCCTGCCGATCGCCTTGTGCGGTTTTTTCCTGCTCGAAGGATCGGGTTTTGCCCTGTTCATTGGTCTGGTGGTGAGCCTGGGTGCCTGGGAATGGGCGCGTCTGGCGGGTTTCGAGGCGCAGCCGGCTCGGGTGGCTTACGCGGTAGCAGTTGCGGCGCTGCTGTTCTTGATGCATCTGGACCCGGGCGTTGCGCCTTGGGTGCTGGGCGCCGCGGTGCTGTGGTGGGGGCTGGCGACTTTCCTGGTACTGACCTATCCGCGCACCAGTGAGCAATGGTCCGGGGCGGCCCCCAAACTGCTGATCGGCCTGTTGATCCTGTTGCCGGCCTGGCAGGGGCTGGTGTTCATCAAGCAGTTGCCGCTGGGCAATTGGTTGATCATGGCGGTAATGGTGCTGGTTTGGGGCGCGGATATTGGTGCCTACTTCTCTGGCAAGGCCTTCGGCAAGCGCAAGCTGGCTCCTCAGGTGAGTCCTGGCAAGAGCTGGGAGGGCGTCTATGGCGGCCTTGCATTGAGCCTGGTGATCACTGCAGTGGTCGGGCTGGTGCGTGACTGGACCTTTGGGCAGATCCTGCTGGGGCTGTTGGGGGCTGCCATTGTGGTCTTTATTTCGGTGGTCGGTGACCTGACCGAAAGCATGTTCAAGCGTCAGTCCGGCATCAAGGACAGCAGCAATCTGTTGCCTGGGCACGGTGGTGTGCTTGATCGGATCGACAGTCTGACAGCGGCCATTCCGGTGTTTGCGGTGCTGCTGTGGATGGCTGCACTGTGAGTCGTGTGCAACAGATCACGGTTCTGGGGGCTACAGGCTCCATTGGTCTGAGTACGCTGGATGTGATTGCCCGGCATCCGGACCGCTATCAGGTGTTTGCCCTTACCGGGTTCAGCCGTCTGGCTGAGCTGCTGGCATTGTGCGTGCGCCATGTGCCGCGCTTTGCGGTGGTGCCGGAGGCGGCAGCGGCGAGGACCTTGCAGGACGATCTGCGAGCTGCTGGCCTGTCGACTCGAGTGCTGGTGGGGGAGCAGGGGTTGTGTGAAGTCGCTTCGGCCCCTGAAGTCGATGCGGTGATGGCGGCCATTGTCGGGGCGGCGGGTCTGCGTCCGACCCTGGCGGCGGTGGAGGCCGGCAAAAAGATCCTCCTGGCCAACAAAGAGGCGCTGGTGATGTCCGGCGCGCTGTTCATGCAGGCGGTAGGCAAGAGCGGCTCGGTGCTGCTGCCTATCGACAGTGAGCACAACGCGATTTTCCAATGCATGCCCGGGGATTTTTCCCGGGGCTTGAGTCAGGTTGGGGTGCGGCGGATTCTGTTGACCGCCTCCGGCGGTCCATTCCGTCAGACGCCCCTGGCCGAGCTCGAACATGTTTCGCCGGAACAGGCTTGTGCCCATCCGAACTGGTCCATGGGGCGCAAGATCTCCGTGGACTCGGCGAGCATGATGAACAAGGGGCTGGAGCTGATTGAGGCCTGCTGGTTGTTCGATGCCAAACCTTCCCAGGTCGAGGTGGTGGTGCATCCACAGAGCGTGATCCATTCCCTGGTGGATTATGTCGACGGCTCGGTGCTTGCACAGTTGGGTAATCCGGATATGCGCACGCCTATCGCCAGCGCTCTGGCCTGGCCGGAACGTATCGACTCCGGTGTAGCCCCGTTGGATCTGTTCGCGATTGCCCGTCTGGACTTCCAGGCACCCGACGAGCAGCGGTTCCCTTGCCTGCGCCTGGCGCGTCAAGCTGCCGAGGCGGGTGACAGTGCTCCGGCGATGCTCAATGCGGCCAATGAAGTGGCTGTTTCGGCCTTTCTTGATCGGCGCATCCGTTACCCGGAGATCGCGAGTATCATCGACGAGGTTTTAGCCCTCGAGCCTGTAGTTGCAGTCAATGAACTCGATGCAGTGTTTGCGGCAGATGCCAAGGCCCGAAGCCTGGCAGAACAATGGTTGCAGCGTAACGGGCGATAGGATTCGCGACCGGGCGAGTGGCGGCGAATAGGATTGCGGAGAAAGTAGATGAGCGCGCTCTATATGATTGTCGGCACCCTGGTAGCTCTGGGTGTGCTGGTCACCTTCCATGAATTCGGTCACTTCTGGGTCGCGCGTCGCTGTGGCGTCAAGGTGCTGCGTTTCTCCGTGGGCTTTGGCATGCCGTTGCTACGCTGGCACGATCGCCGCGGTACCGAGTTTGTGATCGCTGCCATTCCCCTGGGCGGCTACGTGAAGATGCTCGACGAGCGTGAAGGCGAAGTGGCCCTCGATGAGCTCGATCAGTCCTTCAATCGCAAGTCTGTACGCCAGCGTATCGCCATTGTTGCCGCCGGCCCGATCGCCAACTTCCTCCTCGCCCTGGTGTTCTTCTGGGCGCTGGCGATGCTGGGCAGCCAGCAGGTGCGACCGGTCATCGGCGATGTCGAGGCGGGCAGCATCGCCGCCAAGGCTGGGCTCGGTGCCGGTGAGGAAATCGTTGCCATCGATGGTGAGCCGACTTCCGGCTGGGCGGCAGTGAACCTGCAACTGGTGCGCCGTCTTGGCGAAAGTGGAACGCTGCAGGTGCAGGTGCGTGAGCAGGGTGCGACGGTTGATTCCCCTCGCCAGTTGGTGCTGGACAAGTGGCTCAAGGGCGCCGACGAGCCGGACCCGATCCGCTCTCTGGGGATTCGCCCATGGCGCCCGGCATTGCCACCGGTGCTGGCTGAACTCGATCCGAAAGGCCCGGCCCAGGCTGCCGGCCTGAAAGCCGGCGACCGTCTGCTGGCGCTGGATGGGCAATCGCTCACTGACTGGCAGCAAGTGGTTGATTGGGTCCGTGTGCACCCTGATACGAAAATTGTGCTGCATGTCGAGCGCGATGGTGCTCAAATCGACGTCCCCGTGACCTTGGCCAGCCGTGGCGAAAGCAAAGCGCCGAATGGCTACCTGGGGGCAGGGGTGAAAGCTGTCGACTGGCCTGCGGAGATGCTTCGCGAGGTCAGTTATGGCCCGCTGGAGGCGATTGGCGAAGGGGCCCGACGGACCTGGACCATGAGTGTCCTGACCCTCGAATCACTGAAGAAAATGTTGTTCGGCGAGCTCTCGGTAAAAAACTTGAGTGGACCGATAACCATTGCTAAAGTGGCGGGCGCTTCTGCCCAGTCGGGTATTGCTGATTTCTTGAATTTCCTTGCTTATCTGAGTATTAGCCTGGGTGTTCTGAATTTGTTGCCCATCCCGGTACTGGATGGGGGACATTTGTTGTTTTATCTGATCGAGTGGGCGCGTGGTCGTCCCTTGTCGGATCGGGTGCAAGGTTGGGGGATACAGATCGGTATCAGCTTGGTGGTCGGAGTCATGTTGCTTGCTCTGGTCAACGATCTGGGTCGTCTGTAACGCTTCGCTGAATTGCGAATCTGCCGCATTTTGCGGCAGTTTGTTTATTGCCAGTTGGAATAAGAAAGGACTTCATGAAACGTCTGCTGCTAACTGCGGTTCTCACCGTATTGATGATCGCCGAAGTTCACGCCGAGTCCTTCACTATCTCCGATATCCGCGTCAACGGCCTTCAGCGCGTTTCCGCGGGTAGCGTCTTTGGTGCCTTGCCGTTGAACGTCGGCGAGCAGGCGGACGACCGTCGCCTGGTGGAATCCACTCGTGCGCTGTTCAAAACCGGTTTCTTTCAAGACATCCAGCTGGGCCGCGATGGCAACGTCCTGGTCATTACGGTAGTCGAGCGGCCGTCGGTTGCCAGTATCGAGATCGAAGGCAACAAGGCGATCTCCACCGAAGACCTGATGAAGGGCTTGAAGCAGTCCGGCCTGGCCGAAGGTGAGATCTTCCAGCGTGCGACCCTCGAAGGTGTGCGTAACGAGCTGCAGCGTCAATATGTCGCTCAGGGCCGGTACTCGGCCACCGTTGAGACTGAAGTGGTGCCGCAGCCACGCAACCGTGTCGGCCTGAAGGTCAAGATCAACGAAGGCACCGTCGCAGCCATCCAGCACATCAACGTGGTAGGCAACACCGTCTTCCCCGACGAGGACCTGATCGGCCTCTTCGAACTCAAGACCACCAACTGGCTGTCGTTCTTCAAGAACGATGACAAGTACGCACGTGAAAAACTCTCAGGTGACCTGGAGCGTCTGCGTTCCTACTACCTGGACCGTGGCTATATCAACATGGATATCGCTTCGACCCAGGTGTCCATCACCCCAGACAAGAAGCACGTCTACATCACCGTCAACGTCAACGAAGGCGAGAAATACAGCGTTCGTGACGTGAAACTCAGCGGCGACCTGAAAGTTCCTGAAGACCAGGTCAAGGCGCTGTTGCTGGTGGAGAAGGGCCAGGTGTTCTCGCGCAAGCTGATGACCACCACTTCCGAACTGATCACTCGTCGTCTGGGTAACGAGGGCTACACCTTCGCCAACGTCAACGGCGTGCCTCAGCCTCATGATGAAGACCACACCGTGGATATCACCTTCGTGGTGGATCCGGGCAAGCGGGCCTACGTCAACCGTATCAATTTCCGCGGCAACACCAAGTCCGAGGACGAAGTGCTGCGTCGTGAAATGCGTCAGATGGAAGGCGGCTGGGCTTCGACCTACCTGATCGACCAATCCAAGACCCGTCTCGAGCGCTTGGGCTTCTTCAAGGAGGTCAACGTCGAGACCCCGGCTGTACCGGGTGTCGATGACCAGGTTGACGTGAACTACGCGGTTGAAGAGCAAGCTTCCGGTTCGATCACCGCCAGCGTCGGTTTCGCCCAGAGCGCCGGTCTGATCCTCGGTGGTTCGATCACCCAGAACAACTTCCTGGGTACCGGTAACAAGGTCAGCATCGGTCTGACCCGCAGCGAATATCAGAGCCGCTACAACTTTGGCTACGTTGACCCCTACTGGACCGCCGATGGCGTGAGCCTGGGTTACAACGCCTTCTATCGCACCACTGACTACAAAGACCTCGACGTCGACGTGGCCAGCTATGCGGTGGACAGCCTGGGTGCTGGCGTCAGCGTGGGTTACCCGATCAGTGAGACCTCGCGTCTGACCTTCGGCCTGACCGCGCAGCAGGACAAGATCAAGACCGGCCTGTACACCGTCGACGAAATCTTTGACTTCGTGAACAAGCAGGGCGACAGCTACCTCAACTTCAAGGCGTCGGCCGGCTGGTCCGAGTCGACTCTGAACAAAGGTGTACTGGCCACTCGTGGTCACTCGCAAAGCCTGGTTCTGGAAACCACTACTCCAGGTAGCGACCTGTCGTTCTTCAAGCTCGACTACCGTGGTCAGTTGTTCACTCCGCTGAGTGAGAACTACACCATGCGCTTCCATACCGAACTCGGTTATGGCGACGGCTTTGGTGATACCAAGGGCTTGCCGTTCTACGAGAACTACTATGCTGGTGGTTTCAACTCGGTACGGGGCTTCAAGGACAGTACGCTGGGCCCGCGCAGTACTCCGAGTCGTGGCGCGAAGGTCACGGGTAACGCCGGTACTGCTGCTGACCCGGATCAGGACCCACTGCCGTTTGGTGGCAACGTGTTGATCCAGGGTGGTGCCGAACTGCTGTTCCCGCTGCCGTTCGTCAAAGACCAGCGTTCCCTGCGAACTTCGTTGTTCTGGGATGTGGGTAACGTCTTCAACTCTCGCTGTGAAAGCACGTCCAACACCATTGCGGCGTCGAATGTGAAAACGCAGTGCAACGATATCAGCCTGAGCAATCTGGCCAGTTCGGTGGGTGTTGGTGTGACTTGGGTCACCGCTCTGGGGCCATTGAGCTTTGCCCTGGCGATGCCGATCAAGAAACCGGATGACGCTGAAACTCAGGTGTTCCAATTCTCTCTCGGTCAGACTTTCTAATAGCCTGCCCCAAGATAACGACAATGGATTTTGTAGGAGTGCATCGTGCGTAAGTTGACTCAATTGGTTCTCCTGGCCTCCGTACTGGTCGCGAGCCCGGCATTTGCCGAAATGAAAATCGCTGTTCTGAACTATCAGATGGCTCTGCTGGAATCCGATGCGGCCAAGAAGTACGCAGTGGATGCCGAGAAAAAATTCGGCCCGCAACTGACCAAGCTGAAAACCCTGGAAAGCAGTGCCAAGGGGATTCAGGACCGCCTGGTTGCCGGTGGCGACAAAATGCAGCAAGGCGAGCGTGAGCGTCTGGAGCTCGAGTTCAAGCAAAAGGCTCGTGACTTCCAGTTCCAGTCCAAGGAACTGAACGAAGCCAAGGCTGTTGCTGATCGTGAAATGCTCAAGCAACTGAAGCCGAAGCTGGACAGCGCCGTTGAAGAAGTCATCAAGAAAGGTGCTTTCGACCTGGTTTTCGAACGTGGCGCAGTGATCGATGTCAAGCCTCAGTACGACATCACCCGCCAGGTTATCGAGCGCATGAATCAGCTGAAGTAAGCCATGACCGCGACCATAAAACTCGGCCAGTTGGCCGAGTTCCTCGGCGCCACCCTGAGTGGTGACCCGGAGAAGGAAATCACTGGGCTAGCCACCTTGCAGGAGGCTGGCCCAGCTCAGTTGAGCTTTTTGGCAAATCCGCAATATCGCAAGTACCTGGTGGACTGCCAGGCTGGCGCGGTATTGCTCAAGGCCGCTGATGCCGAGGCTTATGCCGGCGATGCATTGGTGGTGGCCGATCCTTATCTGTCCTACGCCCGTGTTTCCCATCTGTTCGATCCCAAGCCCAAGGCGCCAGCGGGTATCCATCCGTCTGCGGTGATTGCCGCCGATGCGCTGGTGGACCCGGCGGCCAGCATTGGCCCGTTTGCAGTGATCGAGAGCGGTGTGCGGATTGCGGCCGGAGTGACCATCGGTGCCCACTGTTTTATCGGTGCCCGCTGCGAAATCGGCGAAGGTGGCTGGCTGGCCCCGCGGGTGACTCTGTACCACGACGTGCGCATCGGCAAACGGGTGGTGATCCAGTCGGGTGCGGTGCTCGGCGGTGAAGGCTTCGGCTTCGCCAATGAGAAAGGCATCTGGCAGAAGATCGCGCAGATTGGCGGTGTGACCATAGGTGACGATGTGGAAATCGGCGTCAATACGGCGATTGACCGCGGCGCACTGGCCGATACCGTCATCGGCAACGGTGTGAAGCTGGATAACCAGATTCAGATCGCCCACAACGTCCAGGTCGGTGATCACACTGCCATGGCTGCTTGTGTGGGGATTTCCGGCAGCACCAAGATCGGCAAGCACTGTATGCTCGCCGGCGGTGTGGGCCTGGTAGGGCACATCGAGATTTGTGACAACGTATTCCTCACTGGAATGACCATGGTGACCCACTCGATTACCGAGCCGGGCGCCTACTCTTCCGGTACGGCCATGCAACCTGCTGCCGAGTGGCGCAAAAGCGCGGCACGCATCCGTCAGCTCGATGACCTTGCGCGGCGCCTGCGCCATTTGGAAAAGCGCGTTGGGGACGTGACCCCTGACGGCAATGCTTCATCAGATGGCTGATACCATTTCCATATCAAGTGTGCACAGCCGCTAGACTGCCTCCTTGATTTGCTAGAGGGGCGTGCGTTAGTCGCGCGCTCCCACTCTTTACTACAGGCTTCCCCCCGAAATGATGGACATCAACGAGATTCGCGAATACTTGCCTCACCGTTACCCTTTCCTGTTGGTGGATCGGGTAGTGGACCTGGATGTCGAGGGCAAGTGCATTCGTGCCTACAAGAATGTCAGCATCAACGAACCGTTCTTCAATGGTCACTTCCCTGCGCATCCGATCATGCCGGGCGTGCTGATCATCGAGGCCATGGCTCAAGCTGCGGGTATTCTCGGTTTCAAGATGCTCGACGTGAAGCCAGCCGACGGCACCCTTTATTACTTCGTCGGTTCCGACAAGCTGCGCTTCCGTCAGCCGGTACTGCCGGGCGACCAACTGATTCTTGAAGCCAAGTTCATCAGTTGCAAGCGTCAGATCTGGAAGTTCGAGTGCCAGGCGTCGGTAGACGGCAAGCCTGTCTGCTCCGCTGAAATCATCTGTGCGGAACGCAAACTATGAGTTTGATTGACCCTCGCGCAATCATCGATCCGACGGCCATCCTGGCCGACGACGTTGAGGTTGGCCCGTGGTCGATCATCGGCGCTGGTGTGGAAATCGGCGAGGGTACAGTGATCGGGCCCCATGTGATTCTCAAGGGCCCTACCCGGATCGGTAAGCACAACCGCATCTACCAGTTTTCCTCGGTAGGTGAGGACACGCCTGATCTCAAGTACAAAGGCGAGGAAACCCGCCTGGTCATCGGTGACCACAACGTGATCCGCGAAGGCGTGACCATTCACCGTGGCACTGTCCAGGACCGTGCCGAAACCACCCTGGGCGATCACAACCTGATCATGGCCTACGCCCACATCGGCCATGACAGTGTCATTGGCAACCACTGCATCCTGGTCAACAACACAGCGTTGGCCGGGCATGTGCATGTGGATGACTGGGCGATTCTCTCCGGTTTTACCCTGGTGCATCAGTATTGCCATATCGGCGCCCACAGCTTCTCCGGCATGGGTACAGCCATCGGCAAGGATGTGCCGGCATTCGTCACAGTGTTCGGCAACCCGGCCGAAGCCCGCAGCATGAACTTCGAAGGCATGCGCCGTCGTGGTTTCAGCGAAGATGCAATCCATGCACTGCGCCGCGCCTACAAGACGGTTTATCGTCAAGGGCTGACAGTGGATCAGGCCTTGGCCGAACTGGCCGAGCCGGCTGCACAGTTTCCTGAAGTCGCGGTATTCCGTGACTCGATCCAGTCTTCGACTCGCGGCATCACCCGTTAATCATGAGTACTCTGCGTATTGCGCTGGTGGCTGGCGAAGCCTCCGGCGACATTCTCGGCGCCGGTTTGATGCGTGCCCTCAAGGCTCAGCACCCGGCCGTCGAATTTATTGGGGTTGGCGGTCCGCTGATGGAGGCCGAAGGCCTTGTCTCGTACTTCCCCATGGAGCGCCTGGCGGTCATGGGGCTGGTAGAGGTCCTCGGACGCCTGCGTGAGCTGTTGGCTCGGCGCAAGAAGCTGGTCCAGACCCTGATTGCTGAAAAACCGGATGTGTTCATCGGTATCGATGCCCCGGATTTCACCCTGAATATCGAACTCAAGCTGCGTCAGGCCGGGATCAAGACGGTGCACTACGTCAGCCCGTCGGTCTGGGCCTGGCGGCAGAAGCGGGTACTGAAGATCCGCGAAGGCTGCGATCTGATGCTGACCCTGTTTCCCTTCGAAGCCCGCTTCTATGAAGAAAAGGGTGTACCGGTGAAGTTTGTCGGCCACTCCCTGGCCGATGCTATTCCGCTGCAAGCCGATCGCGCAGCAGCGCGTGCGGAGCTGGGCTTGCCCGACGGACCGCTGGTGGCCTTGATGCCCGGCAGCCGTGGCGGCGAAGTAGGGCGCCTGGGTGCCTTGTTCCTCGATGCGGCCCAGCGTTTGCGAGCCATGCGCCCCGGCGTGCGATTCATCATGCCGTGCGCCAGCCCCGAGCGTCGGGTCCAGCTGGAAGAGCTGCTGGCCAGTCGCGACCTGCCGCTGACCTTGCTCGATGGCCAGTCCCACAAGGCCCTGGCCGCTTGTGATGCGGTGTTGATCGCCTCCGGTACCGCGACTCTGGAAGCCTTGCTCTACAAGCGTCCGATGGTGGTGGCCTATCGCCTGGCGCCGCTGACCTTCTGGATTCTCAAGCGCATGGTCAAGAGTCCGTATATTTCCTTGCCGAACTTGCTGGCCCAGCGTTTGCTGGTGCCTGAGTTGCTGCAGGACGACGCCACTGCCGAGGCCCTGGCTCAGACACTGTCGCCGCTGATCGATGGCGGTGAAGAACAGACCCGCGGCTTTGACGAGATCCACCGAACCTTGCGTCGTGATGCGTCCAACCAGGCCGCACAAGCGGTGCTTGGGCTGATAGGCAAAACCCTGTGAGTAATTCGAAGATGCAGATGGGCCTGGATTTCACCCTGGTGGCGGATGCCGAGGATCTGGTGGCCGGTGTCGACGAAGTCGGCCGTGGCCCCTTGTGCGGGGCGGTTGTCACTGCTGCGGTGATTCTTGATCCGCAACGACCGATTCTCGGCCTCAACGATTCGAAGAAACTCACTGAGGCCCGCCGCGAGAAGCTGTTCGATGAAATCTGCGAGAAGGCCCTGAGCTGGTGTATTGCTCGGGCTGAAGTCGAAGAGATCGATGAGCTGAACATCCTCCACGCCACCATGCTGGCGATGCAGCGTGCAGTGGAAGGCCTGAGCGTGACACCCAAGCTGGCGATGATCGATGGCAACCGTTGCCCGAAGCTGGCGATGCCGGCCGAAGCGGTGGTCAAGGGCGATAGCAAGGTTCCGGCGATTGCTGCAGCGTCGATTCTGGCCAAGGTCAGCCGCGACCGGGAAATGGCCGCTTTCGAGCTGATCTACCCGGGTTACGGTATCGGTGGCCACAAGGGTTATCCGACGCCGGTGCATCTGGAAGCCCTGGCCCGTCTGGGGCCGACGCCGATTCACCGGCGTTCCTTCGCCCCTGTACGGCAAGCCTATGAAGCCCGTGAGGCGCAGGGCGAGATTCAGTCCTGAGGCTGATGTTTTAGTCGAGGCCCGGTACAATCCGGGCCTTGTTGTTTTCGCGCTTATTACAGGATCACTATGCCGGCTTCATTCGTTCACCTGCGCCTGCACACTGAATACTCCCTGGTCGACGGTCTGGTGCGGATCAAGCCGCTGGTCAAGGCCCTCACCGGCATGGGCATGCCTGCGGTGGCGGTCACCGACCAGAACAACATGTGTTCTCTGGTCAAGTTCTACAAAAACAGCATGGGCGCCGGGATCAAGCCGATCTGCGGTGCCGACCTGTGGTTGTCGAACAAGGACCCGGACAACCCCCTGAGTCGCATCAGCCTGTTGGTGATGAACGCCATGGGGTATCGCAACCTGACCGAACTGATTTCCCGCGGCTTCATCGACGGTCAACGCAACGGTCAGATCATCATCGAGCGCGAGTGGGTGGCGGAGGCGGCAGAAGGCCTGATCATGCTCTCGGCGGCCAAGGAGGGCGAGATCGGCACCGCGCTGATCGCCGGCGACCTGGAGGTTGCCGAAACCCTGGCTCGGGAGTGGATGGCAGTCTTCCCGGATCGTTTCTACCTCGAGGTGCAACGTACCAATCGGCCCAATGACGAAGAGCAGTTGCACGCTGCGGTGGCCCTGGCCGACAAGATTGGTGCGCCGCTGGTGGCCACCAACGATGTGCGCTTCATCAAGCAGGAAGACTTCGAAGCCCACGAGACCCGGGTGTGCATCGGTGAGGGCCGGGCTCTGGACGACCCGCGCCGCTCGAAGAACTACAGCGACCAGCAGTATCTGAAAAGCGCCGAGGAAATGGCCGAACTTTTCAGCGACTTGCCCGAGGCGCTGGAAAATACCGTCGAGATCGCCAAGCGCTGCAATATCGAGGTCAAGCTGGGCAAGCACTTCCTGCCCGACTATCCGATTCCCGATGGCATGACCATCGATGAGTATTTCCGCAAGGTTTCCTTCGACGGCCTGGACGAGCGCCTCAGCGTGCTGCTGCCCAAGGACACCACAGAGGATTACGAAGCCAAGCGCCAGGTCTACGTCGACCGGCTGAATTTCGAGCTGGATATCATCATCCAGATGGGGTTCCCCGGTTACTTCCTGATCGTTATGGACTTTATCCAGTGGGCCAAGAGCAACGGTGTACCGGTAGGTCCTGGCCGGGGGTCGGGTGCCGGTTCCCTGGTGGCCTACGTACAGAAGATCACCGACCTCGACCCGCTGGAATATGACCTGCTGTTCGAACGTTTCCTTAACCCGGAACGGGTTTCCATGCCCGACTTCGACGTCGACTTCTGCATGGACGGCCGTGATCGGGTGATCGACTACGTAGCCGAGAAGTACGGCCGCAACGCGGTGAGCCAGATCATTACCTTCGGTTCCATGGCGGCCAAGGCTGTGGTCCGTGACGTGGCACGGGTGCAGGGCAAGTCCTACGGCCTGGCCGACCGCCTGTCGAAGATGATCCCCTTCGAAGTTGGCATGACCCTGGAAAAAGCCTACGAGCAGGAAGAGATCCTGCGAGACTTCATCAAGGTCGATGAAGAAGCGGCAGAAATCTGGGAGATGGCGCGCAAGCTCGAGGGCGTAGTGCGTAACGTCGGCAAGCACGCTGGTGGTGTGGTGATCGCGCCGACCAAACTCACCGACTTCTCGCCAATCTATTGCGACGAAGAGGGTGGCGGCCTGGTTACCCAGTTCGACAAGGATGACGTCGAGGCTGCCGGCCTGGTGAAGTTCGACTTCCTTGGTCTGCGGACCCTGACCATCATCGACTGGGCACTGAAGACCATTAACCGCGACCGCGCCAAGGTCGGTGAAGAACCGCTGGATATCGCCTTTATCCCGCTGGACGACAAGCCGACCTACAGCCTGTTGCAGAAAGCTGAAACCACCGCGGTATTCCAGCTTGAATCCCGGGGCATGAAGGAGCTGATCAAGAAGCTCAAGCCCGACTGCCTGGAAGACCTGATCGCACTGGTGGCCCTGTTCCGTCCGGGGCCGCTGCAATCGGGCATGGTGGATGACTTCATCAACCGTAAGCACGGCCGTGCCGAGCTGGCCTATCCGCACCCGGACTATCAGTACGATGGCCTACAGCCGGTACTGGCGCCGACCTACGGCATCATCCTGTATCAGGAACAGGTGATGCAGATCGCCCAGGTCATGGCCGGTTACACCCTCGGTGGTGCGGACATGCTGCGTCGCGCCATGGGTAAGAAAAAGCCCGAAGAAATGGCCAAGCAGCGTGGCGGCTTCATTGAAGGTTGCGCCAGCAACAACATCGATGCGGACCTTGCCGGTAACATCTTCGACCTGGTGGAAAAGTTCGCCGGCTACGGCTTCAACAAATCCCACTCCGCCGCCTACGGCCTGGTGTCGTACCAGACCGCCTGGCTCAAGGCGCACTACCCGGCGCCGTTCATGGCGGCGGTGCTCTCTGCGGATATGCACAACACCGACAAGGTCGTGACCTTGATCGAGGAAGTGCGGATCATGAAGCTGCGCCTCGACGCGCCGGACGTGAACACCTCCGAGTTCAAGTTTACGGTGAACGACGAAGGCCGCATCGTGTATGGCCTGGGGGCAATCAAGGGAGTGGGCGAGGGGCCGGTGGAAGCCATCACCGAGGCCCGCCAGGAAGGTCCTTTCAAGGATCTGTTCGATTTCTGTGCCCGGGTCGATCTCAAACGCATCAACAAGCGGACCCTGGACGGCCTGATTCGCAGTGGCGCCCTCGATCGGCTTGGCCCGCACTTCTTCGATGAGCCCAAGGCCTACCAGGCCAATATCGACCAGAACCGCGCGGTGTTGCTGGCGGCCATGGAGGAAGCGATCAAGGCCGCGGAGCAGACTGCCCGTACTCACGACAGTGGTCACGCCGACCTGTTTGGCGGGGTGTTCGTCGATGAGGATGCGGATGTCTACGCCAACCATCGCAAGGCCAAGGAACTGACCCTCAAGGAGCGCCTGAAAGGCGAGAAAGATACCCTCGGGCTTTACCTGACCGGGCACCCGATCGACGAATACGAAGGCGAGATCCGTCGTTTCGCCCGCCAGCGCATCATCGACCTGAAGCCGGCCCGGGATACCCAGACCGTGGCGGGCATGATCATTGCCCTGCGGGTAATGAAGAACAAAAAGGGCGACAAGATGGGTTTCATCACCCTCGATGACCGCTCGGGGCGGATTGAGGCCTCTCTCTTTGCCGATGCGTTCCACTCGGCGCAGTCGCTGCTGCAGACCGACGCCATGGTGGTGGTGGAGGGCGAGGTCAGCAACGATGACTTCTCCGGCGGCCTGCGCCTGCGGGTCAAGCGGGTAATGAGCATGGAGGATGCGCGGACCAACCTGGCGGAAAGCCTGCGCCTGAAAGTCCATACCGATGCCCTCAAGGGTGATCAGCTACGCTGGCTGGGTGATCTGTTCAAGCGCCACCGCGGTGCGTGCCCGATTACCATGGAGTACACCCGTAACGACGCCAAGGCCTTGCTGCAGTTTGGCGAGAACTGGCGGATCGACCCGGCAGACAGCTTGATTCAAGCCCTGCGTGACCAGTTCGGGCGAGACAACGTCTTCCTCCAATACCGTTGACGGTGAGGTGCCATCATTGCGCCTCATCGCCACATGAATTTTTAATCTCGACCTCAACGCGTCCGTCCCTTAAGGTAGGGCGCGAATAGACAACCGGCCGGCCCAAGCCCCCTTGGACGTCGAGCCCAGACGGACGCCTATGAACCCGAATTTTCTTGATTTCGAACAGCCGATCGCCGACCTGCAAGCCAAGATCGAAGAGTTGCGCTTGGTCGGTAATGACAATTCGCTGAATATCGGCGATGAGATTTCCCGCCTGCAGGACAAGAGCAATACCCTGACCGAGGACATCTTCGGCAAGCTCACCAGCTGGCAGATCGCACGTCTGGCGCGGCACCCGCGTCGTCCATACACCCTGGATTACATCCAGCACATCTTCACCGAGTTCGACGAGCTGCATGGCGATCGCCACTTCTCTGACGACGCCGCGATCGTCGGCGGCGTCGCTCGCCTGGACGAGCAGCCGGTGATGATCATCGGTCACCAGAAAGGCCGTGAAGTGCGTGAGAAGGTCCGCCGCAACTTCGGCATGCCGCGTCCCGAAGGCTACCGCAAGGCCTGCCGCCTGATGGAAATGGCCGAGCGCTTCAAGATGCCGATCCTGACCTTCATCGACACTCCGGGCGCCTATCCGGGTATCGACGCTGAAGAGCGCAACCAGAGCGAGGCCATTGCCTGGAACCTGCGAGTCATGGCGCGCCTGAAGACTCCGATCATCGCCACCGTGATCGGTGAAGGTGGTTCTGGCGGTGCCTTGGCCATTGGCGTTTGCGATCAACTGAACATGCTGCAGTACTCCACTTACGCGGTGATCTCGCCGGAAGGCTGTGCCTCGATCCTGTGGAAAACCTCGGAAAAGGCCGCTGATGCCGCCGAAGCAATGGGTATCACCGCTGAGCGCCTGAAAGGCCTGGGGATTGTCGACAAGGTCATCGGCGAGCCGTTGGGCGGCGCCCATCGTGATCCGGCCGCTGCGGCAGCCTCGATCCGTGCCGAACTCAGCTCGCAGCTGGCAATGCTCAAGGAAATGGACAACGACACCCTGCTGGCCCGTCGTTATGACCGCCTGATGAGCTACGGTCTCTGATCGAGCGCTACTCCCCCTTGTAGGGGTACGCTTGCTCGCGACCCAGGCGCCGCAATCGCTAAGATTGCGGCGTCGTCCTTTCTCGCGCACATGCTCCTGCAGGGCTTGAAGCTTCATGAACTCTCTCTCTGCCAAACTTCTAAAAAACCTGGCGCCCTGGCGTGAAGCCGCCCATTGGCGTATCGCCTTCTCCGGTGGACTTGATTCCACCGTCCTGCTGCATCTCCTTGTCGATCTGGCGCAACAACATCGCCTTCCACGCCTCACGGCGGTGCACGTTCATCACGGGCTGCAAACGGCGGCGGATGCTTGGCCGGCCCACTGTCGGGCGGTCTGCGATGCTCTGGGTGTGCCGTTGCAGGTGATTCATGTTCAGGTGCAGGCCGGAGCCAGTCTCGAAGGGGCTGCCCGGGAGGCACGTTATGGAGCTTTCGAGCGCTTGAACGCTGCCAATGAGTTGCTGCTGACGGCGCAGCATCGTGACGATCAGGCTGAGACCCTGTTGTTTCGACTGTTGCGCGGGGCCGGCGTCAGGGGGCTGTCGGCAATGCCGGAAATCCGATC
>NZ_MOAK01000086.1:483391-500428 GCF_003732485.1 Pseudomonas protegens
TGAACGTTACGCCACTGAGCATTGCCTGCGCTGGGTCCAGGACCCTTCAAATGCCGATCATCAGTATTCGCGCAATTATCTGCGGCATCAGGTGATGCCGTCGCTGCTTGCTCGCTGGCCTCAGGCCGCGACCAGCATGAGTCGCAGCGCCGCCCACCTGAGAGAGGCGCAGGGGCTGCTCGATGAGTTGGCGATGATGGATCTGGCGACAGCCGAGGGGGAAAGCGACTTTCCCTGGCTGGACTTGCCGTCACTGGTCCTTGCTCCTCTGCAGCAGTTGTCCCCGGCCCGGCAGCGCAATGCCTTGAGCCACTGGCTGAGCAAACTTGGCCGTTTGCCGGATACCGATCATTGGACCGGCTGGGAAAACCTGCGGGATGCCGGCGCCGAGGCGCGCCCGCAATGGCGCCTGGCCGATGGCGAAGTGCATCGCGCGGGGGGGCGGATCTGGTGGCTGTCCGGCGCCTGGCTGCAGCAGGTGAAGAGTGGGATCGAATGGCCGGATCCGGGGAACCCGTTGCAGTTGCCGAACAATGGCCAGGTGTTTTTCGTCGGGCCTGCGCCCCAGGGGCCGTTGCGCATCCGTTACCGGCAGGGTGGGGAAATCATGCTGGTGGCGGGACGCGGTCATCGTGATCTGAAGCGTCTGCTCAACGAAGCCGGACTGCCGAGCTTCGTCCGTGGCAGATTGCCGCTGCTGTACCAGGATGAGCGGCTGCTGGCGCTGGCAAACCTGCCGGGGCCCGGCGCAAAGCCCCAGGCAGGTTGGCAATTGCATTGGCGACCACTGACCAGCGATCAAGGTTTGAGCTGAAAGGGGCTTTCCGGTAGACTACGCTCCCTTCTTGATACAACTTCTGTGGATTCGCCTGAATTGCAGGAGTTGCCGATTACCAAGCAGTCTTTGCTGGGCGATTCCAAAAAATGTGTAGCGAGCAACCTACCGGTGTTTTTGCATCCGGTCTGTCACCACGCGGCGGTTTTTTTGAAAGGTGCACTGTGATTAATGCAGGTGATCGGGGGCTTCGGCCTTCCTTCGCTTTCCCCGGCGGCACTGACCGCTTTAACGCAGACTTCTAGGGTTTTTCATGACGCGCTACATATTCGTCACGGGCGGTGTTGTTTCTTCATTGGGGAAAGGCATTGCCTCGGCTTCATTGGCGGCCATCCTGGAGGCGCGGGGGCTTAAGGTCACCATGCTCAAGCTGGACCCGTACATCAACGTCGACCCGGGCACCATGAGCCCGTTCCAGCACGGTGAAGTGTTCGTCACTCACGACGGCGCCGAGACCGACCTGGACCTGGGCCACTACGAGCGGTTCATCCGCACGACCATGACCCAGAACAACAACTTCACCACCGGCCGCGTGTACGAGCACGTGCTGCGCAAGGAGCGCCGTGGTGATTACCTGGGCGCCACCATCCAGGTGATTCCGCACATCACCGACGAGATCAAGCGTCGCATCATCAAGGGTGCCGGCGATGCCGACGTGGCCCTGGTGGAAATCGGCGGTACCGTGGGCGACATCGAGTCGCAACCGTTCCTCGAAGCCATCCGCCAACTGCGTGTGGAAGTCGGCTCCAAGCGCGCGATGCTGATGCACCTGACCCTGGTTCCGTACATCGCCACCGCTGGCGAAACCAAGACCAAGCCGACCCAGCACTCGGTAAAAGAGCTGCGCTCCATCGGTCTGCAGCCGGACGTGCTGATCTGCCGCTCCGACCATCCGGTGGATGTGTCCTCGCGTCGCAAGATCGCCTTGTTCACCAACGTTGAAGAGCGTGCGGTGATCTCCCTGGAAGACGTCGACACCATCTACAAGATCCCGGCTGTACTGCACGCCCAGGGTCTGGACGATTTCGTCGTCGAGCGTTTCGGCCTGCAATGCAACGGCGCCGACCTGTCCGAGTGGGAAAAAGTGGTGGACGCCAAGCTCAACCCTGAGCACGAAGTCACCATCGCCATGGTCGGCAAGTACATGGAACTGCTGGACGCCTACAAGTCGCTGATCGAAGCGATGAGCCACGCCGGCATCACCAACCGTACCAAGGTCAACCTGCGCTACATCGATTCCGAAGACATCGAGAACCAGGGCACCGCGCTGCTGGAAGGCGTCGACGCGATTCTGGTTCCTGGCGGTTTCGGCCTGCGGGGCGTGGAAGGCAAGATCACCGCAGTGCAATACGCTCGCGAGAACAAGGTGCCATACCTGGGTATCTGCCTGGGCATGCAAGTGGCGGTCATCGAGTTCGCCCGTAACGTCATGGGCTGGAAAGACGCCAACTCCACCGAGTTCGATCGTACCAGCGGTCATCCAGTGGTCGGCCTGATCACTGAGTGGGAAGACGCCACTGGCGCTGTTGAAGTGCGTACCGAAGCTTCCGACCTGGGCGGCACCATGCGCCTGGGCGCTCAGGACTGCCTCCTGGAGCCGGGCTCCAAGGTCCACGACTGCTACGCCAAGGACGTGATCATCGAACGTCACCGTCACCGTTATGAAGTGAACAACAAGCTGCTGCCGCAGCTGATCGAAGCGGGCCTGAAAATCTCCGGTCGCTCGGGCGACGGCGCGCTGGTTGAAGTGGTCGAAGCTGCGGATCATCCATGGTTCGTCGCTTGCCAGTTCCACCCGGAGTTCACCTCGACGCCACGTGACGGTCACCCACTGTTCAGCGGTTTCGTCAAAGCAGCATTGGCTCAACACCAGAAGAAGGCTTGAACCTGATGGCGCAGAAGATCATCCGCGTAGGCAACATCGAGATCGCCAACGACAAGCCGATGGTGCTGTTCGGCGGCATGAACGTGCTGGAAAGCCGCGACATGGCGATGCAGGTCTGTGAAGAGTACGTACGGGTTACCGAGAAGCTCGGTATTCCCTACGTGTTCAAGGCCAGCTTCGACAAGGCCAACCGTTCGTCGGTGACTTCTTACCGTGGCCCCGGCCTGGAAGAGGGCATGCGGATTTTCGAAGACGTGAAGCAGGCCTTCGGCGTGCCGATCATCACCGATGTCCACGAGCCGGCCCAGGCCGCGGTGGTCGCCGAAGTCTGCGACATCATCCAACTGCCGGCGTTTCTCTCGCGGCAGACCGACCTGGTGGTGGCCATGGCCAAGACCGGCGCGGTGATCAATATCAAGAAGGCCCAGTTCCTCGCGCCTCAGGAAATGAAACACATCCTGAGCAAGTGCGAAGAGGCGGGTAATGATCAGTTGATCCTTTGCGAGCGCGGCTCCAGCTTCGGCTACAACAACCTGGTGGTGGACATGCTCGGCTTCGGCATCATGAAGCAGTTCGAATACCCGGTGTTCTTCGACGTGACCCATGCCCTGCAGATGCCGGGTGGTCGCGCCGACTCTGCCGGCGGTCGCCGGGCCCAGGTCACCGACCTGGCCAAGGCTGGCATGAGCCAGTCCCTGGCCGGGCTGTTCCTGGAAGCCCATCCGGATCCGGACAACGCCAAATGCGATGGTCCTTGCGCCCTGCGCCTGGACAAGCTCGAGCCGTTCCTGGCTCAGCTCAAGGCTCTGGACGAGCTGGTCAAGAGTTTTCCGACGGTAGAAACCGCGTAAACCTGATTTCTCCGGTAAAGTACCGCACGATTATTGCTCAGGCCCCCGGGCCTGAGCCTTATCGTCTGCAAGACTGCCCGCTTTCCCCGCCTTGCCGACGGTAAAAGATTCCCTACAGCTGCGTCGTTTTCGTCAACTTTGGAGTGTTTACAACAATGGCAAAAATCGTCGACATCAAAGGTCGTGAAGTTCTCGATTCCCGTGGCAACCCCACCGTCGAAGCGGACGTGCTTCTCGACAACGGCATCATCGGCAGTGCTTGCGCGCCGTCCGGTGCTTCCACCGGCTCGCGTGAAGCGCTGGAGCTGCGTGATGGCGACAAGAGCCGTTACCTGGGCAAGGGCGTGCTCAAGGCGGTAGCCAACATCAACGGTCCGATCCGCGACCTGTTGCTGGGTAAAGACCCGATCGATCAGAAAGCGCTGGATCAGGCGATGATCAAGCTGGACGGTACCGAGAACAAGGCCACCCTGGGCGCCAACGCGATCCTCGCCGTGTCCCTGGCTGCAGCCAAGGCCGCCGCCCAGGACCAGGACCTGCCGCTGTACGCTCACATCGCCAACCTCAACGGCACCCCAGGCGTCTACTCGATGCCGGTTCCGATGATGAACATCATCAACGGTGGCGAGCACGCTGATAACAACGTCGACATCCAGGAGTTCATGGTGCAGCCGGTCGGCGCCAAGTCCTTCTCGGAAGGTCTGCGCATGGGCACCGAGATTTTCCATCACCTCAAAGCCGTGCTGAAGGCCCGTGGCCTGAACACCGCTGTGGGCGATGAAGGTGGTTTTGCACCCAACCTGGCTTCCAACGAAGACGCGCTGAAAGTGATCTCCGAAGCTGTAGCCAACGCCGGTTACACCCTGGGCACTGACGTGACCCTGGCTCTGGACTGCGCCGCCAGCGAGTTCTACGAAGACGGCAAGTACAACCTGTCCGGCGAAGGTCAGGTGTTCACCGCCGAAGGTTTCGCCGAGTACCTCAAAGGCCTGACTCAGCGCTACCCGATCATCTCCATCGAAGATGGTCTGGACGAGTCCGACTGGGCAGGCTGGAAAATCCTCACCGACAAGATCGGCGAAAAAGTGCAACTGGTGGGTGACGACCTGTTCGTGACCAACACCAAGATCCTGAAAGAAGGCATCGACAAGAAGATCGCCAACTCGATCCTGATCAAGTTCAACCAGATCGGCACCCTGACCGAAACCCTGGAAGCCATCCAGATGGCCAAGGCTGCTGGTTACACCGCCGTGATCTCCCACCGTTCCGGTGAAACCGAAGATTCGACCATCGCCGACCTGGCTGTGGGCACCTCGGCTGGCCAGATCAAGACCGGCTCCCTGTGCCGTTCCGACCGCGTATCCAAGTACAACCAATTGCTGCGTATCGAAGAGCAATTGAACGGCAAGGCCAAGTACAACGGTCGCAGCGAGTTTCGCGGCTAAGCCGTAGATGGTAAAAAGACACCGGATTGTGTCGGGAAAATCGCTACAGCGAGTTTTTTGCCACTAATCTGATGCCTTAAGAGCACAAGCCTGGGTCTTCCAGGCTTCGTGCTATCAGTAGGTCCGAAGTTGTTGGCATGGCTGTCTTTTTTCACTGGATACCCGATATTCGATGCGCAGTCCCAATTGGTTGTTCCTGGTCTTGCTCTTGCTGCTGGCTGGCTTGCAGTACCGCCTGTGGGTGGGGAATGGCAGCTTGGCCCAGGTAGCTGACCTGACTCAGCAGATTGCCGACCAGCACGCTGAAAACGAGCGTTTGCTGGAGCGAAATCGCGTACTCGATGCGGAAGTCATGGAGTTGAAGAAGGGCATGGAGACCGTTGAAGAACGGGCTCGCCATGAATTGGGCATGGTCAAGGAGGGTGAAACCCTCTACCAGTTGGCCCAATGAGCGATAGATTGCCGGCCTTCTGGGCCGTGATTCCTGCCGCGGGCGTCGGTGCCCGTATGGCCGCGGACCGTCCCAAGCAATACTTGCAATTGGGCGGACGCACTATTCTCGAACACAGCCTCGGCTGTTTCCTCGACCATCCTGGCCTCAAGGGGCTGGTGGTCAGCCTGGCGCTTGACGATCCTTACTGGCCAACCCTGGCCTGTGCCCATGACCCGCGGATTCAGCGGGTCGAAGGCGGCGCCGAGCGTTCCGGGTCGGTACTCAATGCCTTGCTTCATCTGCATGCTCAGGGCGCGGCCGATGAGGATTGGGTTCTGGTTCACGATGCCGCACGACCGAACCTGTCCCGCGATGACTTGGACAGGCTGCTGAGCGAGTTGGCGGACGATCCTGTAGGCGGCCTGCTGGCGGTGCCGGCTCGTGACACCCTGAAGCGGATCGATAAGCACGGACGGGTGTTGGAAACCGTGGACCGCAGTCTGATCTGGCAGGCCTACACGCCGCAGATGTTCCGCCTTGGCGCCTTGCATCGCGCGCTGGCCGACAGCCTGGTAGCGGATGTAGCCATCACCGATGAAGCATCGGCAATGGAATGGGCCGGGCAGGCGCCACGCCTGATCGAAGGGCGCTCCGACAATCTCAAGGTCACTCGTCCCGAGGATCTGGAGTGGCTGCGTCAGCGCTGGTCCAACCGCCGCTAAGCGCTGACTTGCGCTGAACTTTGTAGCGCTCGCAGTCTGCAATCGCCTCCGCAGGAGGCGCCGTTCCTGAGGCCCTGAAGTTCTGCTGGCGGCGGCTACAGGTTACGGTACTCCGGGCGCTGAGCCAGACCCTGTTTGAGATAATCCACCAGCTTGCGCACCTTGGGAGAAAGATGCCGCTGCTGCGGGTACAGCGCCCAGACCGCAGTGTTGGGTGGTTGATGGGCTTCCAGCAGGGAAATCAGCGTGCCGTTCTGCAGATGCTCCAGCACGTAGTAATCCGGCAACTGGCACAACCCCACCCCTTGCAACGCCGCATCCAGCACCGCCTGCCCGCTGTTGCAGCGCCAGTTGCCTTGTACCCGTTGCGAAAATTCGCGCCCATCCAGTTCCAGCTGCCAGATATCGGAGCTGCCAATCAGGCAGTTGTGCCGGCTCAATTCCGAAAGGCTGTGGGGGCGCCCATAGCGTTCCAGATAGGAGGGGGAGGCGCATAGGTACATGCGGCGCGGGGCCAGGCGAGTGGCGACCAGGCGCGAGTCCTGCAGGCGCCCGAGGCGAATCGCCAGGTCCAGCCCTTCATGCACCAGGTCCAGGGGGCGGTTGCTCAATTCAATGTCCACCCGCAATTGTGGGTAAAGACTCATGAAACGAGTCACCAGCGGCACGATAAAACGCTCGCCATAGGCTACAGCGCAGGTCATGCGCAACATGCCCTTGGGCTCGCTGGTCAGGTCGCCTACGGCGCGCAGGGCTTCTTCGCGGCCGTCCTGCAGGCGTTGGCAATGCTGGAGAAAGGTCTGTCCGGCCTCGGTCAGGGTCACCCGTCGGGTACTGCGATACAGCAGGCGAGTCTGCAGACGCTCCTCGAGCCGTGCCACCTGACGGCTGATATGGGATGAAGAAACCCCGAGGCGCTCGGCAGCGGCGGTGAACTGGCTGCATTCGGCTACCGCGACAAATTCGTCGATGCCTTCCCAACGGTTTTCATTCATTGATTATCCCTGTGCAGCAATAATGTTTTGCTTTTGCCTGGATTATTCATCGCATCGCGCTGTTTTACACTCACTGCCTCGTTTTTATTCGCTGGAGAGTCAGGATGATCAAGTCGCGTGCTGCCGTAGCCTTCGAGGCCAAGAAGCCCCTGGAAATCGTCGAAGTGGATGTCGCCATGCCCAAGTCTGGCGAGGTACTGCTGCGGGTAGTCGCTTCCGGAGTCTGCCACACCGACGCCTACACCCTGTCCGGTGCTGACCCGGAAGGTATCTTCCCGGCGATCCTCGGCCACGAAGGCGGTGCCGTGGTGGAGGCGGTGGGTGAGGGCGTGACCTCGGTGGCTGTGGGCGATCATGTGATCCCGCTGTACACCCCGGAATGCGGCAAGTGCAAATTCTGCCTGTCGGGCAAGACCAACCTCTGTCAGGCCATTCGTGCAACCCAGGGCAAGGGCCTGATGCCTGATGGCACCACGCGCTTCTCCTACAAAGGCCAGCCCATTTTCCACTACATGGGCACCTCGACGTTCTCCGAGTACACCGTGCTGCCGGAAATCTCCGTGGCCAAGATTCCCAAGGAGGCGCCGCTGGAAAAGGTCTGCCTGCTGGGTTGCGGCGTGACCACCGGGATCGGTGCGGTGATCAACACCGCCAAGGTCAAGGCCGGTGATACCGTAGCCATCTTCGGCCTGGGCGGCATTGGCCTGTCGGCGGTCATCGGTGCGGTCAAGGCCAAGGCCGGGCGCATCATCGCCATCGATATCAACCCGGCCAAGTTCGAGATCGCCAAGCAATTGGGCGCCACCGACTGCGTCAATCCGAAGGATTTCGACCGTCCGATCCAGGAGGTCATCGTCGACATGACTGACGGCGGCGTGGATTTCTCTTTTGAGTGCATCGGCAACGTACAGTTGATGCGCGCCGCGCTGGAGTGCTGCCACAAAGGCTGGGGCGAATCGGTGATCATCGGTGTGGCCGGTGCCGGCCAGGAAATTTCGACCCGCCCTTTCCAACTGGTGACCGGCCGCGTCTGGCGCGGTTCGGCATTCGGTGGCGTGCGTGGCCGCAGCGAGCTGCCAAGCTACGTGGAAATGTCCCAGACCGGCGAGATCCCCCTGGATACCTTCATTACCCACACCATGGGTCTGGAAGACATCAACAAGGCATTCGACCTGATGCACGAAGGCAAAAGCATTCGTTCCGTCATTCATTTCTAAGAGCAGCGGCAAGCCGTGAGTGGCAAGCGGCAAACGGGAAACACCGGTTTGCCGCTTGAGGCTTGCGGCTTGTGGCTGGGGAGATTGCCATGAGTCTGGAAAACCTTTCCTGCCAGAAGAGCTTCGGCGGCTGGCACAAGCGGTACAAGCATCATTCTCAGGTGCTGGGCTGCGACATGGTGTTCGCCGTGTACCTGCCGCCACAGGCCGAGCTGGGCGGCAAGCTGCCGGTGCTGTACTGGCTGTCCGGCCTGACCTGCACCGACGAGAACTTCATGCACAAGGCCGGCGCCCAGCGCATGGCTGCGGAACTCGGGCTGATTATCGTCGCTCCCGACACCAGTCCTCGTGGTGCCGGCGTCCCTGGCGATCCGGAAGGCGCCTGGGACTTCGGCCTGGGAGCGGGCTTCTACCTGAACGCCACCCAGGAGCCCTGGGCTCAGCACTACCGCATGCATGACTATGTGGTGGACGAGTTGCCGGCGTTGGTGGAAGCACACTTTCCTGCGTCGCAAAAACGCGGTATCAGCGGGCACTCCATGGGCGGGCACGGGGCATTGGTCTGTGCACTGCGTAATCCGGGTCGTTATCAGTCGGTGTCGGCTTTCGCTCCCATCAGTAATCCCATGGATTGTCCTTGGGGGCAGAAAGCCTTTTCCCGATATCTGGGAGAGGAGCGCTCTCGATGGCGCGAATGGGACGCGAGCGTGCTGCTTGCAGGCGCCGGGGAGAAGTTGGCGTTGCTGGTGGACCAGGGGGATCGAGATGACTTCCTTGCGACCCAACTCAAGCCCGAAGTGCTACAGCAGGCAGCAAAGAATGCCGGTCATGAACTGACGTTACGTTTGCAGCCGGGCTACGACCATAGCTACTTCTTCATCGCCAGCTTCATAGATGACCACTTGCAGCACCATGCACGTGCTCTTAACGCCTAATACCTGCCAAAGCAGGTAGAATCACGCCCTGACTTTTTCGGGGCGTTTTTTTATGCGTATTGGCCACGGCTACGATGTGCACCGTTTCGCTGAAGGCGACTTCATCACTTTGGGTGGTGTGCGTATCGCCCATCATTCTGGGTTGCTCGCCCATTCTGACGGTGACGTGTTGTTGCATGCACTCAGTGATGCCCTGCTGGGCGCCGCGGCGCTAGGGGATATCGGCAAGCATTTTCCGGACACCGATCCGCAATTCAAAGGTGCCGACAGCCGTGTTCTGCTGCGTCACGTTGTCGCGTTGATCCATGCCAAGGGCTGGAGGATCGGCAACGTCGACAATACCATCGTCGCCCAGGCACCGAAGATGGCGCCTCATATCGAAACCATGCGGGCCTTGATCGCCGAGGACCTGCAAGTCGAACTGGATCAAGTGAACGTGAAGGCAACTACCACCGAAAAGCTCGGCTTCGTTGGCCGCGAGGAAGGTATTGCGGTGCATTCCGTGGCCTTGTTGCTCCGCCCATGAATGAACTACAACTGTTGGGCCCGCGGGCCTATGGCGAGGCCTTGGGCAGCGCCGTACTCAAAGCCACTGCCGAAGACTTTCAAGTCGATGAGGTGCTGGATATCCCGCTGAGCGGTGAAGGCGAGCACCTGTGGCTGTGGGTGGAAAAGCGTGGCTTGAACACCGAGGAGGCGGCACGTCGGATCGCCAAGGCGGCCGGTGTGCCTTTGCGCACGGTCAGCTACGCAGGGCTCAAGGATCGACAGGCGCTGACTCGTCAGTGGTTTAGTGTGCAGTTGCCCGGTAAGGCCGATCCGGAGCTTGGCGCTGCGGAAAACCACACGCTGAAAATCCTCAAGGCCACTCGCCACAAGCGCAAATTGCAGCGTGGTGCCCATGCGGCCAATGGTTTCACCCTGCGTTTGACAGAGCTCAAGGCGGATCAGGCTGCTATCGATGAGCGTTTGAAGCTGATTGCCCAGCAGGGGATTCCCAACTACTTCGGAGCCCAGCGTTTCGGTCATGGCGGCGGCAATCTGGTGGATGCCCGTGACTGGGCAGCCCGTCAGGCACTGCCCGAGCAGCGCAATGTGCGTTCGCGGCTGTTGTCCACGGCCCGCAGCTACCTGTTCAATCAGGTGCTGGCGGTGCGAGTGGCGGACGGCAGTTGGCAGCAGGCTCAAGTGGGTGATCTGCTGGCGTTTACCGACAGTCGCAGCTTTTTCATGGCCGGACAGGCCGAATGCTCGGACCCGCGTCTGGCGATTCTCGACCTGCATCCCACAGGCCCTTTGTGGGGCGAGGGCGAATCTCCGGCGGGTGGTGCGACCCATGATCGCGAGCAAGAGCTCGCAGGCGCTGAGTCGGCATTGTGCGATTGGTTGATAAAAGCCGGTATGAGCCACGAACGACGCATCCTGCGGCTGCCCATTGGCGGTTTGACGTGGCATTATCCCGAGCCTGATATTCTGCAACTGGAATTCGTCCTCCCGGCCGGATGTTTCGCCACCGCCTTGGTGCGTGAACTCGTCGATCTGGTGCCGGTGGGGCAGACGGACAGCTCATGCGCATTCTGATTTCTAACGATGATGGGGTTACTGCACCCGGTATCGCCGCGTTGCACGCTGCGCTGGCGGATTACGCCGAGTGTGTGGTCATTGCACCGGAACAGGACAAAAGCGGCGCCAGCAGCTCGCTGACGCTCGACCGTCCGTTGCATCCGCATACCCTTGGCAACGGCTTTATCAGCATCAACGGTACACCGACCGACTGTGTTCACCTGGGGCTCAACGCCCTGCTGGAGCATGAGCCGGACATGGTGGTGTCGGGTATCAACCTGGGGGCCAACCTGGGCGATGACGTGCTGTATTCCGGAACAGTGGCTGCCGCACTGGAAGGGCGTTTTCTGCAACGCCCGGCGATGGCCTTTTCGCTGGCTTCGCGGCAGGTGGAAAACCTCGCGACCGCCGCTTATTTTGCGCGCAAGCTGGTACAAGCCCAAGGCTTGCTGGATTTACCACCACGGACGGTGTTGAACGTGAATATTCCCAACCTGCCGCTTGATCATATTCGTGGCATCCAATTGACCCGCCTGGGCCATCGTGCTCGCGCCGCGGCACCGGTAAAGGTCGTCGATCCCCGTGGCAAGTCGGGTTACTGGATCGCCGCCGCAGGGGATGCCGAAGATGGCGGTCCGGGTACTGACTTTCATGCGGTTATGCAAGGTTATGTGTCGATCACACCGTTGCAGCTGGATCGCACCTTCAATGACGCGTTCAGGAGTCTGGATGGCTGGTTGGAGGGGCTGCGCTGATGGCCCGTGAGCAAGACGATTTGCTGCGACGGGGAATCGGCATGACTTCCCAGCGTACCCGCGAGCGCCTGATCCAACGGCTTTATGATGAAGGTCTGTCCAATCCACAGGTGTTGGAAGTCATTCGTCGCACACCACGGCATCTGTTCGTTGATGAAGCGCTGGCTCACCGTGCCTATGAAGACACGGCGCTGCCCATCGGCCATAACCAGACCATCTCCCAGCCTTATATGGTGGCTCGCATGAGCGAGTTGCTGCTGGCGGCAGGTCCGCTGGACAAAGTGCTGGAGATCGGTACCGGCTCCGGCTACCAGACAGCGGTGCTGTCGCAATTGGTAGAGCGGGTGTTTTCGGTGGAGCGGATCAAGGTCCTGCAGGATCGGGCCAAGGAGCGCCTGCAGGAGCTGAACCTGCGTAATGTGGTGTTCCGCTGGGGCGATGGTTGGGAGGGCTGGCCAGCATTGGCGCCTTACAACGGCATCATCGTCACCGCCGTGGCTACCGATATTCCTCAGGCACTGCTTGATCAACTGGCGCCTGGTGGGCGCCTGGTGATTCCTGTGGGATCCGGAGAAGTGCAGCAGTTGATGCTGATCATTCGTGAAGAACATGGCTTTGCCCGACATGTCCTGGGTGCGGTGCGGTTTGTACCTTTGCTCAATGGGCCATTGGCCTGAGCATTTATCGACCCTGGGTGAATTCTGTCCGCTGGGCTGTGTCTTAGTGCCGTATTGGTCGTCAATGAGTGGGGGGCGATCAATGGCAACTTCTTGCGACTGTGTGTTGCGCTTTGCCAGCAGTAAAGCGCCGGCCTCCAGTTATACTTGCGTCATTTCATGCCTGATCCAGGCAATTAATATCGTCTACCACCATAAAGGGAGCGGCGGGTGAGTCTCACAGTCATTGCGCAGCGTATGGGTATATCAAGCTTTCAGCGACTGATGATTGGCCTTGTCTTGAGTTCCTTGTTGGTCGGTTGCTCCAGCACCAAGTCCAGCAGTGTGGGTGTGGTTGAACGCAGTAATAGCGCAGCGCCTCAGCGTCCTACCGTGACCACGGGACAATATGTCGTACGTCGTGGGGATACGCTGTTTTCCATCGCGTTTCGCTACGGCTGGGATTACAAGGCGCTGGCAGCTCGTAACAATATTGCCGAGCCCTATACCATTCATCCTGGGCAAACCATTCGCTTTGATGGTCGCACGGGTGCTGCGCCGACAACTGTGGTCACCAGCACTCAGTCCGGTGCTTCGTCCTCCAGCAAGACCACAGTTATTCGTCGTCCGGCAGGGGCTGTCATTGCCCCGGCAACTGGCACTGCAACCGGTGCTGCAACGCCTCCTGCGAGCAAGCCGGCGCCCGCTCCGGTTACGCCTGCGGGACCTGCTCCGACGGGCTGGGGCTGGCCTTCCAACGGTGTTTTGATTGGAAAATTTTCTTCAAACGGTAGTTTGAATAAAGGCATTGATATCGCCGGAGATTTGGGACAGCCTGTTTTAGCTGCGTCTGATGGGACGGTGGTTTACGCCGGGAGTGGCTTAAGGGGCTACGGCGAATTAGTCATCATCAAACACAACGAAACCTACGTCAGTGCTTACGGCCACAACCGCAAGCTATTGGTTCGGGAGGGACAGCAGGTCAAAGTCGGACAGACAATTGCCGAGATGGGATCAACTGGTACAGACCGGGTGAAACTGCACTTTGAGATTCGCCGACAAGGTAAACCTGTAGATCCGCTGCAATTCCTGCCACGTCGTTGATCCGTTACCAGCCTGTTCCGCTCACGTAGAGGGAACAGGCTCCAGCGTTGCCAGGGATATAGGCGCCGCTTGAGCCTGAGGTCGAACTCACCAAAGGACTATAACAATGGCTCTCAGTAAAGAAGTGCCGGAGTTTGACATCGACGATGAAGTTCTCCTTATGGAGAGCAGTATCGATATGGATTCGATGTCGAATAATGAGGGGGCAACTCCACCTTCCGTTCGCGCCAAATCCAAAAGCTCCGCTTCACTCAAGCAACACAAGTACATTGATTACACGCGTGCGCTCGACGCGACGCAGTTGTACCTCAATGAAATCGGCTTTTCTCCATTACTCTCTCCCGAAGAGGAAGTGCACTTTGCGCGTTTGTCGCAGAGTGGCGACCCAGCCGGGCGCAAGCGCATGATTGAAAGCAACTTGCGATTGGTGGTGAAAATCGCCCGGCGCTATGTCAATCGGGGGTTGTCGCTGCTGGACCTGATCGAAGAGGGCAACCTCGGCCTGATCCGGGCAGTGGAGAAGTTCGACCCGGAACGCGGCTTCCGCTTTTCGACCTACGCCACCTGGTGGATTCGCCAGACCATCGAACGGGCAATCATGAATCAGACCCGGACCATCCGGTTGCCGATTCATGTGGTCAAAGAGCTCAACGTCTACTTGCGCGCCGCCCGTGAGTTGACGCAAAAACTCGATCATGAACCCTCTCCCGAAGAAATCGCCAACCTGCTGGAGAAGCCGGTGGCTGAAGTCAAGCGCATGCTCGGTCTGAATGAGCGGGTTTCTTCGGTTGATGTCTCGCTGGGACCGGATTCGGATAAAACCCTGCTGGACACCTTGACTGACGATCGTCCGACGGATCCTTGTGAACTGTTGCAGGACGATGATCTGTCGCAAAGCATCGATCAATGGCTTTCCGAGCTGACCGAAAAGCAGCGTGAAGTGGTGGTTCGCCGCTTTGGCCTGCGAGGTCACGAGAGCAGCACTCTTGAGGATGTCGGTCTGGAGATTGGTCTGACCCGTGAGCGGGTTCGACAAATCCAGGTTGAAGGCCTCAAGCGCCTGCGGGAGATCCTTGAAAAGAATGGATTGTCCAGTGAGTCGTTGTTTCAGTAACGTCTGGAACTGATTCATAAGAGCCCCGATCCATTCGGGGCTTTTTATTGCGTGATTGTTTTGACTCTGAGTTCTCGGATTCCGGGCAGGTTTGGGATTACTCTTAACTTGCGTGTAAGCAATAGATTACGTTTTCGTAAGTGTTCGGTTCTCGGTTGCTTCAGACTTGCCTAAAATGCGATAGGCTATTTTTTATATTATTGATTTTTAAGGTATTTTTTAATTTTCCTGTTTATGTTCGACAAGGTTTCCCTGGAATAGTGCGATTGCTCTTGGCTGGGAACTCTCTAATATCAGCCCTGTGTCGACGGATAGACACAACCATCAAGGACGATGGTCAGGACATCGCAGGAAGCGATTCATCAGGACGATGAAAAGGAACATAGGGACTAGGGAAAAATGTGGGCGGGTCATACCGCCCCTTTTTTTTGCCTGTCAAAAAGTCCCGAGTACAAGAACCCCGTTCCCAGAAATGCAAAAAGGCCCGCAAGGGGCCTTTTCAGGAACGCGGGGGCAATCAGCGTTCGAGGTCTTTGATCTTGCCTTTGACGCCATCCCACTCTTCGGCATCGGGCAACGATTCTTTCTTTTCAGTGATATTCGGCCAGATCTCTGCCAGCTCGACGTTCAACTGAATGAACTCCTGCATCTCTTCCGGGACTTCATCCTCGGAGAAAATGGCTACAGCCGGGCATTCAGGCTCGCACAGCGCGCAGTCAATGCACTCATCCGGGTGAATCACCAGGAAGTTCGGCCCTTCGTAAAAGCAGTCCACCGGACAGACTTCTACGCAGTCGGTGTACTTGCACTTGATGCAGTTGTCGGTGACGACGAAGGTCATTTCTAATTCTCTCCTCAGGCGGCGGCAGCGGAGCCCCTACATGACGGGGTCGCCAGGTTTGGGAGCGATAGTCTGCGAACCAGGCTAATAGTCCGCAGCATCCCAAACCGCGCGAGATTCTAACAGCTTGAAGGCGTTCGCGTTAGATGCGTGTCTTCAATGTATAGAGCATTTCCAGTGCCCGGCGTGGTGTCAGGTCATCCAGATCCAGTTTGGCCAGTTCATCGAGGACTGGGTGCGGCAGGCTGGCAAACATGTCGCTTTGCTGGGGAACCGAGGTTTTACCCGGCGCTGGAGGCGCCACTTCATGGGGCAAGCTGGTGGTTTCCAGACGGCTCAAGTGCTCCCTGGCGCGGGTGATGACAGCACTGGGAACCCCCGCCAGCTGGGCTACCGCCAGGCCATAGCTCTGGCTGGCAGGGCCGGGCAATACATGGTGCAGGAAGACGATGCGCTCGTTGTGCTCAGTGGCGTTGAGGTGCACGTTAGCCACCAGCGGCTCGTTTTCCGGCAATACGGTCAGTTCAAAATAGTGGGTGGCGAACAGGGTATAGGCCCGCAGGTGGGCGAGACGTTCTGCCGCAGCCCAGGCCAGGGAAAGCCCGTCAAAAGTACTGGTGCCACGGCCCACTTCGTCCATCAGCACCAGGCTGCGTTCAGTGGCGTTGTGCAGGATGTTCGCGGTTTCACTCATTTCCACCATGAAGGTCGAGCGACCACCGGCCAGGTCGTCGCTGGAGCCGATCCGGGTAAAGATCCGATCCACCAGGGACAGCTCGCAGCTCGCCGCCGGGACAAAACTGCCGATATGGGCCAGCAGCACGATCAACGCAGTCTGGCGCATATAGGTGGATTTACCGCCCATGTTCGGACCGGTGATCACCAACATCCGAGTGTTGTCGTCCAGATTCAGGTCGTTGGCCACAAAAGGCGTGGTCAACACTTGCTCCACCACCGGGTGACGGCCCTGGGTGATGCGCATGCAAGGTTCGCTGACAAAACGCGGGCAATTGAGGTCCAGGTTCAGCGCACGCTCGGCCAGGTTGCTCAGCACATCCAGCTCGGCCAGGGCCCCGGCAGTGTCCTGCAACGGCGGCAGGTGGCTGATCAGGGTTTCCAGCAGGGCGTCGTAGAGCATCTTCTCGCGCGCCAGGGCACGGCTCTTGGCCGATAGCGCCTTGTCTTCAAACTCCTTGAGTTCTGGAGTGATGAAGCGCTCGGCGCCCTTCAGGGTCTGGCGACGAATGTAGTCCGCCGGGGCCTGTTCGGCCTGTTTGCTCGGCAGCTCGATGAAGTAACCGTGGATACGGTTGTAGCCGACCTTGAGGTTGGCCAGACCGGTACGGGCTTTTTCCCGGGCTTCCAGGTCGATCAGGAACTGCCCGGCGTTCTCGCTCAAGGATTGCAGTTCGTCGAGCTCAGCGTCGTAGCCGGTCTTGAGCACGCCGCCGTCGCGGATCACCGCCGGCGGGTTGTCGATGATCGCCTTGGCCAGCAGGGCGGCCAGCTCCGGGTAGGTGCTGGTGGTGACCGCCAGTTGCTTGAGGTGGTCCGCCTCCAGCTCAGTCATGGCTTCTTGCAGCTCCGGCAGAGCGGCCAGGGCATCACGCAGGCGCGCCAGGTCCCGCGGGCGGGCATTGCGCAAGCCGATTCGCGCGAGAATCCGTTCGATATCGCCGATTTCTT
>NZ_MOAK01000086.1:500448-501476 GCF_003732485.1 Pseudomonas protegens
CGATTTCTTTTAACTGCGGCTGCAGCCGTTCGAAACGGTAGCCGTCCAGCAGGCAGGTGATCGAGGACTGACGCGCCTGCAAGACCTTGAGATCCCGTAGCGGGCGGTTCAGCCAGCGAGTCAGCAGGCGGCTGCCCATGGCGGTCTGGCAACGATCGACTACCGATTGCAGGGTGTTGTCGCGCCCGCCGGCCAGGTTGGTGTCCAGCTCCAGGTTACGGCGACTGGCGCCGTCCAGTACCACCGTATCGTCCAGGCGTTCGTGCCGCAGGCTGCGCAGATGGGGCAGGGCGGTACGTTGGGTTTCCTTGGCGTAGCTCAACAGGCACCCGGCGGCGCCGATGGCCAGGGTCAGGGTCTCGCAACCAAAACCCTTGAGGTCCTGGGTGGAGAATTGCTGGCAAAGGCTCTTGTGGGCCGAGTCGCGCTCAAAGTCCCAGGGCGCGCGACGTCGGACACCCCGACGTTTTTCCGCCGGCAGGCCTTGTGGCCAGTCATCGGGGATCAGCAGTTCCACTGGATTGATGCGTTCCAGCTCCGCCAGCAAGTTCTCCCAGCCCTTGATTTCCAGGACGCTGAAATTGCCGCTGGTGATATCCAGCACCGCCAAGCCGAACAGGCGCTCATCGCCCAGTACAGCGGCGATCAGGTTGTCGCGGCGCTCGTCCAGCAGGGCTTCGTCACTGACGGTGCCCGGGGTGATGATACGCACCACCTGACGTTCCACGGGGCCTTTGCTGGTGGCCGGATCACCCACTTGCTCGCAGATGACCACCGACTCGCCGAGCTTGACCAGCTTGGCCAGGTAACCTTCGGCGGCGTGGTAGGGAATGCCGCACATGGGAATCGCCTGACCCGCCGACTGTCCGCGCGCCGTCAGGGTGATATCCAGCAACTTGGCGGCCTTCTTCGCGTCTTCATAGAAGATCTCGTAGAAGTCGCCCATGCGGTAGAACATCAACTGATCAGGGTGCTGGTTCTTGAGGCGCCAGTACTGCTGCATCATCGGCGTGTGGGAGGACAGATCG
>NZ_MOAK01000086.1:501534-522761 GCF_003732485.1 Pseudomonas protegens
AGGAGCGCTGGGCTCGGCTTTTTGCAGATGGCGGCAAGGTTACCATGGGTGCCCTGGCCTCGCAGGCACCAAGGCGCTACTGTGTTTGTCCGGTAAATGCAGCACAAATATGCAAAACAGCATTTGTCATTGGCTAAAAATTCGAGCAATATGCGTTCTATGCAAATACGCAATGTTTCTACCGTCTTAAGAGAGCTGCTGGATCGCGACGGAATCTCCCCTACGGAGCTTCACCGTCGGACCGGTGTGCCTCAATCCACCCTCTCGCGGATTCTCAGCGGGAAGATCGTCGATCCTTCGGATAAACACATCTCGCGGATTGCCGAATACTTCCAGGTGAGCACCGACCAATTGCGCGGACGCGTGAATATCGCGCCTGCTCGGGCTGCTGCGCCCCGTGACGAGATTCATTCGGAACTCAAGGACATAAGCCTGTGGGACGACGATACCCCTGTCGATGACGACGAGGTGTCGGTTCCTTTTCTGCGTGAGGTTGAATTGGCTGCTGGATCAGGAAGATTCGTCATCGAGGAGAGCGAGCGCGCCAGCCTGCGGTTCGGCAAGCGCAGCCTGCGGCACAACGGCGTGCAGTTCGACCAGGCCAAGTGCGTCACGGTGCGGGGCAACAGTATGTTGCCGGTGCTGCGCGATGGCGCCACGGTCGGGGTCAATGCCGGCAAGTGCGCCATCGGCGATATCGTCGATGGCGACCTGTACGCGATCAACCACAATGGCCAACTGCGAGTGAAGCAGCTGTATCGCCTGCCCACCGGGATTCGCCTGCGCAGCTTCAACCGCGACGAGCATCCGGATGAGGACTACAGCTTCCAGGAAATCCAGGAGGAGCAGATCAGCATCCTCGGTCACGTCTTCTGGTGGGGCATGTACGCCCGCTAAGCCATCACCGTCAGACAAAGCCCGCCACTGAGCGGGCTTTTTTTCGTCCTCGAAAAATCCCTCCGCCCTGCATCTATGCGGGTCTCATGCATCCGCGCAATTCTTGCGCATAAATAAATGCATTTGCGCATTGACTGCACATGCATGAATGCATATTATCCATCTCAAGCCGTTCAACAACGGCTGCAACGACGCTCTTTAGTGGCAAAGCAAAGGCAGCGATGAACCGGCCTCGACGGTTCAGAGGGTTGGCAACTGACCCGGGTGTGCAGCGTAAAGCACCAGAAGCAGTTATCCGGCGGACAGGGTCGCGGTCGGAGGAACAATTTGAATGGGTCCGTACCGCACCAGTAGTGCCGAAAGACCAAGGTTTGCATTACTGAAAAGCCCGGGCGACCGGGCTTTTTGGAATGCCTGCCTAACGTGGGCCACCAACAGACAGGGACCCCTTGAAACATCGTTATCAGCCTTCTATCAACTGGCCATCTCGCTGGCCTCAATCCGCACGGGAGACGTGAATGACAAACGAGCAACAAGCGTTGCTGGACATGCCGATCTGGCTGGTCATCGTCCTGGCGCTGGTCGGTGGCGTTTCCGGCGAAATGTGGCGCGCCGACAAGGAGGGCGCCCGTGGCTGGTCGCTGCTACGGCGCCTGGCGCTGCGCTCCGGAGCCTGCGTGGTCTGCGGAGTCTCGGCAATCATGCTGCTGTATGCCGCCGGCGTCTCGATCTGGACCGCCTGCGCCTTCGGCTGCCTGACCGCCATGGCCGGCGCCGACGTCGCCATCGGCCTCTATGAGCGTTGGGCGGCCAAGCGCATCGGGATTTGCGAACCGCCTTCCCGGGATTCGCATTCGGATCAGCCTTGAGCCCTGATCGGCTCCGGCCCTCAACAAGGTCCACCGGCCCAGGCCCCAGTGGCCGGGCCGCTTCGACCTTATTCTGGAACTAGACAATGAACGAACTGACCCAGCTAAAAGACGCCATCACGTCCACGATCAAGCTGGCGATGCCCCATCTGCATACGGTTGAGGCATTTCCCAAGGCGCTTCAGGACGCCACTGAGCCGGCGCTCTACTTTGCCGTCACAGCACTGGACCAGGCAGCCGACCCGGGTGACGGCCGCTGCTGCATGCGTGCCACCTTGGAGGCCCGGGTGCGGGTTGATCCCGAACTTGTACAGGCGCCTTTGCAGGCGGCCATTCTGGCGGCGCAGTTGATCGAGCTGCTGCGTTGTCAGCAGTGGGATCTGGATTTTGTCGAAGGCGTAACGGCGGTGTGGGCCAAGCCTGCCGGCACGGTTGCGGAATCGGCTTACAGGGCCGAGTGGATCGTGCAGTGGCAGCAGCTTATCTACCTTGGCCAGGAGCAATGGCCCTGGCCGAATCAACCACCGGGCACGCTGGTGTTGGGTTTCAGTCCCGATACCGGCCCCGGTCACGAGGGCGGCTACCAGTCGCCGGAGCACATGGCGTGAGTTACGTGACTGCAACCCACGACCGCATGATTGCCGGCCTGATCCTGCCTTGCAGTGTGGTCGGCGTGGATCTGGCGACCGGACTGGTGCGGGTTTCCGATGGCGCCGGCTGGACCAGCGCCTGGGTCCGCTGGCACAGCCAGGCCGCCGGCAAGGCCCGACACTGGCGGGCTCCGAGCCTGGGGGAGCAGGGCGTGCTGATCAGCCCCAGCGGCGAGCCGGCCCAGGGCACTTTCGTCCCCGGCCTGTATGGCAACGCCGGGCCCCAGCCGGACAACCGTGATCACGTCGAGGTCTGGCGTTTCGATGATGGCGGTTCGCTGATCTATGACTGGCAGGCCAAGAGTTACAGCATCAGCCTGCCCAGCGGCACGGTGACCATTCAGGTCGGCGGCAGCTCGGTGGTAGTGACCGACAGCGCCCTGACCGGCAACGCCGCCAGCATCACCCTGACCGGTGCAATCACCTTGAATGGCGATGTGCAAATCAACGGTGGGAGCTTGCAGCACAACGGGGTCAACGTCGGCTCGACCCACACCCATCTGGGTGTGATGCCGGGTCCCGGTTCAACTGCAACACCGCAGTGATCCTCGCGGGTCGTCGCCCTCACGACTCCTCTCTCACCGAACACCCCATAAATCCGCCCTGAGCGGTTTTTTTGTACCCGGAGAAGCCTATGGCCACCCCTAAGAAAACCCCCGGTCGCCCTGCGGGCACCGGCACTGTGGTGTTTCGCGACACCCTTTACACCTCACGCCTGTTGATCCTGCCGGATGGTCGCCAGTTGCTGGTAGCCCAGGGGCAGTTGTCGGTAAAGGCCGGCGACCTTGCCGCCCTGGACTACCTGAACACCCACCCGGATCTGCAAGTGCAGGAGTGACGTGATGATCGGAATGGATCGCCGTACCGGCCTGTCGCTGTCCGGCATCGAGCATGTGCGGCAGTCCATCGAAGACATCCTGACCACGCCGCTGGGCAGTCGGCGGATGCGCCCGGAGTACGGCAGCAACCTGCGCCGTTACGTCGACTTGCCGGTAACCGGCGGCTGGAAAAGTGCGGTGCAGGCCGAAGTGGCCCGAGCGCTGTTGCGCTGGGAGCCCCGGCTGAGGCTGGAACGGGTCAGGGTGGTAGCGGTAGTGGGAGGTCAGATCAGCTTTCAACTGACCGGCCAGTACCTGGGCGATAGCGCGGTTTTGGAGGTGACGGCATGAGTACGTTGGACTTGTCGGCGTTGCCGGCGCCGCAGGTGCTTGAGGCCCTGGATTTTGAGGCCTTGTACCAAGGCAAGCTGGACACCTTTCGCCGGCACATGGGCGATAACTGGACGGCCAGTCTTGAAAGCGATCCGGTGAGCAAACTGCTGGAGCTGTCGGCTTATGGCGATATGCAGCTACGGGCCCGGGTCAACGATGCGGCCAAGGCGCTGCTGCTGGCCCATGCCAAGGGCACGGACCTGGATCACCTGGCGGCCAACGTCAAACTGCAGCGCCTGGTGATCCAGCCCGCAGACCCGCAGGCGGTGCCGCCGTTGGCAGAGGTCAAGGAGGCGGATGATGCGCTGCGCGAGCGGGTGCAGTTGGCCTACGAAGGCCTGACCACCGCCGGGCCGCGCAATAGCTACATTCTGCATGCCCGCAACGCTTCCGCGCTGGTAGCAGACGCCGAGGCCGAAAGCCCGTCGCCGGCCCGGGTGACGGTCACGGTGTTGAGCCTGGAAGGCAATGGCGCGGCCAGTCCTGACTTGCTGGCGACCGTTACCGCAGCCCTCAACGATGAAGACGTGCGACCGCTCGGCGACCGGGTCACGGTCCAGAGTGCCCAGGTGTTGCCGTATCGCATCGATGCGGTGCTGCACATGAAGGGCTCCGGCCCGGAAGGTGACGCAGCCCTGGCTGAAGCCGAGCGCAAGCTGGCTGCCTGGGTCAACCCACGCCGGCGCCTGGGCATCGAGGTGGCCCGTTCGGCCATTGATGCGCAGTTGCATGTGGCCGGCGTGGCTCGGGTCGATCTGGCGGGTTGGCAAGACATCACCCCGACCAAGGCTCAAGCGGCGTATTGCACCGGTTACAGCGTCACGTTGGGGAGCTGAGATGACCAGCCTACTGCCGATCAATAGCACGCCGCTGGAGCGCGCCCTTGAGGCGGCCAGCGCAAGCGATACCGCCATCATGCTGCGCACCCTGTACAACCCGTCCACCTGCCCGGTGCATCTGTTACCGCAGCTGGCCTGGGCCTGGTCGGTGGATCGCTGGGACCCGCGTTGGTCCGAGACGGTCAAGCGCAACGCCATTCGTGCCTCGTACTTCATCCACGCTCGCAAAGGCACCGTCGGTGCACTGCGCCGGGTGGTGGAGCCGCTGGGCTACCTGATTGAAGTGGTCGAATGGTGGCAGACGGTCCCTGAAGGCGAACCGGCCACCTTTGCCCTGAAAGTCGGCGTTCTGGACACCGGCATCACCGAAGAAATGTACCAGGAACTGACCCGGCTGATCGACGACGCCAGGCCTGTCAGCCGGCACATGAGCGGACTGCTCATCAGCTTAGAAACACGTGGCACAGCCTGGGTTGGTGCCGGCGCAACCGATGGCGAAATCCTGACTGTTTACCCTTACTCGCCCGGTCCCATTGAGGTCAGCAGCCCAGCGTTGCTGTTCTCCGGTATTGAGCATTCAACTGACACACTGAGCGTCTATCCATGAGCCAGACCTACTTCGCAATTTTGACCGCCGTGGGCGAGGCCAAGCTGGCCAATGCCACTGCCCTCGACACAAAACTACAAATCAGCAAGATGGCAGTGGGTGATGGCAATGGAACCTTGCCAACCCCCACCCGAACCCAAACCACCCTTGCAAACGAACGCTACCGCGCCAGCCTCAATACGTTGAGCGTAGACCCAACGAACACCAGCCAAGTGATGGCCGAAATGGTCATTCCCGAAACAGAGGGCGGGTGGTGGATTCGCGAGATGGGGCTTTACGATGCCGCAGGCGACCTGATAGCGGTCAGCAATTGCCCGCCAAGCTACAAGCCGCAGATGGCGGAGGGTTCTGGCCGGACTCAAGTGCTGCGAATGGTCCTGATCGTAAGCAGTACGACCTCGGTACAACTGAAGATCGACCCGTCCATAGTGCTCGCCACCCGTGAGTACGTTGACCTCGCCTTCGACAGTAGACTGCCTGCGGACAAGGTTGCTGGTACCTACACCCAGGTCAGCGTCAGCAAGCGTGGCATTGTCGTTGCTGGTGCAAATCCAACCACCTTAGCGGGCTATGGGATTACCGACGCCTATAACCGAGTCGATGTGGCCTATCTGATCAATCAGGCAGTGAAAGACCTGGCCACGAAAGCGACCACCCTGGCGGGCTATGGCATCACCGATACCTACAAACGTGGCGATGTGGACTATCTGATCAACCAAGCGGTGAAAGACCTAGCCACGAAAGCGACCACCCTGGTGGGTTACGGCATCACCGATGCCTACAAGCGTGGTGACGTGGACTCCCTGATCAATCAGGCAGTAATAGGCCTGGCGAAGTCTGCCACAACCCTGGCCGGATACGGCATTACCGATGCTTACAAAAAAGTTGACACTGAGTATCTGATCAATCAGGCGGTAACGGCGCTGCTGCCAAAGCGAAACTATACATACAACGACTCAATCCGAATTCCTGACGTACCGGGAGGCCTGATTATTCAGATGGGGTCAGTGGTGGTTTCGCCTGAGTCGAGCCTTAATGTGAGCTTGCCGGTTTCCTTCAACACAATTTGCGGGGTAATCGCAGGCATGGGTGTCTCTGGTTGGAACACTACAGGCAACTACAGCGCCTACGCGGTTCCGATTTCAAATGGGGTTATCAGATTGACGCAAGATGTCTCGACATCTAATGGTGCTGGCAATCAAACGATTTATTACTTTGCGTGGGGTAACTGATGGGATTCCTCTACAGCTTTGAAACGGCGTCTTGGTATCACCCTGATTACAACTCAGAGATACCAGCGGATGTGGTCGAAGTGGAGCAGAGCTTGCGGGATGAACTGCTTGCAGGTGTAGGCATAAACACGGTGATCGTGAAGGGGAAAGACGGAACACCAGAACTTGGCCCGCGCCCACCCGCGTCCCCTGCTCAGTTCATGGCTAAGGAACGCAGATGGCGTGATGTTGAGTTGACTTCCGTTATGTGGCTGCGCGAGCGGCATCGAGATCAGCTGGAAATTGAAGCCCCCACGACGCTGACAGGTGAGCAATTCAAGGAGCTACTGGTGTACATGCAATCCCTACGCGACTGGCCGCAATCCCCGGACTTTCCACAGATTGAACATCGTCCGGTGGCGCCGCCCTGGATCGCCGAACAAACCCAGTAAACGCCCCGCACCGCCGGGGCGTTTTCTTTCCCGCTTCCCACTAATCAATCATCTCTACGAGCCCCCTTCACCCGGGGCTTTTTCATGTCTGGAGTTTATCCATGAGTGGTTTTTTCCACGGCGTTACCGTCACCAACGTCGACACCGGCACGCGCACTATTTCGCTGCCGTCATCTTCGATCATCGGCCTGGTGGACACCTTCACCGAAGGCCCGACCGCCGCTGCCAAGGCCAATGACCTGCTGCTGATCACCAACGAGCGTGAGGCCATTGCGGCCTGGGGCCCGGATGCGGCCATCACCAAGGCCTGCCAGGCCATCTATCAGCGGGCCAAGGCGGTGATCGTCGCTTGTGGCGTGGCCAAGGTGAGCGACGCGGCTGAGCAGACCTCGGCGATCATCGGCGGGGTGTTGGCCGACGGCAAGCGCACCGGCCTGCAGGCGCTGCTGGACGGCAAGAGCCGTTTCAACGCCCAGCCGCGTTTGCTGGTCACCCCCAAGCACAGTTCGACCCTGGCCATCGGCACCGCCTTGGTGGCCCTGGCGGACAAGCTGCGTGGCCTGGCCATTCTCGATGGTCCCAATACCACCGACGAAGCGGCCATGGCCTACGCCAAGAACTTCGGCGCCAAGCGCGCCTATATGGTCGACCCGGGTGTTCAGCACTGGGACAACGGCGCCAATGCCACCGTCGATGCGCCAGCCTCGGCCTGGGTCGCCGGTCTGTTCGCCTGGACCGACAACGAGTACGGCTTCTGGGCCTCGCCGTCGAACAAGGAATTCGTCGGCATCACCGGCACCAAGCGGCCGATCGAGTTCCTCGACGGCGATGAAACCTGCCGCGCCAACCTGCTGAACAACGCCAACATCACCACCATCATCCGTGATGCGGGCTTCCGCCTGTGGGGCAACCGCACGTTGTCCAGCGATCCGAAATGGGCCTTCGTCACCCGGGTGCGGACCATGGACATCGTCATGGACGCCATCCTCTTCGGCCACAAATGGGCAGTGGACCGTTCGATCACCGCGACTTACGTCAAGGACGTCACCGAGGGCCTGCAGGCGTTCATGCGTGATCTGAAGAACCAGGGCGCGATCATCAATTTCGAGGTCTACGCCGACACTGAACTCAACACTGCCAGCCAGCTGGAGCAGGGCAAGGTGTACTGGAACATCCGCTTCACCGACGTCCCACCTGCCGAAAACCCCAACTTCCGGGTCGAGGTCACCAACCAGTGGTTGACCGAAGTCCTCGACCAAGCCGCTTAAGGAGCCGCAGTAATGGCAATGATTCCCGAAACCCTGGCGAACATGAACCTGTTCGTCGATGGCATCAGCTTTCAAGGCGACGTGCCGAGCCTGACCCTGCCCAAGTTGACCCTCAAGACCGAGGAGCATCGAGTCGGCGGCATGGATGTGCCGGTGGAACTGGACATGGGCATGGAGAAACAGGAAGCCGGCTTCACCACCACCGGCGTGCGCCGTGAGTCGCTGAAGCTCTTCGGCCTGGCCGATAGCAGCGGTTTCAACGGTGTGTTCCGTGGGGCGTTCAAAGGGCTCAAGGGCAAGGTCACTCCGGTGATCGTCACCCTGCGCGGCATGCTCAAAGAGGTCGACATGGGCGACTGGAAATCCGGCGACAAGGCCGAGATCAAGCACAACGTGGCCCTGACCTACTACAAGCTGGAAGTTGACGGTCGGCTGATCTACGAGATCGATGCCCTGGGCATGAAGCGCGTGATCAACGGCGTCGACCAGCTCGCCGCGCAACGTTCGGCCCTGGGCCTGTAAGGAAGACACCCCATGTCTCAAGCAATCGACAAGACCCCGGCCTGGATGACCCTGAGCAGCGACAGCGTGATGGTGGCGCTGAGCAAGCCGGTGGAGATGAACGGTGTGGTCTGCGACAAGGTCACCTTGCGCGCCCCCACCGTGCGTGACGTGCGCGCGGCCACTGCGGGGGCCGTGGGCGATGACGAACAGCGCGAGCTGATGCTGTTCGCCAGCCTGGCGCAAATCAGCGCCAAGGACCTGGAGGGCATGGCGCTCAAGGACTATCAACGTCTGCAGGCCGGCTATTTTCGCCTGGTGCAAGACGACGAGCTTTGATCCTGCGGTGATGAAGGTGGCGGCGAAACGGCTCGCCAGCGAGCTGCATTTTTCCGCCGAGGAAATCATGACCATGAGGTTTTCCGACATGGTCTGGTGGCTCACGGATTGAGCCCGTCACCCAAGGATCAGGAGAAGCAGATGGCGAACAAGCTGGTATCGGAGCTGGTGGTAGTGGGTACTGCCCTCAGTTCTACGTGGGACGCCGCCTTCAAGACGGTGGAAGGCCGGATCAAGCAGTTGGAGCAGCAAGGCAGCAAGGCCAGGGTGCTGGAACAGACCATCGGCCAGACCCTGCGCCTGCAGAAGGAATGGAAAAAGGCCCATGACACGGGCGATTCCTCGGCAGCCGGGCTGTTGCGCCGGTTGGAGAAAAGCCGGGAGGGGCTGCGCCAGCAAGGTGTTCAGGTGCACAAGCTGCGTCAGGAATATCAGGCGCTGGGTAATGTGGCCCGGGGCTCTGCTCTGCAGGCCCGGGGGCACCAGCAGATTGACCAGGGCAAGGCCGACTTCAAGGCGGCTTATGGCTTGGCCAAGGACGGGATCGGCAAGCTGGCCATCCCGGTCAAGATCAGTGCCGATTATCAGGCACTGATCCGTGATATCGCGATCAAGGCCGGTGTGGCCAACCAGCCTCAGGAAGCGCAACTGAGCCGCACCGTCATTCAGACTTCACGGGACACGGGAATGGCCCGTAACGAGGTGGCCGCTCTGGTGGGGCAGATGACTGCCAAGGGTATGTCACTGGACAAGGCGCAAGGCTACGCAGGGCTGGCCGCCAAGTTTGCGGTGGGCCAGGGCGCGAGTGTCGATGACACGGCGAACCTGATGCGGGCCCTTGAGCGGCAGCCCGGTATCAGCGACCCCAAGGTCATGGAGCAGGCCCTGGAGGCCATCGCCCTGCAGGGACAGGCGGGCAACTTCGAGGCCGCCGACATGGCGCGCTTGCTCCCGGCCCTGCTCAAGAGTGCGAGCAGGGAGGGACTCACCGGTATGGCGGCGGTGAGTCAGCTGGGGTCGATGCTGCAAGTGCAGATGAATACCGCTGGCAGTGCAGATGAGGCCGCCGGCCAGCTGCAGCACTGGATAGGGAAAATCGGCTCCAGTGAGGCGGTCAAGGCTTATGAAGACGCCGGTATTGATTACCAGGCTTCGCTGAACACCGGTATCCAGAAGGGCATGTCGAGCCTGGAGGCGAGCTTTGCCCTGGCCATGCGTTACGTCAGGGCCATCGACCCGGCCAAGGCGGCGAAGATGGCCGAGGCTCAGGCGCAAATCAGCAAGGAAGCGGACCCGGCGAAGGCCAAGGCCATGCTTGAGGCTTTGGAAGAGTCCCTGCGTACCGGTGATCTGTTCACCGATATGCAGATCAAGGCGGCCTTGCTGGCCCAGACCCAGGGCCGGCAGCAATACGAGCAAGTGAAGAAGGATTCGTTGAGTGCTTCGGGGGTTCTCGCCAAGAACCTCGCCGAGCGTCGACAAGCCTCCGCGCAATTGTGGAAGGAGAGCGAGCAGGCGGTCGACGATGGCATGCGTGCGGTGGGAGAGGCCCTACGCCCGGCCACGGATCTGGTGGCCCAAAGCATCACGGTGGTGGTCGGCAAGCTGACCGAACTGGCGGAGAAGGCCCCGTCATTGGTGCTGGGGGTGACCGCCCTGGGCGCCGCTTATGTCGCGGTGAAAAAGCTGATGGCCGTCTACACCATGGGCAAGGGCCTGATCAATGTCTTGCGGGGTGGGTTGAAGGTTGACCCCAAGGCGGCAAAGCGAGCGCCCGGTCGCAATGCGCTAGGCATTGACTGTTGCGAGCCCATGATCGACTGCGGCTTGGACAAGCAACGCCGTCAGGGCCGTGGTGGGCGTAAGGCTGACAGGCGCAGGCCACCTGCGAGGGGGGCGGGCATTCAAGGTGGCAAGAGCCCGATGACGCCCAGTGGTCTGGAAAAACTGCCCAGAGGGGCGGTCAGGTCTGGCGTGGCGGGTGCCGCACTGAAAGGTGCTGGCTCTGTGGCCAAAGGGTTCGCACCTTTGCTCAAGGGAGGCGCGATCCTATCGGTGCTCGGTGCCGGTTTCCAGGTTGCGGACACCTATCTGAATGCCAAGACCCAGGATGAAAAAGCCGAAGGCTATGGCGAGGCGGCAGGCAATCTTGCAGGCGCCGCTGCCGGAGCAGCAGCAGGGGCCGCCATTGGTTCCGTGGTGCCGGTCATCGGTACTGTTATTGGTGGGCTGGTGGGCGGTGCACTGGGCGCCTGGGGCGGTTCGGCCGCTGGTGGAGCCTTGGGTAAAAAACTGTTCGGCTCCGACGACTCGCTCAAGCAAATGCCTGCAGCCGGTCCGCTGATGATGCGCAACGCCGGGCAGAACATTCCGCCGGTCATGGGTGATATCGCCAAATCCTTCCAGCCGGGGCAGACACCTCCGCTGATGGGGCAGGCCGTGCGTTCGATGGCCAGCCCGTCGCCGTCGGCATCGACCTCTTCGCTGCTCAAACCGGCGGAGCCGTTCACATCGGCGGCGCCACCTTCGATCGAACAACAGTTCAGCTTCGCGCCTTACCTGTCGATCTCGGTCCAGGGCGATGTCAGAGATCCCGCGCAACTGGCCCGGGAGCTGGAACCCTATCTGCGCTTTCAGTTCGACGAATACAGCCGTCAGGCGGCCGGTCGTCAGTTGTTCGACGCGGCACACGTTTAAGGAGGTGGCATGGCCTACATGGAACAGCTGCAATCGGGGCTCACGTCCCTGGTGGCGGCAGCAGAGGCGGGGCGGCGCAGCGCCGATGAAATGCTGGGGCCCATGAACGGCGCCATCAGTGACATCACCGGCGCCGCCTCGGAGCTGGAGAATCTGCCCTGGGTCGGCCCGGTGCTGGGCGCCAAGCTGCAACGCACGATGCGCAGCATCGGCGCGGCGCAGTCGGCGGTGGGTGAAGTCGCGGCCAAGTACAGCCAGGCCGTGACCGTGGCGGGGCAGATGCAGCAGCGTCTTGGCGCCTTGCAGGAACAGGTGGCCAAGGCCGGCGCGGCGATCAACCGCATCGGCGGGCAGATCAGCCCAGCCCTGGGCAACATCTTCCCTTCCGGTGCGCTGGCGCCTCAGGACACCCCGGCGGCGGAGGCGGTGAAACCCTTCCCGCACCTGTTGATCCTGCAGCCCCTGGGGGCCGGTGCCGAGCCTTTCTACTTCAACCTCGACACTGCGGCCTTCGATGAGTTGCGCCGCCAGACCGGCTTTCGCTGGGCGGCCCAGGAGCGCTTGAGCCGCGGCATCGCGCAGCAGGCGGTGGGACAGGGCGACGACAAGATCTCCCTCAAGGGCACGATCTACCCCGGGTTCAAGGGCGGGCTGGGCCAGTTGCAGACGTTGCGCAGCATTGGTCGGCGCTTGCAGCCCCTGAGCCTGACCACGGGCTACGGCGAAGTGCTGGGCACCTGGTGCCTCACCAGCATCGACGAGGACCAGAGCCACCTGCTGGCAGGCGGTATTCCCCGCAAGCAAGGCTTTTCACTGGAGTTTGTGAGCTATGGCAACGACCTGCAGAACCTCTGACGGTGATCTGCTCGACACCCTGTGTCATCAGTACTACGGACACCTCAATGGCAGCGTCGAGGTGGTGCTGGACGCCAACCAGGGCCTGGCCGATGAGCCACAACCCTTTCGGGCCGGGGTACTGATCCTGTTGCCGGATCTGCCGATTCGGGCCGAGGCGATGGTTCAGCTATGGGACTGACCTTGCATCCAATCAACAGACCCCGTCGTGTACGGGGTCTTCATTTTCTGGAGCACGGAGCATGACCCCAGTCTTTCGCATCCTGGCCGATGGCCGGGATATTACGGCGCAGATCAACGACCGGCTGCTGACGCTGCGAACCTCGGATAAACCGGGAATGGAGTCGGACGAGTTTGAACTGCGTATTGATGACCGCGACTCGGCGGTTGCGCTGCCCAGTCGTGGCGCCAGCATTGAAATCTTCCTCGGATACGCCGGCCAGACACTGACCCGGCTGGGGCGCTACACGGTGGATGAAGTGGTGGTGAGCGGGCCGCCGGATTCCATCGAGATTCGCGGCAAGGCCAGCGACATGCGCGGCAGCGGCAAGACCACCCGCAGTGGCAGTTGGGAGAACGTGGCGCTGGCGCAGATTGTCCGCGACCTGGCGGCCCGCAACGGCTGGACGCCCATCTGCCCCGTCACCACCAAGGTGCTGCGGATCGATCAGCTCAATGAGTCCGACTTCAACTTCATCACCCGTCTGGCCCGGCAGTACGACTGCACCGCCAAGGTGGCCGAAGGCAAGTTGCTGGTGCTGCCTCGTCAGGCCGGGTTGAGTGCCAGCGGCAAGGCCCTGGGCGTGGTCACCCTCAGCCGCGGCGACGTCAGCCGCTATCAGTTCCGCCTGAGTGACAGCAGCACCCACAAGGCGGTGCAGACCCGGCATCAGGACAAGAAGAGCGGCACGCTCAGGGTGATCGACCTGGGCAACAGCGACTCACCGGACAGGGTACCGGCAGTGCATACCGATCGGCACCTGTACCCCAACAAGTCCGCCGCCGAGCAGGCGGCCAAGGCCCGTTTGGCCGCCTTCAACCGCAGCAACGCCAACGTCCGTCTGGAGATGCCGGGGCGCACCGACCTGTTCGCCGAGCGCCTGATCAATGCCCAGGGCTTCAAGCCCGGTCTGGATGGCGAGTACCTGGTGGACTCGGTGGAGCAGATGTTCAACCCGTCCGGGTGGAGCACCACGGTCGAATGCAACGGCGGCAAGCAAGGCAAAGCCAAGGCCAAGGCCAAGAAAAACACCGCCAAAAAACCACTCAGGGTGGTGCAGCTTTAACCCTTCAATGGCGCCGCGAGCACCCTCGCGGGCGGCTCATTCGGATCGTCCCCGATCCAGCATTCACTTCCTTTCAAACCACGCGGAAAACCCGCAGGAGTATTCATGAACCCAGGCATCAGCAGCCCGGCCTCGAAGCGAGGCATCCGGCATTTTTTTCAGGGATTGATCGCGGGCTGCACCCTGTTGCTGGCAACCGCAGCCCATGCCGAGCCCTTTGTCCTGGCCTACACCGACGGTCAGGTCGAAGCGTCCTACAGCAATCTGCAAGCGTTCTACCGCAACCTTTCTGCCGTCGGCCTGGGCAGTACTTACGGGCTGACGGTCACCGGCCAGTTGCATCAGGAGGGGATGAACGAAACCACCGAAAACATCATCCGCTTCGCCCAGTCCAAGTCCCTGCCGCTGTATCCGACCGTCTCCGACTACAACGAAGGCATTGGTGATTTCGACCCGGCCATTTCCCACTCCATCGTCAACGACAAGACCTTGAGTGCCGGCAGCATCAAGCAACTGGTGACGCTGGCCAAGGACGGCGGTTTTGCCGGTATCAACCTGGACTTCGAAAAGGTCGAACCGAGGAATGCCAAGGCGTTTTCCGCCTATGTCAAAGCCCTGGGCAACGCCCTGCATGCCAGCGGCAAGAAGCTGATCATCAGCATCCCGCCCAAATCCAGCGACCGCGAGCCCGAGTACCTCCAAGGCTACGACTACAAGGCCCTGGGCGCGGCCGTGGATTACTTCCAGGTCATGACCTATGACCAGGTCGGGCCCGGCTGGAGCAGCGGCGGCTTCCACGATGAAGTCTGGCCCGGCCCCGAGTCGGGCGCCGACTGGCAGCAGGCGCTGCTCCGCTACGCCGTGTCGCGAGTCGCGCCGAGCAAGGTCCTGGCGGGGCTCCCGGCTTACGGTCAGGACTACAGCATTGGCAATCGGGTGCACTGGTCGGCTTACCAGGAAGTGATTGCCGAGCATCGCGCCGCTACCCATCTGGACGTCGCTTCGGCCACGCCTTACGCCACCTGGGGCCCGGTGCAGAACTTCGCCGATGGCGTGGAATGGACCCAGGAGCGGGCACAACCGGTGCTCTGGTACGACGATGCCACGAGCATCCAGACCAAGACCGCGTTGGTCACCAAGCTGGGGCTGGGCGGTACCAGTGTCTGGGCCATGGGCTATGAAAATGCCGAGTTCTGGACGGCGGTTCAGGCTGGTCTCAAAGGCGCTCAGGCGGTGTTGCCTGCCGGGCTGGAGTGACCCGTCGGTGTCCATCGAGCTTGCATGCACCGAAAACCAGGAGCCTCTCTATGAAACTCACCGCTGTTCTCACTCAGTTGCAAACCCGGTGTCCCAGCCTTGCTGAGCGCATCATTGTCGGCATCAACCTCGACACCCTGAGCAGCAACCCTTCGCCCGCTGTTCCCGCCGCCTACGTCGCTCCGCTTAACGATCTGGCCTCCGCCAACACGGCCCAGAACGCCTACCGCCAGATCATCCGCGACCGCTTCGAAGTCGCCTTGCTCCTCGACGCCAGCAACCCACAACAAGCCCTCGAGCAACTCCACGACTTACGCGCCGAACTCTGGCGCGCCCTGGTCGGCTTCAAGCCCGGCGTCGAGTACAACCCGATCCAATACGACGGTGGCGAGCTGGTGTCGCTCAACGCCACCCGACTGCTCTATCGCCTGCGCTTCTTCGCCGAGTTCCAGTTGGGCCGCAATCTGCCCAGTCAGCCGGCGGAGACCTGGCATGAACGTGAACTCGACGGCTTGCCGTCCTTGACCGGGGTCACGGTGCGGGTCGATGCCATCGATCCGGCGGACCCCAATCTGCAACACCCAGGTCCCGACGGGCGCCTGGAGCTGACTTTTTCAGGAGAGCTGAAGCAATGAGCAAACGCATCACCGTGCTGCCGGTCGCCGGCCGCGCCGTACCGGACCCGGAGGCAGGCGATCTGCTGCCGATAGAAGGCCGTGAAGTGCCGGACAATGCCTGGTGGCGCCGACGTCTGGCCGATGGCGATATCACTAGCAAGGCCGTGAAAGCGGCGAAATCTCAAGGAGCCAAATAATGGCGATCGGTTTCAGCAATATTCCGGCGGACATCCGTGTGCCGCTGTTCTACGCCGAGATGGACAATTCGGCGGCCAATAGTGCGTCCTCGGCCATGCGTCGTCTGATCGTCGCCCAAGTCAATGACAACCAGACCGGCGATGACCTCGGCAAGCTGGTGCTGGTGTCCAGCGTGGCCCTGGCCAAGAGTATCGGCGGGCAAGGTTCGATGCTCGCTTCGATGTATGAAACCTGGCGCAAGACCGACCCGGTGGGCGAGATCTGGTGCCTGCCGCTGCACAGCACTGAAGGCAGTGTGGCCAAGGCTGAGGTGAAGATCACTGGCGCCGCCAGCGAAAGCGGCCTGCTCAACCTTTACGTTGGTGGCGTGCGGGTGCAGGCATCCATCGTCAGCGGCGCCACTGCCGCTCAGGCGGCCAGCGCCCTGGCGTTGAAGGTCAATGCGGCGGTGGATCTGCCGGTGACTGCGGCAGCCGTCGACGGCACTGTGACCCTGAGCGTCAAGTGGACCGGCGACAGCGGCAACGACATCAGTCTGCAACTCAACCGTCTGGGCAAGAGCAATGGCGAACAGACCCCGGCGGGCCTGACTCTGGTGCTGGGCAAGATGGCCGGTGGCACCGGTGTGCCGGATCAGGTGGCTGCGCTGGCGGCCCTGGGCGACGAGCCTTTCGAGTTCATCTGCATGCCCTGGACCGATACGGCCAGCCTCAACACCTGGCAAGCCGTCATGGATGACAGCACCGGTCGCTGGTCCTGGGCCAAGCAGCTTTTTGGCCACGTCTACAGCGCCAAGCGCGGCACCGTCGGTACCCTGGTGGCGGCCGGGCAGGCGCGCAACGATCAGCACATCACCATCCAGGCCCTGGAAACCGGCGTGCCACAACCGGTCTGGGTTCAGGCCGCAGCCCTGGCGGCACGGACCTCGGTGTTCATCTCTGCCGACGCCAGTCGGCCGACCCAGAGCGGTAGCTTGCCGGGTATCGATCCGGCGCCGGCCAGCGAGCGTTTTACCCTGACCGAGCGTCAATCGCTGCTGAGCTACGGCATCGCCACCGCCTACTACGAAGGCGGCTACATGCGCATTCAGCGGGCGATCACCACCTACCAGAAGAACGCCTACGGCCAGGCCGACAACTCCTACCTGGACAGCGAAACCATGCACCAGTCGGCGTTCATCGTGCGCCGCCTGCAAAGCGTGATCACCAGCAAGTACGGGCGCCACAAGCTGGCCGCCGACGGCACCCGCTTCGGCGCCGGCCAGCCGATCGTCACCCCGAGCACCATTCGCGGTGAGCTGATTGCCCAGTACGCCAAGCTGGAGCTGGAAGGCCATGTGGAGAACGCCGAGCTGTTCGCCGAGCACCTGATCGTCGAACGCGACGTGCAGGACCCGAGCCGGGTCAACGTGCTGTTTCCGCCGGACTACATCAACGGCCTGCGAGTGTTCGCGCTGCTCAACCAATTCCGTCTGCAGTACGACGCTGCGGCCTGAGCCAGACCTGCATCACTGCGCTTTTTCAGCCCGCCTTGAGCGGGCTTATTTTTTGGGAGAAACAACATGGGTCAACTGATCGCGGGCACCTGCTACGTCAAAGTGGACGGCGCTCAACTGACCATCAGCGGCGGCTGCGAAGCACCGCTGATGGCCGTCAAGCGGGAAACCGTGGTTCCGGGGTTCTACAAGGAAACCGACCTCACGCCGTCGTTCAAAGTCACCGCGCTGCACACCCCGGACTTTCCGCTCAAGCAGCTGATCGCCGGTTCCGACATGACCGTCACCTGCGAGTTCGCCAACGGCAAGGTCTACGTGCTGGCCGGCGCCTACCTGGTGGACGAGCCTATTGCCAAGGGCGACGACGCCAGCATCGAACTGAACTTCGAAGGGCAGAAGGGGACCTGGCAATGAGCAATGCCGTGAAGCTGCAGGTGCCCATCGAGGCCCACGGCGAGCCCCTGGCCGAACTCACCCTGCGCCGTCCGACGGTGCAGGAAGTGCGAGCGATCAAGGCGCTGCCGTACAAGATCGACAAGAGCGAAGAGGTCAGCCTCGACATGGACGTCGCGGCCAAGTACATCGCGGTCTGCGCCGGTATTCCACCGTCCTCGGTGAACCAGCTGGACCTGGTGGACCTCAACGCCCTGAGCTGGGCGGTGGCGAGTTTTTTCATGAGTGCGGCATCGCAGCCATCGCCGACCTGATCGCTGTCGCCTATGACCTGGCCTGGTTCTGGAAGGTCGACCCCGAACAGATGATGGCCAGGCCACTGGATGTGCTCCGGGAATCCCTGGAGCACGCGCAACGGATCAATGCGATGCAGCAGGTGCAGTGATGGCAGACACACAAACCGTAGAGAAGAAGTCGGTGCTGTTGACCGGCATCGACGAACTGTCACCCAAACTCGTCGCCCTTCAAGGCAAGGTCGACTCTTTCAAGAAAAACCTTGAACAGGCCGGGCTGGGCAAGCTGAACATCAGCGGCCTGTTCAAGGGCGGCAGCCTGATCACGCCTTTCCTGGACGGGATCAAGGCCTGCGATGCGTTCAAGGGCAAGCTGGCCGAAGTCGGCGACTCCAGCGCGCCGGCTGATGCGGCCAAAGGCATGAATGTATTCAGTCAGTCGATGTCCAAGGTGTCCTCGGCCATTGATGCTGCGCTGGCGCCGGCGGTGGGGGCGCTGGTGGTCGGTCTGGAGCCCATGCTCAACAGCGTGGGGACACTGCTCGATGACAACCCCAAGCTGGTTGAGGGGCTGGCGATGGGCGCCATTGCCTTTTCGGCGATGCAAACCGCCGTGACCGGGGCGACCCAGGTGCTTGACCTGATGGGCACGGTGGCCAAGGCCAACCCGGTGATGTTGATTGCCATGGGCATTGCTCTGGCAGCCGGGGTGATCATTGCCAACTGGACGCCGATCTCGGCCTTTTTCGTCAGCCTCTGGGAGGGCGCAAAGAATCTTGCGGCGCAGGCGCTGGAGGGGCTGAAAACCCTGTTCAGTTGGACGCCTCTGGGCATGCTGATCGGCAACTGGGGCGCGATCACGGTGTTCTTTACCGGGCTCTGGGAAAGTATCAAGGCGATGACGGCTTCGGTCGTTGGCTTCCTCAAAGAAGTGTTCTCCTGGTCACCTCTGGGACTGATCATCGATAACTGGGCTGGGTTGACGGGCCTGTTCGCATCCATCTGGGAGTCGCTCAAGGCCTTGACGGTACCGGCGATGGCCTTTCTAAAAGGCCTGTTCGACTGGGTGCCGATGGACATGATCACCAAGAGCTGGGGCGCGGTCACAGGCTTCTTTGCGTCGATCTGGGCAGTGTTGCAAACGGGTATCCAGGCGATCAAAAAGGTGCTCCAGACGCTGTTCGACTTTTCTCCGTCCGTGTTGCTTTACAACAACTGGGGGGCTGTCAGCAGCTTCTTCAGCACGATCTGGGCGGCGCTGCAACCGGGCATCGACGGGGTCAAGAAAGTCCTGCAAACCCTGTTCGACTTTTCCCCGTTGGTGATCCTCTACAACAACTGGGGAGCGGTCACGGGCTTTTTCGGCTCGATCTGGGCCGAGTTGCAACCGGGTATCGACTCGATCAGGAAGGCCATCGAGGCCCTGTTCGACTGGTCGCCGATGGAGCTGATCATGAGTAACTGGGCGCCCATCGCCGATTGGTTTTCCGGGCTGTGGAGCCAGCTTCAAGCGCTGATGGTGCCGATCAAGGAGCTGTTCGAGGGCGGCTTCGGAGGGCTGATTGCCACTGTCACCGGCAAGGTCGAAGGCTTTACCGAGGCGCAAAGGCAGATCAACGCCGAGGGTAAAGGCGGGCTGGCATCACCCTTTGCCGCAACCCAGGGCAGCTCGCTGACCCAGAACTCCAGTGCCCTGATCCAGCAGAACGCCGCCAACAACCGCACGCAACTCGAAGGCGGGTTGACCGTGCGTTTCGAAAACGCCCCGGCGGGCCTGCGTGCCGAACAGGCCAAGACCAATCAACCAGGCCTGAACGTGGCTTCGACCCTGGGCTATCGCTCACTTTCCCTAGGAGGTTCCAATGGCGGATAACTGGCGTGATCGTTTGTTGCCCGCCTCGTTTCGCGGCGTGCCGTTCTGGGTCGACCAGGCGAAAACCCCGGTGGGGCAGAAAGGCCAGTTGCACGAGTACCCGCAGCGTGACCAGCCCTTCTTCGAGGGGCTGGGACAGCAGGCGAAAATCCACGATCTGACGGCCTTTATCGTCGGTGCCGATTGCCTGGAGCAGCGCGACAGGCTGCTCAAGGCTCTGGAGGAGGGCAGCGGCGAGCTGGTGCACCCCTGGCTCGGGCGGATGCAGGTCAAGGTCGGTGAATGCGAGATGACCCAGAGCCGCCAGGACGGCGGTCTGGTGACCTTCAGCCTGAAGTTCTACCCGGACCAGCCGTTGCGCTTTCCCTCGGCGGTGGTCAATACCCAGCAGCAGGTGCTGGTGGCCAGCGATACCTTGCTGGGGGCGGCGGTGCTGCGGTTCGAATTTGCCACCAACCTGATCAAGCAGGCGCGGATTGGCGTGGATTCGCTGCGCAAGGGACTGATCGAGGTGTACGAGGTCATCGAGCACGAGTTCAAGCCGTTGATCGAGTTCTATGGCGACCTCAACACCCTGGTCAAGGCGATCAAGGAAGTACCCAAGGAGCTGAGCACGGAGTTCAAGGGGTTGCTGGAGGATGTGCGCGGGCTCAAGGATTTTGCCCGTACCGGCTATCGTCAGATGCTCGCCGATATTTCCCAGCAAGTGGAGGCGGCCAGGCGCATCGATGCGCCGAAGCTGACCACCGGCAAGGACACCACGGCGGCGGCCGAGGCGGTGGCCAATCTGGTTCAGGATGCGCTGCTGGTGCAGATCGCCCGGCTGGTGTCGGCGTTGCCGGTGTCCACACCAGTGGTGAAGCTCAAGAACACGCCGCCCCTGGCGCAGCAGGCCAGCCGGCCGGTGCAGCGCCTGGAAGTGCCGGTGGCCGACGATGTGCTGGCGCTGCGCGATCAGTTCAATGAGCTGATCTGGCAAGCCGCGCTCAAGGCCGACGCGGTGCATTACCAGGCGCTCAACACCCTGCGCCAGCAGGTGCAGGGGCACCTCAATGCGGTGGCGTCCTCGGGGGTGCGGCTGGTCAGCCTCAGCCCCAAGAGCAGCCTGCCGGCGCTGGTGCTGGCCTATCAGCGGTTTGCCGATGCGACGCGGGTCGGCGAAGTGGTGCAGCGCAATCGGGTGGCCCATCCGGGCTTCCTGCCGCCGGCCAACCTGCAAATCGCTCGGGAGTGACCCATGGACGAACTGGCAAACATTGTCACTCTGACGGTGGACGGACTGGATTACAGCGGCTGGAAAAGCGTCGAGATCAGTGCGGACCTGGAGCGTCAGTTCCGCACCTTCAGCCTCAACATCACCTGGCAGTGGCCGGGGCAGGACGCGCAGGTGCGCATCCGCCCCGGCGCTCGCTGCCAGGT
>NZ_MOAK01000086.1:522862-546925 GCF_003732485.1 Pseudomonas protegens
CAGCGATCAACCGGCCGAGCCAGTGGCGCCAGCAGGATGTGCTGAGCATTGTCCGCGCCCTGGCCGGGTCCTACGGGGTTGGGGTCCGCAGCGAGATTGCCCCGACCAGCAAGCTGCACACCCACAGCATCGTGCCGGGGGAGACGGTGTTCGCCTCCATCGACCGTTTGCTGACCCTGTACCGGGTGTTCTCCACCGATGACGCCGACGGTTACCTGCTGCTGGCGGCACCGGGCAGTGGCGGTCGCGCCAGCGATGCCCTGGAGCTGGGCAAGAACATCCTCTCGGCCAATGCCGCAATGGATTTTTCCGCGGTGTTTTCCGAATACCGGGTGATCGGCCAGCACAAGGGCAGCGACCAGAGCAGCGGTGCCGCGGTCAGCGAGGTGTCGGGTCAGGCCAACGACGCCAGGGTGTCCCGCAAGCGCGTGACCGTGATCAACGAAGCCGCGCAACTGAGTGCCGAACTGGCTCAGCAGCGGGCCGACTGGGAGTGCGGCACCCGCACCGGCAAGGCCCTGACCACCACCTACCAGGTGCAGGGTTGGCGCCAGAGCAACGGCGACTTGTGGAGGCACAACACCCTGGTGCGAGTGATCGATCCGGTGCTGGATGTTGACCGGGACATGCTGATCTCCAAGGTCACCTGGTCGCTGTCCGAGCAGGGCTCGATCACGACTTTGCAGGTGGCGCCGCCCCACACCTTCGATGCCAACCCGGCACCCGCGAAAACCTGATACCCGCGTCCATCCGTAGGAGCCGGCTTGCCGGCGAAAGCGCCCTCACAGACAACGCCGAAAACCTGTTCACCGGCAAGCCGGCTCCTACCTCCCAAGGAACTCAGCATGAGCCTACTGACACGCCTGTTGGCGCGGGGCACCGTGGTGCTCGCCAACTCGGCCAACAAACTGCAATCGCTGCAAATGCGCCTCACCGCCGGCGAGGTCAACGACGACATGGAGCATTTCGAGCCTTACGGGTTCACCAGCAACCCCCTGGCCGGCGCCGAGGGCATTGCCACCTTCCTCGGTGGCGACCGTTCCCACGCGGTGGTGCTGGTGGTGGCGGACCGGCGCTATCGCCTGCAGGCCCTGGCCGCCGGCGAAGTGGCGATCTACACCGACGAAGGCGACAAGATCCACTTCAAGCGCGGCCGCATCATCGACATCGACACCGCGACCCTGAATATCCGCGCCAGCAGCGGCGTCAACATCGATACACCGACCCTGACCCAGAGCGGCAAGATCGTCTCCCAAGGGGATCAGATTGCCGCCGGCATCAGCCAGATCAACCACGTCCACAGCGGCGTGCAACCCGGCCCGGGTCAGACCGGCGTGCCGGTGGGAGGTTAAGCATGTTTGCCACCTATGACCTGAAGAACGCCCTGACCCGGGCCGTGGAAATCAGCCTGTTCACCTGGCGCCGTGCCGCCGATGACGACGCCCTGGACGACGACCAGCGCTACGGCTGGTGGGGCGACAGCTTTCCCACGGTGGCCGACGACCGCATCGGCTCGCGGCTGTGGCTGCTGCGGCGGGTCAAGCTCAGCCGGCAGACCCAGCTCGACGCCGAGTTCTATGCCCGTGAGGCCCTGCAATGGCTGATCGACGACGGTCATTGCAATGCCGTCGAGATCCTCAGTGAACGCCTCGATGCCCAGCGCCTGAACCTGCGCACGGTGCTGATCCTGGCCGACGGCGAGCGCCTGGACCTCAACCCCATTCACAGTTGGCAGGTGACCTATGCCGTTTGAAACCCCTTCGCTGCCGGTGCTGATTCAGCGCACCCAAAGCGACCTGGCCAGCGATTCGCTGCGCCAGTCCGATGCCCAAGTGCTGGCCCGTACCTTGAGCGGTGCCGCCTTTGGCCTGTACGGCTACCTGGATTGGATCGCCGAGCAGATCCTTCCGGACAAGGCTGATGAGTCGACCCTGGAACGCATCGCCGCGCTGCGTCTGAACCAGCCGCGCAAGGCGGCCCAGGCTGCCCGTGGCAGCGTCAGCTTCAACGCCGCGGCCGGTGCTGTGCTGGATGTCGACACCCTGCTGCAGAGCAGCGACGGTCGCAGCTACAAGGTGACCGCCGCCCGCACCACCAGCGCCGGGCTCAATAGCACCACGATCCAGGCCGTCGACGGCGGTACTCTGGGCAATGCCGATGCCGGCCTGAGCCTGATCGCGGTGCAGCCGGTGCAAGGCATCAGCAATCCCTTCACCGTTCTGGCCCCGGGCCTGACCGGTGGTGTGGCCGAAGAAAGCCTCGAGTCGCTGCGGGCTCGAGTGATCCGTTCATACCGGATCATTCCCCACGGCGGCTCGGCGGACGACTACGAAACTTGGGCGCTGGAGTGCCCGGGGATCACCCGCGCCTGGTCCCGGCGCAATTACCTGGGGCCGGGCACTGTGGGCCTGTTTGTCATGCGTGACGACGATCCGCAGCCGATCCCCAACGCCGAGCAACTGGCGCAGGTTCAGGCTTATATCGAACCGCTACGCCCGGTCACCGCCCAAGTGCATGTATTGGCCCCGGTGATGCTGCCGGTGACTTACAGACTGCGCCTGACCCCCGACACCAGCGCGGTGCGCGCCGCCGTCGAGGACCAACTGCGCGACCTGCACAGCCGCGAGGCCGGCCTGGGTCAGACGCTGTTGCTGAGCCATATCCGCGAAGCCATCAGCAGCGCCACCGGCGAGCAGGATCACCGCCTGCTGACGCCTTCGGCCGATGTTCCTGCGGCAAACAACCAACTGCTGGTGTTTGGAGGTTGTGAATGGCTGCCATAAGAAGTGCCGCCCAGTACCAGGGCCAACTGCACAGCTTGCTGCCCAGCGGCCCGGCCTGGGACCCGGAGCGGGTGCCGGAGCTCGAACGGGTACTGCAGGGCGTGTCCCAGGAGCTGGCGCGCATCGACGCCCGGGCCGTGGACCTGCAAAACGAAATGGACCCGGCCAGCGTCAGCGAACTGGTGACCGATTGGGAAAAGGTCATGAACCTGCCCGATCCCTGCCTGGGCCTGACCCCGCTGTTCGAAGACCGACGCCTGGCCGTGCGCCGCCGCCTGCTGGCGGTGGGCAGCCAGCGCGCCGCCTACTTTGTCGAAATCGCCCGCAGCCAGGGCTACCCCAATGCCAGCGTCACCGAACTGAGCACCCCACGCATGGGCCGCTCACGCTTTGGTCACGCCCATTTCGGCACCTGGCGGGCGAATTTCATGTGGACCCTCAATACCGGCGGCCGCCTGCAACTGGGCCGACGCTTTGGCGCGAGCTATTGGGGCGAACGTTTTGGCATGAACCCGGGCAGCGCCCTGGAGTGCCTGATCCATCGCAGTACACCGGCCCATACCCAGGTGTACATCAACTACGAATAGAGAGGATTAGACAACGTGGACTATCCGAAAAGTGTTCCCAGCGCAGGGCTGGTGAACGGGAAGTTTGTCGACGAGAACCCGGTCACGGGGCAAGTGGGCTCACTGATTTCTTCCGACTGGGGAAATGCGGTGACCGACGAATTGCTTAACGTGATTCGTGCGGGAGGGAGGCAACCGGCCGAGGCCGAGCATGATCAGTTGTTGGCGGCGATCAAGGCGATCGTTCGGGATTCGATTCCACCGGAGAAAATCCGCAGCACCTTGGCCGAGTATGGGATTACTGATGCCTATACCAAGTCGGTGACCTACACCAAGACTGAGATCGAGGCGCTGTTGAAGAACATGTCGGCCTTGCCGGTGGGGGCCATGGTGCCGTTTCCCAAGGGGGCGGTGCCGGCGGGGTTCCTGGAAGTGGATGGCAGTGTGCAGAGTGCGGCGACCTATCCGGATCTGGCGGCTTACCTGGGGACGACCTTCAACACCGGGGGCGAGGGCGAGGGGAACTTCCGTTTGCCGGAGTCGCGGGGGGAGTTTCTGCGGGGTTGGGATCATGGGCGAGGCGTCGATGCGGGAAGGGGACTTGGCAGTTGGCAAGCTGATGAGTTCAAGAGTCATACGCACTCAGTAAAGGACTCTTCATACGCGGGAAATGTATTTGACTCCTGGGTCTATGGCGATACAGGGAATGGAGTCACTGAGGATGAAAACTTAAGGACAAATTCATCGGGTGGCAGTGAAACCCGTCCACGCAACCTGGCTGTTATGTGGTGCATCAAGGCCTGGAACGCACCCGTCAATCAGGGAAACATCGACATTGCTGGCTTGGCTGCAAACGTTTCAGCATTAGACGCTAGGCCCCGTGGTCTGGGTGATGGGCAGACCTGGCAGAACGTCACGGCCAACCGTGTTTCTGGCACCGTTTATACAAACACTACGGGCCGACCAATTCAGGTCCAAGTGTCTATTACGACCGGTGGGATTTCTGCCAGTTGCGGCGGAGTGACTGTGACAACTTCTGCCTATCACGCTGCGTTCGTTGTCCCGACTGGGGCAACCTATTCAGTGATTCTAGGCAGTCCAGTTAATCCCGTTTGGTCGGAGTTGCGCACATGAAGTATTTCCATAATCCCGAGACTAACAATGTTCATGCTTATGATGACGATGCCCCCGGGCACTTCATCCCAGGCCATCTGGTATCCATGTCCGCAGCGGAGGTACAAGCCTATATCGACGGCGCATTGGTGCCATTGCCTGCGAAGGAGGACAACGAGCGCAATTGGCGTGATACCGAGTTGGCTACCTTGATGTGGCTGCGAGAACGTCATCGCGATCAGTTGGAGATTGACGTTCCGACGAGCATTGATGGGGAACACTTCAAGGCGTTGCTTGTGCATATGCAGGCCTTGCGCGACTGGCCTCAGTCGGCGGATTTTCCAGATGCCAATTTCCGGCCGGTAGCGCCAACCTGGATGGCTGAACAGATCTCATAAACGCCCCGCAACCTCGGGGCGTTTTCTTATCCCATTTACAAACACCGACCATGCCTATCACCGAACAACAACTGCAACAAATCATGCCTAACGCCCGCCACCACGCGGGCGTTTTTGTTTCTCCACTCAACACCGCCATGGCCCATCGGCAGATCGATACGCCAAAGCGCCAGGCGGCCTTTCTCGCCCAGATCGGTCACGAATCCGGGCAGCTGCAATACGTGCGTGAGCTCGGCAGCGATCAATACCTGAGCAAGTACGACACCGGCACGCTCGCGGCACGCTTGGGCAACACACCGGAGGCTGACGGTGACGGCCAGCGTTATCGCGGGCGTGGTCTGATCCAGATCACCGGGCGCAGCAACTATCGCCAGTGCAGCCTCGGGCTGTTCGGTGATGAGCGCCTGCTGGAGTTGCCGCAGTTGCTGGAGCAGCCGCAATGGGCCGCCGAGTCGGCGGCCTGGTTCTGGGAACGCGGCGGGCTCAATGCCCTGGCCGATCGCGATGAGTTCAACAGCATTACCCGCCGCATCAACGGTGGTTTGAACGGCTTGCAGGATCGCCTGCAACTCTGGGCCAGGGCGCGGGCGGTGCTTTGCCTGCCCGTGGTCTGAATTCCCTGCCTGATGGGGGGCTGATGGCCGCGGATCGGCAGGCCCATTTCTTTTACGGATAGCAGGAGTGGCTTGATGAACATCAGCGGTTGGCTGGCCGTAGCCCTGGCGGCTGCGTTGCTTTATGCCCTCGGTTTTGTCAGCGGCGCCAGCAGTGAACGCACTAAACACCAGCGCCTCGACGAGGCTCGGCTGCAGCAATCCTTCGAACAAGGCCAGGCCCTGGGCACGGTCAAGGAGAAGGTGGTGGTCGAGTACGTCGATCGCGTCGTCAAGGTCTATCAGGCGGGCGCCAGTATCACCAAGGAGGTTCCTATCTATGTCTCGAAAGCGGCTGATAACGCCTGCGTTGTGCCTGATGGTTTTGTCCGGGTGCACGACGCCGGCGCCGCCAACCTGCCCCTGGCCGCAGGCCCCAGCGTCGCTGATGGCGCCGCCTCGGGCCTTGCACTCTCTACCGTCGCCGCCAGCGTCGTCGACAACTACAGCCAATGCCACGCCAACGCCGAGCAACTGAAGGCGTTGCAGCAGTGGGTGCGTGAGTCTCAGGCGTTGGTGCAAGGCGCTCCGGCGATGAACTGATGGCCTTGAGGCTTGTAGGAAAAATGGACTGCTGCCGCGGTTGGTATCGGCACGTGGTGTGACTGAAATCAAATGGACTTGTCGATGTTAAAAGAATGCAGATGCGGTCATTGCAAACGACTTCTCGCCCGCGTGGGTGAGTTTACCGAGCTCCAGATCAAATGTTCCCGCTGCGGAACCTTGAATCACGTGAAGGCCTCGTGCCTCGGGCAATCGCCGAAGAGCGACATGAGAGCGGACTTTTCCGCGACTGATCATTCGACTCAATAGGTATCAATATGGCTTGGATTCGATACGACTTTACCGATAACGGTTCTTCTGTACTGCCTGCGCGCTATTACATGGCGCCGAACCAGTATCTGCAGTCCCCCAACAAGCGTTTCAAGTTGCTCTTTCAGCCTGATGGCAACCTCGCGCTTTATGACGGTGCTCAGTTGGCGTGGGTCGCCGATCAGAACACGCCCTTCACGAATGTAAGCAAGGGCAACAAAAAAGACCCCATGATGGTCTTCATGAACTATGGCTTCGTACTGGATGACCCACTGCGTGGCCGTATCTGGTCGACGACACCCAGCGATCCCACCATGGGTTCTCGCGAAGATGCGTCTTTGCGTGCGTTCACTCAGGTCCAGGATGACGGGAACATCGTCACCGTCGACACCATCCCTCACTGGTATGCACCCAACGGTCGCGTGTTCACTCCGGCTGTCGGGGCCGCCATGATCATCGGTGGTACCACGGAACTGGTACCAGGGCAGTTCTACAGTGCGGGCGATCACTCCCTGGTTTTCCAGGGTGACGGCAATCTGGTGGTTTACGGCCCGAACTCCAGCGTCGTCTGGGCGACCTACACCCAGAACAAAGGCGGCGTGAGATGCGTGATGCAGGGCGACGGCAACCTGGTGATCTACGCAGCGAACAATGCCGTCGTGTGGCAGAGCGGCACCGCCGGCCGTCCCGGCGCCACTATCCGCTTGCAGGCCAACGGCAGCTTCACAATCGTGACCGAGCGGCCGATCTGGGCTCGCTTCGGGTACACCCCCACCATCAAACCGCCGCGTGTCTTCTACCCGGACCACAAGTGGAAAACCGGTAGCTACACCTGGGACAACGTGTTCTAAAAAACAGCAAGGAGCCCCGTGATAGGGCGGGGCTTTTGCATCGCTGCTTCGAGACTTCAATGGGTTTGCTTGTGTGGCTCGCCCATTGAGAAAGCCATGAGCTTCGATCCCATCGCCTTTGAGCGACATGAAAACGGCACTCTTCGTGACCGACCATTCCATTCAAAGGTGAAAAATATGAACGCAGTAACCATGGGCAAGCACTTCATTACCGTATTCCCAAAAGGGATTGTGGAGATTGTTTCGGCTGCTCAAAACACGGGTGGCCTGATCATCCAGACGGGGTTGATCAAGACTTCGACGGGGGTTGTCGATCTGTATGTGGGACCGACCGGTTCTTCCATCTCCAATGCGGCAATCATCTTCTCTGGCAATGGCTCTACCATTTCCGGCAGCGACTCCGAGATTGTCATGCCGTACCCGATCCGTATTCCCGCGGGCCAGGCGTTGTGGGCATATGCATCCACTCCAGGCGGTGCAATCGCATTGACCTGGGACTTGCTGGCCTGACCTTTCTGCGCAGGGAACACTGGCGGACAGGTACTGGTGCTCTTGTTCATTCCGGCAGGCTTGGGTAGCGGGGCGCCAGCGCCAGCTTCGTGGCTGGCGCTATTCCTGGCACGGGGCAGGGCTGGTCGAGGCCTCCTCATCTGAAGCAGTGTCCCAGAGCCGTTCGGTTTCCTGACGGCTTGTCACTTGCAAGCCTTCTCTCCTGGTGTACGGTAGGCACACGCCAGCCCCATCAGGAGAGGACTGTGAAAGAAATTACCCAGCTTGCCGCTGAAGTCGGCCGGCGTCTGCAGGTTCTGAATACCCATGTCACCACCGCGGAGTCCTGTACCGGCGGTGGGATTGCCGAGGCGATCACGCGAATCCCGGGCAGTTCGGCCTGGTTCGAGGCCGGTTATGTCACCTATTCCAATCGCCAGAAGACCCTGCAATTGAATGTGCCGGCCGATTTGTTCAATTCGGTCGGCGCGGTCAGTCGAGAAGTGGTGGAGGCCATGGTCCGGGGGGCACAGGCCAAGAGTCATGCGCATTTTGCCGTGGCAGTCAGCGGTATCGCCGGGCCGGATGGCGGTTCTGCGCAGAAACCGGTGGGTACGGTATGGCTGGCCTGGGGCGCGGGGGAGACGTTGACCACCGAGTGCCGACACTTCCCCGGGAATCGCGATGAGGTTCGCCGACAAACGGTGAAGGCCGCGCTAGAGGGGTTGCTGCAACACGCTGCAGCAGAAATCGCAAATCAGGGGTAGGCGATCCTCGAGCGCTGTGGAATAATACTGGCTACTTATACAGGTGTTGGCCGTCAGGCCTTATTGATTACGTGAGGACTTTAATGGACGACAACAAGAAGAAAGCCTTGGCTGCGGCCCTGGGTCAGATCGAACGTCAATTCGGCAAGGGTGCCGTAATGCGTATGGGCGATCACGACCGTCAGGCGATCCCGGCCATTTCCACTGGCTCTCTGGGTCTGGACATTGCTCTGGGCATTGGCGGTCTGCCAAAAGGCCGTATCGTTGAAATCTACGGTCCTGAGTCGTCCGGTAAGACCACTCTGACCCTCTCGGTCATTGCCCAGGCGCAGAAAGCCGGTGCCACTTGTGCCTTCGTCGACGCCGAGCACGCGCTGGATCCGGAATACGCCGGCAAGCTGGGGGTCAACGTCGACGATCTGCTGGTTTCCCAGCCGGATACCGGTGAACAGGCCCTGGAAATCACCGACATGCTGGTGCGTTCCAACGCGGTTGACGTGATCATCGTCGACTCCGTGGCGGCCCTGGTGCCCAAGGCTGAAATCGAAGGCGAGATGGGCGACATGCACGTGGGCCTGCAAGCCCGCCTGATGTCCCAGGCGCTGCGTAAAATCACCGGCAACATCAAGAACGCCAACTGCCTGGTGATCTTCATCAACCAGATCCGTATGAAGATCGGCGTGATGTTCGGCAGCCCGGAAACCACCACCGGTGGTAACGCGCTGAAGTTCTACGCTTCGGTTCGTCTGGACATCCGTCGTACCGGCGCGGTGAAGGAAGGCGACGAGGTGGTCGGTAGCGAAACTCGAGTCAAGATCGTCAAGAACAAGGTGGCTCCGCCGTTCCGTCAGGCCGAGTTCCAGATTCTTTACGGCAAGGGTATCTACCTCAACGGCGAAATCATCGACTTGGGCGTGCTGCACGGCTTCCTGGAAAAATCCGGTGCCTGGTACAGCTACCAGGGCAACAAGATCGGTCAGGGCAAGGCCAACTCGGCCAAGTTCCTGCAGGACAACCCGGAAATCGGCAACGCGCTGGAGAAGCAGATCCGCGAGAAGCTGCTGACCGCTTCGCCTGACGTCAAAGCCAATCCGGTCAAAGAGACCGAAGACGATATGGCCGACGCTGATATCTGATTGATCCAATGACCGCCGTACTCGATACCCTCGTCGCGGTGCGGCGAACTGCAATGGACCTGCTCGCGCGACGCGAGCATGGTCGAGTCGAGCTGACGCGTAAACTGCGTCAGCGCGGCGCCCCTCCTGAAATGATCGAAGCCGCCCTGGACCGTTTGACGGAAGAGGGGCTGCTGTCCGAATCCCGTTATCTCGAAAGTTTTGTTTCCTATCGTGCCCGCTCAGGTTACGGGCCGATGCGTATTCGCGAAGAGCTCAGCCAGCGTGGCTTGCAGCGAGGTGATATCGATCTTGCTCTGCGTGAGTGCGGTATCGACTGGCAGGAGCAGTTGCGAGACGTCTGGCAGCGCAAGTTTGCCGGGCGGCTTCCTGTGGATGCCCGAGAACGGGCCAAGCAAGGGCGCTTTCTGAGTTACCGCGGGTATTCCATGGACATGATCGGCCGCCTGTTGAGCGGCCGAGGGGTGGATGACTGAGGTTGTACCCGCTGCATGATGCAGCGGGAGACGGTGCAGATCAGCTGACTTTACTGGTCTCTCGCACGCGTTGGCGGGTCTCGGTTTGTTGCCTGGTCCAGTTCTCCGGCAGGTTGATAAAGTCGATCAGTTCCCGCAGACGGCCGTTGTCACGAGCGTTGAAAACGAACGATAGCCGCGCCAGATGGCTGAACTGCACTTCGTCGTGCTCCTCTCCTCTGTAGGCATGTTGCTGAAACTGGCCACTCAGGCACAGGTCGGCGAATGCTGTCTGCATGTGTTCCAGCGCCTGTTCATTGAGGCTGTGGTTCATGCGGATGACAAACTCCTGCTTTAGCCAACGGCTGGAGTGGAAGTTTGCGTAGAACTGCTGGATTTCCTTAACTGCCTCGTCGGTACTGTGTACCAGGCGCACCAGCTTCATGTCGCTGGGCAGGATGTAGCGATTGGCCTCCAACTGGTTATGGATGAAGTCCAGGGCGCCTTGCCAGAACTGTCCGCCAGGTGCGTCCAGTAACACCACCGGTACCAGAGGGCTTTTGCCGGTCTGGATCAGGGTCAGTACTTCCAGGGCTTCATCGAGGGTGCCGAAACCGCCTGGGCAGAGCACCAGGGCATCGGCTTCCTTGACGAAGAACAGCTTGCGGGTGAAGAAGAAGTGGAACGACAGCAGGTTCTCCGTACCTCCGACGGTGGGGTTGGCATGTTGCTCGAAGGGCAGAGTGATGTTGAAGCCCAGGCTGTGTTCCAGGCCCGCGCCGTCATGGGCCGCAGCCATGATGCCGCCTCCGGCGCCGGTGATAACCATCAGGTCCGAGCGGGCCAGGGCTGCTCCCAGTTCCTTGGCCATGGCATAAAGCGGATGCTCGCTGGGCGTTCGCGCCGAGCCGAATACCGTCACTTTGCGCCGGCCCTTGAACTGTTCCAGTACCCGGAAGGCATGTTCCAGCTCGCGTAGCGCTTGCAGGGTAATCTTGGCGTTCCAGCGGTTGAGGTCGTCCTCGGCCATGCGCAGGACGGTGAGCACCATGTCGCGATAGAGGGGGATATTCGGGCTGTTGGGGGCAATCTGGTTGAGTTGCGCTTCGACCTGGCTTGTGAGGTCGACGCCCTTGCTTTGGAAATGACGCGTTAACAGGTCATTCGATTGGTAAGGCATTCAGCTTCTCCTTCTGCACAGAACCTTGTGCACGACCGAGGTATTCGAACGTGCCACGACACAGCCTGTGTCGCTGCCTGCTCAGCCCAGCGTGTGAGCAATTCTCCTGTCCCGATCACCGCTGACCGTCGCTGGGCAGCAATCGAGGTATACACAGAGGTTCTGCTTTCCTTTATTAAGAAAAAAATGCACTGCAAGACGCACAAGAACGGCCTCCTGAACCGTCCTGGAACAATCGATGGGAACCTACGGACATGACTTGATCATGTGCCCATAAAGTCTTGGCTGGCAACCGCTTCTTAGTGAATTTACCAGCCTTGGCACCATTGGTCAGGCGCCGCGGCAAGGGCTCGTGGCTCTGATTTACTAAAGTGCAGCGCTGGGTTCAGGAGCCGGGCCCAGGAAGGGGGCGCGGCCATTCGTCCGTGCAAGCCGAGGGCAGGGAGGCAAGGGATGACCACTGTCGTGCTGGAAGTCGATCCGCAGTTGTACCAGCTGTTGCAAGCTGCTGCGGCGGCCCACCATTTGAGCCTTGAGGAAGAATGCCGACGTCGGTTGGCGGGGGAGGAGCGGCCTTCGCGATATCTGCAGGCCCTGGTGGCGGAGTTGCGCGCCGATGATCAGCAGCGGCGCGCGTCCCGTTCTTGATTCACTTCTTCTTTTGCGCTTTCTGGGAAGGGCAATCCGATTCCTGGAAGCGCGCTGAGGCTACAGGGCGATTGGTGCGGTTTTCGGTGAACTCGTAGCGCATGACTGCGCCTTTGGCCATCAGCTTGCGGTAGTTGGGGTTGCGGCAGACGCTGGCGCCCAGTTGCAAGTAGACGGCCTTGGGGTTGGCACGCATCTGTTCGGCGTGGCCGGCCTGGACGCTGAGGTGGTTGATCAGTTCCTTGCCTTCAACGGTATAACCCTGATCGAGAATGTTCTCGTTGACTTCCCGGGGAGTGCCGACGTTGCTTTCCGCAGCGACCTTCTCCAGCATTTTGCTCAGTTCGAACTCTTGCAAGGATGCAGCCTGGACACCCAGGGGCAAGGCCAGCAGAAGGGCAACGGTAGGGATGGTAAAGCGCAACATGAAACTCTCCTGGTGCAGTGACTGATGCTTCGACCAGCCAGTCGACTGTGCGTTCAGTGGCGACGAATTATAGGGGGAGAGCTAGGAAGGCGGTACAGGTTTGAACAGATAGCTCTGATAAACTTGTCCCACTTTTTACCCCTTCGAGTTATTTCCGTGTCGATTCCTGTCCTTTGCCGGTGTGCTCAGCGATGAGCCATGCGGTATCCCGTCTACGTGATCTGCGCATGGCTCGTGCGGTCAAACCCTTTTTTGCACGGGGCTCACGGGCTGAGCGCTGCCCGCGTTGCCGAGTGATTCCCAGTCATTGCCTGTGTGCCTGGCGGCCCAAGGTCAGCGCCGAGTCGGCCATGTGCCTGGTGATGCACGATGTGGAACCGCTCAAACCGAGTAATACCGGCTGGTTGATCGCTGATGTGATTGCCGATACCTGGGCGTTTCACTGGTCCCGTACCGAGGTCGATCCGCAATTGCTGGCGTTGCTTGCCGATCCGCAGTGGCAACCCTATATCGTCTTTCCCGGAGAGTTCGTGGCCCCCGAGCGAGTGGTCAGCGAGGTCCGGCAGCAGGAAGGCAAGCGCCCGCTGTTCATTCTGCTGGATGCCACCTGGAGCGAAGCCCGCAAGATGTTTCGCAAGAGCCCCTATCTTGAGCACTTGCCGGTGCTGAGCCTGTCGTCCGAGAAGCTCTCGCGCTACAAGTTGCGGCGCTCCAAGCGTGACGACCATTTCTGTACCGCCGAGGTGGCCGCTCTATGCCTGGAGTTGGCGGGGGACGAGCAGGTCAGCCAGGTAATGGACGCCTATCTTGATGTATTCAGCACTCATTACCTGTCGGCGAAGTTCCAGAAGGCCATCGATCCGCAGGATGAAGTGCATTCCCGGCTCAAGCCCTTTGTGTAGTGGTAGCCGTTGCCTGGGATTTTTGCGGCCATAGTTGGGCCACCAGCATGCCGCTGAGCATGAGTGCACAGCCCAAGTAACCGCGCAGCTGCAGTGATTCATCCAGCAGCCAGGCCCCGGCAATCGCGGCAAACACGGCTTCGAGGGACAGAATGATCGCCGCGTGGGAGGCGATCGCGTCTTTCTGGGCAATCACTTGCAGGGTGTAGCCGATGCCGACAGCAATCACGCCGCCGTAAAGAATGGCCGGGCCGGCGGCGACAATCGCGTTCCAGTGAATCGGCTCCAGGCACAGCGCCAGGATCAGGCTTACCACTGAACAGGTGGCAAATTGCAGGAAGGCCAGGCGAATCGGGTCGTGGTGGCTGGCGAATACTCCCACCAGGATCACGTGTGCGCCCCAGACAAAGGCGCCGATCAGTTGCAGCCAGTCGCCGGATGCAACGTGAAAGCTGTCGCTGACGCTCAACAGGAACATGCCCACCACAGCCAGAACTGCGCCGAGCCAGGTACCCAGCCCCGTTTTGTGGCCAATCAGCAGCCCCAGCAGCGGCACTACAATGACGTAGAGTCCGGTGATGAACCCGGCATTGGTTACGCTGGTAAACATCAGACCAACCTGCTGCAGGTTGATCCCCAGGGCGAGTGCCAGGCCCATGAGCACGCCGCCCAGCAACAGGCCACGATTGAGCAGGGGTTCGGCTTGGCGGTCGGCGGGCGTTCTGCGCAGTACCAGCGGCAGCAGGCAGAGTGAGCCCAGGGCGAAACGCAGGCCGGAATAGAGGAAGGGGCCGATATGATCCATCCCGGAGGTTTGTGCGACAAACGCTGACCCCCAGATGACGGCGGTGATCAGCATCAGGACATCGGCACGCAAGGCTTGGCTTCGCATGAGGGCTCTCTTATTAGTTAGCTGGCTAAGATGCCGCAAAGCTTCAAGCTTGACCACCCTGGCTTCGCTGGGCATGCTTGGCGCCGATTAGGGCGCCAGCGCTGTTTGAACCACCGTTTTGCTCAGGCTTTTCGCGGCGTTCGTGCTCTTTGGGTATCGCCCTCTGGCGAGCCCCCGTGTTGCTTGGGTAAGGGCTGAATGCATCAGCCCTGCCATGAAAAACAGGATCATTTGAAAAATGGCCACATACGAAATCCTGATTGCCGATGATCACCCGCTTTTTCGCAGTGCACTGCATCAAGCCGTCACTCTGGGCCTGGGTCCTGATGTGCGTCTGGTGGAAGTGGCGAGCATCGCCGAGCTGGAAACCCGTCTCACCGAAAAGGCTGACTGGGACCTGGTGCTGCTGGATCTGAACATGCCTGGCGCCTACGGTTTCTCTGGCCTGGTGCTGTTACGCGGGCAGTATCCGCAGATTCCGGTGGTGATGGTTTCGGCGCAGGAAGAAGCATCCGTCATGGTTCGTTCCCGCGAGTTCGGGGCCAGCGGCTTCATTCCCAAGTCCAGCTCCTTGGAAGTCATTCAGCAGGCAGTACGCAGTGTCCTCGATGGCGACGTCTGGTGGCCGCCGCAAGCCTTTGAAGAAGTCAGTGTCTCGGCTGAAGCCAAGGCCGCCAGCGAAGGCCTGGCAAGCCTGACGCCTCAGCAGTTTCGGGTTCTGACCATGGTCTGCGAGGGGTTGCTGAACAAACAGATCGCTTATGAGCTGAGTGTTTCCGAGGCGACGATCAAGGCTCACGTGACGGCAATTTTCCGCAAACTCGGGGTTCGCACCCGCACCCAGGCGGCCTTGCTCTTGCAACAACTTGAGTCAATTTCCAGCCATTAACCCACGGGCTGTTCACGCTTTTTTGACTTTGCTTGAACTAGCTTCCCCACTCCTTTTTCTTCAGTTGCTCAGCTTATGTCGCCTTTCAAAGGTCAAACCGGTCTTAAACGCATCCTCAACGCCGCCGGCTATTCGTTCGATGGCTTGCGCGCCGCCTTCACCGGCGAGGCGGCATTTCGTCAGTTGGTGTTGCTCAACGTGATCCTGATTCCCTTGAGCTTCCTGCTCAATGTCAGCCGGGTCGAGCGCGCGCTGCTGATTGCCGTGTGTCTGCTGGCGTTGATCGTCGAGTTGCTCAACTCGGCGGTGGAGGCAGCGATCGACCGCATTTCCCTGGATCGTCACCCGTTGTCGAAGAACGCCAAGGACATGGGCAGCGCAGCGCAGTTTATCGCCCTGAGCATGATCACCATCGTCTGGGCAGTGATCCTGATCTAAGGAATGCTCGGCAGGACGATCTCATCGCTGCGCTGTACCCCGGCGGTAAAGGAACGACACAGTTCGAGGAACTCACGCATGGCTGAAGTCTGATACTTCTGTTTATGCCAGATGAAGTAGAACTGCCGGGCCAGATCCAGGTCCGGTGTTTCCACTGGCACCAGGCTGCCACGACGAAAGGCATCGCGCAGCGCCAGCCTGGAGATGCAACCGATCCCCAATCCCGATTCCACTGCACGCTTGATGGCCTCGGTGTGCTCCAGTTCCAGGCGGATGTTCAGCGCGCTGCGATGATGACGCATGGCCTGGTCGAAGGTCAGGCGTGTCCCGGAACCCTGTTCCCGGAGAATCCAGGCTTCGTGGGTCAGCTCCTCCATGGTGGCGTGGCCGCGTTTGGCCAAAGGGTGCTGGGGCGCGCAAAACACCACCAGCTCATCCTCGACCCAGGTCTGCACCTCGATATCCGGATGACTGCAGTCGCCTTCGATTAGACCCAGATCAATTTCGTAGTGGGCCACCTGTTGCACGATATGCGCAGTGTTTTGCACATGGAGCTTCACCTGGCTTTCCGGATGCACCTGCATGAAGCTGCCGATCAGCAGGGTCGCCAGGTAGTTGCCAATGGTCAGGGTGGCGCCCACCGAGAGCGAGCCGAATCCGGACTTGCCATTGAGCAGGTCCTCGATCTCCTTGGCCTGGTCCAGCAGTGCCACCGCTTGTGGCAAAAGCTGTTTACCCAGGGCGTTGAGGCTCAGGCGCTTGCCGGCGCGATCAAACAGCTGGCAACTGGATTGGCGCTCGAGTTCGGTGATCGAGGTGCTGGCCGCCGATTGCGACAGGGCCAGAAGCCCGGCAGCACGAGAAACGCTCTCTTGCTGGGCGACGGCGACGAAGACTTGCAGTTGACGGAGAGTAAATCGCATATCGATATAACCGATAACCCTTATCTTAATAATCCAGTTAACAGATATTGTCGCCGCCATTAGAATGCTGTGCAATTGCGCTCATGGTCAGCGCAGGCAATTTCTAGGAGCCCCCGTACATGAGCAACATGAACCACGAGCGTGTCCTCAGTGTTCATCACTGGAATGACACTCTGTTCAGCTTCAAGTGCACCCGCGATCCGGGTCTGCGCTTCGAGAACGGTCAGTTCGTGATGATCGGCCTGCAACAGCCCAATGGCCGTCCGCTTATGCGTGCTTACTCCATTGCCAGCCCGAACTGGGAAGAGCATCTCGAATTCTTCAGCATCAAGGTCCCAGACGGTCCGTTGACTTCCCAATTGCAGCATTTGAAGGAAGGCGACGAGATCATCATCAGCAAGAAGCCAACCGGTACTCTGGTACTGGATGACTTGAAACCGGGCAAACATCTGTACCTGCTCAGCACTGGTACCGGCCTGGCGCCATTCATGAGCGTGATCCAGGATCCGGAAACCTACGAGCGTTTCGAAAAAGTGATCCTGTGCCACGGCGTACGCTACGTCAACGAAGTCGCCTACCGCGAGTTCATCACCGAGCACCTGCCGCAGAACGAGTTCTTCGGCGAAGCGCTGCGTGAGAAGTTGATCTACTACCCCACCGTGACCCGTGAGCCGTTCGAGAACGAAGGCCGCCTGACCGACCTGATGCGCAGCGGCAAGCTGTTCCGCGACATCGGCCTGCCGCCGATCAACCCGCAGGACGACCGCGCCATGCTGTGCGGCAGCCCGAGCATGCTGGATGAAACCAGCGAAGTGCTCAACAGCTTCGGTCTGACCGTTTCGCCGCGCATGCGCGAGCCGGGCGACTACCTGATCGAGCGCGCCTTCGTCGAGAAGTAGGAACGAGCTTGCTCGCGAAAACTGCCCAGGCAGTACATTCGCGCTGACTGGGCGTGTTCTCCCGGACACAGAAAAGCCCGCGTTGCCTTGAAAGGCAACGCGGGCTTTTTCGTTTCCGGGGTTCAGCCCGCCATGACCACTTCCAACACCCGGATCAGCCCTGGCTCGGGGTAATGCCAGCGCACATCCAAGTCCCAGAACTGCGCACCGTATTCCCGTTCGGCAGTGGGCACCTGATAGGCCGGGCGCGGGTCCTGGGCCAGGCACTGCTCGATGAGTTCCACCAAGGGCTCCTGCAGGCGCTGAGCGTGGGTCTGAGCCTGTTGCAGAGCATTGTCCTGCCACTGCACCGGAATAATCTGTGGTGCAGCACTGGCGATCTCATTGCTCGCTGTAGGAATGATGTCGGCGTAAGGCACGTAGGGTTTGATATCGAGGATCGGTGTGCCGTCCAGCAGGTCGATGCCGGAGATCCACAGGCGGTTGGCCTCGACCTTGTCCAGCCTGACCACCGACTGACCGATGCCGTTGGGTCTATGGGTCGCGCGGGTGGCGAAGACCCCCATGGACTTGTTGCCTCCCAGACGCGGCGGGCGCACTTTGAGCCGGGGTTTCTCCTCCAGGGCCTGGTGAAACAGGAACAGCAGCCAGACATGACTGACCTGCTCCAGTCCCTGCACCGCATCGCCCTGATCGAAGGGCGCCACCAACTCCAATACCCCACGGGCGGCGGGTGCCAGTTGCGGTTGGCGAGGGATGGCGAACTTTTCCTTGAAGCAGGAGCGCACGAAGCCGATGGGGGAAACTCTGTAGGTCATGTTCTGGGGTCGAGGCGGTAGGGGGAGGGCATGATAACCCGTTCGCTGGCAAGCCAGCTCCTACAACGCCTCGCGCAATCTGTAGGAGCCGGCTTGCCGGCGAAGCGCACGACACCGATCAGAGACTGAACCCACCATCCAGAGGAATGATATTGCCGGTCATGTAGGCCCCCGCAGTGCTCGCCAGGCTGATGGCCAGTGCGGCCATTTCCTCTTCCCGTCCCCAGCGCTGCATCGGGATCTGCGCCACGTCTTCGGCCAGGGCCTGTTCATCATTGCCGATGTGCTGGGTCATCTTGCTGGGAAAACGTCCCGGAGCGATGACATTGACGTTGATGTGCTGGCTCACCAGCTCCCGGGCGAGAATGCGTGACATCTGGTGCAGCGCCGCCTTGCTCGGGCCGTAGGCGTAGGCCTGTTCGCCAAAGGAACTGATCCCGGCCACCGAGCCGATATTGATGATGCGCGCCGGCCGGGCCGCCGAGCCGGCCCGGCGCAGCAGCGGCAACAGTTGCTGGATGCAACTGAACACCGAGGTCACGTTCAACTGCATGACCTTTTCCCAGCCCTTGGCCGGGTAGCTTTCCAGCTGCGCGCCCCAGGTGGTGCCGGCATTGTTCACCAGAATGTCCAGGGATTCGAGCTGCTGGCCCAATGTGGCCGCGAGTTGCTGTACGCCTTCTTCACTGGCGAGGTTGGCGGCCAGTCCACGGCAGTCGCCCAATGCCGCCAGTTCCTCGGCGACCTGCTGGCAGGCCTCGGGATCACGGGCGCAGATATACACCCGGGCGCCGGCTTCGACAAAAGCCTTGGCGATCATTTTACCGATGCCACGGGTGCCGCCGGTCACCAGGGCGGTGCGGCCTTGCAGGGAGAAGTAGGGATGCATGGGAAGTCCTGAGCAGATAGGAGGTGTGCATACCCTAATCTTCAGGTGCTTGCCGGGGAGCCACTATTGCCTGGGGCAATAGTGGCTCATCAGGGCCGCTGACGCTGTATGCCGGCTCCGGGTGGGGCTCAGCCGCGTACGCGCAGGGTCAGGCCCTTGAGGAAGTTGCGCAGCAACTGGTCGCCGCAGGGACGGTAGTTGGTGTGGCCGAACTTGCGGAACAGTGCACTGAGCTCGGGCTTGGACACTGGGAAGTCGGCGGCCTTGAGTACGGCGTGCATGTCGTCTTCCTTGAGCTCGAAGGCCACGCGCAGCTTCTTCAGGATGATGTTGTTGGTCACCGGCAGTTCGATCGGCAGCGGCGGACGGCTTTCATCCTTGCCGCGCTTGAAGATCACCAGGCCGTCGAGGAAGTGCGCCATGACTTCGTCCGGGCAGTGCACGAAGCCTTCTTCCTCGTCCTTCTTCAGGTAGCTGACGATGTCGTCCAGGCTGACCTTGAAGCCGGTGAGCTTGATGATGTCCACGACCTTCTTGTCGCTGATGTCGAGCATGTAGCGCACGCTGCGCAGTACATCGTTATGAATCATGGTTACAGTCCTGATCAATGCGCGTGGAGCGCCGCGCCAGGGCACGGCGTCTGAATGGGGGCGGTTTTAGAACTTCTCTTTGGCCGACAGGTAACGCCACTGGCCCAGTGGCACTTTGCCGATGGACACGCCGCCGATCCGGATGCGGCGAATGGCGACGACCTTGAGGCCGACGGCTTGGCAAAACAGCGCGATCACGCCCGGCTGCGGGTTCTTCATGGCGAAGCGCAGGCGGTTTTCGTTCTGCCAGCTGGCCTTGACCGGTGGCAGCTCGCGGCCTTTGTAGGTCAGGCCGTGGTTCAGGCGGTTGAGGCCGTGATCAATCATCTCGCCTTCGACCTCGACCACGTATTCCTGCTCGATCTTGGCCGCGTCGGCCGTCAGCTTGCGCAGCACTTTCCAGTCCTGGGTGAACACCAGCAGGCCGCTGGCGTTGGGCTGCAGGTCATCGCTGGCGGTCAGGCGCAGGAAATGCCCGCGCAATGGACGTTTGCCGTAGCGGTGTTCTTCGGACAGGCTGTCGGCGCCAATGGACTGCATGGCGCTGTCCAGGTCCTGGCCGGCAGGCACGTTGAGCAGGATGGTCACAGGCTCCGGCGCGGTGGCCTTGGCCTCGGGGTCCAGAGCGACGGTTTGCGCGCCGACCTTGAACTGCGGTTCGTCGATGACTTCGCCGTCTACGGTGACCCAGCCGCCCTCGATGAACAGCTCAGCCTCCCGGCGGGAACAGCCGACCAGTTCGATGAGGCGTTTGGAGAGACGAATCGGGTCAGTCATGACAGGGGCCGTAACAAAAGAGGGCAGCTATTGTACCTGCCTGGCGCCGGTTAATCGCGGGTCCATTTGCCCGCTGTGGCTTTTAGCCGCGTCGGGCCTGCAGTTGTGCCTGTTTCAGGCGCATGTGCAGCAACGGGTAGGGCTGGCCCATACCGTCCTGCTCAGAGCGACCGACCACTTCGAAGCCCTGCTTGAAGTAGAAGCCCAGGGCCTGGGGATTCTGCTCATTGACATCCAGTTGCTGGGCATTCAGGTGTTCCACTGCGTAGTGCAGCAGTTGCTGGCCCAGGCCCTGACCGCGATGTGCCGGGTCGATGAACAGCATCTCGATCTTGCCTGCCGCCACGCCAGCGAAACCGGTGATGCGTTGCCGCTGATCCCGGGTACAGATCAGCATCACCGCATCCAGGTAGCGGGTCAGCACCAGGTTTCTCAGCAGCTCTATATAGCTGTCCGGGAGAAAGTCGTGGGTGGCGCGCACCGAGTCTTCCCAGACGCGGACCAGTTCCGGGTAGTCGCTGAGTTTCGGTGTATGGATGACCGAGTGGTGGCGCATGCCGCTTGCCCCTGATGTGATTGGCAAGGGCTAACGATAGACCGAAAAAAGCCCCGCATCTCGTCGCGAGAGCGGGGCTTGGCAGTTTTTTTACGCCTTACAGGGTTTCGGCCCAGAGGTCGTATTCGTCGGCGTCAGTGACCCGGCACCAGACCTTGTCACCCGGCTTCAGGTCGCCCGCACCGTCGATGAACACGTTGCCGTCGATCTCCGGCGCATCGAAGAAGCAGCGGCCCACGGCGCCATTCTCGTCGACTTCGTCGATCAGCACTTCGATCTCTTTGCCGATGCGCTGTTGCAGGCGTGCCGAGCTGATTGCCTGCTGGTGCGCCATGAAGCGCTCCCAACGGTCCTGCTTGACCTCGTCCGGGACCACTTCCAGGTCCAGGTCGTTGGCCGGAGCGCCTTCCACCGGCGAGTACTGGAAGCAACCGACACGGTCCAGCTGGGCTTCGGTCAGCCAGTTCAGCAGGTACTGGAAGTCTTCCTCGGTTTCGCCAGGGAAGCCGACGATAAAGGTCGAACGGATGATCAGCTCGGGGCAGATCTCGCGCCAGGCCTTGATCCGCGCCAGGGTCTTGTCTTCGAAGGCCGGACGCTTCATGGCCTTGAGCACTTTCGGGCTGGCGTGCTGGAACGGGATATCCAGGTACGGCAGGATCTTGCCGGCGGCCATCAGCGGAATCAGCTCGTCCACGTGCGGGTAGGGGTACACGTAGTGCAGGCGCACCCACACGCCCAGGGTGCTCAGTGCCTCGCACAGTTCGGTCATGCGGGTCTTGACCGGCGCGCCGTTCCAGAAGCCGGTGCGGTACTTGACGTCGACGCCGTAGGCGCTGGTGTCCTGGGAGATCACCAGCAGTTCCTTGACCCCGGACTTGACCAGGCGCTGGGCCTCGTCGAGCACGTCGCCCACCGGACGGCTGACCAGCTTGCCACGCATCGACGGGATGATGCAGAAGCTGCAGCTGTGGTTGCAGCCTTCGGAAATCTTCAGGTAGGCGTAGTGCCGCGGGGTCAGCTTGATGCCTTGCGGCGGCACCAGGTCGATCAGCGGGTTGTGGTCCTGTTTCGGCGGCACCACTTCGTGCACGGCGTTGACCACCTGCTCGTACTGTTGCGGGCCGGTGACCGCCAGCACGCTAGGGTGCACGTCACGGATATTGCCTTCTTCCACGCCCATGCAGCCGGTGACGATGACCTTGCCGTTTTCCTTGATGGCTTCGCCGATCACTTCCAGGGATTCGGCCTTGGCCGAGTCGATGAAACCGCAGGTGTTGACCACCACGACGTCGGCGTCCTGGTAGGTGGAGACCACGTCATAGCCTTCCATGCGCAGTTGAGTGAGGATGCGCTCGGAGTCGACCAGAGCTTTTGGGCAACCCAGGGATACGAAGCCGACTTTCGGGTTGGCCGGCGCGGAGGGGGTGGACATGTCTAACCTCGGTATTGGGTGTCGAGCCACTTGGGGGGCAAGTGCGACGGTTGGGCGCTGGCTGCGCCTCTGATCAAAAAGTGCGCAATTCTAGCGATGGTCGACGCGCTTGACCAGCTTTATGCAGGGGAAATACGACGAGCGCTGGACTATGCTTCCTCCCGTTATGCCTGGTGGTTTTTATACGACGTTAGTTAAGGCCTTAGTGGTAATAAAAACCTGCAAGTTGTAGGGCAAACTGCACAAGTTTAGAGAATAGCGCTTGTATAACCTTGTGCTTTCTATATAAGAAGCCCCGGTCTTGGTAGTAGGAGTCATTGATGGGTCAGGCAAGTAGTCAGGCGGCGGGTGGCGAACACTCCGGGGGCAAGCCTCTGGGGATGCTGGTGGCGGCGGTCGGGGTGGTGTATGGCGATATCGGCACCAGTCCGCTCTACACCCTCAAGGAGGTGTTTGCCGGCCATTATGGGGTTCAGGTCAATCATGACGGGGTGTTTGGCATCCTGGCCCTGATTTTCTGGTCGTTGGTCTGGGTCGTCTCGATCAAGTACGTACTGTTCGTCCTGCGGGCCGACAACCAGGGCGAGGGCGGCATCATGGCCCTGACCGCGCTGGCCAGGCGTGCTGCCGGTTCCTATCCGCGCTTGCGTTCGATGTTGGTGATTCTGGGCCTGATCGGGGCGGCGCTGTTCTATGGCGACAGCATGATCACCCCGGCGATTTCCGTGCTGTCGGCGGTAGAGGGCCTGGAGCTGGCATTCAGCGGCCTGGAACACTGGGTAGTGCCGATGGCGCTGGTGGTACTGGTGGCCTTGTTCCTGATCCAGAAACACGGCACTGATCGCATCGGCAAGCTGTTTGGTCCAGTGATGGTGGCCTGGTTCGTGGTTCTGGGCGGGCTGGGGATTCACGGCATTCTCCAGCACCCGGAAGTGCTGCAGGCGCTGAACCCGATGTGGGGCGTGCGCTTCTTCATTGTGCATCCGGGCATGGGGGTCGCCATCCTCGGGGCGGTGGTTCTGGCATTGACCGGTGCCGAAGCCTTGTATGCCGACATGGGGCACTTCGGGCGCAAACCCATTGCCCGGGCCTGGTTTGCCCTGGTGTTGCCGGCGCTGGTGCTGAACTACTTCGGCCAGGGCGCGCTGCTGCTGGAGAACCCTGAAGCCGCCCGCAACCCCTTCTATCTGCTGGCGCCGAGCTGGGCCCTGATTCCGCTGGTGGTGCTGGCCACCCTGGCCACAGTGATTGCATCCCAGGCGGTGATTTCCGGGGCCTTCTCCCTGACTCGGCAGGCAATCCAGCTGGGTTACATCCCGCGGATGCACATTCAGCACACTTCCAGTGCCGAGCAGGGGCAGATCTACATCGGCGCGGTGAACTGGGCGTTGATGGTGGGTGTGATCCTGCTGGTGCTCGGTTTCGAGTCCTCCGGTGCCCTGGCTTCGGCCTACGGCGTGGCGGTGACCGGGACCATGCTGATCACCAGCATCCTGGTGTCGGCGGTGATCCTGCTGCTGTGGAAGTGGCCGCCGATGCTGGTGGTGCCGCTCCTGCTGGGATTCCTGTTGGTGGATGGGCTGTTCTTCGCCGCCAACGTGCCGAAGATCTTCCAGGGCGGCGCCTTCCCGGTGCTGGCGGGGATCGTGCTGTTCCTGCTCATGACCACCTGGAAGCGCGGCAAGGAATTGCTGGTGGATCGCTTGGACGAAGGCGGGCTGCCGCTGCCGATCTTTATCGGCAGCATCCGCGTACAGCCGCCGCATCGGGGGCAGG
>NZ_MOAK01000086.1:546960-560884 GCF_003732485.1 Pseudomonas protegens
CTGCTGTGTTCCTCACGGCCCGTCCAGACGCCGTGCCCCACGCCTTGCTGCATAACCTGCTGCATAACCAGGTGCTGCACGAACAAGTGGTGCTGTTGACGGTGGTCTACGAGGACATTCCGCGAGTGCCTGCAAATCGGCGCTTCGAGGTGGACTCCTATGGTGAAGGTTTCTTCCGGGTGATCCTGCACTTTGGTTTCACCGACGAACCGGACGTCCCGGAAGCCCTGAAACTGTGCCACCTGGACGAGCTGGACTTCAGCCCCATGCGCACCACCTACTTCCTCAGCCGTGAAACCGTGATCGCCTCCAAGCTGGTGGGCATGGCCCGCTGGCGCGAAGCGCTGTTCGCCTTCATGTTGAAGAACGCCAACGGCAACCTGCGCTTCTTCAAGCTGCCGGTGAACCGGGTGATCGAGCTGGGTACTCAGGTCGAGATGTAATCCTGACCAGACAAAAGCCCCCGTTGCCTTGCGGCAGCGGGGGCTTTTTGTTTTGTGAGCTCAGCTCACTCTTGAGCGGTGGCCTGAACCTTGGCCTGGCGCTTTTCGATGGCATCCACCAGGCGCTTGGCCAGCGCCGGGTAGTTCTCATCGAAGTGATGGCCGCCCGGCAGCTTCATGGCTTCACCGACCGCAGTCTTGTCGGTGCAGCCGCTTTCGTCGACTTCTTCCTCACCGTAGATGCACACCACCTTGGCGGCGGGCAGCTTGGCCATTTCCGGGCCGGTGGCAGCTTCCTTGCCAGCATTGCCCAGCCAGCCTTCGACTTCGATCTCGAAGCTGCCGGTACGGGCGAAGGCCAGCAGGATAATGGCGTCGATGCGCTGCTGCTCGGCTTCCGGCAGGCGGTTGTAGATCGCCGGCAGCACGTCGGCGCCGAAGGAGTAGCCGGTCAGCACGAAGCGCTTGGTGCCCCACTTCTGCCGGTAGTGTTGCATCAGTTCGGTGAGGTCAACGGCGCTTTGCTCAGGGGTCTTGTGCTGCCAGTAGTAGCGCAGGGTGTCGATGCCCACCACCGGGTAGCCGATCTTGGCCATCTCGCCAGCCACGTCGCGGTCCAGGTCGCGCCAGCCGCCGTCGCCGGAGAGGAACAGGGTCACGGTGTCCTTGGCCTGGCCGGCCGGGACTTCCACCACGGGAATGTTCAGGCCGCCGTTTTCCGAACCCACCAGCAGCTTGCGCAGCTCGTTGTTCAGCACTTGGGGAAGGTGGATGTCGTAGTCGCTGATGCTGGTGGTGGCGTTGGGGGTATCACGCACGAAGCCGGCACTTTCGTCATCCGGGTTGTCGTTCCAGGCCCCCAGCCAGTGGCCGTGGGCCAGGGTCTTGGGCAGTGGATCGGTGCAGCCGGGCGCCGGGTTGATGGTGAAGCCTACCGACACGGCCTGGGCCTTGTCGTCGTTCTGGGAGGCAATCCAGCGCCAGGCCAGGGCGGCGCCCGGGCCGATGCCGCTGACCAGGGTGGCCGGGCCGTTGAGCTGGGGCAGGGCTCTTTGCAGGGCATGTTCCTGCAGTTTGCAATCGTCCTTGGGCAGGATCACCTGGACGATCTGCGCCGCGCCGCTGCGGCTCAGGGCCAGCAGTTGTTTGTCGGTCAGGGTCGAATCAGGCAGCACCGCCACCACCACCCGGGCCTTGGCCTTGGCGCCTGGGGTCACTCGGGTCAGGGTCGAGCCGTCGGCCTGGGTCAGTTGTTCCAGGGTCGGTTCAGGGGCGGGGCGGTTCCACCACCAGTAGCCACCACCCGCAAGCAAAGCCAGTACCACCAGTGTGGCCAGCAGATACCGCCAAGAGCGTTGAATCATCAGCGTTTCACCAATCCAGTCAGGCCGCCTGCGATCAGGGCGGCGGTGTCGGCCAGTGCCACCAGCGGGTCGAGCCCGGCCGGCACGGCCATGTAACGGGGTTCCCAGTCGGGCTGGAACTTGTCTTTGAAGCGGCGCAAGCCTTGGAAGTTATACAGTTGCTCACCACGGCGGAAGACCATCGAGCCGAGGCGTTGGGTCAGCGGCGCGCCACGCCGGGGTTGCAGGCCGGACAGCGGCACCATGCCCAGGCTGAAGCGGGCGTATCCATGATTTTTATAATGCTGGATCAGGCCGACCATCATGAACTCCATGGTCAGCTTCGGCGCGTCCGGGTGCGCGCGCATCAAGTCGAGGCTGGCCAGGTCATGGCTGTAGGTCTCGAGCAGGTTGGCGAAGGCCACCGGGCGTCCTTCAAAACGGATGATGGCGATGCGGAAGTGCTTGAGGTAGTCGTCGCTGAAGCGCCCCAGGGAGAAGCCTTTCTCGCGGACATTCTTGCCGGTCAGCCAGGCGTCTGAGATCACTTTCAGCTCGTCCATCGGCGCTTGCCCCGGCTCGTGGATCTCCAGCGACAGGCCGTCGCGGGTACCGCGGTTCCAGGTGTAGCGCAGGTCCTTCATCTCCTTGCCCTTGGCTTCCAGATCAAAGCGCTTGAGGTCGACCCGGGCTTCTTCGCCGAGCTTGATCGCCGTCAGGCCGATGTCCATGTAGTAGGGCAGGTTTTCCGCCCGTACCTGGTAGAACACCGGGCGCGCGTGGTGCAGGTCGCACAGGTCGCGGAACTGCCAGATCATTTCCGCTCGCTGCTGGGTCGGGCCGATGGGGTCGTACAGCGCCACCAGGCTGCGGCCGCGGCGGGCGTACATCAGGAAGGCATCGTCGTTGGGGTGGAACAGCAGCGCCTTGTCGCCGGTCAGGGCCAGGCCACCATCGGGTTGGGACGAGGCCATGAGAATCTTCGCAGCCTTGTCCAGCTCGTCGCTGGTGGGCAGGTGGATGACCGGGCGTGCGGTACGCAGCAGCCAGGTCAGGGACACCACCAGCAACAGCACCGCAGCTCCCAGCAGCGAGCGCAGGCCCCGGGGGGCGTCGGCGTCGAGGGTGAACTGCCACCACAGTTGATGGCTGTAGGGCACGTCCTGATAGGCGAACAGCAGCAGCCAGATGGAGGCGCCGAGCACGCAGACGCTGGCCACCAGGTACAGAGGCGAGAAGGGCAGTTCGGTGAGGCGGCTGGGGCGATAGAACGAGCGCCGGAACACCGCCAGCAGGCTGGCGGTGAGGGTCATCAGGCAGGCTTCTTCCCAGTCAAAGCCTTTAAGCAGCGAGAGCAGGGCGCCCACCAGCAACAGAATGGTGGTGAGCATCCAGGCGGCGGACAGGCGCCGGCGCAGGCCTTGGGCCAGCAGCAGGCAGAGCACGCCGATCAGGCTGGCGCCGAAGTGCGAAGCGTCCACCAGACGGTGGGGAATCAGGAAGCCGATGTGTTGAAGGCGGGTATCGATTTCCGGGGTGGCGCCGGAGAACAGCAGCACCACGCCGGAGAGAAACACCAGCACCGCCAGGATCGGCGCCGCCAGGCCGGAAGCTACCCGCAGGGATTGCCGGGTCTGGAACAGGCGTTGGGCTTCGTTGATCAGCAGCAGGACGCAGGCCACCAGCATCGGCAGCACTACGTAGATCAGGCGATACAGCAGCAATGCGGCTGCCAGGGGCGCGGCACCGAGCTTGTCGGCGAATGCCGCGAGGAGGATGGCTTCGAACACCCCGACACCGCCGGGCACATGGCTGAGCACACCGGCAGCCAGGGCCAGCAGGTACACCAGCAGGAAGGCGCCGAACGGCGGTGCCTCGGGCAGCAGCAGGTAGAGCACGGTGGCGGCTGCTGCGACGTCCAGGGCGGTGATGATCAGTTGCAGGAAAGTCAGGCGGCGTCCAGGCAGGCGCAGGGTGCGGCGTCCGACCCGGACCAGCAGGTTGTCGCGCAGAGGCTGCTCTGGCAGGCGTCGGCGATAGATACCGACGGCCAGTACAGCGCCCAGCAGCAGGATAGCCAGGGCGATGCCGGCCAGCAGGCTTTCAGGCAGGCGCAGGGCCGCCGAGGCTGCCGGCAAGTTGCTCAAAGTGGCCAGTGCCGCCAGCGGTGGCAGGGCACAACCCAGAGAGAGGCTGGCGAACAGGGTCATGTGGGCGACGTCGGAGGCCCCCAGCCCGTGACGTGCATACAGGCGATAACGTACAGAACCGCCGGACAGCAGCGACAGTCCGATGGCGTTGCCGATGGCGAAGGCAGTGAAGCCGCCCAGAGCCAGGGTGCGGCCGGGCAGGTTGACTCCGGCATAGCGGCTGGCGGACCACTCGTATCCCAGCAGAATGATGAAGCCGACGATGGTCGCGCCCAGGGCGCCGAGCAGGGCCGGCTTGGGCACTTCGAGGATCGAGTCGTGCAGGGCGTAGAAGTCCAGCTCGCTGAGCAGGTGACGGCAAGCGATCAGGGCAATGGCGAACAGCAGCAGGATTATGACCAGGCCCAGGGGTTGGCGGTACTTGCTCAACAGGTCCAGCCAGCGCAAGCGAGTGACTGTCACAGGTTGAGGGGCGGTAGTGGTATCGCTGTCTTGTGAATCAGACGTGTTGGCGCGCATCAATCACCTCGTGGATTGTGCGCGACAGGATGGAGGTATCCAGCCAAGTTACCAATCCCTGTAGAAAAAATAGTTTCAAATATTAACGCGTCTCACCGTGGCCCGGCGACCCTGGGCAATGGCCACCGGGTGGTCGCTCGAGACAGAGCATAGCTCGCATCTTGAAGGGTCGAAGCATCGCCAACGGTTCGCAACACTTTGCCAGGTCATTGTTGCGAAAGGACTTTTTCAACAGATACAAAAAAGGCCACTCTTTCGAGCAGCCTTTTTTGATGTTTGGTTGCGGGAGCCGGATTTGAACCGACGACCTTCGGGTTATGAGCCCGACGAGCTACCAGACTGCTCCATCCCGCGTCTGTGTGGCGGCATTCTACAGGCGAACGACTGAGTGTCAACCGTTAATGGTCCAACAGGTCAAATAAACGTCGAATGGCTGGTTCGGTCTCTTAAGTCATCGACAACTAAAGAGTTTTGCCTGGACCGTGTGCGAGGAGGCAGTACAAAACAGGCGCGCACAAAAAAGGCCACTCTTTCGAGTAGCCTTTTTTGATGTTTGGTTGCGGGAGCCGGATTTGAACCGACGACCTTCGGGTTATGAGCCCGACGAGCTACCAGACTGCTCCATCCCGCGTCTGTGTGGGCGAATTCTACAGCGTCGCGAGATGCTGTCAATCAATAAATTTTAAAAAAGGCTTCCGGTTCAATCGCTTAGCGTCCGGCCTGAGGTGTTTTAGGAGGCTTCGACCTAGGTAAAACGTGGCTTGCAGCTCTATTGATGAGTTTGTGGTCATTGAGAAAATAAATTCACTCCGCCGCTGTGCTCGTTGATCTGAGATGCAAGGTACTGGTGCTATATACAGGTGTCGGTAGATACTGGCTGCCCGCTTTGATTCCAACTTCGGCTTTCAATGATCACTGCCTTTATATGATGCAGCGCAAAATCATCCACATCGACTGTGATTGCTTCTACGCCGCCATCGAAATGCGCGACGACCCGCAACTGGCCGGCAAGCCGCTGGCAGTGGGTGGTTCCGCAGATCGGCGGGGGGGGATCGCCACCTGCAACTACGAGGCGCGGGCCTATGGCGTGCGCTCGGCCATGTCGTCGCGGCACGCGCTGACGCTGTGCCCGGACCTGGTGATCGTCAAGCCTCGCATGGACGCCTATCGCGAGGCATCGAAAGAGATTCATACGATCTTTCGTGACTACACCGATCTGATCGAACCCTTGTCCCTGGACGAGGCCTATCTGGATGTTTCCGATAGCCCGAACTTCGCCGGTAGCGCCACGCGCATTGCCCAGGACATTCGCCGGCGGGTTTCCAATCAGCTGCATATCACGGTGTCGGCCGGCGTCGCGCCTAACAAGTTCCTGGCCAAGATCGCCAGTGACTGGAAAAAGCCCAATGGGTTGTTCGTGATTACCCCGGATCAGGTGGAGGATTTTGTCTCCGAACTGCCGGTCAGCAAATTGCATGGGGTGGGCAAGGTCACGGCGGACAAACTGGGGCGCCTGGGTATTGTCGACTGCCTGCAGTTGCGTGACTGGAACAAGCTGGCCCTGGTGCGCGAGTTCGGCAGTTTCGGCGAGCGCCTGTGGAGCCTGGCACGAGGGATCGATGATCGGCCGGTGCAGAATGACAGTCGGCGGCAGTCCATCAGCGTGGAAAACACTTACGACGTGGACCTGCCCGATCTGGATAGCTGCCTGCAGAAGCTACCGGAGCTGATGGAGACTCTGGCAGGGCGCATTGCGCGTATCGACAGCAGTTATCGGCCGGGCAAACCCTTCGTCAAAGTGAAGTTCCACGACTTTACCCAGACCACTCTTGAGCAGGCGGGGGCCGGACGGGATCTGGAGAGTTATCGGCAACTGCTGACCCAGGCCTTCAAGCGTGGCGGCAAGCCAGTGCGGCTCTTGGGGATTGGAGTGCGATTGCAGGATCTACGCGGTGGTCACGAACAGCTGGAGCTGTTTCGGGGCGTGTTGTAGGCGCTGGCTGGCTGGCGAATTGGGCGTCGCGATCGATCCGCGGCGTGGTGTTCGCCGGCAAGCCGGCTCCTTGTCAATCAGTGACCGGGGTCGGCGACCAGGCGGCCGGCGTTCTTGGTCAGGGACTTGAGAAACTCGCTCTGCAGTTCCGGATCGTTGCGGGTCAGCTCGATCAGGCTCTGCTCCAGCTCGCTGGCTTCTTCTTCCAGCCCCAGTTCCGACAGGCGCTTGACCCGGTGCACCCACTGACTCACTTCGTCATCTTCCAGGTCGTCGTAAATCAGTGCGTGGGCTTCCAGTAGCTTGCCGCGAAGGCTGCTGCTGAGGCTCAGGGATGAGTCGGAATGCACTTCGTCCTGAGCATCCTCGACGCTGATCTGCAACTTGCCGATGTGGTTCAGGTCCTGTTCGGAGAACGGGTTGTCCAGCAGGTTCAAGCGCAGCACGCCATTACGATCGGTACTCAGATCGTAGGTTTGCTTGCCGGCCTTGACCTGTACCGGCCGCTCGCTCCAGGGCAGGCTCGAATACTCCAGGCGCTTGTCACGCTGGACTTCATCGATGGCCGCCAGGTTCTGCTGGGCGCGACCGTGGGACGGCATGTTCATGAACGGGTTGAGCCCGGACACGCCATAGCTGACCCAGTCCTTGGTGACGCTGTCCGGCAGGTTGCCCAGAGCAAACACGTTGACCACATTGGCGCCGACGCCGGCCACCAGGGCCACCGCGCCCAGCGGGATCTCGTAGATTTCCCGCCAGGGTTGGTAGGGCGTATAGCGATCGTAGCGGCGGGTGACTTCGAACTCGGTGACTTCGAAGGTCTTCTGCTCGTGGATGCGTACCCGGCGTTGCGGCAGCTCAAGCACCTTAGGCTCACCGACATCGATCTGCAGGCTATGGTCGAGGAGTTTGCGCTCGACCCGCTCCTCGTGCTCGCTGCGTTGTGACATCTGGTTGGCACAGCCGCTGACCAGCAGGGCGCCGCACAAGGCGGCGCCACCGAGGCTTAAGGTGTTTCGCTTGAACATGACTTCTCTATCTGGTTTCAGCGACGGATACGGGCTTGGAGGAAAGGCAGGACTTCGGCTACTGGCAGCGCTTGCGCCTGGGCCTCGGTACGGCTCTTGTATTCCAGGTTACCTTCGGCGAGGCCGCGGTCGCTGACCACGATCCGGTGAGGAATGCCGATCAGTTCCATGTCCGCGAACTTGATGCCCGGGCTGGTCTTCTTGTCGCGGTCGTCCAGCAGCACTTCGAAACCGGCGGCAGTCAGTTCTGCGTAGAGTTTGTCGGTGGCTTCGCGAACCTGCTCGGTTTCGTAGCGCAGTGGCACCAGGGCGATCTGGAACGGCGCCAGGGTGTCGCTCCAGATGATGCCGTTCTCATCGTTGTTCTGCTCGATGGCGGCAGCCACTACGCGGGACACGCCAATGCCGTAGCAGCCCATTTCCAGGGTGACCGGCTTGCCGTTCTCGCCCAGCACTTCGCACTTCATCGCCTTGCTGTACTTGTTGCCCAGCTGGAAGATGTGCCCGACTTCGATGCCGCGCTTGATTTCCAGGGTGCCTTTGCCGTCCGGGCTCGGGTCGCCGGCCACCACGTTGCGCAGGTCGGCAACAGTCGGTACGGGCAGGTCGCGTTCCCAGTTGACGCCGAAGTAGTGCTTGTCGTCGATATTGGCACCGATACCGAAGTCGCTCATCAGCTCCACCGAGCGGTCGATGATGATCGGCAATGGCAGGTTCAGCGGACCCAGGGAGCCAGCGCCAGCGCCAATGGCGTCGCGCAGTTCGGAGTCTGTGGCCATGACCAGCGGGCTGGCAACGCCAGGTTGCTGGGCGGCTTTGATCTCATTGAGCTCGTGGTCGCCACGGATCACCAGGGCGATCAGCTTGCCTTCTTCCTCGGCGCGCACGATCAGGGTCTTGATGGTCTTTTCAATCGGCAGATTGAATTTTTCCACCAGGGCCGCAATGGTCTTGGTTTCTGGCGTGTCTACCAGGCGCAGATCTTCGGCCGGCGCCGGACGGGAGGTTTCCCGTGGCACGGCTTCGGCCTTCTCGATGTTCGCTGCATAGTCGGAACCGTTACTGAAGACGATGTCGTCTTCGCCGGATTCGGCCAGCACGTGGAACTCGTGGGAACCGGCACCACCGATGGAACCGTTATCTGCTTCAACCGGGCGGAACTTCAGGCCCAGGCGGGTGAAGACGTTGCAATAAGCCTGGTGCATGCGGTCGTAGGTGACCTGCAGCGACGCCTGGTCGGCGTGGAAGGAGTAGGCATCCTTCATGATGAATTCGCGGCCGCGCATCAAGCCGAAGCGTGGGCGGATTTCATCGCGGAATTTGGTCTGGATCTGGTACAGGTTCAGCGGCAGCTGCTTGTAGCTGCTCAGCTCGTTGCGAGCCAGATCGGTGATCACTTCTTCGTGGGTCGGGCCGGCGCAGAAATCGCGACCGTGACGGTCTTTGAAACGCAGCAGCTCAGGGCCGTATTCTTCCCAGCGACCGGATTCCTGCCACAGCTCAGCCGGTTGGGTGCTCGGCATCAACACTTCAAGCGAGCCGGCGGCGTTCATTTCTTCGCGAACGATGGCTTCAACCTTGCGCATCACCCGCAGACCCATGGGGAGCCAGGTGTACAGGCCGGAGGCCAGTTTGCGGATCATGCCGGCGCGAAGCATCAACTGATGGCTGATCACGACCGCATCGGAAGGCGTTTCTTTCTGTGTGGCGAGCAAAAATTGACTGGTACGCATGGTAGGCCGTTGTCGGTTGCTGAAGACTGGAAGTGACGGAGCATTGTACGGGCGAGTTCCGCTGGCGTACAGGATTGCGCTTGAAGGGGGCGGGAGCGACGGGGAAAAGCCCGCAACTCCCGGGATTCTCTAGGATTCTTTGCTCACAACAGTGCCCTTGGCGGGCTGCTCCGGCTGGTCTTTCGGCCCGGCGCGACGACTTTCCTGGAACCAGTGAATGGCGATCAGAATCAGCGTCGGCACCCCGAGTATTGCGGTGATGAGGAAGAAATCGTGATAGCCGAATTTCTCTACCATGACCCCGGAATAGCCGCCGATCAGGCGTGGAAGCAGCAGCATGATGGAACTGAGCAGGGCGTATTGAGTGGCGGAGAACTTGAGGTTGGTCAGGCTCGACAGGTAGGCGACGAACGCCGAAGTGGCCATTCCCGAACTGAAGTTGTCCAGGGAAATGGTGACAATCAGCATTTTCAGATTCGGGCCCATGTCGGCGAGCATGAGGAACAGCAGGTTGGTCCCGGCGGACGCGGCGCCACCGATGAACAGGATCGGCAGGATGCCGAAGCGCACGATCAGCAGGCCGCCCATGCCGGCGCCGAGCAGGGTCATGATCAGGCCGAAGATCTTGCTGACCCCGGCAATCTGGTCCTTGGTGAAACCCTGGTCGATATAGAACACATTGGCCATCACGCCCATGACCGTGTCCGACATGCGATAGGTGGCGATCAACCCCAGCAACAGAAAGGCTTGCCAGCGGTAGCGCAGGATGAAGTCGTTTACCGGGGTCAGCACCGGCGCCAAGCCTCGACGGCCCATGGCCGACAGGCACAGGGTGCTGAGGGTGATATAGAGGATTGCCCGCAGGAAGGCCCGGTCTTCCAGCAACAGGTCCAGCAGGCTGACGCCGTCGAAGATCACACTGGCGAAGTCGGTGTTGTACAGCTGGGTAAAGGTGGCAGGCACCGAAACCAGGAGCACGATCAGTACGAATACCGAGATCAACTGGTGGGCGAAGCTGTAGCGCCCTGCCGACAGTTGGGTGCGCAATGGCACTGCCGGTTCGCGCATCAACAGGGTGGTGAGCAGTGCTGGAATCATCAGGACGCCGAACAGCACATAGGTGCCGGTCCAGGCTGAGTGCTTGTAGCTGAAGCCGGTTGAGCCAAAGCCTTCGGCGAAGAACAGCGCGCCGGCGGTGGCCAGCAGTACCGCGACCCGGTAGCCGGACATATAGCTGGCGGCCAGGGCGGCCTGACGGCTGTCGTCGGCGATCTCCAGGCGATAGGCGTCGATGGCGATGTCCTGGGTCGCCGAGGCAAAGGCCACGACCACCGCAATGGCAATCAGCCAGGACAGGTGTTTTTGCGGATCGCAGAAGCCCATACCGATCAGGCCGAGAATCACCAGGACCTGGGCCAGTACCAGCCAGGAGCGGCGTCGGCCGAGCTTGCCCAATAGAGGTAGGCGCCATTGGTCGAGCAGCGGCGACCACACCCATTTAAAGGCATAGGCCAAACCGATCAGGCTGGCGTAACCGATGGTTTCGCGGGCCACACCGGCCTCGCGCAACCACACCGAAAGAGTCGAGAACACCAGCATGTAAGGCATGCCGGCAGCGAAACCAAGCAGCAACAGCACGAGCGTCGAGGGGCTGGCATAGGCGGCAAGTGCGGCGCGCCAGGTTTTACGGGGCATGGGCTGAAGTCTGCCTCAGATTACGGAAACAAAGCGCGCACTCTAACCGCTGTGCTCTACCGGGCGCCAGCCATGGCGCTGAATATCCACGCGATTGTTCAGGATAGAGACACCTTCGCCGCGCAGTCTGGCGCGTTGCTCGTCGCCGGATGGGCTGCCGACGGGCAGGCTGATGCGGCCGCCGGCACCCAGTACCCGGTGCCAAGGCAGGCTGGTATCGGCGGGCAACTGACTGAGGGTGCGTCCAACCCAGCGTGCGGCCCGGCCCAGGCCGGCCATTTCCGCCAGTTGGCCATAACTGACGACCTTGCCTTCGGGGACTTGTGCCAAGGTCAGGTACAGCGCCGTGCGTCGGATTTGCGCGGGGTTTTGCGAGTCTTCGCCGTGTTCGGTCACATTCGCGGTTCCAGATAGAGGAAGGGGACGCTGGTCGGTTTTGAGGCTGAAATCCGGATGAGTATTGAACTCACTCTTGATACCCGGGTCAGTCCTGACTAAGGCTTGTTCAGCAGGAATAATGCCGCTTTTTTTCCCAAGATCGAGTCCTGTATTGCTTATGTTGCCTAGAACGTTGCTGTGTTTCGCGGTGCTCAGCGCCTCAATGCCTGTCCTGGCCGATACCGTCTGGTTGAAGAACGGTGATCGGTTGAGCGGCAAGATCAAGGTTTTTGACGGCGGTAAGCTGTTGATCCAGACCGATTACGGTGGTGCCATTTCCATCGACTGGAAGCAGGTCAAGACCCTGGAAAGCGATCAGGAGTTGCTGGTCAAGCAGGATGCCTACACCGGGGAAAAGGCCAAGTCGTTGCAGGCGGCGGAGGAAGGCAAGGTCGTCCTGGCCAACGGCGAGGCGCCCAAGACCGTGGAGTTGGCCAGTATCCAGCAGATCATGAAGCCCAAGCCGCTGGTGGAGGATATGGTCTGGAAGGGTAATGTCGATGTAGCCATGGACTACAAGCGTGCAGAGAAGGATACCGATGACTATGACATCGACTTCAAGACCTCGGCGCGCCATGGCGCCTGGCGCCACAACGCCCAGGGTGAGTACAACCGCGAGTTCCAGAATCATGTGGTGACCACCGACAACTGGAGTGCCGAGTACGCTCTGGACCGCTTCATCACTGAGAAGTGGTTCTGGGAAGGACGCCTGACCTACAAGCGCGACAAGGTCGAAGATCTGGCACGGCAACGGGTGGTGGGTACGGGCCCCGGCTACCAGTTCTGGGACGATGAGCTGGGGGCATTTTCCCTGGGGTCACTGCTCAACCGCACGGATTACGAGTACGCCGATGGCGGCAAGGACAACTTCTATTCACTCGCGATGAAGTGGGACTACAACCGCTACCTGATCGGCAAGCGGGTGGAGTTCTTCACCAATGGTGAAGTGGGCAGGCCGCTTTCCGGGGTTGCCGACTACGCGCTGGATGCGGAGATGGGGCTGCGCTACAAGGTCACGGACTGGGCGTCGCTCAACCTCAAGGCGGAAAAGGATCTGATCCGCGGTACCGAGGACAGCGACCTGGACAAGACTCGCTATACCGTGGGCTTCGGCGTGACCTGGTAACTGGGTACCGGCCAGGTGTGTTCGCGAGGACGCGCCTGGCTGCACGTCGCAAAAAACTGCAGGCACAAAAAAGCCCCGCTGTTGAGGGCGGGGCTTTTTACTGGATCAGTACAAGTTAGATAACTTGAACTTCTTCAGCTTGCATGCCTTTCTGACCGCGGGTAGCGATGAAAGAAACCTGTTGGCCTTCTTTCAGGCTTTTGAAGCCGTCGGATTGGATAGCTTTGAAGTGTACGAACAGGTCGTCACCGGATTGTGGAGTGATGAAGCCGAAGCCTTTTTCATCGTTGAACCACTTAACGGTACCGGTTTGGCGATTAGACATGGTGTATCTCCTTGGACAAAGTTAACTGCGACTCAGGAAAAGCCCTGGCCGAGACTGAGTGCAAAGAGCAGGAAAAATTCTTGGAGATGGTTGGATCGAAATTCAACATCGTGTAGAGATTCTCAGTGACACAAGCAGCACAGTGGCGCCACCTTAACCCTTTTTCCTGAACGTGCCAATGGTCAGTGCGAAGGTTTCTCGGTTTTCGTGACTGACGGCGGGTCGTTCGTCGCCGAGCCCTTGAAAAACGCGGGGTGAGGCGAGAAAAACGCCCCAGACTTTGAACCCGACCCCGCGCCCCGGTAAGATGCCGGACAGAATTTTTTCACCTCGTTATTTCAGGACACCCGCCATGAGCATCAAATCGGACAAGTGGATTCGCCGCATGGCGCAAGAGCACGGCATGATCGAGCCCTTCGTAGAGCGCCAGATGCGTGGCGAAGGCCCGGATCGGCTGATCTCCTTCGGGGTGTCGAGCTACGGTTACGACGTGCGTTGCGCCGATGAATTCAAGGTGTTCACCAACATCAATTCGGCCACTGTCGACCCCAAGAACTTCGATGAAAAGAGCTTCGTCGACATCAAGAGCGACGTCTGCATCATCCCGCCAAACTCCTTCGCCCTGGCCCGCACCGTCGAGTACTTCCGCATTCCGCGCAACGTGCTGACCATCTGCCTAGGCAAGAGCACTTATGCCCGTTGCGGCATCATCGTCAACGTGACCCCGCTGGAACCCGAGTGGGAAGGCCACGTGACCCTGGAGTTCTCCAACACCACCACCTTGCCGGCCAAGATCTACGCCAATGAAGGCGTGGCGCAGATGCTGTTCCTGGAGTCGGATGAAGAGTGCGAAGTGTCCTACAAGGACCGTGGCGGCAAATACCAGGGCCAGCGTGGCGTGACCCTGCCGCGTACCTGAGTGCGTCCGTCTGACAGATAGCGGGAATTCCTGAGCACACCCACACTCTATTGGGTGTATTTCCGGTATGCGCAAGGCGTACCGGGCACAGCTCAGGAGTGCCCCATGAAGATAGATCCGCGAATCAGCGCCACCTTGGCCAGGCTGGAACCCAATCAGGTTGGGGTATTGGCTTGGACCCTGCTGGCACACCCGCCTGTCAACATGGCAGG
>NZ_MOAK01000086.1:561005-564474 GCF_003732485.1 Pseudomonas protegens
TGACAATCCTTCGCGGACAGGGGCGTTCTACGCGGCCGCTACTTCAGATTGCCGCTGAGAAATTGCTGCAGGCGTTCGCTTTTGGGGTTACCCAGCACTTCCTCGGGAGCACCTTCCTCCTCCACCAGCCCCTTGTGCAGAAACAGCACCTGGCTCGATACCTTGCGGGCGAAGCTCATCTCATGGGTGACCATGATCATGGTCCGGCCTTCTTCGGCCAGGCCCTGAATCACCTTGAGCACTTCGCCCACCAGTTCCGGGTCCAGGGCTGAAGTGGGTTCGTCGAACAACATGATTTCCGGCTCCATGGCCAATGCCCGGGCGATGGCCACCCGCTGCTGCTGACCGCCGGAGAGGAACGCCGGGTACTGACCGGCGACCCGGGCCGGCAGGCCGACCTTGTCCAGATAGCGCCGAGCGCGCTCCTCGGCGTCCTTGGTACTGACCCCCAGCACTCGGCGCGGGGCCATGGTGATGTTTTCCAGCACAGTCATGTGGCTCCACAGGTTGAAATGCTGGAACACCATCGCCAGGCGCGTACGAATCCGCTGCAGCTCGGCAGGATCGGCCACGTGCATGCCGTGGCGATCGCTGACCATGCGGATCGGCTGGCCATCCAGGCTCATGGCGCCGTCGTCCGGGGTTTCGAGAAAGTTGATGCACCGCAGAAAGGTGCTTTTGCCCGAACCACTGGCGCCGATCAGGCTGATCACGTCACCGGTCCTGGCCTTGAGAGACACACCTTTGAGCACTTCATTGTCGCCATAGCATTTATGCAGGCCTTCAACGGTCAGTTTGTACATGGGGCTTGCATCCTCAAGGCGAAAGTAGATAGCCGCTGCGATAGGCCTCGCGGCCGGCGACATGGGCGATCACCATGCCGGCGGTGGCCATGCGCCGCAGCGAGCGGGCATACAGGAGCCCGGCATTGTTGCAATGGATTGGGGTAACCCGGTCATTGATCGGATCGATGATTTCAGCCACCAACTGCCCGGCCTCCAGGTATTCCCCCGGTAGCGCAGCGAACACCAGCAGCCCGCCCACCGGTGTCGCCACCGGTTCCACCGCCGCCAGCGGCGTGGCCGGGAAGGGCAGCTCAGGCAGCGGTAGAACCTGGCCTGCGATGGCGCCGAAGCGGGTCAGGTAGTCCAGCATGGCCTGGCAGTCGAGGCTGGCCAGGCCGTGGTTGACGTCACCCTGGCCACGCAACTCGACAGTGACCGCAAAGCTGCCCGCGGGAATGGCGAAGTGTTCGCCGAAGCGCTGTTGCAGTTGCCACCACAGCAGGCTGAAGCACTCGTCGAACGACCAGGCCGCGGAATCGGTGGCCAGGAGGCAGGCCTCGGCACCGAGGTAGCGGGCCAATGGCTCTACCTGGGGCCAGGCTTCGGGGGTGGTGTACAGGTGCGCCACAGCTTCGAAATCGCAATGCAGGTCCAGCACCATGTCGGCATCGCAGGCTAGCCGTTGCAGGGTCAGTTGCAGCGACTGCAATTGCGTCTGTGGATGGTGACGGGCCAGGGCATCGGCCAGGTGTCGGCGGATCAGCTCGAGGTTGTGCTGCGGATCGTGATTGAGCAGCCCTTCGATGGCGTTGCCGACCTCTTCACTGAGGTCGACGAAGCCGCGATTGAAGTTCTGCCCGCTTTCCAGCTGGTAGCGGCCCAGGGGTACGTCCATCAGTACCTGTTCCAGGCCCACCGGGTTGGCCACTGGCACCAGGACTATTTCGTGCAACAGGCGACCGACGGCCTCCAGTTCCGTCAGGCGCTGCTTGAGGTGCCAGGCCACCAGCATGCCGGGCAGTTCATCGGCATGCAGGGAGGACTGGATGTAGACCTTGCCTTGGGCCTGGGCGGGGCCGAAATGAAAACTGTGGACCTGGCGCGCGGTGCCCGGCAGCGGAGCGAGCAGGTCGTGGATCTTGTGGCGCATTGATGATTTCCCGGCAGCAGGTCCTAGTGGGTCGGTCCGAGGAAGGCCAGCCAGCGGCGTTCGGCAAGACGGAACAAGCCCACCAGGGTGAAGGTCACGCACAGGTAGATGATGGCAGCGATACCGAACGACTGAAACGTCAGGAAGGTCGCCGAGTTGGCGTCCCGGGCGACTTTCAGGATGTCGGGAATGGTCGCGGTGAAGGCCACCGTGGTGGAGTGCAGCATCAGGATCACTTCGTTGCTGTAGTAGGGCAGCGAGCGGCGCAGGGCCGAGGGCATGATCACGTAGGCATACAGCTTCCAGCCGCTCAAACCATAGGCCTTGGCTGCCTCCACTTCGCCGTGGGCCATGCTGCGGATCGCCCCGGCGAAAATCTCCGTGGTGTAGGCGCAGGTGTTCAGGGCGAAGGCGAGGATGGTGCAGTTCATCGCATCACGGAAGAACGCGTCCAGCAGCGGTTGTGCGCGGATCGCGGCGATGCTGTAGATCCCGGTGTAGCAGATCAGCAACTGGATGTAGAGCGGCGTACCCCGGAACAGGTAGGTGTAGAACTGCACCGGCCAGCGGACGTAGCGTTTGGGCGAGACCCGGGCGATGGACAGCGGGATCGACACCAGGAAACCGATGCAGATCGACGCGGTGAGCAGCCACAGGGTCATGGCCAACCCGGTCATGTGGTACCCGTCGCTGTAAAGGAAGGGACGCCAGTATTCCTGCAGGAGTTCGATCATCGTACGGCCTCCCGGGCGCCGGCGGCGTAGCGCCGTTCAAGCTTGCGCAGGACGAAGTTGGAGGCGCTGGTGATCAACAGGTAGATCAGTGCCGCCAGGACCAGGAAGTAGAACAGCTGATAGGTGCTCTTGCCGGCATCCTGGGCGGCCTTGACCAGATCGGCCAGGCCGATGATCGACACCAGGGCCGTGGCCTTGAGCATCACCATCCAGTTGTTGCCGATGCCCGGCAGGGCGAAGCGCATCATCTGCGGGAAGACCACGAAGCGAAAGCGCTGGCCGCGCTTGAGGCCGTAGGCGGTGGCCGCTTCCACCTGGCCCCGGGGCACGGCGAGGATCGCCCCGCGAAAGGTTTCGGTGAAATAGGCGCCATAGATGAAACCCAGGGTGATCACCCCGGCGCTGAAAGGGTTGATCTCGATGTATTCCCACTCCATGAAATCGGTGAAGGAGGTCAGCCAGGTTTGCAGGCTGTAGAAAATCAGCAGCATCAATACCAGGTCCGGTACCCCGCGGATCAGGGTGGTGTAGAGCTGGGCGGGGACCCGCAGCAGGGCGACGCTGGAAAGTTTGGCGCTGGCGCCGATCAGGCCGAGCAAGACGCTGACCAGGAGTGACAACACCGACAACTTGATGGTCATCCAGGTACCTTCCAGCAGCAGAGGGCCGAAACCCTTCAGGCTGAAGGCGGAAAGCCCCAGGTTTTTTAGAAGTTCTTCGAGCATTGATCAATGACCCGTGGCGATAAAAAAGGCGCCCATCGAGGATGGGCGCCGGCAGGGTACTTACCGCTGTAGAGG
>NZ_MOAK01000086.1:564492-566186 GCF_003732485.1 Pseudomonas protegens
TAGAGGTTCAGGTCACCGAAGTGTTTTTTCTGGATGGTGGCGTAGGTGCCATCATCGTGTAACGCTTTGATACCTTTATCCAGGAGCGCTTTCAGCTCTTTGTTACCTTTTGAGATACCGATGGCGGTCTTGGACGGCAGCAGTGGGTCATCCACCGGCTTGCTGACTTCGTAGTCCGCGCCCTGCGGCGATTTGAGGAAGCCCAGTTCGGCTTGCAGCATGTCCTGGATCGAGGCATCCAGGCGCCCGGAGGTCAGGTCGGCATAGACCTGATCCTGGTTCTGATAGGCCTGGGTCTTGACTCCGGCCTTGTCCAGCACGGCCTTGGCATAGGCTTCCTGAATGGTGCCCTGCTCATAGCCGACGGTCTTGCCCTTGAGTGAGGCAGTGTCTGCGCTCAGCCCCGAGCCTTTCTTGAAGACGAACGAAGTGGGGCCGGAGAACAGCTCGTTGGAGAAGTCGATGACTTTTTCACGGGCCGGGGTGACGGTCATGGACGAGATCACACCGTCGAATTTATTGGCTTTCAGGCCGGGAATCATGCCGTCGAAGTCACTTTCGACCCATTTGCATTTGACCTTCAGCTCGGCGCAGATGGCGTTGCCCAGATCAATATCGAAGCCCACCAGGCTGCCGTCGGCGGCCTTGGACTCGAAGGGGGCGTAGGACGGATCGACGCCAAAGCGCAGTTCCTTGTATTCCTTGGCCAGCGCGGAGCCGGCGGCCATGCAGAGAGCCAGTGCAGAAAGGGTCAGCAATGCTTTTTTCATTATTCAATCCCTAAGAACCAATATGAGCGCTTGTGGCGCATGAGTACTGTTACTGGAACGCATAAGACTTATTGAAAGTAGCAATTTCCGAACCAGAGTCCCGAACAGGTGTTTTAAAAGCTGCTGATCGCGCTTGCACAAGGCCTGTCGTGCACTGAAAGGGGGGCGTGTCTGTGGCGCGGCGCCAAGAGGGGGCGTGATGGCGGGAAGGGGAGCGCAGGCCGGTGCAGAGCGGATGTCTACCGACTTGATCGCCACTGGCGGGATTGAAGAGTGATCGTTATGGGGCGAACCCGCTGACGCAGGATGCGTCGGCGGGTTCGCTCGTGAGGGCTACTTGCCCGGGACCAGAGTCAGGCGGGTCTTGCCGTAGCTGCGCTCGAAGTTCTGCGGCTGCATCGGGAAGCTCAGGTATTGGGCCTTGAGCCAGCCGTCGATGCCGTTGGCGTAGTTCGGGCTCACCGGGTTACTGGATTGGCCACTGCTGTTGAGGCCCATCAACGGCTCGCTCAGCGCGAAGTCGACGACGAAGCGCAGGGCCGGGGTGGTGGTGATGGCAAAATCCTGTCCCCAGCGATAGCCGGCGCTGTTGACGGTGTTCTGGTCGCCGCCGGCCTGCAAGGGGCCGCGAATTGCCTGGCCGCTGTTGTTGGTCCAGCGGTAGCTGTGCAACTTGCTCCACTGCCAGGCCTTGCGGTCCGTGCCCAGCAGTTGCTCGCCCGAACTGATGGCCGCCGCCAGGCTGCGGGCGAGAATGGCCGGCTTGTCCTCTTTTTGCCCGTTACGCGAGTCGCCCCAGAACGGGCTGTCTTCCCGGCTCAGAAGATGATCGGCCTGTGCCGAATAGGACAGGCTCGCGTTGGCGACGAAGGCTTGCCAGGCAATGCCGGGCTCAGGGCCGAGCTGTTTGAGGAAGGTCTGCTT
>NZ_MOAK01000086.1:566315-567275 GCF_003732485.1 Pseudomonas protegens
CCATGCCCGGCGCTTCGAACACTTTCTTCAACTTGGCCGCCAACAGGGTGGTCTGGTCGTATTGCAGGGCAATCAGGCTGCGGTTGTCCTGCTTGCCGGCCGACAGCCATTGGCCGATGCGCTCGGCCCGCTCCGGCGCCTCCCAGGAGTTGGACAACTGCATGCCGTAACCGCGGGAGATCACCCGCTGATTGGCGGTGGCGATCCAGCCTTGTGCCGGGTCCTGGTCATAAGGGTGGAGCATCGGGTCGGCGTAGCCATCCCAGTCATAGCGTCCGTCCCAACCGGGAGAGGGCAGCAGGCCTTCACCCTCGCGGCGGTTGGGGAAGCGCCCGGTGACCTGCCAGCCGATGTTGCTGGCATCGGCATAGACCATATTCAGGGCAATGGCGCGGATCTCGCGGCTAGCGTCGGAGGCCTTTTCCACATTCTGTGCCCGTGACAGATCGAAGAAAGCATCCAGGCTCTTGTCGTCCTTGAGCTCCGGCATTTGCAGCGCCAGGCCGTAGCCACTGGCCAGGGCATTGTTGGCGTTGATCCCCAGGGTGCTGTTGAGCAGGGGGCCGTGGCGGGTTTCGTACACCGCTTCGCGAATCGGCCGCTGGCCTTTGACGAAGTAGGTCTCGTTGCGAACGATGACCGGCTGCCATTTTCCGTTGTTCTGGTAGTACAGGGCATTGCCCTGGCGCTTGAGCTTTTCCAGGAACAGGTCCTGGTTGTCGCCCATCGCCGAGCTCATGCTCCAGGCCAACTTGCCGTTGAACCCTTGCAGAATGGCCGGTAAACCGGCGATCGAGGCCCCAGCCGCCTGATATTTCGGGGCGCGGATCTGTACGTAGTACCAGGCGCCGATCTGGCTGTCGCTGGCCAGCAGACTGCGACCGCTGCGAGCGCGCTGCGGGGCGACGGCCAGGTTGCTGCCGGCGGTGATACCCAGTGAATTGAGAGCCGACATCTGCT
>NZ_MOAK01000086.1:567324-570884 GCF_003732485.1 Pseudomonas protegens
AGCTTGTCGGCCTCGGCCATGGGCAGCGGTTCATCGGGGTAGCTCGGGGTCAGCCAGGGCAGTTTGTCGCTGCCGACCTTTTGCGCCAGTACCAGGCTGTTGATCTCTTCCAGCAGATTGGCCGACTGGCCGAAATTCAGCAGGCAGAAGATCAGCGCCGAGTCTTCGGCCTTCCAGTATTCAGGGATGTAGCCGCGGGCGGCGAGGTCTGGCGGCAGCTTGTCGCGGTAACGGAACAGATAGGCGTTGACGCCTCGTGCGTAGACCTCGAAGAAGCGCTTGATCCGGGGCGACGAGGCCTTGTACAGCTCGTCGGCGCTTTTCTTCAGGTTTACCGCACGCATCAGGCGGTCGACTTCCAGCACTTCGGCGCCGGACATCTCCGCCAGGCGGCCCTGGGCCAGCAGGCGCAGGGTGACCATCTGCTCGATACGATCGCTGGCGTGTACATAGCCCAGGGTGAACAGCGCGTCGTGGAAGCTGTTGCTTTCGATCAGCGGTACACCGACGGCGCTACGCCTGACCGAAACGTTCTGCGCCAGGCCCTTGAGGGGCTGTACGCCGGAGGTAGGAGGCAGGCTGTTTTGAGTGTTCCAGGACTGGCAACCGGCCAGGCTGAGAGCACCGGCCACTGCCGCGGCAACGCCGAACCGGGGAAGAAAATGTGAGAGGGCTGGCGAGGCCATGGCAAAGCTCCTGCGGGGGGTAGCGTCGATAAAGGCGCTACGTTAGTGAGCAGGCGAGTGCCGCGCAAGCGGGGGCAGGAGGTATTTCTCCAGCGCGCCACAAATAGCCAGCGCCGGCGCGTCGGTACCTGGCCAAACCCGTAGGAGCCGGCTTGCCGGCGAAGCTCTTATGGCGCGGGATTCACGTGATCCACCAGGGCATACGCGCGCTCGGTAGCCGGCCGCTCCTGGATGCTGTTGAACCAGCGCTGCAGATGAGGGAAGTCCTCGAGTTTCTGGCTCTGTTTCTTGTACGACGCGATCCACGGATAGATCGCCATATCGGCAATGCTGTAGTCATTGCCGGCGACGAACGCCCGGTCTGCCAGGCGCCGGTCCAGCACGCCATACAGCCGCGCCGTTTCGTCCACATAGCGTTTGATGGCGTAGGGGATCTTTTCCGGGGCGGCCTGGCTGAAGTGGTGGTTCTGTCCGGCCATTGGTCCCAATCCGCCCATTTGCCAGAACAGCCACTGCAGGGCTTCCTGGCGCCCCCGCAGGTCCTGGGGCAGGAACTGTCCGGTTTTTTCCGCCAGGTACAAAAGAATCGCTCCGGACTCGAACAGCGACAACGGCGCGCCGCCATCTGCCGGCTCATGGTCGACGATGGCCGGAATGCGATTGTTGGGAGCAATCTTCAGGAATTGCGGCTTGAACTGTTCGCCCAGGCCAATATTGACCGGGTACAGGGTGTAGGGCAGGCCGGCTTCTTCCAGGAACAGGGAGATCTTGTGGCCGTTGGGGGTAGTCCAGTAGTACAGGTCGATCATGCAGCGCTCCAAAAGGAATGGGTCCTGGTCTAACGACAGCAAACTCCGGCATTAGGTCGTCCTGTCTGCAAAGGGTGGCTTGCCTGTAACAGGAGGTGATGTTGAAGTCGGCAAAATTCAATGACGCTCCAACGGAGAATGCTCCATGCCCATTCCGGCCGACACGGCGCTGCTACTCATCGATCAACAGCAAGGCATCCTGCATCCCCGGCTTGGTCCGCGAAACAATCCCGAGGCAGAGGAGCGGATGCTCGAGTTGCTGGCCCATTGGCGCACCCGGGGTTGGCCGGTGATCCATGTGCAGCATCTGTCGCGCTCGACGGATTCGGTGTTCTGGCCCGGGCAATCCGGCGTGGAATTTCAGCCGCGTTTTCGCCCGCAAACGGGGGAAGGACTGATTCAGAAACAGGTGCCCGACGCCTTTTGTGGCACCTCGCTGGAGGCGGATCTGCGCCAGCAGGGGATCGGGCAGTTGGTGATAGTCGGTGTTGCCACCAACAACTCGGTGGAGTCGACGGCCAGAACCGCCGGTAACCTGGGCTTCGCGGTATGGGTAGTGGCCGACGCCTGTTTCACCTTCGACAAGCTCGACTTTGCCGGTCGAGCCCGTTCTGCCGAGGAGGTGCATGACATGTCGCTGGCCAACCTTCACGGCGAGTACGCCACGGTGTTGACCCTGGCGCAGCTTTTTTAGCAGAGGCCGAACGGCGAGGTCGCACGGACAGGCCTCTTACGCGATCAGATCAAGCGCCGTGGCACTTCTTGAACTTCTTGCTGCTGCCGCATGGGCAAGGATCGTTGCGGCCAACGTCTTTCAGCGCATTGCGCACCGGCTCCTGGTGGGCGTGGTTGCAGTGCGGACCGTGAACATGGCCATGGTCATGATCGTGGTGGTCATGATCGTGGTTGCAGTCTGGGCCATGGACATGAGGTTGCTGGGTCATTGCGGGTTACTCCGGGATAAAATCGCCGGGAATTATCACGCCATTGCGCTTCAGGTGCACGTCCTGGCCGATGAATAATCCGATTTCCAGCTCGCCTTCCAGGCGATAGGGGATGGGCTGTTGGGGATTGCGCAGCAGCTTCACCACATCCCGGATCTGCGGCCACAGGTTGGTCCGCACCGGTACCTTGAAGTAGCGGCTGCTGTGGGGCGTGACGGTGAACCAGTGTTCATGCTCGCCCTCGCTGAGTAGAAAGCGCTCCAGATAGACCCGGTAGGTCAGGCGGCGCACTGTCAGGTCGCTGTCATTGGGATTGTCGACCCTCAGGTGCAGGGTGAAGCGCTGCTCCAGCAGGTTGGCCTTGACCACCTCGACCTTGACCAGATGAACCGCAGGGTCAAGGTCCTCATCGGTGAACCAGGACACGCATCCCGCCAGGCTCAGTAGTCCGAGCAGGCAGACGGCCCGTAATGCGCGCAGCTCACCGATCATTGCAAGACTCCCTTTTGAACCCCCTGTACCCATCCTGGGTTTGGGGTGCCTGGCCTGCAAAGGCTCAGCGTGTGAAATAGCCGGCGCAGCACTTCTTGAATTTTTGCCCGCTGCCACAGGGGCAGGCGTCATTGCGCCCGGCATTCAGGGGCACCGTGGGGTCGATGAAGTACCAGCGTCCCTGATTCTGCACGAAGGACGAGCGTTCGCGATGGCTGTGTTCGCCCTGGCTGTCGTGCCAGCGGGCAGTGAAGGTGACGAAGGCATGTTCGGGTTGGCCGCCGAAGACCTCCGAGCTTTCCACCTCCAGCCCCAGCCAGGTGCTTTGTGCGCTCCAGTCACTGATGGATTGGCGATCCAGGCCGGCCTGTTGTATCGGCAGTGTGGTGGCCAGCAGGTACTCCACCTGTCCCAGTACATAGGCGCTGTAGCGCGAGCGCATCAGGGCTTCGGCGCAAGGGGCGGGATGGCCGGCATGGTAGTGGCCGCAGCAGGCATCCAGCAGGTTGCCGCTGCCACAAGGACAAATCGAGGCACTCATTGTGTTACCACCAATACTTTCCAAAGTTTTCCGGGTTCGCCCAGAAGCGAGAGTTGAGCCAGTCGGGCACTTGTTTGTATTCAAGCAG
>NZ_MOAK01000086.1:570960-576498 GCF_003732485.1 Pseudomonas protegens
CTGCAGGGCCAGGGAGAAAAAGTCGGTCTCCTGCCAGCCACAGGCACACAGGTCGGCCAGCACGGCGATCCGGCTGGCATTGAGATTGCGAATGCCCCCAAGCAGGTTCAGGCCATCGCGCTTGGGCAGATGCTCCAGGCAATCCACCGCCAGGGCCAGGTCGAAGCGCCGTGCAGCCAGTTGGGCAGGCAAGGGGCCGGGGGCGGCCTGAGCCACCTCGGTACCGGGGTGGGCCTCCTTGAATGCGGCCAGGGCGGGAAAGTCGCTGGAGCCGATCAGCAGCAGTTGCTGGGGGGCGTAACGGTCCAGTAAGGCCGCCAGGGCCTGCTGGGGTGTGCGGGTAGAAATTCCGGCGCTCATTTTAGCTCCTCGATCAGAACGCCCAAGACTAGCCTGCCGGCATCCTCGGGCCTAGAGCGGTTCGCCACTAAATCAGCGAACCTCCCGTATTTACGGGGCGAAACCAGTGCTGGCCCGGTGCTGGCGCAGATGAAATGCGCAGTCTTTACTCCGTGAATCGGCCTCGAGCCGATCCCTCAGGAGAAATCAGATGAGCATCATTCGGACGGCAGTACCTTTGGTTCTGTTAACCAGTGTGTTGACTGGTTGTGCAGGTTTGCAGAAAACCGACTGGCCAATCTGCGCCGCAATCGGCGGCGTCACGGGCGCGGCGTTGGGCGCCACCGAAAGCTCCTCGTGGGCGGGCGGTGGCGCACTGGTGGTCGGTGGTCTGGCAGGTGCCTACTGCTGGGTAAAAGGCGATGGCGACGAAGACGGCGACGGTGTGCCGGACAGCCGTGACAAGTGCCCGCATACCCCCAAAGGTGTACAGGTCGATGCCAACGGTTGCCCTCCGCCGCCACCGGTGGTGGAAGAAGTCGTGGTGGTCAAGGAAGAAACCATCGTCATTCGCGATGTGTACTTTCATTTCGACTCGGCCAAGTTGACCGACGCCGACAAGACCAAGCTCAACACCATAGTGAGCCGCTTGAAACAGGAAGCACCGACTGCACAGCTGCGCGTGACCGGCCACACCGACAGCGTCGGCAGCGATGCCTACAACCAGAAACTCTCGGACAAGCGCGCCCACTCGGTGGTGGACTACCTGATCAGCAACGGCATCCCCCGCAACAGTTTCGTGTCAGTGACCGGAGCCGGTGAAAGCCAGCCGGTGGCGGACAACAAGACGGCTGAAGGCCGGGCGATGAACCGTCGTACGGAGATCCAGATCAACCGTTGAAGCCCTTTGCCTGCGCGGCTTGTGCAGCCGTCGATGGCAGTCTTTACTCCTGTGTGACCGGTCTTGCCGGTGACACAGGAGCATTCATGATGAACCTTCTCCCTCGGGCCGTGTTCCCGGTCCTGTTGCTCGGCGGCCTGCTGACCGGTTGCGCAACCCACAGTGATGGTACTGCCCCCCTCAACCAACGCACCTGGCCTCTTTGCAGTCTGCTCGGCGGCCTGGCCGGCGGTGGCTTGGGAGCCATCGAAAGTGGTAGCTGGGCGGCTGGAGGCGCGGCCCTGGGGCTGATCGGCGGTGGCCTGATCTGTTACGCCCAGGATGGTGACGAGGACGGTGATGGGGTGTTCGATCGTCGCGACCGTTGCCCGGACACCCCGTCCAACACCGCCGTGGACAATCGCGGTTGCCCGCTGCCCCAGTATCCGGCGGTGGTCAAGGCGCCGGAGCCCGAGGCTGCCGCACCTGCGGAAGTGATCACCCTCAGTGACCAGGGCAATGTGCTGTTCGCCTTCGACTCCGCGGAGTTGACCGCCGAGGCGCGCAACCAGTTGCAGGGGCTGATGGCCAAGCTGGCCAATGCCGATGTGGTGAGCATCAAGGTGCTCGGGCATACCGACAGCCAGGGGTCCGATGCCTATAACCAGAAACTGTCGGAGCGTCGCGCCAGCAGTGTTGCGGCCTTCCTCCTGAGCCAGGGCCTGGCGCCAGACAAGGTCACCAGCCAGGGTCTGGGAGAAAGCCAGCCGGTGGCGGATAACGACAGTGAGCAGGGGCGGGCGCAGAACCGTCGCGTAGAGCTGCATATCCAGCGTTGAAGTAACCGGGCCGGGTCGGCGATCCTCGTCGATCCGGTCGCTAAACAAACGCCTCGGGAAGAATTTTCATCCTCCTCTGGCTTATCCCCGGGATAAGTCGTTACTGTGCGCGCAAAGAATAATTCACTAGGGGGGCGTATGAAGGTCTTATGGGGGTTGGGGAAGTTTCTGACCTTGGTCTTTTGGCTGGTGGTGCTGATCAATCTGGCTAAGCCGTTGATCAATCCGTTGCATCTGCTGGTCAATCTGGCGGGCAGTCTGTTGCTGCTGACCCATTTGCTGGAACTGGTGCTGTTCAATGGCAGCCTCAAGGACCGTGCGCATCCCTGGCGTGATCGGTTGCAAATCCTGCTGGTGGGGATCTTCCACCTGCAAACCCTTCCTGTTCCTGTCGTCGTCGAGGCCGACCATGCGTAAGCTCTGCCTGCTGGCCCTGTTCTGCAGTCCCCTGGCCGTGGCCCAGGTGGTCAAGGTCGAAACCAACTCCCTCATGCGCCTGCCCAATACCGCCAGCACTTTGCAATTGGAGCGGTTGGACGTGGCCGACTATGGCACCTTGCTGATTCCGGCCAATGTCACTGAACTCAAGGTCGATGACCTGCATCTGGGACGCGAGGCGCGGATCGCTATCGTGCCCACCGGGCAAAGCCTGCAACTGACCGTGCGGCATGCGCAACTGGACGCTGGTAGCCAGATCACTTCCCGTGGTGCGCCGGGTACCTATCAGAAAGTGGCCAAGCCCGGACGCAATCTGAACCTGCGGATCGAATCCCTGAGTGCCGAGCAGTTGTCCGTTGATGCCCGTGGCGGTGCAGGGGCGCCCGGCTATGTCGGTCTCGATGGCGCCAATGGCCAGGAGCCGGGTTGCACCTGGGGGCAGGCTGGGCGCGGCGCCGATGGTGACAACGGCGGCGACGGTCGTCCGGGCGCACCGGGCGCGATAGTCCGGTTGGAGTTGCCCCGTGACTACCCAAGCGAGCAGATCAAGGTCTGGGTCGATGGTGGCGCTGGCGGTCTGGCCGGTGCCGGCGGCAAGCCGGGGGCCGGGGGCAAGTCCAAGGGATGCCTGGTCTACCGAACTGACGGCGGCAAAAGCGGGCGTCCCGGCGCTCAGGGGCAGCCAGGACCTGTGGGCGAGGCGGGGTCGCTGACAGTCCAGCGCTTGTAGTCAGCCTCAGAAGATGGATTGTGTCAGCCGCCCGCTCCTGTAGCGGGCGGTTGCTTTCAGAAGGTTGGCCGGGCCGCTGCCAGGGCCACCAGTACCAGGCCGATGATCAGGTTGCTGCCCACCAGCCGGCGGATCTTGCCCAGCGCCGCAGCACCGGCCGGCCAGTCCTGCGCCGCGACAGCCTTGCGCAGCTCCGGCAGTTGCAGGGACTGGATGCGGATGAACAGTGCGGTCATCACCAGATACAGCCCCATCATGATCTGCACATACTTCGGCGCGGTTTCAAAGCCGCTGAAACGCAAATGCAGCAGGCCGATACCGCTGATCGGCAACAGCACCACCGCCGCCCAGACCCAGACGAAAAAACGCGGAAACACTTGCGCCCAGAGCTGTAGTCGCGCCGGTCCCTCAAGGGCCGCCACGGCTGCCGGGCGCAGGACCATCCAGGCGAAAAACATGCCGCCCACCCAGACCAGGGCGGCCAGTACATGCAGGGTGTAGGCAAGGGCGAAAGCGGTCATTCGGGTACTCCGTTCTGCGCGACGTGAATTAGCGGGGTATGATAGCGGCCGATTCGAACCACTGAAAATTTATCCAGCGTTTTGTGCGCCCGAAAAACCATGATCAGCAACGAACTCAAAACCACGATCCAGGGCGCCTACTCGCGTTTTCTCGAAGCCAAGAGCCTCAAGCCGCGTTACGGCCAGCGCCTGATGATCGCCGAAGTGGCCAAGGTCCTGGGTGATATCGACACCGACGACGAGGGCCGGCGCAGTGGCGACCCGGCGGTGGTCGCGGTGGAGGCCGGCACCGGTACCGGCAAGACGGTGGCCTACAGCCTGGCGGCCATTCCTACGGCCAAGGCCGCCGGCAAGCGCCTGGTGATCGCCACCGCCACCGTCGCCCTGCAGGAACAGATCGTCTACAAGGACCTGCCGGACCTGATGCGCAACAGCGGGCTGAACTTCAGCTTTTCCCTGGCCAAGGGGCGGGGGCGCTATATGTGCCTGTCCAAGCTCGACATGCTGCTCCAGGAAGGTCACGCCCAGACCGCCACAGCCCAGCTGTTCGAGGAAGAAGGCTTCAAGATCGAGGTGGATGAAGCCAGTCAGAAGCTGTTCACCAGCATGATCGAGAAGCTCGCCGGGAATAAATGGGACGGTGACCGCGACAGTTGGCCCACCGCCCTGGAAGACGCCGATTGGGCACGCCTGACCACCGACCACAGCCAGTGCACCAATCGACATTGCCCGAACTTCGGCCAGTGCGCCTTCTACAAGGCCCGGGAAGGCATGGGCAAGGTGGACGTGATTGTCACCAACCACGACATGGTCCTGGCCGACCTGGCCCTGGGCGGCGGCGCAGTGCTGCCGGACCCGCGCGACACCCTCTATGTGTTCGACGAAGGCCACCACTTGCCGGACAAGGCCATCGGCCACTTCGCCCATTACACCCGGCTGCGCTCCACTGCCGACTGGCTGGAGCAGACCGCCAAGAACCTCACCAAGTTGCTGGCCCAGCACCCGCTGCCGGGGGATCTGGGGCGCTTGATCGAGCAGGTGCCGGAGCTGGCGCGAGAGATCAAGACCCAGCAGCAATTCATGTTCAGCGCCTGCGAGCAGATCGCCGACTTCAAGACCGGCGAAGACATGGAAGGCCGTGAGCGGCCACGCCATCGCTTCGTCGGCGGGCTGATCCCCGACCACATGCGTGAGATGGGCATCGAGTTGAAGAAGGGCTTCTCCCGTCTCACCGATCTGTTCACCCGCCTCACCGAGCTGCTCAAGGAAGGCATGGATGGCGAGGTCAATATCGGCATCGCCAGCAACCAGGCCGAAGAGTGGTATCCGCTGTTCGGTAGCCTGCTGGCCCGGGCGTCGGGTAACTGGGAGCTGTGGACCGCGTTCACCATCGAGGACCCGGAAGACAACCCGCCCATGGCCCGTTGGCTGACCCTGGCCGAGAGCGGCTCGCTGTTCGACATCGAGGTCAACGCCAGCCCGATCCTTGCGGCGGAGATGCTCCGGCGCAATTTGTGGAACGTGGCCTACGGCGCCCTGGTGACTTCGGCGACCCTGACCGCCCTGGGCACCTTCGACCGCTTCCGCATGCGTGCCGGACTGCCGAAGAAAGCCGTGACTGCGGTGGTCCCCAGCCCGTTCCATCACGCCGATGCCGGGGTGCTGCGAGTCCCTGACCTGCGCGCCGACCCGCGGGACGCGCCGGCGCATACGGCGGCGATCATCCGCGACCTGCCGGAACTGGTGGAAGGCTCGCGGGGCACCCTGGTGCTGTTCTCCTCGCGCAAGCAG
>NZ_MOAK01000086.1:576548-581067 GCF_003732485.1 Pseudomonas protegens
GGGCAACCTGTCCAAGCAGGAAACCCTCAACAAGCACAAGGCCCGGGTCGACGGTGGCGATTCCAGCGTACTGTTTGGCCTGGCGAGCTTTGCCGAAGGGGTGGACTTGCCCGGCGCCTATTGTGAACACGTGGTGATCGCCAAGATTCCGTTCTCGGTACCGGACGATCCGGTGGAAGCGGCGCTGGCGGAATGGATCGAGGCCCGGGGTGGCAATCCATTCATGGAAATCTCGGTGCCGGATGCTTCTCTCAAGCTGGTTCAGGCCTGCGGCCGTCTGCTGCGTACCGAGCAGGACCGCGGCACCATCACCCTGCTGGACCGCCGCCTGGTCACTCAGCGCTACGGCAAGGCTATCCTCAACGCCTTGCCGCCATTTCGCCGAGAAATATCTTAAGCGTGGCGCGCACCTTTGTGCGCCGTGCTGTCTATTTCATGTCACCGCTTCAGCACCGGCCGTTTATCGGTCTTTAGGGAGAGCCAGGTTCATATGATTCGCCGTTCGTTGCCCGCTGTACTTGCCCTGTTGTTTGCCTCCCCCGTCCTGGCGGCCCCTGCCGGCCAGCAGACGCTGTTCAACTTTGTCCGGCCTGCCGCTGTGGTGCAGGTGGCGACACAAGATGCCAGCCTGCCACAGTCCAATGCGGAGCAAACGGCCGAGGGCGAAGTGCTGCGGCGAATCACCTTCAACCCGACCAGCCGGCCCAGCCTGCGCCTGAGCCCACAAAGCGGCACCTGGGACTGGTCGCAGTCGGGGATGATGAGCCTGCGCATCCAGAGCGCGATGAACTGGGCCTTGACCCTCTACGTGACCATTCAAAGCAACGACGGCAAGACCCTGGTCAGCCGCGTCGATCTGCCGGCGGGTCCGGCGCAGACCCTGCTGGTGCCGCTGGTGGCCAGTACTCCTCTGAGCCAGGGCATGAAGGCCGCGCCTCCCATGCCGATGACCGTGGACGGCCAGCGCATCCTGCTGGCCAGCAGCGAAGGGCAATTGGACCGCAGCCAGGTGGTGTCGGTGACCTTGTCCCTGGATAGCCCCAAAGCCGCCCAGAGTATCCTCCTCGAACGCTTTGGCGTGCAGGATGGCGAGGGCGTGGTCAAGGCGGTCTATGGTTCCCTGGTGGATGGCTACGGCCAGTCGACCCGGGCCCGCTGGCCGGAAAAGATCGCCAGCGACGATCAGCTCAAGGCGGCCGACGCCAAGGAGCAGCAGCAACTCAAGGCGTGGCTTGGCGAGCGCGAGAAGACTTCCCTGGACAAGTTTGGCGGCTGGGACAAGGGCCCGAGCTTCAAGGCCAGCGGCTTCTTCCGCACGGAAAAACGTGATGGCCGCTGGTTCCTGGTGACTCCGCAAGGTCACCCGTTCTACTCCCTGGGCGTCAACACCGTGGCCGCGGACAACAGCCAGACCTATGTCGCCGGACGTGAGTGGATGTTCAGCGCCTTGCCCAAGGACGGCGAGCCTCTGGCGAGCTACTACGGCGAGGGCGACAACCGTGGCGGCAACGGCGCCGACCAGGGACGCGGTTATAACGCCGGCCGCTGGTACGACTTCTATCGGGCCAACCTGCAACGTACCTACAGCGCCCCCTGTGCGATGGGTAGCCAAGCCCCGGCCGAAGCCTCCAGTAGCGAGCCCAAGCCAGCGGCGCCTGAAGCCGCCGCCGCCCCATGTGCGACACCGACCTTCGATGAGCGACGCTGGGTCAGCCACACCCTGGACCGCTTGCAGGCCTGGGGATTCAACACCATCGGCAACTGGAGCGCGCCGGCGCTGGGCTTGGCCGACCGGGTGCCCTACACCTTGCCGCTGTCCATCGTGGGTGATTACGCCAGCATCAGCACGGGCAGTGATTGGTGGGGCGGCATGCCGGACCCCTTCGATCCGCGCTTTGCCATGGCCACGGAACGCGCCGTGGCCATTGCCGCCCGCGACCATCGGGACGATCCCTGGCTGATCGGCTACTTTGCCGACAACGAGCTGGCCTGGGCCGGCCCCGGTGACGACCCGAAAGCCCGCTATGCCCTGGCCTACGGCACCCTGCGCCTGACCACCGATGTGCCGGCCAAACGGGCCTTCCTCAAGCAACTGCGGGACAAGTACCGCAACCAGGCGGGCCTGTCGAAAGCCTGGGGCATCGATCTGCCGGCCTGGGAGTTGATGGAAGACCCGGGGTTCGTACCGCCGCAGCCAAGTCCCGAACACCCGGAGATCGAGGCTGACTTCAAGTATTTCCAGAAAGTCTTTGCCGAGACCTATTTCAAGACCATCGCCGACTCGCTGAAGTGGCATGCCCCCAACCATCTGCTGCTGGGCGGTCGCTTTGCCGTCAGCAATCCCGAGGCGGTGGCGGCCTGTGCCCAGTACTGCGACGTGCTGAGCTTCAACATGTACACCCTCAAGCCTCAGGACGGTCAGGACTTTGCGTACCTGCGCAGCCTGGACAAGCCGGTGCTGGTGACCGAGTTCAATTTCGGTTCCCGGGACCGCGGCCCGTTCTGGGGCGGCGTGACCGAACTGGCCCGGGAGGAAGATCGTGGACCGGCCTACGCCAACTTCCTCAAGCAGGCCGTGAGTGAGCCATCGATTGTCGGTGTGCACTGGTTCCAGTATCTCGACCAGCCTGTAACCGGGCGTCTGCTGGATGGTGAAAACGGCCATTTCGGTCTGGTGGGAATTACCGATGTGCCCTTCCAGGGGTTTGTCGACAGCGTGCGCAAGAGCAACCTGCAGGCTGTGGATCAACTGGGCAAGGAGGCGCAAAAGGCCCGAGTCCAGGCACAACAGGCAGCGGCTGCCGAGCACGGTTCCGGGGATGAGGGCAAGGGGCGCGAAGCCAAGGAAGCGGGCGCGCAGGCCGGTGGCCACTCCGGCAATGGCCACTGATCTGTCCAGGGCTCTGGATCAATGAGCGGAGCCCTGTTGGTTGTTCCCAAATCGGTTCAGGGCTGGAACAATGCGCGCCACGTTGTCGAGCATTGTCGTGGGGGGAGTCAGGGTGCAGATTCAGGGTCATTACGAACTTAAATTCGAGGCGGTACGCGAGGCCTTCGCGGCGCTCTTCGAAGATCCCCAGGAGCGCGGCGCTGCGCTGTGCATCCAGATCGGTGGGGAAACGGTCATTGACCTGTGGGCCGGCAGCGCCGACAAGGACGGTGCCGAGGCGTGGCACAGCGATACCATCGCCAACCTGTTCTCCTGTACCAAGACGTTCACTGCGGTCACCGCCCTGCAATTGGTGGCCGAAGGCAAGCTCAAGCTGGATGCGCCGGTCGCCAATTACTGGCCGGAGTTCGCAGCGGCAGGCAAGGCCGCTATTACCCTGCGCCAATTGCTCTGTCATCAGGCGGGTTTGCCGGCCCTACGCGAGTTGCTGCCTGCCGAGGCCCTCTACGACTGGCAGACCATGGTCGATGCCCTGGCCGCCGAGCAGCCCTGGTGGACGCCGGGTGAGGGTCACGGCTACGCGGCCATCACTTATGGCTGGCTGGTCGGCGAGTTGATCCGGCGCGCCGATGGGCGCGGGCCGGGAGACTCCATCGTGGCCCGGATCGCCAAGCCCCTGGGGCTGGACTTCCATGTCGGTCTGGCTGACGAGGAATTCCACCGGGTGGCACATATCGCCCGAGGCAAGGGCAATGTCGGTGACGCCGCAGCGCAGCGCCTGCTGCAAGTGACCATGCGCGAGCCGGATGCGATGACTACCCGGGCGTTTACCAATCCACCGTCTATCCTCACCAGTACCAATAAGCCCGAGTGGCGGCGCATGCAGCAGCCGGCGGCCAATGGCCACGGCAATGCCCGCAGTCTCGCCGGGTTCTACAGCGGCCTGCTCGATGGCAGCTTGCTGGAAGCCGATATGCTCGAAGAGCTGACCCGAGAGCACAGCCTGGGCATGGACAAGACGTTGCTGACCCAGACCCGATTCGGCCTGGGCTGCATGCTTGATCAACCCCAGGTGGCCAATGCCACTTTTGGCCTGGGGGCTCGGGCATTCGGGCATCCTGGGGCAGGGGGCTCCATCGGTTTTGCTGACCCGGAGCATGATGTGGCGTTCGGTTTTGTGACAAATACCCTGGGGCCTTATGTATTGATGGATCCCCGGGCACAGAAGCTGGTGCGGGTTTTGTCGGATTGTCTGTAAAAAGGTTGCTGTTAAGAACTTTTTTGCTTAAACATGCTTGGAAAGCTGCGGGACGGAACCCTGTGGCTTTTATAATTTCCAAGCGTCTGTTTGTACCGGTCATGTAGACCGAATTTTTTATCTCATTTTGTGGATATCCCATGTCGTCGAACAAGTCTCTAGCCTTGGCCATCTGCCTGACCGTCACCGGTTGTGCACAAACCCCACAAAATGAAGCGGATGGCGGCCATTGGTGGTCGTTCGGTTCCGATAAGGCCAGCAGCAAGGAAGCCCCGCAGGCCGCTGAGAACCCCGTCACAGCCGAAGCGCCAGCTCCTGCCGCTCCTGCGGGCAAGCCGGCAGTGGCGGCCAAGCCCGCAGCGCCCGCGGCC
>NZ_MOAK01000086.1:581100-598893 GCF_003732485.1 Pseudomonas protegens
GGTGGCGCCGGCTGGCAAAGCTCCGGTTGCCGCCAAGCCGGCTGCAGCCGAGCCAGCTCCTGCCCCTGCCGCTGTAGCCGCAGCACCTGCCGCTCCTGCCGCCAAGGCCGAGAGCAGCAACTGGTGGTGGCCGTTCTCTTCCAAGGACTCCGCCGACAAGCCTGTGGCTGAGGCCAAGAAGGCCGAGCCTGCTCCAGCTCCGGAAGTCGCCAAGGCTGCAGACTCCGAGACCCATTGGTGGTGGCCGTTTGCCAAGAGCCAGCCCAAGCCCCTGAGTAAGGTGAATGTGGCGGACATTCCAATGCCCGACCCGAAAATCACTCAGGCCTGGCTGGACGACTACGAGCCGCGCCTGCGTGAAGCGGTGAAGGACAGCAAGCTGCAAATCGAACGTCGTGAAAACGTGCTGGTAGTGACTGCGTTGGTCGACGCGTCCTTCAACCCGGACCGTCCAGCCATGCTGCTGCCGGTGACCCTGGGTCCATTCACCCGCGTGGCCAAGGCCGTTGAAGGCGATCCCAAGACCGCCGTACTGATTCTCGGCCATGCCGATGCGACTGGCCCGACCCTGGCCAACCAGAAGCTGAGCCGTGATCGCGCCCAGTCCGTTGCTGCCATCTTCAGCCTCAGTGGCTTGAAGCAGGACCGCCTGATGCTGCGTGGCATGGGTTCGGTCATGCCGCGTGCAGCCAATGACAGTCCTCAAGGCCGTTCGCTGAACCGTCGAGTGGAAATCATGCTGACCCAGCGCAGCACCATGCTGGGCCTGCTGAGCAAGTACAACCAGCCGACGCCGTCCGAGACCGAAATGGTCGCCGTGCAGGACGCCAAGCCACCCGTTCCTGCCGCCACCGGTAAAAAGGCCGCTGCGCCAGTGAAGAAGTCCACCGTCGCCAAGAAGCCTGCAGCCAAGAAGGCGCCAGCGAAGAAAGCCGCAGCTCCAGCAAAGAAAGCAACCGCTACCGCTCAGGCTAAAAACTGATTCTCAAGGATAAGGAAGCAGGCATGACTCAGTCTCTGGCTGATATGCGCCGGGATTACACCCGCGATGGCTTGTCCGAGGCCCAGGCCCCGGACGAGCCCTTTGCGCTGTTTCACCAGTGGTTTGCCGATGCGGTGAAAACCGAGCAGCCACCGGTAGAGGCCAATGCCATGACACTGGCGACTGTCGATACTGACGGTCGTCCCCATTGCCGCATCTTGTTACTCAAGGGTTTGGATGAACAGGGTTTCACCTTCTTCACCAACTACGAAAGCGCCAAGGGAGAGCAATTGGCCGCACGCCCTTTTGCTGCCATGACCTTCTTCTGGCCGACCCTGGAGCGTCAGGTGCGGATTGAAGGAAGGGTGGTCAAGGTCACTCCCCAGGAGTCTGATGCCTATTATCAGGTGCGTCCTCTAGGGAGTCGGTTGGGGGCCTGGGCTTCACCGCAAAGCCGGGTGATCGCCGATCGTGACGAGTTGCAGGAGTTGCTCAAGGCCACTGAGGCGCGCTTCAGCGATAGCCAGCCGGATTGCCCGGAACATTGGGGGGGGTATCGCCTGCTGCCCGAGCGCATCGAGTTTTGGCAGGGACGCCCCAGCCGCTTGCATGACCGTTTGAACTATCGCCTGCAGGCGGGGCAGTGGAGCCGGGAACGTCTGGCCCCCTGACACGCGCAGATCATTCGCCGGGATAACCGGCCGCGGCGGCTTCCAGCCATTGCGGCAGGTCCCGGCGTTTTACTTTCTGGCGTTGGGCCTCGGCCAACTGTTGCAGCATGAATTGCTTCTTCTGTTCATCGGTTCCGGCCAGGGACAAGGCCAGGTCCCGGTCCACCCAGCGCTTGATGCGCACGTAGAGCCACCAGTGGAAATACAGACCGGCGATGGTGGTCACGATGATGATGAAGTAATCCATGAAAAATCCTTTGCTCGGTGGCGCTATGCTGGAAATCGGCGTTACCGTATTGAGAGGGCTTAGCGTTTGCACAGTCTGTACTTTGGCTGAATGAAACCAATTTTATCCGGGCGGCGCCGTGACAGGCGTCAAGCTGCGGAGTCTAATGACTATCTGTCCTTTGGAGTTGATCCTATGCGTAAGTCTGTTTTGCTGGTTGCGTCTTTCACCACGATGGCAATGTTGCTCGGCGGCTGTGCCTCAAACCTGACCGGTGACTCTTACTCCCGTGATGAAGCGCGTCGTGTGCAAACCGTACGCATGGGCACCATCGAGTCCCTGCGTCCGGTGAAAATCGAAGGTACCAAGACCCCGATCGGCGGAGCTGCCGGTGCTGTAATCGGCGGTGTAGGCGGCAGCGCCATCGGCGGCGGCCGTGGCAGTATCGTCACTGCGGTGATCGGTGCGGTAGCTGGCGGCCTGCTGGGTTCGGCCACTGAAGAAGGTCTGACCCGTACCCAGGGCGTTGAGATCACTGTCCGTGAAGACGACGGCAGCATGCGTGCCTATGTTCAACAGGTACAGGAAAACGAAGTGTTCCGTGTTGGTGATCGCGTGCGCATCATGAGTGTCAACGGCACCAGCCGCGTTACCCGTTAAGCGCTTCCCGATCAAACAAAACCCCGGCCAGGCAACTGGTCGGGGTTTTGTGTTTTCAGGCTGCCGGGTCTGGTTGGATCAGGAGCTCAGGGCATTGTTCTTGCGGCTGGCGGCGGCGGTAACGGCATAACCGATCAGTGCGGCCAGCAACGAGCCAGTGAGAATACCCATGCGGTCCATGCCAGCGTACTCGCTGCTGCCGGGCACGAAGGCCAGGGATCCAACGAACAGGCTCATGGTGAAGCCGATCCCGCACAGAATCGCCACACCGAGAACCTGTCCCCAGTTGGCGCCGGCAGGCAGGGCGGTGAGCCCGGTCTTGATCGCCAGCCAGCTCAGGCCGAACACGCCGATGGTCTTGCCCAGCAACAGGCCGATGGCGATCCCCATGGGTACATGGTGGGTGAAGCTCTCAAGCGTTACGCCGCTCAGGGACAGGCCTGCGTTGGCGAAGGCGAACAGCGGCAGGATGCCAAACGCCACCCATGGATGCAGTGCATGTTCCAGTGCCTGGGCGGGCGAGGGTTCGGCATTGCGGGTGCGCAGGGGAATACAGAAGGCCAGGGTCACGCCGGCCAGCGTCGCGTGGACCCCGCTCTTGAGCACGCAGACCCAGAGAATCAGGCCGATGATCATGTAGGGCCCGAGTTTCACCACACCCATCCGGTTCATGGCCACCAGGGCGGCAATGCAGGCAGCCGCCAGCATCAGCGACAGGGTCGACAGGGCGCCGGAGTAGAAGATCGCGATGATCACGATGGCTCCCAGGTCATCGATGATCGCCAGGGTCATCAGAAACAGCTTCAGCGACGTGGGGACACGTTTACCCAGCAGGGCCAGGACCCCCAGGGCGAAGGCGATGTCGGTGGCGGTCGGAATCGCCCAGCCATTGAGTGCCGCCGGATTGTCACGGTTGAGAAACCAGTAGATCAGGGCCGGTACCAGCATGCCGCCAATGGCTGCCAGGCCCGGCAGGACGATCTGCGAAGGCTTGGACAACTGGCCTTCCAGAACCTCGCGCTTGACCTCAAGGCCGATCAGCAGGAAGAACAGGGCCATCAGGCCGTCGTTGATCCACAGCAACAGCGGCTTGGCGATCTTCAAGGCACCAATCTGTGCCACTACCGGGGTTTCCAGCAGGCCGTTGTACAGCCAGGACAGTGGTGAGTTGTTGATGATGAGAGCCAGGATGGCAGCGGCGATCAATAACAGACCGCTGGCAGCTTCCATGGCAAAGAAACGAGTGAAAGTGCTACGCAGAGGCAAGGTCGCTCTCCATCTAAATCTAAAAAAGGTGGCACACCCTAACCCGTACAGTTAGTTGTTAAAACAAAAGTTATATTCTTTTTTGTTATATGCAGCGGGTAAGCGGCCTGCTGAAAAAGCTTCCTTGCAGTTGTGTTTCCAATTGCTTCCCAGCTGTACCTGTCAGGGGCTGGCGATATTTCCTAACATGTCCGTCGCCAGGGGCTTGCAGGTGGTTTTCCTCCAGGGCACAGCCACCTGATTGCGCCGAACCCGGATCACCTATGCTGGGTGCATTTCATTTTCTTGCGCCGGTATGGCGTTCGATCCGACGAGAATAGAACATGAGCGACAATCGCCAATGGGCCCGTGAGGCCATCCGCATCATCGAAGCCGACTTTCAGCGCAGCGCCGACACCCATCTGATTCCGCTGCCGCTTCCAGGCCAGCCGGGTATCGAGCTGTATTTCAAGGATGAATCCAGCCATCCCACCGGCAGCCTCAAGCACCGCCTGGCCCGCTCGTTGTTTCTCTATGCCCTGTGTAATGGCTGGCTCAAACCCGGCGCGCCAGTGATCGAGGCCTCCAGCGGGTCCACGGCGATTTCCGAAGCTTATTTCGCTCGTCTCCTGGGGCTGCCTTTCATTGCCGTGATGCCAGCCACCACCTCCCAGGAAAAGATCACGCAGATCGCCTTCTATGGCGGCAAGAGCCATCTGGTGCAGGACCCGACGCAGATCTATGCCGAATCCGAGCGCCTGGCCCGGGAAAGTGGCGGTCACTTCATGGACCAGTTCACCTACGCCGAGCGGGCCACCGACTGGCGGGCCAACAACAACATCGCCGAGTCGATCTTCCAGCAGTTGCGCTTCGAGCGTTACCCGGAGCCCAGTTGGCTGATCTCCAGCCCGGGTACCGGCGGCACCACCGCGACCCTGGGCCGCTACGTGCGCTATCGCCAGCACAGCACCCGGGTGCTGTGTGCCGACGCCGAGCGCTCGGTGTTCTTCGATTTCTACCAGACTGGCGATGCCAGTCTGCGCCTGGATTGCGGTTCGCGGATCGAAGGTATTGGCCGGCCACGGGTCGAGGCTTCCTTCCTGCCCAAGGTGATCGACGCCATGGTCAAGGTGCCGGATGCCTTGTCCCTGGCGGCCATGCACTACCTGGCCCAGCGCTTGGGTCGCCGGGTCGGTGGCTCCAGCGGCACCAACCTGATCGGCGCGCTGATGGCCGCGCAGCAGATGGCCGCCGCGGGCGAGACGGGTTCGATCGTGGCGATTCTCTGTGACGGTGGCGAGCGCTATGCGACCACTTACTACGATGAGCAGTGGCTGGCGGAGCAGGGGTACCAATTGAGTGGCTTGGTCGACGCGGTAGCCGCCAGTGTCGAACGTGGCGAGGCACTACCCGCCAGCGTATTGCGCGCCGGCATCTGAACCTGTCGTAGGAGCCGGCATGCCGGCGAAGAGGCCCTTGAGCCTTGCACTGTTCTGGATGACATCTTCGCTGGCGAGCCAGCTCCTACGGAAGGCGGTAGGAGCCGGCTTGTCGGCGAAAGGGGCCGTCCGTCAGGCCTGAATCCCGAGGATGTCCCGGGCCACGGCTTCGGCAATGCGAATCCCGTCCACACCGGCGGAAAGAATCCCCCCGGCATAACCGGCGCCTTCACCGGCTGGATACAGCCCCTTCACATTCAGGCTCTGCATCGAGGCATCACGAGTGATACGCAGCGGCGATGAGGTGCGGGTCTCAATGCCGGTCAACACCGCATCGTGCAACGAGTAGCCCTTGATCTGCCGCTCGAAGGCCGGCAAGGCTTCGCGAATGGCTTCGATGGCAAAGTCCGGCAGGGCCAGGGCCAGATCGCCCAGGCTCACCCCCGGCTTGTAGGACGGCTCGACGCTGCCCAGGGCGGTGGTGGGTTTGCCGGCGATGAAGTCGCCCACCAGTTGCGCCGGAGCCTGATAGTTGCTGCCACCCAGGACAAAGGCGTGGGACTCCAGGCGCTCTTGCAACTCGATACCCGCCAACGGCCCGCCCGGGTAGTCCACTTCAGGAGTGATGCCTACCACGATGCCCGAGTTGGCATTGCGCTCGTTGCGCGAGTACTGGCTCATGCCGTTGGTCACCACCCGGTTCGGCTCGGAGGTGGCCGCCACCACGGTGCCGCCCGGGCACATGCAGAAGCTGTAGACCGAACGGCCGTTCTTGGCGTGGTGCACCAGCTTGTAGTCGGCGGCGCCGAGTTTCGGGTGGCCGGCGTACTTGCCCAGGCGCGCGCTGTCGATCAGCGATTGCGGGTGCTCGATACGGAAACCTACGGAGAACGGCTTGGCTTCCATGTACACGCCACGGCTGTGGAGCATGCGGAAGGTGTCGCGGGCGCTGTGGCCCAGGGCCAGGATCACGTGTCGCGAATGCAGCTGTTCGCCGCTGGCCAGTTCCACGCCCCGCAGTTGGCCGTCTTCGATCAGCACGTCGGTGACCCGCTGCTCGAAGCGCACTTCACCGCCCAGGGCGATGATCTGCTGGTGCATGTTTTCCACCACGCCGGTGAGGCGGAAGGTGCCGATGTGCGGCTTGCTGACGTAGAGGATTTCGTCTGGCGCACCGGCCTTGACGAACTCGTGGAGCACCTTGCGACCGTGGTGCTGCGGGTCCTTGATCTGGCTGTAGAGCTTGCCGTCGGAGAAGGTCCCGGCGCCGCCTTCGCCGAATTGCACGTTGGACTCGGGGTTGAGCACGCTTTTACGCCACAGGCCCCAGGTGTCCTTGGTGCGCTGGCGCACTTCCTTGCCGCGCTCGAGAACGATCGGCTTGAAGCCCATCTGGGCCAGCAACAGGCCGGCAAAGATGCCGCAAGGGCCGAAACCCACCACGATCGGTCGTTCGTTCAGGTCTGCCGGAGCCTGGCCCACCACCTTGTAGCTGACATCCGGCGCCGGGTTGACGTTACGGTCGTCGGCGAACTTGAGCAGCAGCGCCGCTTCGTCGCGCACGCTGAGGTCGATGGTGTAGATGAAGCACAGCTCGGAAGACTTCTTGCGCGCATCGTAGCTGCGTTTGAACAAGGTGAAATCGAGCAGGTCATCGCTGGCGATCCCCAAGCGCTGCACGATAGCGGCGCGCAGGTCTTCATCGGGATGGTCGATCGGCAACTTGAGTTCGGTGATTCGTAACATGACAGGATCCGGGTAGGCGGTGCGCAACAGTGCGCCGGCTTGCTTTGCACAAACCGGCGATTATAAGCCGCAATCCACCGTCGCCGTGAGGCTAAAACCGCTGCTCGTCGAATCAGTCGTTGCGCGAGCCGCCGAAATAGCCGCAACCGCGCTGGACCTGACCATCCACCCGCAGCTCGGCGCTCAAGTGCTGGACGCTGCCGGTAACGGGGTCGACGCAGCGTTGCGGTGCGACCCAAAGCTCCACGCGCTGGTGATTGGCTTCGCTGGTGAGGTTGAAACGGCCGTCGCCCAGTTGCTCTTCCAGATAGGGCAGGGCCAGGGTCGGCTGGCCGGCGCGCTCGATCATCATGCCCTTGGCACTGACATCGACATTCCAGGCCGGGTTCTTGCTGCCGGCCCGCAGGATCAGACGCTGGAAATTCGGGTCGTTGCAGGCACTGCCGGAACGTTCGATGCGATACAGCTGGCGCAGGTTCAACTGCCCGTCGCTACTGCCGCTGGCGGAAAACTTGCCCCGCAGGTCGGCGAACAGCTTGCCCTGTTTCTCAGCCAGAGTAGCGGCCTCTTGCAGCACGCTGGTGTCGCCGCCATCGCTGACCACATAACGGCGATCTTCGGTGCAGGGTTTGAACAGCAACTTGCCGTCTGCCGCGCTGAGTTCACCCTGCATCCGGGTCAGCCCGGCCATGGACGGCGCCTCGGGTTGTGAGTTGAACATCGGCAACATCTGGCAGCCGGCAAACAGCGGCAACAGGGCGAAACAAAGCAGTGAACGGGCGGTGCGCATCATGGGGCCTCCAAGCGGAAGCCGACACGTTACGCAGCCCGCCCGATCACCACAACCCCGGATTGAACGCAGCAGCGCCATCAACCGTAGGAGCCGGCTTGCCGGCGAAGAGGCCCTGGAGCCTTGTGTGGTTCGGGAGGACGCCTTCGCTGGCGAGCCAGCTCCTACACAAGCCGGCTCCAGCACGACTCGGATCAACCGACGTGGTAGGTCTGGCCGGTCTGCAGGCCTTCCACGCTCTTGGCGTAGGCCAGGGCCACGTCGGCCGCCGGCACCGGCTTGAAGCCGCGGAAGTAGGGAGCGTAGCTGCCCATGGCTTCCACCAGCACGTTGGGGCTGATGGAGTTGACCCGCAGGCCCCGGGGCAGCTCGATGGCGGCGGCCCGAACGAAGCTGTCGATAGCGCCGTTGACCAGGGCGGCCGAGGCGCCGCTGCGGATCGGGTCGTGGCTCAAGACGCCGGTGGTGAAGGTGAAGGAGGCGCCGTCGTTGGCGTACTCGCGGCCGATCAGCAGCAGGTTGACCTGGCCCATCAGCTTGTCCTTGAGGCCCAGGCTGAAGTGCTCGGCGGTCATTTCCCCCAGCGGTGCGAAGGTGACGTTACCGGCGGCGCACACCAGCGCATCGAAGCGCCCGGTCTTTTCGAACAGGGCGCGGATCGACTGGGCATCGCTGATGTCCACTTGCAAGTCACCGCTGGTGCGGCCGATACGGATCACTTCGTGACGCTGGGACAGTTCCCGGTCTACCGCCGAGCCAATGGTGCCGTTGGCACCGATCAAGAGAATTTTCATGGGCTGTTCCTCAAAGGGGGGGACGAGGTTGCAGTCTAGAGTGGTTTTTTTCATGGATTAACGCGCTAATAGGCAACCTTTGGTTTTCAAATGGAAACAATCCATGAGCGAGATGGATGACCTGGCGGCGTTTGCGGTGCTGGTGGAAGCCGGCAGTTTCACCCTGGCGGCCCAGCAACTGGGGTGCAGCAAGGGCCAGTTGTCCAAGCGCATCAGCGCCCTGGAAGCCCGGTACGCCGTGGTGCTGCTGCAACGCACCACCCGGCGTCTGGACCTGACCGCCGCCGGGGCGGCGCTTCTGCCTCAGGCCCAGGCGCTGGTAGTCCAAGTGGAGCGGGCCCATCAGGCCCTGGCCCGGCTCAAGGACGATATGGCCGGCCCGGTGCGCCTGACGGTTCCGGTGTCCCTGGGAGAGACTTTTTTCGATGGCCTGCTGCTGGAGTTCTCCCGGCACTACCCCCAGGTGCAGATCGAGCTGGACCTGAACAACAGTTACCGCGACCTGGCCCGGGAAGGATTTGATCTGGCGGTGCGTTCGGAAGTGGCCAACGATCAGCGCCTGGTCGCCCGGCCGCTGCTGGCCTGGCATGAGATGACCTGCGCCAGCCCGGCTTACCTGGAGCAATACGGCGAACCGCAGACTCCCCGAGAGCTGGCCGAACATCGCTGCCTGCTCAACAGCCATTACAGCGGACGGGAGGAATGGTTGTATCACCAGCGCCACGAGCTGTTGCGGGTGCGCGTCAGCGGGCCCTTCGCCAGCAACCACTACAACCTGCTGAAGAAAGCCGCCCTGGCGGGAGCGGGCATTGCCCGGTTGCCTTCCTATGTGCTGCACAGCGATCTGGCCGACGGCCGCCTGCGCTGGTTGCTGCGGGATTACCAGACCCGCAGCATGCCGATGTACCTGGTGCATCCCTACCAGGGCGGCCTGCCCAAGCGAACCCAGGTGCTGGCCGATTACCTGATGGACTGGTTCCGCCGCAGCGGCGAGGCCCTGGATCGTCTCTAGGGCCGGTCGTCGTTACAGAGCGCGGCGATAGCGACGGGCGAGCAGTTGATCGAGAGAGAACACCCCCGGGCCTTTGGCCATCAGCAGCAGAAGGATCGCCGCCCAGGTGCCGTGGGTCGGGTAGGCATCCGGGTAGACGAACAACTGGATGGTCAGGGTCATCCCCAGCAGCGCCAGGGCGGAAAAGCGCGTGGCCAGGCCCAGCAGGATCAACATCGGGAAAAAATGCTCGGCAAAGGCCGCCAGGTGCGCCGCTATTTCCGGCGTCAGCAGAGGCACGTGGTATTCGCTCTGGAACAGGGGAATGGTCGAATCCGCCAGCCGCGGCCAGCCCAGCTGGAAGGTGCCGTCGATCAGGTCGATGGCCAGCCCCTCGACCTTGGTCTGGCCGGATTTCCAGAACACCGCGGCGATGGAGAACCGCGCGATAAAGGCAATCAGGCTGTAGGGAATACGCTCGAACCCTTGAATGATTCGGTTCAGCAATCCACTAACGGGGGTAGGAGTCTGGGTGTTCATGGTCAAGCCTTCTGATGAAGTTGCAGGTCAATAACAGCGCCGTGGCCCAGCAGCAGGCCCAGGCACTGGCCCAGGTCGAAATCGGCTTGGGCATCCAGGGCATAGGCGGCAGCGATTTCCAGCGGCCAGTGGTTGTGCAGGCTGTCGATGAAGGTGGCACTGCCGGCGTCCAGCGCGATGACCTCCACCTCCAGGGCATTGCGCAGCACCAGGGCGTACTGGCCCTGGTACAGGTCGAACGCCGGCCACGCCGCCTCGCTCTGGTGAGCGGCCCACAAGCTGACGACGGCGAAGCGTGAATGCAGGGTGCGCAGCGACGGATGCAACAGCAGGCGCATCTGCCCGAGGCTGTCTGGCCGGCTCATCGCCGCCGCCAGGTGCGCCGGGTCCAGGGGACGAGCGTCGGCGGCGTGATAGGCCTCGACCCGCAGCCGTTCCAGGCGCGCCACATCGGCCAGATAGGGCAGGGCGGCGGCCGGGGCAAAGCCCTGGATAAAGTCGCCCAAGTCCTGGCCGTAGTCGCTGAGCAAGGGGCTGTGGGGCGCGAAGTCCTGCACATAGTGACGGGCCATGGCGTCGAAGAAGGCCTGGCCCACCAGTTGCGCCACCACCGGGTAGGCCGCCGAAAGGGCGTTGATCAGCGAGCTCTGCACGTTGTTGCGATAGACCGCAAAGCGGCTGGCCGGATCGGCGCCGTTGCTGCTGCACAGCCCCGCAGGACAGATCGCTTCGCTGCTCAGCAGGGCGTTGGCGAAGGCGGCTTGGCTGCTCATGACTGCACCCGGGCGCGCTGCAGTAATGCCTGGGCCTGATCGGCCTCGACCACAAGGGTCGCCAGGCTTGGCACCTGATTGTCCCGCTCGATCAGGGTGGCCATGGGGCCGATTCGCTCCAGCGCCTGCCGATACAGGGCCCAGACTGCCTGGTCCACCGGGGCGCCGTGATCGTCGATCAACAGACGGTCGCCGAGGTTGTCCCGGTCTTCGGCGAACCCGGCCAGATGAATCTCGCCCACGGCGTGCAGCGGCAGTGCCTGCAGATAGGCCAGGGGATCGCGCCGGTGATTGATGCAGGAAACGTAGAGGTTGTTGACGTCCAGCAGCAGGCCGCAGCCGCTGCGCTGGATCACCTCTTGGATGAAGTCCGTCTCGTCCAGGGTCGAGCGCTGGAATTGCAGATAGGTGGCCGGATTTTCCAGCAGCATGGTTCGCCCCAGATGGTTCTGCACCTGATCAATGTGTTCGCAGACCCGCCGCAGGGTCGGCACGTCGTAGGCCAGGGGCAGCAGGTCATTGAGAAACACCGGGCCGTGGCTGGACCAGGCCAGGTGTTCGGAAAAGGACTGGGGTTGATAGCGCTTGATCAAGGCCGCCAGGCGCTGCAGATGCTCGGTGTCCAGGGGAGCTTCGCCGCCAATGGACAGGCCGACACCGTGCAACGACAGCGAATAGTCTTCGCGGATCAACCCCAGGTAATGATGGAAGGGCCCGCCCGCCACCATGTAGTTCTCGGCATGTACCTCGAAAAAACCGACATCGGGCCGCTGTTCGAGGACGTCCTTGAAGTGTTCGCTCTTGAGCCCCAGGCCTGCACGGAGCGGCAGGCTCGAGGCGGACGCCTGAATGTCGTGGCGGGGACGTTGGATCAGGGCTGTGTTCATCATCGACACTCAGGCAGGCGCGGGATCAGGACTTGGCTTTGAAGGCTTCGAGCTGACCGAAACCGGTGGGCGAGGTGCTGCTGGCGGTTTTTTCGCAAGTGCCTTTTGGCACCAGTTTCCAGGCATTGGCCTGGTCATTGAGCTTGGAGGTCCCGGCGCAGGTGGTGCCGGCGCCCGCGGCACAGTCGTTCTTGCCCTTCATGGCCACGCCGAAGCATTTCTCCATGTCGCCGGCCGCCTGGGCAGTGGTGGAGACGGCCGCGATGCTCAGGGCAGAGCCCAGGGCCAGGACCAGGGCGGTAGCGGACAGGGTGCGAGTGTTGCTCATGATGTTTCTCCAGATTGGGGTGGGTTAAGGAAGCATTCGTGCTTGCTTACCCCTCTAGAGAAGGCTCATTGGCATTCGTTACAGCCTGGGGCAGTTTTTTATCCCGGAATAAAAAAAACGGCCCCGAAGGGCCGTTTTCATTGATGCAGGTGCTTAGCCGCCCAGATAGGCTTCACGCACCTTCGGATCGGTCAGCAGCGACTCGCCGGTACCCTGCATCACCACCCGGCCGTTCTCCAGCACATAGGCGCGGTCGGCGATCTTCAGCGCCTGGTTGGCGTTCTGCTCCACCAGGAACACCGTCACGCCGTCGCGGCGCAGCTGTTCGATGATGTCGAAGATCTGCTGGATGATGATCGGCGCCAGGCCCAGGGACGGTTCGTCCAGCAGCAGCAGCTTGGGCTTGCTCATCAGCGCACGACCGATGGCGAGCATCTGCTGCTCGCCGCCGGACATGGTGCCGCCGCGCTGGGTGAAGCGCTCCTTGAGCCGCGGGAACAACTCCAGGACCTTGTCCATCTGCTCCTGGTAGTCGCCCTTGTCGGTGAAGAAGCCGCCCATGGCCAGGTTCTCTTCCACGGTCAGGCGGGCGAACACCCGGCGGCCTTCCGGTACCACGGCAATGCTCTTGCGCATGATCTGCGCCGAGCTTTGTCCCACCAGCTCTTCACCCAGGTAACGGATGCTGCCGCTGTGAGCCTGTGGCGAGCCGCAGAGGGTCATCAGCAGGGTGGATTTGCCGGCACCGTTGGCGCCGATCAGGGTGACGATTTCGCCTTGGCGGATCTCGACGTTGACGCTGTGCAACGCCTGGATCTTGCCGTAGTAGGTGGAAACGTTTTCGAACTGCAGCATTTACGCTTCCCCCAGGTAGGCTTTGATCACTTCGGGATTGTCGCGGATCTGTTCCGGCGTACCGTCGGCCAGGGGCGTGCCCTGGTTGATCACCACGATATGGTCGGAAATGCTCATGACCAGTTTCATGTCGTGCTCGATCAGCAGCACGGTGACGTTGTGCTCCTCACGCAACACGCTGATCAGCGCTTTCAGATCCTCGGTTTCCTTGGGGTTGAGTCCGGCGGCCGGCTCGTCGAGCATGAGAATCCGCGGGCGGGTCATCATGCAGCGGGCGATTTCCAGACGCCGTTGCTGACCGTAGGCCAGGGTGCCGGCGGGGCGGTTGGCAAACTCCCGCAGGTTGACCTTGTCCAGCCAGTAGCCGGCGTACTCCATGGCTTCGCGCTCGCTCTTGCGGAACGCCGGGGTCTTGAACAGACCGGCCAGGAAGTTGGTGTTCAGGTGCCGGTGCTGGGCGATCAACAGGTTCTCGACCGCGGTCATGTCCTTGAACAGCCGCACGTTCTGGAAGGTCCGCACCACGCCCTTGCGGGCGATCTTGTGGCCGGGCAGGCCTTCGATCGGCTCGCCGTCCAGGAGGATGCTGCCGGCGCTGGGCTGGTAGAAACCGGTCAGGCAGTTGAACACCGTGGTCTTGCCGGCACCGTTCGGGCCGATCAATGCCACCACTTGTTTTTCCTTGACGGTCAGGGCCACGCCGTTGACCGCCAGCAGGCCGCCGAAGCGCATCGACAGGCCCGTTACTTTGAGGATCTCACGGCTCATTTGCGCAGCTCCATGTGAGGACGTTGCATGGGCAGCAGACCTTGAGGACGCCAGATCATCATCAGCACCATCATGGCGCCGAACATCAACATCCGGTATTCGCTGAATTCACGCATCATTTCAGGCAAGAGGATCATCACGATCGCCGCCAGGATCACACCCAGCTGCGAGCCCATGCCACCCAACACGACAATGGCGAGGATGATCGCCGACTCGATGAAGGTGAAGGACTCTGGGGTCACCAGGCCTTGGCGCGCGGCGAAGAAGCTGCCGGCGAAACCGGCGAACGCGGCGCCCAGGGTAAAGGCCGAGAGCTTGATCACGGTGGGGTTCAGGCCCAGGGCACGGCAGGCAATCTCATCTTCACGCAGAGCTTCCCAGGCGCGACCGATGGGCATGCGCAGCAGGCGGTTGATGACGAACAGCGCCGCCAGCGCCAGCAGCAGGGCCACCAGGTAGAGGAAGATCACCTTGTTGATCGAGTTGTACTGCAGGCCGAAGAACTCGTGGAAGGTCTGCATGCCTTCCGCTGCCTTGCGCTCGAAGGTCAGGCCGAAGAACGTCGGCTTCTCGATGTTGCTGATGCCGTTGGGGCCGCCGGTGAGATCGGTCATGTTGCGCAGCAACAGACGGATGATCTCGCCAAAGCCCAGGGTCACGATGGCCAGGTAGTCACCCCGCAGGCGCAGCACCGGGAAGCCCAGCAGGAAGCCGAAGGTGGCCGCCATCAGGCCGGCGATCGGCAGGCAGATCCAGAAGCTCAGGCCGAAGTAGTGCGACAGCAGCGCGTAGCTGTAGGCGCCAACGGCGTAGAAGCCCACGTAACCCAGGTCCAGCAGGCCGGCCAGACCGACCACGATGTTCAGGCCCAGGCCCAGCATCACGTAGATCAGGATCAGCGTGGCAATGTCCACCGCGCCGCGAGAGCCGAAGAACGGCCAGACCAGGGCACCGAGGATCAGCGCCAGGATGATCCAGCGCTGAGTGCTGGGCAGGGTTAGGAAGTTGCTGGCCTTGGCCGGGACCAACGGCATGCTGGGAGAGGACTTCCAGGCGGCGCTGATCTGGCTATGGAACAGCACCCGCAGGAACATCAGCACCGAGCACACCGCGATGGTGGCAAGAATGGCCGGACTGGTGTTGTGGACTTCCAGGTTGATGCCGACGATGGTCAGTTTCAGGCCCAGCACCGGGTAGGCGACGGCCCAGACCAACAGGGCGCTGAACAGCGCCGATTTAAGATTCCTAGTCATACTTTCTCAACCTCCGGACGGCCCAGAATGCCGGTCGGACGGAACAACAGCACCAGAACCAACAGGCCGAATGCCACAACGTCCTTGTACTGGTCGCCGAACACGTCGGCACCCAAGGCTTCGGCCACCCCCAGCACCAGCCCGCCGAGCATCGCGCCCGGAATGCTGCCGATGCCGCCCAAGACCGCTGCGGTGAAGGCCTTGAGGCCCACCAGGAAACCGGCGTTGGGGTTGATCACACCGTATTGCATGCTCAGCAGCACGGCGGCGATGGCCGCCAGTGCGGCGCCGATCACGAAGGTCAGGGCGATGATGTTGTTGGTATTGATCCCCAGGAGGTTGGCCATCTTGATGTCCTCGGCACAGGCACGGCAGGCGCGACCCAGGCGAGAACGGGAGATGAACAGCGTCAGGCCGAGCATGGCGACCAGAGTCACCACGAATACCACGATCTGCATGTAGGAAATCAGCACTTCATGTGCGCCACCTGGCCCGATGGAGATGTTGCCCGGGATCAGGTTAGGGATGGATTTGTCCTTGGAGTCTTGCGCCAGCAGAACGGTGTTCTGCAGGAAGATCGACATGCCGATGGCCGAGATCAGCGGGATCAGGCGGTTACTGCCACGCAAGGGGCGGTAGGCGATCCGTTCGATGCTGTAGCCGTAGGCACTGGTGACGACGATGCTCGCGATGAAGGCTGCGGTCATCAACAGCGGGACGCTGTCGAGTCCCATCATGGCCAGCCCGGCGATGGCGATGAACGCCACGTAGGAACCGATCATGTACACCTCGCCGTGGGCGAAGTTGATCATTCCAATGATGCCGTAAACCATCGTATAGCCGATGGCGATCAGGGCATACGTGCTGCCAACGGTGAGACCGTTAACCAGCTGTTGGAAAAAGTGATAGATGTCAGGCATTACAACGCTCCTAAAAACCTGATACGCATTTCACTGGTGGAGTCATTTTCCCGCCCAGGCCCCGTGGATCTGCACCCACTTCGGGCTGGGTTTTGCCAGCGAACCGCTGATGACGGTTTTGAGATTTTCAGGTGGGCGGGATTCCGGATCACGGAACACAGGCCCATACATTCGTAAAACAAAGCCCACGGCGAGCCGTGGGCTTTATTGGCAGTCAGTCAAGGCACGCCTTACTGAGGAGAGACTTCGGTTTTAGGTTTGCCGAAGTGCCACTCGTAGACCACGAACTTGAAGTCTTTCAAGTCGCCCTTGGCGTCGAAGCTCAGGTCGCCAGTGGGGGTCTTGAAGGTACCGGCGTGGATGGCTTCGGCCACCTTGGCCGCGTCTTCGCTCTTGGCGTTGGTGATGGCGCCAGCGATAACTTCAACGGCGGAGTAGGAAGGGAATACGAAAGGACCGCTCGGGTCTTCTTTCTTGGCCTTGAACGCGTCAGCCAGGGCGATGTTGGCCGGGTCCTGGTCGAAGGATTTGGGCAGGGTCACCAGCAGGCCTTCGGACGCGTCCTTGGCGATCTGCGAGATGGAGTCGTTACCCACGCCTTCCGGACCCATGAACTTGGCTTTCAGGCCCTTTTCCTGGGATTGGCGCAGGATCAGGCCCAGCTCCGGGTGGTAGCCGCCGTAGTAGACGAAGTCGACGTTGGCTTGCTTGAGCTTGGCGATCAGCGAAGAGAAGTCCTTGTCGCCGGCGTTGATGCCTTCGAACACGGCAACCTTGGTGCCTTTCTTCTCCAGGGTCTGCTTCACGGCGCTGGCAATGCCTTCACCGTACTGCTGTTTGTCGTGGAGTACGGCCACGACCTTTGGCTTCACGTGGTCGGCGATGTAGTTACCGGCGGCAGGGCCCTGGGCGCTGTCCAGGCCGATGGTGCGGAACACCATCTTGTAACCACGGGCGGTGATGTCCGGGCTGGTGGCAGCCGGGGTGATCATGATCACGCCTTCGTCTTCGTAGATGTCGGAAGCGGGTTGAGTGGAGCTGGAGCACAGGTGGCCGACCACGAACTTGACGCCATCGTTGACCACTTTGTTGGCGACGGCTACGGCTTGTTTTGGATCACAGGCGTCATCGTATTCAACGGCTTCGAGCTTCTTGCCGTTGACGCCGCCCTTGGCGTTGATCTGTTCGATGGCCATTTTGGCGCCGCTGAACTGCATGTCGCCGTATTGGGCTACCGGGCCGGTCTTGGGGCCGGCGATACCGATCTTGATGGTGTCAGCTGCGAACGAATGGCTGGCAACCCCGGCCAGGACCATAGCGGCAAACAGTTTGGAAATCTGCTTAGTAGCCTTATTCATAGTGCTCCACTCTTACTGTTGTAATTTTTATAGTTCCGGCGGCCTTGGTCGCAGAACCGAATCAGATATATCGCGATATCCGTCGGAAATGCCCCTGGCAACTGTACCGGTACAGTGTAGAGCGCCGGTTGTTCGCTTGAAAAGCTGGCGGCTGGGGGCAAAAACGCGGAGTGTCGCTTAATTGAAAGAAAAAGACAGATTTGCGGCGTGGCTTGCGCCCGGTTCGGCGTCAGTCCCTGGCGCTTCTGAGCTTCTCGATCGGTGACGCGTTTGCTTCTGGGTTTTTCTGCCAGAGCACCGACGTTATGATTGCGCCGATTTCATTTCTGGACAGTCCCATGACTCAAGAACCTAGCACCCTCTATGCCAAGCTGCTTGGTGAGACCGCATCTATCAGCTGGAAGGAACTGGAGCCGTTCTTTGCCAAGGGTGCCCTATTGTGGGTCGACGCCGACCTGGATCTGATCGAGGCGGCCCAGGCGGTGGCGGAGAATCAGGCGCAAAAAGTCGCGGCCTGGCTGGCCGAAGGGAAGGTTGAAAAGCTGTCTGCGACGCGGGCGTCCGATC
>NZ_MOAK01000086.1:598945-602855 GCF_003732485.1 Pseudomonas protegens
ATCCAGGAGAGGGCGCCGCGCTGAAGGCGTGCGCCGATCTGGTGCGCTGTTTTGTCGGACAAAAGTGTGTAGCCGAGTAACCGTGAATCCAGTGATGGCATCTTGCCGTGGAGAAAGGCCCCACAAGGGTTTCAGCCAAGGTGACGTTCACGGAAGGGGCACAGTTTCAAGCCCGTCCGACGAGCTGCTTAATTGTTTCGTGGTGTAAGCAAATTGACCGTTCGCCGGCGAGCCGGCTCCTACACCCTGCAGGAGTCGGCTCGTCGGCGAAGCCCTTCTTAATAGGCCGTCTTGCCCGTGTGGCTATTGAGGGAGATGACCCGGGTCTTGCCGATGCGGTGACGGTAGATCTCGCGCAGGTACTTGATGGCCTTCTTCACGCAATCGCGCGACAGGCGGATGTCGTTGATCGAGACGAACTTGTCCTTGTCGTTGATCAGCTCGCGGTACTTCTTCTCGTACATCGGCTTGATCGCGTACCAGTTGGTGTCGAGGATCTTCGCCGGGTTCTCGAACTCGTTGAGCAGATCGTCGATGCGGTCTTCGTCGAACTGGTCGCTGACGATGAAGTCCAGCACCGAGTTGTCCAGGGTGTCGTCGAAGCGGTACGGATTGCGCGCAAAGCAACGCTTGATAAAGGCCACGATCAGGGTCAGGAAGTCATCCGACAGGCACGGGCTCTTGGCGATCAGGGTGGTCAGCGACAGGTTGGCCGAGGCGCCGATCACCAACGCGTAGCGCTTGAGGGTGGTGTTGGGGAACAGGCTGTTGAGGTGGGTCTTGAGCCGGTTCAGGTCCATGTAGGACAGCTTGTAGTCCTTGGGCAGGGACACGATCGATACCACCGACGAGCAGTTCTTGAAGAAGTGCAGGTCGTGCAGCGCCGCGGCGTCATAACCCGAGGCCTTGTACTGCTCCAGGGCCGCGCGATAGCGCTTGGACTCGATGGGCAGCAGGCTGATGCCTTCGATGGCCTGGGTCACCTTGTTGAAGTGTGGCAGGTCGATGGAGCGGAAGAACAGGTCGTCGATGTTCAGGCGCTGCGGCTCTTTCTCGAACACCTTGAACTTGTCGCCGGTGGGCACCGGTTGCTCCGGCACCACGGATTCGGCGTAGGCGATCGCCACCGGGCCCGCCAGGCTCATGAACAGGTCGTTGGCGTCCAGGCGGATGGTTTCGCCGATGTCGATGCCGGCACGACGGAAGTAGTTCTGGTCGTAGTCGGTGGTCACTGCCTGAGCGGTGAGGATGTTGAAGATCTGCTGGGAGATGTACTGGTTGGCGTGCTTCTCCATGGCGTTGACGTCAATGTTCTGGATGTTGCCGTCATCGCTTTCTTCGGCGTAGCGCATGATGTCGTTGGAGATCAGCATCATCGCGTTCCATGGGCGGATACGCCCCATGACGCTGGCTTCACTGCTGTCTTCATTGTCGAAGTTGTAGGAGAAATCCCACTCTTCCGAAAGGTATTTGCACAGCAGGCGGCCAGCGTTGATGTGCAGCGCCTCTGACATTTCGCTGCGGTGGTCCGAAATGTTCGGCAGCACGCAGATGCCGCTGGTGAAGATCGGCTCGAAGACGAAGGAGTGCCCGCTCTTGCTGTCGTGCTCGTCCATCGGCTTGGTGTCGAAGGTCTTGTTCATGTACGAGTACTGCTGGGCCAGGCCGAATTCCGAGGCCATGCCCGAGCCGGTACCGCCGCCGGCGCTGAAGATCGAGAAGTACAGGCGCGACTGGTTGGCCTTGATCCCGCAGGAATCGATCAGGTACGAGTGGATCATTTTCCAGTCGGGGCTGGAGAAGCGCTGGGTGTCCTTGTTGAGGATGATCTTGGCCAGGTACTGGCCGAGGATCGGCGCGTTACCGGCGCCACCGGCGTGGACTTCCGAGAGGTCCATGATCTTCATCTTGCTGTAGTCGCGGATGAAGCCGCTCTTTTCGCCCTTGCGCGAGAAGCGGATGCGCCCGGCGATGTCCTTGTCCAGGTCGCCGAGCATCACCAAAGGCTCCACCAGGAATACCGGTTTGCTGGCCTTGTTCTGGCCCAGGCGCAGGTTCTGGCGGATCCACTGGCCGGGGCTGTAGCCACCGCCTTCGTAGGACTTGTCTTCGTTGTTGAATTCGTTGAGGTAGAACTTGCGGGCGTTGTACACCAGCTCCGCCACGTCCAGGGCGATGTTGGAGCCGCAACGGCCCAGGCCGATCAGGCACACCGACGGGAATTCCTGGTCACGGCGACTTTCCTGCTCGTCTTCCAGGTGCGGCGGACGCGGGAACACGGAGTCGCGCAGGCCATCGAGGTTATCGAGGATGCGGTCGGTATTGGTTTCGGTGAAATACAGGTACTGCTGGGTCGACAGGGGGCGTGAACTGGACAATGGCTTCGTATCTGAGTGGCTTGATGTGGGGGAGGTCAGCGTCATCTCGGAGACTGCGTTGGCAGGATTGTTTTTAGAAGTCATTGTGCGCCATATGCCTGGTCTGGTTGGCTCGAGGACGAGGTGTCAGCGAACCATCACGGAATGGGACCTCGCCGCTGCGTGGAGCGCGAATTTTGCCCAAGGCGTCAGGGTATTTTCTGAGCGTCGCTCGGGGGAATCCTTTCCTGAATCATGATGAATCGGCCAGTATTCGATGATCTTTAATCAAATGAGGGCAATATGATGTCAGCGTTACCTTCACTCGGATTTGCCGGGATCGGCCTGATGGGGCTGCCCATGTGCCGGCGCCTGCTGGCTGCGGGCTATGGGCTGACGGTGTGGAACCGCAATCCGGAGAAATGCGCGCCTTTGGTGGCCGCCGGGGCGCGACAAGTGGCCACACCGGCGCAGCTGTGCGAGCACGCGGATCTGGTGCTGCTGTGCCTGGCCAACACCGAAGTGGTGCGCGAGGTGGTGTTTGCTGCCGATGGCATCGCCCAGGGCGCCCGGAACGGGCAACTGTTGCTGGACCTGTCCAGCCTTGAACCCACCGCCACCCGAGAGATGGCCGCGGCGCTGGCCCGCGATACCGGCATGGCCTGGGTCGATGCCCCGGTTTCCGGTGGAACCCCCGGCGCCGAGTCCGGTAGCCTGGCGATCATGGTGGGTGGCGAGGCGGCGGATATCGAACGGGTCCGTCCGGTATTGCTGGCCCTGGGGCAGCGGGTGACACACATGGGGGCCGTGGGTGCAGGCCAGGTAACCAAGGCCTGCAACCAGATGATTGTTGCCTGCAACGCCCTGGTGATTGCCGAAGTGGTGGCCCTGGCGGAGCGTTCCGGCGTGGATGCACGATTGATTGCCGAGGCCCTGGCCGGCGGTTTCGCCGACTCCAAACCGCTGCAGATCCTGGCCCCGCAGATGGCCGAGAGCCGCTTCGAACCGGTGAAATGGCATGTGCGGACCCTGCTCAAGGATCTGGACGGTGCCGTGAAGTTTTCCCGGGAGCAGGGTTCGGCCACGCCGATCAGCGGATTAGCTGCGCAGTTGATGCGTCTGCATGGTGGTCAGGGCTATCTGGAGCAGGACCCGGCGACCCTGGTTCGCCTCTATCGAGACCCGGCATCCGCGGATTGAGCCTGTCGTGGCGCTGGTTCAGCTCATCCAGCACCCGGTGCAGGTCCTGCAGCGGCACCGGGTGACTGAGCAGGTAGCCCTGCAGGTAGTCACAGCCGTAGTGTTCGAGGAACTGCTGCTGTTCCAGGGTCTCGACCCCTTCGGTGACCACCTGCAGGTGCAGGGTGTGGGCCATGACGATGATTGCCTGGACTATCTCCATGTCCTGGGTCGACTTGGGGATGTCCTGGATGAACGAGCGATCGATCTTCAGGGTATTGAGTGGCAGACGCTTGAGGTAGGCCAGGGATGAGTAACCGGTGCCGAAGTCGTCGATCGACAGTGATACGCCCAGGCCGCGGATCTGCATGAGC
>NZ_MOAK01000086.1:602904-611298 GCF_003732485.1 Pseudomonas protegens
TCCAGTTCCAGGCGTTGCGGCGCTACCCGGGCGTCGCGCAGGGCGGCTTCGATCTCTCCGGCCAGGGCTTCACGGGTCAGGTTCAGGGCCGAACAGTTGACCGCGATCTTCAACTCTCCACCGCCGTTTTGGGACAGGTAGGCCAGGTCCTCGCAGGCCTTGCGCAGTACCCAGTTATCCAGCTCGGCGATCATGCCGTTGGTCTCGGCAATGTTGATGAAGCGATCCGGGGACAGCAGTCCGTGCTGGGGATGTTGCCAGCGGACCAGGGCTTCGAGCTTGGTGACCTTGCGACGCTTTAGGTCGTAGATCGGCTGGTAATACAGCAGCAGCCCTTGATCGTCGCGCAGGGCGTTGCGCAACTCCTCTTCCAGTTGCAGCTCCAGGGTGGCGCGGGTCTTCAGGTTGGAACTGAAGAAGTGCAGGCTGTTGCGCCCGGCGTCCTTGGACTGATAGAGCGCCAGGTCGGCGTTCTTCAGCAGTTCCTCGCAGGTCTTGCCGTCGTCAGGGAAGACGCTGATGCCGATGCTGGTGGTCATCACCATGCGCCGGCCCCCCAGCTCGATCGGTTCCTTCATCTTCTGCATGATGCGCTGGGCCAAGTGCCGTGCCTCATCTCGCTCATAGAGGTTGATGAGAATGCAGAATTCATCGCCACCCAGGCGTGCCACCACGTCTTCATGGCTGCGGGTGGAACTCTTGATATGCCCGGCGATGACCTTGAGCAACGCGTCGCCGGCATCGTGGCCCAGGCTGTCGTTGATTCGCTTGAAGTGGTCGATGTCGAGGAACATCACCGCCAGCATGCCGCCGAAGGTGTTTTTCTCCATGAGTTTTTCCGCGAACAGCTGGTTGAAGCCACGGCGATTGATCAGGTTGGTCAGGGCATCGTAATGAGCCACCTGCTGCAGTGAGACCCGGGCCTGGTCCAGTTGCGAGAGCAGGGCGTTGACCCGGCGCAGGTCCCGTTCCTTGTGCTGCAGTTTCTTGTCCGCCAGGGCCGCACTGATGCCGCTGGCGATGATCAGGAGCGTGATCACGCTGAGGGTCAGGCCCAGTTGCATGTGGCCGTTGGGTGCCACGGAGGTGGGCAGGCTGCCCGCAGGCAGCACCAGGGTCATGGACCAGATGCCAATGAAATGCATCAGCACGATGGCGCCCCCCAGCACCAGGCTGCTGGTGTACTTGAGCAATTGATGGAACATCCCGCTGCCATCGCGCAGGTGCCGGGACAGCAGCAGCGCCGCCAGGCTGCAGCCGATCGCAACCAGCAGCGACAGCCCCATGAGCAGCGGCTCGTAGTACAGGCTGGCACTCGAGCGCATGGCGGCCATGCCCACGTAATGCATGCTGCAGATGCCCAGGCCGATCCACACCGAGGCCACGCCATAGCGCCAATTGGACATGGCTCAGGGTGTTCATGGCCAGCCAGGCGGCGATCAGGGCGATGAACAGGGAAACCAGGGTCAATGGCAGGTCGTACTGGATCTCCAGGGGCACCTCGAACGCCAGCATGGCGATGAAATGCATGGCCCAGATTCCGCCCGCCAGGCAGCAGGCACCGACCCAGCGCCACAGGCGTTGGCTGGCCGGTTGCTCGACGTGGCTGACACGTTCGGCCATATCCAGGGTAGCGAAGCTGGCGGCACAGGCCACCAGGTAAGCCAGCAGTACCAGGACCGGGTTGTGGCTGCATTGCAGAACCACTTGCCCGTTATCTGGAAGCTCGGTGATGAAATGCAGACCCAGCCAATCCATAGCACGCCCATCTCTGAGTCATCTGGTGTCGGCGGACCCGCGCGCCAACAAGTGCTTGCAGTATAGAAGGCACCCGCTGGCTGCAATGGGAGGTGGCAATCGGGCGCTAATGATTTGCTTATGAGCCCTATCGCCAATGGTGCTAAGCGCTTTTCTCGAACCAGGGTTCGTGGTCCACAGGTTCCAGGGGCGCCAGGCCGAAGGCGGCCCGGGCGGCGTCGCAGTCGCTGTTGTGCTGGCCGTCGACCCAGGAGGCTTCGAACTCCCGGCAGGGGCTGGAGCGCTGCTCATAAATCGAGCAGCTCACGCCCTGGCCGACCTCGCCTTCAAGGGAGATGCAGCGCGGCGACTTGCAGTCGGTGCCGAGCATGGCTACCCGAGTGGGACTGATGCTCTGCACCAGATCATCGGGGACCGTGCCGCCGGATGAGGCGCATTCGCCCCAGAAAAAAGACACACGAAAGTATGAACAGCAGGCACCGCAATTCAGACACGGACTGGCTTCGGACATAGGCGTATTCAAAGGGAGAGGGAAGGGTAAGGGGGCAGGCAAGGCGGCTATTCTAGGCTTCCCATCGGCCTTGGGAAGGGGGGGCGCAAGGTATTTTTTCAGCCCTGGCCAAGCCCTTGAAAAGACTGGGAAAGCCCCGGGTGCCGGGGGCTGTGGCGGATTCGCCGGGCCGTACGGCGAGGACTTTGACGGTCGCGGCCCGGGCCTGCCTGCGATGGTTTGATATCAGGCTGACGAATGATCACAGACAGCTAGGCCGGGCCTGACTAGATTGCAGCTTCCAGGCTCGCTCGCGTCTGGCCGAATAACAATAAAGAGATCGACCCATGGATCATTCGACTCAAGCGGCAAATGCCTGGCGCATTCTGTTCCTGTTGTTTTTGGCAAACCTGTTCAACTTCTTCGATCGCACCATTCCCGCCATCATCATTGAGCCGATCCGCATGGAATGGCACTTGAGTGACTTCCAGCTGGGGATCATCGGCACCGCCTTTACCATCGTCTATGCCATCGCCGGCCTGCCCCTCGGGCGCCTGGCCGATACCGGCTCGCGGAGCAAGCTGATGGGCTGGGGCCTGGCCGTGTGGAGCGGGCTGACTGCGGTCAACGGCATGGTCGGCAGTTTCTGGAGTTTCCTGCTGGTGCGCATGGGGGTGGGCATTGGCGAGGCGAGCTACGCACCGGCGGCCAACTCGCTGATCGGCGACCTGTTCCCTGCGCATCGCAGGGCCCGGGCCATGGGCATCTTCATGCTCGGGCTGCCCCTGGGGCTGGTGCTGGCCTTCTTCACCATAGGGGCCATGGTCAAGGCGTTCGACAGCTGGCGGGCGCCGTTCTTCATCGCCGCGGTACCGGGCCTGGTGCTGGCGGTGTTCATGTTCTTCATCAAGGAGCCCAAGCGTGGAGCGGCGGAAGCGGTAAAGGTGGCGCAGGTGCCTATCGACCGACCGATTCGCCGGGTGCTGGCGATTCCGACCTTTCTCTGGCTGACCCTGGCCGGGCTGACCTTCAACTTCGCCACTTACGCCTGCAACTCGTTCCTGGTGCCGATGCTGCAGCGTTACTTCCTCATGCCCTTGCAGGAGGCGGCAATGGCAACGGGGCTGATTGTCGGTGTTACCGGGTTGGTGGGTTTGACCCTGGGCGGCTGGTTCGCTGACAAGATCCATCAGCGGGTGGCCAACGGCCGCCTGCTGTTCGCGGCCTGCAGCCTGATCATCTCGACCTTGGCCACCGGCTGGGCGCTGCATGCCGGGCGCGTCGAGATCGGGGTATTTGTCGCGGTGTTCAGTGTCGGCTGGTTGTTTGCCTACAACTTCTACACCTGCGTCTATACCGCCTTGCAGGACGTGGTCGAACCCCGTTTGCGGGCCACTGCCATGGCCTTGTTTTTCGCCGGCCTGTATCTGTTGGGAGGTGGGTTGGGGCCGGTGGTAGTCGGCGCGCTGTCGGATCACTTCGCCCACTCGGCGATGTATGCCGCCGGTGCCGAGCTGATGACCGAGGAGTTCAAGGCCATCGGCCTGCACGACGCCATGTACCTGATTCCGGTGGCGTTGTTCCTGACCCTGCTGTTTCTGTTCCAGGCCGCGCGTTGCTTTGTTCGCGACGCCCAGCGCATGAAGGAGGGGCTGGCACTGGCCGAGCCTGCGGCGAAGGCGTTGGCGGTTTGATCTGGCCGATGAAAAAAGGCCCGCATGATGCGGGCCTTTTGTTTAGCGCTTGGAGCCGGGCAATCAGCCCGCCACCAGCACTCGGATCGCTTCCAGGCGCAGGGCGGCTTTTTCCAGCATCGCCAGACCCTGTTCCCGTTGCTTGCGCAGGGCTACCAGCTCGCTGTCACGGACGGTCGGGTTGACCGCCTGCAACGCGGTCAGGCGCGCCAGCTCTTCATCGGTATCGGCCGCCAGACGGCGTTGAGCCTCGGCCACGCGCTCGGCGTGACGCGGCGCCACCTTGGCTTCGCCGGCGTTGATCTTCGGCGCCAGCTGGTCGCGCTGGGCCTGGATGAACTTGTTGGCGCTGGCCTTGGGCACGCTTTCCAACTGGTCGTTGAGGGTCTCGAAGGCCACCCGTGCCGACAGGTCGTTGCCGTTGGCGTCCAGCAGGCAGCGCAGGGCAGCCGGTGGCAGGTAGCGACCCAGTTGCAACGAACGTGGAGCGACCACCTCACTGACATACAACAACTCAAGCAGCACAGTGCCGGGTTTCAGCGCCTTGTTCTTGATCAGTGCCACGGCGGTGTTGCCCATGGAGCCGGACAGCACCAGGTCCATGCCGCCCTGCACCATCGGGTGCTCCCAGGTGATGAACTGCATGTCCTCGCGGGACAGCGCCTGGTTGCGGTCGTAGGTGATGGTCACGCCTTCGTCGTCGCCCAGGGGGAAGCTGGCATCGAGCATTTTCTCGCTGGGCTTGAGGATCAGGGCGTTTTCCGAGTGGTCTTCGCTGTCGATGCCGAAGGCGTCGAACAGGGTTTCCATGTAGATCGGCAGGGCGAACTGGTCGTCCTGTTCGAGGATCGCTTCCACCAGGGCATCGCCCTCACCGGCGCCGCCGGAGTTGAGCTCCAGCAGACGGTCGCGGCCGGTATGCAGCTCGGCTTCCAGGCGTTCACGCTCGCCACGAGCTTCATCGATCAGGGCTTGCCACTCGCCGTCGTCGGCGTTTTCCAGCAGCGGCAGCAGGCGCGGGCCGAACTGGTGCTGCAAGGCGTTGCCGGTCGGGCAGGTGTTGAGGAAGGCGTTCAGTGCTTCGTGGTACCACTGGAACAGGCGCTCTTGCGGGCTGGTTTCCAGGTACGGCACATGCAGTTCGATCACGTGTTTCTGACCGATCCGGTCGAGACGGCCGATACGCTGCTCCAGCAGGTCCGGATGCGACGGCAGATCGAACAGCACCAGGTGGTGGGCGAACTGGAAGTTGCGGCCTTCACTGCCGATTTCCGAGCAGATCAGCACCTGGGCGCCGAACTCTTCATCGGCGAAGTAGGCGGCAGCCCGGTCGCGCTCGAGGATGTTCATGCCTTCGTGGAATACCGTGGCCGGGATCCCGGAACGCACGCGCAGAGCGTCTTCCAGGTCCATGGCGGTTTCCGCGTGGGCGCAGATCACCAGGACCTTGGTGCGCTTGAGCATCTTCAACTGGTCGATCAGCCACTCGACCCGCGGGTCGAATTTCCACCAGCGCTGTTCGTCATCGCTGACGTCGGGCTGGGCCTGGAAGCTGACTTCCGGGTACAGCTCGGCGTGTTCGCCCAGGGGCAGTTCCAGGTATTCGTCCGGGCACGGCAGCGGGTAGGCGTGCAGCTTGCGCTCGGGGAAACCCTGCACCGCGGCGCGGGTGTTGCGGAACAGCACGCGGCCGGTGCCGTGGCGGTCCAGCAGTTCACGCACCAGGCGTGCGCTGGCTTCGCTGTCGCCATCGTTGACCGCGGCCAGCAGGGCTTCGCCTTCGTTGCCGAGGAAGCCGTGGATGGTTTTGTGCGCCTTGGGAGACAGACGGCCTTTATCCATCAGCTCCTGCACGGCTTCGGCCACCGGGCGGTAGTTCTCGCTCTCGGCGCGGAAGGCCGCGAGGTCGTGGAAACGGTTCGGGTCGAGCAGGCGCAGGCGGGCGAAGTGGCTGTCCTGGCCCAGTTGTTCCGGGGTCGCGGTCAGCAGCAGTACGCCGGGGATGGTCTCGGCCAACTGCTCCACCAGGGCGTATTCCGGGCTGACCTGGTCTTCGTGCCACACCAGGTGGTGGGCTTCGTCCACCACCATCAGGTCCCAGCCGGCGGCGAACAGCGCGTCCTGGGCCTTCTCGTCGTCCACCAGCCACTCCAGGGCCACCAGGGCCAGTTGGGTGTCTTCGAACGGGTTGCTGGCATCGCTTTCGATAAAGCGTTCTTCGTCGAACAGCGCCACTTGCAGGTTGAAGCGCCGACGCATTTCCACCAGCCACTGATGCTGGAGGTTTTCCGGAACCAGGATCAGCACCCGGCTGGCGCGACCCGAGAGCAGTTGGCGATGGATCACCAGGCCGGCCTCGATGGTCTTGCCCAGGCCCACTTCGTCCGCCAGCAGGACCCGTGGCGCGATACGGTCGGCGACTTCACGGGCAATGTGCAGCTGGTGAGCGATGGGTTGGGCGCGCACGCCACCCAGGCCCCAGAGCGAGGACTGCAGTTGGCGGCTGGTGTGTTCCAGGGTGTGGTAGCGCAGGGAGAACCAGGCCAGCGGGTCGATCTGTCCGGCGAACAGACGGTCGCTGGCCAGACGGAACTGGATGAAGTTCGAGAGTTGGGTTTCTGGCAGGGTAACGGCTTCGTTCTGCCCGTTGAGGCCGTGATAGACCAGCAGGCCGTCGACGTCGTCGACTTCCTGCACGGTCATCTTCCAGCCTTCGAAGTGGGTGATGCTGTCCCCAGGAGAGAACCTCACGCGAGTGAGGGGCGCATTCCGTAGCGCATACTGGCGGGTGTCGCCAGTGGCCGGATAGAGCACGGTCAGCAAGCGACCGTCCTGTGCCAGAACGGTGCCTAGACCTAGCTCGGCTTCGCTGTCACTAATCCAGCGTTGCCCCGGTTGATACTGCTGCGCCATGCTGCCTGACTCCCGCTTTGAAAAAGCCGACTATCTTAACGGAACGACGCTCCAGTCCAAAGAACTCTGATCAAAACCCCTGGAATAAAAGGTAGCGTACAGGGGCGTTCGTCGGCCCCGAGGGCACTATCGGCTGACGACTGGGTCACAGTTTTGCGACCGATGGCTCAAGTCGCCCATGCCGCAGCCGACAGACTGCCGACAGGAGACCAATAACATGCTGCCACCGATGCTCCCCTTGAGTGCCGTGCCCATCACCGCCCAGCAGGACCCGATCCGGCAGCGTCCGGATATCCCGCCAGTGGTGCCGGTGCAGGAAAGCTCCAATGAAAGCACCATCGACCTGCAAAAGCGCGATGCCGAGCAGTCGGCGCTGCTGCTGCGCGAGGAGCAGCAGCGCCAGCAGGAAAAACAGCGGCGCAAGCGTGAGGCCGATGACGATCCGGAGCAGCATCTGGCCGTGCCCGGTGACGAGCTGAATGCCGACAACACCGTACCGGTGGCACCGTTGATCGAGGATGCTCCGCGCCAGGGGCTGTGGGTGGACGTGCAGGTCTAGCTTGTGGGGCCGCGTTCGGCCAGTTCCGTCAGCGCCTCCAGCAGGCACTGGATTTCCGCTTCGGTATTCAAATAGCTCAAGCCGATCCGGGCAATCTGGGTCAGGCCCCGGGCCTGCATGTCCAGCGGGGTGTAGGCCACGCTGTTGGCACCGATATTGATGCCCCGGCGAGCCAACTCTTCCTTTAGTGCAAAACTGTCCCAGCCCTTGAGCGTGAAGGCAATCAGGCCTGACTGCTGCCCGGCGGCGCCCAGGTCCTGGCGCTGCAGGCCGGGCAGGCGGTCGAGGTCCTGGCGGAGCGTGTCGGCGAGGGTCCTGATCCGCTGGTGAATGGCTTCGATGCCGATGCTGTTCAGTTCCTGCAAGGCATTGGCCAGCCCCGCCAGCAGCACCAGCGAAACTTCGCTGGTTTCGAAGCGCCGCGCATCGTCTCGCAAGCTGAAGCCCTGGCCGTTCCAGGGGGCTGACAAGACATCCCGCGGCAGTGGTTGCAACTGTTCCAGGAAGCCCGGCCTGACATAGAGCAGGGCCGTGCCCCGTGGCCCGCGCAGGTACTTGCGTCCTGCGCCTTTGAGCACGTCGCACCCTAGCGCCTGTACATCACAGGGCAGTTGCCCCAGGGCCTGGCCGGCGTCGATGAAATAGGGAATGCGCCAATCCCGCGCCAGTTGGCCGACGGCAGCGGCCGGATTGATCAAGCCGCCGTTGGCCGGCAGCCAGGTCAGGGCGATCAGACGCACGCGCGAGTCGAGCATGGATTCCAGTGCCTCCACCGAAACCGCACCATTGTGATCGCAGGGGATGACTTCCAACTGGGCCCCGGCGCCCACGGCTTGGGCCAGGCACGCCAGATTGCCACCCCATTCGTGGCGCCCCACCAAAATCCGGTCACCCGCTTGCCACGGTGGCAGGGCACTGAAGGCCATGCCCCAGGCTGCCGAGCCGCTGCTGGCAAAGGCGATTGCGGCGGGGGTGGTGTT
>NZ_MOAK01000086.1:611332-614659 GCF_003732485.1 Pseudomonas protegens
GCCGCGGCCTCACGGGCCTGCTCCTGCAGCCGTGCGCCGGTGATGGCGGCTTCCATCGGCCCTTCACGGGCTTCCCGTTGCAGCTGCCCGAGCATGGCGTCCAGGGTGCCCTGGCTGGGCAATGAAGCCCCCGCGTGGTTGAAGTGGCAGACTTTGGCGCAGCCGGGTGTGGCCAGGCGCAGGCGGGCGAGGTGCGCAGGGTCCAGGGGACTCATGGCTTGAGTTCGAAGATCGCGTCGACCTCCACGGCGACCCCGGCGGGCAGGCTGGCCACGCCCACCGCAGTGCGTGCATGCCGGCCTTTCTCGCCCAGGGCGTTGACCAGCAGGTTGGAAGCGCCATTGGCCACGATGCCATGGCTCTGGAAGTCGGCACTGGCGGCAATGAATACACCGAGCCGGCTGATGCGCTGCAGCCGCGACAGGTCGTCGTCCAGCGCCGCGCTCAACTGGGCCAGCAAGGCCAGGGCCGCGAGCTCGGCGGCCTGGGTGCCTTGCTCCACCGTCAGACTCTCGCCGAGACGGCCCTGCAGGGTCGGTTGGCCCTGTAGCAAGGGAATCTGTCCGGAGATAAACAGCAGGTTCTGGCTGCGTACATGGTTGACGTAGTTGGCGATCGGCTGGCTGGGGGCGGGCAGTTCAAGCCCCAGTTGCTCTACGCGGTATTTCAGGGAATCGCTCATGGGAAGTCCTCGAATGCTAGGCCTGCAGCATCGGCGTTCAGTCCAGAAGCGACAAACGGATAGATCTAATTCGACGTATCTGAATTTCTCATGGGTCGAGCCCTTGCTCCATCAGCCACTGTGCAAAGCAGTCCAGCGCCGGGTTCGACGCTCCTTCAGCGGTCACCAGCCAATAGCCGATCTGGCTGCACAAGGGGGGCAGGTCGAAGGCATCCACCAGGCTGCCCTGGGCCAGGTGGCGTTGGATCAACTGGCGACGCCCCATGGCGATGCCCTGACCGGCCACGGCGGCTTCCACCACGATGTTGTAGTCGTGCAGCATCACGCTGGGGTGGGAGGAAAGGTCCAGAGCCTGTTGCCTGCTCCAGTCATCCCATTCGAAGGGTTGATGGGAGCGAGCCATCAGCAAGGGGCCGTTGGCCAGGGCGGTGGCTTTGAAGCCAGGGCTGCAGACCGGCGACAGCTGCTCGGCGAGAAAGCGCGTGGCCCGCACCTTCGGCCAGTTGCCCTTGCCGTAGCGAATGGCCAGGTCGACCTCGGCGCCGGCGACATCCGCCAGGTCGATGGCCGGTTGCAACTCCAACTGGATCTGCGGATGGCGGCGGCTGAAGTCCGCCAGGCGAGGCGCCAGCCACAAGGTAGCAAAGGACGCCAGCAGGCCGATGCGCAGCACTGGCTGCCCAGGTGGGGCAAGCAGTGCCTGGGTGGCTTGGGCGATCTGCTCCAGGGCCGGGCGAATCTGTTGGTAATAGGTATCGCCGGTGGCGGTCAGGTCGATGGCGCGGGTCCGGCGTATAAACAAGCGTTGGCCCAGGTGCTGTTCGAGTTTCTGCACTTGATGGCTGACCGCGCTCTGGCTCACGCACAGTTCCCGAGCCGCCTTGATAAAGCTCAGGTGGCGGGCCACGGCCTCGAATGCGCGCAGGGCCAGTAGCGGTGGCAGGTGCTTGGGCATTTCCACATCAGGCTCCGTGGGGCGGTTCGCAAAGGGCCATTGTGCGGATAAAAACTCTTCGCGGCAGCGACTTTATTGCCTGAGTGCCGGTCTGATCACTGGTCAGGTGCGGCGGCACGCCGCATTATTGGCATATCCGCCAGGGCCGCTCTGCCTCCTGTAGCAGTGCGGTTGATATTGACCTCCCAGTGATGCCAGCCAAGCCATGAATCAAGACGACAAGCTGATCGACCTGAATGCCGAACGCGCCAAGCGTGTGCATGACCTGAACGAGAAACGCCTGAATGAAGTACGCCAGGCATTCGAGCAGGCCATGCCTTTGGGAAAGGCCAAGAAAAAGTCGAAAAACAAACCGAAAAAGCGCTGAACTGGGCGCTTTCTGTTGATACAGGTCAGTTATTCCCCCTTCCTCGCGCCCAGTCTTGGGCGACATTGACCCCGGTCAATTTTCCCCGCCGCCTCTTTGGTTAACTTAGCCCCATCGCAACAGGGCAAGAGCAGGAGGCCAGTCATGTTTTTCGACAATGTGGTGATCGCCGGAGTGCTGACTGTCGGCCTCATGGTTCTGTTTTTCGCAGGGTTTGGATTCTTCATCTGGAAAGACGCGAATAAGCGTAAAAAACCTTAAGTCTCTCCAGAGCAACGAGCACGCAAGGCATTTTGGGCAACTTCGGTTGCCCTTTTTTTTGCCTGTCGAAAAGCTCAAGGCATAAAAAAAGGTGCGTCCCGAGGGGCGCACCTTTTTTGTTGGCGTGGGGGTCAGGTACCCAGGACTTTCGAGGCCGCCCAGAACAGACCGGCGGACAGGGCCACGGTCGCCGGCAGGGTCAGGACCCAGGCCAGGAGGATGGTCTTCACCGTACCGCCTTGCAGGCCGCTCTTGTTGGCGACCATGGTCCCGGCCACGCCGGAGGAGAGTACGTGGGTGGTGGAGACCGGCAGGCTGAAGATGTTCGCCAGGCCGATCAGGCCCGCGGCGGTGATCTGGGCCGACATGCCCTGGGCGTAGGTCATGCCCTGTTTGCCGATCTTCTCGCCAATGGTCAGCACCACACGCTTCCAGCCGATCATGGTGCCCAGGCCCAGTGCCAGGGCGACGGCCAGGATCACCCAGAACGGCGCGTACTCGGTAGTGGCGGTCAGGTCCTTGCGCAGCTTGTCCAGGTCAGCCTTTTCACGGGCCGACAGGTTCGGCAGTTTGCCCACTTTCTTCGCAGTATCGTCCAGGCACAGCAGATAGCGACGCACTTCGATGCGGCTTTCCGGCGACAGCGAGTGGTAGTCGGCGACGCCCTTGAGGCTGCTCAGCAGGGCGCTGATGGTCGGCTCGGTCTGTTGCGGGTTGCAGCGGAACTTGCCCGGCAGGTCGTCTTTCACGCTCTTGCCCAGGGCCAGGAATTCGCCCAGGGAGTCGTGGTTGCGCTCATAGAACTGACTCAGGTGCAGGGTCGCGTCGCGGGTACGTTCGATCTGGTAGGTGGTGCTGTTGAGGTCCAGCACGAACTGCGCGGGCACGATGCCGATCAGCACCAGCATGATCAGGCCAATACCCTTCTGGCCATCGTTGGAACCGTGGACGAAGCTCACGGCCATGGCCGAGATCACCAGAACCAGGCGGTTCCAGAACGGCGGGTGCTTCTTGTCATCGACCTTGCGGCGCTGTTCCGGGGTCTTGTGCATCTTCGAGATC
>NZ_MOAK01000086.1:614701-617406 GCF_003732485.1 Pseudomonas protegens
ATCGGCGAGAACACCAGGGAGGCCCCGATATCGATCGCTTTCTGCCAGTTCACGCCGTCCCCCAGGGGAATGTCGTTGAGCAGGGCGTTGGCCAGGCCGACACCGAGGATCGAGCCGATCAGGGTGTGGGAGCTGGAGGCAGGGATGCCGAAGTACCAGGTGCCCAGGTTCCAGGCGATGGCCGCGGCCAGCAACGAGAAGACCATGGCCAGGCCGTGGCCGGTGTTGACATTGATCAGCAGCTCGACCGGCAGCAGGTGAACGATGGCATAGGCTACGCCGACGCCGCCCAGCAGCACACCGAGGAAATTGAAGACACCGGAAAAGAACACGGCCAGGTGTGGCGGCATGGCTTTGGTGTAGATGACAGTGGCAACCGCATTTGCGGTGTCATGAAAGCCGTTGATGAACTCGTAGGCGAGGACAAAAGCCAGGGCGAGCAAGAGGCTCACAAGCACCCAAGCATCCAGTCCGCTGAATAAATCGATCATGAAGGTTTTCTGACCCGGTCATAAGGGGGCGCGATTATGCCAGAAAACCCTGCTAATCAATGCACAAGGTGCTCGCCGGTAACATTCTTCAACGAAAAAACTGACCGAGAGCAGAGTTTTTGCCGATTCCCGCCCAGCGCGGCAAGTCATTGAGTTTATTGGCCCAAAGCCCGGCACTGAGGGTTCTGTCCCGGGAGTGAAGGGCTTCAAACGCTTGTATGAAATTTCAACGAAAGGGCCTGCCGGGTACCGTTTCTCGCAGTGGGTGGAGCGAGGCGGTGAAGGGCCCGGGGTAGCGAGCATCAATGGTCTGCCTGGCCGCTGGGGTGATCGAGCGGACAAGAGAGCAAGCCCTGAGAGACTCAGGCCGTCAGCATTATGGCTGTTCGGCCTTGAGTTCTTTTTCCATCTTTTGCAGTTCTTGGGTGAACGCCTGGTCGCGAATACTTGCGCGTTTGCGCCAAGGTTTGCGTTCAGGTTCCGGTTGGGCGGCATAACGGGTGATCTCGCCGCCGTAAACTTCCTTGTAACGTTGTTCCTGGCGCTCAAGTTCCGCGCGCAGTTCGTCTTTCGTCACAGTGTTACCTAATTGAGTAAGGGTCCATTCCGGTGCAACGCATTGCCTGGGGGCGACTATCAAGAAAGCGGACTGATTGCCTGCTCAGGCCTTGGGTCCTGTTCTTTCCAGCCAGCCTTTTGTTGCATGCGGCCACGTCACCGGATGAAAACGACTGTCGTAGCAACAGTGTTGTTTGTTGCAAGCGGATTGGCCGAATCTGGTTTGAGGTCAAGCGCTTGCGGCAGGTGATCAATTGCAGCCTGAATCACCTGAGCGAGGTACGAGCGGGACTGACTCCGCGTTACTCACTCCGGCAGTATAGCTTCGGCGAAGAATAACTCTATGGCCCGGAAGTTTAAAACAGCCAACTTTATTGTGAGCGTTTTGTGACACGAAAGTTCTAATGAATTCCTACACGGTGCTTCCCGTCTTCGTACTCTGCTGGCGGAATTCTATATGGGGCGAGTCCGCTCTTGATACAAGTGGCAGGCCTGAAGATACCCTCAGAGTCGGCCTCCTGCTGGCGATTATTACTATGAGTTTTTGCAATAAAAGAGTGGGGGAGTGGTCGACAACGGCCAGCACCGTTGATTGCGATTATCGGTCGACGGTTCGATAATCGCCCAATCTTGCAGAGGCCGGCTTGTGCTGCCTCTCCAATACGGCTTGTAATATGGAAGAATTTCATCGCAGAGACCCTGAAATGAACGATCAGATGCGTAATTCCTTTACCTCAGTGGCGCCGCCCATCGTGGCTTCGGCGGCGAAGAGGATTCAGGCGTTGACCGGTGACCCGGATTTCATGACGTCTCTGGCCCGTGGCCTGGCGGTGGTGCAAGCGTTCCAGGAGCGTAAGCGCCACCTGACCATTGCCCAGATCAGCCACCGCACGGAGATTCCTCGGGCGGCAGTGCGCCGCTGCCTGCATACCCTGATCAAGCTGGGATACGCGACCACCGATGGGCGTACCTATTCGCTGCTGCCCAAGGTGCTGACCCTGGGTCATGCCTACCTGTCGTCGACGCCCCTGGCAGTTTCTGCGCAACCCTATCTGGACCGCATGAGCGAGCAACTCCACGAAGCCTGCAACATGGCCACCCTGGAAGGCGACGACATCCTTTATATCGCCCGTTCGGCCACTACCCAGCGGTTGATTTCCGTCGATCTTTCGGTGGGCGGCCGGCTACCGGCCTATTGCACGTCCATGGGGCGGATTCTGCTGGCCGCGCTGGATGATTCCTCGCTGCATGAGTATCTGGAACACGCCGATCTGCAGGCCAAGACCAGCCGTACCCTGCACACCCCGGAGGCGTTGCTGGAGTGCCTGCAGCAAGTGCGTCAGCAGGGCTGGTGCATCGTCGATCAGGAACTGGAGCAAGGGCTGCGTTCGATTGCCGTGCCGGTCTACGATGCTTCGGGCCAGGTGCTGGCGGCGTTGAACGTCAGCACCCACGCGGGACGGGTCAGCCGCGCCGAATTGGAACAGCGCTTTCTGCCCGGCCTGCTCAGCGCCAGCCGCGATCTCAGCGCCCAGCTGTTTGCTTAAGCTGTTCGATAAACGCACAGATCCGCCTTTGACGAATTGACGCTCTTTCCCCTGGCTCATTAATGTCGCGGCAGCGTCATCGGCGGCCAGCCGGCATTGCCAGGCTGCC
>NZ_MOAK01000086.1:617423-619503 GCF_003732485.1 Pseudomonas protegens
AGGCCAACTCATGAGCATGCTCTCCCTGCGTCGTTGCCGTGACCGTTCCTGCCGTCCCGCTCGAATCGCCTGATTTTCGCCACCCTTTCTACGTGACCTGATCAGCCCTTGGCGGCCTGTGCTCGCCTGCGTTTTAGTGTGGAAATAAAAACAATGAATCAACCCCAATCCGCTGTAGGGAACTGCCTCGATGTGCAGTCCTTCATCAATTCCCAGCCGCTGTCCCGTTACCAGTGGCGAGTAGTGATCCTGTGTTTCCTGATTGTCTTCCTCGATGGCCTGGACACTGCGGCCATGGGCTTTATCGCCCCGGCGTTGTCCCAGGACTGGGGCATCGACCGTGCCAGCCTGGGGCCGGTGATGAGTGCGGCGCTGATCGGCATGGTCTTCGGTGCCCTGGGTTCCGGGCCCCTGGCTGACCGTTTTGGTCGCAAGGTGGTGCTGGTAGGGGCGGTGCTGCTGTTTGGCGCCTTCAGCCTGGCTTCGGCCTACAGTTCCAACGTCGACCAGTTGCTGGTGCTGCGTTTTCTCACTGGCCTGGGCCTGGGGGCGGGGATGCCCAATGCCACCACGCTGCTTTCGGAGTACACCCCCGAGCGACATAAGTCGCTGCTGGTGACCAGCATGTTCTGCGGGTTCAACCTGGGCATGGCGGGAGGTGGTTTCATTTCCGCCAAGCTGATCCCGGCCTTCGGTTGGCACAGCCTGTTGCTGATCGGTGGCGTCCTGCCGCTGATCCTGGCCCTGGTACTGGTGGTCTGGCTGCCGGAGTCGGCGCGTTATCTGGTGGTGCGCAATCGCGGGACCGACAAGGTGCGCAAGACCCTGGCTCCCATCGCTCCGGCCATAGTCGGCGAGGCCGGCAGTTTCAGCGTGCCGGAACAGAAGACGGTGAAGGCGCGCAACGTTTTTGCCGTGATCTTCTCCGGCACTTACAGCATCGGCACTCTGCTGCTGTGGCTCACCTATTTCATGGGCCTGGTGATTGTCTACCTGCTGACCAGCTGGTTGCCGACCCTGATGCGCGACAGTGGCGCCAGTATGGAGCAGGCGGCCTTTATCGGTGCCTTGTTCCAGTTCGGCGGGGTGCTCAGCGCGGTCGCCGTGGGTTGGGCCATGGACCGTTTCAATCCGCACAAGGTGATTGGCTGCTTCTACCTGCTGGCTGGGGTCTTCGCCTATGCCGTGGGACAAAGCCTGGGCAACATCACCGTGCTCGCGACCCTGGTGCTGATCGCCGGCATGTGCGTCAACGGTGCGCAATCGGCGATGCCTTCCCTGGCGGCGCGTTTCTATCCGACCCAGGGACGGGCCACCGGGGTGTCCTGGATGCTCGGCATCGGCCGTTTCGGCGCCATTCTCGGTGCCTGGATGGGCGCCACTCTGCTGGGGCTGGGCTGGAACTTCGAGCAGGTGCTGACCGCGCTGGTAATCCCTGCGGCGCTGGCCACCACGGCGGTAGTGATCAAGGGCATGGTCAGCCATGCGGACGCCACCTGACAGGCAATAAAGACCCGGATTGGGTGCAGGGCGAGGATCGATAGCCCTGCAACAATCCGTTCGATAATCGAACGCTCAGTCGATTATCGGATTGTTTGGGGTATTGCTCCGGCTTAATCTTCAGTCACTGCGGCGCGCCCAGAGCGCCTTTTTCTCCAGTCGCTGAATAACAATCGGGAGACCCCATCCATGGCTGAAATCCTTTCGCTGCACGACGCGGTGAAGCAATTCGTCAACGACGGTGACACCGTCGCACTCGAAGGCTTCACCCACCTGATCCCTACGGCCGCAGGTCATGAAATCATCCGCCAGGGCAAGAAAGACCTGACCCTGGTACGGATGACGCCTGACCTGATCTACGACCAGTTGATCGGTGCCGGTTGCGCTCGCAAGCTGATTTTCTCCTGGGGCGGCAACCCGGGCGTTGGCTCCCTGCATCGCCTGCGCGACGCCGTGGAAAAGCAGTGGCCGCAGCCCCTGGAAATTGAAGAGCACAGTCACGCCGACCTGGCCAACGCCTATGTGGCCGGTGCCTCCGGACTGCCATTCGCGGTACTGCGCGCCTATGCCGGCTCCGATC
>NZ_MOAK01000086.1:619563-625152 GCF_003732485.1 Pseudomonas protegens
GTGCTGGCGGCGGTGCCTTCGGTGCGTCCCGACGTTACGGTGATTCACGCGCAGAAAGCTGATCGCAAGGGCAACGTCCTGTTGTGGGGCATCCTTGGGGTTCAGAAAGAGGCCGCCCTGGCCGCCAAGCGCTGCATCGTCACCGTCGAGGAAATCGTCGACGACCTGAATGCGCCGATGAACGCCTGCGTGCTGCCGACCTGGGCCCTGAGCGCGGTCTGCCACGTGCCCGGCGGTGCCCATCCGTCCTATGCGCACGGCTATTCCGAGCGTGACAACCGCTTCTACCAGGCCTGGGACCCGATCGCCCGCGACCGTGAGACCTTCACCGCGTGGATCAACGAATACATCCACGGCAGTGCCGACTTCAGCGAATTCCAGGCCAAGCTGGCCGCAGCTTCGGAGGCCCAGTAATGACCTACTCCACCAATGAAATGATGACCGTGGCCGCGGCCCGTCGCCTGCAGAACGGCTCGGTGTGCTTCGTCGGTATCGGCCTGCCGTCCAAGGCCGCCAACCTGGCGCGCCTGACCTCGTCGCCGGACGTGGTGCTGATCTACGAGTCCGGCCCCATCGGTGCCAAGCCAAGCGTGCTGCCGCTGTCCATCGGTGACGGTGAACTGGCGGAAACTGCCGACACCGTAGTCCCCACTGGAGAGATTTTCCGCTACTGGCTGCAGGGCGGACGCATCGATGTGGGGTTCCTCGGCGCGGCCCAGGTCGACCGTTTCGGCAACATCAACACCACGGTGGTGGGTGATTATCATCGGCCCAAGGTGCGCCTGCCGGGCGCCGGCGGTGCGCCGGAGATCGCCGGTTCGGCGAAAAGCGTACTGATCATCCTCAAGCAGTCGTCCCGTTCCTTCGTCGACAAGCTGGACTTCATCACCTCCGTCGGTCACGGCGAGGGTGGCGACTCGCGCAAACGCCTGGGCCTGCCTGGCGCCGGTCCGGTGGGGATCATCACCGACCTGTGCATCATGGAGCCGGAAGCCGGTACCCACGAATTCGTCGTCACCTCCCTGCACCCGGGCGTGACCCGCGAGCAGGTCGTAGCCGCCACCGGCTGGGCGATCCGTTTCGCCGAGCACGTGGCCGAGACGGCCGCGCCTACCGAAGTCGAACTGACCGCCCTGCGTGATCTGGAAGCACGCACCGCCGCGGCCCATGGCCAAGCCCCCGGAGAAGCCTGATGCGCGACGTATTCATCTGTGATGCCATTCGTACCCCCATCGGCCGCTTTGGCGGCGGCCTGTCGACGGTGCGCGCCGATGACCTGGCGGCGGTGCCGATCAAGGCGCTGATGGAGCGCAACCCGACGGTGGACTGGAATGCCGTTGACGAGGTGTTCCTCGGCTGCGCCAACCAGGCCGGTGAAGACAACCGCAACGTGGCGCGCATGGCACTGCTGTTGGCGGGCCTGCCGGACAGCGTGCCGGGCGTCACCCTCAACCGCCTCTGCGCCTCGGGCATGGATGCCATCGGCACCGCCTTCCGCGCCATTGCCAGTGGCGAGATGGAACTGGCCATCGCCGGCGGCGTCGAGTCCATGTCCCGTGCGCCCTTTGTCATGGGCAAGGCCGATGCCGCCTTCTCGCGCAACATGAAACTGGAAGACACCACCATCGGCTGGCGCTTCATCAACCCGCTGATGAAAGCCCAGTACGGCGTGGACGCCATGCCGCAGACCGCGGACAACGTCGCGGACGACTATAAAGTGTCCCGCGCCGACCAGGACGCCTTTGCCCTGCGCAGCCAGCAGCGCACTGCCGCGGCCCAGGCCGCCGGGTTCTTCGCCGAGGAAATCGTCCCGGTGCGCATCGCCCACAAGAAGGGCGAGAGCGTGGTGGAGCAGGACGAACACCCACGGGCCGACACCACCCTGGAAGCCCTGGGCAAACTCAAGCCGGTCAACGGCCCGGACAAGACCGTCACCGCCGGCAATGCGTCCGGGGTCAACGATGGGGCTGCCGCACTGATCCTGGCGTCGGCCGAGGCGGTCAAGAAACACGGCCTGACTCCACGTGCGCGAGTGCTGGGCATGGCCAGTGCCGGTGTGGCGCCGCGGGTCATGGGCATTGGCCCGGTGCCGGCGGTGCGCAAACTGATCGAACGCCTGGGTGTGGCCGTCAGCGACTTCGATGTGATCGAACTCAACGAAGCCTTCGCCAGCCAGGGCCTGGCAGTGCTGCGTGAGCTGGGCCTGGCCGACGATGCACCACAGGTCAATCCCAATGGCGGCGCCATTGCCTTGGGTCACCCGTTGGGCATGAGCGGCGCACGCCTGGTACTGACGGCCTTGCACCAGTTGGAAAAGAGCGGCGGTAAAAAAGGCCTGGCCACCATGTGCGTGGGGGTCGGCCAAGGGCTGGCACTGGCCATCGAGCGGGTTTGAATACCTGCCCTATATAAGAAGAGAACGAGGAACCACCATGAGTGACAAGCCCGGTTACCGGCGCCCGCAAGCGGGTACTCAGCCTGATTATCTGCACCCGGCCTACCAGTCGACCAACACCCGTTCGCCGTCCAAGCCGCTGGTGTTCCTGCCCCATTCGCTGTCGGAAATCACCGGCCCGAGCATTGGTGCCGAGTCGATCCAGGAGCGGGACAACGACCTGACGGCCCAGCACGAAGGCCAGCCCCAGGGCGAGCGCATCATCATCCACGGCCGGGTTCTGGACGAGAACGGCCTGCCGGTGCCGGGCATCCTGGTGGAGATCTGGCAGGCCAATGCTGCCGGTCGCTACAACCACGACCGCGACCTGCACGACGCACCCCTGGACCCGAATTTCACCGGCACCGGGCGCACCGTGACCGACGCCGACGGCTGGTACCAGTTCCAGACCATCAAGCCCGGCGCCTACCCCTGGGGCAACCACCATAATGCCTGGCGCCCGGCGCACATCCATTTCTCGCTGTTCGGCCCGAGCATTCTTACCCGCCTGGTGACCCAGATGTATTTCCCCGGCGACCCGCTGCTGGAATATGACCCGATCTACAACTGCGTGCCGGACACCCGTGCCAAGGAACGCCTGATCGCCAGCTTCGACCTGGAGAAAACCATTCCTTCCTACGCCCTCGGTTACCGTTGGGACATCGTCCTGCGCGGCCGCGATGCCACGCCGATGGAGAAATAACATGAGCCTGACCGCGACCACATCCCATACCGTCGGCCCCTACTATCACATCGGCCTGACCTGGCTGAACCGCGAAGACCTGACCGAGGAAGGCACCCTGGGCGAGCGGGTGGCAATTACCGGCCAGGTGGTGGACGGCAACGGCAACTTCGTCAACGACGCCATGCTGGAAGTCTGGCAAGCCAACGCCGCCGGCAAGTACCGCCACTGCGAGGATGAGCAGGACAAGCCCCTGGACCCGAACTTCCAGGGGTTTGGCCGGGTGCCGGTGGACGCCGAAGGGCGCTTTCGCTTCACCACCATCAAGCCGGGCATGGTGCCGGGTCTCAAGGGCACGACCCAGGCGCCGCACCTGGTGGTGCTGGTGTTCGCCCGTGGCCTGGTCAAGCACCTGCTGACCCGGATCTACTTCGACGGTGAACCGGCCAATGCCGCCGACCCCTTGCTGGCCTGCGTACCCGAGGAGCGTCGCACCACGTTGCTGGCCAAGGCCGATGCCGAGGGCCACTACCAGTGGAACGTGATCCTCCAGGGTACTGACGCCGAAACCGTGTTCTTCGACTACTGACCCGGCCTTGTGTGACCACTGCCGCGGGCTGCGTAGCAGGCGCGGCGGGCTTGAACCGGCAGAGGTTCGGCTTGAGACCGCCAAGCAAGGCCCTGTGGGCCTTTTCGCAGCCTCGCCGTGGCTCGGCAGCGGCTACGGGGCAGAACCACAGGGCCCAGGCCGAGCCGAGGTTGACCCTTGCCCGGCAGCGGGCAAGACGCTATCCGCAGGGAACGGGAATGTTGCAAAGTGTGTCTAGACTCACACTGTCCCCCATGAGTGAAAAAACCATGACAACAACGACAAGTCACTACACCGCAGAGGAGCGCAGCAAAAGGATCTTTGCCATTGTCGGTGCCTCCTCCGGCAACCTGGTGGAATGGTTCGACTTCTATGTCTATGCCTTTTGCGCCATCTATTTCGCCCCGGCCTTCTTTCCCTCCGACGATCCGACGGTGCAGTTGCTCAACACCGCCGGGGTGTTCGCCGCCGGCTTTCTGATGCGTCCCATCGGCGGCTGGCTGTTCGGCCGGGTCGCCGACCGTCACGGGCGCAAGAACTCGATGATGATCTCGGTGCTGATGATGTGCGCCGGTTCCCTGGTGATCGCCTTCTTGCCCACCTACGCCAGCATCGGTGCCTGGGCGCCGTTCCTGCTGCTGGTGGCGCGCCTGTTCCAGGGCCTGTCGGTGGGCGGCGAGTACGGCACCACCGCCACCTACATGAGTGAGGTGGCGCTCAAGGGCCAGCGCGGCTTCTTTGCCTCCTTCCAGTACGTGACCCTGATCGGCGGGCAACTGCTGGCGGTGTCGGTGGTGGTGATCCTCCAGCAGTTCCTCGATGAGGCCGAGCTCAAGGCCTGGGGCTGGCGCGTTCCGTTCGTGATCGGCGCCATCGCGGCGCTGATCTCGCTGCTGCTGCGCCGTTCGCTGAAAGAGACCACCAGCAAGGAAATGCGCGAGGACAAGGACGCCGGCAGCATCGCCGCGTTGTTCAAGAATCACTCGGCGGCCTTTATCACCGTACTCGGCTACACCGCCGGCGGCTCGCTGATTTTCTACACCTTCACCACCTACATGCAGAAGTACCTGGTGAACACCGCGGGCATGCACGCCAAGACGGCCAGCTACATCATGACCGGCGCGCTGTTCCTTTATATGTGCATGCAGCCGCTGTTCGGCATGCTGGCGGACAAGATCGGCCGGCGTAACTCGATGCTCTGGTTCGGTGCCCTGGGTACGCTGTTCACGGTGCCGATCCTGCTGACCTTGAAGACCGTCACCAGCCCGTTCCTGGCCTTTGTGCTGATCACCCTGGCCCTGGCCATCGTCAGTTTCTACACCTCCATCAGCGGCCTGGTGAAGGCCGAGATGTTCCCGCCGCAAGTGCGCGCGCTGGGGGTGGGCTTGGCTTATGCGGTGGCCAATGCGATCTTCGGTGGCTCGGCGGAATGGGTGGCCCTGAACTTCAAGAACATGGGCATGGAAAACACCTTTTACTGGTATGTCACGGCGATGATGGCGATTGCCTTTCTGTTCAGCCTGCGTCTGCCGAAACAGGCGGCGTACCTGCACCACGACCTTTGACCCATGCACCTGCGCCCGCCCAGGGCGCAGGTGCAGCAAGGACTGTTTATGACCCTACCTGCGAGCAATCAGTTGTTCGATGCCTACTTTACTGCCCGGGAAATGCGCGGAGTGTTCTGCGACCAGGGGCGGGTCCAGGCCATGCTCGACTTCGAGGCCGCCCTGGCCCGGGCCGAGGCGCGGACCGGGTTGATTCCCAGCGCGGCGGTTGCCTCCATCGAGGCGGCCTGCCGCGCCGAACTCTATGACTTCCAGGCCCTGGGCGAAGCGATTGCCACGGCCGGCAATTCGGCGATTCCACTGGTCAAGGCCCTGGGCA
>NZ_MOAK01000086.1:625214-626391 GCF_003732485.1 Pseudomonas protegens
GACGTGATGGACAGCGGGCTGGTGCTGCAATTGCGGCGCGCCGTGCACTTGCTGGAGCAGGACCTGAACCGTCTGGGCGGCATACTCGCGGCCCAGGCCAAGCGCTATGCCGACACGCCTCTGGCCGGCCGTACCTGGCTGCAACATGCCACGCCGGTGACCCTGGGCATGAAGATCGCCGGTTGGCTGGGGGCCGTGACCCGCAGCCGCGAACGGCTGCAGCAACTCAAGCCGCGCCTGCTGGTGTTGCAGTTCGGCGGTGCTTCCGGAACCCTGGCGGCCCTGGGCGAACAGGCCCTGCCGATTGCCCAGGCCCTGGCGCAAGAGCTGCAGTTGAGCCTGCCGGAACAGCCCTGGCACACCCAGCGCGACCGTCTGGTGGAGTTTTCCTCGGTGCTGGGCCTGCTGGCCGGCAGCCTGGGCAAGCTGGGGCGGGACATCAGCCTGTTGATGCAGACCGAAGCGGCGGAAGTCTTCGAGCCTTCGGCGCCGGGCAAGGGCGGTTCGTCCACCATGCCGCACAAGCGCAATCCGGTGGGCGCGGCGGTATTGATCAGCGCCGCGACCCGGGTTCCGGGGCTCTTGGCCACGATGTTCGCCGCCATGCCCCAGGAGCACGAGCGCAGCCTCGGCCTGTGGCACGCCGAATGGGAAACCCTGCCGGAGATCTGCTGCCTGGTGTCCGGGGCTCTGCAACAAGCCTTGCTGGTAGCCGAGGGCCTGGAGGTCGACAGTGCTCGCATGGCGCGCAACCTTGACCTGACCCAGGGCCTGGTACTGGCGGAAGCGGTGAGCATTGAACTGGCCCAGCGCCTGGGGCGGGAAACCGCCCATCACCTGTTGGAACAATGCTGCAAGCGTGCAGTGGCCGAACGACGCCATCTGCGCGAGGTATTGGCGGACGATGCCCAGGTCAGCGCCGAACTTTCGACGCCAGAGCTGGACCGTCTGATGGACCCGGCGCATTACCTCGGTCAGGCCCAGGCCTGGGTCGAGCGCGCCGTGGCTGAACATTTTGCCTTGAAGGCCTGAAGGAGACTGCTGTGGGATTCGTGAAACTCGCCGAGGGCGATCTGCACTATCAACTCGAAGGGCCAGAAGGCGCGCCGGTATTGGTGCTGTCCAACTCCCTGGGTACCGATCTGCACATGTGGGACAAGCACAGCCGCGCCAGGGC
>NZ_MOAK01000086.1:626435-634917 GCF_003732485.1 Pseudomonas protegens
TGGCCTTTCGCTGGTGACCGAGGGGCCCTACAGCATCCAGCAACTGGGCCAGGATGTTCTGGCGGTGCTGGATGCGCTGGATATCCAGCGTGCGCATTTCTGCGGCCTGTCCATGGGCGGCCTGATCGGCCAGTGGCTGGGGATCAATGCCGGCGAGCGCCTGCACAAGCTGGTGGTATGCAACACCGCGGCGAAGATCGGCGAGCCGTCTGTGTGGAACCCGCGGATCGAGACCGTGCTGCGTGACGGCCAGGCGGCCATGGTGGCGTTGCGCGATGCCTCCATCGCCCGCTGGTTCACCAGCGACTTTGCCGAAGCTCACCCTGACCAGGCCAAGTTGATCACCGACATGCTCGCGGCCACCTCGCCGCAAGGCTATGCGGCCAACTGCGCGGCGGTGCGGGACGCGGATTTCCGTGAACAGCTGAGGGCGATCAAGGTGCCCACCCTGGTGATTGCCGGCACTGAAGACGCCGTGACACCACCGTCCGGCGGGCATTTCATCCAGCAGCATGTGGCGGGCGCGGAGTATGCCGAGTTCTATGCCGCGCACTTGTCCAACGTCCAGGCCGGCGACGCTTTCAGCGCCCGGGTCGTGGATTTTCTGCTGGCCTGAGAGTCGATTCAAGGAGCCCCTTGTGGACGAGAAGCAACGTTATGACGAAGGCATGCAGGTCCGCCGCGCGGTGTTGGGCGATGCCCATGTCGACCGCAGCCTGAATGCCCTGACCGAGTTCAATTCGGAGTTCCAGGAAATGATCACCCGCCATGCCTGGGGTGATATCTGGACCCGTCCGGGCCTGCCGCGGCACACCCGCAGCCTGATCACCATCGCCATGCTGATCGGCATGAACCGCAACGAAGAGCTCAAGCTGCACCTGCGGGCTGCGGCCAACAACGGCGTGAGCCGAGCCGAGATCAAGGAAGTGATCATGCAGAGCGCGATCTACTGCGGCATCCCGGCGGCCAACGCCACCTTCCACCTGGCGGAATCGGTGTGGGACGAACTGGGCATCGAATCCCGTAGTTGAGGCGCCAGAGCTGCACCGCGTGGTTTCAGACGGTGGCCAGAATGAACACCCGCTTGAACGGGAACAGCGTCCGGCCATCGCCTTCGGGCGGATAGTAGCGATGTACCCGTGCCAGGTAATGGTTGAGGAAGCATTGTCGTTGCCGCTCGTCCAGGCTCAGGAGTACGGGGCGCAAGGCCGAGACCTTGACCCAGTCGAAGATCGGCGACTGGCCTTCCACGACCTGCAGGTGTTCGGTTTCCCAGATGTCCAGTTCCCGAGTCAGGGGCGCCAGCAAACGGTAGTAGCCATCCAGCGACAGTACCCGGCGCTCGGCCATGAACGCCCGCAGTTCCGGGGTGCCCAGCGGTTTGCCGTCCGGTCCTGCCTGCTCCAGGCTTTCGAGTATCAACTGATACCACAGGGCGTCGCGCCAATTGGGCATATGCGCCGCCAGGCAGCCGCCGGGGGTGAGCTGGTTCAACAGGCGCGGCAGCAGGTGTTCGTGGTCACTCATGAAGTGCAGCACGGCGGCGGCGAACAACAGGTCTGCAGGCTGTTCGGCTTTCCATTGCAGCAGGTCGCACCTGCGCCACAGCGCCTTGATCGGCAGGCAGCTGGCTTCGGCAAGCATTTCCGAGGAGCTGTCCACGCCTGTCAGCTCCGCGTAGGGCCAGCGCTGCGCCAGCAGTTGAGTGGCGATACCTGTTCCGCAACCCAGGTCGTAGATGTGATGGGGGTGCTGCAGGGCGACATGATCCAGTAGCTCGACCGCCGGTCGTTCTCGCAGGCGCACGAACTGCTGGTAGGCCTGGGGATCCCATTGGGTGCCGAGATTCCTGGCCGTGGTCGGCTGAGGCTTGGTACTCATGTAAACATCCTTTTTAAAGTTGTCGTCCAATGACATTCAGGGTTCTGAGGAGCAGGGCTGCGCCACGTCGCGTGTCCTCCTCACGCAGCAGCGAGAGCAGCCCGTACAGGCTGGGAGCGCTAGCCTGCGCTGAGGTTTCGGCCTTGGCCATGCGCAGTGCATTGCCCAGCATCCAGCTGGCAGCGGTGGCTTCTTCGAACTGTTGCGCAAGTTTTTCGATCATCGCCTGATCGAGCATGTCGACCAGGTCGCAAAGCAGGGACAACAGGTCGACCAGGTTGTCCAGGCGAGCGCTGTCCAGCAGCGGCTGGAGCTTTTTCATCAGGGCCTGCAGGCCTGGCGTGCCGGCGATTTCAGGCTGGGTCGCCCTTGGACCAGGCATGCTTGGATCGAAGCTATCCATGGCATTGTCTCCTCCCTGTGCAGGGTCAAAGCATTCCGCGGGCTACGGCCCAGTACAGGCCGCGATTGAATCCGGTGCGCAGCAGGCCACCCAACTTGCTCGACGGGGTGGGCAGCACGTCGTGGGTGTAGTCGTACCAAAGGGGCATGCCGGCATTGAGGCCCATCTGCGCGACCGCCTGGACCCTACCGTCATAAACCGCCTCGGGAGAGCCCAGGCGGATTTCTCCGGCAATGTTGTTGGCAATCACCGGGGCCTGGTTGTGGCAGGCGCCGCCGGCCTTGCTGATCGGCAGGTCGACGGTATCGCCAATCACATAGACCCGCTCCAGGCCATAGACTTGCAGGGTTTCGTGATGGGTCGGCAGCCAGCCCTCCTGGCCCTGTGCCTGAGACGCGCCGGATTCGAGCACGGCGTCCACGGCCCGAATCGGCGGGGTGGCCATGAGAATGTCGAAAGGCTGTTCAGCGCCTTCCTCCGAGTAGGCAATACGCCGATCCGGGTCGACCCTGGCCAGGGTGAAGCCGCGCTGGAAGCGGATGTTCCTCTGTTCGAAGATATTCGGCAGCGCCTCGCCGACCGGGCGTTGCAGGAACAGACAATTGCGCAGTAGCTGGGCGGTGCTGGGGTAGGTGTAGATGATCTCGACCCGCTCCCGTACTCCGCGCCGCCGCAGGAAGTCATCGAGCATCAGGGTCGTTTCTACCGGCGCGATGCCGCATTGATGAGGAACATTGGGGGTTTGCGGAAACGACACGGTGATGAACACCCGGCCCTTTTCGATCCGGCTCAGGCGCTGCGCCAGTTGCCGCGCAGGCTGGTATTGGTAGAAGTGGTCGCCGGCTTCCTTGAGCCCCTCGATCCGTTCCGGTGCCGGCACGCAGCCGGTGGCGATCACCAGGAAATCGTAGCCAAGACGCTTGCCGCTGCGAGTGTGCAGGCTCTGGCCGGCAAAATCGAAGCGGGTGACGGGGTCGACCCGGAAGGTTATTTCGGGGCGGAGCAGGGAGCGTTCGGGCCGCTTGAGTTCTTCGTGGAAGAACAGGTTGAACGCCACATACATGAAGGCGGGCTTGTAGAAATGATCCGGCGATTCGGACAGCAGGGTGATTTTGACCTCGTCCCTGAGTATCTCCGGGTAGAGCTTGCTGACCAGTTGATTGGCCAGGATGGTACCGCCTACACCTCCTCCGACAATGACGATGTGCTTGCTCATAACGCAGACCCTCCAAGGCTACGCCAGCTTCACGTACGACATCCGATGGATAACGGAACTGAGTCGATAGGTTTCCTTTTCTGGAAGCGAGCACTGCCCGCCTAAAGTGAATACCCCTTTACTTTATCTGTGTATTAGATTTTTTTTACTAAGCCCGACCAACGGACCTTTCCTTGGGCGCCACGGTTCAAGGCCGACAACTGCAGGGGCCGGCCTTTTGGCTCGGCCCCGTGTTGGAAGGGGCTTACAGCAGGCTGATGGGGTAGCTGACGATCAGGCGGTTCTCGTCGAACTCGTTGTTGCTGAAGTCCCGACGCAGGGTGGAGTTGCGCCATTTCAGGTTGAGGTTCTTCAAGGTGCCGCTCTGTACGGTGTAGGCCAACTCACTTTCCCGACCCCATTCCTTGCCGTCGCTGACCGTGGCGGTGTGCACGTTGCTGCCGCTGATGTAGCGGTTCATCAGGGTCAGGCCGGGAACGCCCAGCGCGGCGAAGTTGTAGTCATGGCGTACTTGCCAGGACTTTTCCTTGGCGTTGTCGTAGCTGGCGTTGTAGCTGTCGTTGGCCAGGGTGCCGCCGCTGGTGCCGTTGACCCGCATCCAGGCACTGTCGCCGGTGAGTTTCTGCAGGCCGACGTAGAAGGTGTTGCCGCCGTACTTGGCCGAGAACAGGCCGGACCAGGTGCGGTTCTCCATGTCGCCGGCACGGGCGCTGCCGTCTTCCTTGCCGTAGAAGAAGCCCAGGTTGGCCCCCAGGGTCCAGTCGCCCAGGGGGTGGGTGTGGATCAGGTTGACGAACTGCTGGCTGTAGATGTCCTTGAGCTCGGCATTCCATAGACCGATCTGGGTGCGCTTGTCGTTGAAGGCGTATTCCGCCCCCTGGAAGTTGAAGCGATCCGAGGTGAAGGCCGCTTTGCCGAACATGGTCATGTCGCTCATGCTGCTGTCGTCGCGGGGGCTGTTGCCGCGGAACTGGCCGCCGTAGAGCGTCAGGCCGGCGATCTCCTTCGAGGTGATCTGGCCGCCGCGGAAGGTCTGCGGCAGCGAGCGACCGTCATCCGAACGCAGGATCGGCAGCACCGGCATCCACTCGCCAACCTTGACTTCGGTCTGCGACAGCCGGGCCTTGAAAGCCACCCCCAGGCGCCCGAAGTTGTCCGCCGGGCGCCCGTCGTGGTCTAGGGGCAGCAGTTGGGTGCCGCCAGTGCCCTTGCCACCGTCGAGCTTCAGCGAGTACAGGCCCAATACGTCCATGCCGAAACCGACAGTGCCCTGGGTAAACCCGGACTTGGCGTCGAGGATGAAGCTCTGGGTCCACTCTTCAGCCTTGCCCTGGGCCTTGGTCGGGTTGGTGAAGTTGCGGTTGATGTAGAAGTTGCGCAGGTTCAGGGTGGCCTGGGCATCTTCGAGAAAGCCCGACTCTTCGGCCATGACCGGCAGGGCGGCGCTGGCCAGCGCCAGGGCCAGAAGGCTGGGCAGAAGGTGTTGCGGCGGGGTGATTGGCTTCATTCGTCGGTCTCTCTAATTGTTAGGGGTGCAACGATCCACTGCCGCAAAAAGCCCATGCGGACAGCTTTCAAGGTGTGGGAGGAGGTGCTTGCAGGATCAGCCGGAGCGGGCAGGACGTGAGGGCATGGCATCGAACCTGTTGTTATTGGTGTGTTCGGGTGCCGGGAATGGTGCGTCGCGGATCAGGGCCGATCAATTGGCGAATGCGGGTTCTGGGCGATTAACGAACAGTTATCGAACCGGGTGTGGTGGGGCGCCAGGGGATATATCCCTGATGAATCCTGAGGTTGTCCTCGCTGATCGATCAATGCTGGAAGTTGCGCTATTTCCATGACGCTGCGGGCGGCATCAACTAGTTAATAAAAAGGACTTATTGCTTTAGTAGTAAGCCATTGTTTTTGGATGTTGTTCTTGTATAAAGGATATAGAGGTAATCGCCAGTTAAACTTGATATTCGGTGTTATCGATTATCGTGAAAAGGTTTAAGTGAAAGGTTTGTGCTCGCTGGAAAAGCAGGTTTGCCTTGCTATATTGAAGTTCCTCAAGACGGACAAGGGCAAGTTTAAAGTTTCGTCGGGAGAGGGCTTTTTATCGTGTTGTGAATATACAAGGAGAAACACCATGAGTACGAGAGTCAATCAGGAACGCTTGGCGTCGGTAGTCGGTCGCGCACTTCTGGATAAGGAGTTCGCCGCACAGTTGCAAAAGGACCCAGAAGCAGCAGCCAAAGGCATCGGTGTGCACCTGAGTGTTACCGAAGTGGGTGCAGTGAAAAGTATCGATACGGCAAAACTGACCAGCGCCGGTTCGGCGATTCGCGACAAAATTGGTGTCGCGGCAATCTTTGACACTCAACAGCAACAGGCGCGCATGGACTGAGCGAGGCGTGTGCAGTCCGGTGTGTCGCACTTAAGGTTTCATGAGTGCGGCACGCCGGAACCGGGATTCAAGGTCATAGTGGAGTGTCTGTCCGTGTCCATCACCCTGGTGTCGATGCAGGAAGCCGACTTCAGTCGTTTCGCCCAGCGAGCCCTGGATGAGTATGCCGCCGGCATGGTGGCTGCCGGTGAATGGCTGCCGGAGCAGGCATCGCTCCAGGCGGCAGAGGTGTTCCGCCAGTTGCTGCCGCAGGGTCGTCTGAGTACGCACAACCACTTGTGGCGGGCGCTTTGTGCGGGGCGGGCGGTGGGCGAGTTGTGGATCGCCGAGCGCCAGGTGGGCCCTCGACGGATTGCCTTCATCCTCGATCTCTATATCGAACCGATCGAACGTCGCCGGGGTTATGCCAGGCAGACGCTGTTGGCCGGTGAGTCGGCGGCGCGTGAGTGGGGGTGTGACGAGATGCGTTTGCATGTCTTCGGGCACAACCAAGGGGCGCGTCGTCTTTATGAACTGCTGGGCTATGAAGTCGCCAGCCTGACGATGAACAAGCCCTTGCCGTGACCTTAAGGGAAGGTTGAACCATGGACAGCGCTAACAGTAAGCAAGCGGAACTTTCCATTGATGAGCTATTTCAGGGCACCACTTTTCTCCCGGACAGCGAACCGGAACGGTTTCTACAGTTGCAGGAGCAAGTTGCAAAAAATCGATATACGATGTTTGTCGCGTTATATGCCGAACTGTCAAAGTTGTTTGCCGCTGATGCTGCGTTGAGTCCGTTTTTTAAGCAGGCACTGGATATTATTCTGTCTGAGCAAAGTGCTCGCTCCAAACTTGTTGGACATCCAGTGTTTCAGATCTGGAGTATTCTGACATTTCGCGATGTCAACTATCTGTTGACTGGAAAGACGCTGGATGATGGTGAAGTTAAAGCCAGGCTCCTGGAGTTTGCGCAAGTACTGCAACGGATCGAAACTGCGCAGGATGCACAGGTCGATGAGCAATACCCGCCGGTTTATCGATTCGATGTCGACCCGTTGATCACCCAGGTCACGCCGCCCAGTTATGACTATCCGCCAGACGAGCTGACCCGGCGTCAGCTGGAGAAGGCGGGTTATTCCAAAGCCTTTTTCAAGGACGTCATGCAGCTTGCCCTGCTGCGGATCAAGCACACCTGGCCGACCTGTCACGAACAGTGGCAGGTGCTGGTCAAGGCCGTGTGCTATTTGCCCGACGGCAGTTTTCGCAGTTGCTCGGCGTCCCGTTACACCGGGGTGATCCTGCTGTCGAGCCGGGACAATTCGATACTCGATATGGAAGAGTCGCTGGTGCATGAAGCGACCCACCAACTGCTGTACAACATCGTCGAAGTCGCTGCGGTGGTTGAGCCCCATGCCTCCAAGGAGGCCCTGTACACCTTGCCCTGGTCGGGGCAGCAGCGTGATTTGTATGGCTACTTCCATGCCTTCTACGTCTACATCGCCCTGGTCAAGTACCTGGAGCGGGTCCAGACCCGTCCGGCGGAGGAAATGCACCGGGCCGAGCAGCGCATGCTGTTTATCCTGCGGGGGTTGAGCAAGGCGCTGGCAGATTTCGAAACCGCGCCGGGTTTCACCGCGCAAGGGCGAGAACTGCTGGGCAACCTGATGCAAGAGGTACATCGGCTGGAGCGGCGTCATGCCGGATTGCTGAGTCGGGGCGAGGGGGCCAGCACCGTTGCGGCGCCCCTGCACATGACGGCCTGAGCCAGGGAGGCGGACATGCAAAACTTCGATTCTTCGCGTTTCCCGGAAGCCGGGGTAGGGCTGGAATACCATTTGCCGCACGGCGCCGGGGCTGAACCAGGCGGGCTCGATCCCACCATCGAGCGGATTCTGGGTGAAGGGCTGCCGTACTTCGATTACCTGGAGTTCCAGCCCACCCACTGCATTCTGCAGCCGCGGCTGAACGAGCTGGGCGGACGGGTGCCGGTGCTGCTGCACTCTTCCAGCCTGTCCCTGGGCAGCGTCGGCATCGAGATGGACCGGGAGTTTTTGCACATGACCCGCCGTCTGTGCGACCGGACTTCATCCCCCTGGCTGGCGGAGCATATTTCCTGGTCACGGTTTCAGGGGGGCGATACCCAGCATTTCATTTTGCCGAGCCTGGCCCGTGAAGTGGCCGATACGGTGGTGGCCAACGCCCTCGAGCTGCAGGCCTTCACCCGGACCCCCCTGGTGCTGGAGAACGCGCCCAGGCTGTTTTCCATGGACATTGGCCAGGAACTCTCCGAAGGCGGGTTCATTTGCAGTGTGGTCGAGCGCAGTGACAGTGGCTTTCTCCTGGACCTGGACAGTGCCATCAGCACCGCCAGGGCCCTGGGCTACGACTTGCGCGATTACCTGCGGTCGTTGCCGCTGCAACGTCTGATCGAGGTGCATATCGGCGATCCGCGGCGGGATTGGGACATCCTGCGCCAACTCTTGCAGTGTGCGCCGCTCAAGGCGGTCACCATCGAGTGGGACATTGCCGATCGAGCCGAGGACCCGCAGTTGTCGGCGCTGATCAAGGAGATCAAGGCCCTGCGGCCCGAGCCGCTGTTCTGGCAGGCCGCGCC
>NZ_MOAK01000086.1:634957-636777 GCF_003732485.1 Pseudomonas protegens
TGGATGGCCGGACCTTGTTCGAACTGCGGCCAGGGACTTGGCTCGGTTTCGCCCATCAGTCCTTTTCCCTGCGCGATCGCCGGCGCGACCTGGACCTGGAGTTGTCGACGGAGTTTCTGCCATTGGTGCGGCACTTTCTCTGCCCTCGGACCCTGGATAGCGCCCTCTTGCTACCCGGCGCGTTACAGGGCGAGAGCCTGGCGGTGCTCCAGGAGCTGATCGATTTGGGCCTGTTGCAGCCCGGGCAGTCCCAGGGCCTTGCCGAGCCCGAGGAGGCCGGCGATATCTGGGCCCACTGGCAGGACGCCCTGGATTTCTACCTGGGGACTCGCACCCAAACCGCTACGCCCTATATCAGTGTGGCGCAGATGGAAGAGCAACTGGCGGGCAAGGCGTTGCAGCAGCGTCAGCCGTCGGCCTTCAAGGACTACTTTTCACACCCCTTCGTTGCCCTGGACAATCCTCTGCTGGCACCTGCGCAGGCGCTTGGGCAGCGGAACCTGCTGGATGCCCTGAGCGATCGCGAGACTTGCCGGACCTTCGACGGTTCGCCCTTGAGCGCCCGGCAGTTGTCCCAGCTGCTGTATTACACCTGGGGCGCCAGCCAGATGCGGCGCAATCCCATGGGCGACTTTTTCCTGAAGAAAACCTCGGCTTCCGGCGGCTCCCTGCATGCCATCGAGGTCTATCCGATCCTGCTCAATGTGCAGGGCTTCGAGGCGGGGTTGTACCACTATTCGGTGCGCCGGCACGGACTTGAACTGCTTTCGCGAGAGGACCCGAGGACGTGGATTGGCGCGGCGTGTGGTGAGCAGGACTGGATCAGCAAGGCCGCCGTGGTGTTTCTGTCCACCGCGCGGCTCGAGCGCCTGGCCTGGAAGTACCCGAGCAGCCGGGCCTTGCGCGTGGCCTTGATGGACTGTGGCCACTTGAGCCAGAGCTTCGCCTTGGTGGCCACGGCACTGGGGCTCAAGAGCTGCACCACGGCGGCCTTGCGCGACGAGACCTTCGAAACCCGACTGGGCCTGGATTACCTGCGCGAGCCGGTGTTCCTGCTCAATGGTGCCGGAGGTTGAGGGGAGGGCGCGGCGAGGCATAAAAAAACCCACCGTCAGGTGGGTTTTTCATACAGACAGACTGTGCTTCAGAACAGGTGCAGCGCCGGGGCCTTTTCAGCCAGTGGCTCGTTCTTCGCGGTCTGTTCGCTCCAGCCGCCGCCGAGGGCCTTGTACAGGTTGACCTCGCTGGTCAGCTGCGACAGGCGATCGGTGATCAAGGCCTGCTGGGCACTGAACAGCGAGCGCTGGGCGTCGAGGAAGGTCAGGTTGCTGTCGACCCCGATGCGATAGCGACGCTCGGCCAGGCGGTAGTAGTCCTGGTTGGCGTTGACGAAGTCACGCTGGGCCTGCAACTGCTGGTTGTAGGTCTGGCGTGCGGCCAAGCCATCGGAGACTTCCTGGAAGGCCGTCTGGATGGACTTCTCGTACTGCGCGACGGTGATGTCTTTCTGGATCTTCGAGTAGTCCAGGCTGGCTCGCAGGCTGCCGGCGTTGAAGATCGGCAGATTGATCTGCGGCTGGAACAGCCAGGTCCCCGAACCGCCCTTGAACAGGCCGGACAGATCCGGGCTCAAGGTGCCGGCGTTGGCCGTCAGGCTGATGCTCGGGAAGAACGCCGCCCGCGCTGCGCCGATATTGGCGTTGGCCGCTTTCAGCTTGTACTCGGCTTCGAGGATGTCCGGACGCCGTTGCAGCAGCTCCGACGGCAAGCCTGCCGGCAGGTCGCTGAGCAGGTCGGCCGCCAGCGGCTGGGGCCTCGGC
>NZ_MOAK01000086.1:636826-640920 GCF_003732485.1 Pseudomonas protegens
TCAGGCTGTTTTCGTCCTGGGCCACCTGGCGGGTGTAACGGGCCAGTTGCACCCGGGCGTTTTCCACCGAGGTCCGCGACTGGCTCAGGTCCAGGGCCGACGCCACGCCCACTTCGTTGCTGCGCGAGGTCAGCCGGTAGCTTTCCTCGTAGGCACCGAGGGTGTCCTGGGTCAGTTTCAGCAGTTCCTTGTCGGCCTGCCAGGTCATGTAGGCATTGGCCACGCTGGCCACCAGGCTGATCTGGGTGCTGCGCCGGGCCTCTTCGCTGGAGAAGTAGGTCTGCAGGGCTTGCTCGCTCAGGCTGCGAACCCGGCCGAACAGGTCCAGCTCGTAGGCGCTGACGCCCACGGTGGCCGAGTACTGGCTGGTGATCCCGGCTTCGCCGGTCTGCGACATGCGTGCCGGAGTGCGCTGGCGGCTGCCGCTGGCGTTGGCCGAAACCGCAGGGAACAGGTCAGCCCGCTGGATCTGATACTGCGCGGCGTAGGCATCGATGTTCAGCGCCGCGACCCTGAGGTCGCGGTTGTTTTCCAGTGCAGTCTGGATCAGTTGCTGCAGCGCCGGGTCATGGAAGAACTGCCGCCAGCCCTGTTCGGCGGCCGCCACGTTGGCGGCCTCCTTGGGCGAGTAGGCAGGGCCTTGGGGGAATTGCGCCGCCACCGGCGCTTGCGGTCGCTGATAATCCGGTATCAGCGAGCAACCACTGAGCGCGATGGCGGTGATTGCCAGGGAGAGTAGCGACTTGCTCATTGGCCAGCCTCATTAGGAGTTGCAGTAGTTTCTGATTGGTCCGCTTTCCTGCGGCCCATGGACGATACGGTGACGAAGAACAATGGCACCCAGAAGATCGCCAGGATCGTCGCGGTGAGCATACCGCCGATCACCCCGGTACCGATCGCATGCTGGCTGCCCGAGCCGGCGCCGGTGGAGATGGCCAGTGGCACAACCCCGAGGACGAAGGCCAGGGAGGTCATGATGATCGGCCGCAGACGCATGCGGCAGGCTTCCACCGCCGCGTCCACCAGGGAGCGGCCCTGCTCGTGCAGTTCCTTGGCGAACTCGACGATCAGAATGGCGTTTTTCGCCGCCAGGCCGATGGTCACCAACAGCCCCACCTGGAAGTACACGTCGTTGGACAGACCCCGCAGGCTGGTGGCCATCAGTGCACCGATGATCCCCAGAGGTACCACCAGCATGACCGCGATCGGAATCGACCAGCTTTCATACAACGCTGCCAGACACAGGAACACCATCAGCAGGGACAAGGCATACAGCGCAGGTGCCTGGGAGCCCGACAGACGTTCCTCGTAGGACAGGCCGGTCCAGGAAATGCCCACACCCGGCGGCAGCTTGGCGGCAATGGCTTCGACTTCGGCCATGGCCTCACCGGTACTGTAGCCAGGGGCTGGGGCACCGAGGACTTCCATGGCTTCCACGCCGTTGTAACGGGCCAGTTTCGGCGAACCGTAGATCCACTCGCCCTTGGCGAAGGAGGAGAACGGCACCATGGTCCCGGCACTGTTGCGTACGTACCACTTCTTCAGGTCTTCAGGGCTCATGCGAGCACCGGCCTGACCCTGGATGTAGACCTTCTTCACCCGACCGCGGTCGATGAAGTCGTTGACGTAGCTACTGCCCAGGGCAATCGACAGGGTGTTGTTGATATCGGTGAGGGTCACGCCCAGGGCACTGGCGCGCTCGTCATCGATGGTCAACTGGTACTGCGGTTCATCGTTCAGGCCGTTTGGACGCACCTGGGACAGCACCTTGCTCTGGGCGGCCATGCCGAGGAACTGGTTGCGTGCAGCCATGAGTTTCTCGTGGCCGATGCCGGCGCGGTCCTGGAGGAACACGTCGAAACCGGTGGCGTTACCCAACTCCAGTACCGCCGGAGGGGCGAAGGCGAACACCATCGCGTCACGGAAGCTGAAGAAGTGCTGCTGGGCGCGGTTCGCCAGGTTGAACACGCTGTTTTCCGCGGAACGCTCGCCCCAGGGTTTGAGCATGATGAAGGCCATGCCCGAGCTCTGGCCGCGACCGGCGAAGTTGAAGCCGTTCACGGTGAACACCGAAGCCACGGTGTCCTTTTCCTTGTCCAGCAGGTAGGCGCGCATTTCATCGACTACCACCTGGGTCCGTTCGGCACTGGAACCGGCTGGGGTCTGAACCTGGGCGAACAGAACGCCCTGGTCTTCTTCCGGCAGGAACGCGGTCGGGATGCGGGTGAACAGCCAGATCATGCCCAGGACGATCAATACGTAGGCCAGCAGGTACGGGACCTTGTGGCGCAGCATGTTGCCGACGCCGCGCTCGTAGCTTTTTACGCTGCGATCGAAGGTACGGTTGAACCAGCCGAAGAAGCCGCGCTTCTCGTGACTCTGCCCCGCAACCACAGGCTTGAGCATGGTGGCGCACAGGGCCGGGGTGAAGATCAGGGCCACCAGCACCGACAGGGCCATGGCCGAAACCACGGTGATCGAGAACTGCTTGTAGATCACGCCCGTGGAGCCGCTGAAGAAGGCCATCGGCAGCAGTACCGCGGACAGCACCAGGGCGATACCCACCAGGGCTCCCTGGATCTGGCCCATGGATTTCTTCGTCGCTTCCTTGGGTGACAGGCCTTCCTCGTGCATCACCCGCTCGACGTTTTCCACCACGACGATGGCGTCGTCCACCAGCAAGCCGATGGCCAGCACCATGCCGAACATGGTCAGGGTGTTGATGCTGAAACCGGCCGCCGCGAGGATGCCGAAGGTCCCCAGCAACACCACCGGTACCGTCATGGTGGTGATCACCGTGGCGCGGAAGTTCTGCAGGAACAGGAACATCACCAGGAACACCAGGACGATCGCTTCCACCAGGGTTTCAACCACGCCCTTGATGGATTCGGTCACCACTGGCGTGGTGTCGTACGGGAACACCACCTTCATGCCTTGCGGGAAGAAGGGTTCCAGGTCGCTGATGGTCTTGCGCAGCGCCTTGGCGGTGTCCAGGGCGTTGGCGCCGTTGGCCAGTTTCACCGCCAGACCGGAAGCCGGCTTGCCGTTGAACTGGGCGCTGATGGCGTAGTTCTCGCCGCCAAGCGCAACGTCGGCAACGTCACCCAGACGTACTTGCGAACCGTCCTTGTTGACTTTCAGCAGGATTGCCTTGAACTGCTCGGCAGTCTGCAGGCGGGTCTTGCCGATGATGGTGGCGTTCAACTGCTGGCCGGGCAGGGCGGGCAGGCCGCCGAGCTGGCCGGAGGAAACCTGGACGTTCTGCGCGGCAACCGCGGTCTTCACGTCCACCGGGGTCATGTTGAAGTTGTTCAGCTTGGCCGGGTCGAGCCAGATCCGCATGGCGTACTGGGCACCGAACACCTGGAAGTCACCCACACCCGCGGTCCGCGAGATGGGGTCCTGCATGTTCGACACGATGTAGTTCGACAGGTCGTCCTTGGACATGCTGCCGTCCTCGGAAACCACGCCGATCACCAGCAGGAAGTTCTTCACCGCCTTGGTCACGCGGATACCCTGTTGCTGCACTTCTTGAGGCAGCAGCGGGGTGGCCAGGTTGAGCTTGTTCTGCACCTGTACCTGCGCGGTGTCCGAGTTGGTGCCCTGCTCGAAGGTCGCGGTGATGGTCATGCTGCCGTCGGAGTTACTTTCCGAGGACACGTAACGCAGGTTGTCGATACCGTTGAGCTGCTGCTCGATCACCTGGACCACGGTGTCCTGCACGGTCTGTGCAGAAGCGCCTGGGTAGGTCACGGAGATCGCAATCGCCGGAGGGGCGATGCTCGGGTACTGGTTGATCGGCAATTTGAGGATCGATAGAGCCCCGACCAACATGATCACCAGGGCAATTACCCAGGCAAAAATCGGACGGTCGATAAAAAATTTCGACATGGTTTACTCCCCTTTGCCGCCTGCAGCTTTGTCAGTTGCCTGTGCAGGGGCCGGGTTCTTCGCTGCTACGTTGGTTGCTTCGTTGGCCTTGACTTCAATGCCTGGCTTGACGAATTGCAGGCCTTCGGTGATCAGACGGTCACCGGCTTTCAGGCCATCTTCCACCAGCCACTGGCTACCGACGGGGCGGCTGGGCCTTGGCT
>NZ_MOAK01000086.1:640948-647737 GCF_003732485.1 Pseudomonas protegens
TTGAGCTGGCGCAGCTCGACCTTGTTGTCCGGGCCAACCACCAGGGCGGTCGGGGTGCCTTTCAGGTCGCGGGTCACGCCTTGTTGTGGCGCCAGGATCGCTGCACTGTTCACCCCGGCTTGCAGCTGGGCGTGGACGAACATGCCCGGCAGCAGAGTGTGCTGAGGGTTGGGGAACACGGCGCGCAGGGTCACCGAGCCGGTGCTCTCATCCACCGAGACTTCGGAGAACTCCAGCTTGCCTTCGAGCTTGTACTGGCTGCCGTCTTCCAGGGTCAGTTTGACCTTGGCGGCGTTGTCGCCGACTTTCTGCAGGCGACCGCTTTCCAGCTCGCGGCGCAGCTCCAGCAGCTCAACCGAGGACTGGGTGACGTCGACGTAGATCGGGTCCAGCTGCTGGATCACCGCCATGGCATCGGCCTGGCCGTTGCTGACCAGGGCACCTTCGGTCACCGAGGAACGGCCAATGCGGCCGGTCAAAGGCGACAACACCTTGGTGTAGCGCAGGTTGATCTGGGCGCTTTGCAGGGAGGCTTCCGATTGCAGGCGGTTGGCCACGGCGGTGTCGTATTCCTGACGGCTTACGGCTTGCTCGTTGACCAATTGCTTGTAGCGATCGGAAATCGACTGTGTGGACTGCAGATTGGCCTGAGCACTCTTCAGCGTTGCCTCGTAGACCGACGGATCGATCTGATAAAGCTGCTGACCTTCCTTAACATCTCCGCCTTCTTTGAACAGACGCTTGAGAATGATCCCGTTTACCTGTGGGCGAACTTCGGCGATGCGGAACGCGGTGGTCCGGCCCGGGAGTTCGGAAGTCAAGGTAAAGGCTTGTGGTTGCAGGGTTACGACACCGACCTGAGGGGCTTGAGGGGCTGGCGCCGCCTCTTCCTTTTTACATCCGCTGAGCAGCGATGCCAGGGCGACGGCAGTGACCAGAGCGGTAACAGCTGGCTTGAGTTGCATGAAAATCCTCGGGTCAGGCACGCAAGATGCGCACAAGAAAAGTGGAAGGGTAAAAATGCTTGGCTGAGTGGATAAGTAGCTTGCTAAGGAATATACTTACATTCATGGTTGTTTGTAAATACCCTAGCGGCGTACCCATCTGGTTACAAAAGCCCCTGTAGGTGTTGAATTGTAGGCTGGGCAAACGGCACTCGAGATGCCGTTCCATATTTATTCAGAAGGTCTTCACGCATCGCTGAAAGATCCTGATCGAGGTTTTACTGCCATGGTCCGTCGTACCAAAGAGGAAGCACAAGAAACTCGCAGCCAGATACTCGAGGCCGCCGAAAAGGCCTTTTACGAGCGTGGCGTGGCGCGTACCACCCTGGCCGATATCGCGGCGCTGGCGGGAGTGACGCGCGGTGCCATCTATTGGCACTTCAGCAATAAGGCCGATCTGGTGCAGGCCATGCTCGACAGCCTGCGTGAACCTTTGGACGAGATGGCCGCGGCCAGTGAAAATGTAGATGAAATGGACCCATTGGGCTGCATGCGCATGCTGCTCATTCATTTGTTTCATCAAGTTGCCCTGGACCCGAAAACCCGACGCATCAATGAAATCCTGTTTCACAAGTGCGAGTTCACCGATGAAATGTGCGATCTACGCCGTCAGCGTCGCGCTGCCAGCCTGGACTGCAACGTACACATCGAGCTGGCGTTGCGTAATGCAGTGAATCGTGGGCAATTGCCCGAAAATCTCGATGCAGCGCGGGCAGCTATTACGCTGCATGCGTTTATCGATGGCATTCTCTACCAGTGGCTACTGGCCCCGGACAGCTTCGCCCTGCACACCGAAGCAGAGCGCTGGATCGACATCGGGCTGGATATGCTGCGCTTGAGCCCCAGCCTCCGTCATTAAGACAAAATGCGTAATTGAGTCCGGTTGTGTCAACATTTAAGGCGAGGGACATACATCCCTGTGGTCGCAGATCACGATGGGGTGCTTTTATATACGGGCTGGCTGCAGGTTGATAGATAGCGAACTACGTATTTTGTAGGGATTTTGTTGCGGGTGTGTGAATGAGTGTGAACCCTTCACCGTTCAAAGGCACAGAACAGCCAATCAAGGGCATCGCCCTGATTTGTCTGGCGGTTCTGCTCTTCGCCAGTCATGACGCGCTGTCCAAATATCTCTCGACCTTTTACCCCATCGTCATGGTGGTCTGGGCCCGTTATGTGGTTCATACCTTGCTGATGCTGGTGGTGTTCGTCCCCCGCAGCGGCTTTTCCGCGGTGGTGCGAACCAAGCGTCCCGGCCTGCAACTGCTCCGAGCCTTATGCCTGATCGGCACCAGCCTGTTGTTCACCACCGGCCTGCGCTATATCCCCCTGGCGGAAGCCACCGCAGTCAACTTCCTTGCGCCCTTGCTGGTCACGGCCTTGTCCGTGCCGTTCCTGGGCGAGCGGGTCAGCCGCGGGCAATGGCTGGCGGTGCTCGCGGGCTTCGTCGGGGTGCTGATTGTGGTGCGCCCCGGTGGCGTACTCTTCACTCCGGCGATCCTGCTGCCCCTGGGCTCGGCGCTGTGCTTCGGCTTTTATCAGTTGCTCACCCGCAAGCTCAGCGGCATCGACAGCCCCACCACCAGCAACTTCCTGACCGGGATCTTCAACAGCCTGATCATGAGTGCGTTGTTGCCGTTCTTCTGGAGCACGCCGAGCTTTGTCCACGGCCTGTTCATGATCGGCCTCGGCACTTGCGGCATGCTGGGCCATATGCTGCTGACCCAGGCCTTCCGCCATGCTGCGCCGGCAATGCTGGCGCCTTTCAGCTACGGGCAAATTCTGTTCGCCGGCCTGTATGGCTACCTGATCTTCGGTCACACCCCAGACAGCTACGGCCTTATCGGCATCACGGTGATCTGCCTGAGCGGCCTGGCGGTGGCCTGGACTCAACGCAAGCGCTAATCCTGACACTTACAAAAAAGCCCCGGCTCGCGAGAGCCGGGGCTTTTTATTTACCGATGCAGCCTTACAGTATCGGGTAGTCGATGTAGCCGACCGGGCCTTTGCCGTAGAAGGTTTGTGGATGCGCCTCGTTCAACGGAGCATCGGCCTTCAAGCGAGCCGGCAGGTCCGGGTTGGCAATGAAGGGCACGCCGAACGCGACGGCGTCGGCCTTGCCGGCAGCCAGCCAGGCATTGGCGCTGTCCTTGGTGAAGCGCTCGTTGGCGATGTAGGGGCCGCCGAAAGCTTCTTTCAACTGCGGGCCCAAGCTGTCGGCGCCTTCTTTCTCGCGGGAGCAGATAAAGGCGATACCGCGTTTACCCAGCTCGCGGGCTACGTAAGTGAAGGTCTGCGCCAGGTTGTCGTCACCCATGTCATGGGTATCGGCACGGGGTGACAGGTGCACGCCCACTCGGCCGGCGCCCCAGATTTCGATGGCGGCGTCGGTGACTTCCAGTAGCAGGCGGGCACGGTTCTCCAGAGAACCGCCGTACTGGTCGGTGCGCTGGTTGGTGCCGCTTTGCAGGAACTGGTCCAGCAGGTAGCCGTTGGCGCCGTGGATTTCCACACCGTCAAAACCGGCGGCCTTGGCGTTTTCCGCACCGACCCGATAGGCATCGACAATGTCGGCGATCTCGGCGGTTTCCAAGGCCCGCGGGGTTGGGAAGTCGGCCAGTGGACGCACCAGGCTGACATGGCCCTTGGGCTGAATGGCGCTTGGCGCCACTGGCGTTTCACCGTCCAGGTAGGACGGGTGGGAAATCCGCCCCACGTGCCACAGCTGCAGGAAGATCTTGCCGCCGGCGCCGTGCACCGCCTTGGTCACGTTCGACCAGCCACGGACCTGATCGTTGGACCAGATGCCGGGGGTATCCGGGTAGCCCACGCCCATTGGGGTCACCGAGGTGGCCTCGCTGAGGATCAGGCCAGCGGAAGCCCGCTGCACGTAGTACTCGGCCATCAGTGCATTGGGTACGCGGCCGGCGTCGGCGCGGCAACGGGTCAGCGGGGCCATGATGATGCGGTTGGACAGCTCGAGATCGCCGATCTTGATCGGATCAAAGATAGTGGTCATGGAATGCAGCCTTCTATATAGGAAAGAAACGGATCAGTGGGTCGCAGCAGCCAGTTCGGCATTGCCGCCCTGGCGAAAGGTAATCAGCGTCACCAGCAGGGCCAGGATCGCCAGAACTGCAGCTGCCAGGGGCACGCTGGTCAGCCCGAAACCGTGGGCGATGACGCTGCCGCCGACCCAGGCACCCAGGGCGTTGCCGATGTTGAAAGCGCCGATGTTCAGGGTCGAAACCAGGTTGGGGGCCGCCTTGCCGAAGGTCACCACATTGACCTGCAACGCCGGCACTGCAGCGAAGGAGGCGGTGGCCCAAAGGAACAGGGTGATTTCCGTGGGAATCAACGCCACGCTGGTCCAGGTCAACACGGTGGAGACCACGGCCATGGCCGCGAATACGCCGATCAGGGTGGCTCCCAGGCGTTTGTCCGCCAGCTTGCCGCCGATGATGTTGCCCAGGGTCAGGCCCAGGCCGATCAGCAGCAGGGTCCAGGTCACGCCCTGGGGCGAGACGCCGGTGACGTCGCCGAGCAACGGCGCAACGTAGGTGAAAAGGGTGAACATCGACGCGGCGAACAGTGCGGTCATGCTCAGGGACAGCCAGATCCCCGCGCCCTTGAGGGCTGCCAGTTCCGCACCCATGTCGAGTTTTTCCTCATCGCGCTTGGCCGGCAGGAAACGCAGCAGGCCGATCAGCGCCACTACACCGATGACCGTCACCGCCCAGAAGGTCGAACGCCAGCCGGCGGCCTGGCCCAGGGCAGTACCCAGGGGCACGCCGAGTACGTTGGCCAGGGTCAGACCGGTGAACATCAGGGCCACGGCCGAGGCGCGCTTGTTGGCGGGCACCAGGCCGGCGGCCACCACTGAACCGATACCGAAGAAGGCACCATGGCACAGCGCGGTGATCACCCGGGCGAACATCAGCACGTTGTAATCACTGGCCAGTGCACACAGCAGGTTGCCGACAATGAAGATCCCCATCAGTGCCACCAGGGCCGCCTTGCGCGGCAGCCGTGCGGTGGCCAGGGCCATGAACGGCGCGCCGATGGCCACGCCCAGGGCGTAGCCGGTAACCAGCCAGCCGGCGCCGGGAATCGACACCCCGAGGTCCGCCGCCACATCGGGCAAAAGCCCCATGATGACGAACTCGGTGGTGCCGATGGCGAAGGCACTCAAGGCCAGGATGATGAGTGAAAGGGGCATTGTCGGGTCCTTGTCAGATCAGAGCTGTTGGCTCATTTGCGTGAGGAACTGCTGGATGACTTCCTCATTGCGTTTGAAAAAATGCCATTGGCCGACTTTCCGGCTGCTGATCAGGCCTGCACGTTGCAAGGTGGCGAGGTGGGCGGACACGGTCGACTGCGACAGGCCGCAGCGTTGATCGATCTGTCCGGCGCAGACGCCGTGCTCATTGCTGTGAGCCTGATCGGGAAATTCGACTGTCGGGTCTTTCAGCCAGTGCAGGATTTCCCTGCGAACCGGATGTGCCAGGGCTTTTATTATTTCGTCGAGGTCGAGGGACATGGCGGTGCTCGTTTTCAGTGAAACGTTGTATCGCGTTGAAGCGAAATTTAAATCGTTATATCGCGATATACAAATATGATTTCGATCTTAAATCATTACTTATCGGTATATCGGGTTATAACGATATGCTGGCCGCAGTGCTAAGCTGCGTCCATGAATTATCTCGCACATCTGCACCTCGGCGGCCAGCGCCCGGGTCAATTACTCGGCAGCCTGTATGGCGATTTCGTCAAGGGACGCCTGCAAGGGCAGTTTTCTCCCGAGGTCGAGGCGGCGATCCAGCTGCATCGGCGCATCGATACCTACACCGACAGCCATCCTCTGGTGACGGCGGCACTGTCGCGTTTCTCCCTGACCCGACGGCGTTACGCCGGCATCGTCATTGATGTGTTTTTCGACCACTGCCTGGCCCGGGATTGGCGGCATTACGCCGATCGTCCCTTGCAGCAGTTCACGGCCGACGTGTATCGGGCCCTGGCGGCCGAACCACAGTTGCCGGCGCGCCTGGCGCAGATTGCGCCTTACATGGCGGCGGATGACTGGCTGGGTTCCTATCGCGAATTTGCGGTGCTGGAGCAGGTGTTGCGGGGGATTGCCCGGCGCCTGTCACGGCCAGAGGAGCTGACTGCGGCGATGGTCGAGCTGGAGCGGCTGTATGAACCGTTGAGCGAAGACTTCCGCGCCTTCTACCCGCAGTTGCAGGCATTCGCCGCGCAGCACATCCAATTGCCCTGACTCACGATTGCTGTTGTAGGAGCTGGCTTGCCAGCGAAGGCGCCTTCATGAATGGCGCCGGGCTTGAAGGCCTTTTCGCCGGCAAGCCGGCTCCTACAGAGTGTTTCAGGCGGCGACCAGTTCGCCGTTGCGGCGTGGTTCGGCGGGCTGCATGACATCACCGAACAGGGCTTTCTGCACCGCTTGCTGGGCCTGGAAGGCCAGCGCCGCACGTTCCTGGCCCTGGCAGGCAATGGGCTTGAGCACATGGATTTCCACTCGGCCCTGATCGTTGGCAAACAGCCGCATCAGGTGAGAGAGCAGGTCGTCGTCGCCAATGAAGGGGGCCAGGGTATCGATCTGGCCGTCGCGCAGGTAGCGGATCGCCACCGGTTGCAGGCAGACGTCGGCATCGATGGCACTGGCCAGCAGGCGTCCGTGGAAAGTGCGCAGGCCATGGCCGTCGGTGGTGGTGCCTTCGGGAAACAGCAGCAGCGGGTGCTGTTCCTGCAGGTGGCGGGTCATCTGCTT
>NZ_MOAK01000086.1:647782-664492 GCF_003732485.1 Pseudomonas protegens
TTGGCCGCCAGCCAACCGGCCACCGGCCAGGTGCGCACTTCGGCCTTGGACAGGAAGGACAGCGGCGTGAGCATGCCCAGCAGCGGGATATCGGTCCAGGACACGTGGTTGCTGACCCAGAGCATCGGCTGGCGAGGCAGCTCGCCGTGTACCGTGACCCGGAACGGCAGGGCATTGCTCAAGCGTGCCATGAAGAACCGCGACCAGCGCTGGCGTCGGACCATGGAGTTGGCGACCCCCAAGCGTTCCAGCACGCCGAAGACACTGGCCATGCTCAGGCCCAGTGCGACCACCAGCAGCACCCGGGCGATGCGCCCGTAGACCCGCAGCCGGCGCATCAGACCGCCGCCTTGAAGTGCCGGGCGTAGCGTGGGCACAACTCGTCGCGCTTGAGCAGAATGAACACGTCGGCCACCTGGAAGTCCTGGTCCCAGCAGGGTTCACCGCAGATCTTCGCCCCCAGGCGCATGTAGGCCTTGAGCAATGGCGGCATCTCGGCGATGACATTGGAAGGGATGTCCAGGCTGGGCAGCGGGTTCTTCGGTTCGGCTCGCAGGTGTTCGGTACTCAGGTACCGCTCCCGCAGACGCTGCATGATGGCCTGGGCCTGGATGCCGCCGTCCTGCATCGGGATGCTGGCGCAACCCATCAGGTAGCTGTAGCCGCCCTGGTTGAGCACTTCGGCCAGCTCGCCCCAGAGCACGGCGATGGTGCCGCCGTTGCGATAGGCCGGGTCGACACAGGTGCGGCCGATTTCCAGGATGGGGCCCTTGAGGTGCGCCAGGCCGTGCAGGCTGAATTCTTCCTCGCTGTAGAAGCGTCCCAGGCTGCTGGCGGCCTGATGGTCCAGCAGGCGGGTGGTGGCTACCAGGCGCCCGGTGTTCAGGTCGCGTACACCGATGTGGCTGCAGTGAACGTCATAGTCATCCATGTCCAGACCCCATTGCGCGCCCTTGAGCTTGGCGTTGAACTCGCCGCTGAAGACGTTGAAACGCAGGGCCTGGGCTTCCTGCAGGGCCTGGGCGCCGATCAGGCGTTCGGCTTGCAGGCGGCGTTCAGTGCCGGTGTCGCTGATGCGGGCGATCTGAGTCATCGTGAATCTCCGTGCGGGCTACCGACCCGCCTTGGGTTGCAGCCAATCGACTTTGTTGTGCAAAGTCAGGCTATGTAGCCCCGGTGTCATCGCCATGAAGCTTTGGTGATGCTTATATGACAGCCCCTGAGGATCTTCGAATGCCCTGGCAAGCCCTGCTCGAGAGCCGTGAACGACTGCCCGTCAACCCCGATCTGGCCGAGGGCTACGGGGCTTTGCTGGCCCATTTGGGCAGCGTTACACCGTTCGAGCTGGCGGTGCTTGGTGGGCGCCTGATGGAGACTCCGGGGCTGGCGTTCCTGGTGGGCTACCAGGCGGCGTTGCGCATGTTGTGGCCCAGTGCGCCGCAAAGCCTGGGGGCTTTGTGCGCGACTGAACGCCGCAGCCTGCGCCCGGCGGACATGCAGACCCGGCTGGAGGATCTGCGCCTGCAAGGGCGCAAGGATTTCGTGACGGCCGGCGATGCCGCCGACTGGCTGTTGGTGGCGGCGCGCAGCGAGGCCCCGGGGGAGCGGCCAGCATTGCGCCTGACCGTGGTCTATGCCGGGGAGCCTGGGGTCAAGGTCCAGACCCTGCCCGCCATCGCCCTGATGCCGGAGATCAGCCACGGCTGCCTGTTGCTGGACAACGCCGCCTGCGAATTGCTGGCCGGCGATGGCTGGGACGCCTATGTCAAACCCTTCCGTACCCTGGAGGACATCTATGTCCTGAGCGCCATGCTCGCCTGGCTGTATGGCGTGGGGCAGGACAGTGGCTGGCCGCAGCCCTTGCAACTGCAGTTGCTGGGATTGCTTGCGGGCTGTGCCGAAGTCAGTCGGCAGAATCCTTCCTTGGCTGGCGGACACATTCTATTGGGTGGCTTGTTCACGCAGTTCCAGGTATTGCGGCCTGAAATCGACGCCGCATTCGCCAATGGTCCTGAGCGTTGGCGCAACCAATGGTCCCGGGACCAGGCCCTGCTGGACCTGGCTGCCAGCGCCCGGGAACAACGCCTGGCCAAAGCTCTGGCCGCGTTTCAGCAACGGCGCCCCCTTGCGTAGGAGCCGGCTTGCGGGCGAAAGGCCCCGAGGGTTTTGCACAAGGCTCGATGACGCCTTCGCTGGCCAGCCAGCTCCTACGAGGCGGGATGCCGTGGGCTGTTGTAGGAGCCGGCTTGCCGGCGAAGGGGCCCGAGGGCCTCGCCCAAGGCTCGATGACGTCTGCGCTGGCCAGCCCTCCAACAAACCAGGGCGCTTGCAGTGAAACTGTCATCAGCCTGGACTAGGCTCGGCCCCTGACGTCACCCGAGTGTCATCCATGGCCAAAGCTCCGATCCTGCTGGCGTTGCTTGTATGCCTCAGCCTGCCGGCCTGGGCCGAGGAGTGGCCGGCGCAGCAGTGGAGTCTGGGCCCGACCGTCAGCGGCCCGGCGCTCAAGGCTCTGGAGGACTACGCCTTCGTGCCCAGGGACGACAAGTCCCTCAAAGGCATTCGCACTGACGCCTTGCTGGTGATCCGCGATGGCCAAGTGCTTTACGAGCGCTACGCCGGCGCCACCGGGCCACAGACGCCCCATCTCATCTGGTCCGCCAGCAAAAGTCTGTTGGCGGTGGTGTTGGGCGTTGCCTTCGGTGAAGGCCGCTTCCAGCTCCAGGACCCCGCGGCAAAATATTACCCGGCGCTGCAGCCGCATCCGGCTATCAGCCTGGAGGATTTGTTGCATTGGGCCTCGGGTCTGGATTGGCAGGAAGACTACGAGTACGCCCCCCTCAACTCTTCAGTGGTGGCCATGCTCTACACCCGCGGGCATCGGGACATGGCGGCATTTGCCGCACAACAGACGCGCTCCACTCCACCGGGACAGGCCTTCCGTTATTCCAGTGGCGATAGCAACCTGCTGGCGGCCAGCCTGCGGGGGATGGTGGGGGCAGACCAGTATGCGGACTATCCCTGGCAGGCCCTGTTCGAACCGCTGGGCATCACCCAGGCGGTGTGGGAGCGTGACGCCGCAGGCACATTCGTGGCGTCTTCCTACCTCTACCTGACGGCCCGCGATCTGGCCCGTGTCGGCCTGTTGATGCAGCGCGAAGGTCGCTGGCGTGACCGGCAGTTGCTGCCCAGGTCCTGGGTCGAGTTCAGCCGCACGCCCTTCGCCGGCTATCGGGCCAATCAGGATGAGGCGGTGGCGGGTGGACACTGGTGGCTCAACCGCTCGGTGGACGGGGCCCCCCAGCCCTGGCCCGATGCTCCGGCGGATACCTATGCCGCCCTGGGACATTGGGGGCAGGCGCTGTATGTCCTGCCTGCACAGCGCCTGGTGATCGTGCGTTACGGCGACGACCGCGATGGCAGCTATCGGCACAATGAACTGCTCAAGCGAGTCCTGGCGGCGTTTTCCAGCAAGGGGCAGCCATGAGGCGCTGGGCCTTTTTCCGCCGTCATCCGCTGCTCGGCCTGGTGCTGGTGGCGCTGCTCCTGCTGCTGGGCTGGAGCTGGCAGCAACGGGAGGCCCTGCAGGCCTTCCCGGATATCCTCGGTGCCTACACCGCCAAGGAGTACTGCTCCTGCCGCTATGTGATGCAACAACCCGCCGACTACTGCCGTGCCTATGTGCGCCAGTACCTGCCCATCAGCGGTTTTAGCGATGAGCCGCAGAGCCGACGTGTCACCGCCAGCGCCCTGGGGCGTACCCACAGCGCGCTCTGGCTGGGCCCCCGGGAAGGCTGCCGCCTCGATCGCTGATCCTGGATCAGGCTTCGCTGCAGATTATGTGTTCCATCCAGTGGAACCACATTTGATTGTCCTGTGCTCCGGCTCGCGGTTATCTGACGCAGAGCTTCGAGCACGCTCCTGCGCCTCGTGCAACGCTCCGAAAAAAAGAACGGGAAGCCACCCGGCCCAGAGGAGATACGCCATGACCCGACACCAGCACATCCTTGCCTGGCTCAACGACATTGCCAGCGATCTGCGGGCCATCCGCCAGGATATTCATGCCCACCCGGAACTGGGGTTCGAAGAGCACCGCACTTCGGCGCTGGTGGCTCGCTGTCTGGAGGAGTGGGGTTATGAAGTGCACACCGGCATCGGCCGAACCGGGGTCGTGGGCGTCCTGCGCAACGGCACGGGCACGCGCACCTTGGGCCTGCGGGCGGACATGGACGCCTTGCCGATCATCGAGAACACCGGGGCTCCCTACAGCAGCCGCCATGGCGGTTGCATGCACGCCTGTGGGCATGACGGCCACACCACCATCCTGCTGGGGGCGGCGCGCTATCTGGCGGCGACCCGAGCGTTCGACGGCACCCTGAACCTGATCTTCCAGCCTGCGGAAGAGGGCCAGGGCGGTGCCGAGGCGATGCTTGCCGATGGCCTGCTGGAGCGCTTCCCCTGTGATGCGCTGTTCGGCCTGCACAACATGCCCGGGCTGCCGGCCGGTCACCTGGGCTTTCGCGAGGGGCCGATGATGGCGTCCCAGGACCTGCTTGAGGTGATTGTCGAAGGCGTCGGCGGTCACGGCTCCATGCCCCACCTGGCGGTGGACCCCTTGGTGGCGGCGGCCAGCATGGTCATGGCCTTGCAGACGGTGGTGGCGCGCAACATCGACGCCCAGGAAGCGGCGGTGGTGACGGTCGGCGCCCTGCAGGCCGGCGAGGCGGCCAACGTGATTCCCCAGCAGGCGTTGTTGCGCCTGAGCCTGAGGGCCCTCAATGCACCGGTGCGCGAGCAGATGCTGGAGCGGGTCAAGGCGATCATCCAGACCCAGGCCGAAAGCTTTGGCTGCAGCGCCAGCATCGACCATCGCCCGGCTTATCCGGTGCTGGTCAACAGCCCGGAGGAAACCGAGTTTGCCCGCCGGGTCGGTGTCGAGCTGGTGGGGGCCGAAGCGGTGAATGGCAACACGCCGAAGCTGATGGGCAGCGAAGACTTCGGCTGGATGCTGCAGCGCTGCCCCGGCAGCTACCTGTTCATCGGCAATGGTGTAGCGCAACCGATGGTGCATAACCCGGGTTACGACTTCAACGACGACATCCTGCTCACCGGTGCGGCCTATTGGGGCGCCCTGGCGGAGAGCTGGCTCAAGCCCGCCTGAACCTTCCTGTTCCTGTAGCGCTGTGCGGCCCGGGCGTTCCATGCGCCCGGCACTTTTCCGAGCCCGCAAGAAGGCTCAAAAGTTTCAAGGAACCTCCCATGAGCGTCTCGATACCTTCTGTTTCCAAGACCCGGCAGGTGATTGCCGCCGTGGTTGGCAACGCCCTGGAATGGTATGACTTCATCGTCTATGGCTTTCTCGCCAGCTTTATCGCCCGCCAGTTCTTCCCGGCTGAAGATGAGTACACCTCGTTGCTGATGGCCCTGGCCACCTTCGGCGTGGGCTTTTTCATGCGTCCGGTGGGCGGCGTGCTGCTGGGCATGTATTCCGACCGCAAAGGCCGCAAGGCGGCCATGCTGGTGATCATCCAACTGATGACCCTGGCCATTGCGATGATTGTCTTTGCCCCCAACTACGCGGCCATTGGCCTGGGCGCGCCGTTGCTGATCGTGGTGGCGCGGATGCTCCAGGGCTTTGCCACCGGGGGGGAGTACGCCAGCGCCACGGCCTACCTGGTGGAAAGTGCCCCGGCGGACAAGAAAGGCCTGTATGGCTCCTGGCAGTTGGTAGGACAGTGCCTGGCAGTGTTCAGCGGAGCCGCGATGGTGGCGGCGGTGACCCACTTCTTTTCGCCGCAGACCCTGGATCTCTGGGGCTGGCGCCTGCCGTTCGTGATCGGTCTGCTGATCGGTCCGGTGGGGCTGTGGATTCGCAAGTACATGGAGGAGCCGGAGGCCTTCATCGAGGCGCGCAAGCAAGTGCGTGGCAAGGGGCCGGGGCTGTGGCAGGTGGTGTCGGCCTACCGCCGGGCGATCCTGGTGTCCATGGGCCTGTGCTGCGGCGGCACTGTGTCTTTCTATGTGGTGCTGGTGAACATGCCGACCTTCGCCCACACCAACCTCGGCCTGCCTCTGGATCAGGTACTGCTGGTGCAGATGTTCGCCGTGGCCTTGATGACCGTGGTGATTCCCTTTGCCGGCGCGCTGTCGGACCGTATCGGCCGGCGCCCGGTGCTGATGGCTTTCACCCTGGCGTTTTTCGTCATGGTCTATCCCTTGTATGTGTGGGTCGCCGCGGCGCCGTCCATCGAGCGTCTGCTGGTGATGCAAATGTTGCTGTGCGGTGCCATCGGCGGTTTTTTCGGGCCCGGTCCTACGGCCCTGGCCGAGCAGTTTCCCATTGAGGTGCGCTCCACCGGGGTGTCGGTGGCGTATAACGTCACGGTGATGCTGTTCGGTGGCTTTGCCCCCTTGATCGTGACCTGGCTGAGCAAGGTCATGGCCACGCCGGTGGCGCCATCCTTCTATGTCTTGCTGACCTCGATCCTCAGCCTGCTGGGTATCTACTGCATGTATGACGCGGTCAGAGACGACAAACCCGATGCCGTGACCCTGGGAGGCGAGTCTTGATCAAGCACAGCGAACCAATGGCCAACGAGTCCATCGTCGAGCTGGATGCCCTGGCGCTATCCCGGGCGATCCATGCCCGCGAGCTGTCCTGTCGCGAGGTGATGCAGGCCTATCTGCAGCAGATCGAGCGTTACAACCCCGGGGTCAATGCCCTGGTCTCCCTGTGCGATCCGCAGGACCTGCTGGCCCAGGCCGATGAGCGTGACCGGCAACTGGATCGGGGACAGTCCATGGGCTGGATGCATGGCATGCCCCAGGCGATCAAGGATCTGGCAGCCACTGCGGGGCTGACCACCAGCATGGGCTCGCCGCTGTTCGCCGATCAGGTACCCCAGGTGGATGCCATCAGCGTGGCCCGGGTCCGGGCCAGCGGCGCAATCATCGTCGGCAAGAGCAACGTGCCGGAGTTTGGCCTGGGCTCCCATACCTACAACCAGCTGTTCGGCACCACCGGCAATGCCTATGACAGCAGCCTGAGCGCCGGCGGCAGCAGCGGCGGGGCGGCGGTAGCCCTGGCCTTGCGCATGCTGCCGGTGGCCGATGGCAGCGACATGATGGGCTCGCTGCGCAATCCGGCGGCCTTCAACAACGTGTTCGGTATGCGCCCCTCCCAGGGGCGGGTGCCATTGGGCCCGACCCCTGAGCTGTTCGTGCAGCAACTGGCTACCGAAGGGCCGATGGGCCGCACGGTGGCTGATGTGGCCCGGCTGTTGAGCACCCAGGCCGGTTACGACCCGCGGGCGCCCTTGTCCCTCAAGGAAGATCCGGCGCTGCTGCAGGCACCTCTGCAACGGGATGTACGCGGCCTGCGCCTGGGCTGGCTGGGGGATTACAACGGGTACCTGGCCATGGAACAGGGCGTCCTGAGCCTGTGCGAAAAGGCCCTGGCCGACTTCACCCGCCTGGGCTGTGAAGTGGAAAGCTGCCAGCCGGAGTTTTCCATGGCACAACTGTGGGACTGCTGGCTGGTGCACCGGCACTGGCTGGTCCAGGGCTCCCTGGGGTTGTTGTACAACGACCCGGACCAGCGCCGTTGGCTCAAGCCCGAGGCGCGGTGGGAAGTGGAGGGCGCGGCCAACCTCAGTGCCGCGGACGTGTATCGCGCTTCCCAGAGTCGCGGCGACTGGTATCGCGCCTTGCTGCGACTGTTCGAGCGTTACGATTTTCTGCTGCTGCCCACGGCCCAGGTGTTCCCTTTCGATGCACGGCAGGCCTGGCCAAGGCAGATCGATGGGCAGGAAATGGACACTTATCACCGCTGGATGGAAGTGGTGATCGGTCCGACCCTGGCCGGCCTGCCCAGTATCAGAATTCCGGTGGGGTTCAATCTGGCGGGCCTGCCCATGGGCTTGCAGATCATCGGGCCGGCCCAGGCCGACCACGCCGTGCTGCAACTGGCCTATGCCCACGAACAACTGACGCAATGGGTGCGGCAACGCCCTCCGGGTAATCTGCTGTAACCAGGCAAATGCCGTTGATAGGGTTCTGAGGCCCGCATCTTGCTGGGTAAAACCTTTACCCATCCTCAGTCAGGGAGTTCGGACTATGGCCAGCAAGGTAGAAACCGGCAGCGTGCGTTCCGTGGAGCGGGCCCTGGCCATCGTCGAGTTGCTGGGCCAGCACCAGGCCCTGGGTCTGGAGGAGTTGCACTACCTGACGGGGCTACCCAAGGCCACGGTGTCGCGTATGTTGCTGACCCTGCAGGAGCAGGGCTGGATCTACCGTGGCCTCAGTGATCGACGCTATCGCCTGAGTGCCCGCAGCCTGTTCGGCGACAGTCGGCAACGCTTCAAGCGCCATCTGGTGGAGCAGGCAGCGCCCTGGATGCTGGAGTTGAGTGCACGGACCGGGTTGGTCAGTGACCTGTCGAGTTTTGACGGCGAGCACCTCGAGGTCCTGGAAAGCGCGGTGCCTGCGGTGTTGCGCAAGCGCTACCCGAACAACAGCCGGATTGTCGGCCAGCACGCCAGCCTGTTTCATTCGGCCATGGGCAAGGCCTGCCTGGGGGCCCTGGCCAGTGATGAGGTCGAACGTCTGGCCGAGCGTGAGCGAGTGCCGGCCGAAGACCAGCAACAGGCTTGCGCGCAGTCCCAGCATCTGGGGTTCGGCCAGCGTACCGAGGGCCACTGGGAATATCCGGTGCGCCTGCCCTTTCTGATTCGCGCGGTGGCCTTGCCGTTGCAGGCCGAAGGTCGGGTGATCGGCAGCATCGCCCTGCATTGGCCGATGGACCTGACCTGTGTCGAACTGGTACGCAATCGTCACCTGGGATTGCTGGCCGATACCATCGAGCAATTGCAGAAGTCCATTGCCTGAGCCATTCCCCGTCTGCAACGGCTGAGCCCCACTTGAGCGCGGTGTTTGCCAGCCCCCTGGCAGCCGGTTAAGGTGGCGCCTTCTGTTCACGGGAGCTTGCATGCGTACGCCGATCCGCCTTCTTCTCAGCCTGCTCGGGATACTGGCCCTGCCGGCCCAGGCCAACTGGTACCTGGACAACGAGTCTTCCCGGGTGTCCTTCGTGACCACCAAGAACGCCAGTATTTCCGAGGTCCAGCGCTTTTTGGTGTTGCACGGCAAGGTCGACGCCAAGGGCCAGGCCCAGTTGCAGATCGAGCTGGACTCGGTCAGCAGCGGTATTCCCCTGCGCGATGAACGCATGCGCCAGGAGCTGTTCCAGGTCCAGCAGTTTCCCGAGGCGCAGATCACCGCGCAGATCAACCTGCGGCCAATCAACGACCTGGCCCCCGGGGCGCAGATCGAGTTGCTGTTGCCGGTCACCGTGGCCCTGCATGGCCAGGAACACACCTACAACGCCGAGCTGCTGGCCACTCGCCTGGATGAGCGGCGTTTCCAGGTGGTGACGTTGGAACCGCTGGTCCTCAATGCCGAAGACTTCAACCTGGCACCGGGCCTCGACAGCCTGCGCAAGGTGGCTGGCTTGTCGGCCATCAGTTTCTCGGTACCGGTGGGTGCGGTACTGATCTTCACGGCGCGCTGAAATGCGCGGAGCGGTGTTCCCCTGGCGTGAAGGCAACCGCTTCGAGCTGTTGATCGACGGTCCCCAGTTCTTTCCGCGCATGCTGGTGGCCATTGCCCGCGCCCGGCAGCAGGTGGAGCTGGAGCTGTATCTGGTGGAAGCCGGCGCATGTGCCGAGGCTCTGGTCCAGGCCCTGGTCCAGGCTGCCGAGCGCGGGGTGCGGGTGCGTTGTCTGTTCGATGACTATGGCAGCCTGGCCTTTACCCAGGCCCTGCGCCTGCGCTTGACCAAGGCTGGTGTCGAACTGCGTTTCTACAACCGCCTGAAGTGGCGCCAGGGCTTTCTCAACCTGTACCGCGACCATCGAAAACTGCTGTTGGTGGATCAGTCCCTGGCAGTGGTGGGCGGTACTGGGGTTACCGATGAGTTCTGGCAGCCCGAGGACAACAGCTGTGACTGGCATGAAGTGATGGTGGAGATCGCCGGGCCCACGGTGCAGGACTGGCAGAGGCTGTTTGATCGCCAGTGGAGCGCCAACCTGCGCAAGGGCGCCTGGCGGCCCAATGTCGATTTCGGCTTGCCCCATCTGCCCCGTGTACCTGACTCGGGGGAGGGCATGGGCCGGGTGGCCTATGCCGACTCGCGTCAGCATCGCGACATCCTGCATTCACTGATTCGTGCCCTGCACAGCGGTCAGCAGCGTATCTGGCTGGCCACGCCTTACTTCTTGCCCACCTGGTCGGTGCGGCGCTCATTGCGCAAGGCTGCCGCCCGGGGCGTCGACGTACGCCTGCTGCTGACCGGGCCGCAGACCGATCATCCAGCCGTGCGCTATGCCGGGCACCGTTACTACCCGCGCTTGCTCAAGGCCGGCGTGCGGATTTTCGAATATCAGCCGCGTTTCCTGCATTTGAAGATGGCGCTGGTGGACGACTGGGTCAGTGTGGGCTCGTGCAATTTCGACCACTGGAACCTGCGCTTCAACCTGGAAGCCAACCTCGAAGCCCTGGACCCGCCACTGACGCGCTCCGTGGCGGCGAGCTTCGAGACGGATTTTGCCCAGAGTGAAGAGATCAGCCTGGCGCAGTGGCGCAACCGGCCGTTGTGGCGGCGGGTCAAGCAGCGGATCTGGGGCTGGGTCGACCGCCTGGTGGTCAACCTGCTGGATCGTCGCGGCTAGTCGCCAAGGGCAGAGGCGTGACGGGCCGGCGCTGTTCCAGCACCGACCCGTCACGGGGGATCAGAGCAGTTCGAAGCTCTGTTGCTTGACGTCCTGGGAATCCAGGCCGATCTGTACATTGAAGTCGCCCGGTTCCGCGGCGTACTTGAGCTGCGCGTTGTAGAACTTCAGGTCGTCCTCGGTGATGGTGAAGTGGATGGATTTCTCTTCACCGGCCTTGAGCATGACTTTCTGGAAGTTCTTCAATTCCTTGATCGGACGGATCATCGAGCCGGCCACGTCCTGGATATACAGCTGCACCACGGTTTCGCCGTCACGCTTGCCGGTGTTCTTCACGGTCACGCTGGCATCGAGCTTGCCGCTCTTGTTCAGGGTGGTGGAGGACAGCGCCATGTCCGACAGGCTGAACGTGGTGTAGCTCAAGCCATAGCCGAACGGAAACAGCGGGCCGGTGGTGTCGTCGAAGTACTGCGAGGTGTAGTTGCCCGGCTTGCCCGGCGTGAACGGCCGGCCAATGGTCAGGTGGTTGTAGTAGGTGGGAATCTGGCCCACGGAGCGGGGGAAGGTGATCGGCAGCTTGCCCGACGGGTTGTAGTCGCCGAACAGCACGTCGGCAATGGCGTTGCCGCCTTCGGTGCCGCTGAACCAGGTTTCCAGGATGGCGTCGGCTTGCTGGTTTTCTTCCAGCAGTGACAGCGGACGGCCATTCATCAGCACCAGCACCAGAGGCTTGCCAGTAGCCTCGAGGGCCTTGATCAGCTCGCGCTGGCTGGCGGGAATGTGCAGATCGGTGCGGCTCGAAGACTCGTGGGACATGCCCCGGGATTCACCCACTGCGGCCACGATCACGTCCGCCTGCTTGGCCGCCTTGACCGCTTCATCGATCATCTGCTGCGCGGAGCGTGGGTCGTCCACCACTTCCGGGGCATCGAAGTTGAGGAAGTTCAGGTAGTCCACCACCTTCTTGTCGGCGGTGATGTTGGAACCCCGGGCGTAGACCAATTGGGCCTTGTCGCCCAGGACGTTGCGCATGCCGTCATACAGCGTCACCGACTGTGCCGGAACGCCGGCGGCGGCCCAACTGCCCATCATGTCGATCGGCGCCTTGGCCAGGGGGCCTACCAGGGCGATCTTCGCGGTTTTCTTCAGCGGCAAGGTGTCGTTGTGGTTCTTCAGCAGCACCAGGCTGCGGCGGGCGATGTCCCGGGCGTCGCTGCGGTGCAGGCGGCTTTCCGCGTTGGTGTCGGCCGGGTCGTCCTCGGCCTTGCCGATGCGCACATAAGGGTCCTTGAACAGGCCCATGTCGTACTTGGCCGCCAGCACTTCACGCACCGCGTTGTCGATGTCCTTCTGCTCGATCTCGCCGGATTTGAGCAGCCCTGGCAGTTCCTTGCCGTACAGCGAGTCGTTCATGCTCATGTCGATGCCGGCCTTGATCGCCAGCTTGGCGGCCTCGCGACCGTCCTTGGCCACGCCGTGGCGGATCAGCTCGATGATCGCCCCGTGGTCGCTCACCGCCAGACCCTTGAAGCCCCACTCCTTGCGCAGCAGGTCGTTCATCAGCCAGGTGTTGGAGGTGGCCGGCACGCCGTTGATGGAGTTCAGGGCCACCATCACCCCGCCGGCACCGGCGTCGATGGCCGCGCGGTAGGGCGGCAGGTAGTCCTGGTACATCTTCACCGGGCTCATGTCGACGATGTTGTAGTCGCGACCGCCTTCCACCGCGCCATACAGGGCGAAATGCTTGACGCTGGCCATGATGCTGTCCGGCAAGGCCGGGCTTTGGCCCTGGTAGGCATTGACCATGACCTTGGCGATGCGCGAGACCAGGTAGGTGTCTTCGCCGAAGCCTTCGGAGGTGCGGCCCCAGCGAGGATCGCGGGAGATGTCGACCATGGGCGCGAAGGTGATGTCCAGGCTGTCGGCGCTGGCCTCCTTGGCGGCGATGCGCCCGGAGCGGCCGATGGCGTCCATGTCCCAGCTGGACGCCAGGGCCAGGCTGATGGGGAAGATGGTCCGGTGGCCGTGGATCACGTCATAGGCGAAGAACATCGGGATCTTCAGCCGGCTGCGCATGGCCGCGTCCTGCATCGGCCGGTTTTCCGGGCGGGTGATGGAGTTGAAGGTGCCGCCGATATTGCCCGCGGCGATTTCCTTGCGGATCAGCTCGCGAGGCATTTCCGGGCCGATGCTGATCAGGCGCAACTGGCCGATCTTCTCTTCCAGGGTCATGCGCTTGAGCAGATCGCTGATAAAGGCTTCTTTGTTTTCCAGGGGGACCGGGGCAGATTCGGCCAACACAGGGTGACTGGCCAGGCTGACCAGCAGGCCCAGCAAACACAGCTTATTCATGAATAGTGTTCTCAAGGGCTCAAGACCGACGCATGAGTGACGCGTCGAACAGCCAAAATTTAGGGAGCGGCTATTGTTGTTCAGATAAATCCAGCACACTTCTGAACTCTTTTTCGCGCTGGGCATCTTTTAGCCCATCAGCCCGATGCATTCCAGTGGCGCAGGCAGATTTTGCCCCACAGGATGTGTGAAACCGGGCAAAAGATTCTTTTCCATCAGGTTGTGCAAGGAGCCCCACCCATGAACATCACCCAAAGCCTGCGCTCGAGCTGGCCCGTTGCAGCCCTGTTGCTGCTCACCAGCCTGCTCAGCGGTTGTGGCATCAACAACATTCCGACCCTCGACGAGCAGGTCAAGGCCGACTGGGGCCAGGTGCAGAACCAGTATCAGCGGCGCGCCGACCTGATTCCCAACCTGGTGGAGACCGTCAAGGGCTACGCCAAGCACGAGGAAGAAACCCTCACCGCGGTGATCGAAGCCCGGGCCAAGGCCACCTCGATCCAGGTGGACGCCAGTACCCTGGACAACCCGGAAAAACTCAAGCAGTTCCAGCAGGCCCAGGATCAGTTGAGCGGCGCCTTGAGCCGCCTGATGGTGGTCTCCGAGCGCTACCCGGATCTGAAGGCCAACCAGAACTTCCTGGCCTTGCAATCCCAGCTTGAAGGCACCGAGAACCGTATCGCCGTGGCCCGCCGCGATTTCATCCTCGCGGTGCAGAAGTACAACACCGAGATCCGCACCTTCCCCGGTCGCCTGTGGCATAGCCTGATGTACAGCGACTTGCCGATGCGTGCGTCCTTCGAGGCCACCAGCCCTGACGCCGACAAAGCGCCGCAAGTGAAGTTCTGATGAGCCATGGGCAGCGCGTGCTGCAAAGCGCGCTGCTGTCGCTATGACTGGTGAGTGGCGCCGTATCGGCGCAACAGCCGTTCCAGTTCCAGTTCCAGTTCCAGCTTCAGCTTCAGTCCCGACTCCGACAGCAGCCGGAGCGGCGGTGGCAGTTTTGGCGCTGGCGGGGCGCCCGGCAGTGGGTAGCGCAAGCGGACAATCATTGAGGATGAGGTGCTGATGCGACTCTATAAAATCGGCCTGGTGCTGTTGCTCTGGGTCTTTGCGGTCACGGCCCAGGCCGAGCTGAAGTTCCCGGCCCTGAGTGGACGGGTGGTGGACAACGCACAGTTGATCGAACCCACCATCAGTGCCCAGCTGACTCGGCAGTTGCAAGCCCACGAACAGGCCACCGGCGAACAGCTGGTGGTGGTGACCCTGCCTGACCTGCAAGGCGCGAGCATCGAAGACTACGGTTATCAGTTGGGGCGTCACTGGGGCATTGGCCAGAAGGACAAGAACAACGGCGCGCTGCTGATCGTCGCCCGGGACGAGCGCAAGCTGCGCATTGAAGTGGGTTATGGTCTGGAGGATCGCCTGACCGATGCCCAGGCCTCGGTGATCATTAATCAGGTGATTACCCCGGCGTTCAAGACCGGGCAATTCAGCAAGGGCATCAGCGACGGCGTCTCGGCCATGCTGCTGGTGCTCGGTGGCACGCCGCTGGACCAACCGGACCCGGTGTATGACAGCCTCGAGAGCAGCGACCAGAGTGATTTTGTCCAGCGTCACCCGTTGCTGTTCATCTTCCTGGTGCTGCTGTTCATCCTGGTGGTCATGGTGGCGCAGGCGCTCGGTTTCATCACCACCACCAGCGGGCGTGGCGGTGGTGGTGGCGGTTTCGGCGGTGGCGGTTTTGGTGGCGGGTCCGGCGGCGGTGGCGGCTTCAGCGGTGGCGGCGGCAGTTTTGGCGGCGGCGGTTCCTCCGGCGGCTGGTAACTGAAAATAAAAAGAGGGTATCCAACGACATGGCATTACTGAGTGAGTACGAACAACGGCAAGTGGCCGAAGCCATCGCCCGAGTCGAACGCCAGACCGACGCCGAACTGGTGACGGTGCTGGCCGCCCGGGCCGACGACTACGCCTACATTCCGTTGCTCTGGGCCAGCCTGCTGGCGCTGGTGGTGCCGGGGCTGGTGCACTACATCACCGGCTGGCTGAACATGCACCTGTTGCTGCTGGCGCAATGGGCGACCTTTATCGTGCTGTGCCTGGTGTTCCGCCTACCGCCAATCACCACCCGACTGATTCCGCGTTCGGTGCGCCACTGGCGCGCCTCGAACCTGGCCCGACGCCAGTTCCTCGAACAGAACCTGCATCACACGGTAGGAGGCACCGGGGTTCTGATTTTCGTCAGCGAAGCCGAGCGCTACGTGGAAATCCTGGTGGACGAGGGCATTTCCAAGCGCCTGGACAACAAGCACTGGAACAGCATCGTCCGCGCCTTCACTCGACAGGTGCGCCAAGGCCAGACCCTGCAGGGTTTCCTTGACTGCATCGAAGCCAGCGGTGAACTGCTCAAGGCCCACGTGCCCCTGACCCAGGAGCGCAACGAACTGCCCAACCGCCTCGTAGTGCTCAACTGACCCACCCAGCTGGGGACTATGGCGTGCTACCTGTGTAGGAGCCGGCTTGCCGGCGAAGAGGCCCGTGAGCCTTGCACCGCCCTTGGGCACGCCTTCGCTGGCAAGCCAGTTCCTACGGGGCGGGATTGGGGGGGGCGGGGGGCGACAAAATTTTACCCTCGGGTCAATAACTCCGTGCCCCGGCGGGCCATCCCCCCTAAAATACCCGCCATTCGCTGATTCACACCGCGCATCGCCCGAGGCACCTGCCCCCCATGTCTGTTACCGCACCTTCTGCCCGCCCCACGCCGGACCATCACGCCCAGTTCCTGCAATTGCTGGAAACCAGCCTCGCGCAAAACGCCTTCATCAAGCTGGTACTGGCCAAGCACGTGGGCCCGGAGGCGGACCTGCAACGGCTGATCATCAAGCAACTGACGGTCAAGGAGCAGCCGTGCCTGTCCTTCGTCTATCGCTACAAGACCCGTGACATCACCAAGAACTTCTCCCTGGACGAGGGCGTGGCCACCATCGCCGGGCTGCTGCCGGCCTCGTTCAAGAATGCCCACCTGCTGACCCTGACCGACGAAGTGCAGCTGGAATACAGCAAGAAGGGCAAGAGCTCGCTGTTCAAGGGCAAGCCGCAACAGCAGCGCGACCTGCCCTCCGCCGAGCACAACCGCGAGAAGAACCGCTTTCTCGACCTGAGCCGGCCTTTCCTGGCCGATCTGGGGGTGACCAACAAGCAGCACGAGCTGATCCCGGCCATGTCGCGCAAGTGGAAGCAGATCAACAAGTTCATCGAGGTCTTCAGCCACGCCCTGGGCAGCTCGCCGATCAAGCTCGAGCAGCCGGTGCGGGTGGCGGACTTCGGCTCCGGCAAGGGCTACTTGACCTTTGCCATCCACGATTACCTGCGCAACACCCTCAAGGCCGAGGGCGAAGTCACCGGCGTCGAGTTGCGTGAAGACATGGTGACCCTGTGCAACGCCGCCGCGCAGCGCCTGGAGCACCCGGGCCTGGTGTTCAAGTGCGGTGACGTGCGCAGCGTGGCCCCCAGCGAACTGGAAGTGATGATCGCCCTGCACGCCTGTGACATCGCCACCGACTACGCGATCCACACCGGCATTCGTTCCGGTGCGGCGATCATCATGTGCTCGCCGTGCTGCCACAAGCAG
>NZ_MOAK01000086.1:664584-667545 GCF_003732485.1 Pseudomonas protegens
ATGGTCACCGACAGCCTGCGGGCCCTGTTCCTCGAAGCCTGCGGTTATGAAACCAAGGTCTTTGAATTCATCTCCCTGGAACACACCAACAAGAACAAGATGATCCTTGCGGTCAAGCGCGCCGAGCCGATTGACCCGAGCCAACTGCTGGCCAGGATCGAAGAACTCAAGGCCTTCTACCAGATCAGCGAACACTGCCTGGAAACCCTGCTCAAGGCCGACGGCTACCTGGGCTGAGGCCGCTGTAGTACCAGGCTATTACCCGGGCTGGCGGATTGGGACTACCTTGAGTACTCCTTCCGCCCACGTCTTTCCCTGAAAGGAGTCCACTCCATGGCCGCGAAAAAGATCCTCATGCTGGTTGGCGATTACGTCGAAGACTACGAAGTGATGGTGCCGTTCCAGGCACTGCTGATGGTCGGTCATACGGTGCACGCCGTGTGCCCGGACAAGAGCGCCGGGCAGACCGTGCGCACGGCGATCCACGACTTCGAGGGCGACCAGACCTACAGCGAGAAACCGGGTCACCTGTTTGCCCTCAACTTCGACTTCGCCCAGGTCAGCTCCGCTGATTACGACGCCCTGCTGATCCCTGGCGGACGTGCTCCGGAATACCTGCGGCTGAACGACAAGGTGCTGCAACTGGTCAAGGAATTCGACCGGGCCGGCAAGCCCATTGCTGCGGTGTGCCACGGCGCGCAACTGCTGGCGGCAGCGGGCATCCTCGAAGGTCGTGAATGCAGTGCCTATCCGGCCTGTGCCCCGGAAGTGCGGCTGGCCGGCGGCACTTACATCGATATCCCGGTGACTGAAGGTCACGTCCAGGGCAATCTGGTCACCGCTCCAGCGTGGCCGGCGCACCCCAGCTGGCTGGCGGGTTTCCTGGGGCTGCTGGGCACCCGGATCACCCTGTAAGCGAGGACCACGCCATGTGCGAGCTGTACGTCAAGGCCGACCCGATTCTCTACGAATCCCGTTCCCGCTCGCTGCGCATCTGTGGCGTGGTCACCACCTTGCGCCTGGAAAACCAGTTCTGGGACATCCTCAGCGAAATTGCCGAGGTGGACGGCATGACCACCAACCAGCTGATTGCCAAGCTGTATGAAGAGGTCATGGACTATCGCGGTGAAGTGGTGAATTTCGCCTCCTTCCTGCGGGTCAGTTGCACCCGCTACCTGAGCCAGCGCCGCACTGCGCCCGATCTCAGTCTGGTGCGCCGCAACGCTTTGTAGCGTCGCTTCTGGCAGCTTGACCGGGTGGCATCCGGTAGGCGCCGGCTTGCCGGCGAAGAGGCCATTGCGCCCCGCATCCTCCCTGGGGCGGCCTTCGCTGGCAGGCGAGGGCTAAGGGTCAACTGATCTTGCTGAGGAACCCGGGCAGTTCCGGCTCGGGCAGCACCGACAGGACTTTCAGTCGTTGCAGCATGCGTTGGCGGGCCCGTTGCAAGTGTTCCTTGAGGTTCAGGGCGGCGGCGTCGAAGGCGCCGTGCAGCAGCAGTTCGAGAATCAGCCGATGCTCGGCCAGCATCGCCGGGTCGGCGCCGATGCCCAGCAGGCGATAGAAGATCCGGTTGATGATCATCGGGCTCTGGGCCTGACGGATCAGCGCCGCCATCTTGCGATTCTGCAAGCCACTGAGGCAGTGCTGGTGCAGGTCTTCCTCCAGGCGTTCCAGGGCCTCCAGGCCGCAATGCTCGGCCTGCTGGGCCTGGGTCACCCGTTGCAGCATCTGCTCCAGCAGTCCGCGGTCCAGGTCCGCGGCGCTCTGGCGCAAGGCCTCGGGTTCCAGGCAGGCCCGCAGTTCGTAGTCCTCAGTGACTTCCCGGGCGGTCAAGGGCCCGGCCAGCCACTGTGAATAGGGTTCTCTTTCCACCAGCCCGCGATCGCGCAGGCGCATCAGCGCTTCGCGCACTACCGCGCGGCTGACGCCATAGTGTTCGGCGGCGGCCTGTTCATCCAGGCGGAAATGACCGAAGGCGATGCAGGAGGAGAGGGCGCTGCCCAGTTCTTCGTAGATCCGCTCCCCCAGGGGCCGGGTGTCCACCAGTTCCTCGTCGCTGGCCAGCCCCAGGTGAGTGTGGCTCAGGGGCAGGCGCAGCGGTTCGATCTCCAGGCCCTGGGGGTTGATCAGGTAGCCACGGCCGTCAAAACGGCTGATCAGGCCTTCGCCGTGCAGCAGGTCGAGGGCCTTGCGCACCGGCACCCGGCTGGTGCCGAACAGTTCTGCCAGGGGCGCTTCCAGCAGCACCAGGCCCTGCAGGGCGGTGCCCTGGAGGATGGCGTCACGCAATACCTGACGAATCATCGCGTAGCGCGACGCGGTACGCGGGTCTTCTGCTGACGCTGCTTTCATCGGTTCCTCTGGGGTCTGTTGCCGTTGGGTGACGAGCCGTGTTGCCGGGCCACGGTGGCCGGAGATTCTCTCACAGTGCCGAGTGTCACTGAGTGCCACGTTTTGCTGCCCTGTCCTGGGGCCGCCCGGGGCGGGTTGTTACCTTTCTGCACCAAAATGTACTTTTTAATAAAAGATACATTATTTCAATGACAGATTCTTGGACGAGGATTTTCTCCGTCGGTCGCCGAGCGGTCTCTGCCAGTAACCCACTCTGGCTCGCTATTACAGGCGAATCTGGGGGATTTTCCGAAAGTACGCGGTGCTCCCTGCGTTTTGAGCTGGCACGGAATCTGCTCTGCATAAAATGTACATTTTAATATTTAGTACATTTTTTGATTTTTGCGGAGTGAGCCATGCACCTTGATTCGCTGAACGACGCCGCAGCCATGGCACAAGCCTTTGCCTCGGGCCGCACCGATCCGGTCCAGGTCCTGGAGCAGGCCCTGGCATTGGCCGAGGCGACGCCCCATGTGTTCATTTCCCTGTGCCCGGCCCGGGCCCGGCGCGAGGCCGAGGCGGCTGCCGCCCGTTGGCGGGACGGCCAGCCGCTGAGCCTGCTGGGTGGGG
>NZ_MOAK01000086.1:667564-671675 GCF_003732485.1 Pseudomonas protegens
AGGACCTGTTCGACGTGGCCGGCAGCATCACCACCGCCGCCGCCCAGGTGCGTCGCAATGCACCGCCGGCCAAGGTGGATGCGCCCAGCGTGCGCCAGTTGTGCCGGGCCGGGCTGGTCAGCCTGGGCAAGACCAACCTCAGTGAGTTTGCCTATTCCGGGCTCGGCCTGAACCCGCACTTCGGCACCCCGATCAACCCCCACAGCGATGCCCAGCCACGGATTCCCGGCGGCTCCTCGGCAGGCTCGGCGGTGGCGGTGGCCGCCGGCATCGTGCCGATCGCCATGGGCACCGACACTGCCGGTTCGATCCGCATTCCCGCGGCCTTCAACGGCCTGGTGGGTTATCGCGCCACGTCCCGGCGCTATGACCGCGAGGGGGTGTTTCCCCTGGCCGAAAGCCTCGACAGCCTCGGGCCGCTGACCCGCAGCGTGCGCGATGCCTGGCTGATCGACGGGTTGTTGCACGGTGGTGACCCCCGGCAGTTGCCCCAGCCCCGCAGCCTGGCCGGGCAACGCTTCCGGGTCGATCTGCAAGTGCTCGACGACAGCCGTACCCAGGGCGCGGTGCGGGCCAACCTGCTGGTGATCATCGAACGCCTGCAACAGGCCGGGGCGCTGGTGGAACAACGCCCGCTGCACAGCTTGCAAGCCACCCTGCAACTGATCCAGGAACAGGGCTGGCTCGGCGCCGCCGAAGCCTTCGCCCTGCACCAGCCGTTGCTCGACAGCGAGTACGCCGAACAGCTCGATCCGCGGGTGCGACGGCGCCTGGAAAGTGCCCGGCAGATGCCCGCCAGCCAGCTGCTGCGGTTGTATGAAGCGCGGCGCCAGCTGCAACAACAGGTGCAGGACGAACTGGACGGCGCGGTGCTGATCACCCCCACCGTGGCCCATGTGGCGCCGCCCCTGGCGCCCCTGGAGCAGGACGACGAGCTCTTCGCCCGGACCAACCTGGCGACCCTGCGCCTGACCATGCCCGGCAGTTTCCTCGACATGCCCGGAGTGAGCCTGCCCAGCGGCCGCGATGCCCAGGGCTTGCCCACCGGGCTGTTGCTGAGCCTGCCCCAGGGCCATGACCGGCAACTGCTGGATGCGGCCCTGGCGCTGGAGGCGGCGCTGCTGCGCTAAGCCCCGACAACGATTTTCCAACAACAAGCAATCACTGGAGGCCGCTCATGGCTAAAGAAATTCTCTGTGCATTTGGTGTCGATGTGGACGCGGTGGCCGGCTGGCTCGGCTCCTATGGCGGCGAGGATTCGCCGGACGATATCTCCCGTGGCCTGTTCGCCGGCGAGGTTGGTGCGCCGCGCCTGCTCAAGCTGTTCGAGCGCTACGGCCTGCGCACCACCTGGTTCATTCCCGGGCACTCCATGGAGACCTTTCCCGAGCAGATGAAGGCGGTTGCCGAGGCCGGCCATGAGATCGGCGTGCACGGCTACAGCCACGAAAACCCCATCGCCATGACCCCGGAGCAGGAAGAGATCGTCCTCGACAAATCCATCGAGCTGATCACCCGGGTCACCGGCAAACGGCCCACCGGCTACGTGGCGCCCTGGTGGGAATTCAGCAAGGTGACCAACGAGCTGCTGCTGAAAAAGGGCATCAAGTACGACCACAGCCTGATGCACAACGACTTCCATCCCTACTATGTGCGGGTCGGCGACAGCTGGACCAAGATCGACTACAGCCAGCACCCCGACACCTGGATGAAACCCCTGGTGCGCGGCCAGGAAACCGACCTGGTGGAGATCCCGGCCAACTGGTACCTGGACGACCTGCCGCCGATGATGTTCATCAAGAAGGCGCCCAACAGCCACGGTTTCGTCAACCCGCGGCACCTGGAAGAAATGTGGCGCGACCAGTTCGACTGGGTCTACCGCGAGCATGAGCACGCGGTGTTCACCATGACCATCCACCCTGACGTCTCCGGCCGCCCGCAAGTGCTGTTGATGCTCGAACGCCTGATCGAACACATCCAGAGCCATGCCGGCGTGCGCTTCGTCACCTTCGACGAGATCGCCGACGACTTTATCCGCCGCCACCCGCGCAACCGCTGACCCCGGCCACTTCATCGAGGCGTGACTGATGTCTATCTATAACAAGCTCGACCTGACTGGCTGGAAACCCCAGCAGTTGACCCCGGCCCAAGTGCGCTTCGCCACCTGGATCGCCTTCTTCGCCTGGGTGTTTGCGGTGTACGACTTCATTCTGTTTGGCACCCTGCTGCCGGAGATCGGCCGGCACTTCGGCTGGGGCGAGGTCGAGCAGGCCGAGATCGCCACCTGGGTGGCGGTGGGCACCGCGGTGGTGGCCCTGGCCATCGGGCCGCTGGTGGACAAGCTGGGCCGGCGCATGGGCATCATTTTCACCGTCAGCGGCTCGGCCATCTGCTCGGCGCTGACCGCCATCGGCGGCGCCTGGGGCAAGTCGCCGCTGATCCTGATCCGCTCCCTGGGCGGCCTGGGCTATGCCGAGGAAACGGTGAACGCCACCTACCTCAGCGAGTTGTACGCGGCATCCGACGACCCGCAACTGGCCAAGCGCCGGGGCTTCATCTACAGCCTGGTGCAGGGTGGCTGGCCGGTGGGGGCGCTGATCGCCGCCGGGTTGACCGCGGTGCTGCTGCCGATCATCGGCTGGCAAGGCTGCTTCATCTTCGCCGCGATCCCGGCCATCGTCATTGCGGTGATGGCGCGCAAGCTCAAGGAGAGCCCGCAGTTCCAGATCCACCAGCGCATCAGCCAGCTGCGCAAAAGTGGTTCGGTGAGCGAGGCCCAGGCGGTGGCGCTGACCTATGGCGTGGACTATGACGAGCACAGCAAGGCCGGCCTGGCTGCGGCTTTCCGTGGCCCGGCGCGGCGCGCGACCCTGGTGATCGGCGCGGCGATCCTGCTCAACTGGGCGGCGATCCAGGTGTTCAGCGTGCTCGGCACGTCGGTGATCGTCAGCGTGCATCACATCTCCTTCGAGAACTCGCTGATCATCCTGGTGCTCTCCAACCTGGTGGGCTACTGCGGCTACCTGAGCCACGGCTGGATGGGCGACAAGATCGGCCGGCGCAATGTCATCGGCCTGGGCTGGATGCTCGGCGGCCTGTCGTTCGCCGGCATGCTCTACGGCCCGAGCAACATGCCGATGGTGGTGGGTCTCTACAGCCTGGGCCTGTTCTTCCTGATCGGCCCGTACTCGGCGGCGCTGTTCTTCATCAGCGAAAGCTTCCCCACCAGCATCCGTGCCACCGGTGGCGCAATCATCCATGCCATGGGCCCGATCGGCGCAGTGGTGGCGGGCTTCGGCGCCACCCAGGTGCTGTCCGCCGGTGGCGACTGGCAGACCTCGGCGCTGTATTTCGGCGCGCTGCCTTGCTTTCTCTCCGGTGCGCTGATGTTCGCCGCGCGCCATGTGCGTCCTGAATCCGTTCAATAAGGAAAGTTATCCATGACTCAAAAAGTCGCCGTGATCACCGGTGCCGCCAGCGGCATCGGCCAGGCCCTGGCCGTGGCCTATGCACGGGCCGGTGTGGCGGTGGTGGGCGGGTATTTCCCCGCCGACCCCCATGACCCGCAAGCCACCCGCGATCTCGTGGCCGAGGCCGGCGGGCACTGCCTGATGCTGCCCCTGGACGTGACCGACAGCGCCTCGGTGGACGCCCTGGCCGAGCAGGCCGTGGCGCACTTTGGCCGCCTCGATTACGCCGTGGCCAATGCCGGCCTGCTGCGTCGCGCGCCCTTGCTGGACATGACCGACGCGGCCTGGAACGCCATGCTCGATGTGGACCTGACCGGGGTCATGCGCACCTTCCGCGCGGCGGTCAAACACATGGGCGAGGGCGGTGCGCTGGTGGCGATTTCCTCGATTGCCGGTGGTGTCTACGGCTGGCAGGACCACGCCCATTACGCCGCGGCCAAGGCCGGGGTGCCGGGGTTGTGCCGCTCGCTGGCGGTGGAACTGGCGGCCAGGGGCATTCGCTGCAACGCGGTGATCCCGGGGTTGATCGAGACCCCGCAGTCGCTGGACAGCCAGAACTCCCTGGGCCCGCAAGGTTTGGCCAAGGCGGCCCGGGCCATCCCCCTGGGGCGGGTCGGGCGGGCCGATGAAGTGGCGTCCCT
>NZ_MOAK01000016.1 GCF_003732485.1 Pseudomonas protegens
TCGCTGAGTTTGAGGCTCTGTGCACCCGCGCTGGAGATCACGCCCTTGAGGCTGTTGTCGAGGCTCGCGGCCTTGACGTCCAGGGCCTGCTGGCTGACCAGGGCGCCGCCCTGGCTGTTGTTCAAGGCGTTGCTGAGGCTGATGTCGACACCGCCCTTGAGGCTGGAGACGGTGCCTTTGTTGCTGTTGTTCAGGCCGGTGCCCTTGAGGGTCAGGCCCTGCCAGCCCGACAGCAGCCCACCCTGGTTGTCCAGTTCCGCAGTACCGGTAATCTCCAGGGTCTGTTGCGCCAGTACCACGCCGGTGAGGTTGTCCATGCCGGCCAGCACCAGGGTGCTGCTGCCCTGGCTCGACAGCTCGCCACCGCTGTTGCCCAAGTGGCCGAGGGTGGCATTGAGGGACTGCTGGCTCTTGATCAGGCCGCCCTGGCCGTTGCGCACTTGCTCGGCATTGAGTTGCAGGCGCTCGGCGCTCAGCAGCTTGCCCTGATGACTGTTATCCAGAGTCCCGGCACTGACCGTCACCTGGCGCTGCCCACTCAGGGTGCCGCCCTGGTTGTTCAGGGTCTGGGTGGTCGTGACCGTCAGATCACGGCTGGCCACCACGCTCTTGCCGCTGTTGTTCAGGTTTTGCGCCGTCAGGGTGACATCGCCATTCGGGTTGCGGCTGTTGTCGAGGTTGACCCCGGCTTCGATGATGCCGTGGTTGTTCAGTTGCCCGCCGCTGCCCAGATTGATGCTGTTGGCTGCCGCCAGGGTGCTGTGGTTGTTCAGGTCGTCTTGGGTTTGCACCTTGAGATCGCTGCCGGCGTAGACCGCGCCCTGGGCATCGAGGCTGCCGGCCTTGATCGCCACCGCGCCCTTTTCGGCGGTGGCGTCAGCCATGCGCAACTGGCCGTTGGCATCCAGTTGGATATCACCGCCACTGGCGATCAGCTTGCCGTCGAGCTTGACCCCGACCCCGGCCTCAGTACCCACCAGCTTGATGGCCCCGGCGTACATGCCGCCCAGGGCTGATGAGTCGATGGCCAGTTGCGGCGCATCCGCCGGGTTGGCGGTGCGGGCCGTGGCGTTCAAGGTCTTGGCGTCGACGTCATTGGCCCCGGCGATCACCGCCAGGTGCTTGGCCTGGATCTCGGCGTTGATTTTCGCGCTGCGGGTGATGATTTCGAACTGGTCGATATTGCTCGCGTTGAGCCCCGCGCC
>NZ_MOAK01000087.1:0-11981 GCF_003732485.1 Pseudomonas protegens
CCTTGGTGATCTTCACCGGTTTGTGTACCCGCTGGCCGGTGGGCTGACCGGACTGCGGATCGCGAGGGATGATCACTTCATGGCTGAAGCCCTGGACCATGACCTGATCTTCGTGACCTTCCTGGTAGGTGTTGCCAACGGAGTCAGCGGTGAAGGCACCGGCGGTGATCAGACCTTGTTTGGTACCGGTGACGGACATGTACGCTGGGGTTGCCATTGTTGCTCTCCTTGCTTGGATATACGGAAAAACCGGGGCCTGAATGGCCGGCCGGGCTTCATGGATATCTCAAGAGTCATGCCAACTTTCCAATACTCCTTGCCAATCAATCACTTGATAGAAATCCAAGGTTCAACAGGCTGTTTCCGGCCTGATTTCCTAAAGAAAGTGCGCAAGAAGTTGCGCAGTACTGCGCAACTTCTTGCGCACTCCTCTGTACAGCCCTGTCCGTCATGCCTACAGCCATGTACCCACAGGCTTATCCACATTTGAGTGCGCAACTTCTTGCGCATCAAGGCTAAAGGCCATCATGGGCAATGCAGGTAGCCGGGGGCCGCCAAGGCATGAGCTCGCCCGGCGGCACCCGGGTGCTGCTGTCCCCGCCACCCGGAGACTTTAGTTCTGGTCCGATTCTTGGCGCTTCGGGAGTCGGCTATAAAGCTCGCCACAACCTCACCGCTGGCAGGGCCATGAGTTTCGCTTGCCCTGCATTGGTGATTTTCCAGTGCTTTTTTCGCTGTTAATCTTGCCGCCATGACCCATGCCTCTTGCCACCGCCCCCACATTGCCTGGACGCTGTATTTCTGCGTGCTGTTCAACGTGTTCGTCTGCGGCCTGGGCCATGGGCAGATGGTCGGGCTGGCGCTCAATGGCGTCGGCGGGCAGTTCTGTTCCGCCATGGGCAACCCGGGTCCGGCGCTGGACGCTGACTTCAGCGACCAGGCCGCCGCCGGAGGGCTGAGCACGTTCATGTGCCCATTGTGCTCGGCCGTGAGCCTGGGCATCGCGCTGCTGTTTTGCCTCGGCTGGTTGCTGCGTCGCCAGCGCCCGCCACGGCTCGGAGGGGAGCGGCGCAGCAAGGCGCCACCGCGTTATTCGTGGCCCGCGCTCAATCCCCGGGCACCGCCACTGGGCTGACTCGCCCTGGCGACCGCATCAGACGGTCGCGCTTTCTCGTCCTCCGGCATTAGCTGCACGGTCGCTCCGGCGACTGCTGCCGGACGCTGTTCGATGATTTCTTTTCGAGTCCGAGTCCATGAAGTTCCTGTATCGCTCCCCCCGTTGCGCGGCGCTGTGCTGTGCCCTGTCGTTCAATGCCCTGGCCGATGCCCCGCTGCAAATGCCGCAGATGCGCATCAGCGCCGATGAAGCGCCACAAACCGGTCTGCAACTCGATACCCAGACCAGCACCGGCTCGCGCCTGGGCCTGACCCCGCGGGAAACCCCGGCGACGGTCAACGTGGTCAACCGCCAGCAGATCGAGCAGCGCGGCGCCGCCAATACCCAGGACATCCTGGCCAGCGTGCCGGGGATGAACGCGGCCTCGTCCCCCGGGGTGCCGGGCTTCGTGTCCTATCGCGGCTTCTCCGGGGCGCAAATCACCCAATTGTTCAATGGCATCAGCGTGCAGTACGACTCCATCGCCGCGCGCCCGGTGGACAGCTGGATCTACGACCGGGTCGAGGCCGTCGGTGGGCCGTCGAGCTTTCTCTATGGCGCCGGTGCCGTGGGCGGTTCGATCAACTACATCACCAAGTTGCCTTCGCGCACCGAGTCGTTCAATGAAGGGCGGGTCAGCTATGGCTCCTACGACAGCCGCGAAACCTCCTTCGGGTTCAACCATGCGCTGAACGAAGGTGCAGGGCCGCGGCATTACGCGCGTTTCGATGTCAGCCACACCACCAGCAACGGTTATGTCGACCGCGAGCAGCGCGATGCCTGGACCACGGCGTTTTCCCTGCTGACGGATTTCAACGACCAGCTGTCCCACACCCTGGCTTATGAGTACCAGAACGAAAGCGTCGACAGCCCGTATTGGGGCACGCCGGCGCTGAATCCGCTGGGGGGCAAGATGGAAGTGGACCAGAGCCGGCGCTTCGAGAACTACAACGTCAGCGACGGTCGCTATGAACAGCGGGTGCAATGGCTGCGCTCGATCATCGACTATCAGGTCAATGAGCGTACTTCCGTGCGCAACACTCTGTACCACTACAACGCCGACCGCGAATACCGCAACCTGGAAACCTACGCCTACAACAGCAGCAACACCCAGGTGAACCGCTCCGGCATCCTGCTCCAGCGCCATGCCCAGGAGCTCAATGGCAATCGCTTCGAACTGCTGCATCACGACAGCCTGCTGGGCCTCGACAGCCAGTGGTCGGCGGGTATCGATTACAGCCACAACGTGATGAGCAACTACCCGCGCTCGGTGTCGGGCTCGCTGCCTGGGGTCGATCCGGACGCCTTCGATCCGGGCAGCTTCTGGAACTTGCCGGGCATGCAGCGCGGCTTCGAGAAGAACCGCCGCAACCAGGTGGACACCTGGGCCCTGTTCCTGGAAAACCGCCTGCAACTGACCGAGCGCCTGTCCCTGCTCAGTGGCCTGCGCCACGACCAGATCGACCTGCAAGTGACCAACTACCGCGCGGTCACCGAGGCCAACCCGGCGTTCTTCCAGCGTAAATACCGTCCCACCACCGGGCGCCTGGGGCTGGTCTATGAGTTGACGCCGGCGGCCAACGTCTACGTGCAATACAGCACCGCCGCCGATCCGCCGGCAGGAATCCTGACCACCGCCAGCTACGGTCAGGTACGGGATTTCGATCTCAGCACCGGCAATCAGTGGGAGATCGGCAGCAAGTTCGATTTCCTCGATGGCCGCGGCTCGGCGACCCTGGCCGCCTACCGCATCGAACGCAAGAACCTGTCCACCGCCGATCCGAGCAACCCCGGCAGCAGCCAGCCGGTGGGCCAGCAATCGTCCCGGGGCGTGGAGCTGGCGGGTTCGTTGCGGGTCACGCCCAAGCTGTTGGCCGAAGGCAACTTCGCCTATGTCGATGCCCAGTACGACGAGTTCTATGAAAACGTCGGCGGCCGGCCGGTGTCGCGCAAGGGCAACAGCCCCACCAACACCCCGGACAAGGTGGGCAACCTGTGGCTGACCTACGACCTTGCGCCGTCCTGGCAGGTCGGGACCGATGCACGTTATGTGGCGTCGATGTACGCCAACGCGGCCAACACGCGCTATGCGCCGGCCTACACGATCTTCGGCGCTTTCGTCGGCTATCAGTTGAATGCCGATACGCGGATCACCGGCCGGGTGCGCAACCTCACCGATCAGGTCTACGCCCGCACCACAGCGCCCACCCAGCTGTACCTGGGGGCGCCGCGGACCTTCGAGCTGGCGCTGCAAACGCGCTTTTAACCTGAGACAGCGGGGCGTCCGATGGCGCCCCGCGCATTTGCGAGCAGCCTGTGATGAAGCGTTACCTGTACCTCTGGCACCGCTGGTTGGGCATTGTTGCCTGCCTGTTCATGGCCCTGTGGTTTATTTCCGGGGTGGTGATGCTGTATGTCGGCTACCCCAAGCTGACCCCCGCCGAGCATCTGGCACACCTGCCGGCGCTGGTTCTGGACGAGCAAAGCGCCGACCTGGAGCAGGTGCTGCATGCCGCTGACCCGCAGCACCCCCCTTCGAGCATCCGCCTGACCACGGTGGCCGGCGCGCCCCGTTACATCCTCGAATACCCCGGGCCGCGCAAGGTGGCGATCGAGGCTGATAGCGGCCTGCAGGCGCTGCCCACCGATCGGGTCGAGGCTCTGGCGGCGGCCCGGCAGTTTGCGCCGGGCGTGGCGGTGCGTGATCGCGGGACAGTCAATGGCGACATGTGGAGTCAATCCCGAGCCCTGGACGCCGACCGGCCCTTGCTGCGGGTGGCCACCGCCGATGCCGAACGACGTCTGCTGTATGTTTCCGGTACCACGGGAGAGGTGGTGCGCGATGCCACCGCCACCGAACGCGGCTGGAACTGGATCGGTGCCTGGCTGCACTGGCTGTACCCGCTGCGGGGCATCGGCATCGATGGCGCCTGGGGGCCGATCGTTACCTACCTGTCCCTGGCCGCGACCCTGATGGCCGTGCTCGGCCTGGCGGTGGGCGTGCTGCGCTGGCGCTTCAAACGCACCTATCGCAACGGCTCGCACTCGCCGTACCAGGGTTTTGCCCGCTGGCATCACCTGGGCGGCATGCTGTTCGGCGTGCTGCTGATCACCTGGATCTTCAGCGGCCTGATGTCGATGAATCCGTGGAAGCTCTTCAGCAGTGCCCAGCCCTTGTCGGTGACGGCCTACCAGGGCGGACCGCTGCACGCGGCGGCCTTTCCCCTGAGCGCGGCCCAGGCCCTGCAACGCTTTGCCGACGACGGCCTGCAGGCCCGGGAGCTGGAGTGGCGGATGATCGGCGGCAAGGGGTATGTCATCGGCTACGACGGTGCCGGGCGCACGCGGATTCTGGCCATGGCCGAGAACCAAGTGCTGCGTCAGTTCAACCCCGACACCCTGCGGCAGGCGGCCTGGGCCATTCGCCCCGAGCGGCCGATGATCGTCCAGCAACTGGCTGCCTACGATTTCTATTACTACGCTCGGGAGCCCCAGAGCATGATGGGCCACCTGCAGCAGCGCCTGCCGGTGCTGCGGGTGCGCTTCGACGACCCGGCCCAGACCTGGCTGCACCTGGATCTTCACACCGGGGCGATCACCGGGCAGCTGGATCAGCCGCGCCGCGCCTCGCGCTGGCTGTTCGCCCTGTTGCACAGCTGGGACTGGCTGCCGCTGCTGGCCAACCGACCTTTGTGGGATCTGTGGATGATCCTGTTCAGCGCCGGAGGCTTGCTGATCAGCGTCAGCGGCGTGGTGCTGGGCTGGCGTCGCCTGGGGCGTTCATTGCGTGCGCGTCGGCGTTGAGCGGGGGGAGGGCGCAATACAGCGACCTGGATCAGGGTTATGCAGTATTTGTGTCCCTCCCCGACGATTTAAGCCACCGCTCCCGGCCCTAGCGGTGATAATGCCCGCCTGCTCATTTCCCTACTGCTTCCGGAGCCCGTCGCGCCCATGTTCGTCATCACCCCGCAGGACCCTGAACTCTATCGCCGGCAAACCCGCCGCAGCACCCTGATCATCGCCCTGGTGTTCATCGCCCTGGCCATGCTGTTTTCCAGCGCGGCGGTAGCGGTGTTCGGCCAGCCCGGCGGCGATAACCTGGTGTGGAATGCCGGCGGCGTGTTCACCGGGCTGGTGATCAGCGCCGTGCTGTTGCGCACGGTGTTCTGGACCCAGCCGTGGATGGCCTCGGCGGTCTATGGCTGGCGCCTCAAGCGCAGCCTGATGCGGGTGACCAATGTCATGCATCAGGTCACCGCCGGGGTGGCGGCGGGAGATCCGGCGGCCCTCAAGCTGCTGCGTTTCTATCACCTGGGACTGACCCAGATGCATCAGCTGGACGCCAACTCCAGCGCCCACGGACAGATGCTTGGTGAAGTGGAGCGCCATCTGGCGCTGCTGGCCGAGCAGGGCATCGACCCGCAGCAGGAGCGCCTGGAGGCGCAGTGGCTGGAAGCGGTCAAGGTGCACCAGCCGCGCTGAAGTTCAGGTTGATCCGCTGGCCCTGCCTCAAGGTTGCGGATCATCCAGGTAGCGCCACAAGGCCTCGGCCATTTCGTTGGACTGGCCGCTGCGGCCAAACAGCTTCTGGCCGATATTCAGCCCCAGCTGGCGATAACTCTCGAACTGCGCTTCGTCGAAGAACTGGTCCACCGTGCTCTGGTTGGGAAAGCCCGGGTTGGCCCGGGCGTAGTTGACGACGTCCGGTGTCAGCCCGGCGATCAGCCGTGGCTTGAGCACCAGGATCCGGCAGTGGGGTGTGGCCGCGATGTCCGCCTGGGTGTCGGGGCTATGGGCGTAGACGTTCAGCAGCAAGGCGCACTTCTGACTGTCGGCGCTCGGCGGCTGGCGAAACTCTTGCAGACTGCCGAACAGCGCCTTGAGTTGAGGATGGACCAGTACCCCCGGGTCTTCGCGGATCTCCAGGGCCTGGTCGATGCGCGCCAGGCGCACCAGATTGGCCAGGTCGTCGAACTGGTAATCCGGATCGCAGCCGCTGTCGCAGGTGACGATCAGTTCCACCCCGCGCCCCTCACGCAGCAACTCGTAGGTGGCGGTGTTTTCGAAATGCCCGCCGTCGGACAGGTACTGGTAGTCGCGCCGATGCCCATGAAAGCGCGAGGTCAGCTCATAGAACAGGTAGGCCTGGGTGCTGAAGTAGGTCCAGGGCGTCAGGTCACGGGGCACCCAATGCGGCTGTCCGGGATCGACGAAGTGGCTGGGCCACCAGATGCCCAGGCGTATGTTGGCCAGCCCCAGGATCAGCGACATGCCCAGGCTGTTGGCCCGCCCCAGGCCGGTGCTGAAGGCGGCGCCGGAGACGCCGATCCACTGGCCCAGGCTCAGGGGACTCATGATTTCCGAGGTCGGGCCCTGGCTCAGGTCACGACAGTAGGGCTTGCCATCGAGGGTGTAGCGCTCCGCCGGACCGTCGCTGGCGACGCCGCCCTCGGTTGCGGGAGCCCAGTTCGGCGCGATGCACAAAGGCTTGCCCTTGCGGTCGCGCTGTACCAGTTGCTCGGCGGGGTCCACCGTCAGGTTCATGGTGACGTTGATCAGGTGCACCGGCCCGGCACTGGGGGTGGCGTAGTACTGCTGCAGCGACAGGTCGTCGCTGGACATCGGCTCGGCCACGCTGAGGTAGGTGCGGCGCTGCTGTGGCGGGCCGTTGAAGCGCCGGCCATTGGAAGCGCCGAGGTAGGCGCGGGTCAGCCGGGCGCTGTAGAAGGCCTGGAGCGACGAGGTGTTGAGAAAGCCGATGAAGCGCCCACTGACACAAACCAGCAAGGCCGCCACCAGGCTCAGGGCCAACAGGCGCCAGGCTGCGGCGGCGCTGTAGCTGATGGCGCCACCGTCATGGGCGACCCATTGCACCAGCAGCGCCCAGCACAGACACAGCAGGCTCAACAGCAGGCATCCGGCAACCAGCGCCAGTACATCCAGGGGCAGTTTGCGCATCCAGTCGGGCAGCGGCTTTTCATCCTTGAGCAGCACCAGGCGGCGCACCAGCCACATCAGCAGCGCCAGCAGCAGGGGCGTGGCCAGGGCCTGATAGTCCAGCAGGTAGCGATACAGTGCCTGGGCGCCGGTCACCAGCAGGGCCAGGAAAGCGAGAATGGCCACCGCCGCGATGGCCCGCCCCAGGGCGCGGGTGATCTGCACCCGGTAGTTGCGCACGCAGTTGTTGCAGGTGCTGTCCTTGGCCGGGTCTCGGTGATCCGCCAGCCGGCGGACCAGCCGGTGGGTGATCAGCAGCGCATTGCTGCCGACCAGCGCGGCCGCCAGGGCCAGGGTGCCGACCACTTGCCATTGGGCCAGGTCATAGGCCAGGGCGCCGCCGATCCACAGGCCGGTGACGATGGCCAGCATGAAACGGAATGCCGGGTTGCCAAGGTTGGGTGGCCGGTCCAGGTCGCCTTGGGGGATCACCAGCCAGTACGCCACGGCGCAGGGCAGGGCGAACAGCAGGGTCGCCATCAGCGGCCACAGCAGCAGGCTGGCCTGGCTCAGCACCTGGAACAGGGTCAGCAGGCTGAGCATCAACAGGATCGGCATGCCGATCATGGCGTGCAGCGACAGCCAGTTGCGCCAGGTCATGGCCAGGGCATAGAGCATGTCGCCGGAGCCGGTGGGCGTCAGGTAGCGGCCGTTTTCCCGCAGCCAGGCTCCCGGGCCCTGGCCCACGGGCTGTTGGGCGTAGTCGACGCCGGTGCTGATACGTCCCGGGGGCTCGAAGCGCAGCGCCTGGTAGGCATCGCGGGCGGCCTGGCCCACGGGGTCCTGGAGGTCTCGGTCGCGCAGGCGTCCGGGGAGGAACAGGCTGGAGAAGAAACTGCCGATGTAGCCGCCGCCACTGACCGTGGACAGGTAGTCGATGCGCGACAGCAGGCTGTGCTCCGTGGCGGATTCGGGCGCTGGCTGGGCTGGGGGCGAGGACGCCGTCGCCGGTGCCGGCGCCCGGGCCATGGCTTGCATGACGCCGAGGCAGAAGGTGGCGCTGCGGATGCCGCCACCGGACAGCGCCAGGCCCCAGTTGCCACGCTGGGGCGTGGTTTGCCCGGGGGCTTGCTGATGCAGGCAGAGGCGTCTGAAACGAATGCGCTGTTGCTCGATCTGGTAGGGGTTCGCGTCGGATGTCATGGGCCTTCCTTGGGAGACGGAGGGGGCAGGATCTGGGTGAACCCTGGATCGGTTGCCCCGGCGAGCGCCCAGCAGAATACCGGATGCGCGGGCTCCGGTGTGCGTCAGCGGTGCCGGTTGGGAGGGGCTGAATGGGCATGTGGCGGATGCAAGGTGCGCGGGCGCTTGATGCAACGGGTGCATGGAAAAAACGACCCTGGTTATAACGTTAGATTTTATTCATATAAATGGACATAAGCTTTAGCCGCTATGCTGCCGCCAGTTTTTCACCTGGCCGTGTGATTTGTAGGGTTTTATTGATGGATGTGGGTAATTTCGGTTTTGTATTCGCAGGCCTGGTAGTGGGATTCATCGTGGGCATGACCGGAGTGGGCGGCGGCTCGCTGATGACCCCGATCCTGCTCTGGTTCGGCATCAATCCGGCCACCGCAGTGGGCACTGACCTGCTGTACGCCGCCATCACCAAGTCCGGTGGGGTGCTGGTGCATCAGAAGAACCGCAATATCGACTGGCGCATCACCGGCTGGCTGACCCTGGGCAGCGTGCCGGCGGTACTGGCCACCCTATGGTTCTTGAACAACCTGGACTCCGATCCCCAAGCCTTGAACTCGGTGATCAAGCAAGGGCTGGGCTTCGTCCTGCTGCTCACGGCCCTGGCCATTGTCTTCAAGAAGAAACTCATGGCCTTCGCCCAGCGCCACGGCAGCGACTATCAGCCAAGCCCCCGCGGCCTCAACGGCCTGACCGTGGTCACCGGGCTGATCCTCGGCACCATGGTCGCGCTGACTTCCATCGGCGCCGGCGCCCTGGGCACTGTGGCGCTGTTCATCCTCTATCCGTTCCTGGCCACCAAGCGTCTGGTGGGCACCGAAATCGCCCACGCCGTGCCCCTGACCCTGGTGGCCGGCCTGGGCCACGCCAGCATGGGCAACATGGACTGGCACCTGCTGGGGTTCCTGCTGATGGGCTCGCTGCCGGGGATCTGGATCGGCAGCCACATGACCGGGCGGATCTCCGACGAGATCCTGCGGCCGTGCCTGGCGGTCATGCTGTTTTCCATCGGCTACAAACTGGCCTTCTGAACCCTCTCGGCCGGGCCATGCTTACCTCCACCCGCTAACTTCCGTGGATTCCAGGGGTCAGTTATCCTGCGCAGGCCTCTGTTTGGCGGCGCAGCCCCTTTTTCCCTTGTGTGATGCGGTCCATGACTATTTCCTCTTCTGATGGTGCCGCTCCCCAGACCTGGCGCGGCGGCGAGACCGGTGCCGCCATCCGCCAGTTCGACTGGTCGCAGACCTCGGTGGGCCCCCGGGAGCACTGGCCCAGCCTGCTGCACAGCACCTTGAGCCTGGTGCTCGAATCCCCTGAAAGCCTGTACCTGCTGTGGGGCCCGCAGAAGCAGTTCTTTTTCAACGACGCCTATCGTCCGGTGCTGGGGCCGCGCCTGGCCAATGCCCTGGGGCAGACCATCGAGACGCTCTGGGCCGATGCCTGGCCGGATGTGCAGCCCATGGTCGAGCAGGCGTTTCGCGGTCAGGCCTGTCGTCACGAAGACCTGCCGGTGAACATGCAGCGCTATCCCGCAGAGGAGCTGACCTGGTGGTCGTTCTCCATGAGCCCGGTATTCGACGAGCGCCAGGAGCAGGTGCTGGGGGTGCTCTGCCACACCGTGGAAACCACCGCGCGGGTGCGCCTGGGACTGCATGCCCGGCTCACCGAGTCGCGCCTGCGCGAGACCCGCGAGCTCAATACCCGGGTGCTGGCCAGCAGCAATGACTGCATCAAGGTGCTGGACCTCAATGGTCAGTTGTCGTTCATGAGCGAAGGTGGCCTGCGGGTCATGGAGGTCAGCGACTTCAACGCCATTGCCGGCTGCCCCTGGCCGGACTTCTGGCAGGGCCAGGGCAACCTTGACGCCCAGGCCGCCATCGCCGCTGCCCAGGCCGGGGAGTCGGCGCGGTTCCAGGGCGCCGCCAACACCCTGGCCGGCAACGCCAAGTGGTGGGATGTGCAGGTCACGCCGATGCTCGATGAGGCCGGTCAGCCGGAGAAGATCCTCTGCATTTCCCGGGACATCACCGCCACCCGCGAGGCCGAGGAGCAATTGCGCCGCCTCAACGAGTCCCTGGAGCAGCGGGTCCAGGAGCGCACCCAGGAGCGCGACCGGATCTGGCAACTGTCCACCGACCTGATGCTGGTGGCGGACTTCAACGGGCGCATCGTCGCCGTGAACCCGGCCTGGACCCGATTGCTGGGCTGGCAGCGGTACGAACTCGAAGGCAGCAGCTTCTACGATTTCATCCACCCCCAGGACAGCGTGGCGGCGGTCAATGCCTGTACCGAGCTGGCTCTGGGCCAGAGTTTCTCTCGGGTGGAAAACCGCTTTCGGCACAAGGACGGCAGCTATCGCTGGGTGTCCTGGAGTGCCGTGCCCGACCCTCAGCACCTGCATGCCGTGGGGCGTGACATTCAGGCCGAGCGTGAAGCCGCGCAGGCGCTGCGCAAGACCGAGGACATCCTGCGTCAGGCACAGAAGATGGAGGCGGTGGGGCAACTGACCGGTGGAGTCGCCCACGACTTCAACAACCTGCTGACGGTGATCCGCTCGTCCACCGATCTGCTGCGGCGCAACCTCAGCGAGGAGCGCCGGCAGCTGTACATCGATGCCATTTCCGACACCGTGGACCGCGCCAGCAAACTCACCGGCCAGCTCCTGGCCTATGCCCGCCAGCAGAACCTGCGCCCGGAAACCTTCGACGTCGGCGTCAGCGTGCAACTGCTGGCACAGATGATCAATCCGCTGATCGGCGCCTGCATCGAACTGCGTATCGAACTGCCGCAGCAAGCGTGCTGCATCCATGCCGATGCCGGCCAGTTCGATACCGCGCTGATCAACATGGCGGTCAATGCCCGGGACGCCATGCAGGGCGAGGGCCTGCTGGTGATTGCCGTAGAGCGGGTGGGGCAGATTCCCGCGAGCGCCAGCCAGGGCGCCCAGAACGGTGACTTTGTCGCGGTGTCCCTGACCGACACCGGTGCCGGCATCGACCCGCAGCAGATCGAGCGGATCTTCGAGCCCTTCTTCACCACCAAGGAGGTGGGCAAGGGCACCGGGCTGGGCCTGTCCCAGGTGTTCGGTTTTGCCAAGCAGTCCGGTGGCGGCCTGGTGGTCCACAGTCAGCCGGGGCAGGGCACGCGCTTTACCTTGTATCTGCCGCGCTCCGAAGCCGTGGTCAGCCCGTCGGCGACCCCTTGCCCGGGTCCGCTGCTGGTGGATGGCCTGGGTGCCACGCTGCTGGTGGTGGAAGACAATCCCGAGGTGGGCGTGCTGTTGGCCCAGGCCTTGAACGAGCTGGGCTACCAGACCGAATGGGCCACCAGCGCCGTCGAGGCGTTGCGTCGCCTGAGCCAGGAACCGGGGGTGTTCCAGGCGGTGTTTTCCGATGTGGTGATGCCCGGCATGAGCGGCATCGAACTGGCCACCCGCATCCGCAGCGATTACCCCGGGCTGCCGGTGATCCTCACCAGCGGCTACAGCCCGGCCCTGGCCCAGGGCCAGACCCGGGAGTTCGTGTTCCTGCAGAAACCCTACTCGGTGACAGCCCTGGCCCAGGCCTTGAGTGCCGCGATCGGCAACGACCCGCCGCTGTGATGCAGGCCGCCGCCGTCTATGGCTGGGGGGCGG
>NZ_MOAK01000087.1:12025-13531 GCF_003732485.1 Pseudomonas protegens
TTCATCCACTCCTGGGCCGAGCGCCACAGGCAGATCCCCAGGAAATAGGCCGAAGCCGCCAGCCACAGGCCCATGATCGACGGGCTGTGCAATGGGTGGCTGAGGATCAGCAGCGCGCCGCTGAGCAGCCAGACGAAGGTCACGATGATGTTCAGCCCCATCCACTTGCGCACCCGGAACGGATGCAGGAACTGCACCCGCGTGGCGGTCAGCAGGGCCAGGGCGAAGATGCTCAGCAGGCTCAGCCAGGGGCCGGGCTCGATCAGGTAGAAACACAGGGCGACCACGTTCCAGGCGGCGGGAAAGCCCTGGAAATAGTTGTCGTGGCTCTTCATGTTGACGTTGCAGAAGCACAGCAGCGACGACAGCAGGATCAGCGAGGTGGCCAGCAACGCGCTGTACTCCGGCAGGGGAATGTAGCGGTAGATGAACAACGCCGGGATGAACACATAGGTCAGGTAGTCGATCACCAGGTCCAGCACCGAGCCGTCGATATTGGGCAGCACCGAGCGGGTGTTGACCTTGCGCGCCAGGGAGCCGTCGACGCCATCCACCAGCAGCGCCACCCCCAGCCACAACAGGCAGGCCTTGGGCTGGTTTTCAAACAGTGCCAGGGTGGCGAGCAGGGCGCTGACCACTCCGGTGGCGGTGAAGCCATGGGCGCCCCAGGCTTTGATTCTGGCGATTTGCAGGGTCGATATCACGGGGCATTTCTCCGGCGGCTGTGGTTCCCGGACGACCCGCGGTGTGCAAGCGGCGGCGCGGGTCCAGGTTGCAGTTATCGACCGGAAAGCCCGGCAGAAGGTTCAGCCCCACCCCAGAATCAAGCTCGATGCGGGCCTTGCGGTCCTTGTCGCCATCCAGGGAGTCGGGCGTTGCACAGCTGGCCGAGGTCAACGGTCGAAGGGGATTTCCTGAGTCTAGGCGCCATGGCCGAAGCAACAAGAAAAACGCCACCTGGCGCTGAAGACCGGTGGCGTTTTTTATCGGGCGCCTCAAGGGGCGCGGTGCTGTGCCGCTCGCTTACTTAGCCGCCTCCAGGGCATTGAGCAGTGCATGGGCGGCCTTGATCCGTTCCTCGTTGGGGTAGTTCTTGTTGGCCAGCAGGACGATGCCGATCTGCTGGCTCGGGACAAACACTACGTAAGCGCCGAAGCCGCTGGTGGAGCCGGTCTTGTTGTACAAGGCGTCGGCCTTGGGCGGTTGGGCCGGAGTCAGCCACTGCACCGGATGCGGTTCGAGGGCCATTGGCGACGAGTTGCCCGCCATCAGCCGTGCCAGGGGCACCGGGTAGGCGTAGCGCTCCCAGCCCAGGCCCTGGGTCATGTCGCCGACCTGGTAATAGCCGCTCTGGGTGCTGGCGATGGCTTTTTGCAGGGTGTCGTCCAACGGCTGCGGTTGCAGGTTGTCGGCGATGAACTGCAGCAGGTCCGGGGCACTGGTCTTGACCCCGTAGGCCTCGGCGTCCAAGGGGCCGGGGCTGACCCGGATCGGCTTGTTCTGCTT
>NZ_MOAK01000087.1:13590-23197 GCF_003732485.1 Pseudomonas protegens
CTGTGCTTGAGCCCCAGTTTGGGGAACAGGCTCTTTTCCAGCAGTTGATCGTACGGCTGGCCCAGGCTGCGGGCGGCGAGGTAGCCGAACAGGCCGATGCTGGGGTTGGAGTACAGGCGCTGGGTGCCCGGGCTGAAGGTGGGCTTCCAGGTGTTGTAGTAATCCAGGATCTTGTCTTCGCCCTGGACCTCGTCGGGGAACTGCAGCGGCAGGCCGCCGGCGCTGTAGGTGCCCAACTGCAACAGGCTGATGCCGTCGAAGGCACTGCCGCGCAGGGCCGGCCAGTACTGGCTGGCGTGGTCCTCGAGGTCCAGCTTGCCGCTGGCCTGGGCGTAGCCGGCCAGGGTCGCGCTGAAGGTCTTGCTCACCGAACCCACTTCGAACAGGGTGTCGTTGTCCACCGGCTGTTGATTGTCCTTGGAGGCAATGCCGTAGTTAAAGTAATGTCGCTTGCCGTTGGCGATGATCGCGACCGCCATGCCGGGAATGCCCTGCTGGTGCATCAGCGGGCGGATGGTGGCGTCCACGGTGGTTTTCAGACGGCTGTCCTGGGGGTTCTCGGCCAGGGCGTCGACGCTGCCCAGAAGCAGTACGCAGGCGCTGATGATGCCCAATCCGGTTAAGGTTTTTTGGCGCATGATGGGTGGTTTTCCATGGGTTCTGATTTTTTTGCCGCCTATTCCCAGCGGCTTTTCGGCCTTGGGGTTCTTTGCCGGAACCCCGGAGCGCAGTGCTCGCAAAGTCTTCCCGATCAGGGAGAGCGTGGTCAGCACTGCGCGAGCGAGGCCAATGTAGGCAGTCTGCGCAGGATCGGCAAACGACGATATTTCGCAGGAGCCATTAGAAAAACTAGGGAATGCCCATGCTCCGTCCACATCTGCCCTTGAACGCGCTGCGGGCTTTCGAAGCCTCGGCCCGTCATTTGAGTTTCACCCGTGCCGCCATCGAACTCTGTGTGACCCAGGCGGCGGTCAGCCATCAGGTCAAGAGCCTGGAGGCCCAGCTCAAGGTCACCCTGTTCAAGCGCTTGCCCCGGGGACTGATGCTGACCAGCGAAGGCGAGACCTTGCTGCCGGTGCTGCGGGACTGCTTCGACCGCATCGCCCAGACCCTGGGGCGTTTCGAGGGCGGGCACTACCGCGAAGTGCTGACGGTGGGGGCCGTGGGGACCTTTGCCGTGGGCTGGCTGTTGCCGCGCCTGGGGGATTTCCAGGCGCGCTATCCCTTTGTCGACCTGCGCCTGAGCACCAACAACAACCGTGTCGACGTGGCCGCCGAAGGCCTGGACTACGCCATCCGTTTTGGCACGGGAGCCTGGCACGGCATCGAGGCTCTGGAGTTGTTGCAAGCGCCACTGTCGGTGTTGTGCATACCGCAGATCGCCCGTCAGTTGCACAGCCCTGTGGATCTTCTGGGCCAGACCCTGTTGCGCTCCTATCGCACCGATGAGTGGCCGCAATGGTTCCAGGAGGCCGGGCTGGGCAGCGCCAGTCCCTTGCCCCAGAGCATCGTCTTCGACTCTTCCCTGGGCATGCTCGAAGCGGCGCTGCAAGGCCTGGGGGTGGCCCTGGCACCGCCACTGATGTTCGAACGGCAACTGGCCAGCGGGGCGGTGGTGCAGCCGTTCGAGGTCGGCATTGTCACCGGCAGCTACTGGCTGACGCGTTTGCAGTCCCGGGCCGAAACCGCCGCCATGGGCGCGTTCAAGGCCTGGTTGCTGGAAACTGCAGGTGTCTAGGGGGGAGACGAGGATGTCGGCGTTCAAAGGCCAGGAGCAGGAGCATGACCCGGATGCGATCGCGCGGCCGGTCTGTGCCCTGCGCATTTCAAGCCAGGACAAGCGCTGGGAACGGCCGTGGCACAGCCACCGCAAGGCGCAGTTGCTGTTCCCCCTGTCCGGGGTGCTCAGTTGCGAGAGCGCCGAGGGCCTGTGGCTGGCGCCGCCACAGTGCGCGGTGTGGATTCCCAGCGCCATCGAACACCGGGTCCAGGGGCTGGAGAACGCCCAGGGCTATTGCCTGTTCGTCGAACCCGAGCATGCCCGATCTCTGCCGCTGGCCTGCTGCACCCTGGCGGTGTCGCCGCTGTTGCAGGAGCTGCTGCGACGTTGTGCGCAACTGCCCGTTCTGTATGACCAGCAGGGTGCCGAAGGGCGGTTGATGGCCGTGGCCCTGGACGAGCTGGCTGCTGCGCCCCGGGAGCAGATCCACCTGCCCATGCCCCGGCATGAACAGCTGCGGCGCCTGGCCCAGCAGATTCTCGAACAGCCCGGGCAGCGCCACAGCCTGGAGCATTGGGCGGCGTTGATCGGCCTCAGCGAACGCAGCCTGAGCCGCCTGATCGTGGCCGAGACCGGCCTGAGCTTCGGCCGCTGGCAGCGCCAGTTGCACATCCTCCTGGGGCTCAAGCAATTGGGCCGGGGCGACGCGGTGGAGCGGGTTGCGCTGACCCTGGGTTATGACAGCGCCAGCGCCTTTATCCGCATGTTCAAGAAAGCCGTCGGCCAGCCGCCCGGGCGTTTCTTTGCCGAACGCCGCCATGCCCTGGAAAACGACCAACCCCTGTAGCCGCTGCCAAGCCTGGGAGGCGGCGCAAAGGCCCTGGGGGTTTTGTGTCGAACACCTGCGCTCTGAAGATTGTCGCGGCCGTTGCGCGCTCGTGCGCAGCCTGCGGCAGCGGTTACACCTGGGGCTGTGATCGCTTGGCTGGATTGGTCAATAACTTGTCAATCTCGACTGATGCGGACAGCTCTTTTCAGGAAGATGATAAGCATTCTTGTTTGTCGGTTCTCTTGAGGGGTTCCCATGTACTTCGATCATCAGCATTTTCCTCTGGTCTGGATGCGTCGCGCCGAGGGCGTCGAGCAGCCTGGAAACACTCCTTTCCAGCAATTGGAGGCACTCATGCAGCGCGGTCAGGCCTTTGTCCTGATGAGCGATGCCATGCCTGACCCCGCGCAGCGCAACAGTGTGCAGAGCAAGGAACGGCTCAAGCAGGGTTCGTTGTGGATGAAGCGCAACAAGGCGGCGATCCGCCGCTGGATCAAGGCAATGATCGTCATCGCCCCGGAGCCAGAGGCCCAGGCCGGGGTCGAGGCGTTTGCCGATACCTATGAAAAGTTCTGGGGATATCCGCTGTTGCACAGTGCCTCGCAGCAGGCCGCCGCCGCCATGGCCCAGCAATTGCTGGTCACAGCCCGGGTCAACCAGCACAACTGGTAGGGCTTTGGCTTCAGTGCCGCAGGTGTTCGGGGATGTTGGCGGTGATGACTTTGCCCATGCTGACCCTGGGTTCGACCTGATAGCCCAGGGCCTGGTAGAAACCCTGCACCGCGGCATTGCTGCTGAGGATCTGCAGGTTGATCTTCAGGCAACCGCGGGCCTGCAGGGCCTGTTCGCCATGGCGCACCAGGGCGCAGCCGGTGCCGAGCCGGCGCTGGTGCGGGTCCACCGCCAGGGAGTAGAACCAGCCACGGTGGCCGTCGTATCCGGCCATCGGGGTGCCGATGACTTGCCCTTGGTCCAGGGCGACGAAGAACAGCCCGTCATCCACCGCGAGCTTGCGGTCGATGGCCAGGCCGGGGGTGTTGTGGGCGGTGTCGTAACCGAAGGCGCGGTTCCACAGGTCGATCACCGGCTGACGGTGGAGGGTGTTGCTGTATTCGACGAGTTGAATCATGGCGTGGGCTCGATAAAGGGGTGAGCGCCGGGGCGCGGGTGTGGCCGGTGGCAGGTTTCAGTCCTGGTGGCCGGGCCAGGTTTCGGTGGGGAAATAGGCCTCCAGCCCCGGTTCCTTGTGGTCCACGCCATCCCGGGTCCAGTAGCAGCTCAGGCGCGAGTAGTTGTCCAGGTCACCGCGTACCAGGCAGGTGGCATCGTGCCCCGGCCAGCTGAAACGCAGCACATCGGCCTCGGCCATGTTGGCCCGCTCCACTTTGCCGGTGGCGCTGGTGGTCTTGCCGTCGATGGTCTTGACCAGGGTCAGGGCCTGGTTTTCAAAGCGGATCACCGCGGTGCCGGAGTAGGTCGGCCCGCCATCGGGCTCCTTGCCGATCAGCATGAACTGACCGGGCACCAGGCTGTAGTAGATGTGCAGGTCCTGGTCCTGCTTCGGCGCGGCCTGGGTGGCAAGGCTGGCCAGCAGCAGGCCGAGGAGGGGGGCGCGGCGAGAGGAATACGGCATCGATGCTCACTCCTGTTGAGGCGGGGGGCCATGATTCCAGACTTGGCGTTGCGGATAAATGCCCGGGGCATCCTTGATGCTCTGGCGGTTAGCGGTGTTCGATTACCAGGATCGCCGTGGTGTCGGCCACCAGGGCTTCGAACACATGGGGCAGGTCGGCGCTGTACCGGATGTAGTCGCCGGCCTCCAGGCTCACCGGGCTGTCCGCGGGCCCGGCCAGGGCCCGCCCGCTGCAGATCACCAGGTGTTCCACGGTGCCCGGCAGGTGGGCCCTGGACTGGCGCGGCTGGCCGGGTTGCGTCTTCAGGCGATACAGGTCGCGTTGCGCTCCCGGCGGGCAGTCGTCCAGCAGGGTCGCCGCGTAGTGGGCATCCTCGGCATGGGCGGTGGTGCCTTCGTGGGCGCGGATGACCTTCAACTGATGCGTCGGCTGCTGGAAAAACCGCGTGACCTGCAAACCCATGGCCTGGGCCAGGGCCCACAGGGTTTCGATGCTCGGGTTGCCCAGCCCGGCTTCCAATTGGGACAGGGTGGATTTGGCCACCGCAGCTCGCTTGGCCAGTTCCGAGACGGAGAAGCCGGCGTTCAGGCGCTCGCGCTTGATGGCCATGGCCAGCAGGCCGATGGGCGAAAGGTTGATTGGATCGTTCGTTTTATCGTTCATCTGTCTATTAAATCATCTTTGAATCCCTTGACGCAGATAAATTGCGCTGTTCATTATATCGGCTAAACGTTCGGTATAAATAAAACAAGGGCGCCGAGATGAACAGAATGTACAAGGTGGACTCATGGGCCTGAGCCTGCGCCTGATGGTCATTCCTTACCATGAGATCTACCTGGCCGTGTATTGCCTGGCCCACCTGCAACAGTGCCTGGGAGACTGGTTGGTGGCGGGGCAGACCCACCTGTTCGTTGAGTCGCCGCGCTGGTACAGCCGCTAGCAGCGACCACCGGGCGAGCGGCGGTCAGTGCATCCATTGCATTGCATTAATGCGAAGCATTACTATTCACGCCCCACTTCCCCAGCGCATTGCGATGACAGCCAAGCCGCCCCGCAGACCAGGCTTTTTCGAGCACTACGAAGAGTTGATCGGCACCTGGACCCGGCGCTTGCGCAATCGCCAGCAGGCCGAAGACCTGGCTCACGACACCTTTGTCCGGGTGCTGGAATCCGATGCCGCCACGGTGCAGCAGCCGCGGGCCTACCTGCATCAGACCGCGCGCAATATTGCCGTGGATGCCTTTCGCCGCGAGGACCGGCGCGGGGCCCTGGAGGAACAAGGGGTCCACCTCAGCGTGTCGCCCAGCGGCGACCCGGAGCATTTCATGCACGCGATCCAGCTGGCCGATTCCATCGAACGGGCGCTTGGCGAGTTACCGCTGAACTGTCGCAAGGTGTTTGTCTGGCAGAAGATCGAGGGTCTGACCCAGGCTGAAATCGCCGAGCGCCTGGGGTTGTCAAAAAACATGGTGGAAAAGTATATGATCCGCACCCTGCGGCATCTGCGCGACCGTGTGGACGGGGCGGCCCCATGAGTCGTGGCGATTTTTCACCCTCTGCCAAACAGGAACTTGCATGATGGACAGCCGCGATTGCGCTTGCGGGCAGGCCAGGGTTCGCGATGACGCGGCGCAATGGTTCGTGCGCCTGCAAGAGCCCGACCTGAGCCACGAGCAGCAACAGGATTTCGCCCAGTGGCTGGCCGAGCACCCGCAGCATCAGCATGAGTTGCAATTGCTTGAAACCCTGTGGGCCGCCACCGATCTGCTGCCCAAGGCTCGTCTGCAGGCGTTGTGCGCCACGGCGCCAATCGCGTCCAGACGCCGTCCGCTGCTGCGCTATGGGCTGGCGGCGGCGGTCGCGACCCTGGCCGTTGGCCTGGGGCTATTCAGTGGCCTCAACCAGCCACTCTCCTACAGCGCCGAGTTTTCCACGGCCCTGGGGGAGCGTCGGCATGTGGCCCTGCCAGATGGTTCGCAGATCGATCTCAACAGCCGCAGCCGCTTGCAGGTGCGTTATGCGAAGAACCAGCGCTTGATCGAACTGGACCAGGGCGAAGCCCTGTTCAGCGTTGAACATGACAGTGACCGGCCCTTTGTGGTGGCGGCCGGGCCCGGCACGGTCACGGTGACCGGTACCCGCTTCGATGTGCGTCGGGACGCCACCCAGACCCGGGTAGTGGTGGAGCAGGGACGGGTCAAGGTCCAGGGTCGCGACGCCGCTGCCGATAATTTCATCACCCTGACCCCGGGTCTGGGCACCCATATCGATGAGCGCGGCCGGGTTGCCGCCGCCTATGGGGTCAACCCCGAGGAACTGACGGCCTGGCGCAGCGGCAAGCTGGTGTTCAACAACGCCCGGCTGGCCGAGGTGGTGGCCGAGGTGTCGCGCTACCGCGACCAGCCGTTGCGCATTGCCAGTCCGGCAGTGGGGGAGCTGCGCTTGACCAGCGTGTTCAAGTCCGACGATACCCAAGCCCTGCTCAAGGCCCTGCCCGATATCCTGCCGGTGGCGGTTCGCACCCTGGCCGATGGCAGCCAGGAAATATTTTCCCGTTAGATTCAGGTTTTTTTTCAGTTCATCGTCTTCTTGTCCAACTGCAACTGGTTTGCATTAACAGACGCACCTTTGTGTGATCGACAGGACTGCCGCCGACGTGAAAAAAATCGCCCTTTCTCCCGCCGTATCCCCGTTGCCCGCCCGCCGCTGGCTGCCCCTGGCCTTGGCCCTGGCGGTCGGTGCGGCGCTGCCCCAGGCCTATGCCGGGCAAGCCGCCAGCGCCATCCATATCCAGGCCCAGCCCCTGGGCCAGGCCCTTAGCCAATTGGGCCTGCAGACCTCGTTGCAGGTGTTTTTCAGCCCTGAACTGGTGGCCGGCAAGCAGGCCCCGGCAGTAGACGGCACGCTGTCCGCAGAACAGGCCCTGGGCCAGTTGCTGCAGGGCAGTGGCCTGCAATACCGCATCGACGGCACCTCGGTGACCTTGAGTCCGGCGGCTGCGGCTGCGCTGGAACTGAGGACCAGCAATATCAGCGTGGTGGGCGACTGGCTCGGTGATGCCGATGCCCAGAAGGTGCAGAACCATCCGGGGGCGCGCACGGTGATCCGCCGTGAGGCCATGCAGGAGCAGGGCGCGATGAACGTCGGCGACGTGCTGCGTCGGGTACCGGGGGTGCAAGTGCAGGACGCCAACGGTACCGGCGGCAGTGACATTGCCCTCAACGTTGGCGTGCGCGGTTTGACCTCGCGCCTGTCGCCACGCTCCACGGTGCTGATCGACGGGGTGCCGGCGGCCTTTGCTCCCTACGGCCAGCCACAGTTGTCCATGGCGCCGATCTCCTCGGGCAACCTGGACAGCATCGACGTGGTGCGCGGCGCCGGTTCGGTGCGCTATGGGCCGCAGAACGTCGGTGGGGTGATCAACTTCGTGACCCGGGCGATCCCGGAGAAGGCCACCGGGGAAATCGGCACCACCCTGGAGACCTCCCGACGCGGCGGCTGGAAGCACATCGACACGGCGTTTCTGGGCGGCACTGCAGATAACGGCCTGGGTGTGGCGCTGCTGTATTCCGGGGTCAACGGCAACGGTTATCGCGAGCGCAACAATGGCAACGACATCGACGATGTGATCCTCAAGACCCACTGGGCGCCCACGGACCAGGATGACTTTTCGCTCAACCTGCATTACTACGACGCCACCGCCGACATGCCCGGTGGCCTGACCCAGAAACAGTACGACGCCAGTCCCTACGAGTCCGACCGCGACTGGGACAACTTCAGCGGCCGGCGCAAGGACGTGTCCTTCAAGTACCTGCGGCAGATCGACGACCGCACCCAGTTCGAAGTCCTGACCTACTACTCCGACAGCTTCCGCGGCAGTAACATCGCCGCCCGCGATCAGAAAACCCTGGTGTCCTACCCGCGCACCTACTACACCTTCGGCATCGAGCCGCGCATGTCCCATGTGTTCGACCTCGGGCCCACCACCCAGGAAGTCAGCCTGGGCTATCGCTACCTCAAGGAAGGCATGCACGAAGAGGCCAGCCGTGTGGCCCTGGTGAACAGGCAGCCGGTGCTGACCGCGGACTCCGACGGTCACGTCTACCAGGACCGCACCGGCGGCACCGAGGCCAATGCCTACTACATCGATGACAAGATCGACGTCGGCAACTGGACCATCACCCCGGGAATCCGCTTCGAGGACATCAGCACCAACTGGCACGACCGGCCGGTGCCAGGCACCAATGGCGTGCGGGTCCAGGAAAAGCGCCGCAGCATCGACAGCAACGAGCCGCTGCCGGCCCTGAGCGTGATGTACCACCTGTCCGACGCCTGGAAGCTGTTCGCCAACTACGAGACCTCCTTTGGCAGCCTGCAATACTTCCAGCTGGGCCAGGGCGGCAAGGGCGACCAGACGGCCAACGGCCTGAGCCCGGAAAAGGCCAAGACCTACGAGATCGGTACCCGCTACAACGACGATGTGTGGGGCGGTGAAGTGACCCTGTTCTACATCGACTTCGACGACGAGCTGCAATACATCAGCAACGATGTGGGCTGGACCAACCTGGGTGCCACCAAGCACCAGGGCCTGGAAGCCTCCATGCACTACGACCTGGCCACCCTGGACCCGCGCCTGGATGGCCTGACCGCCAGCGCCGGTTTCACCTACACCCGCGCCAGCTATGAAGGCGAGATTCCCGGCTTCAAGGGGCGCGACCTGCCGTTCTACTCGCGCCAGGTGGCCACTGTCGGACTGCGCTACGACATCGACCGCTGGACCTACAACATCGACGCCTTCGCCCAGTCCAGGCAGCACTCGCCGGGCACCGGGGTGAACGCCAATGGCACCTTCAACGGCAACTACATCACCGACGGCAGTGTCGACGGCCAGTACGGCGACATGCCGGGCTATGTGCTGTGGAACATCCGTGGTGGCTATGACTTCGGACCGCAGCTGTCCAACCTCAAGCTGGGGGCCGGGGTGAAGAACGTCTTCGACCGCCAGTATTTCACCCGTTCCAGCGACAACAACTCGGGGATCTACGTGGGCGCGCCACGGACCTTCTTCGTCCAGGCCAGCGTCGGTTTCTGACCGCCACCGTAGGAGCCGGCTTGCCGGCGAATTTCGAGAGCGGTGCAGGTTCTGGGAGAAGGGCCCTGATCGGCGGCCCTTTCGCTGGCAAGCCAACGCCTACAGAGAGGGGGCGAATCCCTGGTGCAACGCTGTACGTTAGTGGCTCAGACCTTGAGCACCTTGCCGCTGGCGGCCACCGCCAGCAGCAGGACCGCGATCAGGCCGAAGGCTGCGCTCAGGCTGCTGCCATGGGCAATGAAGCCGATCACCGCCGGGCCGGCCAGGATGCCGGCATAACCCAGGGTGGTAATGGCCGGGACGGCAATGCTCTCGGGCATGACGTTCTGCTT
>NZ_MOAK01000087.1:23250-34055 GCF_003732485.1 Pseudomonas protegens
GGCATACCCCACCAGCGCCGCTTCCCAGGCCGGGGCCAGGGTGGCCAGCAACAGGCCGGCCGCCGCCGTGCTGCCGCCGATGACGATCACCCGCCGTGCGCCCAGACGGTGGACGATGGCATCCCCGGTCAGGCGGCCCAGGGTCATGGTCAGGGCGAAGGCGGCGTAACCGAGGCCGGCGTAGGCGGCATCCAGGTCGCGTTCGGCGGTGAGGAATACCGCGCTCCAGTCCAGCACCGCGCCTTCGGCGAGGAACACCACGAAACACAGGCAACCAATGAACAGCACCACGCCATGGGGCACGGCAAAGGCCGGGCCCGAACTCTGGCTGCCGTAGGGCAGCATGTGCGGTGCGGCCTTGAGCAGGGCCACCAGCATCAGGGCGATCACCACCAGGGTCGCGCCCAGGGGCGACAGGCCCAGGCCGAGCAGGGCGCTGACGCCGGCGGCACCGACAATCCCGCCGAGGCTGAACAGCCCGTGAAAGCCCGACATCATGGTCTTGCCACTGGCGCGCTCGACGATCACCGCTTGCAGGTTGACCGTGGAATCCACACCACCCAGGCCAGCCCCGAACATGAACAGCGCCGCCATCAACAGCGGGATTGAGGTCAGGGTGGCCAGCAAGGGCAGGGCCAGGCAGATCAGCAGGGTGCCGCCGGCCATGACCCGGCGACAGCCGAAGCGCCCGGCCAGGGCCCCGGCGATCGGCATCGCCAGGATCGAACCCACGCCCAGGCACAACAGCAGCAGGCCGAGGGTGCCTTCGTCGAGCCCGGCCCGGGCCTTGGCGTAGGGCACCAGCGGCGCCCAGGCGGCGATGCCGAAACCGGCGATGAAAAAGGCGATGCGCGTGGACATCTGTTCGAGGCGGCCGGGGGTGGCCTGGAAGTGGGTGTTGCTGGCAGTCATAAAAATCCTTGGCGATCAAACTCGCTGCCGGCCGCCTGGTGCCCCATGGCGTGATGGCGGCCGGGTGGGGATTGTGACAAATCTAGCCCTCGAAGGTTGCAGAAATCCGCAGTGCAGTGCTTTTTCAGCGGATTGCGGGTGAAATAAAATTGCGTAGGCCGGCGGTTTGTTTCGCATAATCGGCGGCTTTGCACAAAAACGTTGCAGTGCGTGCCGTTCCTTCCCGGAGTTTTCCTGCCCATGAATGCCAGTCTCGACGCCTTTGACCTGAAGCTGCTCGCCGAGCTGCAACGTGACGCCAGCACCGCGCAAAGCGAGCTGGGGTTGCGGGTCAACCTGTCCACCGCGGCGGTCAACCGACGGCTCAAGCGCCTCTGCGACGAGGGGGTGATCGAGCGTTACAGCGCCATCGTCGCGCCGGATGCCCTGGGGCACGAGCTGAGCATCATCGTCGAGGTGGAAGTGGAGAGTGAGCGCGTCGACCAGATCGACGCCCTCAAGCGCAGTTTCCAGGCCTGCCCCCAGGTCCAGCAGTGCTACTACGTGGCCGGCGAGTGCGATTTCGTGCTGATTTTCTGCGTGCGCAACATGGCCCAGTACACCCAGCTGACCCGCGAACTGTTCTTTGGCAATGACAACGTCAAGCGCTTCAAGACCCTGGTGGCGATGAACCGGGTCAAGGTCGGGCTCCAGGTGCCCACCGACGGTTGAGGTTCAAGGGCTGTGCAGCGCCGTCACCAGGAAGTCGATGAACACCCGGACTTTCTGTGACAGGTGGCGCTGGCTGGGGTACAGCGCGTAGATCTGGCGGCTGGGCAGGCGTTGTTCAGGCAATACCCGCAGCAGTTGGCCACTGTCCAGAAGCGGTTGGGCGACAAAGCCGGGCAGGGCGCCGATGCCCAGGCCGGCCACCAGCATGTCGCCGAGCAGCAGGCTGTTGTCCACGGCAAAGTGCACCGGCAGCTCGAGCCGGGTCTGGCCTTCCGGGCCCTCCAGCTGCCAGCGTCCGGGATGCTCCGCCAACCGGTAGGCCAGGCAACGGTGGCGATGCAGGTCGGCAACGGCGATGGGCGTGCCCTGGGCCTGGAGATAGGCGGGCGCGGCGCAGATCACCTGCTCTACCTGACCCAGGTGGCGAGCGATCAAGGTCGAATCCTCCAGTTGCCGGCGAATCCGCAACGACACGTCGAAGCCTTCGCCCACCACGTCCAGCACCTGATCGTTGAGGGTCAGGTCCACCTGCAATTGCGGGTAGCGCTGCATAAAGGCCACCAGGATCGGCGACAGCACCTTGAGTCCGAAGGACAGCGGCGCATTGACCCGCAGGCGGCCACCGGGTTCGCGGCTGCCGGCCTGGGTGGCGTGCTCCAGGGCGTCCAGCTCATCCAGCAGATGACAGCATTCGTTGAAGTAACTCTGCCCGGCTTCCGAGAGGCTCATGCGCCGGGTGGTACGCAGGATCAGCAGGCTGCCCAGGCGCTCTTCCAGTTGCCGCACCTGCTTGCTCACGGCGGCGGTGGATTGTCCGAGGTCGGCGGCAGCCTGGCTGAAGCTGGCCCGCTCCACTACCCGGCGAAAGGTGCGCATGGCCATCAGTACGTCCATATTGTTTCCCTTGGGTTGAATATCTATCCACGAATCGGCTGATTATCTCTGATTGATCCCTCAATACCATGAGCACTTCATTTCACAGGAGTGTTGTCATGGCCCATCACGCAATGTCGAAGATCCTTCCCGGGGTGCTCGCCCTGGCCCTTTTCAGCGGTGTCTGCAGTGCCGCCACTGCGCCACGGCCCGAGGTGGGTATCAGCCCCTGGGGCCCCAAGGATGAGATCGGTCGCTTGAACCTGATCACCCCCGAGTCCCGGGCGGCGATCATGGCCCGGGTCAGCGGCGAGCAGGCCTACGACCTGGCCGTGGATTATTTTGTCGGCATGCCCAGCTGGCAGGCCGCCGGAGATCCGCCCTATCAGATGTGGATGACCCATACGCCCCACGGCAATGTCATCGCCGATCCGATGCAGGTGGGCGAACCGATGAACCAGCACGTCAGTTACAGCGGTTCGGCGGTATCGATGTACGCCCATATGGGCACCCATATCGACGCCCTCAACCACTTTGGCCTCAACGGCAAGATCTGGAACGGCTACCGCGCCGATCAGCATCTGGGGGATCGGGGCTGGAACGTCACCGGGGCGGAAAAACTGCCGCCGATCATTGCCCGCGGCGTGCTGATCGATGTGGCTGCGGCCAAGGGGCTGGAACAGCTGGCGGACAGCTACCGGGTGACCCGCACCGACCTGCAACAGGCTCTGGCCAAACAGAAGGTGGCCCTGGAGAAGGGCGATGTGGTGCTTATCCGCACCGGGCGCATGCGTGACTACGACAATGCCCAGCGCTATATGGCCAACCCGCCGGGGCTGAGCCTGGATGCGGCGAAGTTCCTGGTGGAAGAGGGCGGCGCCATGGTGGTGGGGGCGGACAACCTCAGTTTTGAAACCTTCCCTTCCGAGGTCGAGGGCAATTACCTGCCGTTGCACACTTACCTGCTGGCGATGCAGGGCGCGCCGATCCTGGAGCTGGTGAATCTGGAAGGCTTGTCCCGGGACAAGGTCTATCAGTTCGCCTTTATCGGTGCCTCACTCAAACTGCGGGGTGCCGACGCGGCACCGATCCGGCCTATGGCCTTGCCCATTCGCTAGCCTGGCGGATGGTTTTTCTTCAGCAGCGCGCGATGTCCACCCAGGTTGCTTAGTCCCCTCTGGTCGAGCCGCTGGATTGCCCGTAATGTCAGCGGCTCGGTTTTTTTCTGGAGGCAGTGTGATGGCGGCGTTCTACGATGCCCGGGGCAATATCTATGGCGTGGTGTCGCCCGAGGCGCTGCGCAGCCTGGGCATTGCCTTGCCCGACACGGCGGCGCAGGCGGCCCTGGACCGGCGACGGTGGGCCGGGCAGGCCATCGCCGCGCTGTGTGACTGGGCGCCGGGAACCCGACCGCAAGGGGCCAAGGCTCACCGCAGTGACGGTTTGTTGGTGGGGCCGTTCCAGGCCGGTGCGCCTTTCGATCTGCTGATCGTCAATACCGACGGCACCCTGGCCGAGCGCAGCGGCAATGGCCTGACGATCTTTGCCCAAGCCCTCACCGAACAAGGGCTGTTGGCGGCAGAGGGGGAGACGCTATTGCGGGTACATCATGATCAGCCCGGTGGCGAGTCGCCGGTGATCACGGCGGTGGAACCGGCGCAGGTGGCGGGGGTGCAGGGGTTCTGGCTGGATCTCGGGCAGCCGAGCTTCGGGCCTGAGGCGGTGGCTGCCATCGGGGTCGAGAGCGTGACCTTCAATGGTTGCCAGTTGAGCCGGGTCGCGCCCTTGCAGGCGTTGAACGCACAGTGGCAGCACAGCCAGTTCGTGCGTATCGGCAATCCCCATTGCGTGAGCCTGGTGGATCACACCGACGCTTTGCCGAGCAATCGGCAGATGCTCGAACCGCCGCTGTTGGAGGGCCTGACCCGTACTGCGTTCGCCCGGCCCATCGGCAGCGGCGAGCCATGCCCGGCCGGGGTCAACCTGCAGTGGGCCATGCGCGCAGGCGAAGGGCGCATCGCGGCCCGGGTCTTCGAGCGCGGTGAAGGTCCCACCGCGTCTTCCGGCACCAGTGCCAGCGCTGTGGCTTGCGCGGCCTGGCGGGTTGGCTGGGTCCGGGCCGGACGGGTCGAAGTGCTGATGCCGGGCGGCACCGCGCCCTTGATGTTGCAAGAGACCGACGGGGTGTTGACCCGGGTGAGCCTGTTCGGCACGGCGCTGGCACTGGCTGAGTGAGGACGCCGGAGTCGCGGTGGCGCAGTGCAAAACGGCTGGAGTTTCTATAGCGTGACGGCAGTCGCGGCTCGTCTCTCGATACCGCCCACATTTACGCCAAGGACTCGACATGCAAAAAGGAACGCCCCGCCGGGCTTTGCTCAAAGGCACGGCTATGGCCCTGGGGGCTGCGGTCGCCGGCAGTCTTGGCGGTTGCCTGACCAGCAGGCTGTACGAAGGCCGAGCCAGCAATGAGGTGTATACGGAAACCGTCAGCCAGTTCTATATCACGGCGGACGCGAAGAGCTTTGTCATCCTGGGCAAGAAGTACCACTACTTCGTGATAGTCGATCCGAAGTTGCTGCAGGCTATCAAGTCGGGCCTGCATGGAAACATGCAGGCCGAGTTTTCGCAGATCCTCGTCAATGCGTGGCAGAACCTGGAAGGTGAACTGACCCTGAGGATTCCCGGGCTGGACCAGCTTGACGCCCAGCAGATCGATGAAGCCAAGGCTTTGGGCTTCGTTGCTGCGAGGTCGCAGAACGCCCTGCTGCACCGCTATGCCATTCGCGGCAGCCGCTTTGAGTCAAAGCGGGATATCAGCGCCTATCCGGCCAACGCGTTGAACAGCACCTACACCCTGAACTTCTCGGCGTACCGGGAGAAGAGCAAGGTCGGGCAGGTGCTGCTGACGCCGGTGACCCTCACCGCCGACGGCGTATTGACGATCCTCGCCCTGCCGCTGTTGCCGGTGGCGTTCATGGCGGCCCAGCCGTTTCGGGTCAAGTAAGCAACGCCACGGGTCAGTCGCCGGCCAGTTGCACCTGGGCCATCTGCCGCTGCATCAGCACCTGGCCGTGGCGGATCGAATACAGCGGCAGCCCCTGGCTGCGGATCATTTCGTAGTCGCTGTCGGCCGAGAGGATCAGCAGGTTCGCCGGTCGACCTTCTTCAAGGCCGTAACCCTCGCCCAGGGCCAGGGCCTTGGCGCTGTTGTCGGTGACCAGGTCCAGGGCGTTCTGCAGGTTGCGGTAACCGAGCATGTGGCAGATGTGCAGGCCGGCTTCCAGCACCCGCAGGATGTTGCCGTTACCCAGGGGGTACCAGGGGTCGACAATCGAGTCCTGGCCAAAGCACACGTTCATTCTCGCTTCCAGCAACTCATTCACCCGGGTCACGCCACGGCGTTTCGGGAAGGTGTCGAAGCGCCCCTGCAGGTGAATGCTCTCGGTGGGGCAGGAGACAAAGCTGATGCCGGAATGCCCCAGCAGGCGGAACAGCTTGGCGCAGTAGGCGTTGTCGTAGGAGCCCATGGCGGTGGTGTGGCTGGCGGTGACCCGCGAGCCCATGCCGCGGCTGCGGGCTTCTTCGGCCAGCACTTCGAGAAAGCGCGAGTGCGGGTCGTCGGTTTCGTCGCAGTGCACATCCACCAGGCAGTCGTTGCGTTCGGCCAGGTCCATGAGGAACTTCACCGAACTCACGCCCTGGTCGCGGGTGTATTCGAAATGGGGGATGCCGCCCACCACATCGGCGCCCAGGCGGATGGCTTCTTCCATCAGCTCGCGGCCGTTGCGGAACGATTCGATACCCTCCTGGGGGAAGGCGACGATCTGCAGGTCGATCAGGTGCGCGCTTTGCTCGCGCACTTCCAGCATGGCCTTGAGGGCGGTGAGGTCGGGATCGGTGACGTCGACGTGGGTACGTACGTGCTGGATGCCGTGGGCGGCCAGGGCGCGGATGGTCTTGTGGGCGCGGGTGCGGGTGTCTTCGGCGGTGATGGTGGCCTTGCGTTCGCCCCAGCACTCGATGCCTTCGAACAGGGTGCCGCTCATGTTCCAGCGCGGCTCGCCCGCGGTGAGGGTGGCGTCCAGGTGAATGTGTGGTTCGACGAAGGGCGGCACCACCAGGTTGCCGCCGGCATCCAGGTGTTCGGGGCCGAAGGCCGGGACAGTGCCGGAGGCGTCGGCGCCCTGCAGGACAATGCGGGCGATGCGGCCGTTTTCCAGGTGCAGTTGGTACAGACCTTCACGGTGGCGCAGGCGGGCGTTGGTGATCAGCATCGGAGCGGTTCCTCGGGTCGGGCAATCAGTGGTTCAGCCGTCGGATCAGGGCAGGTCCTTGTCCCACGGTCGTTGGACTGCCCCCGGCCAGGCGTTAACGCGCCGTGGGGCAAGGGGGCAGGGTGTTGCGTGATCGGGCCATGATAGACCCGGAAGGTGCCGGGTGAGCAAATCAGGCCTGGATGTCGGCGGCCTGGGGAACGCGCGCGCCCAGCATCGCGCTCATCAGTATGTAGCTCAGGCCGGCAGCCGCGATGCCCACCAGGGGCGCGACCCAGGGCGAGCAGAAAGCCGCGAGGGTGCCCAGGCCATAGGCGCACAGCCCGGGCCAGTTCCAGGCGGGCAACTGGCTGTCGGCCAGGCGCGGGTAGCGGCCGCGCCAGCGATAGAAAAAGTCGGCCATGATCACCCCGCCAATCGGCGGAATCACCGTGCCCAGTAGCACCAGGTAGGGCACCAGCAAATCGTACATGCCGAGCATCGCCAGTAGGGTGCCGATCAGCGCGCCCACCAGGGTCACGGTCTTGCGTCGGCGGGTGCGCAGCAGGTTGCAGCCGGCCACGGCGAAGTTGTAGATGGTGTTGTCCTGGGTGCTCCAGATGTTCAACAGCAGCATGGCCATGGCCGCCATGGCGAAGCCTTGCAGCAGCAAGACTTCCACCACGTCCGGCTGCTGGTAGACGATGGCGCCGTAGGCACCGATCAGCACCATCAGGCCATTGCCGATGAAGAAACCGATCAGGCTGGCGCTTACCGCTACCCGCGCCGAGCGGGAGAAACGGGTCCAGTTGGTGGCCTGGGTCGCACCGCTGACAAAGGTGCCGAACACCAGGGTCAGGGCGGTGGACAGGTCCATGGTGGCGCTGGGGGTGAGGGCCAGCAGGCCGTCGAGACCGCCGACCTGAATGCTTGCCACACCCATCGACAGCACCAGCAACAGGCCCATGGCCGGCACCGCGATCCACGACAGGATCTCCAGGCCGCGATAACCGACATAAGCGGTGGCGCAAAAGGCCATGCCAAACAGCAGCATCAGCCCCAGCACCGCGCCCGAATCCAGCTGGAAATACTTGCCCAGCACCACCGCCGCGGTGGCGGTGCCCCAGGCGTACCAGCCGACCTGGGTCAGGCCGAGGATCAGGTCGCTGAGCTTGCTGCCCCGTTCACCGAAGCAGAAGCGTCCCATCAGCACCGTGTTCAGCCCGCTCTTGAAGGCGATGTAGCCCAGGCTTGCGGCATAGACCCCGAGCAACAGGTTGCCGAGGACGATGACCGCCAGCAGGGTCGGGAAGTCGAACGCCACCCCCAGCTTGCCGCCGGCGAACATGGTGGCGGTGAAGAAGGTGAAGCCCAGCAGCACCATGGCCATGGAGGCCAGGCCCTTGCGGGCGTGCGGCGGAACTTCGCTCAAGGGGTAGTCGTTGCCGGGTTCGTGCTGGGTCATGGCCTGTCCCTGGTCGCAGTGGTGCCTCGCTGTTGCAGGCGCCGTGCCAAACCGGTACCGCCGGGGCGGGCGCCCCAGCAGTTATAGCCGATGCCCGTGGGTCTGCACCGGATGCAGGCGGCACCGGGGCAAAAGTGGTGCACTGCCGCGTGGCCGATTTCAGTCCTGGTCGGGGCTGAAAATGCTTTCGATGGGCATCTCGAAGGCCCGGGCAATCTTGAACGCCAGAGGCAGGCTGGGGTCGTAGCGCCCGGTCTCGATGGCATTCACCGTCTGCCGTGACACCTCGAGGCGGGTGGCCAGTTCGGCCTGGGACCAGCCTTGCCGGGTGCGCAGTTCGCGCAGTTGGTTGTTCATCGGTAGCGCCGCACGCCGGCCACCGTGGCCAGGGCCCAGACCAGGCCCATCACCGGCCACACGTAGAACATCGAGAGCCGGGGCAGGCCGGCGGTTTCCAGGAAGCCGTAGCTGAAGGTGATCAGCGCGGTGCAGACAAAGGACAGGCCCAGGGCTTCGAGCTGGATGCGCCGGGCCAGTTCGTCCATGCGCCGCAACTGGCGCACCACCGCCAGGGCCATGGCCACCATGGGGATCACCGGCACCAGGGCCAGGGCGATCTTGCCCGGGCCCGGGTTCAGGTCCGCCAGCCAGTGGCTGCTCAGTAGCACGCAGGCGATGTAGGCCAGCAAGGCCAGGCCGAATTCGACGAAATAACGTTTACTGCCCATGGGGCGATCTCCTGAAGTAAAGTGTCCTTTACATTAGGCGCGAGTCTTTTTTGTGTCAAGGGTGCTTTACATCGGGCGCCCTGCTCAGTCGAACAGGGTCACGCTGCGCCGTCCCTGATGGAAGTCGAAGGCTTCCTGGATATCCCGTTCCACGGTGCGGCCCTGGGACAGCGGCGGCAGCTGATCCGGGGCGAAGAAGCCGGCCTCGGTGGCTTCGCTGCCGGCCACGGGGGACTGGGTCCCCTGGCGCTCACAGAGAAAGTACAGCTTGTAGAAGTCGCGGTGATCGGCCTTGTAGGGGCCCTTGGCCTTGTGCCGGACGCCGTACAAGGCGCGTACCGACACGTCGAGCCCGGCTTCTTCGTGGATTTCCTTGATCACGTTTTCGCTGGCCGACAGGCCGACGTCGGCATAGCCCCCTGGCAGGGCCCAGAGGCCGTCGTTGTGTTCGCGCACCAGCAGGATCTTGCCGTCCTCGATCAGCGCGCCGCGCACTTCCACCATCGGCGTCGAGTAGCGTTGGGCAAAGTCCGAGACCAGATCGGTGATGCGTTCCAGGGGCACGTTGCCCAGCTGCGCCAGCATGCCGTGGGCGATGTCGGCGATTTCCTGGTAGCGCTCGCGATCATGCACGTCCTGGCAAAAGTGCAGGCCGGTGGAGGCGATGGCTTGCAAGCGTTTGGCGTGAGTCAGCCAATGGCTTTCCATGGGTGGGGTTCCTGCATCGTCAGAGAGAAGGCGCTTGTTTTAAGCCCTTGGCGAGCAGGGAGCAAGCACCACGCCGTGGCAGGCGTGGTGCTGTTGGATTACCCCGCGAGATCCTGCAGATGGCAACGCACTTGCTGCGTCGCATCGCCCAGCAGCTGTTGCGGCTGTTCGCAGCCCGCGCCGCGCCGGCTGCAGCGGTCGAAGAAGAAGCAGCCGGCGGGCAGCTTGCGGTTGCCCGGCAGTTCGGTGGGGGCCGAGACCTGGCTGTCCGCCAGGGGCGCGCCCAGGCGTGGCACCGCATCCAGTAGCAGTTGGGTGTAGGGATGGCGCGGTTGCTCCAGCACCTGTTCGGCGCTGCCCAGTTCGACGATCTGTCCCAGGTACATCACCGCCACCCGGTCGGCCATGTGTCGCACCACCGAAACGTTGTGGGAGATCAGCACAAAGGTCAGGCCGCGGCTGCGTTGCAGGTCTGCCAGCAGGTTGAGGATCTGCGCTTGCACCGAGATGTCCAGGGCCGAGGTCGGTTCGTCGAGGACGATGATGTCCGGGTTCGACGCCAGGGCCCGGGCAATGGCGATGCGCTGGCGCTGGCCACCGGAAAACTGGTGCGGGTAGCGCTCCAGGTATTCGCCGCGAATGCCCACCTGCTGCGCCACCTTGGCGGCGATCTCGCGCATCTGCGCGGCCGGGGTGTTGCCCAGGGCGAACAGCGGCTCGGTGATGATCTTCCAGATCGGCAGGCGTGGGTCGAGGGACGATTGCGGGTCCTGGAACACGATCTGCACGTGGCTGTGGCGCTCGCGGTCGCTGGCGTAGGCCCAGCGCAGGTCGCCGCTGCTGGGCTTGACCAGGCCCATGAGCAGTTGCGCCAGGGTGCTCTTGCCGCAGCCGGATTCGCCGACGATGCCCAGGGTTTCCCCGGGGCGCAGTTCCAGGTCGATGCCGTTGAGGGCATGGGCAAAGGCCCGGGGCCGCCCCAGCCAGTCATTGCTCAGGGGGAAACGCACTTGCACATCGTTGAGGCGCAGCAGCGGCGCGTTACCGGTTTGGGAGTGGGTGGCGGTCATTGGGCGGACTCCGGGGCAGCCAGCCAGCAGGCGCTCTTGCGCTGCTCGCAGGCGTTGATCGAATGCAGCGGTGGGCGCCCCGCGC
>NZ_MOAK01000087.1:34093-46282 GCF_003732485.1 Pseudomonas protegens
CTGCAGCGCTCGCGGAAGGTGCAGCCGCCGGGCAGATGGGCGAGGTTCGGCACTTGCCCGGGAATGGTCAGCAGCGGCGCGCCGGGGGCCACCTGTTCCGGCAGGCCGCTGAGCAGGCCGCGGGTGTAGGGATGCTGCGGGTCGAGCATGACCTGGGCGGTGTTGCCTTGCTCCACCACGGCGCCGGTGTACATCACATAGACCCGGTCGCAGAACTGCGAGACCACCGCCATGTCGTGGGTGATCAGGAGGATCGCGGTGCCCCGTTGCCGGGCCTTCTCGCGCAGCAACAGCAGCACTTGGCGCTGCACCGTGACGTCCAGGGCGGTGGTCGGCTCGTCGGCAATCAGCAACTGCGGATCGCAGGAAAATGCCAGGGCGATCATCACCCGCTGGCGCATGCCTCCGGACAGCTCGAACGGGTAGGCCTGCAGCACCTGCTCGGGGTCGGCGATGTGCATGTCCCGCAGCAGGGCGATGGCCTTGGCCCGGGCCTCGTCCTGGCTCAGGCGCTGGTGATGGATGATCACGTCGAGCATCTGCCGGCCGATGCGCCGGGTCGGGTTGAGGGCGGTCATCGGTTCCTGGAAGATCATCGCCGCGTCGCGGCCACGGATCTGCAGCAACTGTTTTTCCGAGGTGGTGAGCATGTCGCGGCCCAGCAGGCTGAGGCTGCCGGAGGTGATGCGGTAGCTGCGCTCGGGCAGCAGGCGCAGGCTGAGCATGGCGGTCACCGACTTGCCCGAGCCGGACTCGCCGACCACGCCGACGATTTCCCCCGGGTTGACGTGCAGCGACACGCCGTTGAGGGCCTGTACGTTGCTGCGGTAGGCGGGAAATTCCAGGCTCAGGTTATCGATGTTGAGAACGGCGGATGAGCTCATGGTCATTTCCCCTGTTGCCGTGGATCGAGCAGGTCACGGATGCCGTCACCCAGCAGGTTGAACCCGGTGGCGGTGAACAGGATCGCCAGCCCGGGAAAGGTCGAGTACCACCAGTTGTCGAGGATGAAGTTGCGCCCGGTGGCCACCATCGCCCCCCATTCGGCGGTGGGCTGCTGGGCCCCCAGGCCAATGAAGCCCAGGGCCGAGGCCATGAGGATGGCGCTGCCGATGTCCAGGCTCAGTTGCACCAGCAGCGGCGGCATGGCGTTGCGCCCCACGTGCCAGTTGACGATGTGCCAGCGCCCGGCGCCGTAGGTCTGGGCCGCCTTGACGTAGCCCATCTGGCGGATGCTCAGGGCCTGGCCTCGGGCCAGGCGCACGTAGAACGGAATGCGCACCAGGGTGATCGCCAGCATGGCGTTGAACAGGCTCGGGCCCAGGGCGGCGGCCAGGGCCATGATCAGCACCAGCGATGGCACCGAGAGCATGATGTCCATCAGGCGCATGATCAGGCTGTCGAAGCGCCCGCCGATGATCCCCGACAGGCAGCCCAACAGGCCCCCGGCCAGGCATGAGGCGAAGGCCACGAACAGGCCCACGCCCACCGACTGGCGGCTGCCGTGGAGCACCCGGCTGAACAGGTCGCGGCCGACTTCGTCGGTGCCGAACCAGTGGGCGGCGCTGGGGGCGGCCAGGCGTTGGGCCAGGTTCAGGGCATTGGGATCATGGCTCGACAGCCAGGGGGCAAAGGCCATGCACAGCAGCACCAGCAGGGTCATGCACAGCCCGGCGATGGTCAGCGGGCTTTGCCGCACGCGGTAGCCCAGGTAGGCCAGGCGCGCGCGCCAGCTGCCGGCTTGGGCCGCCGGGACCGGCAGGGGAACGATCAAGGGAGCGGACATCTCAACTTACCTCGCCAATGCGCGGGTCGATCACCCGGTACAACAGGTCGATCGCCATGTTCAGCAGCACATAAATGAATGACACCAGGATCGCGAAGCCCATCACCGCCGGGAAATCCAGGGCCTGGATCGACTTCACCACATAGGCGCCCATGCCCGGCCAGGCGAACACCGTCTCGGTCAGCACCGCGCCGTACAGCAAATCGCCCAGGGTCAGGCCGAGCACCGTCACCGAGGGGATCAGCGCGTTGGGCAGGGCGTGGCGCAGGATCACCGCCCAGCGCGACAGGCCGTAGGCCCGGGCGGTGCGGATGTAGTCCTCGCCGAGTTGGTCGAGCATCGCCGAGCGGATCTGCCGCGCCACCACCCCGAGGTTGACGAAGCCCAGGGTCACCGCCGGCAGGATCAGGTGCTGCAGGGCATTGAGGAACAGCGGGATGTCCCCGGCCAGCAGCGAGTCGATCAGGTAGAAGCCGCTGATCGTGGGCGGCGGCTCCAGGCCTTCGTCCAGGCGGCCGCTGCCGGGCAGCCAGCCGAGGTGGCCGTAGAACAGCACGATCAGCCCCAAGCCCAGCCAGAACGCCGGGGTGGATATCCCGGTGACCGCCAGGGTGCGGGCGATCTGGTCGATAAAGCGGTTGTGATAGACCGCCGACAGCACCCCCAGCGGTACGCCCACCAGCACCGACAGCAGCAGCGCCGCCAGGGCCAGTTCCAGGGTGGCCGGGAAGAACGCTTGCAGGTCCTCCAGCACCGGGCGGCTGGTGCGGATCGAGGTGCCCAGGTCGCCGTGCAGCAGGTCGAGCATGTAGCGGCCATATTGCTGGTACAGCGGCAGGTCCAGGCCCAGTTGGTGGCGGATGTTCTGCACGATCGCATCGCTGGCCCGGTCGCCGGCGATCAGCCGCGCCGGGTCACCGGGAATCAGGTGCGAGATGGTGAAGGTAATCAGCGAAACCCCGACCACGACCAGCAACAGGCCGAGCAGGCGTTTGCGCAACATATTCAGGAAGGCCATGAGGCAACCTCGTTAACGCTTGACGAACGGCAGGGGCGACAGCAGCCCCGCAGCGGGGACACGGCAACCCGGCGCCGGCCCGGTTCAGGGGCCGGCGACGGGGATCGCAGGGCCGGTCCTACTTGCTGATTTCGGCGATGTTGAACACCTGTTCCAGCATCGGATGGAACACGTAGCCCTTCACCGAATCGCGCATCGGCAGGCTGTAGTTCTTCTGGTACAGGTAGGCGTAGACGTTGTCCTTGAGGACGATCTTCTGCGCCTTCTGGTACAGCTCGATGCGCTTGGCGGTGTCGTTGGTGGCCGCCGCTTCGCGGATCAGGCTGTCGACTTCGGGGTTGCTGTAGAACGAGCGGTTGCCCGGCAGGCCCTGCAGGCTGGAGTCGAACCAGAAGTTCATGAACATGTAGGGATCGGCGAAGTCCGGGCTCCAGGAGCCGATGGCCACGTCGTAGTCACCCTTGCCCACCCGTTCACGCATGGTGGCGTTGGCCAGTTTTTCCATCTTCAGGTTGATGCCCAGGGGCGCCAGGCCCGCTTGCAGGGTCAGTCCGATGGACTCCCAGTTGGCGTCCTTGTCCGAGTACAGGTAGGTCAGGTTGCTGATCTTCTGCGGGACCTTGGCCAGGCTGGCCTTGGCGCCGTCCAGGTTCTGCTGTATCAGCGGCAGGCTCGGGTCGTGGGCCCACATGCCGTCGGGTATCGGCCCGTTCATCAGCTTGGCCTGGCCCTTGAGGATGCCGTCGACGATGCCCTTGTAGTCGATGGCCTGGACCAGCGCCTGGCGCGCCTCGACGTTGTCCAGGGGCGCACGCTGGTTGTTCAGGTACAGGTAGTTGACCCGCAGCGAGGGGAAGGTCTGGATCACCACCCCGGACTTGCCGGCCAGGGTGCCGAGCTGGTCTTCGGGCATGTCCTCGATGATGTCCAGGTCGCCGCGCTCCAGTTGCAGGCGGCGCACCGAGGCTTCGCTGATGATCTTGATCACCACCTTGTTCAGGCTCGGCTTGGGGCCGGCGTAATAGCTGTTGGGCTCCAGCGTCAGCGCCTGGCCCTTCTGCCAGTTGCTCAGGCGGAAGGCCCCGGAGCCGGCGGTGTGGGTCGAGAGGTAGGCATTGACGTCCTCGCCCTTGTTGACCACGTCCGGGTTGATGATGCCGCCGCCGTTGTGGGCCAGGGTGTAGAGGAAGGGCGCGTAGGGTTTCTTCAGGGTGAAGCGCACGGTCAGCGGGTCGACCACGGCCACGCTCATGTCATCCGGGAAGGCCCCGGACGGGCCCTGCTTGAGTTGCATCAGGCGCTCGAAGGAGAACTTCACCGCGGCGGCGTCTACCGGCTTGCCGTCGTCGAACCTGTTGCCGGGCTTGAGTTTGAAGTCCCAGGTCAGGTTGTCGGCGGAGGTGCTCCAGCTCTCGGCCAGGTCGCCCTGGACTTCGGTGCTGCCCTTGCCGTTCTCGACCTTGTAGGTCACCAGCTTCTGGTAGGCCGGGTAGGTCACGGCCCAGTCGTTGTTGTCGATGGTCACGGCCGGGTCGAGGGTCTGCGGGTCGGCGGCCTTGCCGATCATCAGGGTGTCCTTGGGCGCAGCGGCGCTGGCCGCCTGCCAGGCCCCCAGGCTCAGGGCTGCGCATAGCAGCGACAGGGCGACACGGGTGGACAGACGCACATCAGGGTAATTGCGGTTAGGGGTCATGCCGGTTTCCTTGATCATTCGATGTTGGGAAGTTCGTCAGGTTTTTTATAAAAGCTATAACCGGGCAGTTGTTGCTGAAGCGGTGTTGCAGTACGACCGGCTTGGGGCAGTTAGCTGCCTGTTGTTGTGGCCGGCTGGGGAACGGGAGATCAGTGTTCGAAGGGCTGGTCGTGCTCCTGGATCAGGGGAAAGTCCTCGGCGTTGGGCAACTCGTAGTGCCACCACTCGGTGGGGATCGCCTCGAAGCCGGCGCTGAGCATGATCCCCAGCAGCAGCAGGCGGTTGCGCTGCACCTGGGGCGGCAGGTCGCTGTAGAACTGGTGCGACTTGGGCTCCATGGCGTCGAAGGCGGTGCCCATGTCCAGCGGCTGGCCGGTTTCATCCACCAGGGTCAGGTCCACGGCCACGCCCCGGGTGTGGTGCGAGCCCAGGCGCGGGTCGCGCACGTAGTCCGGGTTGGGCAGGGCCTGCCACAGCAGTTGCTGGGCGTAGGCCGGGCGGTAGGCGTCGTAGATGCGCAGGCCCAGGCCGGCCATGCGCGCCAGCTGGCTGGCCTTGTACAGGCAGGCGGCGGCGTCCTTGTGCAGCAGGCAGCGGGCGTTGCGATAGATCACCTGGCCGGCCAGGTTGTCGGCGCTGGCGTAGATCAGGTCGATTTCCAGTTGGTGGCGCTGGGCGTCGATTTCGACAAGGGGGCTGTTGTTCACTCACTCACTCCATCTGGGTTAACGCTTGAAGGTCAGGACTCGAACTGGCCGAAGGCTTCCTGCAACTGACGGTTCTTGGCCAGGCGCTGGTCCAGGCGTTCGCCATAGCCCTCGGCCACGGCGGACACCATCAGGTTGAACAGGCAGGTCAGCGGCGCCAGGGAATCCCAGAACTGGCCGACGTCGGTTTTCAGTTGCAGCAGGTCCAGCGGGAAGTCCCGGGCCCAGGGGCACTGCAGGTCGGTGACCAGGGCCAGGGGCAGGGCGTTGGCGTTGGCTACTTCACAGAAGGTCTGGGTGACGGCGGAGTAGGCGCGGAAGTCGGAAATGATCGCGTAGGGTTTGGCGAAGCCCGAGTTCAGGGTTTCCGCATAGATGCCCGACAGGCCATCGACGTAGTAGACCTTGGGCCGGATGTATTCCAGGTGGCTGTGGAAGGCGTTGAGGATGCCCCGGGTCGACTGGATGCCGATGATGAACACCGCGTCGGCCTCGACGATCTGTTGCACGATGGCGGCGAAGGGCTGGCTGCGGGCCAGGCCATAGACATGCTGGATGGCCTCGATCTCGCGATGCATCGAGCGCTCCAGGGCATCGTCCTGATGGGCTTCGCTGCGAAACGCACCAAGCCGGTCGGTGATCAGCCAGGAGGCCGGGGCATCGCCGCGCAGGCCTTGCTTGACGTCATCCAGGTTGCGGTAGCCCAACGAGCGCAGGAAGCGCCCCACGGATATGCCGGTGGTGCCGGCTTGCTGGGCGATGCTGTCGGCGGTCTCGAAGGGCAACTGCTGGAGGTTGGCCAGCAGGTAGGTGGCGATGCGCTTGCCGGTGGGGGTCAGGCTTGCAAACTGCTGTTCCAGGGTGATTTGGAAACTGTTCTTGTCCATGACCATCTCGCTGGGCGTTCGCTGGAAATGTTATTTATGTTTCATTCTTGTATCTAGTGTTAGAAACATAACATCGGCTTTCGCGACAAGACAAGGCTTTTGTCCGGGGTGGTCGTTTTCGGCAGAAAGTGACGTTGCTGGCTATCTCAGCGAGGTGCAGGGGAAGCGTTCAGCCAGCGCCCGAGGTCGCTGATGGCGGCTTCCACACTGCTGCTGCGGCCACTCCAGCTGCAGGCCAGCATCAGGTTGCGCGGCAGATTGAAGTCTTCCACCGCAAAGCCCTGGGCGTCGCGGCCCTGGGCATCGTGGGGCACCTGCTGGCGCAGGGTCGCGGGGCCTTCGAAGTAGGCCCACACCGGCTTGCCCAGGACGACCGCCGCGCCCACTTCGAAGGCGGTGCCGGAGTCGGGCTCCAGGCCGCGAAAGTCATTCAGGTTGGCCAGTAGCGCATCGCAGCCGCGGATCATCTGCAGGTTCTGCCGGTAGATCCACTGCGCGGTGGCTTCCGGCGAGAGGTCCGGCGGCGCCTGGTTATCCAGGGGAAACAGGCCATGCAGGCCGTGGGCGCTGCACAGTTGCTTGAGGTACTCGCCATGGGCCTGGGCGTCGGTGCGGAAAACGTCGAATCCGGCGAGGTAGATACGTGGTTGCATGGGGCTCCTGGTGCGATCAGTCCAGCGGCTTGCTCATGTAGACCCGGTGCAGCCCGTGCTCCACCGCGCGATGGGTTTCCACATAACCGTGGCGGCCATACAGGGCGATGTTCTCGCTCATGGCTTGGTTGGTGTAGAGGCGCACGCAACTGTGACCGGCAGCCAGGGCCTGTTGTTCGGCGAAGGCCAGCAGTTGCCGGCCATGACCGCGGCCCTGGGCCTCGGGGCTGACCGCCAGATTGTCCAGCAGCAGGGCTTCCTGGGCATCCAGCAGGACAATGAAACCGGCGATCGCTTGCTGGTCCTCCAGGACCCAGATCTGCCGGGCCAGCACCAGGCAGGAATAGTCTTCGAGCATCGGCGCCGGTTCCCGGCCGATCCGCGCGATATAGGGCGCATAGGCGCTCTTGGCAATGCCTTCGATGGCGGCGAGGTCGGGCAGGGCGGCGGGACGGATGGTCGGCGGCATGGGCGCGAGTGCTCGGGTAACGACGGGGATGGGGCAATCATAGGCATAAAAAAACCACCCCGTGGGGTGGTTTCTTCGGCCGGCTTATTCGCCGCGATAGATGCAACCGCTGGTGCAGGTTTCGTGGATGCGGATCGCACTCAGCTCCGGTAGCAGGGGCTTGAGCTCATTCCAGATCCATTTGGCCAGGACTTCGCTGGTGGGGTTTTCCAGGCCGGGAATGTCGTTCAGGTAGTTGTGGTCCAGGCGCTCGTAGAGCGGCTTGAAGATCGCCTTGATTTCCGAGAAGTCGCGGATCCAGCCGGTGTGCGCGTCGACCTCGCCGCTGAGGTGGATCGCCACCTTGAACGAGTGGCCATGGAGGCGGCCGCACTTGTGGCCCTCGGGCACGAAAGGCAGGCGGTGGGCGGATTCGAAGGTAAATTCTTTGAAGATTTCCACAGTGTCGGTCAGCTCTGTCAGATGGCGATCGCCGGGGGGGCGAGTTGAGGCAGGCGGCGAGTTTATCAGCTTGCCCCGGCGCTTGCGGAAAAACCCTGACTAAAGGGTCAGTGCGCAGCGGCGAGCCTTCTCTAGAGGCTCTGCAGGCGCTCGCCGAGGCGATTTTGTGCGGCCAGCTCGAGGAACTCGTCCCCCAGGCGCCGGCTTTCGTCCATGGCGCTGCGCCAGTATTTCTGCCGGCTGGCGTCGTCGCCCATGAAGCGCTTGAAGTCGTTGCGGTCCGGCAGTTTGCCGTAGGGCAGGCGCGCCAGGTATTCCCGGGAGGGCGCCAGCAGCAGTACGTCGCGCAGGCGTTCGGGGCTGGCCCGGCGCCAGGGCAGGGTCTTGTCGAACCAGCCGGGGATCACCCGGTCGGTGAAGTGCGGGTAGAGCACGATGTCGCTGCCGCTGTAGGGCAGGTCCAGGTGGTAATCCAGCAGGCCGCCGTCGCGGAAGGTGCCGGCCCCGGCGCCGGGCAGTTCGCGCACGCCCTGCATGACCATGGGGATCGAGCCCGAGGCCAGCAGTGCCTGGCGCAGGTTGCCGCGGTCCAGGGGCACGAAGCGCGAGGGGAAATCTTCCAGGGCCTGCAGCGGCGGGGCCAGGCGCGGGTCGTGCAGCACCAGGCGTTCGAAGTGTCGGGACAGGCGCGCGCGGCCCCGCAGGTTGTCGGCGATCACCGAGGACAGGCCCAGGCCCAGGCGCCCGCGGTGATCGTCCGCCAGCAGGCCGTGGCTCTTGACCACCATGATGTTCAGCCGGTAATGGGGGTTATCGAGAATCGAGGCGTCGCGGCCATCGAGCAGGTCATCGAGCATGCGCCGGGAGCTCTGGCTGATCTGCGCCATGGTCACGCCCTTGGCGAAACTCTGGGCGTTGTACAGCTGGCCCAGGCGGCGGATGCCTTCGGCGGCGTCCGGCAGACAGGCGCTGGCAAAGCGCCAGGAGCCCACCGACGCGCCGATCAGAGAACGCTCACGGGGCACCGCCGGCAACCATTCACCGAACAGCGCCAGGTCCAGCCCCTGAATGCCCAGGGCCTTGGGCCCGCCGGCGGCGCCGGGCAAGGTGCCGACTTCGCCGGCGTGCAGGCCTTGACTACGGATGCGGGCCAGGGCGCGGGGGCCGGCCTTGAGGGTCAGGGCGGGAAACTTGATATGGATGGCGGTCATACCGGGCTCACTCTTGAATCAGCCGCCGAGTATAGAGAACCCCGCCGCTGCGGGCCGAGTGAAACTTGTGTCAGGGCCATGGTGGCCATTCAGTTTCAATTAAGTTGCCTTGGGTATCGTCTGCGGCATCGGCCTTTGGCCACTGACCTTGGAGACCTGCCATGAAAACCCTGACCGCACTGTTCAGCGCCAGCCTGATTGCTCTGACCGCCAGCCTGGCTCATGCCCGGGACCTGGGCCCGGACGAAGCCCTGAGGCTGCGCGACGCTGGTACCATTGTGTCCTTTGAAAAACTCAATGCCACGGCCCTGTCCCGGCATCCTGGGGCGAGCATCAGTGAAACCGAGCTGGAAGAGGAGTACGGCAAGTACATCTACCAGGTTGAACTGCGCGACCCGCAAGGACTGGAGTGGGACCTGGAACTGGACGCCGTGACCGGCCAGGTACTCAAGGACCATCAGGACACTTAATGAACTCGACGATGCGTGCCGGCAGCCGGGCGGCCCTGGCGCTGTTGCTATTCTGCTCCCTGGCCGTGGCCCGCGACCTGGACCAGGACGAGGCCCTGCGCCTGCGTCAGCAGGGGGTGATCCTGCCCCTGGAGCAACTGCTGCAGCAGGCCATGGACCGCTATCCCGGGGCCAAGCTGCTGGAAGCCGAACTGGAAGAAAAACATGACGTGTACATTTACGAGGTCGAGCTGTTGACTGTGGACGGCGTGGTTCGCGAGCTGGACCTGGATGCCGCTACTGGGCGTCTGTTGAAAGATGAGGAAGACGACTGATGCGCCTGCTTGTGGTGGAAGACCACGTATCCCTGGCGGATGAACTGCTCGAAGGCTTGAAACTCCAGGGCTACGCGGTGGACTGGCTGGCCGACGGCCGCGATGCCCTGTACCAGGGCGCCAGTGAACCCTATGACCTGATCATTCTCGACCTCGGCCTGCCCGGGGTCCCGGGACTCGATGTGCTGCGTCAATGGCGCGCCGGTGGCCTGGCGACCCCGGTGCTGATCCTCACCGCCCGCGGCTCCTGGGCCGAGCGTATCGAAGGTCTGAAGGCCGGTGCCGACGATTACCTGAGCAAGCCCTTTCACCCCGAGGAGCTGCACCTGCGGGTCCAGGCGCTGTTGCGCCGCTCCCACGGCCAGGCCAATCAGCAGACCTTGCAGGCCGCCGGGCTGCACCTGGATGAAGGCCGCCAATGCGTGGTCCGCGATGGCCAGGACGTGTTGCTGACTGCCGCGGAATTTCGCCTGTTGCGCTACTTCATGCTGCACCCGCAGCAGATTCTGTCCAAAAGCCACCTGGCCGAACACCTGTACGACGGTGAAACCGAGCGCGACTCCAATGTCCTTGAAGTCCACGTCAATCACCTGCGGCGCAAGCTCGGGCGCAGCGTGATCGAAACCCGTCGCGGCCAGGGCTACCTGTTCGGTGGGAGCGATTCGTGAGGTCGATCCAGCGCCGCCTGAGCCTGGGCCTGATCACGGTGATGGTGGTGGTCGGCCTGGTGCTGGCGCAGACCAGCCTCTGGCTGTTCGAGATGGGCCTGCAACGCTACCTGGAAGCCGGGCTGCGCAACGACAGCGAGAGCCTGTTGCTGGCCCTGGTGCGGGGGCCGCAAGGCCTGCAGCTGGATGAGCGGCGGCTGTCGCCGGCCTATCAACGGCCGTTTTCCGGGCATTACTTTCGCATCGACTTCGCTGATGTGCACTGGCGTTCTCGCTCCCTGTGGGACCAGGACCTGCCGCAACTGGAGCGCGCCGGCCTGCAAGGCAACCTGCAGCTGGGACCGGAAGGCCAGCAGTTGCTGGTGTTGCGCAGTGACTACAAGCGCCTCGGGCAATCGATCTCCATCAGCGTGGCCCAGGACTACACCCCGGTACGCGAGAGCTTCCAGCGCATGCGCCAGATCGGCCTCGGTCTGGGCCTGGCGGGGTTGCTGCTGATCCTGCTGTTGCAACGGATTACCGTGCGCCGCGCCTTGCGCCCCCTGGAGACCGCGCGGGAGCAGATCGCCCAGTTGCAGCAGGGCCAGCGCTCGCAGCTGGATGCCCAGGTGCCGGTCGAGTTGGAGCCGCTGGTGGCGCAGATCAACCATCTGCTGGCCCATACCGAGGACAGCCTCAAGCGTTCGCGCAATGCCCTGGGTAACCTCGGTCATGCCTTGAAGACGCCGTTGGCGGTGCTTCTGAGCCTGGCTTCGGGGCCCAGGCTCGACGGCCATCCCGAGGTCCGCAGGGTGCTTCAGGAACAACTGGAACAGGTGCAGCAACGGCTCAATCGCGAACTCAACCGTGCGCGCTTGGCCGGCGATGCCTTGCCCGGCGCCTTGTTTGAATGTGATGCCGAACTGCCGGGATTGCTGGCCACCTTGAACATGATCCACGGCGAGCATCTGGACCTGAGTTTTCAGGCTGCGCCCGGGCTGCGCCTGCCCTGGGACCGGGAGGATCTGCTGGAGCTGCTGGGCAACCTGCTGGACAACGCCTGCAAATGGGCCGATGCCGAGGTACGCCTGAGTGTCGAGGAGCGGGCCACGGGTTTCCTTCTGGCGGTGGACGACGATGGCCCGGGAATTCCCCAGGAGCGGCGCAGTGAAGTGTTCAGTCGCGGAGCGCGCCTGGATGAGCAGACCGATGGCCACGGCCTGGGCCTGGGCATCGTCCGGGATATCGTCGAGGCGTGGGGGGGAACCCTGAGCCTGGAGGAAAGCGCGCTGGGTGGCTTGCGGGTCGAAATCGCACTGCCCAGGCGCTAGGTCGACGGGCCAGTGGGGCGGGGAGGGCGCGCTGTGCGGCCCGGCGTGAGCCAGCCCCCGCGCTACCTTCAGTGCCCCCTGTGACAGTGTGCTTTCCAGCCTCCGTCACCTTAAGCCCTTTGCCTCTGTTCAGACGCGGAACTGATCCATCAGGCTCTGTTGCTGGTTGGCCAGGCGGTTGAGGGACTGGCTGACCCGCGCCGATTCATTGGCTTGTTCAGACAGGGATTCGGTGACGTCACGAATGGTTGCCACGTTGCTGTTGATCTCCTCGGCCACTGCGCTCTGCTGTTCGGCGGCGCTGGCGATCTGCAGGTTCATGTCGCTGATCACGGTCACTGCATCGCCGATCTGGCGCAGCGCGGTCACGGCCTGGCCTACTTGATCGACGCTGCCCTGGGCCTGGCGATGGCTGCTGTTCATGCATCCCACCACGTCCCGGGTGCCGGTTTGCAGTTGCTCGATCACCTGGCGGGTTTCCTCCACCGATTCCTGGGTGCGCTGGGCCAGGTTGCGCACCTCGTCGGCGACCACCGCGAAACCGCGCCCGGCTTCTCCGGCG
>NZ_MOAK01000087.1:46320-74485 GCF_003732485.1 Pseudomonas protegens
ATGGCGGCGTTGAGGGCCAGCAGGTTGGTCTGCTCGGCAATCGAGCGGATCACTTCCAGTACCGTGCCTATCTGTTCGCTGTTGGCGGCCAGACCTTCGACCTGGGTCATGGCGGCGCTCATATCGGCAGCCAACTGGTCGATGCTGCGGGTGGTGCGGTCGATCACGGTCAGGCCCTGTTGCGTGGCCTGGTCGGCGTCCCGCGCCGCCTGGGCGGCCTGGGCCGCGCTGCGGGCCACGTCCTGGGCGGTGGCGCTCATCTCGTGGGAAGCGGTGGCCACCTGATCCACCTGACGATACTGCTGCTCCATGCCGGCGCTGGTCTGGGTGGCGATGGCCGATGACTGGTCGGCGGTGTCGCGGGCGTCCTGCACTGAGCGTTTCACTTGGGCAATGATCGGTTGCAGCTTGTCGAGGAAACGATTGAACCAGCCGGCCAGTTGCCCCAGCTCGTCCTTGTTGTTGTACGCCAGGCGCCGGGTCAGGTCGCCTTCGCCGCTGGCGATGTCTTCGAGCATGTGGGCCACGCCGAGGATCGGTCGGGTCACGCTGCGCGCCATCAGCCACACCAGCAGCAGGCCCACCACGGCAGCCAGCAGGCCCAGGCCCAATTCCATCAGGGTGCCGCTGCTGTTGCTGGCATCGAGTTCGCTTTTCAAGGCTTCGGCCGGACCCACCAGGACCTTTTCCGGTACATCCAGCAGCACGCCCCAGGGCTTGCCGCCTGGGATCGGGGTGAAGGGGGCGAGGACCTTGAGTTTCTGATTGCTGTGCAGGCTGTGGGTCTCTGGGCTGCTGGCCAGTTGGCGGATCAGTTGCGCGCCGTTGACGCTGTCGACGCTGTCCAGGTGCTGGCTGAGCTTGCCGGCATCCGGGCTATGGCCGGCCAGCAGGCCCACCGGGCTGAGGATGCTGACGCTGGTCTGGCCGGCGTAGAGCTTCTGACTGGCATTGCGGCTGATGGCCTGCAGGCTGTTGAGGTTGATGTCCACCGACAGTGAGGCGATGACTTTGCCGTTCACCAGGAGCGGGAAGACGATGCTGGTCATCAGCACCTTCTGGCCGTCGATGTCATAGAAGTAGGGCTCGATCACGCAGGGCTTGAGGGTGCTGCGCGGGCAGGTGAACCAGGCATTGGCCGGCTCGCCGCTGGGGCCGCTGCGGGTGTCGCTCATGTCGCTTTCCGGCAGTGACATGGAGGTCAGCTTGCCCGGGGTAGGCTGGGACCAGTAGAGGGCGAAACGGCCTTTTTCGTTGCTGCCCAGTTCGCTCTGGCCGCTGAACAACTCGTCCTTGCCATCCAGGGCGTTGGCTTCGAACACCAGGGACAGGCCCAGCAGGTCGGGGTTGGCCTGCAACGCCGACTTGACCTGGCGGGTCAGGTCTTCGCGCAGGTCGAAGGCGTCGAGGAAGCGCTTCTCGGCCTGTTCCCGCAGGAACAGCACCTGGCGGGAAAAGCCGTGGCCGTACTGATAGGCGTCCATGAACTGTTGGCGAATGCCCAGTGCCTGGACTTCACCCTGGGCTTCGATTCGCGCCTGGGCCGCTTCATTGAGCATCTCCATGCTCGACGCTTTCACCAGCTCGGAGCTGTGCTCCATGCGATACAGCGAAAGTCCCACCAACAGTGACACGATGCCCAACAGGCAGAGTCCGGCCAGCAAGGTGATCTTCCATTGGATGGAAAGTTGTCTGAGCGACATGGAGGCGTCCTTTATTCGATAAATATCTGAGACTTCGCACTGTAACGGCCGACGAACGGCGTTCTTTAAACGCTTGTTCGAAATAAACCGTGAGGTGCTGGGGCTGCTGTGCAGCCCGGCGCGAGCAAGCTCCCGCGCCACGGGTAGGGGGTTGGTCTTGGGGGGCTTCGCGAGCAAGCTCGCTCCTACGGGCGGCGGGGTGCGGAGTTTTGACAAGCCGGGCCTGCTGCTGCAAAGTGCGCGCCCCTAATAAGAACCTTTTTCATTTCGATGTCGGCAGCCCGCTGCCTTCCGGTCGGTCACAGGCTTTTGCGCCATTTTTAGCGGCGCAGTAATGAGGTAACGATGATTAACGCAGTAATTGCCGCGGTTGGCGTGATGCTGGTGCTCAGCCTGTCCCGCGTGCATGTAGTGATCGCCCTGATCATTGGTGCCCTGGTGGGCGGCTTGACGGGCGGCCTGGGGATCGAGGCCACGCTCAAGGCTTTCAATAGCGGCCTGGGGGGCGGTGCCACCGTGGCCATGTCCTACGCCTTGCTCGGTGCTTTCGCCGTGGCCATCGCCAAGTCCGGCCTGGCCCATGCCCTGGCGGACAAGATCCTGGTATTGGTGGATCGCCAGGACGCCCACGGCGGCGGCCAGGTCAAATGGCTGCTGATCGGCCTGTTGTGGGTGGTGGCGATTGCTTCGCAGAACATCCTGCCGATCCACATTGCCTTCATTCCACTGCTGGTGCCGCCGCTGCTCTATGTACTGACCAAATTGCAACTGGACCGGCGGCTGATCGCCTGCGTCATCACTTTCGGCCTGATCACCCCCTACATGTTCCTGCCGGTGGGTTTCGGCAACATCTTCCTCAATGAAATCCTCCTGGCCAACGTCGCCCGTAGCGGGGTGGACATTAGCCAGATCAACGTCACCCACGCCATGGGCATTCCGGCCCTGGGCATGCTCTGCGGCTTGCTGCTGGCCTTTGTCAGCTACCGCAAGAAGCGCATCTATGACCTGGACCGGATCGAGAAAGTCGAGCAGGTGGCGGTGCAATACAACCCGCGGACCCTGCTGGTGGCGGGGGCGGCTATCGTCGCTGCGTTCGTGATCCAGTTGCTGCTGGACTCGATGATTATCGGGGCTTTGTGCGGCTTCCTGATTTTTTCGGTGTCGGGCATCGTGCGCTGGCGCGAGACTGACGACCTGTTCACCGAAGGCATGAAGATGATGGCCATGATCGGCTTCATCATGATCGCCGCCTCCGGGTTCGCCGAAGTGATGAAGGCCACCGGCGAGGTGAAGAGCCTGGTGCAAGCCTCGGCGGCGTGGATCGGCCACAGCAAGGGCGTGGGTGCCTTGCTGATGTTGCTGGTGGGCCTGCTGGTGACCATGGGCATCGGCTCGTCGTTCTCCACGGTGCCGATCCTCGCGGCGATCTTCGTGCCTTTGTGTGTGCAACTGGGCTTCAGCCCGCTGGCCATCGTCTGCATCGTCGGCACCGCCGGTGCCCTGGGCGATGCTGGTTCGCCGGCCTCGGACTCGACCCTGGGACCGACCTCGGGCCTGAATATCGACGGCCAGCACCACCACATCTGGGACACCGTGGTTCCGACCTTCCTGCACTACAACCTGCCGCTGCTGGCCTTTGGCTGGGTGGCGGCCATGGTCCTCTGATCATCTCGCTCTCGTAGACGTCGGGGGTTGTCGTAGGAGCTGGCTTGCCAGCGAAGGCATCGCCAAGGTCGGTGCAAGGCTCGAGGGCCCCTTCGCCGGCAAGCCGGCTCCCAGGGATTCAGGCTCAACTTTTTTTTTTGCGTGCCGTTAACGGCATATCACGCCAATAAAAAACCAAGAGTGAGTCCCCTATGCGCTTGAGCCTGAAGGCCAAAGTCCTGTCCCTGGCGGTACTCCCGGTACTGCTGTTCGCCCTGGTGATCAGCCTGAGCACCGTGCTCATGCTGCGCCAGCAGGCCCAGAAAGAAGTCGAGGAAACCCGTCATCGCCTGTTGGGCGAAGCCAAGGCCACCTTGCAGAGTTATGTCGAAGTGGCCCTGAACACGGTCAAGCCGTTGTACGACGCGGCGGCGCCTGGGGATCAGGCGCCGCGGGCCGAGGTGGTCAAGCTGCTGTCCAACATCACTTACGGCAAGGACGGCTACTTCTTCGGCTACGACTCCGAGACCGTGCGCCTGTTCAAGGGCAACAGCCCGGACGGCGTGGGCAAGAGCTTCAAGGACAATCGCGACCCCAACGGCGTTTACGTCAATCGTGAACTGGTGCGCGTGGGCAAGGACGGCAGCCATTACGTGCAATACAGTTCCACTCAGCCGGGCAGCGACGTGCTGGTACCCAAGCTGGGTTACACCGAGTACCTGCCCAAGTGGGACATGGTGCTGGGCACCTCGGTCAATCTCGACGGCATCGACGCCCAGGTGGCGGCAGTCCAGGACAGTGTCAACCAACGCATGGAAGGCATGGTCCTGAGCATTCTCGGGATCGCCGCAGTGGTGCTGCTGGTGATTGCAGCCCTGGGCATGCTGGTGGCCAACACCATGCTGCGCCCCCTGAACCTGATGAAGGCCAACCTCGATGACATCGCCGCCGGCGAAGGCGATCTGACCCGGCGCCTGGCGATCACCAGCCAGGACGAACTGGGGGATCTGGCCGGTTCGTTCAACCGTTTTGTCGACAAGATCCACGGTCTGGTGCGCCAGATCACCGAGATGACCTCGCAGCTCACCGAGCTGGTGACCCAGGTCTCGGATCAGGCACAGCGTTCGGAGCAGGCCATGGAGCGTCAGCGTCACGAGACCGATCAGGTGGCCACGGCGATCAATGAAATGTCCTCCGCGGCCCACGAAGTGGCCCGCAGCGCCCAGGGGGCGGCGGTGGCGGCGCAACAGACCGATGAGGAAGGCCAGGCGGCCAAGCGTGTGGTGGATGGCAGCATCCAGCAGATCCATGCTCTGGTCAGCGATATTCGCAACAGCGGCACGTCCCTGGACAGCTTGCAGCAGGACGTGTCGTCGATCGTCAGCGTGCTGGATGTGATCCGCTCCATCGCCGAGCAGACCAACCTGCTGGCCTTGAACGCCGCCATCGAAGCGGCCCGGGCCGGGGAGGCCGGGCGTGGTTTTGCCGTGGTCGCCGATGAAGTGCGGGCCCTGGCCAGCCGTACCCAGCAAAGCACCCAGGAAATCCAGGGCATGATTGATCGTCTGCAGCAGGGTACTCGGGTGGCGGTGGACGCCATGCGCCGCTCCAGCGATGCCGGCGATGGCACTTCGGTGAAAGCCAACGAGGCCGGTGCCTCGCTGGACACCATGGCCCAGCTGATCGGCACCATCAATTCGATGAACGCACAAATCGCCAGTGCGGCAGAGGAGCAGACCGCGGTGGCTGAAGAGATCAACCGCAGCGTGCACCAGATCGCCGTAGCGGTGGACAGCGTGGCCGACGAAACCCAGCGTGGCGCCCAGACGTCCCGTAGCCTGGCGGACCTGGGCCAGCGCCTGGGTCGGTTGGTGGGGCAGTTCCGGATCTGATGCCGTGCTCAGCCAGCCATCGGGGCGGCTGGCTAGAGCGCTGCGCCTCAGGCGCTGATGTCGCGCATCAACAGGCCGAAGCGCAGGTCCACCTGATCGGGGATCGGCAGGTACACGGTGTGGCCATCCCCCGGGGCGACTTCGATGGCTTGGCCCTTGGCGTTCTGCAGTTGGTGCAGATCGAAGTGGAAGTTGCCCTTGGGGGTCATCAGTTCCATGTGATCGCCCAGGGCGAAACGGTTCTTCACCTTCACTTCTGCCAGACGGTCACGGCGTTCGCCGGTGAGTTCGCCGACGAACTGCTGGCGTTCCGACACCGAGCTGCCGTTCTGGTAGTTCTGGTACTCGTCATGCACATGGCGGCGCAGGAAGCCTTCGGTGTAGCCGCGCTGGGCCAGGGACTCCAGGTCGTTCATCAGGCTGCGGTCGAACTCGCGTCCGGCGGCGGCATCGTCGATCGCCTGGCGGTACACCTGGGTGGTGCGGGCACAGTAGAAGTGCGATTTGGTCCGGCCCTCGATCTTCAGCGAGTGCACGCCCATGCGGGTCAGGCGCTCCACGTGCTGCACCGCCCGCAGGTCCTTGGCATTCATGATGTAGGTGCCGTGCTCGTCTTCGAAGGCCGGCATCAACTCGTCCGGACGATTGGCTTCCTGGAGCAGGAACACCTGGTCGGTGGGCGCTCCCAGGCCCAGGGTCGGCTCCGGTTGGAAGGTCTGGACGATGTCCCCGAGGTTGTTCTCGGTGGCTTCCTCGGCCTTGTATTTCCAGCGGCAGGCATTGGTGCAGGTGCCCTGGTTGGCGTCGCGCTTGTTCATGTAGCCCGAGAGCAGGCAGCGTCCGGAATAGGCCATGCACAGGGCGCCGTGGACGAAGACCTCCAGTTCCATGGCCGGCACCTTCTGGCGGATTTCCTCGATTTCCTCCAGGGACAGTTCCCGGGACAGGATGATCCGGGTCAGCCCTTGCAGTTGCCAGAACTCGACGCTGGCCCAGTTAACCGTGTTGGCCTGCACCGAGAGGTGGATCGGCATGGTCGGGAAGTGCCGGCGCACCAGCATGATCAGCCCCGGGTCGGACATGATCAGCGCGTCCGGGGCCATCTCGATGACAGGCTCCAGGTCCTTGAGAAAGGTCTTGAGCTTGGCGTTGTGCGGGGCGATGTTGACCACCACGTAGAAGCGTTTGCCCTGGGCCTGGGCCTCGCGGATACCGAGGGCCAGGTTGGCGTGGTCGAATTCGTTGTTGCGTACTCGCAGGCTGTAGCGCGGTTGGCCGGCGTACACCGCATCGGCGCCGTAGGCAAAGGCGTAGCGCATGTTTTTCAGGGTGCCGGCGGGGGCCAGGAGTTCGGGCTTGGCGAGGAGCGTCATGGGGCTGTCGGTCGCAAAAGGTCGCGAGGGTAAGCCAGTGCTGGCGGGCATTCATTGATCTGGATCTATGTCTGATGCAGAAAAAAACGCACTCGGCATCACGGCTGCGGACTAACCTCAGGACGCCGTGATGGGGCGTTGACTGATCTGGATCGGACATGAATCAAAACAACCTGCAAAACAAAAGCCTGCTGCTGTTACTGGTCCTGGTGACGGTGGCGTTCATCTGGATTTTGCTGCCGTTCTACGGAGCACTGTTCTGGGCGGTGATCCTGGGCATCGTCTTTGCTCCTTTGCAGCGCCGCCTGCAATTGAAGTTCGGCTGGCCGCGCAATCTCACGGCCTTGTGCACCCTGCTGATCTGCCTGGTGATCGCCATCCTGCCGGTGATCATCACCAGTGTGTTGCTGGTCCAGGAAGGGGCCGAGCTGTACAAGAAGATCGAAAGCGGTCAGTTGGACATCGCCGGCTACCTGGCCCAGTTCAAGCACAGCCTGCCACCCTACTTTCAGCACCTGCTGGATCGCTTGGGCCTTGGCGAGCTCAAGGGCTTGCAGGAGAACACGGTCAAGAGCGCGATGCAGGGCAGTCAGTACCTGGCGACCCAGGCGTTCAGCTTCGGTCAGGGCACCTTCGAGTTCGTGGTGAGCTTCTTCATCATGCTCTACCTGCTGTTCTTCTTTTTGCGTGATGGCGCCGAACTGGCGCGCAAGATCCGCACTGCCGTGCCCCTGGCCGAGTACCAGAAACGCCGGCTGCAACTGAAGTTCAATCGGGTGGTGCGGGCCACGGTCAAGGGCAATGTGCTGGTGGCGGTGACCCAGGGGGCCCTGGGTGGAATGATCTTCTGGTTCCTGGACATTCCCAGTGCCCTGTTGTGGGCGGTGCTGATGGCGTTTCTGTCGTTGCTGCCGGCGGTGGGGGCGGGGATTGTCTGGGGCCCGGTGGCGGCGTACTTCCTGATCAGCGGAGCGATCTGGCAAGCGGTGGTGCTGGGGTTGTTCGGGGTGTTCGTGATCGGTCTGGTGGACAACCTGTTGCGACCCATCCTGGTGGGCAAGGACACCAAGATGCCCGACTACCTGATCCTGATCTCGACCCTGGGCGGGCTGGCGATCTTCGGCCTCAATGGGTTTGTCATCGGACCCTTGATCGCCGCGCTGTTCATGTCCAGTTGGGCGCTGTTCGTCGAAACCCGGCCTCGGGTGCAGTTGCCCTAGAGGTGGACCCTATGCAGATCGAGTTGCCTGGACAGGGCCTGGGCGGCGGGCAGGGAGGTCAGCGGGCCGCTGACGGCTTCGCCGTCGCGTACCAGGTACCAGCAGGCCAGCAAGCCCAGTTCCCTGAGCGACGCGGGGACGGCACTGCCGATGACGGACATGATCTGAACCTTGGGCATGGGAACCTCCTCTTGTCGAAGGGTTACCTTACAAAGCGCCGAGTGCTACGAAAAATCACCTGGATCGATTGTGGACATTGACCAGGGTGAAGGGGCGCGCCAGGGCGGGAGGGCGCTCAGTCCACTACCTGATCGAGCATGTGCAGCACTTCCTGCTCGTTGAGCAGGCCCTTACGTACCAGGTTCTGGGCCAGCAGCGAGAGAAACTTGGCGCTGCGATGGCCTTCCAGGTGCTTGAGTTCGGTCAGGGCGTCGTACACCCGGCTGGAAGTGCAGAGGCCTTCGACGCGATGGGGGTTTTGCGTGGGCATGGGGTCGTCCTTGTTGTTATGGGCCTGTGGCGAGCGGACTGGGTCGATCTTGCAGTCCTTGAATGACACAAACATGACAGTCCCATGTTGCGCGGGGCCACCCTGGGATCAGCACACTATTCCCGGATTTAAATGCAAATACTGTTCCAGTCGCGACATTGTTCAGAATTATTCAGACATCCGGATGATGGCAAAATGCAACAGGCCCCGCTTCGAGGGCGGGGCCTGTGGTTGTTTCAGCGGGCGGTTACCAGCGGCCGGGACCGGGGCCGTAGTAGTAATGGGGGTGGCCGTAGTAACCCCGTGGAGGGCCGTAGTACACCGGCGTCGGACGGTAGTAGACCGGTTGTTGCACATAGACCGGTGCCGGCTGGTAGTAGACCGGCGGCGGTGGCGCGGCATACACCGGCTGGGGTTGCACATAGACCGGCGCCTGCTGCACGTAGACCGGACGATCCTGATTGGCGATCACCGAGCCCACAACGGCTGCACCGACAACTGCGCCCAGTGCTGCGGGGCCGGCCCAGCCGCCACCGTGAGCCGATGCCTGGCCGGCGACAGCCAGTGCACCTATGAGCAGGGCAATCTTGGGGATTTTGGAAATCATGGTTGTTCCTCGGTTCAACCCCTGCGTTTATGGTCTGCACCAGACTCAAGAACTGACGCGGGGATACTTCTAAGACAGCGGTTTCCGGAAAATCTGCACAGCCGCTGAGTAAATATTGTGTAAGGTCTGTACCGGCCTCTTTACCGTCATCCCTGGGCGCTGAAGAGGCCTGTAAACAAGCGTCGATATGATCAGGCACAAGGGGCTTGGCTGACCAATCCCGTCTATCCGAAAGTGCCCAGCGAGGAGATGAGTATGCAAATGAACCCCAACAAAGACACCCAGTTGTGCATGTCGCTTTCCGGGCGTCCCGGGAACTTCGGCCTGCGTTTTCATAACCATCTGTACGAGCAGTTGGGGCTCAACTTCTACTACAAGGCCTTCAGCAGCCAGGACCTGCCCGGTGCGGTGCGCGGGATTCGTGCGTTGGGGATTCGCGGCTGCGGCGTGTCCATGCCGTTCAAGGAGGACTGCATCGCCCTGGTGGATGAGCTGGATGCCTCGGCCAGGGCCATTGCCTCGATCAACACCATCGTCAACACCGACGGCCACCTGAAGGCCTACAACACCGATTACATTGCCGTGGCCCAGTTGCTGGCCGAGCACGACGTGCCGCGGGAATCGACCTTCGCCCTGCGCGGTAGCGGCGGCATGGCCAAGGCCGTGGCCAGCGCCTTGCGTGATGGCGGTTATACCCAGGGCGTGATCGTCGCGCGCAATGAAGTCACCGGGCGCGCCCTGGCAGGTGCGCTGGGATATGAGTGGCAGGCGGAGCTGGGCAGCCTGCGGCCGCAGCTGCTGATCAACGTGACCCCGATCGGCATGAGCGGCGGCCCGCAAGCGCAGCAACTGGCCTTCGAGGCCGAGGCGATTGCTGCGGCGGACCGGGTGTTCGATGTGGTGGCCGTGCCGCCGGAGACGCCGTTGATCCTGCGGGCCAGGGCCGAAGGCAAGCAGGTCATCACCGGGCTGGAGGTGATTGCGATTCAGGCCCTGGAGCAGTTTGTGCTGTATACCGGCGTGCGCCCGAGCGAGGAGCAGTTCCACAAGGCGGTGGCCTTCGCCCGGGCTTGAGCCGGCATTTTCGTTAGTGGCCCATGGGGGGGCGTCAGGTCAGCCTTCGAGTTGGGCCAGGCGTTCTTCCAGGGCGGCAATCCGCGCTTCCAGCTCTTCGATGCGCTCCACCGAGACCGCGCCGCTGGTACTGCGCTCCACTGGGTTGCCCCGGGCGGCGAGGATGGCTTCGATATCCGCCGGATCGCCCAGGGCGTGGGTGTAGCGGTCCTCGCGCTGGCCGGCCTGACGCGGGATGTGCAGGGCCAGGCCCCGGGCAATCAAACGTTCGAGCTGGTGCAGGACTTGCTCGCTGTCTTCAAAGTCGTGCATGCGCCCGCTGCGGGTCAGCAGTTCGTTGACCGTCTGCGGGCCGCGCAGAAACATCAGGCCGCACAGGATCAACTGCGCCGGCACCAGTTCCAGGGCCTTGTCCAGGCGCTGCTCCCAGCGGTCGGCGCGGCTGCCCATGACCAGCCGAGTGAAGCCTTGGGCCTCGAGGGCGCGCAGGCTTTGGCCGACCTGGCCCTGGGTCAGGTTCATCACCGGTTCGCGGCTGGTTTTCTGATTGCAGGCAATCACCAGGGCGTTGAGGGTCAGGGGATAGGTTTCCGGGCTGGTGGCCTGCTTTTCGATCAACGAACCCAGAACGCGGATGTCGGTACTGCTCAGGCGCAGTGCTTCGCTGGGGGTGTCGTGCTCGTTGCTCATAAGTGCTGGTCCCTTGGTCACTGATGGATGGGGTCGTGGAAAACCCGGTGCATGGCGCGCCAAGGCGGCCTTGAGTTTTCCGTGGCCGAGTCGGCCCTCTTCGAGGGGCTCTGTTTTACCTTCAGAAGCCGGTTCTGGCCATCAGAACTTGGTGGAACGGGGATCGGGCTGCGGCTTTCAAGGGGGCAATGCCGCCGCACAGTCAGCGCGGCGGCGGGTATTTCAGCTGGGTTGCGGGGCTTGTGCCGGCTCGGCCGCGGCAAGCGGCGCGGACGGCGCTGCGGGAATGGCGGCGGTTTCCAGGCAGCGATGGGCAAATCGGGCGATGCTGCGCAGGGCGTTCCTGGCAGAGCGCAGATAGAAGGCCTGCAGTTGGAAGACATGCCAGCGGCCATCGTGAATCTCAAGCTGGCAGGGCACGTCGGACGCCCGTGCGCGTTCCGCCAGGCGGAGGGCGTCGGACAGCAGCAGCTCCTGGTCGCCGACCTGAATCAGCATCGGCGGCAGGCCGCGCAGGTCCGCTTCCAGAGGGCGATGTGAAAGCGTCTGCGCAGGGACGGCGTAGGCCTTGAGGGCCTGCTCCAGCCAGTCGCGGCGGATCATCGGGTCGACGGCGGATCGGGATTGAATGCTGTCTGCGCCCAGGTCGGGATCGGTGACCGGCGAGAGCAATATCAGCCCGGCCGCGAACGGCTCGCCGCGTTGCTTCAAGGTCAGCGCCAGTGCCAGCACCAGGGCGCCCCCGGCAGAGTCACCGGCAATCAGCAGCTGTTGCGCCGGACAGCCCTGGGCACGGATGGCGTCATAACAGGCCAGGCAGTCGTCCAGCGCGGCCGGGTAGGGATGCTCCGGTGCCAGTCGGTAGTCGGGCGCCCAGACCCGGCAGCCAGTTTCCCTGGCCAGGCGGCTGGTGACGCTGTAGTGGGTGTCCGGGTTGCCCAGGCAGAACGCGCCGCCGTGCAGGTAGAGGATGACCGCGTTCGAGGTCCGGGCCTTGGGCTCGACTGTCTGCACCCTCAACTGACCCAGGTCCGTGCGCTGTCGTGTTACGCCGAGGCCGCCGGGCATCAGCCAGGAGAGGGCGTTGACGAGCTTGCGCTGGCTCACCAGCTCCCGCGGCGGGCCGATCAGGGGCCTGAAACTGGCTCTCAGGAAAAGCCGCAAGAAAGCCGCGTTACCCCGTTCCAGCCAATCCCCGGGTGGGGCCACTCGCTGTCCATCGCTGGTCGAAAACGGTGCGTCCAAGGGGCTGGCAAACCGGTAGGCGGACAGTCCGGCGTAGCGGGTCAGCCATCTGTAGCTCCAGGTGAAACCGGGCCAGTTGGTGCTGTTGTGCCCCTGTGCGTCGACATACCAGCTTTGGCAGCCGCTCCACACCGAGGTGGCCAGGCGGCGCTGGATGCGCAACTGAAAACGCTGGTGGGGCGACTCGTCCACCTCCAGGGTTTTCGCTCCGCTTTTGAGCAGCGCCCGGCGGGCCTTGATCACGTGGGAGATCTGGCTTTCCAGCATATGGATGATGGAGTTGTGGCCCAGGTTGGTGTTGGGCCCGTAGAGCATGAAGAAGTTGGGGAAACCGGGCACGCTGAGCCCCAGGTAGGCTGCCGCGCCATGTTGCCAGGCCTGGTTCAGGTCGACCCCGCCGCGGCCGCTGATGCGCATCGGCGAAAGGAACTCGGTGGCGGCGAAACCGGTGCCATAGATGATCGCATCCACCGGGTGCTGCTGACCGTCGAGGGTTTCGATGCCGTGCTCGGTAATGCGCTCGATGCCCTGGGTCAGCAGCTCGACATGGGGCCTGGCAAAGGTTTTCAGGTAGTCGTTGGACAGCAGGATGCGCTTGCAGCCGATGGGGTAGTCCGGGGTCATGCGTTGGCGCAGTCCGGGATCGGGCACCGAGGCGTTCAGCAACTGGTGAAAAGGAATGCCAACCACCCACTTGGTCAGGCCCTTGAGCCGGGTAAAGCCCAGCGCCCGGGATTCGAAGTGCAGGTAGTGGGCGGCGCGCACCAGCTTGGCCCATAGCGGATGGCGGGCGAATCGCTGTTTTTCCTCCGGGCGGTAGGCGCGGTCGGCCTTGGGCATGATGTAGGCCGGGGAGCGCTGGAAGACCTTGAGCGCGGCCACCTGGTCGGCAATCTGCGGAACGAACTGGATGGCCGAGGCGCCGGTTCCGATCACCGCCACGCGCTTGTTGGCCAGGGGATAGTGATGGTCCCAGGCTGCGGAATGGAATACATGGCCCTGGAAACTGTCCAGGCCCGGCAGATTGGGCAGGGCGGGGCGGCTCAGTTGGCCAGTGGCGCTGATCAGCAGGCGGCTGAAGTGTTCCTGGCCATCACTGCAGATGACCTGCCAGCAACTGCTGGCTTCATCGAACCGGGCGTGGCGCACTTCGCTGCCAAAGTGGATGTGGCGCAGCAGGTCGTAGCGCTGGGCGCAATGCTGCAGGTAACCGTGGATCTCTGCCTGGGGGGCGAACACCCGGGACCAGTTCGGGTTGGGCTCGAAGGAAAACGAGTACAGGTGCGAAGGCACGTCGCAGGCGGCGCCGGGGTAGGTGTTGTCGCGCCAGACGCCACCGACGGCCTGGCCTTTCTCGAGAAGGATGAACTGATCGACCCCGGCCTTGCGCAGGGCGATGGCCATGCCCAGGCCACCGAAGCCGCTACCGATGATCAGGGCCTCAAGGGGCGCGGTGGGGCTGGAGGGTGGGGTGCAGGCAGGTGCTGATTGGGGCATGACGACCTCGTTGTTATTGTTGTGCGGCACTGGGTTGATCCTCCCGAGGCCACGTCCTTGTTTCTGTGGTGCGGCCCCGATCAGTGAAGCATGCAGGGAATAAAGTGCAGGCCCCATGCTGTAACGGGACAAGTGCTTTAGTATTTGGGCCAAATCAGCGCTTCATGAGCCCGGCCCATGAGTATCCAGACCTATACCCGAGGGCCGTCCAGCGCCTTGCTGCTGGTGAGCTTCGGCCGCGAAAAGGGCTTGCCAGTGGTGAGTTTGCTGGCCGGCTCGGGGTTGTCCCTGGAGCAGTTGCAGGACCCCAACAGCCTGTTGACGGCGGCTCAGGAACTGCAACTGGTGAGCAATCTGCTGGGTTTGCTGGGCAATCCCCGGGGCTTGGGTTACGCCGTGGGCGCGCGCTATCACTTCTCCAGCTACGGCCTGTTCGGCTATGGCCTGATCAGCAGCGCGACTGCGGCGGATGCCTTGAGCCTGGCCTTGCGCTTTTTACCCCTGACGTATGCCTTTGCCACGATCGGCTACCGATTGGAGCAGGAGTTGGGGGTGCTGACGTTTGCTGAGCCTGCGGTGGCGGACCCGGCGGTACGGGAGTTTCTGCTGCAGCGGGACATGGCCGCTGCGGCGGTATTGATGAAGGAGATTGTGGGCCCGGACTTTCGCCTGGCGCGGTTTACCCGGTGCAATGGCCGTCCTGTGGCGCGCAGCACGGGGGAGGCAGAGCAGATCCTGGGCCTGAGTCCCACCTATCGGGCCGGGCAGCATGGCCTGGCCTTCGACCGGCGTTTCCTGACCCGGCCCTTGCCCCAGGCCAATCCACTGACGGTGTCGATGTGCGAGCAGATGTGCGCACAGTTGCTGGAGCGTCGCTCGGCGCCTCAGGGGGCGGCGGCCCTGGTGCGCCAGTATCTTGAGGCCGCCCCCGTCGGCAGCGTACCGGACCTGCCGAGCATGGCGCGGTTGAGCCGGACCAGCGTGCGCACCCTCAAGCGTCGTTTGCAGGAGGAGGGCACGTCGTACCGGCAATTGCTTAGCCAGCAGCGCAGCGCCCGGGCCCTGGAGCTGTTGGGCAACCCGGCCTTGAGCCTGACGCAGATCGCCGAACGGCTGGGTTTCAGCGACCTGTCGAGTTTTTCCCAGAGCTTCAAGCGCTGGTTTGGCGTCCCGCCCAGCGCTTATCGCCAAGGGCCTCCGGGATAAAGGCCCCTGGGCCGGCTGCTGTGGCTATAATCGCTGCTCGTTGTATTTCCGCCATCCATGTCGAGACTGTCATGACTATTTCCCTGTACGCCGCTTCCGTTCCTGTCTTCAAGCAAATGCTCAACGCCTTGAGCGATGTGCTGCACAAGGCCGAAGCTCACGCCACGGCGAAGAATATCGAACCCAATGCCTTGCTCCAGGCGCGCCTGTATCCGGACATGTTCCCGCTGGTGCGTCAGGTGCAGATCGCCGTGGACTTCGCCAAGGGCGTATCGGCCCGTCTGGCCGAGGTCGAGCTGCCCAAGTACGACGACACTGAAGTCACCTTCGCCGACCTGCAGGCGCTGATCGCCAAGGTCCTGGCCTTTATCGAGGGCATCCAGCCTTCGCAGATCGACGGCAAGGAAGGCATCGAGATCGTCACCCGTCCGGGCACTCCGAAAGAGAAGCGCTTCAGTGGCCAGTCCTACCTGCTGACCTACGGCTTGCCGCAGTTCTTCTTCCACGTCACCACCACCTACGCGATCCTGCGTCACAACGGTGTGGAAGTGGGCAAGCGCGACTACATGGGCGCGTTCTAAGCCGTCCTGCTGAAGAGCGGCACGACCCTATCAGCGCGCATAAAAAAGCCCGGCCAGGTTGACCCTGGCCGGGCTTTTTAGTGGCCGTGAATCAGGCTGAGGCTTGCGCCTTGTCTTCCTGGGCCATGCACGCGGCGGCGGTGAAGAGCACGTCGGTGGAGGAGTTCAGTGCGGTTTCCGCCGAGTCCTGCAGCACGCCGATGATGAAGCCTACAGCCACTACTTGCATGGCGATTTCGCTGGGGATGCCGAACAGGCTGCAGGCCAGTGGAATCAGCAGCAGCGAGCCACCGGCGACACCGGAAGCGCCGCAGGCGCAGATCGCCGCCACCACACTGAGGAGCACGGCGGTCGGCAGGTCGACGGCGATGCCCAGGGTGTGCACGGCGGCCAGGGTCAGCACGGTGATGGTGATCGCCGCGCCGGCCATGTTGATGGTGGCGCCCAGGGGGATCGACACCGAATAGGTGTCTTCATGCAGGCCCAGGCGCTTGCTCAGTTCCAGGTTCACCGGAATGTTGGCCGCCGAACTGCGGGTGAAGAACGCGGTGATGCCGCTCTCGCGCAGGCAGGTCAGTACCAGTGGGAAGGGGTTGCGGCGGATCTTCCAGAACACGATCAGCGGGTTCATCACCAGGGCCACGAACAGCATGCAGCCGATCAGTACCGCCAGCAGGTGCAGGTAGCCCAGCAGCGCATCGAAGCCGGAAGTGGCCAGGGTCGAGGCCACCAGGCCGAAGATCCCCAGGGGCGCGAAGCGGATCACCACGCGTACGATCAGGGTGACGCCATTGGACAGGTCATCGAGCACGGTGCGAGTGGTCTCGCCGGCATGACGGATGGCCACGCCCATGCCGATGGCCCAGGCCAGGATGCCGATGAAGTTGGCATTCATCAGGGCGCTGACCGGGTTGTCCACCACGCTCAGCAGCAGGCTTTGCAGCACTTCGGTGATGCCGCCGGGAGCGCTGATGGCGACGTCGTGGGTCGACAGCACCAGGGCGGAAGGGAACAGGCTGCTGGCGATCACGGCGACCACCGCGGCAGCGAAGGTGCCCAGCAGGTAGAGCACCAGGATCGGCCGGATATGGGTTTCCTGGCCGTGCTTGTGGTTGGCGATGGAGGCCATCACCAACACGAACACCAGGATCGGCGCCACGGCCTTGAGCGCCGAGACGAAGACCTTGCCGATGAAGGTGGTGGACTTTGCCACGTCAGGTGCCAACAGGGCCAGGGCGATCCCGGCAAGCAGGCCGATGACGATCTGCGTCACCAGGCTGAGGCGTTTGAGGGTGTGCAGAAGGGAAGGAGGGGAAGCGCTCATAGCGGTATCTCTGTTTTTTTTAATGTGCAGTGCATGCCGGGTACCCGGGGCCGGAAGTGGTCCGGGCTGGAGCGGCACCCATGGCTGCGGTGGTCAATGGCAACCGGCGATCGGGCCGCTTGAGTGGCAGCGCGCGACCAAGCCCGTTTCTGGCAGGGGGCGGACTTTATCACAGCAGCCCGGGCTTCCCGCGTTGATGTGACGATCTGCCACTTGCCGCTGCAAGGAAAGCGCCGACGTGGCGGTTGCCTTGACCCGTACTCACTCTGTTAATATGCGCCATCCCCTTTTCCTATCCAGTCAGCGGGCCCTTCGGGCTGTCGTTGCTGTCGCCGTTTCTGGAGTTCTTGATGTTGTTGCCCATCCTGCTGTTGTCGGCTGCGGGTTTTACCGTGCTGACCACGGAATTCATCATCGTTGGCCTGTTGCCGTCGATTGCCCGGGACTTGCAAGTCAGCGTGTCCCAGGCCGGCTTGCTGGTGACCCTGTTCGCGTTCACCGTCGCCGCGTTCGGGCCCTTTCTGACCGCCTATTTCGCGCGTTTTCCGCGTAAGCAGCTGTTTATCAGCGTGCTGCTGATGTTTGGTCTGGCCAATACCCTCGCGGCCCTGGCGCCGAACATCTGGGTGATGTCCGTGGCGCGACTAGTGCCGGCATTGGGGTTGCCGGTGTTCTGGGCCCTGGCCAGCGAAACGGCCGTGGACATCGTCGGCCCGGACTATGCCGGGCGCGCCATTGCCAAGATAGGCTTCGGCATTGTCTGCGCCACGGTGTTCGGGATTCCCGTGGGCACTCTGATTGCCGATGCCTTTGGCTGGCGCAGCGCCTTCGGCATCCTCGCGGTGGTGGCGTTCGCCAAGGCCCTGCTGCTATGGGCCTACCTGCCGACTACCAAGCCGCATAACGAACAGGCGAGCCTGCGTTCGCAGTTTCGCATCCTGCGCAGCCCGCTGATGCTGGGGCATGTGCTGCTGTCGATTCTGGTGTTCAGCGGCATGTTCACTGCCTACACCTACCTGGCGGATATTCTCGAGCGCCTGGCGGGCTTCAATGGCACTTTGGTGGGCTGGTGCCTGATGGGCTTCGGCGCGGTGGGGTTGATCGGCAACTCCCTGGGTGGCCGGGCTGTGGACCGGCATCCGCTGATTGCTTCGGTGGTGTTCTGTGGGTTGATGATCGGCGGCATGGTGGCCCTGGTGCCGAGCATTCATTCAACCCTGGGGTTGGCGGCAGCCATGGGCGTCTGGGGCGTGACCCAGGCAGCGCTGTTCCTGGTCAGCCATGTGCGCCTGATCAAGGCGGCGCCGCAAGCGCCGGCGTTCGCCGCGTCGCTGAACATCGCCGGGGCCAACCTGGGAATCGGCCTGGGGGCCATGGTTGGCGGCCGGGTGATCGATACCCTGGGGCTGGGCAGCCTGGGGTTTGCGGCGTCCGGCTTCATTTTGCTGTCCATCGCCCTGGCGTTGCTGCTGATGAACCTCAAGGCGCCGGACGCCTGTCCTTCCTGATCAGTGGTTCAGGGGCGTGAACAGTTCCCGTCGCGCCCCTTCGGTGATGGCGACAATGCCGGGGTGCTTGACCTTGCGCTCCACGGAAATGGCATAGAACGATTCGGTCACGGCATCGGTCTGGCCAATCAGTTGCACGCCGTACTGTTGCCGGACCTCCTCGGCAATCACGCTGGGAGCGATAAAGATCCCGCTGCCGGATTGGCCGAAGGCCTGCATCAGCGCGCTGTCATCGAACTCGCCGATGATTCGCGGTTGCAACTGCTGTTCGGCGAACCAGCGCAATAGGCGGCTGCGAACCACGGTTTCCTGGCCCGGGATCAGCAACGGGGCGCCGTGCAGGCCCCGGGGAAAGTCCGCACCGTGCAATCGCGCCAACTCCTTGGTGGCGAAGAAGCTGACGCCGCATTCTCCGAGTTTCTGGCTGTAGCCCTTGATGTCCAGGTGCGAGGGCATGGGGCTGTCGGAGATCACCAGGTCCAGGCGCTGGATGGCCAGGTCCGCCAGCAGGCGTTCCAGCTTGTCTTCGCGGCAGGTCAGGCGAATCGGGTCGCTGAGCTCCATGGTCGGTGCGATCAGGCGATAGACAATGGACTTGGGCACCACGTCTGCCACGCCGACACGGAACTGGATCTGCTGCTCGTCAGGGCGGGCCCGGAGCATGGCTTCCAGTTCGCCACCAAGCTGGAACATCTGTTCGGCGTAAGGCAGGGCCTGGCGCCCGGCTTCGCTCAGCTCCAGCTGGCGTCCGACCCGGCGAAACAGTTCGATGCCATAGGTCTGCTCCAGCAGGCTGATCTGGCCGCTGATGGTTTGTGGGGTCAGGTTGAGCTGCTCGCAGGCGCGCACGATGCTGCCGGTCTTGGCTACAACCCAGAAATAATGCAGTTGGCGGTAGTTGAGCATGGCGCTTATCAGTTCGTTAAAACCGAAGTATAACTGCTAAAAATACGAATTTTCCTGAAGTGTCACTCTCCTTAGAATGCCTCGCTATCGAGGGGGCCCCACCTTGGCCCCGTCCGTTCTATCGAGGAATACCGCATGTCATTCAAAACCCTGGGCGCAGCATCGCTGCTGGCCCTGTCTATGCTGACCCTGGCGGGTTGTGATCAGGCGGAAAAAAGCGCCCAACAGGTGCTGGACAAGGCGGCCGAGACTGCCAAGCAAGCCATCGACGACACCCACAAGGCCGCAGAGCAAGCGTTGAGTGACGCCACGCAAAGTGTGACCGGCAAGGAAAAACCACAGGAAGACGCGGCGAAGAAGCCGGAGTCGTCCCAGGAAATCTGATCTTTCATACAACCGATTCAGGATTGACCCATGGATTATCTTTTACAACTCGCCGCCAGCCCCACTGCCTGGGTCGCCCTGGCCACCCTGGTGGTGATGGAAATCGTGCTCGGCATCGATAACCTGATCTTTATTTCCATCCTCACCAACAAGTTGCCGGAAAAGCATCGGGCCAAGGCGCGGCGCATCGGTATTGGCATGGCGTTGTTCCTGCGTCTGGCGCTGCTCAGCACCATCGCCTTCATCGTCCAGCTCACCGAGCCGGTGATCGAAGTGATGGGGCAGAGCTTCTCCTGGAAGGACATGATCCTGATTGCCGGTGGTCTGTTCCTGGTGTGGAAAGCCACCACGGAGATCCATCACAGCATGGTTCCGGAGACTGAGGCAGACAAACCCCAGACACCGGGCGTGGCCATTGGCTTTGCCGCGGCGATCGGTCAGATCCTGTTGCTGGACATGGTGTTCTCCATCGACAGCATCATTACTGCCGTGGGCATGACCGAGCACTTGCCGATCATGATCATTGCCGTGGTGGTGTCGGTACTGGTGATGCTGCTGGCCGCCGAGCCGTTGGCCAAGTTCATCAATGACAACCCGACTGTGGTGATGCTGGCCCTGGGCTTCCTGATCATGATCGGCATGACCCTGATCGCCGAAGGTTTCGGCGCTCATGTGCCCAAAGGGTATGTGTATGCGGCGATGGCGTTCTCGGCGGCCATTGAAAGCCTGAACATGCTGGCCCGTCGGGCTCGGCAGAAGCGTCTGGCGGCGCAGGCCGAGAGCTGATCGCCACCATGACCAACGGCCGTCTGTACTCCTTGGAGTCAGGCGGCCGTGTTGTTTTCGGGAGAGCGCAAATGTTGATCAGTGAGCGGGGGCTGGGCGCCGGGCGGCTTTTCCGGTCTTGCTGCCAGGAGTGGACTGCTGGGGTTGATGATGGTGGCGACGGGTGATGCGCAGCACGCCCCAGAGCATTGCAGTGGCTACTGCCAGCCAGCCCAGGATCAGCATCACTATCGTCGTTGTCAGGCTCATAAGTGCCTCCTTGATGCCCTGTCCAGGGCACACACTCTTACCAATGGACAGTCTAGTAGCCTCTGTGTTTCAGGCTATTGACCAATAGTCGAGAGTCTTCGAATACTTCGCTCTATGGTGTTCAATTAACTGCCGCTTAACGCTATACCCTCGCCCGTGAGCACCCTATGATCAAGGCCCCAGCCGGGACCGGGTCGTCCGGCGTTTGAATACAGAGAGCGATGATGGTGCGGGTATTTCCTCGATTTCGAGCGGCGCTGCTGGTCAGCGCCTGTGTCTTGAGCCTGGCCGGTTGTGCCGGTAGCGTGCAACCCGAGATCCAGCGCCTGCCGGAGCGGGTGGAGCTCAACGGCGTGCCGTTTTTCCGTGGCGAGATGTATCAAAGTGCCCCCGGAGCCTTGGCCGGCATGCTGTCGCAACAGGGCATCGTGATTACTCCGGGGTTGTTGGACAAACCCTTGCACCTGCCTGGCGCCGAGGCGCAGTTGCAGCAGAACATGCAGAACCTGGCGCGTGAATACGGCATGGTGGTCTATCCCCTGGATGACCATCTAGCGGCTCTGCTGACCCAGGTGGCTGCAGGTTATCCGGTATTGGTGCGCTTTACCGAAGGTTCGACGTTCTGGGCTGAACCGCGTTATGCGGTGTTGGCCGGCTATAACCGGGACAAGCAAACCGTGCTGCTGCGCGGAGCGAAAAGCCGTCGACAACTGATGAGCTTCAGTGAGTTTGAGTCTTCCTGGAAGAGCGCCGGAAGCTTTGCGGTGTTGATTCAGGCGCCCAACCAGCTGCCGGCCCAGGTCGATCGCCAGCGCTGGTTGAAAGCGGCCAATGAGCTGGGGCAGGCCGGTCAGGAACAGGCGGCGGCCCGGGCGAGCAAAGCGCTCGACAATCACTGAGGCCTGCAGACAACAACGGCGCCATTGGGCGCCGTTGTTGTGCTTGGGTATCAGTGCGAGGCTTGAGGGGCCGCGGTCTGACGGTTCTTGAGGTTCTTGTCGGCCTTGTAGCGCAAGGCTACGTCCGGTACCGAGCCGCTCTTGCCGGTTTCCACCCAGTTGCGGATGCGGCTGGCGTCGGCGAAGTGGGTGTATTTACCGAAGGCGTCGAGAATCACCAGGGCTACCGGGCGATTGCCCATGCTGGTGACCAGCACCAGGCAGTGACCGGCCTGATTGGTGAAGCCGGTCTTGGTGATCTTGATGTCCCATTTCTCCTTGTTGACCAAGTGGTCGGTGTTGCGAAAGCCCAGGGTGTAGTTGGGCTTGCGGAACGCCACGGTCTTTTCCTTGGTGGTGCTCAGTTCACTCAGTAGCGGGTATTTGCGGGCTGCGACCAGCAATTTGCTCAGGTCGCGAGCCGTGGACACGTTATGGATCGACAGGCCGGTGGGTTCCACATAGCGGGTGTGGGTCATTCCCAGGGAATTGGCCTTGGCGTTCATGGCGGCGATGAAGGCCGGATAGCCTCCCGGGTAGTGATGGGCCAGGCTGGCGGCGGCACGGTTTTCCGAGGACATCAGGGCGATCAGCAGGGTATCCCGACGGCTCAGTTCACTGTTGAGCTTGACCCGAGAGAACACGCCCTTCATTTCCGGGGTGTCGCTGATGTTCATGGAGATGTATTCATCCAGCGGCAGCTTGGCGTCCAGAACCACCATGGCGGTCATCAGTTTGGTCACCGAAGCGATGGGCACCACGACGTCCGGATTGCTGGAATAGATGACGTTGTTGGTTTGCAGGTCCAGCAGCAGGGCGCTGCCGGATGCAATATGCAATTGTGAAGTGTCTCTTGGCGCCGCGGTGGTTTCGCTGGCATCGACGCTGTGCGTGATCAAGGTGCCGGACACAGCAAACAACAAGCTGAGGATGGAGAGACGGATTTTCACGCGGGCGGACTCGATAAAGATGGATATGCCGTTTGGCAACGGGCTTTTTCGGGAAAGCGTTACATTTTATGAATATAGCTGAGGAACTGTCGATTGTTCTTCAGTGGTCAGTCGAAAACCCTTAAAAACCAAGAAAAAACACCGTTTTTTCCTGAGTGGTACTGCTGTTTCAGAATAGGCTGGGTGCGATCCTGAGCGCTAAGATTCAGGGGCGATAAAGAGCGCCAGGACGTTGTAGCGTTGGCGCATAAAAAAACCCGCCATGGGCGGGTTTTTCATGCGCTGTCGAAAACTCAGCTGTGCAGCGATTCGGCCGCGTACAGAGTGTTTTCCAGCAGGCAGGCGCGGGTCATGGGGCCTACGCCACCAGGTACTGGAGTGATCCAGCTCGCGCGCGGCAGGGCGGTTTCATAAACCACGTCGCCCACCAGTTTGCCGTCTTCCTGGCGATTGATGCCGACATCGATGACGATAGCGCCTTCCTTGATCCATTCGCCCTTGACCAGGCCGGGCTTGCCCGCGGCAACGACTACCAGGTCGGCACGGCCAACGTGGCCAGCCAAATCCTTGGTGAAGCGGTGGGTGACGGTCACGGTGCAGCCAGCCAGCAGCAACTCCATGGCCATCGGGCGCCCGACGATATTGGATGCGCCCACTACTACTGCATCCATGCCATATAGATCGGCACCGGTGCTTTCCAGCAGGGTCATGATGCCTTTGGGGGTGCAGGGGCGCAGCAGGGGAATGCGCTGGGCCAAACGACCGACGTTATAAGGATGGAAGCCATCCACATCTTTGTCCGGACGAATGCGTTCTAGTAACAGAGACGCATCCAGATGCTCAGGGAGTGGCAGTTGTAGCAGGACGCCGTCGATGTTCGGGTCATCGTTGAGGCGATCGATCAAGCCAGCCAGGGCTTCTTGAGTGGTGTTGGCGGGCAAGTCATAGGCTTGGGAAAGGAAGCCGACCTCTTCGCAGTCTTTACGCTTGTGCGAGACATAAACCTGAGAGGCCGGGTCGCTGCCGACCAGAATCACCGCGAGGCCCGGAGTACGCAGGCCTTGCTGGCGACGCTCGGCGACACGTTTGGCGATCTGCTGGCGCAGGCTAGCGGCGATCGCTTTGCCGTCGATTAGTTGTGCAGTCATGACGCGTGATTAACCATCGAGAGGGAGAGAAAAAGAGAACGCATTCTCGCATGTCGGAACGTGAGGGCAAAGGCGCTTGGTCTGCAAATTCCCCTAACTCCTTTAATTAAATGAATTTTTTTCAAAAAAGAGTTGACGACCTAAAGGCTCGTCTATAACATTCGTCGCACTTGTCGGGCACAGCCTAGCACTGGTTAAGAAGGTCGGGCAGAGTTGATGTTTAGCTCGTAACGACTGAAAGCAATTAGTTTGTAATCGTTAAAGAATACAGATTAATAAGGCGCCCGTAGCTCAGCTGGATAGAGCATCCGCCTTCTAAGCGGATGGTCGCAGGTTCGAGTCCTGCCGGGTGCGCCATTAGGCAGCTTTGGCACAAGTAACGCAATATGGTGGGCGTAGCTCAGTTGGTAGAGCACAGGATTGTGACTCCTGTTGTCGTGGGTTCGATCCCCATCGTCCACCCCATATTCGAAGAGGGCGCCAGATTAATAATCTGGCGCCTTTGCTTTAAAAGCTTGTTAAGCGGACGTGGTGGAATTGGTAGACACACTGGATTTAGGTTCCAGCGCCGCAAGGTGTAAGAGTTCGAGTCTCTTCGTCCGCACCAATAAAGTAGCTAGTTAATAGCAGATTACGGCGCAGCACCTGAAAAGGGCTGCGCCGTTTTCGTTTCTGGGTCCGATATGTCCAGTGCTTCCGCCAATAGTGGGGCGGCTGGGCTGAGCAATGGTTGGCCTTTGGTCGCCGGGTGCTCGGATCTTGGCTATTGGTTGGTGTTTGTCAGGGGGCTCTGATCGGCTCCTTCTATATATAGAAGGGTTGGTGTAGAGGCTCTGGTTGGATTCGTAGTATTTGCTCTCATGGCGAGGCTCAACCCTTTGTCCTCGCCTTCACATTGTCGGCTGTTTTTTACCCGTTTTCAGTAGGGTGACTTCTTGAGTTTGACCCACTAGAATGCATGCCCTTGATTCTGGGGTCGGAAAACGGCCGGCTAACGTCTGTGCAACGAGGAATATCCATGCAAGTTTCTGTTGAAAATACTTCTGCTCTTGAGCGCCGCATGAGCATCACCGTGCCGGCTGAGCGCATCGAGAGCCAGGTCAACAAGCGTCTGCAGCAGACTGCCCAAAAGGCCAAAATTGCGGGCTTCCGCCCTGGCAAGGTTCCAATGAGCGTGATTCGTCAGCGTTATGAGGCTGATGCGCGTCAAGAGGCGGTGGGTGATGTGATCCAGGCGTCCTTCTATGAAGCCGTTGTTGAGCAGAAGCTGAACCCGGCTGGCGCTCCTTCGGTTGAGCCTAAGGTGCTGGAGAAGGGCAAGGACCTGGAATACGTTGCCACTTTCGAAGTTTTCCCAGAGTTCACGGTTGCCGGTTTCGAAAACATCGCTGTTGAGCGTCTGAGCGCTGACGTGGCTGATGCTGATCTGGACAACATGCTGGAAATCCTGCGTAAGCAGAATGTTCGCTTCGAAGTTGCTGATCGCGCGGCGCAGAACGATGATCAACTGAACATCGACTTCGTGGGTAAGGTTGACGGTGAAGCTTTCGCAGGCGGTTCGGCTAAAGGCACTCAGTTGGTATTGGGTTCCGGCCGCATGATCCCTGGCTTTGAAGACGGTCTGGTCGGCGCCAAGGCCGGTGAAGAGCGTGTTCTGAACCTGACCTTCCCTGAGAACTATCAGAACCTGGATCTGGCCAGCAAGGCTGCCGAGTTCACCGTGACCGTCAACAGCGTTTCCGAGCCTAAGCTGCCAGAGCTGACCGAAGAGTTTTTCGCTCAGTTCGGTATCAAGGAAGCAGGTTTGGAAGGTTTCCGTGCCGAAGTTCGCAAGAACATGGAGCGCGAGCTGCGCCAGGCCATCAAGTCCAAGGTGAAGAATCAGGTGATGGACGGTCTGCTGGCCTCCAACCCGATCGAAGTGCCGAAGGCCCTGCTGGACAACGAAGTTAACCGTCTGCGCGTTCAGGCTGTCCAGCAATTCGGTGGCAACATTAAGCCGGATCAACTGCCTGCCGAGCTGTTCGAGGAGCAAGCCAAGCGACGCGTAGTACTGGGTCTGATCGTTGCTGAAGTTGTTAAGCAATTCGATCTGAAGCCTGATGAAGACCGCGTTCGCGAACTGATCCAGGAAATGGCTTCGGCTTACCAAGAGCCTGAGCAGGTCGTGTCCTGGTACTACAAGAACGAGCAGCAATTGAACGAAGTCCGTTCGGTTGTGCTGGAAGAGCAAGTTGTGGATACTGTTCTGCAGAAAGCTAGCGTGACCGACAAATCGGTCTCTTACGAAGAAGCGGTCAAGCCGGTAGAGGCACCTCAAGCCGACTGATTTTCTTCTCGTTCGAAGCACACACCATAAGCCAGCCTTCGCGCTGGCTTATGCGTATTCAAGACGTGACTATTTGGGAGTGACTGCAGAGCATGTTCCGTAATTCGTATATTCAGCAGAACTCTGATATCCAGGCCGCAGGCGGTCTGGTCCCGATGGTTGTCGAGCAGTCTGCTCGTGGCGAACGCGCCTACGACATCTACTCGCGCCTCCTCAAGGAGCGAGTGATCTTTCTGGTAGGTCCTGTAGAGGACTACATGGCCAACCTGATCTGTGCGCAACTGCTATTCCTTGAAGCGGAAAACCCGGACAAGGACATCCATCTCTATATCAACTCCCCGGGCGGCTCGGTGACGGCTGGCATGTCGATCTACGACACCATGCAGTTCATCAAGCCTAACGTTTCAACCACCTGTATTGGTCAGGCATGCAGCATGGGTGCGTTTTTGCTGACGGCCGGTGCCTCTGGCAAGCGTTTCTGCCTGCCAAACTCCCGAGTGATGATTCACCAGCCACTGGGCGGTTTCCAGGGACAGGCGTCGGATATCGAAATCCATGCCAAGGAAATCCTCTTCATCCGTGAGCGTCTTAACACGCTGATGGCCAAGCATAGCGGGCGCACTCTGGAAGAAATCGAGCGCGATACCAATCGCGATAACTTCATGAGCGCCGAAGCAGCGCGTGAGTACGGGTTGATCGATGAAGTAATCAACCAACGCCCCGCTTAAAATAAGCAGCTCAAAATAGGCTTGGTCAGTTGTTCTGATCAGTGGCGGGCTTGAAAAAGCCCGCAATAGCCTTCATCTTGTGTTGCAAGCCTATCGGATTTGGATCGAACGAATGACTGACACCCGCAACGGCGAGGACAACGGCAAACTGCTTTATTGCTCCTTCTGTGGCAAAAGCCAGCATGAAGTACGCAAATTGATTGCCGGCCCCTCGGTCTTTATCTGCGACGAGTGCGTCGACTTGTGCAATGACATCATCCGTGAGGAGGTGCAGGAAGCACAGGCCGAGAGCAGCGCGCATAAATTGCCTTCGCCTAAAGAAATCAGCGGCATCCTTGATCAGTACGTGATTGGTCAGGAGCGAGCAAAAAAGGTTCTAGCGGTAGCGGTGTACAACCACTACAAGCGTCTGAACCAGCGTGACAAGAAAAGTGATGACGTCGAACTTGGCAAGAGCAACATCTTGCTGATCGGCCCTACAGGTTCGGGTAAGACGCTGTTGGCTGAAACCCTGGCCCGTCTGTTGAATGTACCGTTCACTATCGCGGATGCAACCACCCTGACCGAAGCCGGTTATGTGGGTGAGGACGTCGAGAACATCATTCAGAAGCTGCTGCAGAAGTGCGACTACGACGTAGAGAAAGCCCAGATGGGCATCGTCTACATCGATGAAATCGACAAGATTTCCCGTAAGTCTGACAACCCTTCGATCACCCGGGATGTTTCCGGTGAAGGTGTACAGCAAGCCCTGTTGAAGTTGATTGAGGGCACGGTTGCCTCCGTTCCGCCTCAAGGTGGTCGCAAGCATCCGCAGCAGGAGTTCCTGCAGGTCGACACTCGCAACATCCTGTTCATCTGTGGTGGTGCGTTCTCCGGTCTGGAAAAGGTTATTCAAAACCGTTCCACCCGTGGCGGTATTGGTTTCAATGCCGAGGTGCGTAGCAAGGAAGAGGGCAAGAAAGTTGGTGAGTCCCTGCGTGAAGTCGAACCTGACGACTTGGTCAAGTTTGGTCTGATCCCGGAATTCGTCGGCCGCCTGCCGGTTCTTGCCACTCTGGATGAGTTGGACGAAGCAGCGCTGATCCAGATCCTCACTGAGCCGAAGAATGCCTTGACCAAGCAGTACGCCAAGTTGTTCGAGATGGAAGGTGTCGACCTGGAGTTCCGCACTGACGCCTTGAAGTCGGTCGCCAAGCGCGCACTTGAACGAAAGACAGGCGCTCGTGGCCTGCGTTCGATTCTCGAAGGTGTTCTGCTCGACACTATGTATGAGATCCCCTCGCAATCCGAGGTGAGTAAAGTAGTGATCGACGAAAGCGTTATTGAAGGTAAGTCACAGCCACTGTACATCTATGAAAACAGTGAGCCGACGGCCAAGGCAGCGCCAGACGCGTAAGCGTCGCGCTGTTGGATTGAAAGAAGGGGCCTTCGGGCCCCTTTGTTTTTAGCGCCTTAAAGTGCTGTCTTTAAGCTTGTTTTTTTTCCAGGCAGCCCCCATCTTGGTTTCAAGCTTACTTCCATCTGTTTACGGCCGTACGGCCGCCGTAGAGGCGAAATCATGAAGACAACCATCGAATTGCCTCTCCTGCCATTGCGTGATGTTGTGGTTTATCCGCACATGGTTATCCCGCTGTTTGTGGGGCGCGAGAAGTCGATCGAAGCCCTTGAGGCAGCGATGACGGGCGACAAGCAG
>NZ_MOAK01000087.1:74541-75179 GCF_003732485.1 Pseudomonas protegens
TCTATCGCGTAGGTACCATTGCGACTGTCTTGCAGTTGCTCAAGCTGCCTGATGGCACCGTCAAGGTGTTGGTTGAAGGCGAACAGCGCGGCGCTGTAGAGCGCTTCAGCGAGGTTGATGGCCATTGCCGCGCAGAAGTCTCCCTGATTGATGAAGTGGATGCTCCTGATCGTGAGTCGGAAGTGTTCGTTCGTAGTTTGCTGTCCCAGTTCGAGCAGTATGTGCAACTGGGCAAGAAAGTCCCTGCCGAGGTGTTGTCTTCGCTCAACAGCATCGATGAGCCAAGTCGCCTGGTAGATACCATGGCGGCGCATATGGCGTTGAAGATCGAGCAGAAGCAGGAGATTCTCGAGATCATTGATCTGTCCGCTCGGGTTGAGCACGTCCTGGCATTGCTGGATGCCGAGATCGATCTTCTGCAAGTGGAAAAACGCATTCGTGGCCGCGTCAAGAAACAAATGGAACGCAGCCAGCGCGAGTACTACCTGAATGAGCAGATGAAGGCCATTCAGAAAGAGCTGGGCGATGGTGACGAAGGTCACAATGAAATCGAAGAGCTGAAAAAGCGCATCGATGCCGCCGGCCTGCCAAAGGACGCCATGACCAAGGCTCAGGCCGAGCTCAACAAGCTCAAGCAG
>NZ_MOAK01000087.1:75228-75866 GCF_003732485.1 Pseudomonas protegens
TGGTTCAAGTGCCGTGGAAGGCCCAAAGCAAGGTGCGTCTCGACCTGGCGCGCGCCGAGGATATTCTCGACGCCGACCACTATGGCCTGGAAGAAGTCAAAGAGCGGATTCTCGAATACCTCGCTGTGCAGAAGCGCGTGAAGAAGATTCGTGGTCCGGTGTTGTGCCTCGTCGGTCCTCCTGGGGTAGGTAAGACCTCCCTTGCAGAGTCGATCGCCAACGCGACCAACCGCAAGTTTGTACGTATGGCTCTGGGTGGCGTACGTGATGAAGCGGAAATCCGTGGGCATCGTCGGACTTACATCGGTTCGATGCCAGGAAGATTGATTCAAAAGATGACAAAGGTTGGCGTTCGCAACCCGCTGTTCCTGCTCGATGAAATCGACAAAATGGGCAGTGATATGCGCGGTGATCCGGCGTCGGCATTGCTGGAGGTTCTGGATCCTGAGCAGAACCACAACTTCAACGATCACTATCTGGAAGTCGACTACGACCTGTCCGATGTGATGTTCCTTTGCACCTCCAACTCGATGAATATTCCTCCGGCATTGCTGGATCGTATGGAGGTGATTCGTCTGCCGGGCTACACCGAGGACGAGAAGATCAACATTGCGGTCAAGTACCTGTCGCCCAAGCAG
>NZ_MOAK01000087.1:75914-78607 GCF_003732485.1 Pseudomonas protegens
TCCGCGACATCATCCGCTACTACACTCGCGAGGCCGGTGTACGGGGCCTGGAGCGCCAGATTGCCAAGGTTTGCCGCAAGGCGGTGAAAGAGCACGCGATGGAAAAACGCTTCTCGGTGAAGGTCACCTCCGACCTGCTGGAGCACTTCCTGGGTGTGCGTAAATTCCGCTACGGCCTGGCCGAGCAGCAGGATCAGATCGGTCAAGTGACCGGCCTGGCCTGGACTCAGGTAGGCGGTGAGTTGCTGACGATCGAAGCCGCTGTGGTTCCAGGCAAGGGCCAGTTGATCAAGACCGGTTCTCTCGGGGATGTCATGGTCGAGTCGATCACTGCTGCGCTGACCGTGGTCCGCAGTCGAGCCAAGAGCCTGGGCATTCCTCTGGACTTCCACGAGAAGCGCGACACTCACATCCACATGCCGGAAGGGGCCACTCCTAAAGACGGCCCTAGCGCGGGCATAGGCATGTGCACGGCGTTGGTTTCAGCGCTGACCGGCATTCCGGTGCGGGCTGATGTGGCGATGACGGGGGAGATCACCCTGCGTGGTCAGGTATTGGCCATCGGCGGGCTGAAAGAGAAATTACTCGCAGCTCACCGGGGTGGAATCAAGACGGTGATCATTCCTGAAGAGAATGTTCGCGATTTGAAAGAAATTCCTGACAATATCAAGCAGGATCTGCAGATTAAACCAGTTAAATGGATTGACGAAGTCCTGCAAATTGCGCTGCAATACGCGCCGGAGCCCTTGCCGGATGTGGCTCCCGAGATAGTTGCAAAGGATGAAAAACGCGAGTCTGACTCTAAGGAAAGAATTAGCACGCATTAGTACGCATTAGCCTGGGGGGCTTCCTTGACAGCTTTTTAGAGCCCTTGTTATAAAGCGGCTCTTAAGTGTCTGTAGGCCATTCAGCACTCGTTTTTGCTTTCACCAAAAAACTTAGAATCATACTCATAGATATATAAGGGGACTTAGAGTGAACAAGTCGGAACTGATTGATGCTATCGCTGCATCTGCTGATCTCCCGAAAGCTGCTGCTGGCCGTGCGCTGGACGCAGTAATCGAATCCGTTACTGGCGCTCTGAAGGCCGGTGACTCTGTTGTTCTGGTTGGTTTCGGTACTTTCTCCGTAACTGATCGTCCAGCTCGTATCGGTCGTAACCCACAGACCGGTAAGACTCTGGAAATCGCTGCTGCTAAAAAGCCAGGTTTCAAAGCCGGTAAAGCACTGAAAGAAGCCGTAAACTAAGTTTCTTCAGGGTCTTTGCCCATCCGGGTCGGGGTCATGCCTGATCTGGCAGCGGGGCGCCAGTAGGCCGGTGTATCACCGGCCAACGCCGAGGGTCGCAGGTTTGGCTCTCGTCCGCTCCGCCAGTTACGAGAAGGCGCATCCTCGGATGCGCCTTTCTTCTATCCGGACTCTACCCACGCTCCACGGTTGCTTAAATTGAAGTACAGCCGTTTCTGGGGGACGCATGCTGCAGAATATCAGGGACAATTCACAAGGCTGGATTGCCAAAACCATCATCGGGGTCATCGTCGCACTGTTGGCGCTGACCGGTTTCGATGCCATTTTCCAGGCCACTACCCATAACCAGGACGCGGCCAAGGTCAACGGCGAGGAAATCACTCAGAACGAGTTGAGTCAGGCCGTCGACATGCAACGTCGTCAACTGATGCAACAGTTGGGCAAAGATTTCGATGCCTCCCTGCTGGATGAGAAGATGCTGCGCGAAGCCGCTTTGAAAGGGCTGATCGACCGCAAGCTGTTGCTGCAAGGTGCACAGGATTCCAAGTTTGCCTTCTCTGAGGGCGCGCTGGACCAGGTGATCCTGCAGACGCCGGAATTCCAGGTTGAAGGCAAATTCAGCCCTGAGCGTTTCGATCAAGTGATTCGTCAGCTGGGCTACACCCGTCTGCAATTCCGCCAGATGCTGGCTCAGGAAATGCTGATCGGCCAAGTGCGTGCCGGCCTGGCGGGCAGTGGTTTCGTCACCGATGCTCAAGTACTGGCGTTCGCTCGTCTGGAAAAACAGACCCGTGATTTCGCTTCGCTGAACATCAAGGCCGATCCGGCAGCGGTCAAGCTGACCGATGACGAGGTCAAGGCCTACTACGATCAGCACGCCAAGGAGTTCATGACTCCCGACCAAGTGGTGATTGATTACATCGAGCTGAAGAAGGCCGCCTTCTTTGACCAGGTCAGTGTCAAGGACGAGGACCTGCAAGCGCTGTATCAGAAGGAAATCGCCAACCTGTCCGAGCAACGTCGTGCCGCGCACATCCTAATCGAAGTCAACGATAAGGTGAATGAGGCTCAGGCCAAGGCCAAGATCGAAGAGGTCCAGGCGCGTCTGGCCAAGGGCGAAAGCTTCGAGGCACTGGCCAAGGAGTTCTCCCAGGATCCAGGCTCGGCCAATAATGGCGGCGACTTGGGCTATGCCGGTCCAGGTGTTTATGACCCAAGCTTCGAGAAGGCGCTGTATGCGTTGAACAAGGATCAGGTCTCGGCACCGGTGCGTACCGACTTCGGTTTCCACTTGATCAAACTGTTGGGTATCGAAGCGCCGGAAGTGCCGAGCTTTGCCAGTCTCAAGGACAAGCTGACACGCGACCTGAAAACTCAGCAGGTCGAGCAGCGTTTCGTCGAGGCGACCAAGCAACTGGAAGACTCGTCGTTCGAGGCTTCCGATC
>NZ_MOAK01000087.1:78659-88335 GCF_003732485.1 Pseudomonas protegens
GGCCGTGAAGGTGGCGACGGCATCGCCGCCAATCGTGCAGTGGTGCAGGCGGCGTTCAGCACCGAAGTCCTCGATGAGGGAGCCAACAGCACCGCCATCGAACTGGACCCGGAAACTGTCGTGGTGCTGCGTGCCAAAGAGCATCGCAAACCTGAGCAACTGCCGCTGGAAAGCGTCGCCAGCGCCATTCGCACGCAATTGGCCAAGGAGCACGCCAGTGCTGCAGCCAAGACCAAGGCCGAAGAGTTGATTGCCAGCCTGCGTGATGGCAAGACTGCGCTGAACAAGCCGGTTGATGGCCAGAACTGGAAAGTCGCACAAGCGGTGACCCGTGGTCAGGACGGTATCGACCCAGCTGTTCTGCAGGCGTTGTTCCGCATGAGCAAGCCTGAGTCCAAGGACAAGCCGACCTTCACTAGCGTCACCCTGCCTAACGGCAATCTGCTGGTGCTGCAGCTCAATGGCGTCAATGAAGCCGCTGCGCCGACCGAGGAAGAGAAGGCTCAATACCGTCGCTTCCTGGCCTCGCGTGTAGGGCAGCAAGACTTTGCCGCCTACCGCAAGCAACTGGAAAACCAGGCGGACATCAAGCGTTACTAATGCCTGAACCGCAGTGTTGAAAAGACCCCGGCCGCAATGCCGGGGTCTTTTTTTGGGCGCGGATAAACCTCAGGTGCCGGAGGTTTTCCAGCGCTTGCGCGCATGCAGATAGGCCGCCTGATCGTTGTAACCCAGCTGTAGCGCAATCTGCGCCCGGGATTCGCCTTGCAATTCCAAATGCATTTCCAGTTCGGCGCGGGTCTGGTCCAGCAACTGGCGAAAACTCAGCCCCTGTTCCGCGAGACGTCGCCGTAGCGTGCGCGGGCTTTGATGCAGATGGGCACAAAGGCTTTCCAGGGTTACTGGATGGCCAGCCGCCAGGGCCTGACGACAGGCCCTGGCCACCTTGGCTGCCCAACCGCTCAGCCGTTGGTGCAGGGCCACCCGTCGATCCAGCTCTTCGCTCAGCAGGTCGAGCATGCCGACGTGGCGGGTCTGCAGTGGCAGTTGCAGGCTTTGCGGATCGAAGTAGAAACGGTTGGCCCGGCAATCAAACTCGATACGGTCGCCGAACCAATGCTGGTATTGCGCGTGATAGGCGGGACGTGAATGGCTGAAGCAGGCCAGCACTGGCTGCACCGCAAGACCAGTACCACGCCGCAGTTGAGTGATGGACATGACGCCATAGTGTTCGATCAGGTAGCGGCTCAACTCCGCCGAGGTGTCGATATGGATTTCAACACCAGAACCTCGGGCATCCGTCACCCGTTGCACGCGATCGGTGTCCGAGCCCAACGGCGCATAGCGAACCCAGAATGCCATGGACGCGGCAACATCCGGGCAGTAGAGGCTGGCGTGGGCAATAACGTGCCAGTCCTGGGGCGTGAAGCGTTCGAACAGTTTGAGGCCTATGGCCGGCTCCAACGCCGCCGCGGCGCGCCATAGCTGTTCCAGGTGCAGCAGGTTGTAGTCCTGGTGCGTGGCGGCGCTCTGGTCATTGAGGAAGCGTTGCAAGACTTCACCGAGGCGTCCTCGATGAAAGCGCGGGGCCGCTCGGTTGGCCGGATCTCGCTGGATTCTGTCCATTTCGCGCATAGAGAGGGCTGCCTTGCTGATCTCTAATGGTCGGGCGTTGCCCATAAGGATAAGAGCGAGAATGCCATGAACCACGATCTGATGACCAACAACCCCCTGTTGATCGTTTCGGCGATCTTTGTGTTTTTCATCCTCCTTGAAATAGCTTGTTCAGCCTTTCGCCAACCCCGTGGCCAGCGCCGCGACGTGCTGATCGAGGCGGTGGGTTCAAGCCTGTTGCTCGGCGTGACCTTTCCCCTGGTGATGTGGGCCAGCGGTGCGCTCATGGGCCAGGCACTGCCACAAGCCAAGGGCATGCTGGCGGATACGCCCTGGGTGCTTGGTCTGCTGTTGTTCCTGATCTTCGATGACATGACCCAATACTGGTGGCACCGCCTGACCCATCGTCTCCCAGCGCTGTATGCCCTGCACCGGGCTCACCATTCGGCGCCCTACATGAGCATTCGCATCGTTTATCGCAACAACAGCTTCTATTACCTGCTGATGCCCGGGATCTGGTTCTCCGGGGTGCTGATCTACCTGGGGCTGGCGCCGGTCTATTACGGTTACCTGATTCTCAAGATGACGGTGATCTTCGCCGCACACAGCAGCGTGGCCTGGGACGACAAGCTGTACCGCATCGGTTTTCTCCGGCCACTGATGTGGCTGCTGGAGCGAGTCTTTTCAACGCCTTCGACCCATTCGGCTCACCATGGCCTGAGCGCCGAGGATGGCGTGACCCACTACAAGGGCAACTTCGGTAACTTGCTGTTCCTCTGGGATGTGCTGTTTGGCACCGCGAAAATCACCCGCCGCCGGCCCGTTACCTTCGGTATCGAGCACTTGGCGCCGGTGAGCTGGAAGGAGGAGCTGTTCTGGCCGTTGGTACGCAGTCGCAAAGCCCGATCCGCTGCGCACGCAAAAGTGGATACTGCTTTGCAGGCTGGCGCTTCGGCTGAGGGCTAGCGACCTGGCAGGCGCCGTTGCCGCGAGAACGCCCGGTTGCCAAGGCTTGGGTCGAGGGTCAGCGTCTGACTGGAAAGCCTTGATGCCGGGCGTTCACCGCCACCATCAGGCTGATCAGCAACAGCGCGGCAATCACCCAGGGGAAGATCGCCACTCCCGGCCCTTGCAGCAGCAAGGCGCCACCCAGGCCGCCACCGGCGATCGCCAGGTTCCATAGGGTGACCAGCATCGACTGCGCGGTGTCGGCGTGCTCGCCTGCGGCCTTGGCCAGTGCGGTTTGCAGCAGGGTGGCCATGCCGCCGAAGGACAGCCCCCAGATAGCGGTCGCCCCATAGATCGCCACTGGCCAGTCACCCAGCAGCCCCAGCATCAGGGTCGAGCCGATGAACAGCAGGCAACTGACCAGCACCAGTGGACGCAGCCAGCGATCGATCAACAGGCCCACCAGCCAGATGCTCAACAATGCGGCCAGGCCAAATACCAGCAACACCCGCTCGATCTGCTCACCAAGCCCGACCGGCTGAAGAAAGGGCGCGATGTAGGTGTAGAGAATGTTGTGTCCCAGCACATAGGCAAAAGTCACGAACAGCACTGGTCGGATCCCCGGCAAGGCCAGGACTCGAGCCAGCGACAAGCGCTTCTGTGCGCGCAGCCCCGGGAAGTCCGGCACCTGAATCAGTACCCAGCCAATCAGCCCCAGGGTCAGCAGGGTCATGACGGCAAAGCTCATGCGCCAGCCCAGCAAGCTGCCCAGCCAGGTTCCGGCCGGCATGCCCACTGACAAGGCCAGCGGCGCGCCGAGCATGGCCAGAGTAATCGCCCGGCCCTGCAAGTGTGGCGCCACCATGCGGCTGGCGTAGCCCGCGAGCAACGCCCACAGCAGGCCGGCGAAGACTCCGGCGCCCAAGCGTGCCAGCAGAATCAGGCCGTAGTGGGTGGAGAGGGCGGTAACGCTGTTGACCACGGCGAAGCCGCCAATCGCGATCAGCAACAGGGGGCGGCGTCGCCAGCCCTGGGTGAGGAGGACCAGCGGAATGGCTGCCAGCAGTGACCCGAGGGCATAGACAGTCACCAATTGGCCGATCAGAGCCGGCGATACGCCCAGGTCGGCACTCATCTGCGGCAGCAGGCCGGCAGGCAGGGTCTCGGTCATCAGGGTGATGAACCCGGCGGTCGCCAGGGCCAGCAGGCCGCCGACAGGCAGGCGTTCGCGGGTCTCGACGGACGCTTGTAACAGTTCGCAGGCATTGGCGGAGTTGCTCATGGTCGGGCACCGTTGTGCAGGGTCGGAAATGAAGCTGACAGGGTAGGAGTCTGCGCATGGTGGAAAAATAGGCTAAGGTTCCGAACTTATCGGACATGTAAGTCCTTAATCGCAGGGGGCAGAATGGACTGGCTGGGCAGTATTCCGGTGTTCATGCAAGTGGCCGAGACGCGTAGCTTCACTGAAGCGGGGCGTCTATTGGGGGTGTCATCCTCAGCCGTGGGCAAGAGCATTGCGCGGCTGGAAGAACGTCTGGAGACGCGCCTGTTCCATCGCACTACCCGCAGTATCAGCCTGACCGCCGAGGGCGCCGGGCTCCTCGAGCGCTGCCGTCGGATCGCCACCGAAGCGGAGGCCGCGGAGTTCCAGCTGTGCGATTCCTCCAGTGCTCCTGTAGGCAAGTTGCGGATCAGCGCTCCCCAGGTTCACGGACTGTTGATGCCGGTACTGGCGGAGTTCATGCAGCGCTATCCGCAGATCGAACTGGACGTGGACCTTTCCGATCGCATGGTGGACGTGGTGGAGGAGGGGTTTGATCTGGTGGTACGCACTGGCAATCCCAAGGACTCCCGGCTCCTGGCCCGACAATTGGGGCGCTTTCGCATGGTGCTGGTGGGCAGCCCCGAATATTTCCAGCAGCGGGGCTTGCCGCAATCTCCCCAGGAACTGCGCGACCACGCCTGCCTGCGGCACACCTTTCACCACACCGGCAAACTTGAGCCGTGGCCGTTCAGGCCCCAGGCCCACCTGCCGGAACCGCTGCTGCCGACTCGCTTGACCAGCAGCTCTATCGAGGCCGTGGAACACGCTGCTCGCAGCGGTTTGGGTATCGCCTGTTTGCCGGATTTCATGGTGCAGGCGGCGGTCCGCCGGGGAGCGTTGCAGACAGTGCTCGACGAGTACCTGGAATACAGCGGCACCTTCTGGGTGCTGTGGCCATCGAGCCGGCACGCGGCGGCCAAGCTTCGGGTGTTGATCGAGCACTTGAGCGAGCGACTTTTTCCGGCAATCGGCGGTCAGTAAACTTGTGTGAAATTTAAGACACCAATTACCTGCGCGGCGGGGCGTTGATCTGTTGCACAATACGCGCCGGAGCGTTTTCCTCAGGATTTTCGATGTTTAGATCATTTCATCTGCGCCCCGCAGCCGCGGCATTGCTGTTGTTTGCTGTTGCCGGCTGTTCGTCGCACAAGACCGCCATCTACGAGCATGAAAGCTTCGATGATTCCGGCACTTTTTCGCGCAATTACCCGGTGAGCGATACCGCTTCCTGTGAAGCCGCACGGCGGGCTCTGCTGAGCCAGGGCTACATCATCACCAGCAACGACCCGAAACTGGTCAGCGGCCACAAGAGCTTCCAGCAGACTGGCGAGACTCACCTGGAAATCAGTTTCAACGTGGTCTGCGCCCAGGACGGCAGCGGCGACCAGCGTTCGACGATGTTCGCCAATGCCCTGCAGGACCGCTATGCGCTGAAAAAGGTGAACAACTCGGCCAGCCTTGGCGTGGGTGTGCTGGGCTCGGTGTCGATGCCGATCGGCTCCACCGACGATTCCATGGTCAAGGTGGCCAGTGAGACGGTGTCGTCTGCCAAGTTCTATGAGCGCTACTTCGCCCTGGTCGAGCTGTTTTTGCCCCAGGAAGTGAAGAAGGCCGCACATATCGAAGAGCAGCCCAAGGCGGATCTGGGGGTTCCCGAAAACAAGTCCGAGACGGAACCCAAGCCTGAATCCAAACCACAGAGCCCTGTGGTCGAGCCGAGTGCGGCGGCCGCGCCGCTGGTGCCCGCCAGTGAGCCTGAGCCGACGCTCTCCCAGCCATTGGCCCCACCAGCGGAAGCCGCGCCGATTGTGCCGGCTGCCAGCAGTGAGCTGGCGCCTGCCAGTCAAGCTGTCACCCCACCCCCCGCCAGCAGTCTGCCGCCGCCGAGCGAGTCGATTCCTGCTCTGCCGGGCAACGGGCACTGATCGGTTCTAGGGGGCTCGGGTCGACTCTTTAAAGTCGGCCCGATATTGACGTCGCGCAGGACTTCGACTGCAATCATCGCCGTTGCATGGGTATCCACAGCTTAAATTTCTTACGGGCTGTTACGTTTTAACGACATAAATCTTGACCGTGGGGGTAGTATTTTTTCTGTCATCCCGGCACTTTATGCTGATCCCGTCGGTCATTAGGCACAGGGTTATTCAACAAGGTCATTCAACAACGGAAAAGGAGTCCGCGATGGACGAATACCAAGAGGAACTGCTGGAGTATCAAGCTTTCGAGCTCGATCCCCTGGAACCAGCAGAAGACGCCACCGAGCTGTAACGCCGGTGGCGTTTTTTTTAGCCTAATTGTCGTTGGCTACGCCGAAAATCCCCCGGGGTCTGCCCGTTCCAACGCTTGAAGGCCCGCTGAAATGCCTCGGCTGAGGCAAAGCCCAACAGATAGGCAATCTCGCCGAACGCCAGTTCGGTATCGCGGATATAGGTCATGGCCAGGTCGCGGCGAGTGTCGTTGAGAATCGCCCGAAACTGCGTCCCTTCTTCTGCCAGCTTACGCCGCAGGGTCCAGGTCGGCAGCTTCAGGCGCATCGCCACTTCTTCCAGGTCCGGCTCCCGGCCACCGCTGAGCAGGGGGCCCAGCAACTGAATGATGCGTTCACGCAGGCTGCGGGTCCGGGTCAGTTGTTCCAGTTCTCTTTCGCATAACTGCACCAGATGCCGCCAGGTGCTTGGGCAATGCTCCGGGTTGCGCAGGCCCAGGTTGGCCTGGCTCAAGCGCAGTTGGTTCTGTTCGGCGCCGAACTGGATGGGCGTTGGACCGAGCAGGGCATAGGCGTCGTGATAGTCCGGGCGTTCGAACTCAATGTCGATCTGCTCGGCATCGATGGTCTGGCCGCAGAGGTTCGACAGCTGCTGCAGCCAGCCGGACATGATCGAGTCCACTACGAAGCGGTTGTAGGCGTTGTATGGGCTGATGGAATAGAAGCGTAGCCAGGCGCCGTTGGCGTCCTCGTGAAAGCTCGACTGGCCGCGATAGTTGGAGCCGTACAAGGCCTCGAAACGGGTCAGGCAGCGCGCCGCTTCGCGCACGGTAGGGGCTTGCGCGGCAGTCACCCCGGCAAGGCCCGCCTGGCTCAGGCGACTCAGGCGGCCCATGCGCAGGCCGAGTGCCGGATCACCGGTCAGCTGGATCGCCCCATGCCCCAGGCGCATGTAGCGGGGGATCGACAATCGCGCTCCGGCCTCCCCCAGCCGGGCGGCATCCAGTGCGTATTGTTCCAGCAACGGTGCCGGGTCCAGCCCGTGGCTGCGGACCGCGTCCACCAGGCTGTGGACGAACCCCACCGATAGGTCTCCCAGGCGCATCGGTGGCGTCTTCATCGACTACAACCAGATGTTCAGCAAGCGAGCGCCCCGGGTGCCTTCGTCGGCAAAGGTCTGGCCATTGCTGTTGATGAAGCTCTGGCCGCTGCTGCGCCGGTCCCAGAACTGGCCACGCAGGAACACGCTGACCCCGGCACTGGCCTGGCTGCTGGGGGGGCGGGCAGTGAGGGTCAGGCGATGCCAGGCCTCGCCTTCGCTGGCTTCCTCGGGCTTGAGGCTGACTTCACTGGGCGTGGCGATGCTCTTGTAGCCGCGCCAGGGTTTGTCCCAGCCGTCGCGGCCCATGACAAAGGCCGGAACTGCCACCAATTGAGTGCTCTGCTCATTGAGCTTGCGATAGTTCTCCGGGTACCAGCTGTCGCTGCCGATCAGTACGCCGAGCCGTCCGGCGGGGGTATCGATCACCCGTAGCGCTTTATCGGTATCGCCCTTTAGGTAGCCGCTTTCGGCATAGGTCGGGTAGATCTGCCGCTGGGGTTGGCCCATGGGCAGGCCATCGCTGCCGAACACCAGGCTGCTGTTGTACAGGGCGCCGCTGCCAATCTGCAGGGTGCCCTGACTGACACTGGGCTCCGGCAGAATGATGGTGCCGGCCACCAGAGTCACCTGGAATTCCTTGGCCAGGCCGCCGAACAGCCACTGATAGTCCTTGGCCATTTTCTTTGCCTTCATGCGCAGATACGCATCGTCCAGGCGACTGTCGCCCCTGGCGCTGATCAGCGCCTTGAGAAACGGCAAGGGGTTGCTCACGGCCAGCCAGTTCATCGCTTCTTTCAAGGAGGTGGCCTGGTACAGCTCGTTCTTTTCACCACTGACCATCAGCCAGGTGCCTATATGCTCCGGTAGCACGACGATGGTCTTGGCGTTGACCAGGCCTTTGTCAGTGGCTTGCTGCAAGTAGGCCGCCAGCTTGCGATGCAGGCGTTCGATGTTCTGGTAGTCGGTGGGGAACAGTTCAGGCTGAATCGCCAGCAGGTTGCCATGATCGGCTGGCACGCCTTGATCCACCGCGAGCTGGATGCGCAGGTCCGACAGGTAGTGCGCCTCTGGACGGTCGCGAGTCCAGATTGCGTAGCGGGTGGCGGCTGCAAGCAGGGCCAGAGTGAGGGTGATGTAGAGAAGTTTGCGCATGGGGAAACAGTCAGCGGCCGTGTGCAGGATTCGTCGACTAGGGTAGGGCCCGGGCCGACGCTTGCCAAGGGGCGCTGTGCGTTTGGATCAATAAGTTGTCAGTTACGGTCATTGAGCACCGGGTACTGTGCTCTTAGTCTGTGGAGCACTACCGATGGAAGACGCAGAGCTTCCACATTTTCCGTGATTGCCCGATCTGGAGTGACACCATGGCTGCCGCACCTTACCCGCACTTGCTGGCCCCCCTCGACCTGGGGTTCACCACCCTGCGCAACCGCACCCTGATGGGGTCCATGCACACCGGTCTGGAAGAGAAGCCCGGCGGTTTCGAGCGCATGGCGGCGTATTTTGCCGAGCGTGCCCGCGGCGGCGTGGGCCTGATGGTCACTGGCGGCATCGGCCCCAACGATGAGGGTGGGGTGTACTCCGGCGCCGCCAAGCTGACCACCGAGGAAGAGGCCCTCAAGCACCAGATCGTCACCCGTGCGGTGCACGAGGCGGGTGGCAAGATCTGCATGCAGATTCTCCACGCCGGGCGTTATGCCTACAGCCCCAAGCAAGTGGCCCCCAGCGCCATCCAGGCGCCGATCAACCCGTTCAAGCCCAAGGAGTTGGACGAGGAAGGCATCGAGAAGCAGATCCGCGACTTTGTCACCTGCTCGGCCCTGGCCCAGAAAGCCGAGTACGACGGCGTCGAGATCATGGGCTCGGAAGGTTATTTCATTAACCAGTTCCTGGCGGCCCACACCAACCACCGTACCGACCGCTGGGGCGGCAGTTACGAAAACCGCATGCGTCTGCCGGTGGAAATCGTTCGCCGGGTGCGGGAGGCGGTAGGTCCGAACTTCATCATCATCTTCCGTCTGTCGATGCTCGACCTGGTGGAAGGCGGCAGCACCTGGGAAGAAATCGTGCAACTGGCGCAGGCCATCGAACAGGCCGGCGCCACTATCATCAATACTGGGATCGGTTGGCACGAAGCGCGGATTCCTACCATCGCCACCAAGGTGCCCCGCGCTGCGTTCAGCAAGGTCACGGCCAAGCTGCGGGGTTCGGTGAGCATTCCGCTGATCACGACCAACCGCATCAACACCCCGGAAATCGCCGAGCAGATTCTTGCCGAGGGTGATGCCGACATGGTTTCCATGGCTCGGCCGTTCCTCGCCGATCCGGACTTCGTCAATAAAGCCGCTGCCGGCCGTGCCGACGAGATCAACACCTGCATCGGCTGTAACCAGGCGTGCCTGGACCACACCTTCGGCGGCAAGCTCACCAGTTGCCTGGTCAACCCCCGTGCCTGCCACGAGACTGAGCTGAACTACCTGCCGGT
>NZ_MOAK01000087.1:88393-95248 GCF_003732485.1 Pseudomonas protegens
GTGGCCGCCGAGCGCGGCCATCAGGTGACCCTGTTCGACTCCGCCAGCGAGATCGGTGGTCAATTCAACATCGCCAAGCGGGTGCCGGGCAAGGAAGAGTTCTTCGAGACCCTGCGTTACTTCAAGCGCAAGCTGCAGACCAGCCATGTCGAGCTGTGCCTGAATACCCGGGTGGATGTGGAGCAACTGGTGGCCGGAGGTTTTGACGAAATCATTCTGGCCACGGGTATCGCCCCGCGCCTGCCGGCGATTCCCGGGGTGGACAATCCCAAGGTCCTGAGCTACCTGGACGTGCTGCTGGAGCGCAAGCCGGTAGGCAAGAGCGTGGCGGTGATCGGCGCTGGCGGCATTGGCTTCGACGTCTCCGAGTTCCTGGTGCATCAGGGGGTGGCCACCAGCCAGGATCGTGAAGCGTTCTGGAAGGAGTGGGGCATCGACACCCAGCTCGAAGCCCGTGGCGGCGTAGCGGGAATCAAGGCTGAACCCCATGCACCAGCCCGTCAGGTGTTCCTGCTGCAACGCAAGAAAACCAAGGTCGGTGACGGCCTGGGCAAGACCACCGGCTGGATTCACCGCACCGGGTTGAAGAACAAGCAGGTACAGATGCTCAACAGCGTCGAGTACCTGAAAATCGACGACGCCGGCCTGCACATCCGCATTGGCGAGGCGGGGGAGCCCCAGGTGTTGCCGGTAGACAATATCGTCATCTGCGCCGGTCAGGACCCGCTGCGCGAGCTGCAGGACGGTCTGCTGGCGGCGGGACAGAATGTGCACCTGATCGGCGGCGCCGACGTGGCCGCGGAGCTCGATGCCAAGCGCGCCATCAACCAGGGCTCGCGCCTGGCGGCACAGCTGTAACGGCGTCAGCGGCACGCGGCGGGCAAAGAGGCGCACTGGTAGACTGCGCCTCTTTGCATTGTGAACCTGACGCCGATGTCCTTTCCCGATTCCTTCGATTGGCTGCCCCAGGCACCGCTGCAACGGCTGGAGCTGGACTGGCTGTCCCAGGCCGGGGTCGAGGTGGCGGTGCTGCGCCTGGACCTGATCGATCCGCTGATCAGCGGCAACAAGTGGTTCAAGCTGACCGAACACCTGACAACTGCACGTCAGTTCGGTGCTTCGGGCATCATCAGCCTTGGCGGTGCCCATTCCAATCATCTGCATGCCCTGGCCGCTGCCGGTCGGCGTTTTGCCTTCCCCACGGTCGGGCTGTTGCGCGGCCATCCACAAGACACCCCGACAGTGCGCGACCTGCAGCGCTTCGGCATGCAGGTGCACTGGCTGGGTTACGCCGGTTACCGGGAGCGCCATGCCCCCGACTTCTGGGCGCCTTGGCAAGCGCAGTACCCCGAGCTGTATCCGGTGCCCGAGGGGGGCGGTGGCCTGGCGGGGGCTTCAGGCTGTCGGCCGTTGTTGCAGCAGGTGCAGCAACAGTTGCCGGCCTTGGGCTGGAGCGACTATCACGCCTGGTGGCTGGCTGCCGGTACCGGCACCACCCTGGCCGGGCTGGTGCTGGCGGAGGCTGGCGCGCACCCGGCGTATGGCGCACTGGCGGTGCCTGCGGATCACGGGGTGGCGCAGCAGGTCGCGGATATTTTGCAGGAAGCCGGGCTGAACAGTGGCCGTTATGAGCTGCTGGACAGCAGTCGTGGCGGTTTTGCCAAGGTCGATGCAGGACTGCGGGAGTTCATCCAACTGAGCGAGCGACACAGCGGCTTGCCATTGGAGCCCCTGTACACCGGCAAGGCCTTGCTGGCCCTGCAGGCGCAGGTCCTGGCCGGGCGTTTTGCCGCGGGGAGTCGGTTGATCTTCGTGCATACCGGCGGCTTGCAAGGCCGCCGTGGATTCGCCGATCAGGCCTGACCCGGTTTGCGCCACATGCGTTGCAGGGTGTTATCGCGCATCACGTAGTGGTGATAGAGCCCGGCCAGGGCATGCAGTCCGATCAGCCAGTAGCCGAAGGTACCCAGCAGTTCGTGCCAGCCCTGGAGTTGCTTGGCCAGGTTTTTGTCCTCTGCCACCAACAGCGGCAGGTCGAAACCGTAGAACATCACTTGATGGCCCTTGGCGCTGGTGGTCAGCCAACCGAGGAGCGGCATGGCGATCATGAACAGGTAGAGCGCCCAGTGCATGAGCGTCGCCAGCAGTTGTTGCCACTGGGGCGGGGTGGGTACGATCTTCGGTGCTACGCCCTGGATGCGGGCGAACAGACGCACCCAGACCAGCGCGAACACCGTCAGCCCGAGCATGAAGTGGGCTTCCACAATCAGGGTGCGGCCACCGCTGCCCTTGGGAAAGATGCCGCGAAATTCGATACAGGCGTAAACCACTGCCAGCAGCACCAGCATCAACCAGTGCAGGGTGATCGTCATGGTGCTGTAGCGAGATTCAGTGTTTTTCCAGGGCATGCGGGACATCCTCGGTCATCAGGTCTGAAGCCTCCGTTCTTGAATGACGGAGTGCTGTAACTGTAATCCGCTTTCCTCGGGTTTGCCTGAGCCGCCTAGGGCCTTTATCGCCCGTACCAGGGCCCTGGAGGGCCAATGCTCGAAAAAAAACGGCGGTGCCAGTGGCACCGCCGTTCTTTATGGGCGGGGGCTGATCAATGGCTCTGGGGCATGTCTCCCCGGGCCAGGCGCTGGTTGATGTCGGCGATGACCTGGGGCAGATCGGCAATGGTGTCGATCATGTAATGCGGGCGCGAAGCCTCGAACATCTTGTGGATGCGCTTGCGCTCGCTGGCCAGGGTGTCGCTGGCCAGGGCCCGGTAGCCTTCGTAGGTCAGGCCCAGGGCATTGCCCGAGCAGGTCAGCGCCACGGTCCACATGCCGGCGCGGCGGCCTTCGAGAATGCCCGGCACGGTGTCGTCGATCTTCACGCAGGCCGCCACGTCGTCGATGCCCAGGGCGATCACGTTGGCCAGGGCCTGGGCCGGCCAGGGGCGACCGTTGGGCACTTCGTCGGTGGCCACCACGTGGTCGGCGGTGTAGCCGTTGGTGGCGGCCAGGGCTACCACCTTGTCCATCACCTGCTTGGGGTAGCCGGAGCAGGAGCCGATCTTGATCCCCTGTTCGCGCAGCTTGGCGATCACCTCCAGGGCGCCGGGGATCAGCGCCGAGTGCTCGGCGATCTTCTCGATCTGCAACGGCATGAAGCGCTCGTAGATGGCTGTCACGTCGGCATCGGTGGGCGTACGACCGAAGACTTTGCGGTAGCGCTCGGCCACCTCCGGCAGGTTGCACAGGGTGCGGATATGGTCCCACTTGCCCATGCCCATGGGCCCGCGGGCCTCTTCGATGGACACCTGCACATCGAACTCGGCGAAGGCTTCGACAAAGATCTGCGTCGGAGCGAAGGAGCCGAAGTCCACCACGGTGCCGGCCCAGTCAAGGATCGCCGCTTGCAGTTGAGAAGGGTTGCTGTAGTTCATGGTTTCAATGCCTGTGTTGGAGCGAGCTTGCTCGCGAAAAAAGGTTCGGATCGCGTCGCCTGATTCGCGAGCAAGCTCGCTCCTACAGGCACGATGAGGCGTCAGATGTCCAGGACTTCCATCTCTTGCAGCACCTGGGCGATGGCGGCGACGGCGGCCTGCATGCCGCGGCGGTCGACGTGGCCGATGCACCCCACGCGGAAGGTTTCGACCTGGGTCAGCTTGCCGGGGTAGAGGATGAAGCCCTTGGCCTTGACCCGTTCGTAGAAGTCCGTGAACTGGTAGCGCGGGTCTTTTGGAGCATGGAAGGTAACGATGATCGGTGCCTGGATCGCTTCCGCCAGGAAGCTGCGCAGGCCCAGTTCCGCCATGCCCTCCAGCAGTGTCCGGCAGTTGTCGGCGTAGCGCGCATGGCGCGCCGGTAGGCCACCTTCCTCGGTGTATTGCAGCAGGGCTTCATGCAGCGCGGCGACCACGTGGGTCGGTGGGGTGAAGCGCCACTGACCGGTCTTGGCCATGTAGCTGTGCTGGTCGTGCAGGTCCATGGCCAGGGAGTGGGCGTTGCCCGCAGCCTGGGCCAGGGATTGCTTGCTGGCGAAGACAAAACCCATGCCGGGTACGCCTTCCAGGCATTTGCCGGAGGCGGCGATCAGCGCCTCGAAGGGGATTTCCCGGGCATCGATGGGCAGCGCGCCGAAGGAACTCATGGCATCGATGATCAGGCGCTTGCCGTGACGGGCGATGACCTGGGCGATGTCCGGCAGCGGGTTGAGGATGCCGGTGCTGGTCTCGCAGTGGATCAGCGCCACGTGACTGATGCGGTGGTCGGCCTGGAGCAGGCGCTCGACATCGGCAGCGGTGGTGGGTTCGTCCTCGGCGGTTTCGAAAGTGCTGAAGTCGCGGCCGAGCACTTCGCAGATTTTCGCCAGGCGCTTGCCGTAGGCGCCGTTGATCAATACCAGGACCTTGCCGTCCCGGGGCACCAGGGTGCCGATGGCGGCTTCCACGGCAAAGGTGCCGCTGCCTTGCAGGGGGACGCAGTGGTGGCTGTCGGCGCCGTTGACGATGGCCAGCAGTTGCCGGCACAGGCTGGCGGTCAGTTGGTTGAAGCGGTCATCCCATGAACCCCAGTCCACCAGCATCGCCTGGCGGGTGCGGGCGGACGTGGTCAGGGGCCCGGGGGTAAGCAGGATTGGCTCGGCGATGCTCATGCTGTGTCCTCGAAAATGATGGGATGAAGCTACGGGGACTAAATTGCAGTTTGCCTTGCCATCAATCAAATTGTTTGTTGTTATTCCAGCCATCAGTGAGGCCGATAGCTATGAACCTGTTCCAACTCCGCGCATTCGACGCCGTGGCCCGTGAAGGCAGCTTCACCCGGGCCGCCGGGCGGTTGTTTATCAGCCAGCCGGCGGTGACCGGGCATATCAAGGCCCTGGAAGAGCATTACCAGATCACCCTGCTGAGGCGCACCGCGCGCCGGGTGGAGCTGACCGAGGAAGGCATCAAGCTGGCGGCCATCACCCGCGCCATGTTCGGCCTGGCGGAAGAGGCCCAGGCCATGCTCGAGGCCAACCGGCAATTGCTGACCGGGCGTCTGGAAGTGGCGGCGGACGGCCCGCACATGGTGATGCCGATGCTGGCCAGCCTGCGGGCGAAGTATCCGGGGGTGACGGTCAACCTGCGCCTGGGCAATGCCCAGGAAACCCTGGCGGCGCTGCTGTCGGAACACGCTGATGTAGCGGTGCTGACCGAAGTCGAGCCGCGCAAGGGCCTGCACCTGCAAAGCCTTGGGGAGTCGCGGATATGTGCCCTGGTGCCCCAGGGGCATCCCTGGCTGGAGCTGCCCGAAGGCATTGCCATCGAACACCTGGACCAGGTGATCATGGTGCTGCGCGAACCCAGTTCCATCACCCGGCGTACCTTCGATGAGGCTTGCGTGCTGGCCAGGGTCCAGCCCCGGGTGCTGCTGGAGCTGGACAGCCGCGAGGCGGTGACCGAAGCGGTGGCGGCGCAGTTGGGGGTCGGGATCGTCAGTTCGGTGGAGGTGGGGCACGACCCGCGAGTATGCACGGTGCCGATTCGTGGTGCTGGCCTGATCAACCGGCACATGATCGGCTGCATGGAACGGCGTCGTGATCTGCGCTTGATCCAGGCGTTTTTCGCCCTGGCTCCTTGACCGCCCCGTAGGAGCTGGCTTGCCAGCGAAGAGGCCCGAGAGATCGCCTTCGCCGGCAAGCCGGCTCTTACGGGGCGGTGGGGGAGGCCAGGCTTTCGCGTACCAGCTTGAGGAAGGTGGCGACGATCCGTCGTGAACTCTGTTCGCGCAGGCACACCAGGGTTTCGGTCAGACGCCGCTGGCAGTCGACGATCGGCAGGGCGCAGACCCGGGCGTCGGCGCCGAACTCCGCCGCCGAGACCACCCCCACGCCAATCCCCACCACTACCGCCTCGCGCGCCGCCTCGCGGCCCTCCACCTGGATGGTCGGGCGAATCCGCAGGCCGGCTCGGTTCATTTCCTCCTCCAGGGTCTGGCGGGTCACCGAGCCGACTTCCCGCAGCACCAGGGGGGTGTCGTCCAGGTCGGCCAGGCAGATGGACTGGCGATCGGCCCAGGGATGATTGCGTGAGACAAAGGCCACCATCGGGTCGTTGCGCAGGGGCAGGGACAGCAGGCGTTCGTCGTCCACCTCACGTCCCAGCAGGGCCAGGTCGGCCTGGTAGTTGAACAGACGCAGCAGGGATTCATCGGTGTTGCCGGTCTCGATCCTCACGTTGATCCCGGGGTACAGCTCGCAGAACCGGGCGATCTGCGGCAGGACGTGGATGGGGGCGTCCACCGCCAGTACCAGGCTGCCGGTCTGCAAGGCCTGGGAATCCTGCAGCAGTTCCTTGGCTTCGGCCTCCACCACGAACAGGCGCTGGGTGATGGCCAGCAGGCGCTCGCCCAGGTCGGTCAGGCGCACCGAGCGCTTGTTGCGATGAAACAGCAGCACCCCGAAGCGCTCTTCGAGCTTGCGCACCTGGTCGGAAATCGCCGGCTGGGTCAGGTACAGGCGTTCGGCCGCCCGGGTGAAGCTGCCGTGCAGCGCGACGGCGTGGAAGGCTTTCAATTGGGCGTGGGAAACCGACATGGGCCAATCCTCTTACAAGCTGAACTTATATTTGAAATACGATAAATCGATTTCATTTATTAATCAGTAATTGCTTCCATCCCTGCAAGCCCAGTGACCGGTCGGTCGACCGGCACCGGGCCCTGATGCCTGTGCGTGCAGCTGCGGTCCCGAAACGGGCCGGCACCAGGACTCATCTGACCAGCAGCGCCCGCCGCAAGGGTTCTGCTGCAGTGCTCAAGAATAAAAAACACAGGCGTTTGCTTCGCATCCTGCCGGCACACTCACCCTGAGGTCAGAACCACAATGAAC
>NZ_MOAK01000087.1:95312-98924 GCF_003732485.1 Pseudomonas protegens
GCGGCGTTCTATTTCACCCGCAAAGCCTTTTCCGTCGCCAAGCTGGGGATCGCCGACGACCCCGACTTCACCCTCGACAAGATGGCCATGGCCAACCTCGACGCCATCTACCTGGCGGCCTATGCCGTGGGCCAGTTCACTTGGGGGATCTTCGCCGACCGCTTTGGCCCGCGAGTGGTGGTGCTGGGCGGCTTGCTGATTTCCGCCGCCGCGGCGCTGGTCATGGGCAGCTTCGCCACCTTGCCGGTGTTCGCCACCTGCATGCTGGTCCAGGGGCTGGCGCAGTCCACGGGCTGGTCGGGGTTGTGCAAGAACATCGGCAGTTTCTTTCCCGCCGGGCAGCGCGGCAGGGTGCTGGGGCTGTGGAGTTCCTGCTATGCCTTCGGCGGCCTGGTGGCTTCGCCCTTTGCCGGCTGGTGGGCCTATACGCTGATCGGCACCTGGCACGCGGCGTTCATTTCCAGCGCGGTGGTGGTGGGCTTGACCGCGGTGCTGTTCTTCATCTTCCAGCGCAACACACCGGAGGACGTGGGGCTGCCGGCCGTGGAGCCATTGCCCCCGCAGAGCGCCGAGGAAGACGCCGCCGAGCGAGGCATGAGCGTCTGGGAGCCGCTGCGCGAGATCCTGCGCAACCGTACGGTGCTGATCCTCGGGCTGTCGTACTTCCTGCTCAAGCCGGCGCGCTACGCGATCCTGCTGTGGGGGCCGGTGATCGTCTACGAACAGATGCCCTCGGTGGGCAAGGTGGGGGCGGCGATCGTGCCCACCAGCTTCGAACTGGCCGGGCTGCTGGGGCCGGTGATGATCGGCCTGGCCTCGGACAAGCTGTTCGGCGCCCGGCGCATGCCGGCCTGTGTCATCAGCCTGCTGGCGCTGACCGTGTCCCTGGCGCTGTTCATGGGGGCCCTGCATACCGGCAGCGTGGTGCTGGTGATGGCTCTGCTGTTTTTCATGGGCCTGACCCTGTACGGGCCGGATTCGATGATCTGTGGCGCTGCAGCCATCGACTTCGGCTCGGCCAAGGCCGGGGCAACCGCGGCCGGCTTCGTCAACGGCTGCGGTTCGGTGGGCGCGGTGCTGGGCGGCCTGCTGCCGGGTTACTTCGATACGGTCACGGTGTTCATCGTGTTTGCCGGCTGCGCCCTGGTTTCGGCCCTGGTGCTGGTGCCGTACTGGAACAGCCGGCCCAATGGGTTCGAGCCGGTGCGCGGACTCGTTCCCAATGGACCTTTGTTGATCAAACCGCTGCGTTCCTGACTTTCGGGCCTCTTCGCCGGCAAACCGACTCCTACGAAGTCTTGTAGGAGCTGGCTTGCCAGCGAACCCGCTCGCCGTTTTTACCTGGAGACTCACCATGCGACCTTTCTGGCTGGAACAGGCCCTGCAACAGCAACCCTCGGATACGTGCCCGCCCCTGGCGGGTGACACCACCTGCCAGGTGGCGATTGTCGGCGGCGGCTATACCGGTCTGTGGACCGCGATCATGCTCAAGGAGCAGAACCCCGGGCTGGATGTGCTGCTGATCGAGGCGGATATCTGCGGCGCCGGCGCCAGTGGGCGCAACGGCGGCTGTGCGCTGTCCTGGTCGGCCAAGTACTTCACCCTGGAGCGCCTGTTCGGGGTCGAGGAGGCGGTGCGCCTGGTCAAGGAATCCGAGCAGAGCATCTATGCCATCGGCGCCTTCTGCGAGCGTTACGGGGTGGATGCCCAGTACCGCCTCGACGGCACCCTGTACACCGCCACCAACCAGGCGCAGATCGGCTCCACCGATGGCGTGATTGCCGCACTGGAGCGCCGGGGCATCAACTCCTTCGACAAGCGTCCGCTGGCCGATGTGCAGCGCATGGCCGGTTCCAGCCAGCACCTGGAAGGCTGGTTTTCGCCGGCGGCGGCCAGTGTGCAGCCGGGCTTGCTGGTGCGCGGCCTGCGCCAGGTGGCCCTGCAACTGGGGGTCAGGATCCACGAGAACACCGCCATGACCGGGCTGGAGGAGGGGCGCCCGGCGCTGTTGCGCACGCCCCTGGGGCAGATCCGCGCCGAACGCGTGGTGCTGGCGATGAATGCCTGGATGGCTCGGGCCTTTCCACAGTTCGAGCGCAGCGTGGCGATTGTGTCCAGCGACATGCTGATCACCGAGCCGCGCCCCCAGCTGCTGCAGCAGATCGGCCTGACCAGTGGGGTGACGGTGCTGGATTCGCGGATCTTCGTGCACTACTACCACAACACCCCGGACGGCCGGATCATGCTCGGCAAGGGCGGCAACACCTTCGCCTACGGCGGGCGGATGCTGCCGGTGTTCGACCAGCCGTCGCCCTACGCCGGGCTGCTCAAGCACAGTCTGGGGCAGTTCTTCCCGGCCTTTGCCGAGGTGCCGGTGGCGGCCACCTGGAATGGCCCGTCGGATCGCTCGGTGACCGGCTTGCCGTTCTTCGGCCAGATGAGCCGCGCCGGCAATGTGTTCTACGGTTTCGGGTATTCCGGCAGCGGCGTCGGCCCCTGCCATATGGGCGGGCAGATCCTCGCCTCCCTGGTGCAGGGGCTGGACAACCCCTGGACTCGCTCGCCGCTGGTCAATGGCCCCCTGGGCTACTTCCCGCCGGAGCCGATCCGCTACCTGGGTTCGCTGATGGTGCGCAACGCCATCCGCCGCAAGGAGCGAGCCGAGGACCACGGGCACCGGCCGCGACACCTGGATGTGCGCCTGGCGCGTTTCGCCGCGGCGGCCGGCAAGGCCGACAAGGGCTGAAGCCTGCCGGCCACTGACTTTTTGGTCGATCAGGGCCCTGAGGACGTATAAACTTGCCCATCGCGTCGGCCAAATCCAACTCGACGCCATAGATCAAGAGAGTGAGTAATGGGCGCACAGTGGAAGGTTAAACACAAAGAAGCGGCAGCCAATGCCAAGGGCAAGATTTTCGGCAAGCTGGTCAAAGAAATCACTATCGCCGCACGTAACGGCGCTGACACCGCCACCAACGCCCACCTGCGGCTGGTGGTGGAGCAGGCGAAAAAGGCTTCGATGCCCCGCGAGACCCTGGAGCGTGCCATCAAGAAAGGCTCGGGCCAGCTGGGCGAGACCGTGCAGTACCACCGCGTGACCTACGAAGGTTTTGCCCCGCACCAGGTGCCGCTGATCGTTGAATGCGTGACCGATAACATCAACCGCACCGTGGCGGAAATCCGCGTGGCGTTCCGCAAGGGCCAACTGGGCGCTTCGGGTTCGGTGTCCTGGGACTTCAACCACGTGGGCATGATCGAGGCCTCGCCGGACAGCCCGGACGCCGATCCGGAACTGGCCGCCATCGAGGCCGGTGCCCAGGACTTCGAGCCGGGCGAAGAGGGCGCGACCCTGTTCCTGACCGAGCCTGCGGACCTGGATGCGGTACAGAAAGCCCTGCCCGAGCAAGGTTTCACCGTGCTTTCGGCCAAGCTGGGCTACCAGCCGAAGAACCCGGTCAGCGGCCTGAGCGATGAGCAGATGGCTGAAGTCGAGGCCTTCCTCGAAGGCCTGGACAATCATGACGACGTGCAGGACATGTTCGTCGGCCTGGCGGGCTAAGACCGCGATTCGCCGGCCAGCCGGCTCCTGCATGCCTTTGTAGGAGCCGGCTG
>NZ_MOAK01000087.1:99002-115476 GCF_003732485.1 Pseudomonas protegens
CGCCAGTTTCTGCCGCTGTTCCAGGCTCAGCGAGCCATCCCCACGTTCCAGCAATTCCTCCAGCAAGACACCGAAGGCCCGCACTTCCAGGCGTTGCAGCGCCCGACTCTGTACGGTTTCGTCCTGGGCATGGAAGGAAGCCGCGCCAAAATCCCCCAGCAGGCAGTCGCCTTGTTCATTCCACAGGGTGTTGTGGCCGTAGAGGTCGCCGTGGGTAATGCCCTGGGCATGCAGGTGGGCGCCCACCGAAGCGATGCCGCGGGCGATCCGCAGCGTCACGTTGGCGCTGTAGTGCGCATTGTCCGGGTAGATATCCCGGGAGCAGGAGTCCAGGCTCGGCAGCGCCGCAAGGTTGCGGTAGCTGGGGTCGATCAGTTGCATCACCAGTCCGTTCTGGCCCTGGGGGTGATCGACAATGCGGCCCTCGACCCGGATCAGGTTCGGGTGCAGCCCGGCACTGATACAGGCGTTCATTTCATGCAGCGGCGAGCCGTCGCTGGTCATCTCGCCCTTGTACAGCTTGACCGCCACCGCGCGGGCGGGTTCTCCCGTCGGCTGCCACCACGCCTGGTGAATCACCCCGGAGGCGCCTTCGCCCAGGCGTTGCTCCTGGTGCAGTTCGTGCCAGGGGATGGTACGGGTGGACTCCAGGGCCTGGGCGTCGGCCTCGGATTCCAGCGGATTGCCGGCGTAGGCCAGCCAGGTCAGACGTGGCAGGGCCAGGAGAAACGGCGGCAGTTCGCGCAACTGGTTGGCCGCGATCCGCAGCAGCTCCAGGCGTTGGCACTGGCCCAGGCTCTGGGGCAGGGCGGTCAGGCGGTTGCCGGCCAGCATGAGCTTTTGCAACAGCGGGCGCTTGCCCAGCTCTTCGGGCAGTTCACTGATGCAGTTGTCGGTGAGGATCAGCCAGCGCAACTGCGGCGGCAGGGCGGCGGCCGGGACCCGTTCGATGCGGTTGGCCTTGAAGCCGATCATGCTCAGTTGCGCGCATTGGCCGAGGCAGGCCGGTACTTCACTGAACCGGTTGTCCGAGCAGAACAGGATGCGCAGGTGGGTGAGCCGGTGCAGGTCGTCGGGCAGGCTGCTCAGGGCATTGCCGCTGAGGTTGAGGATTTCCAGGGAGTCGGCCAGGTCGAAGATCTCCCGGGGGAACTCGGTCAGCCCGCAGGACAGGTCCAGGCGTTTGATTCCGGCCAATTGGCCGGCCCGCAGTTGGGCAAGAGTATCCATGAACAGCGTCAGTACTCGAAAGAAGGACAAGGGGCAGCAGGATAAAGGAGATCGGTCGGTTTTGCTGGCGGATAGGCCATTTGCCGACGGGGCCGAGGGTTACTGTGTTTCCAATAGCCTGAACGTCAGGCCCGCTGCCTCCTGTTTCTCCGAGTAGTCGGCCATCAGGGTGAGATCCGTCCTCTGGCCTGCAGACCATAGCTGGCAAGCCACTCGCCTCGATTGTGGATCGGCCTCTGTCGGGTAAACGTCCAGAGGAACCCGGCCGCTGCTGTCGGGTTTGAAGGCCAGGTGATAAGGCGGGACCGTCAGGTTCGTAACCTGCTCCCCCGAATACTCCAGCTCCTCGATGATTTCTTCATAAATGGCCGGGCTCACTGCAAATGCCGATAACGCGGGTCGCTCGCCGTTTTGAATAGCTTTGAGCAGAGCGGCGATGAGTCGATAGATTTCGTCGCGATCAAATGATTGCATCGTTCATTTCTCTAGCCAGCCTGCGGAACGCGGCAGGTTGCTTGGCATTTCTGGCGTCGCACAACATCAACTGCAGACTGTGGTGCCTGAAGGTCTTTTTGACCGAGTCGGTTGCGATTCCAGCCAGCGGGGTGGCCGGGTTGAAGTCGCTCTCCAGGGTAGAAACCATGTAGGCGCCTTTTCTACTCCATTGGTTGAAGCGCATGACGCATCGGTCGTCGAGTATCACGGCGCCTTCTTGCTTATCGTCCGAAAAGTAGAAGGCCAGGTTCGAGGAGAGACTGTCGTCTTGCTGGGCAAGGCGCTTTTGGTATCTGAGCAGGGAGGTAAGGCGCGCGCCGAGGGCTAGTCCAAAGCCACTGCCCATCGGCTGCTGGTTGAAGTGGTAACACTTGAACATCACCTCCAGCGTTCGCCGCCGGTAGCCCGTCGAGTAGCTTTTTTCATAAAAGTGCAGGTCGCAGGGTTCGCCAATCCGTTCATACCCCGCTGCCGCGAGCGCCTCTGGCGAGAAGCTCTGCAGGCCAAACAGGTGTGGGTTCGTGAGCGTTGAGTTTTTCAGGTACAGGTGAAAGAGCTCGAAAAAGGTGACTGGCAACATATCTATAACGACCGATCCTTGGATTGTTGGGAGCGCAGATGCCGCGGCGGTTCAGCCCAGTGGCTGCCGGGGACCGATTTCCTGCAATTGCCCGAGGCGGCTGCGGGTGCGTGCCAGGTCGATGGCGTGGCCGCCGAGGCACTCGTGCAGCGGGCGCTGGCCGATCAGCAGCAGGCGTTTGTCCTGATCGTAGAGCACGTCAATCAGGTTGATGAAACGCTGCTGGGCGGCAATCGAACACGCTCCCAGCTCCGGCAGTTCGTCGATGATCCAGGTGTCGAAGCGGCGGCTCAGTTCCAGGTAGTCCATGACGGCCGTGGGCTGTTCGCACACATCGTTGAATTCGAAATGGATGCTGCGCTCCCGGATCTGCCGCACGGTCAACTGTCGGGCGCCCACTGTCAGTTGTGCCGCCGCGGCATGACGCTCGGGCAGTTCCAGGGCCTGGCGCTGGGCCTGGGTACCGGGCCACACATAGTGACCCTGGGTGAAGAGCTGCTGATCGTGGGTGCGGGCCTGGCTCCGGTAGTCGTGGGGGCCTCCCACCTCCATCACCTGCATGCGCCCGTTGATCAGTTCGATCACCGGCTTGAAGCGGGCGTGGTAAAGGGGGTTGGGCAGCAGGCCCTCGGGGGCGTAGTTGGAGGTCAGTAACAGCGTGATGCCGCGGTTGAACAGGGCCTTGAACAGCCGGGTGATCAGCATCGCATCGCCAATGTCATGGACATGGAACTCATCGAAGCACAGCACCCGGCACTGGCTGAGCAGTTCATCCAGGGTGGTTTCCAGGGCGTCGGCCTGTTGCTGATGGCGGAACATGCCCTGGTGCAACTGGGCGAAGAAGTCGTGGAAGTGCAGGCGCTGTTTTTCAGCAATGGGCAAGGCGCGGAAGAAACCGTCCAGCAACCAGCTCTTGCCCCGGCCGACGGCGCCGTGCAGGTACAGGCTCTGGGCCTTGCCAGGGGGTTGCGTCAGGTCGTCGGCCTGCCGGGCCATGCAGTCGATGACCCGCAATTGGCTGTGGCTGAGGGTGTATCCCAGCTCCAAGGCCTTGTGGCGAAAGTAGTCATGGATCACGCCACCGGCGCCGTTCGGTCGACGCAAGGCTCGGGCGAACAGGCGTCGCCAGGGTGATCGAGTCTGTGCAGGTGTTGGCGGTAAAGCGGCCAATGGTGGTTACCCCGATGATTCCAGGCCGCCTACCTTAAAAGCGGCGCGACAATTTAACCAATAGAAAACCCAACGGCCAGTGATCTCGAAAAGGCATGGCGGCGATAGACGGTCATTCACAGCGGGCAGGCCGATTAATACGCTAACTGGCGGTTTCGCCCGCGGTTGCTAACCTGATTTCAGCGAATGCTCCTCATAAGGATTGAGGCCTTGAATGGATATTAAGGGTTTGGCAGTCATGAGCGCGTTGCTCAGTGCGACGGCAGGGGCCGCGGATTTGCAGGTGCAGGTCCGGGTCGATGTGCTGCGTGGCTGCCAGTTGGTGGGTCAGCAGCGGGAGGCGGGTATCGAGCAACTCGGTACTTTGGACTTCGGCAGTACCGCGCGCTTGAATGATCCGGCAGGGCCTTTGGCTGCGGCACTGGTCAGTGGTCGTCAGCCACGCCTGGAGTGCAATCCCGATACCCCTTATCAGATGCGCATCGACGGCGGCCTGCACGGCGGTGTCGGCGAGGTGCGTTACCTGGCCAGCAACAGCGCGTCGAGCAAACCCATTCCCTATCGCCTCTACCAGGACCCGGCCCGGCGCATTGCGCTGCCGGTGAATGTCCCGGTCAGTGGACGGGTGCCGGACTCCGGCACTGTGGATCTGCCCCTGTACGGGCGCATTGAACCTTTGGCCGAGATTCCCCGGGTCGGGGGGTATTCCGATGTATTGAAGGTGACCCTGACCTGGTGAGGTCGGGGCCATGACAGCTGCCACGGGGGACCCGGGCAGAGCAGGGAGACAGCCGTTCATGGTGAACGGCTCACGTGGGAGTCCTGATGGAACCGGGATGGGTGCAATGAAAGGCAGGACCTGGACGATCGTCGCCCTGGGTTCGCTGTGTCTGCTGGCTGATGATGCCCAGGCGGCGATCAGCGGGCAGATCCAGGCGCGCCTGGTGATCACTGCCAGCTGCCAGGTGAGCAGTGGCGGCAGTGCGCCCTCCACGAGCCCGATCAGTGACCTGGGCATGCTCGACTTCGGGCAGCAGGCCCCGACCTGGGCCAACCCGATCAAGGCCAGCCTCACCGACAGCGCCGAAGGCCAGTTGCAGGTGGCCTGCAACTCCTCGGTCACCGGCTTCACCGTGACCATCAATGGCGGCCTCAACGGTGACGGCACGACCCGGCGCTTGAGCAACGGCCGCCAGACCATTCCCTATCGATTGTTTGTCGATGCATCGGGTAGCGACAGCTACAGCATTGGCCAGCAGCGCAATTTCGCAGTGAGCGGCGGCGGGCGGATTCCGATTCCGGTGTTCGGCTCGGTGGTCGCGAATACCCGCGCGGTTCCGGCAGGGGTCTACACCGACACCCTGACCATCACGCTGGATTGGTAAACCATGAGAGGACGCACATCATGCACGTGCTTGTATCCAGAATCGGCTGGCCTTTGTTGGGGCTGGTCATGGCTTCAACGGCCAATGCCGCCACCACCGTCACCGGGCAGATCAGCTCGACCCTGATCCTCACCAGCAGTTGCCAGGTCAATGGCGTTGGCGGCAGCACCGGCCTGAACTTCGGTGCCCTGAACTTCGGCACCACCAACAGCCTGTTCACCACCGCCACTGGCCAGGTGCTGGGGGGCGGTGGCGGGGCTCTGTCGATTCTCTGCTCCACCGGCACCACGCCGACCCTGACCATTCAGGGCGGCGCCAATGACGGCATGTCCACCGGTGGTACCCGGGCCCTGTTCGACGGGGTGGCCAATTATGTGCCCTATGACCTGTACACCGACTCCGGGCATTCGCAGATCGTGGCGATCAACGGGGTGATCAACCTGGCGCCGAGCACCGGGGTCGCGCAGACCGTGAACCTCTATGGTCAGGCCGTGGGCAAGGCCGGGCTGCCGGCCGGCACCTACACCGATACGGTGTCCGTGCAGTTGACCTTCTGATGCCATGGCCAGCCAAGGTCTTGCGTTGTTTGCCCTGATCTGCGCCAGTGCCTGGCCGGCGTGGACCTCGGCGGCTACCAGCCAGAACTTCCAGGTCAGTGCCACCATCACCGCCGGGTGCCTGGTGGTGGGCGGTGTCAGCAACTACGGCAGTCTGTCCTTTGGCAGCCAGTCGGCGCTGTCCACCAGCACCGTGCGAGTGGCGTTGACCGGGGGCGTGCAATTGCAGTGCACACCGGGAGTGGCCCTGAACATGACCGTGGACGGCGGCCAGTACAACAGCAGCGGGCGGCACATGCAGCTCAATAGCGGCAGTGCCCGGGTGGCCTACCAGTTGTATCGCGATGCGGGTTACAGCCAGAGCCTGGGCATCGGCCAGAGCGTGGCCGTGGCTTACAGCGATGCCAATAACATCAGCCTGCCGATCTACGGGCAGGTGCAGTTGCCGGGCAATCAGCCTGGGGGGACGTACAGTGATGTGCTGCAGGTGCAGCTGTCGTGGTGATGGGGCGAGTCGACAACCAGTCGGCAGGCGGACAAGGAGTAGCAGTATGCATTTACCTTTGCGGGGCCTCTGGGCCACCGGTTACCTGATACTGGCCGGATTGTTGTCCGGCGTGCCCAGGGTCCAGGCCGCCAGTTCGGTGCTGATCTGGCCGATCGATCCGGTTCTGGAGGCGGATCAGCAAGCCAGTGCACTGTGGCTGGAAAACCGCGGTACTGAAACCGCCAACCTGCAGATCCGGGTGTTTGCCTGGAGCCAGAGCGGTTTTGCCGACCAGTACCAGAACCAGCGTGATGTCATCGGCAGCCCGCCGGTGGCGAAGATCGAGCCCGGGCAGAAGCAACTGGTGCGTCTGACCCGAACCCGTGAGGTGCCGCCGGGGCAGGAGCTGGCGTACCGGATCATCATCGACGAGATTCCTTCGGCCAAGCCCATCACCCCGGAAGAGGGGGCCAAGAGCGCGGCGGCGATCCGCTTCCAGATGCGTTACTCGGTGCCGTTGTTCGCCTATGGCGCCGGGCTCTGGAGCAAGGAAGACACTTCCCGCCCTCGCGATCCCAAGGGCGCCGGGGTGCCGGACCTTAGCTGGCGCAAGGTGGCGGTGGACGGCAAGACGTTTTTCGAGCTGCGTAACCAGGGGGCGGTGCACGCGCGCCTGACCGATGTGGCGTTCAAGCAGGGCGGGCAGACCCGGCCGCTGGCGCCGGGCTTGCTCGGTTACGTGCTGCCCGGGGCGGTCATGCGCTGGCCGGTGACGGACCCCCTGACGATGGATTCGACCCTGCAACTGCGGGTCAACGGTGCGCCGCAAGTACAGAGCCTGGCGCCTTCGCACTGAGCCACAAGAGCAATACGGCCGCCTGCCGGGCGGCCGGGAAGAGGTATGGACGGATGTGAGCGCGGTGGCGCATCCGCCTTGGGATGGAGATGTCCATAGATGGACTTGAACCCGCAATGAGCCAGGATCGGGCTCGTGGTTTTTGCCGGTTGTACGGGGTGGTGGCCAGCCTCTGCGGCCTGATGCTGGCCACAGAGGCGCTGGCGGGGGAACTGCCGCCGCCGCCCAGCAGCCTGGAGTCGATGGCCGATGCACAGCTGTTTCTGGAGTTGGTGATCAATCAGATGAACACAGGGAAGGTGGTGGCGGTGGAGCAGCGTTCCGGCCGGTTGTTCCTGCCGGTGCAGACCCTGCGCGAAACCGGGATCAAGCTGCCCGAGGGGCTGGGCAACGAGGTCGACCTGGACAGCCTGCCGGGCCTGCACAGCGATTACGACAGCCAGGGCCAGCGGCTGCTGCTGGACGTGCCGCCGGACTGGCTGCCGGAGCAATTCATCGGCAGCCGCCAGGCCTATCCGCGCACCCCGGCCCTGAGCAGCTTTGGCGGGTTGCTCAACTACGATCTGTACCTCAACGACACCGACGACGGCGGCACCTACCTGGCGGCCTGGAACGAGGTGCGGCTGTTCGATAGCTGGGGCACGTTGTCCAACACCGGGCAGTACCGCCGGACCCTGTCCGGGGTGCAAAGCAGTTCTCTGAACAACGGCTACCGGCGCTACGACACCACCTGGCGCTTTTCCGACGATGAGCGCCTGCTGACCTACGAAGCCGGCGACCTGATCAGTGGCGCCTTGCCATGGAGCAACTCGGTACGCCTGGGCGGGGTGCAATTGTCCCGGGATTTCTCGGTACGTCCGGACCTGGTGACCTATCCCTTGCCGCAGTTCGCCGGGGAGGCGGCGGTGCCGTCCTCGGTGGACCTGTTCATCAACGGCTACAAATCCAGCAGCGCCGAGCTGCAGCCCGGTCCCTACACCCTGACCAACATTCCCTTCATCAACGGCGCCGGCGAAGCCGTGGTGGTCACCACCGATGCCCTTGGCCGGCAGGTGTCCACCACGGTGCCGTTCTACGTCACCAGCACCTTGCTGCAAAAGGGCCTGACGGACTTCTCGGTGGCCGCGGGCACCTTGCGCCGGGACTACACCCTGCGCGACTTCGGCTATGGCCCGGGGGTGACTTCCGGCAGCCTGCGCTACGGCCTGAGTGACAGCCTGACCCTGGAAGGCCACGCCGAGGCCTCGGACTCCCTGACCCTGGGCGGGGTCGGCGGCAACCTGCGGCTGGGGCAGTTCGGGGTGATCAATACCGCCGTGAGCCAGAGCCGTTTCGACGGCGACGGCGGCCAGCAGCTGAGTTTCGGCTACCAGTACAGCAGCCAGCGCTACAGCGTTGCCTACCAGCGGGTGCAGCGGCGCGACCAGTACGCCGACCTGACGGTGGTCGACAGCCCTTACACCAGCCTTAGCCAGCGCAGCGAGCAACTGACCCTGAGCCTCAACCTGGAGCGTTTCGGCAGCCTGGGCGCTGGCTATTTCGATGTGCGGGCCGCCGACTCGACCCGCACCCGGCTGCTGAACCTGACCTGGAGCAAGCCGCTGTGGCACAGCAGCAGCTTCTACCTGTCGGCCAACCGCGAGATCGGCGACAGCCAGTGGGCCATGCAGGCGCAACTGGTGATCCCCTTCGATCTGTACGGCAGCCTGAGCCTGAGCAACGAGCGCAGCAAGACCGGGGAAAATCGCCAGCGGGTCAACTTCAGCCGCTCGGTGCCGATCGAGGGCGGGGTTGGCTACAACCTCGGTTACGCCACCGGCAACGGCGCCGATTATCACCAGGCCGACGCTACCTGGCGCCTGCAGTCGGTGCGCCTGCAGGCCGGGGTCTATGGCACCCGCGACGCCGAGACCCGCTGGGCCGATGCCAGCGGCTCGCTGGTGTGGATGGACCGTCAGGTGTTCGCCGCCAACCGGATCGACGACTCCTTCGTGGTGGTCAGCACTGATGGCTACAAGGACATCCCGGTGCGCTATGAAAACCAGCTGGTGGGCCAGACCGACAAGAACGGGCATCTCCTGGTGCCTTGGAGCAGCGCCTATTACCGCGGCAAATACGAGATCGACCCGCTGAACCTGCCGGCCAACGTGCGGAGCCCGAATGTCGAGCAACGGGTGGCGGTACGGCGCGGCAGCGGCTACCTGCTGGAGTTTCCGCTGACCCGGATCGTCGCCGCCAGCGTGGTGCTGGTGGACGCCCAGCAACACGAACTGCCCCTGGGCAGCAACGTGGTCCATCAGCAGAGCGGGGTGCGGACGGTGGTCGGCTGGGATGGCCTGGTCTATCTGGAAAACCTCTCGGCGCACAACACCCTGCAAGTGGAACTGGCCGATGGCAAGGCCTGCCGGGTGCAGTTCGACATCGATATGCAACAGCAGCAGGTGCCGTTGATCGGCCCGCTGGTCTGTCAGTAACGGCGGTATCAGCCGATAAAGGAGCGCAAGGCGTGGATGGGTGCAAGGGATGGCGACAGGCAATATTGGGGCTGCTGGCGAGCGTGCTGGCGTTTTCGGCTCAGGCACTGTGCACGACGGTCCCGACCTCGCCGGCGGGCTTTGGCAGTGTCAGTTCGATCCTGGTGCGCACCACCTCGCAGCCGGCCTCCACCACCAATGCCGGGCTGAGCTGCACCGGCTCGCTGCTGAGCATTCTGGCCAGCAACGATCACTTCTACGCCACCATCACCTCCACCACCAGCGGCATGGTGGGGCCCACCGGCGACGTCATCAGCTACACCCTGTACGCCAACAACAGCACCAGCTACCCCATTAACCGAGGGGTGCAGTTCGACTTCGCCCGCAACTCCATCATCGACCTGCTGGGCCTGCTGGGCAGCCCGACCGTGGCCAAGACGGTGCCGATCTACCTGGGTACCCTCACCGGCAGCAACGTGGCAGCGGGGGTCTACACCGAGAACCTGAGCATCCTCTGGAGCTGGAACTACTGCGCCGGGATCGGCGCCCTGGGGATTTGCCTGGGCCGGGACATCGGCAGCGGCACCCAGAGCCTGACCGTGAACATGACGGTGTCCAACGACTGCGTGATCACTGCGCCGAACATCAGCTTCGGCAGCGCCCCGGTGATCAGTGCCTTCGCCACAGTGACCGGGCAGACCATCAACCTGGCGTGCACCAAGGGCAGCGCCTACACGGTGGGCCTGAGCGATGGCCAGCATCCGGTGAGCACGGGGGGGCGGCGGCAGATGATTTTCGGCAGCAACTACCTGGCCTACGACATCTTCAAGAGTGCCGGCAACACCCGCTGGGGCAGTGTCGGCAGTGCCCGGCGATCCAGCACCGATGCCGAAGTGAACCCGGGCAATGGCCTGGGTACCGGCAGCCAGATCTTCAATTACAACGCCAGGATCTACACCGACCAGAACACTCCGCCAGCGGGCACCTACATCGACAACGTGGTGCTGGACGTGGGGTTCTGAAGGCCTACAGGGGAATTTCCGCCGGGCCGACCATGGCGTAGTTGTAGCCCCCGCCCGACCAGTACTGTGCCTGCAACGGGCCGTCACGGCGGCTGCCACGGGGCAGCAGGGTGTTCTGCGGTCCTGGCGGGCGGATGTAGAAGCTGACTTTGCGTCCCTCGCGATCCTGGTACAGGACCATTGCCGCCGGCCCTTGCTCGGTACTGAGCAGGCGCCCGCTGACGACTTTGAAGCCAGCGTCGTGCAGGTCCGGCAGTGGGCTGGCCCGGGTGAAGTAGCGATCCAGCCAGGCTTGCATGGCGTCGTTGTCCTGGACCTTGAAGTCCGCGGGCAGGATGCCTTGCTCGGCGAACAGGCGATACGCCTGGAGGGCATCGGTCATCGGCAGCACGGTGTTGCCGGCCAGGGTCAGCTCCCGGGCCTGCCAGCCGCTCAGACCGCCGACACCGACCGCCACGAGCAGTGCCGCGGCACTGGCCAGGCGCCGCAAACCTCGATGCTTGTGGCGTGCACGGATCAGCGCGGGCTCCAGCGCCGGGTTGGCTGCTTGCAGCAGGGCTCCGCCCAGGGCGACCCGCAGGTGCTGGGCATCCTGCTGCCAGGCCAGGACTTTGGTCGCCGTTTCCGGGTGGTTGGCCAGGTAACCATCCAGCAGCCGGCGGTCCTCCTCACTGAGCTGGTGATCGACATAGGCGTGCAGGTCGCTGTCGCTGGGGGGCAGGCTGATCATTTGAGTATCCGTAGAGAGGGGCTGCTGATTTCGCCGTCGCTGAGTTGGCGCAGCGCCTGGCGGGCCCTGGACAGGCGCGACATCACGGTGCCGACGGGGACCTGGAGGATCTCTGCCACTTCCTTGTAGCTCAAGCCCTCCACCGAGACCCAGAGCAGCAGGGCGCGTTGCTCGGCGTTCAGGCGTTCGAAGGCTGCCAGGGTCGACTGGGCGACTACGGTGCGCTCCACCGAAGGCTGGGCGTCGTCACGGCCGGTAAAGAATTCGAGCATGCGTGCGTAGCGCCGGGAGCGTCGGTGGGCATCGAGAAACTGCCGGTAGAGTATGGAAAACAGCCAGGCCCGCAGATCGCCTTCGGGGCGTTTATGGGCCCGACTCGACAAGGCGCGCTCCAGGCAGGACTGCACCAGATCGTCGGCGCTGCTGGGCTGGCGCGTCAGGGACAGGGCAAAGCGCCTGAGGCGGGGGAGCAGCAGGCGTAGCTGTTCGTCGAAATCGTTCATGAAGTCCTGCAGGTGCTGGGCCAGTCACTAGGCTTGGGACTAGGAAGACGCGCCGTGCTGCAGGTTATTCCAGTCGCGGAAAAATAAATATCGGCGTCTGGAATAACCGGTACCGGGTTGCGTCTGACAGGTCCTTGCCCCTGTGGCCCCGCGTACTGGAGATGTCCATGGTTGCCCCATCCTCGCCACCCGATCGTCCGCCCTTGAGTGCTGTCAGCCTGACCTTGCGCCTGGGAGCCATTGCCTGGGTGGTGGCCGCCGCTGCCGCGGCGCTGGCCTACGTGCACGGCAATTTCGACCCGCAACGCCTGACCCCCAAGGCCTTGGTGGATGTGCTGGAGACCAATAACGGCGTGCATCCGGGGTTTCGCCGCAACCACGCCAAGGGCGTGTGTGTCATCGGTTACTTCCAGAGCAGTGGCGAAGCCCGGACCTACTCCACGGCACAGGTGTTCAGCGAGGCGCAAACACCGGTGGTGGGGCGTTTTGCCCTGCCCAGCGGCAACCCCTATGCGCCGGACAGCAGCGTACCGATCCGCAGCCTGGCGTTGCGTTTCCTCCAGGCCAACGGCCAGCAGTGGCGCACCGGAATGAACAGCATGCCGGTGTTTCCGGTGGGCACTCCCGAGGCGTTCTATCAACTGCAGCAGGCCAGCTCCCCTGATCCGGCCACGGGCAAGCCGGACCCGACCAGGGTGCCGGCGTTCTTTGCCGCCCACCCCGAGGCCGGGCCCTTCCTGCAATGGGTCAAGAGCGCCAAGCCTTCAGCCAGCTACGCCAGTGAAAGCTACAACGGGATCAATGCCTTCTACCTGGTGGATGGCGGCGGCAAGCGCCAGGCGGTGCGCTGGGGCGTGGTCCCCGAGACCGGTGAGGCGCCAGCTCCGGGCAGTGCTCCGCAAGGCGCGGACTACCTGGAACAGGACCTGACGCAGCGCCTGGCTCAAGGGCCGTTGCGCTGGCGTTTGCAGATCACCCTGGCGGCGCCCGATGACCCCACCAATGACGCCAGCAAGGCCTGGCCCGCAGAGCGTCCGGTGATCAATGCCGGGACCCTGGTGCTGCAAGGCACCCAGGCGCAGAACAGTGGCCAGTGCCGGGACATCAATTACGATCCGCTGATTCTGCCCAATGGTATCCAGGCCTCCGATGATCCCCTGCTGGCGGCACGTTCTGCCGCCTACGCCAGTTCCTACCTGCGTCGCACCAGTGAAGTCAGCCAATTGCCCTCCGCCCAGGAACCGCGTCCATGAACAGCCAACCTCAACACTTCGCCCCACTGGTGCGTCTGCTGCACTGGCTGATGGCGCTGATGATCATTGCCATGCTGTTTATCGGTGCCGGCATGGTCACCTCGGTGTCCGCCCGTCATGAGTGGCTGATCCACCTGCACAAGCCGTTGGGCATCGCCATTCTGCTGTTGGCGGCGGTGCGCCTGTTTGTGCGTTTTTCCACTCGACAACCGCCGCTGCCGGCAGACTTGCCGGGCTGGCAGGTGTTGGCGGCCAAAGCCTCCCATGTGCTGCTGTACGCCCTGATGCTGGGCTTGCCGGTACTGGGCTGGGCCATGATTTCGGCGGCCGGGGACCCGGTGATGCTGAGTGGTTCGTTGCAGTTGCCGGCGATCCTGCCGGCCAATGCCCAGGTGTTCGCTCTCTTGCGCAAGGCCCATGGCTACCTGGCTTATCTGCTGTTCCTGACGGTGTTGCTGCATCTGGCGGCGGCACTGTTCCATGGCTGGGTCCGCCGAGACGGGGTATTGCAGAGCATGCTGCGGGGGCGTGGTTGAGTCCCCCTTGAGCAAGCCTGCTGTGTCGCTCAAATGGCACAGCGAGCCTCGGCCCGGGCTTTCCCGGGGTTCAGGCTCCACAGCCAATAGACCAGTGCCAGGCTGTTGATAGCGGCTCCCAGCAGGCAGACCCCGATCCAGCCGGCCCAGGCGTAGGTGGCGGTGGCGGCAATCGAGCCGCCGGCGCTGCCCAGGGAGTAGAACAGCATGTAACCGGCGGCCAAGCGGCTCTGGGCTTGCGGGCGCACGCTGTAGATCAGGCTCTGGCTGGTGACGTGGACGGCCTGCAAGCCCAGGTCGAAGGTGATCACCCCCAGTAACAGGGCCCACAGGGACGATTGGGTAAAGGCGATAGGCAGCCAGGACAGCAACATCAACGCCAGGGCCAGGCCGCTGGTCCACTGCGCCAGGCCGCGATCCGCCCAGTGCCCGGCCCGTGCTGCGCCCAGGGCGCCCGCGGCCCCGGCCAGGCCAAACAGGCCGATTTCGGTGTGAGACAGCGACAGCGGCGGGGCGCTCAGAGGCAGCACCAACGGGGTCCACAAGACGGTGCCTGCGGCGAAGATCAACATCGCCAGCACTGCACGGTCGCGCAGCACTTTTTCTTCCCTGAACAGCTGCAGCAGCGAGCCGAGCAATTGCCCGTAGCGTTGCACTGCGGGTGGCTGTTCAACCCTCGGCAGCACTTTCCACAGGGTCAGGGCCACCAGCAGGGTCAAGCCGGCCGACAACAGATAGACCGAGCGCCAGCCTGCCAGATCGGCCATGGTCCCGGCCACGGTGCGGGCCAGAAGAATGCCCACCACGATGCCGCTGGTCACCATGCCTACCACCCGTCCACGTTGGGCCGTCGGTGCCAGATTCGCGGCATAGGCCACCAGAGTTTGGGTCACCACCGCCAGCAGGCCGGTGCTGGCCATGCCCAGCAGTAGCCAGGCGCTGCTGGGGGCCAGGGCCACCATTAGCAAGGCAAGTACTGACAGCAGGGTCTGGGTGACGATCAGTCGCCGGCGGTTGAGCAGGTCGCCCAAGGGCACCAGCAACAGCAGCCCCAGGCCGTAGCCCACTTGGGTCAGGGTGATGACGATGCCTACCGTAGCCGGCGGTAGGTCGAAGGTCTGGGCCATGGCGTCCAGCAGTGGCTGGGCGTAGTAGACGTTGCCCACCGCCATGCCGCAGGCGATGGCGAACAGCAGCACCACCCGTGGTGACAGAGTCGAGGCGGCAGGAGGGGAAGGATCGTGTGACATGTCGGGCTCCGTTTATGGTTTCGTTATGAAACCAGTTGTACGGTAAGGATCATGGTTTTATATTGCAACCACTTTCCTGCGGCCCGAACGGAGAACGCCCAGCATGGTTAAACGCACCAGTCTGCAAGATGCCGAGTGCCCGGTGGCCCGCTCACTGGACGCTATCGGTGATTGGTGGTCGTTGTTGATTGTGCGGGATGCCTTCGACGGCATCCGTCGCTTTGGCGAGTTCCAGCGCAACCTCGGCATGGCCAAGAACATTCTCGCCGCACGCTTGCGGACCCTGGTGGAGCACGGGGTATTCGAAGTGGTGCCGGCGTCTGATGGCAGTGCCTATCAGGAGTACGTGCTGACGCCAAAGGGCAAGGGGCTGTTTCCCCTGATCATCGGCTTGCGCCAATGGGGCGAGGCGTTTTTCTACGAAGAGGGTGAGGCGCATTCGCGCATGCTGGACCGGGAAACCGGGCAACCGCTGCCTGCGTTGGAACTGCGTACGGCGGACGGGCGTTTGTTGGGCCCGGAGGATTGCCTGCGGGTACCGGCTTCGTGAGCAGGGGGACGACTGCGGGACCCGCTCCCGCAGTCATTGCCAGGGCTTAGCGCAGGCTGTCCACCAGGTCGGCGAGGGTGCTCAGCACATCCTTGCCCAGTTGCATGGAGCGTTTTCCGGACCAGCCGGTCAGCGGGTTGGGGGCGTCGTCGTGGTCTTTGAAGGGCATCTCCAGGGTCAATGCCAGGCAGTCGTACTTTTCCCCGACGGCGTTGCAGGCCAGGGTCATGTTGGCCTCTCCGGGGTTGTCCCGGGCGTAGCCGTGGGTGGTCTGGAAGTCCCGGGTCTGGCGCTTCAGGTGGCTGCGGAAATGTTCCTCGAGTCCCGCCAGGCGTGGGGTGTAGCCGGGGTTGCCCTCGCAGCCGGCGGTGAATACATGGGGAATCTCCTCATCGCCGTGCACATCAAGAAACAGATCGACGCCGTACTTTTCCATCTGCTGCTGGACGAACAGCACTTCCGGGCTGAGTTCCTGGCTGGCGTTCTGCCAGGCGCGATTCAGGTCCTGGCCCTTGGCGTTGGTGCGCAGGTGACCGTGGAACGCGCCGTCCGGGTTCATGTTGGGCACCAGATACAGATCGGCCTTGGCCAGCAGCGAGTTGAGTTCCGGGTCATCCCGGTGCTGCAGGCGTTCGATCACGCCCTCCATGAACCATTCGGCCATGTGCTCGCCGGGATGCTGTTGGGCAATGATCCAGATCTTGCGTTGGCCTTGCTCGCCGCTGCCCTTGCGCAGTAGCTGGATATCCCGGCCTTCGACGCTTTTGCCCACCGCCAGCAGTTCGGTGCCGGCCTTGCTCAGAGCCTGGTCGATCAGCCAGTCGTGGCGCCCGCGGCTGTAGGGCTCGAAGTAGGCGAGCCAGGCGTGAGTCTGGGTGGCTTCCAGATTGAAGCGCAGGGCATCGCCTTCGAAGATCGTCGGTACGCGGAACCAGTTCACATGGTCATAGGAAGCGACGGCCTGGTAGCCGGTCCAGGCTTTGTTGTAGGAGGACTGGCTGGCGTTGGTCAGGCGGAACCAATGTTCCTGGCCGACATGCAGGCCGCTGACCTTGAAGTGAAACCACTGGAAATGCGGACTCTGGGTATCCGGGCGGATGGCCAGCAGTGCCTGCAGCGGATTGCTGATGTCCAGCACGTTGATATTGCCGCTGTCGAAGTCGGCAGTAATTTGAAACGAAGTGTTATTGCCCACGGTCATGGTCGGTCCCTGTATAGGATTGTTATGACCGCTACTCTACACACTGAGGGGGGTAATAGAAGGGGGGCGTCGTCCTTGACGCAGACGAAGCTTAGTGGCTATGCGATTGATTCTCAAGCGCTACTTTTTTCTTTCCTGGCCTTTTACCCCGGGTGTTCCCTTGCAAAAGGACATTCTTTTGCTATCATCGCCGCC
>NZ_MOAK01000087.1:115518-115940 GCF_003732485.1 Pseudomonas protegens
GCACCCACGTCTTCATTAGCCTGAAGCCAAGCCAGAAAACTGGCAAAAAAAAAGACCCGGCAAAAAGCCGGGTCAAAAACCGTGATTAGCCTGATGAGGAGATAATCCAAAGGTCCGACCTAAGGTCCTTTGGGCTATCGACTGATCTCGCGACCAGCTGCCTGCAATAATAATCATTATCATTTGCAAGTCAAATGTTTTTCCCCGCCCTTTGGAAAATATTTTTCCATTTCTCCTGTTTCCGCTGTTTATTCCTCGCCGGCGCCTCAGCTGGACTCCGAGCGCTGACTTTCCAGAGACTTGTCCACCAGGGCTTTGGCCAAGTCGATCATGTGCACCACTGAAAAAGCCAGGTCACGATTGGCTCCCCGCAGATTGTCGGCCGCGTCATAGGCCGTGGCTGCCGCACAGCGCAGCAGATC
>NZ_MOAK01000087.1:116002-135442 GCF_003732485.1 Pseudomonas protegens
CTTCCTTGTCCGATCCGGTCAGTGCGGGTTTCAAGTAATAGTCCATCGCCCGTCGTGCCGCGTGGCTGCCCTTGAGTGAATTCAATGTGGTCTCTGTATCGAGTTCCGGCACGTCCTTGCTGCTTGCGTTCATGAAGTGTTCCGTCCTGTGTGAGAAGAGGAAAGAGGGGTATGAACTAGACTAATACGTATTGTAATTGTGACGAGATTTCAAATACTACAAGTTGTGTGTTGAGGCGGGAAATACACAACGTATTGTTCGATCCATGGACAAATGGATCGAGTTGGTCAAAACCAACATGAAAGGCCGTAAGGTCACACAGGAAAAACTCGCCGAGCGTCTGGGCATGTCTCAGGGCGGTATCGGCCATTGGTTGAGCAAGCGCCGTCAGCCAAAGATCGAAGACATGAACCGGGTGCTTGAAGAGATCGGGATGGGCTTTCTGGAAGTCGCCCTGGTGGTCCGCGAGAAACCCATGCTCGGTGACGATGGCGAACCCCTGGTGAACGAGGCTTCACTGGCGCACAAGTACAATCCGTATTTTCGTTACCCGGTGAGCAATTGGCGGGTCGCAGGGGAAGTTCGTGAAGATGGCCAGTCAGCCTATGTGCCGGAGCGCTATGAGCTTTCCGATTATCAGGCTCAAGGCGCGGCGTTCTGGCTTGTGGTAGTCGGCGACGCAATGATTGCACCCAGCGGTCTGAGCATCAGTCAGGACATGCTGATTCTGGTGGACCCGGCTATTGCCGCCGAGCCTGGTAAGTTGGTGGTCGTACAATGTCCCGGTAGTGCCGAGGCGATCTTTCGCAAGTGGGTGAAAGAGGGCAGTCAGCATTATCTGGTTCCCCTCAATCCCACCTATCCGAAGATGCTCTACAGCGACGAGTGCCGAGTTATTGGTGTAGTCGTACAAGCTACTGCGAAGTTTTAACTTCCTTGAAAAGCCCCTTCCTACAGTTAGGAAGGGGCTTTCTTATTGGTGGACTTATTCCAACTCCACCAACGCACTGCCTTCACTGACCATTTCGCCTTCCTGGCAATACAGTGCCTTGATGACGCCTGCCTGGGGGGCACGGATGCTGTGTTCCATCTTCATCGCCTCCAGCACCACCAATTGCGCACCGGCTTCGACGCTTTGCCCGGCGCTGACCAGCACCCGCACGATGCTGCCGTTCATGGGCGCAGTAAGCCCGCCCTGCTGGCTGTGGCTGGCATCGGCGGCGGCAATCGGATCGTACGCCGTGACGCTGTGCATCTCGCCCTGCCAGTGCAGGTAGAGGGTGTCACCACGGCGGATGGCGCGATGTTCACGGCGCAGCCCCTGTTGCTCTACCCACAGGCGTTCACCTTGCAACTGGAAGGCCGGCGAGCGAGCGCCCAGGCTGATGGCCCGATCCTGTCCGGTACAGCTCAGGTGCAGGCTGGTCTGGGCCGGTAAAGCGCTACGCCAGCCATTGACCGCCGCCCAGGGGGACTGCAGGTCGTCGCTGCGCACCCGCTCTGGCTGGCTTTGTGTAAACGCCTGTGCGGCCGCTTGCCAGAAGTCCGCGCCGAGTTCGCTGGGCGCTGGCAGTAATTGCTCCTGATAGCGTGGGATAAATCCGGTATCCAGTTGCGCCTCGGCGAACGCTGGATGGGCAACGATGCGCCGCAGGAACGCCAGGTTGGTTTTCAGGCCACCGATGGCAAATTCGTCGAGCATGCTCAACAGGCGCAGACGAGCCTGCTCGCGGTTCTCGCCCCAGGCGATCAGCTTGCCCAGCATCGGATCGTAGAAGGGCGACACGCTATCGCCTTCTTCGACCCCGCTGTCCACCCGACGGCCCGGGCCAGCGGCGGATTCGCGATACAACTCCAGGCGCCCGGTCGCGGGAAGGAAGTCGTTGCCCGGATCTTCGGCGTACAGGCGCACTTCAATGGCGTGCCCCAGCAGCGGGACCTGTTCCTGGCTGATGGGCAGGGCTTCACCCTGGGCCACGCGTATTTGCCAGGCCACCAGGTCGAGGCCGGTAATGGCTTCGGTTACCGGGTGTTCCACCTGCAGCCGTGTATTCATTTCCATGAAGAAGAATTCGCCGCGAGCATCGAGGAGAAATTCCACGGTGCCGGCGCCGACGTAGCCGATGGCCTGGGCCGCGCGCACAGCGGCTTCGCCCATGGCCTTGCGCAACTCGGAGCTGAGGCCGGGAGCAGGGGCTTCCTCGACCACCTTCTGGTGGCGCCGCTGGATCGAGCAGTCGCGCTCGTTGAGGTACAGGCAGTTGCCGTGTTGGTCGGCGAACACCTGGATCTCCACGTGGCGGGGTTTGAGCAGGTATTTTTCCACCAGCATCCGCGAATCGCCAAAGGACGATTGGGCTTCACGCTGGGCCGAGGCCAGGGCTTCGGCCAACTGGCTGACCTCCTCGACCACTTTCATGCCCTTGCCGCCGCCGCCGGCGGTGGCCTTGAGCAGCACCGGGTAGCCGATGCGCTCGGCGGCACTGCGGAAGGTTTCCAGGTCCTGGGCTTCGCCGTGATAACCCGGCACCAGAGGTACGCCGGCGGTTTCCATCAGTGCCTTGGCCGCCGACTTGCTGCCCATGGCGTCAATGGCCGAGGCGGGCGGGCCGAGAAAGATCAGTCCCGCCGCTTCGATGGCTCGAGCAAAACCGGCGTTCTCCGAGAGAAAACCGTAACCGGGGTGAATGGCCTGGGCGCCGCTGGCCTTGGCCGCAGCGATCAGCTTGTCGATCTGCAGGTAGCTGTCGGCGGCCTTGCTGCCCCCCAGGTCGACGCGGATATCTGCCTCGCGGCTGTGCCGCGCATCGCGGTCAGTGGCGCTGTGCACGGCCACGGTGGTCAGGCCCAAGGCCTTGGCGGTGCGCATCACGCGGCAGGCGATCTCGCCACGGTTGGCCACCAGCAACGTGTCTAGAACAGGGGCGTTCATCAGCGGGACTCCTTGGTCGTGGTCTCGGACTGCCAGCTGGGCGGGCGTTTTTCCAGAAATGCCCGTAGGCCTTCCTGGCCTTCGGTGCTGACCCGTATCCGCGCGATGGCATTTTCGCAGTAGCGGCGCAGGGCGGTGGTGAGGGCGCCGTTGCCCACTTCTCGCAGCAGGTCCTTGCTGGCACGCATGGCCTGGGGGCTGTTGAGCAGCAGGTTGTCGACCCAGAGCTCGACCTGCTGATCCAGCTCGGCAGACGGATAGCTTTCTGCCAACAGACCAATGTCCCGCGCCCGCTGACCGCCAAAGCGCTCGGCGGTGAGGGCATAACGTCGGGCGGCACGCTCGCCAATGGCCTGGACCACAAACGGGCTGATGACCGCCGGCGCGAGGCCGATGCGCACTTCTGAGAGGCAGAACTGCGCCTCGTTACTGCCAATGGCCATGTCACAGCAACTGATCAGGCCCAGGGCGCCACCAAAGGCCGCGCCTTGCACCACGGCCAGGGTCGGGATCTTCAGCTTGGCCAGGTTGTACATCAACTCCGCCAGTTCCCGGGCATCATCGAGGTTGGTGTGGTAGTCGAGCTCGGCGGACTGCTGCATCCAGGCCAGGTCGGCGCCGGCGCTGAAATGCTTGCCGCGTCCGCGCAGCAGCAGGAAGCGCAGGCTCGGATCGCCCTGCACCTGATCCAGGGCCAGGATCAGCTCGCGGATCATCTCGGCGTTGAAGGCGTTGTTCTTGGTTTCGCGGCTGAGCCACAGGGTGGCGAAGCCACGAGGGTCACGCAGCAGTTCCAGGGTATTGAAGTCGCTCATGTTCTTCTCGCGCAGGATTACATGCGGAACACGCCGAAGCGGCTCTGTTCGATGGGGGCATTGAGGGCCGCGGACAGGGCCAGGGCCAGGACGTCACGGGTTTGTGCCGGGTCGATGACGCCGTCGTCCCACAGTCGCGCACTGGAGTAGTAGGGGTGCCCCTGGTGCTCGTACTGATCGAGGATCGGCTGTTTGATCTCGGCTTCCTGGGCGACGTCGAAAGGGTGTCCGCCGCGCTCCGCCTGCTCGCGCTTGACCTGGACCAGCACCCCGGCCGCCTGTTCGGCACCCATCACGCCAATTCGCGCGTTGGGCCACATCCACAGAAAGCGTGGATCGTAGGCGCGACCGCACATGCCGTAGTTACCGGCCCCGAAGCTGCCGCCGATGATCACGGTAAATTTCGGCACCTTGGCACAGGCCACCGCGGTGACCAGCTTGGCGCCGTGCTTGGCGATGCCGCCAGCCTCGTATTTCTGGCCCACCATGAAGCCGGTGATGTTCTGCAGGAACAGCAGAGGAATCCCGCGCTGGCAGGCCAGTTCGATGAAGTGCGCGCCTTTTTGCGCGGCTTCGGCGAAGAGGATGCCGTTGTTGGCTAGGATGGCCACCGGGTAGCCGTGCAGGTGGGCGAAACCGCAGACCAGGGTGGTGCCGAACAGGGCCTTGAATTCATCGAACACCGAGCCATCCACCAGCCGGGCGATGACTTCGCGCACATCGAACGGCTGCTTGGGATCGGCCGGGACCACGCCATAGAGCTCGTCGCGGGCATACAGCGGGGCAATCGGCGTACGTTGTTGCAACTGGCCCTGCTTGTGCCAGTTGAGGTTGGCCACGCTGCGTCGGGCCAGGGCCAGGGCGTGTTCGTCGCTGTCGGCGTAGTGGTCGGCAACGCCGGAAATCTTGCAATGCACGTCGGCACCGCCCAACTCTTCGGCACTCACCACCTCGCCGGTAGCGGCTTTCACCAAGGGGGGGCCGGCGAGGAAGATGGTGGCCTGTTCACGGACCATGATGGCTTCGTCGGCCATGGCCGGTACGTAGGCGCCACCGGCGGTGCAGGAACCCATGACCACGGCGATCTGCGGGATGCCCTGGGCGCTCATGTTGGCCTGGTTGAAGAAGATCCGGCCGAAGTGCTCGCGGTCCGGGAATACTTCGTCCTGGCGGGGCAGGTTGGCGCCGCCCGAATCTACCAGGTAGATGCAGGGCAGTCGGTTCTGTTGGGCGATGGTCTGGGCCCGCAGGTGTTTTTTCACCGTCAGCGGGTAGTAGGAGCCGCCTTTCACTGTGGCGTCGTTGGCCACGATCATGCATTCGATGCCTTCTACCCGGCCGATGCCGGCAATCACGCCGGCGGCGGGCACGTCTTCGCCATAGACCTCGTAGGCGGCCAGAGGGCTGACTTCAAGAAACGGCGAGCCAGGGTCGAGCAGGCGGTTGATACGTTCCCGAGGCAGCAGTTTGCCCCGGGACGTGTGGCGTTCCTGGGCCTTGGCGCCGCCGCCTTGCTGGACCTGGGCGAGCAGGGTGTGCAAGGCGTTGACCTGGGTGAGCATCGCTTCACTGTTGGCTGCGAACTCTGCCGAACGCGGGTTGAGCTGGGTGTGCAGGATAGCCATGGACAGCTCCGTTAGCGGGTTTCGTTGAACAGTTCGCGACCGATCAGCATGCGGCGGATTTCGCTGGTGCCGGCGCCGATTTCGTAGAGCTTGGCGTCACGCAGCAGGCGGCCCGCCGGGAATTCGTTGATGTAGCCGTTGCCCCCCAGAATCTGGATCGCGTCCAGGGCCATCTGGGTCGCGCGCTCGGCGCTGTAGAGGATTACCCCGGCGGCGTCCTTGCGGGTGGTTTCGCCACGCTCGCAGGCCTGGGCCACGGCATACAGGTAGGCGCGACTGGCATTGAGCTGGGTGTACATGTCGGCGATCTTGCCCTGGATCAACTGGAACTCGCCGATGCTCTGGCCGAACTGCTTGCGGTCGTGGATGTAGGGCACCACCAGATCCATGCAGGCCTGCATGATCCCGGTCGGGCCGCCGGAGAGCACCACGCGCTCGTAGTCCAGGCCGCTCATCAGGACTTTGACCCCGCCGTTGAGCACGCCGAGGATGTTTTCCTCCGGCACTTCCACGTCATCGAAGAACAGCTCGCAGGTGTTGGAGCCGCGCATGCCCAATTTGTCGAACTTGTTGCTGCGGCTGAAGCCTTTCCAGTCACGTTCGACGATGAACGCAGTGATGCCGTGGGGGCCCTTTTCCAGGTCGGTCTTGGCGTAGATCACGTAGGTGTTGGCATCGGGGCCGTTGGTGATCCAGGTCTTGCTGCCATTGAGTACGAAGTGGTCACCGCGCTTGTCGGCGCGCAGCTTCATCGACACCACGTCGGAACCGGCATTGGGTTCGCTCATAGCCAGGGCGCCAATGTGTTCACCGCTGATCAGCTTGGGCAGATACTTGCTCTTCTGTTCATGGTTGCCGTTGCGGTTGATCTGGTTCACGCAGAGGTTGGAGTGGGCACCATAGGACAGGGCCACCGAGGCCGAACCGCGGCTTATCTCTTCCATGGCCACCACGTGGGCCAGGTAACCCAGCCCGGCGCCGCCATATTCTTCCGCTACGGTAATGCCCAGGAGCCCCATGTCACCGAACTTGCGCCACATGTCGGCGGGGAACAGGTTGTCGACGTCGATTTGCGCCGCCCGGGGTGCCAGCTCCGCCTTGACGAAGGCCTGGACCTGTTGGCGCAGCATGTCGATGGTTTCACCGAGGGCGAAGTTCAGGGTCGGATAACTCATGGTGGGGCACCTTCAAACTTGTTTTTATTGAGGGGGTAGGCTGCAGAGAGCGGCGCTGTCGAGCTCTCACCTTTACGTTAACGTAAACCTGCGACCGATGGCTGTCAATCGCCCTTTACGTAAACGTCAACTTGCGCCAGAGTAGCGAGGCTTTCGATTGGAGCCAGGCTTTTTCGCACCATCGGCCAGGCTCCTGAACACCCACTAATAAAGACAATAGGGGTCGTCATGGAACACTCGGGTTTCCAGCCGGATCGCAGTTACACCCGTGGTATGCAAGACAAGCCATTGCTGGCGCTGACCATCGGCCAGGCCTTCGACAACACCGTCGCTGCCTATCCCCAGGGTGAAGCCCTGGTGGTGCGTCATCAGCAGTTGCGCTACAGCTGGCAGCAACTGCGTGAGGCCGTCGACCTGCATGCCAGGGCGCTGTTGGCCTTGGGTCTCAAGACGGGTGATCGCCTGGGGATCTGGGCCCCCAACTGCGCCCAGTGGTGCATCGCCCAATTCGCCAGCGCCAAGATCGGCGCGATTCTGGTGAACATCAATCCGGCCTATCGCAGTTCCGAGCTGGAATATGTGCTCAAGCAGTCCGGCTGTCAGTGGCTGATCTGTGCCGGGGCGTTCAAGACTTCCGACTATCACGGCATGCTGCAGGGGCTGATCCCCGAATTGGCGGAGCAATCCATCGGTCAATTGCACTGTGAACGGCTGCCCGAGTTGCGTGGAGTGATCAGCCTGGATGCTCAACCCCCCTCCGGTTTCCTGCCCTGGTCGCAACTGACGGCCCTTGCCGCTGGAGCCACCGCCGAGCAATTGCAGGCGCGCCAGGACAGCCTGGATTTCGATCAGCCGGTGAATATCCAGTACACCTCCGGCACCACCGGTTTCCCCAAGGGCGCGACCCTGAGTCACTACAACATCCTCAATAACGGTTACATGGTGGGGGAGAGCCTGGGCCTCACCGCGGCAGATCGGCTGGTGATCCCGGTGCCGCTGTATCACTGCTTCGGCATGGTCATGGGCAACCTGGGCTGTATCACCCACGGCACCACCATGATCTACCCCAACGATGCCTTCGACCCGTTGCTGACCCTGAGCGCCGTGGCTGAGGAGCGGGCTAGCGGCTTGTATGGGGTACCCACCATGTTTATCGCCATGCTCGACCAGCCAAGGCGCGGTGAGTTCGATCTGTCGAGCCTGCGCACCGGGATCATGGCCGGTGCCACGTGTCCGATCGAGGTGATGCGCCGGGTCATCAGCGAGATGCACATGAGCGAGGTGCAGATCGCCTACGGCATGACCGAGACCAGTCCGGTGTCGTTGCAGACCGGCCCTGCCGACGATCTGGAGTTGCGAGTCACCACTGTGGGTCGTACCCAGCCGCACCTGGAGAGCAAGATCATTGATGAGACCGGCAATCTGGTGCCCCGGGGCACCATCGGCGAACTCTGCACCCGGGGCTACAGCGTCATGCTCGGCTACTGGAACAACCCCCAGGGCACCAGCGAGTCCATCGATCAGGCAGGCTGGATGCACACCGGCGATCTGGCCACCATGAACGAGCAGGGTTATGTGTGCATTGCCGGGCGCAACAAGGACATGATCATCCGCGGTGGCGAGAATATTTACCCGCGGGAGCTGGAAGAGTTCTTCTTCACCCATCCCGCTGTGGCCGATGTGCAGGTGATCGGCATTCCCTGTGCCAAGTATGGCGAGGAGATTGTCGCCTGGATCAAGTTCCACCCCGGGCATTGCGCCAATGAGCTGGAGTTGCAGGCCTGGTGCAAGGAGCGCATCGCCCACTTCAAGACACCGCGCTACTTCAAGTTCGTCGAGGAGTTTCCGATGACGGTGACCGGAAAGATCCAGAAATTCCGCATGCGCGAAATCAGCATCGAAGAGTTGCGCGAGCAGGTGGGCAGGGTGTGAGCATTGCTGGAGCGTGCATCGGGACGGGTGCACGCTTTATGGGCGAGAAGGGCAAGCAAAAGCCGAATCGCAGAAAGCACAAAGGGGAGCCGAAGCTCCCCTTTAATTTTGTCGTTGCGTGCTCTTTTTTTATTATTGAGGGGCGGTCTATTGTTGTTTTTGGCAACCGTGGCCCTTTACCGCTGTTTTTGGCGATCCCCATCCGGGATCAAGAGCAAACGTATTTTTTTGAGCGCTGATCTAACGTGTCGCCAGGGCGATCCAACCAGTTCGGGAGCTACCTCAGGGTAGTTTTATTGTTCTCTGACCGGTTGCGGGTGGCTCTTGCAAGCCCTCCTGCACATTACATCCTCTCCAAAAAAATCTGTTAGCTGCGTCTCTGCCGTGTTGTTTTTGTTATGTCAGAGTCGTTACGTCTTATTCTTATTAGGTTTGCTGCTTTTTATTCTTGTTATGCCATAGAGATAGCAGAACCCGTGCCAACTTTTTAAAGTCTTTTAAAATCAATGTCTTGATGTTTTTGTAGGACAATCTGTACCGCAAGAAAATCGACAAACTGTTTCCGTGTTACTCGTTCCCGTCGCCGTTTAGAGCGGCCGGTAACACCCGGCCGCACATTGGCTCACCCGGCGTTACGTGCCTTGGCCACACGAGAGCCGCTGGGGCGTCCCAGTACCGTGCAGATCTGCCGGCCAGCGTCGATCAGGCGATCCATGTCGATACCGGTGTGAATGCCCAGGCCGTTGAGCAGGTACAGCACATCCTCGGTGGCGACGTTACCGCTGGCGCCCTTGGCATAGGGGCAGCCGCCGAGGCCGGCGATCGAACTGTCGAACACCGCGATACCCTCCAGCAGGCTGGCATAGACGTTGGCCAGGGCCTGGCCATAGGTGTCGTGGAAGTGGCCTGCGAGCTTCTCCCGTGGCACCTGGGCGCCCACCACTTCGAACATTCTGCGGGTGGCGCCGGCGGTGCCGGTGCCGATGGTGTCGCCCAGGGACACTTCGTAGCAGCCCATGGCGTGCAGTTCACGGGCCACCAGGGCCACTTGCTCCGGGGCTACCTCACCTTCGTAAGGGCAGCCCAGCACACAGGACACATACCCGCGCACGCTGACGCCATGCTGCTTGGCGGCCTGCATGATCGGCACGAAGCGCTGCAGGCTTTCGCTGATGGAACAGTTGATGTTGCGTTGGGAGAAGGATTCCGACGCGGCGGCGAACACCGCGACTTCCTTGACCCCCGCCGCCAGGGCGTCCTCGAAGCCCCGCAGGTTCGGCGCCAGCGCGCCGTAGACCACCCCCGGCTTGCGCTGGATGCGGGCGAAGACCTCGGCCGAGCCGGCCATTTGTGGCACCCACTTGGGCGAGACGAAACTGCCGACTTCTATATAGCCCAGGCCTGCCGCCGTCAGGGCATCGACCAATTGCACCTTGTCCTCGACGCTGATGGGCTGGGCTTCGTTCTGCAGACCGTCGCGAGGGCCGACTTCGATCAGGCGTACATGGCTGGGGAGTGACATTCAGGTTCACCTTCTATGAGGGATGGCGGATGCCGGCGCGAGCGGCGCAGGTGTCCCAAGGATTATTGTGCTGTGCTTTTCTGGTTCTGGATGGTTTGTTCCAGTGCCTGGGTGCAGCGCTCTTCGGCGGTGTCCAGTTCCAGCTTCATCTGTTCGATGTCGAGCAACTGCTGTTCGAGCTGCTCACGCCGCTCGCCGATTTTCGCCAGCATGCTGTGCAACTGCTTCAGGTTGCCGCTGCTGGGGTCGTAGAGCTCGATGAGTTCACGGCATTCGGCCAGGGAAAAACCGATGCGCTTGCCCCGCAGGATCAGCTTCAGGCTGACCTTGTCCCGGGGGGAGTAGATGCGTTCCTGACCGCGACGCTCAGGGGCCAGCAGGCCCTGTTCTTCATAGAAGCGTATGGCCCGGGTGGTGATGTCGAGCTCGCGGGCGAGGTCGGAGATGCTGTAGGTCTGGCTGCTCATGGAGGCGCTCAAGGTGGGACTTGGCGCTAAGCTAAAGGCAGGTTTACGTATACGTCAAGCAGTCCGAGTCGATCCCGTTCGCCGGCAAGCCGGCTCCTAAAGTGAGGGCTTGCCGGCGAAGGGGTCAGGCTGTCTGCTGGTCGAGCTTCTTTTCGTAAGCCGTGACCTGCTGGCAGAGTTCGATCATCTGTTCGCGCATCCAACGGTTGGCCGGGTCCTGGTCGGTGCTTTCGTGCCAATAGAGATGGGTTTCCACTGGTGGCACATCATTGACCGGCAGATTGAAGGCATGCAGTTCATGGCGTCGGGCAAAACGTTCCGGCACCGTCATGACCATGTCGGTCTGTTGCAGGACTTGCGAAGCCATCAGGTAGTGCTGGGAGCGCAGGGCGATCTTGCGCTGGATGCCCATCTTGCCCAGCGCCAGGTCGACATGGCCCAGGCCGCTGCGGCGGCTGGAAATATGGATGTGGGTCAGGGACAGGTAGTCGTCCAGGGTGAACTTTTCCTTGCCCACCAGGGGATGGCCCTTGCGCATGGCACACACGTAACGGTCCTCCATCAGCTTGACGTGGCGCACCTGGGGGTCGGTGTTGAGGGGGGCGTCCACGGCAAAGTCCAGGCGCCCGGCCGCCAGTTCCTTGGTGGTCTCCCGGCGCTTGGAGAGGAAACTCTCGATGATCACCGCCGGCGCCAGGCGTCGCAGGCGCTGGAACAACGGCGGCAGGATTACCGCCTCGGTCAGGTCGGTCATGCTGATGCGATAGGTCTTGACCGCTTGAAGGGGGTTGAAGATGCGGCTTTCCTGTACCGATACCCGTAGCAGCGACAGCGCGTTGCGCACCGGGCCGATGATGTTTTGCGCCATGGGCGTGGGCACCATGCCCTGGGCGGTCCTGACGAACAGCGGATCGTTGAAGGTCTCGCGCAGACGCGCCAGCGCGTTGGACACGGCCGGTTGGGTGATGCCGACGATCTGCCCGGCGCGGGTCAGGTTGGCTTCGGTGTAGATCGCGTCGAAAACGATGAAGAGGTTGAGGTCGACCTTGCTCAGATTCATGGCGCTGCACTCTTATTGTTAGGCCTGTGAGGGAGGCTCGGAAGCCTTTCGGATCAGCCGATCATATATCGGTGATGAATGTTAATACACGCCGAGAATAGGCTAGGTAAATTTTCGTAGCTGATCTAGCATCGATTTCAGTCCCCAAACACCCGATCTTCACAAAGGTAGAACTGCCCATGGAATTCGCCTATTCCCCCAAGGTTCAGGAACTGCGTGAGCGCGTCACCGCGTTCATGGATGCCTATGTTTATCCGGCTGAAGCGGTCTTCGAACGTCAGGTTGCCGAAGGCGATCGCTGGCAGCCGACCGCCATCATGGAAGAGCTGAAACTCAAGGCCAAGACTGAAGGCCTGTGGAATTTGTTTCTGCCTGAGTCGGAACTGGGTGCCGGCCTGACCAACCTTGAATATGCGCCATTGGCGGAGATCATGGGCCGTTCGCTGCTGGGCCCCGAGCCGTTCAACTGCTCGGCGCCGGATACCGGCAACATGGAAGTGCTGGTGCGCTATGCCAGCGAAGAACAGAAGCAGCGGTGGCTGGAGCCTTTGCTGCGTGGCGAGATCCGCTCCGCGTTCGCCATGACCGAGCCGGATGTGGCATCGTCCGACGCCACCAACATGGCGGCCCGCGCGGTGCGCGACGGCGACCAGTGGGTCATCAACGGCAAGAAGTGGTGGACCTCGGGCGCCTGTGACCCGCGTTGCAAGATCCTGATCTTCATGGGCCTGAGCAATCCGGATGCGCCGCGTCACCAGCAGCACTCGATGATCCTGGTGCCGGTGGATACCCCCGGGGTGAAGATCGTTCGCCCGCTGCCGGTGTTCGGCTACGACGATGCCCCTCATGGTCACGCCGAAGTGCTGTTCGACAACGTCCGAGTGCCTTATGAGAACGTGCTGCTGGGAGAGGGGCGTGGTTTCGAGATTGCCCAGGGGCGCCTTGGCCCGGGCCGCATTCACCACTGCATGCGCTCCATTGGCATGGCCGAGCGGGCGCTGGAACTGATGTGCAAGCGTGCGGTGAACCGCACTGCGTTCGGCAAGCCGCTGGCTCGCCTGGGTGGCAATATCGACAAGATCGCCGACTCGCGGATGGAGATCGACATGGCCCGTCTGCTGACCCTCAAGGCGGCCTACATGATGGACACCGTGGGTAACAAGGTGGCCAAGAGCGAGATTGCCCAGATCAAGGTGGTGGCGCCGAATGTGGCCCTGCGGGTGATCGACCGGGCGATCCAGATTCACGGTGGGGCCGGGGTTTCCAATGACTTCCCACTGGCCTACATGTACGCCATGCAGCGCACCTTGCGCCTGGCCGATGGCCCGGATGAAGTACACCGCGCGGCCATCGGCAAGTACGAAATCGGCAAGTATGTGCCGAAGGAAATGCTGCGCAGCGGCCATTGATGGTCATGCAGTCGGCCTGCCAGGCGAAGCCTGTGGCAGGCCGGTTGCGGTGTATTCAGTACACCCAGACTTCCACGCGCCGGTTCTTGATCCGGCCCTCGTCGGCGTCGTTGGCTGCCACTGGCAGCTCGGCGCCAAAACCGCGGATCTCGCGAAACACCACCCCGCCTTTTACCAGTTCCCTGCGCACTGTCATGGCCCGCAACTTGGACAGCAGAGCTGCGCGTGCCGGGTCGTTCTTGGCATCACCGAATCCGGCCAGAGTGACTTGTCGGTTCATCTTGCCGTGCTGGCGCAGGTAATCCAGGACGCGATTCAGGTCTTGGCGTGCCTTGTTGTCCAGATTGGCGCTGCCTTCCTCAAAACGAAAGTTCACCGTCAAGCGTTGGGCCTCTCGGCTCAACGCCTGATAGGCCTTGGGCATCTGCGCACTGGGGGCTACCTGCATGGCCTGTACGGTCTGGGCGATAAAACCGTTGGCGGTGACGATGGCCTGGCCCTTGGCGCTCTGGGCAAAACTCACCAGGGCGTCGGCCCAGGGATTGTGTCCATTGGGCGGCAGGTACAGGTACAGGCGCCGCGACAGTGGGTAGTCCTCGGTGGCGATCAGGCTGTTGAGGGGCGGCATGGGCTGGGAGTCACCGTCGATAATCGCCACGGCCTTGGCCTGGCGTACGTAGGGCAGGCCGATGAAGGCGATGCCTTGAGGGTCCCGGCTCACCGCGTCGGACAGCTGTTCGCTGGACTCGAAACGTTTGGCGGTGGGGTTCAACGTCTTGCCGCGACGGCTGAGTACCAGCTCCTTGAAGGTGTCGTAGGTGCCGGACTGATCATCCCGGGCATACAGGTGGACCGGCCCGCCCGTGCTCCCCAGTTCTTCCCAGGTCTTGATCTCGCCGCTGAACAGGCGGGCCAGTTGTTCAGTGCTTAGCCGGCTCAGCGGGTTGTGCGGATGAAGGATGATTGCCAGCCCGTCGATGGCGATGACCTGTTCGGCGCCGGGGCTTTTCAGATCCCCCAGGCTTTCCAACTCCACCAGTTCGCTGTCCTTGATCGGTCGGGAGGCGGCCGCAATATCGGCCTGGGCGTTTTGCAGTGCGGTAAAGCCGGTGCTAGAGCCGTGGGCGGCGACATCCACTCGGACTGTCCGACCTTGGGCGCTCTGTCCCAGAACGCGTTTCTCATTGTCCTGGCTACTGGCCTCGATCCTGACGTCGCGCAGCCCTTGCTGTTCGAACAAGCCCTTGACCAGCGCCGGGCCAAGTTGGGCACCGATGGTGTTGGAGCCCTGGATGCGCAAGACAGCGGCATTTTCAGGTGCCAGGGGCAAGGCGGCGAACACCGACCAAGGCAGGGCATAGCAAACGAAGCCGATCAGAAACAGGCTGATGGTCCGGCACCAGATATCTCGTTCACTGACGGTGGAAACGCGGGGCATGGCGGCACTGGCCTTCTATTGAGAAAGAGGAGAGTGCTGGCGAGATTAAGTCAGGGAGGTGACAGGGAGGTGACGGGTGGCACTTTCAGGCCATAAATGGCGAAAGTCCTACGTCGTAAATAGCTGTTTTCTCTAGATTTTTTGAGACTTGTCCTAAAGACCGGTCTTTGGAGGCTGCGTAGAGTGGGCAACTTTGTCTGGCGGGGATTGGGGCGACTGCCAACGCGTCATCCCCCCGCAGATGCCTCGGCAGTGTTGTGCTGCTATTTCGTAGTAAGCAAAGGAGTTACAAATGAGTGCCTGGTTCGAGCTGAAGCAGTATGGCAGTGGTGCATGCAGATTCTTGCTGAAGACAAAGGAGGCGCAGACCATGCTTCAAAGCGACCGATTCCCTTGCCGGGACAGTGCCGAGGCGGCTCTCGGCCTGTTCCGCGCACACTGCTCTTCTCCCGAGCGTTACGTCAAGAAAATTTCATCGGGCGGCAAACCTTTTTTCAAGCTCAAGTCTGGCAAGGAAGTGATTCTGGTCAGCCACTTGTACGATTCGGAAGCCACCCTTGAAAGCGCCATCAGCGCCATTGCAGCGGCCGGCACCACTGAGCGGGTTGAAGTGGTCCATCTGTAAGCAGTAGTAAAAAGCCCATCTTGCGATGGGCTTTTTTGTGCCTGTCGATCAGCTCAGCTCGAGCCAGATCGGCGCATGGTCAGACGGCTTTTCCATGCCCCGCAGCTCATAGTCGACACCGGCGTCCTTGACCCGGGGCAGCAGTCCCTGGGATGCCATGATCAGATCGATGCGCAGGCCGCGCTTGGGTTCGTCCTCGAAGCCGCGGCTGCGGTAGTCGAACCAGCTGAAGCGATCGCTCACCTCGGGGTTCAGGTGACGGAAGCTGTCCACCAGGCCCCAGTTCTTCAGGCGTGCCATCCACTCACGCTCTTCGGGTAGGAAGCTGCATTTGCCGGTCTTGAGCCAGCGCTTGGCATTTTCGGCGCCGATGCCGATGTCGCAGTCTTGCGGGGAAATATTCACGTCGCCCATGACCACCAGGGGCTGGTCGTTGCTGAAGCGGCTTTCCAGCAGGTGCTGCAGGTCGCTGTAGAAGCGTTCCTTGGCCGGGAACTTGGTGGGATGGTCGCGGCTTTCACCCTGTGGGAAGTAGCCGTTCATGATGGTTACCGGCGTGCCGTTGGCATCGGCGAAGGTGCCCCAGATAAAACGCCGCTGGGCGTCTTCGTCATCGCCTTCGAAGCCTTTATGCAGGGCCAGTGGGGCCTGGCGCGAGAGCAGGGCGACACCGTAATGGCCCTTCTGGCCGTGGTAATGCACGTGGTAGCCCAGGGCCTGGATGTCGGCGAGGGGAAACTGCTCGTCGGCGACCTTGGTTTCCTGCAGGCCGATCACGTCCGGCTGGTGTTTGTCGATCAGCGCCGCCAGCTGATGGGGGCGGGCGCGCAGCCCGTTGATATTGAACGAGACGATCTTCATGGTCGGCGGTCCTGGCAAAACAGCGATGCTAGCTGACAACGCCCGGGTCGACCAGCATGGCAGCCCCGCGAATGCGCTGCTAATGTCCTTGAGCGTGGGAACGATCAGCGCCGCGCCAGGTTCGTAATAACAAGAGCGCGGCCATTCGAGCCGGGTCCAGGGGAGAGTGACCGACATGCCTGATACCTCCAACGCCATCGCCGATATCCATATGCTCGACAGCGGCTATTCCCGCGAAGCGCGGTCGCTGCTGTACCAGGCCTATCGCCATGAACCGACCTTCGGGTTCATTTTCGAATCCGAGCGCGCCGGTTATGAACAGCGGGTGCGGGCCACGGTCCGCGAGCTGGTGAAACAGCATTTTCTACAAGACCTGCCGGCCATCGGCCTGCTCGTCAACGACCGCTTGATTGGCATTGCCCTGATTGCCCCGCCGCAACGCCGCCTGGGCATTACCGAAAGCTGGGCCTGGCGGCTGCGCATGGTACTGAGCACGGGGTTTCGGTGCACGCGGCGGTATCTGGAGTACCACGAAGCGGTGCAGGCCTGCCTGCCCGGCGATGCGGTCCATGTGCTGCCGCTGCTGGGGGTGCATCCGCAATTCCAGGGGCAGCATTTCGGCGAGCAGTTGCTGGAGGCGGTTCACAATTGGTGTGCAGTGGATGAACATTCCCAGGGCGTGGTGCTGGATACGGGCAATCCGCGCTATCTGGAGTTCTATAAACGTCAGGGTTATGAAGAGATCGGGGAGATCGCGGTAGGGCCGGTCCGCGAGCACGTTTTCTTTCATCCGAACCCGCAGCTCTTACAAAGAGCAACAGCCTGATATAGAACTTTCCTAGCACTTGAGCGCTCTATCGCCCCCCCAAGCTCGTGATAGCATCCGCGCCTATGAAGTTTCCAGGAAGATTTACCAGCGGCTTTTTGCTGTTGTTCACAAGCTGTGCGGCGCTGGCGCAGAGCGAATTGGATGTCAGGGTAAAGCCCGCCAACGACGAGCTGAAGGCCAATGTGGAGGGTTACATTGGCGGTGTCGGTGATCGCGATGAAGAAGCCCTGCTGCGGTTCAGCCGGGGCGCCGAGGAGCAGGCGAAGAAAGCCGCCCAGGCGCTGGGCTACTACCAGCCCCATATCGAAAGCGAAGTGCGCGGCGGCGAGAAACCCCGCCTGTTGTTGCGTATCGATCCCGGCGAGCCGGTGCATCTGCGCAATGTGACGATCCGGGTCGAAGGCCCGGCGGCTTCCCTCAAGTCCTTCCGCACCCCTGACAGTGACCAGCTCAAGCCTGGCGCTGTGCTCAATCATGGCCGTTATGAAGATGCCAAGCGCCTGATCCAGAACCAGGCCTCGCGCTACGGTTTTTTCAGCGGGCGTTTTACCCGCCAGCAATTGTCGGTAGATCCCCTGGCCGGGGTGGCGGACATCGAACTGGTTTATGACAGTGGTCCGCGTTATGCCCTGGGCAAGGTCAGTTTTACCGGGGACTCGTTGTTCGACGAAGACCTGTTGCGGCGCATGGTGCCCTTCAAGAGCGGCGCGCCCTACGACTCCGAGTTGATTGCCGAACTCAATCAGGCGCTGCAGTCCAGTGGCTATTTCGAGGGTGTGCGGGTGGATGCTGCGCCCACTGCTGCCGAGCACGAGGTGATTCCGGTGGCAGTCCAGCTGGAAACCCGCAAGCCCCGGACCATGGGGCTTGGCCTGGGGTACTCCACTGACGTCGGCCCCCGGGTCAAGGCCAACTGGACCCGGCACTGGGTCAACCCCCAGGGCCACAGTTACGGTTGGGAGGCGGAAGTTTCGGCGCCCCGGCAGAACGTCGGACTGTGGTACGACATTCCTCTGGACCCGCCCCTGACCGATAAGCTGCGCTTTGCCGGTGGTTACCAGAATGAAGAAATCTCCGGCACCGATACCCTGAGTAAGTTGCTCACCGTGGGCCCCGAGTGGCACAGCAAGCTGCCCAGCGGCTGGCAGCGCGTGGTCTCGCTGAAGTATCAGCGTGAGGAGTACCGCCTTGGGGACGACTCGGGCCTGAGTAATCTGCTGATGCCTGGCCTGACCTATTCCTACCTGCGCAGCGACAATCGCATCGATCCACACAACGGTTATCGCATTCAATTCGACACCAAGCTGGCCAAGGAAGGCGTGGGCTCCGATACCAACCTGTTGTACGGAACGGTCCTGCTCAAAGGCCTGACCACGGCCTGGGACAATCACCGCTTTCTCGGTCGGGTGCAGTTCGGCGGCAGCGCCACCAATGGTTACAAATCCATCCCGCCGTCCCTGCGCTTCTTCGCCGGTGGCGACCAGAGCGTGCGTGGCTACGACTACCAGACCCTGTCCCCGAAGAACTCCGACGGCGATCGCATCGGGGGCCGTTACATGGTGGCGGGCAGTGTCGAGTATCAGTACTCCATCGCCGAGAAATGGCGGATCGCGACCTTTGTCGATCAGGGCAACTCGTTCAACAAACTGGAGCTGCCGAACCTCAAGACCGGGGTCGGTGTGGGACTGCGCTGGGTTTCGCCGGTAGGCCCGATCCGGGTCGACCTGGCCCACGCGATGAATGATGACGGTGGTATTCGCTTGCACTTTTCCATGGGGCCAGAGCTTTGAAGCGCGTCTTGAAGATAACGCTGCTGGCGATTCTTGCGCTGGTGATCCTGGCCCTCCTGGCCCTGACCTCGGTTCTGGGGACCCAGTCCGGCAGCCGCTGGGCCCTGGGCCTGGTGCCGGGGCTGACACTGGACAATTTCCAGGGGCATCTGGGTGGCCAGTGGAGCGCAGACCATCTGCTCTGGCAGCAGGACAGCAGTCGGGTCGAGCTCGACTCGGTGAAGTTTGCCTGGTCTCCTGCCTGCCTGTTGCGCATGACCCTGTGCATCGAGCAATTGGAAGCCGATCAGGTCAGCCTTCAGTTCCCTCCCGGCAACGATGCCGAAGAAAGCACAGGGCCCATCAGCCTGCCGGAGCTGCGTCTGCCCGTGGCTCTCGAGCTGGGACAGGTACGGGTTGGCCGCTTGTTGTTCAACGGCAGTGAAGAACTCAAGGGGCTGCAACTGGCGGCGCACTGGACCGCTCAGGGCTTGCAGATCGACTCGGTGCACCTGCAGCGCGATGACCTGAGTCTCGACCTGTCCGGCCTGTTGCAACCCAGCGGCGACTGGCCCCTGACCGCTCAGGGCACCCTCGGCTTGCCTGCTCCTGGCGGCGGACCCTGGGCCCTGGCTATGAGGGTCGAAGGTGATCTGCTCAAGACCTTGAAACTCAATGCCGACAGTAGCGGTTATCTGCAAGGGCAGTTGAGCGGTGAGCTGCAACCCCTGGTGGAGAACCTGCCGGCGCAGGTGCGGATCATTGCCGATGGCTTCAAGGCCAGCGCCGACTTGCCGGACACCCTGCAACTGGATCAGTTGGAATTGACCGGCAAGGGGGACTTGAAAAACGGCTACCAACTCAACGGCAAGGCCAGCCTGCCGGCGGAGCAAGGGCCGGTGGCTCTGCTGTTGCAAGGCAAGGTCGACGCCAAGGGCGCGCAGATCGCCACGCTGGACCTGCGGGCCAACGACAAGCAG
>NZ_MOAK01000087.1:135506-151842 GCF_003732485.1 Pseudomonas protegens
CCAAGCTTGCCTGGCTGGATTTTCCCTGGCATCGCCTTTACCCATTGGTCGAAGAACCGGCCGTGGCGCTGCGCAGCTTCAATGCAGAAGTGGCCTATCGGGATGGCAACTACCTGGGCAATTTCAAGGGTGACCTGGATGGCCCGGCAGGCGCCTTCAGCCTGAGCAGTCCATTCAGCGGCGACTTGAGCAAGATCTTCCTGCCGCAACTCCAGCTCACGGCCGGACAAGGCAAGGCCCAGGGGCACCTGAACCTGCAGTTTGCCGACGGTGTGGCCTGGGATACGGCCCTGGAGTTGTCGGCCATCAACCCGGCCTATTGGCTGGCCGAGTTGCCCGGCACCCTGGCCGGCCCTTTGCGCAGCCAGGGGGAAATAAAGAACGAACAGCTCAAGGTCTCGGCCGACCTCGACCTCAAGGGGCGCCTGCGGGGGCAGCCGGCCGTGCTGCTGGCCAAGGCCGACGGAGCAGGGGAGCAGTGGAACCTCAGTGCCCTGGATATCCGCCTGGGGGACAACCGCATCAATGGCTCCGGTAGCCTGCAGCAGAAAATCGTCGGCCAGCTGGACATCAAACTGCCGCGTCTGGGCCAGCTCTGGCCGCAGTTGCGCGGGCAACTCAATGGCCGGGTAGATCTGGCAGGCACGCTCAAGGCGCCACAGGGCAAGGCGGACCTCTCGGGGCAGCAACTGGCCTTTGCCGACAACCGTCTGCAAAGCCTCAAGCTGGAAGCCACTCTCGACAGTGCACAACAGGCTCAGGTGGAACTCAAGGGCAGTGGGATTCAGGCGGGAGACACCCAGCTTGGCACCCTGACCCTGGCCGGCCAGGGCGATATCAAGAAACAGAAACTGCAATTGGACCTGCAAGGCCCGCTGTTGAAACTGGCCCTGGGGCTGGACGGCGCGCTGGATCAGGGCAACTGGCGGGGGCGCCTGGCCAGTGGCGATGTACAGACCGGCGGCCAGGACTGGAAGCTGCAGAGCCCAGCGAAGCTGGAGCGGCTGGCCAATGGCACCCTCAACTTTGGCACCCATTGCTGGACCAGCGGGGATGCCAGCCTGTGCGGCGAAGACCAGCGATTGATGCCCGATCCGAAGCTGCGTTACCACCTCAAGCGTTTCCCCATCGACAGCCTGGCGCAATGGCTGCCCAAGGATTTCGCCTGGAAGGGCATACTCAATGCCGAGGTGCAGTTGGACCTGCCGGCCAGTGGTCCCAAAGGCCAGATCCTGCTGGATGCCAGTGGTGGCACCTTGCGGGTCAAGGACAAGGGGCAGTGGCTGGACTTCCCCTATCAGGCGTTGAAGCTCGATACCCGCCTCAACCCGCGACGCATCGATACTCAGCTGCAGTTCAACGGCGGCAAGCTGGGAGAGCTGATGGTTCAGGCACAGATCAATCCGTTGCCCAAGAGCAAACCGTTGTCCGGGGAGTTCCGCCTCAGTGGTCTGGATCTGTCCGTGGCACGGCCGTTTGTGCCCATGGTGGAGAAACTCAGTGGCAATCTGAACGGCAGTGGCCGCTTGTCTGGCGGGCTGCTGGCGCCCCAGGTCAACGGCAATCTGCAACTCAGTGGCGGTCAGGTCTCCGGTTCCGAGCTGCCCATCAGCCTTGAAGACTTGCAGTTGAGCGCGCAGATCATGGGCGAGAGCGTGCAACTCAACGGTGGCTGGAAAAGTGGCAAGGCAGGGCAGGGCAGCCTCAATGGCAATATCGCCTGGGCGCGCGCCTTGGCGGTGGACCTGAGCCTCAAGGGCGCGCAGTTGCCCGTCACTGTCGAGCCCTATGCGGCGTTGGAAGTGGCGCCGGACCTGAAGATCTCGCTGCAGGACGACAAGCTGGCAATCGACGGCAAGGTGCTGATCCCCAAAGGGCAGATCACCGTACGTGAACTGCCGCCGTCGACGGTCAAGGTTTCCGATGACGCGGTCATCGTCGGCCAGCAGACCGACGAGGGCAAGAAGCCCATGGCCATGGCAATGAACATCGATGTGGAAGTGGGCCAGGACAAGCTCAGCTTTGCCGGGTTCGGCCTCACCGCCAACCTGCAGGGGCATGTGCACATTGGCGACAACATGGATACCCGTGGCGAGTTGTGGCTCAACGACGGTCGTTACCGAGCCTATGGCCAGCGCCTGACGGTGCGTCGTGCGCGGTTGCTGTTTGCCGGCCCCATCGACCAGCCGTACCTGGATATCGAGGCGGTGCGCCAGACCGACGACGTGATTGCCGGTATCCGCCTGAGTGGCAGCGCCGAGCAACCGGCGACGCAGATCTTCTCCGAACCGGCCATGAGCCAGGAACAGGCGTTGTCCTATCTGGTGCTGGGGCGGCCGCTGAGTTCCACCGGTGAAGACAACAACATGCTGGCCCAGGCCGCCCTGGGCCTGGGGTTGATGGGCAGTTCCGAGCTTACCGGCGGCATTGCCAAGAACCTGGGCATCCAGGACTTCCAGCTCGATACCCAGGGCAGCGGCAACAGCACCAGCGTGGTGGCCAGCGGCAATATCTCCGAGAAGCTCAGCCTGCGTTATGGCGTCGGGGTGTTCGAACCTGCCAGCACCATTGCCTTGCGCTACAAACTGAGCAAGAAGGTCTACCTGGAAGCGGCCAGCGGTTTTGCCAGCTCCCTGGACATCTTCTACAAGCGCGACTTCTAAGGTTCACCGTCAGAGGGGGGATGACCCCCTTCTTGTCCACACTACCTTTCTCCCATTGAACAAGACGCCCGCCGGTTTCAAACCGGCGGCGCTGCACCGTTTATCAAGCAAATAAAGAGCAAGCTAATTATTGCGTTGACATTGGCTGCCTAGGCAGTAACATCTCGACGCACACTCTCTGCCTAGGCAGCTAATTGGTGGTCAGATGAAGCATTTCGAACCCGACGACTTTCACAATTGCCATCTCGGCCTGCTGCTGGGGCGTGCCGCCTTGCTCAAGGACCGGATCATTGACACCCATATGGAACCCCACGGCATCACCGCCGCGCAGTTCAAGGTGCTGATCATCATGGCCCAGTTCGGTGTCGATACCCCGGCCGAGTTGTGTCGCCACCTGTCCCTGGACAGCGGTTCGATGACCCGCATGCTCGATCGCCTGGAACAGAAGGATTTTCTCGCTCGCAAGCGTTCGGAAGGTGATCGCCGCCAAGTGCAACTGGTGCTGACCGAAGAGGGGCAGAAGCTCGCCGATCGACTGCCTTACATCGGTGCCAATGCAATGAACCAGTTGGCGGGTGCCATCTCTCCCGAGGAGTTGCGCACCCTGGAACAGATTCTCAAGAAAATTTTGCTGGCAGCCGGTGACCCGATCACCATTCTGCGTTTAGGTGAAAAATGAGCAGTAAAACCTCGCGTACTCGCCTCAGCCTGGTGCTGTTGGCCATGAGCCTGGCCGGTTGTGCCAATTACAGTGGCCTGGATACCTCTGGCGTAAGCCTTGAGGCGAAAAGCCTCGCAGCTGGACAGTCTCTCAACGGTGTGACTTTGTCGCCGGCCGCCTGGCCACAAAGCGACTGGTGGAAAAGCCTGGGCGATACCCAGCTGGACGGCCTGATCCAGGAAGCCCTGCGGGACAGCCCGGACATGCAGATCGCCAGTGCCCGTGCCCATCAGGCCAGTGCTGCGGCCTATGCCGCGGATGCCGAGCGGATGCCGACCCTGGATGCCAGCGCCGGTATCAGCCGTTCGCGCCTGGCCCGTGACCAGGACCCGCTGGGGCAGGGCGGGGCCTATTCCACGGTGCGCAATGTTGGCGCCAGCTTCAATTACAACTTCGATCTCTGGGGTGGCCAGCGTGCGGCCTGGGAAGCGGCGCTGGGGCAGGCCCGAGCCGCTGAAGTCGATCGCCAGGCAGCGAGCCTGACCCTGGCCGCCGATGTGGCGCGTGCCTACAGCGACCTGGGGCGTGCGCATATCGTTTATGACCTGGCTAGCGAGGACCTCAAGCGTACCCGGCAGATGCTCGACCTGAGCCGCCGTCGCCTGGACTCCGGGATCGACAGTCAGTACCAGTACCAGCAGACCGAAAGCCTGGAGGCCAGCTCCCAGGCCAGCCTGATCGACGCCGAGAAGCAATTGCAGAGCGCGAAGATCGCCCTGGCCGTGTTGCTGGGCAAAGGTCCGGATCGGGCCGATGACATCTCCCGGCCCAAGGTCCTGCAAGCCAGCGCCGTAGCCCTGCCTTCGACGTTGCCCGCTGAACTGCTGGGGCGCCGGCCGGATCTGGTGGCGGCTCGCTGGCGAGTGGAAGCGGCGAGCAAGCACATCGATGCCAGCAAGACCCGCTTCTATCCCAACCTCAACCTCAGTGCGCGAGCGGGCACCGAGGCGTTGCTGGGCGATGCGCTGTTCGGTTCCGCCAGTCGTTTCTTCAGTATCGCGCCGACCGTCTCGCTGCCGATTTTCGACGGTGGGCGGTTGCGGGCCGACCTGGACGCTCGGGATGCCGATTACGACCTGGCAGTCGCGCAATACAACAAGACCCTGGTGTCCGCCCTGGGGGATGTCAGCGACAGCATCTCCCAACTGCGGGATGTCGGACGGCAGATCGTCGCCCAGCAGCACGCCACCGACATCGCTCAAGACTCCTACAACACCGTGGTCCAGCGTTTCGGTTCCGGGATCGGCAACTACCTGGACGTGCTGAGCATCGAGCAGCAATTGTTGCAGGCCCAGCGCCAGCTGGCCACGCTGAATGCTCAGCAGATCGACCTGTCGATTCAATTGATGCAGGCGTTGGGGGGCGGCTTCGGCGCCCAGAACCTGGCTTCGGCCAACCCAGCCCCTCAGACCAAATAATTCGAGGTATTTGTCATGGCCACTGCCGACACTCAAGCAACCGAAAACACCCCGGACACCGGCAACTCCCGCAAGCGTAAAGTCATGCTCCTGGGGCTGACGGCCATCGTCATCCTCGGCGGCCTGGGTGTGTTCGCCTGGCACGAACTCTATGGACGCTGGAATGAAAGCACCGACGATGCCTATGTCAACGGCAACGTGGTGGAGATCACCCCGCTGGTCACCGGTACCGTGGTCAGCATCGGCGCTGATGATGGCGACCTGGTGCATGAAGGCCAGGTGCTGATCAACTTCGACCCCAACGATGCCCAGGTCGGCCTGCAGAGTGCCGAGGCCAATCTGGCCCGCACCGTACGCCAGGTACGCGGCTTGTACAGCAACGTCGATGGCATGCGGGCCCAGGTGGCGGCGCAGAAGGCCGAAGTGCAGAAAACCCAGGACAACTTCAATCGCCGCAAGAACCTCGCGGCCAGCGGCGCGATCTCCCAGGAAGAACTGTCCCACGCTCGCGATGACCTGACCTCGGCGCAAAATGCCCTGGCCAACGCTCAGCAGCAGCTCAACACCACCAATGCCCTGGTGGACGACACCGTAGTTTCCAACCACCCGGATGTGCAGGCTTCCGCTGCGCAACTGCGCCAGGCCTATCTGACCAATGCCCGTAGCACGCTGATCGCGCCGGTGACCGGTTATGTGGCCAAGCGCACCGTGCAACTGGGCCAGCGGGTCCAGCCGGGCACTGCACTGATGGCGGTGATTCCCCTTGACCAGCTGTGGATCGACGCCAACTTCAAGGAAACCCAACTGCGCGACATGCGCATTGGCCAGCCGGTGGACATCGAGGCCGACATCTATGGCAGCGATGTGAAGTACAGCGGCACTATCGATAGCCTCGGCGCCGGTACCGGTAGTGCCTTTGCCCTGTTGCCGGCGCAGAACGCCACCGGCAACTGGATCAAGATCGTACAGCGCGTGCCGGTGCGTATCCACGTCAATGCCGATGAACTGGCCAAGCACCCGCTGCGGGTGGGCCTGTCGACCCTGGTGAACGTCAACCTGCGAGATCAGAGCGGTCCGGTACTGGCCCAGCAACCACCGCAAAAGGCTTCCTTCAGCACCAACGTCTATGACCGTCAGTTGGGTGAGGCCGATGCCCTGATTGCCCGTCTGATCCACGACAACAGCGCGACCATCGGCAAGACTGCCCAGCGCTGATTCGCCAATCCGTCAACCCTGGTTTCGTCTAGAGACCAGGGTGCCAGCCCAGTTCCAAAGGATTCGCGATGAGCAATAATGCGTCTTTCACGCCTCCCAGCCTGCTGCTGAGTACCATCGGCCTGTCTCTGGCGACCTTCATGCAGGTGCTCGATACCACCATCGCCAATGTGGCGTTGCCGACCATCTCCGGCAACCTCGGGGTGAGTTCGGAGCAGGGCACCTGGGTCATTACCTCGTTCGCGGTGAGCAATGCCATTGCCTTGCCGCTGACCGGCTGGCTGAGCCGGCGTTTCGGTGAAGTGAAGCTGTTTATCTGGGCCACCCTGCTGTTCGTGGTGGCCTCGTTTCTCTGCGGCATCTCCACGTCGATGCCGGAACTGGTGGGCTTTCGGGTGCTGCAAGGGGTGGTGGCAGGTCCCCTGTACCCCATGACCCAGACCCTGCTGATTGCCGTCTACCCGCCCGCGAAGAGGGGCATGGCCCTGGCGCTGCTGGCCATGGTCACGGTGGTGGCGCCGATTGCCGGGCCGATCCTCGGCGGCTGGATCACCGACAGCTACAGCTGGCCGTGGATCTTCTTTATCAATGTGCCGATCGGCTTGTTTGCCGCCTGGGTGGTGCAGCAGCAAATGAAAGCGCGGCCGGTGGTGACCAGTCGCCAGCCGATGGACTACATCGGCCTGCTGAGCCTGATTGTCGGGGTTGGTGCCTTGCAGATCGTTCTCGACAAGGGCAACGACCTGGACTGGTTCGAGTCCAACTTCATCATCGTCGGCACGCTGATCTCGGTGATTGCCCTGGCGGTGTTCGTGATCTGGGAGATGACCGATCGTCATCCGGTGGTCAACCTGCGGCTGTTCGCCCATCGCAACTTCCGCATCGGTACCATTGTGCTGGTGGGCGGTTACGCCGGGTTCTTCGGGATCAACCTGATCCTGCCGCAATGGTTGCAGACCCAGATGGGCTACACCGCCACCTGGGCCGGTCTGGCGGTGGCGCCGATCGGCATCCTGCCGGTGCTGATGTCGCCCTTTGTCGGCAAGTACGCCCACAAGTTCGACCTGCGCCTACTGGCTGGCCTGGCGTTCCTGGCCATTGGCCTGAGCTGCTTCATGCGTGCCGGTTTCACCAATGAGGTGGATTTCCAGCACATCGCCCTGGTGCAGTTGTTCATGGGGATTGGCGTGGCGCTGTTCTTCATGCCGACCCTGAGCATCCTGATGTCCGACCTGCCGCCGCACCAGATCGCCGACGGCGCGGGCCTGGCGACTTTTCTGCGGACCCTGGGGGGCAGCTTTGCGGCGTCGCTGACAACCTGGATCTGGATACGCCGGGCGGATCAGCACCATGCCTACATGAGCGAAAGCATGAGCACCTTCGATCCGGTCACCCGGGATGCACTGAGCAACCTCGGCGGTGCCAGCACCAAGGCCTACGCGCAGCTGGATCAAGTGCTCACCAGCCAGGCATACATGCTCTCGACGGTGGACTATTTCACCTTGCTGGGCTGGGTGTTCATGGGTCTGATTCTATTGGTGTGGCTGGCCAAGCCGCCGTTCGCCGCCAAGGCCGGCCCGGCGTCTGCGGGGCATTGATGCCCTTCGCCGGCAAACCAGCCCCCTTGTAGGAGCTGGCTTGCCAGCGAAGGCGTCCCCAAGGCTAATGCAAGGCCCAAGGCCCTCTTCGTCGGCAAGCCGACTCCTACGGTTGAGGAATCGTTGTAGGAGCTGGCTTGCCAGCGAAAGACGCGAAATTCAAGGCGAACCGGGCAGCGCCAACTGAGCCGGTACGAAATCGAATGCCGCCAACTGAAAGCCTTGCTCATCGACCTGCAATGCCCAGCCCTGTCGATCCCAATCCCCCAGCACGATGCGTTTGGCGGCTTGCTCGCCAATCTGCAACTTGTGAATCGCCGGGCGGTGGGTATGGCCGTGTACCAGGGTGTGCACGCCATGTTCCTGCATCACCCGCGGCACTTCGTCCGGGGTTACATCGACGATGTCGTTGGCTTTCATGCGGGTCTGGGCGCGGCTTTCATTGCGCAGCTTGCGCGCCAGCTTGCGCCGGGTGCGCAGGGGCAGGTGCCGCAGAATCCACAGGCTCAACGGATTGCGCAGATTGCGGCGCATGCGCATATAGGCTTCATCACGGGTACACAGGCTGTCGCCGTGTATCAGCAATACCGGCTCGCCGTAGAAGTCGACGACGCTGGGGTCCTTGAGCAGGGTGGCGCCCGCCGCCTTGCAGAAGGCCTGGCCGAGCATGAAGTCGCGATTGCCGTGCATCAGGAAGATCTGCGTGCCGCTGTCGCTGAGCTCGCGCAGTGCCTGGCATATGGAAAGCTGGTAGGGGGTCATGGCATCGTCGCCGATCCATACCTCGAAGAAGTCCCCGAGGATGTACAGCGCCTCGGCGGCGCGGGCGCGTCCACCGAGTAAATCCAGAAACGCCCGGGTAATGTCCGGGCGTTCCTCTTCCAGATGCAAATCTGAAATCAGCAGTATCACTCAATGATCTCGGCTTTCTCGATGATCACGTCTTCTGCGGGTACGTCCTGGTGGCCGGACTTCATGGTGGTGGCCACGCCCTTGATCTTGTCGACCACTTCAGTGCCGGCGATCACTTTGCCGAATACCGCGTAGCCCCAGCCTTGAACGGTCTTGCCGCTGTGGTTGAGGAAGCTGTTGTCGGCGACGTTGATGAAGAACTGCGCGGAGGCCGAATGCGGCTCCATGGTACGGGCCATGGCGACGGTGTACTTATCGTTGGAAAGGCCGTTGTCCGCTTCGTTCTGGATGCTTGGACGCTTGTCTTTCTTTTCTTTCATGCCAGGTTCGAAGCCGCCGCCCTGGATCATGAAGTTACCGATGACGCGGTGAAATACGGTGTTCTCGTAGTGACCGGCTTTCACGTATTCGACGAAGTTGGCCACGGTCAACGGGGCTTTCTCGGCGTTCAATTCCAGCACGATCTCGCCGTGGTTGGTGGTCAGTTTGACTTGGGTCATGGTCGGTACTCTTTATAAGGAGAAGCGTTTCAAGAAAATCCTGGGTGGCGGGGCACGCATGGGGTCCGCACCGATTTGGCCATCCTGCAGCCAAGGAGCGCAGTTTAGCGTGACCGCCACGAATTTCGAGGCTGTTTTTTCACTTGGGCACCATTAATAGCCGCAGTTTTAAAGCTGCGCTCTGTCAGGCACTTGACAGCATCGGCTATGATATCCGTTTTGATTTATCAGGCCGCACCTGGCCGCGCACTTGTACGTTCAAGGATCCTATGAGCAAGCCCACTGTCGACCCTACCTCGAATTCCAAGACTGGACCGGCCGTACCGGTCAACTTCCTGCGCCCGATCATCCAGGCGGACCTGGACTCGGGTAAGCACACACAGATCGTGACCCGCTTCCCTCCGGAGCCCAACGGTTACCTGCACATCGGTCACGCCAAGTCGATCTGCGTGAACTTCGGTCTGGCCCAGGAGTTCGGTGGTGTCACCCACCTGCGCTTCGACGACACCAACCCGGCCAAGGAAGACCAGGAATACATCGATGCCATCGAAAGCGACGTCAAGTGGCTGGGCTTTGAGTGGTCCGGTGAAGTGCGCTACGCCTCGCAGTATTTCGACCAGTTGCACGACTGGGCCGTGGAACTGATCAAGGCAGGCAAGGCCTATGTCTGCGACCTGACTCCCGAGCAAGCCAAGGAATACCGTGGCAGCCTCACCGAGCCGGGCAAGAACAGCCCGTTCCGCGAGCGTTCGGTAGAAGAGAACCTGGACTGGTTCGCTCGCATGCGCGCCGGTGAGTTCCCGGATGGTGCACGGGTACTGCGGGCCAAGATCGACATGACCTCGCCGAACATGAACCTGCGCGATCCGATCATGTATCGCATCCGTCACGCTCACCACCACCAGACCGGTGACAAGTGGTGCATCTACCCCAACTACGACTTCACCCACGGTCAGTCGGACGCCATTGAAGGCATCACCCATTCGATCTGCACCCTGGAGTTCGAAAGCCACCGTCCGCTGTACGAATGGTTCCTCGAGCACCTGCCAGTGCCGGCCAACCCGCGCCAGTACGAGTTCAGCCGTCTGAACCTGAACTACACCATCACCAGCAAGCGCAAGCTCAAGCAACTGGTGGACGAGAAGCACGTGAATGGTTGGGACGACCCGCGCATGTCGACCCTGTCGGGCTTCCGCCGCCGCGGCTACACCCCGGCATCGATCCGCAATTTCTGCGAGATGGTTGGCACCAACCGCTCCGACGGCGTGGTCGACTACGGCATGCTGGAATTCAGCATCCGCCAGGATCTGGACCAGAACGCACCCCGCGCCATGTGCGTGCTGCGTCCGTTGAAAGTCGTGATCACCAACTACCCGGAAGGCCAGGTCGAGAACCTCGAACTGCCGCGTCATCCGCAGAAAGAAGAACTCGGCGTGCGCCAGCTGCCGTTCGCCCGTGAAATCTACATCGACCGTGACGACTTCATGGAAGAGCCGCCAAAGGGCTACAAGCGCCTGGAGCCGAACGGCGAAGTGCGCCTGCGTGGCAGCTACGTGATCCGTGCCCTTGAGGCGATCAAGGACGCCGAGGGCAATATCGTCGAGCTGCGTTGCTCCTACGATCCGGACACCCTGGGCAAGAACCCTGAAGGCCGCAAGGTCAAGGGCGTGGTTCACTGGGTGCCGGCTGCCGCCAGCGTCGAGTGCGAAGTGCGCCTGTACGATCGCCTGTTCCGCTCTCCGAACCCGGAGAAGGCCGAAGACAGCGCGAGTTTCCTGGACAACATCAACCCTGACTCCCTGCAAGTGCTCACTGGTTGTCGTGCTGAACCCTCGTTGGGCAACGCACAGCCGGAAGACCGTTTCCAGTTCGAGCGCGAAGGTTACTTCTGCGCGGATATCAAGGACTCGAAACCAGGTGCTCCGGTATTCAACCGTACCGTGACCCTGCGCGACTCCTGGGGTCAGTGATTCAGTCAAGGAACTAACGTGCTAACGATCTACAACACGCTCACCAAGAGCAAAGAAGTCTTCAAGCCTCTGGATGGCAACAAGGTGCGCATGTACGTGTGCGGCATGACCGTGTACGACTACTGCCACCTGGGGCACGGCCGCAGCATGGTGGCGTTCGACCTGATCACCCGCTGGCTGCGCTTCAGCGGGTATGACCTGACTTATGTGCGCAACATCACCGACATCGACGACAAGATCATCAATCGTGCCAACGAAAACGGTGAGTCCTTCGAGGCCCTGACCGAGCGCATGATTGCGGCGATGCATGAGGACGAAGCCCGGCTGAACATCAAGAAGCCGGACATGGAGCCGCGTGCCACCGATCATATCGCCGGCATGCACGCCATGATCCAGACCCTGATCGACAAGGGCTACGCCTATGCTCCGGGCAATGGCGACGTGTACTACCGCGTCGGCAAGTTCATGGGCTACGGCAAGCTGTCGCGCAAGAAGATCGAAGACCTGCGCATCGGTGCGCGGATCGAAGTCGACGAGTCGAAGCAGGACCCGCTGGACTTCGTGCTGTGGAAAGCCGCCAAGCCGGGCGAGCCGAGCTGGGAGTCGCCGTGGGGCGCCGGGCGTCCGGGCTGGCACATCGAGTGCTCGGTGATGTCCACCTGCTGCCTGGGCGAGACCTTCGACATTCATGGTGGTGGCAGCGATCTGGAGTTCCCGCACCACGAGAACGAGATCGCTCAAAGCGAGGCCGCTACCGGCAAGACCTACGCCAACGCCTGGATGCACTGCGGCATGATCCGCATCAATGGCGAGAAGATGTCCAAGTCCCTGAACAACTTCTTCACCATTCGCGATGTCCTCGACAAGTACCATCCGGAAGTGGTGCGTTACCTGCTGGTGGCCAGCCACTACCGCAGCGCCATCAACTACTCGGAAGACAACCTCAAGGACGCCAAGGGCGCGCTGGAGCGTTTCTACCATGCGTTGAAAGGCCTGCCGAACGTGGCACCGGCCGGCGGCGAAGCCTTTGTCGAACGTTTCACCCAGGTGATGAACGACGACTTCGGTACGCCCGAAGCCTGCGCAGTGCTGTTCGAGATGGTGCGCGAGATCAACCGCCTGCGTGACAGCGACCTGAATGCCGCCGCCGGTCTGGCGGCGCGCCTGAAGGAACTGGCCAGCGTGCTGGGCGTTTTGCAGCTCGAGGCCGATGACTTCCTGCAGGCCGGTGCCGAAGGCCGGGTCGATGGCGCCGAGGTCGAAGCGTTGATCCAGGCTCGCCTGCAAGCCCGTGCCGACAAGAACTGGGCGGAATCCGACCGTATTCGCGATCAGATCACCGCCATGGGCGTGATCCTGGAAGACGGTAAGGGCGGTACTACCTGGCGTCTGGCTGACTAACCGCAGCCACGGCAAAAAACAAAACCCGCCCCGTGCGGGTTTTTGTTTGCCCACTTGCCGGCGATGGGGTCTGTCAATAGGGCCCAAGGCTGGTTGACGCCATCGCTGGCAAGCCAGTTTTTACCACGGATTACGGGGCTTGGGTGCATCAGTTGTCCACTTGCCGCAGCCGCTTGTAGAGGGTGTTGCGGCTGACGCCCAGGCGCCGCGCCAGATGGGAGATGTTGCCGCCCACGGCCTGCAGTTGGCGCTGCAGATCGGCCATGTCGTCCAGGTCCATGCGGCTGGCGGGGAGCGGGGTGGCGATGGGGGGCATCTCCAGATCGACAAAAAAATCATCCGGCAGATGTTCGGTCCGTACCGGCTGGTCCTCGGCCATGGCCAGGGCCACCTGGATCACGCTGCTGACCTGGCGCAGGTTGCCGGGCCAGGGGTGGCGTTCGAAAAGCTCCAGCACATCGCGGCTCAAGCCTGCCCATTGGCTGGGCTCACGGTGCTGCTCCCAGATCCGTTTGAACAGTGCCTGCTTGTCGCTGCGTTCGCGCAAGGGCGGCAGTTCCAGGGTCAGGCCGCCGATGCGGTAGTACAGGTCTTCCCTGAAACGCCCCAGTTGCACCTGTTCGCGCAGGGCGCGGTTGGTGGCGGAGATGATGCGCAGGTCCACCGGGAACAGTTCGCTGCTGCCCACCGGTTGTACGCAGCGCTCTTGCAGCACTCGCAGCAGCCGCGCCTGGGTCGGCAGGGGCATATCGCCAATCTCGTCGAGGAACAGCGTACCTTGGTCGGCGCTGCGGATCAGGCCGATGCTGCCTTTCTGATTGGCACCGGTGAAGGCACCTTTTTCATAGCCGAACAGTTCCGACTCCACCAGCTCGGCAGGGATCGCCGCACAGTTCACTGCAATCAGCGGCCGTTTACTGCGCGAGCTGGACTGGTGCAGGGCGGTGACGAAGATCTCCTTGCCGACCCCGGTTTCGCCGTGGATCAGCAGCGGAATGTCTTTTTCCAGCAGCCGTTCAGCCTGGCGCACGGCCTTTTCCACCCGGCTGTCGCCAAAATGCAGGCTGCCGAGGCTGATGGCTTGGTGGCCGGGCGCGGGCGTCGGGCTGGCGGTTGCGGCCGATACCCTCGCCTGGGGCGACGCCAGCAACGGTCGCTTGAGCAGGCAGTGGAAACGATTGCGCCCGCAGGCCTGTAGGGCAAAAGGCAAACCCTCGGGCTGGTTGAGCAGTTCCGGCAGCGAGACCTGGAACAGCTGTTCGATGCCGCCCCGGGACAGGCTGAGGCCCAGCAGATTGTCGGCACGGCGGTTGGCCGAGAGTACCTGGCCACTGTCATCGAAAATCAGCAGGCCGGCCCATTGGCTGTCCAGGTTGTTCAGGCCGGTGTTGAAGGTCATTTGGAAATACCGCCCCTGGAACAGGTTGAGGATCAGCCGGTTCTCCACCGTCTGGCTCATCATCTTGACCATGCCCAGGGTGTGGGAGGGCGGCAGGTAACTGTCGCTGGACACATCCAGCACGGCGATCAGCTTGCGCTCGGCGTCGAAGATCGGTGCCGCCGAACCGGTCATGAAGCGGTTGGCCTTGAGGAAATGTTCATCGTGCTCGATGTGCACCGCTTGGGCACAGGCCAGGGCGGTGCCGATGGCGTTGGTGCCGGTGCACTGCTCCTGCCAGTTGGCCCCAGCCTTGAAACCGCGACTCAGGGCCGGGTCGATAAAGCGCTGGGTGCCCCAGGACGTCAGCACCTGGCCCTGGTGGTCGGCGAGCATGATCAGGCAGTTGGAGTTGCTGAGGATGTTCTCGTAATAGGGCAGCACTTCCTGGTGGGTGGTGTGTACCAGAGATTGCTGGCTGTCCAGCAACTGGGCGATACCCTGGGCCGGCAACGGGTCGAAGGCCGGGGCGCTCTGATGCTCGAGGCCGAATGCCCGGCAGCGGTTCCAGGAGTCCTTGATGATGGTGTCGTGGGGCAGATTCGGGGCGGGGGAGCTCATGGCAGTCAGCCTCTGAAACGCTTTTTTGTTGTTGTTATGGGGCCTACGCCGGCAAGGAGGGCGGTGCCAAAGCGTCCATTGAGTGTTGTTCACAATTGTTCATTGTCAACCGAGCGGTTGTTCAGTTGTTCAGTTGAAACTGTTCATTTGTGTTCAGCACTGAAAATTGCTCGTGGGCGATTTTCGCCTAATTCGCAGCACATCAATGGTTTGGCAGGGAGCATGGGAACTGGCACGAAACTCGCTCTGCTGTCCCGGTCGCTTGACTCCAATAATAAAAAGGCCGAGCCATGTCATTAACGCTGGAGCACGTCAGTCGCGTCGTCGAGGGCCAGACCTGGATCGATGATGCGTCGCTGCGTTTTGAACCCGGATCCTTCAATGTCCTGCTGGGGCGCACTCTGTCCGGCAAGACCAGCCTGATGCGGCTGATGGCCGGCCTGGACAAGCCCGACAGCGGGCGCATCCTGATGAACGGGGTGGACGTTACCCAGCGCCCGGTGCGCCTGCGCAATGTGTCCATGGTCTATCAGCAGTTCATCAACTACCCGACCATGACCGTGTTCGAGAACATCGCCTCGCCACTGCGCCAGGCCGGGATGTCGACCGAGCTGATCCAGGGCAAGGTGCTGGAAACCGCGCAGATGCTGCGTATCGAGAAATTCCTCCAACGTCATCCGCTGGAACTGTCCGGCGGCCAGCAGCAACGCACGGCCATGGCCCGGGCCTTGGTCAAGGACGCCGAGCTGATCCTGTTCGACGAGCCCCTGGTCAACCTCGACTACAAGCTGCGTGAAGAGCTGCGCCAGGAGATGCGCGAGCTGTTCGAGGCGCGTCACACCATCGCCGTCTACGCCACTACCGAACCCAATGAAGCCCTGGCCCTGGGCGGCACCACCACCATCCTTCATGAGGGCCGCGTGGTGCAGAGCGGCAAGAGCGCCGAGGTCTATCACCAGCCGCAGACCATGCTGGCAGCCGAGCTGTTTTCCGAGCCGCCGATCAACCTGATGCCCGGGCGCATTGCCGGCAATGAAGTGAGCTTCGCCAATTTCGTGCACTTCCCGCTCAACGTGGACCTGCGGCCGATCGGCGAGGGTGAGTTCCGCTTCGGTGTGCGCCCAAGCCATATCTCGCTGGTGCCCAGCAACGACGACGACCTGGAGCTGGCGGTGACCGTCGAGGTGGCGGAAATCAGCGGTTCGGAAACCTTCCTGCACGTGCGTAACGAGCACTTCCTGCTAGTGCTGCACCTGCCTGGCGTCCACGAGTATGACGTCGACGCGTCGATCCGCATCTACATCCCCACCCACAAACTGTTTGTCTTCGATGCCCGGGGCTACTTGGTCCAGGCCCCGGGACGGCGTGTCGCGAGGGTCGCCTGATGGCCGAAATCCGTTTGCAGAACCTCGCCCACAGCTACAGCCGTCACCCGGCCGCGGCCGAGGATTATGCGATCCGCGAGATGAACCATGTGTGGGAGCAGGGCGGCGCCTATGCCTTGCTCGGACCGTCTGGCTGCGGCAAGTCGACCCTGCTCAATATCATCTCCGGGCTGCTCAGCCCGTCGCAAGGCCAGGTGTTGTTCGACACTCGAGTGGTCAATGACCTGACCCCGGAGAAGCGCAACATCGCCCAGGTTTTTCAGTTTCCGGTGGTCTACGACACCATGACAGTGTTCGACAACCTGGCCTTTCCCTTGCGTAACCAGGGCATGGCCGAAGCGAAGATTCACAGCAAGGTGCAGGAGATTGCCGAAGTCCTGGATTTGCAGGCCCTGCTGAACAAGAAGGCGCGCAACCTCAGCGCCGACGAGAAGCAGAAGGTTTCCATGGGCCGTGGGCTGGTACGCGACGACGTGTCGGCGATCCTTTTCGACGAACCACTGACGGTGATCGACCCGCACCTGAAATGGAAACTGCGGCGCAAGCTCAAGCAG
>NZ_MOAK01000087.1:151911-241229 GCF_003732485.1 Pseudomonas protegens
AGCCTCGACCTTCGCCGACAAGATTGCGGTGATGTACGGCGGTCAGATCGTCCAGTTCGGCACGCCGCGGGAGTTGTTCGAGCGGCCGAGCCACACCTTTGTCGGCTATTTCATCGGCAGCCCGGGAATGAACCTGATCGAGGTGCGCGCCGAGGCCGGGGGCGTGGGCTTTGCCGGCACGCACCTGCCCTTGTCCGAGGTGCTGCAGCGGCGCATCGCCGAAACCGATTACAGCAGCCTGAAAATCGGCATTCGCCCCGAGTTCGTCCACGTTTGGGACGAACCCTACGAGGACGGGCTGCAGGCCGAGGTGGTGCACGTCGAAGACCTGGGCACCTACAAGATCATGACCTTGAAGCTCGATGGCGCCCTGCTCAAAGTGCGCCTGACGGAAGACAAGCCCGTGCCCCAGGGCCAGGCCTGTATCAGCTTTCCTTCCCAGTGGCTGATGGTCTATGCCGATGACTACCTGCTGGAGGTGCAGCCATGAACAAGGTGCAGAACAACAAGGCCTGGTGGCTGGTATTGCCGGTATTCCTGCTGGTGGCCTTCAGTGCGGTCATCCCGATGATGACCGTGGTCAACTATTCGGTACAGGACATCTTCGATCAGTCGAGCCGCTATTTCGTCGGTGCCGACTGGTATCGCCAGGTGCTGCTGGACCCGCGCCTGCATGACTCGCTGCTGCGCCAGTTCATCTATTCCGCCTGCGTGCTGCTGATCGAGATTCCGCTGGGCATCGCCATTGCCCTGACCATGCCCGGCAAGGGCCGCTGGTCGTCCCTGGTGCTGATCATTCTGGCGATTCCGCTGCTGATTCCCTGGAACGTGGTAGGCACTATCTGGCAGATCTTCGGCCGGGCCGACATCGGGTTGCTGGGCTCGACCCTGAATGCCATGGGCATCAGCTACAACTATGCAGCCAATACCATGGACGCCTGGGTCACGGTACTGGTGATGGACGTCTGGCACTGGACCTCGCTGGTGGCACTGCTGTGCTACTCGGGGTTGCGGGCCATTCCGGATGTGTACTACCAGGCCGCACGCATCGACCGGGCGTCGAGCTGGGCGGTGTTTCGGCATATCCAACTGCCAAAGATGAAGAGCGTGCTGCTGATCGCGGTGATGCTGCGCTTCATGGACAGTTTCATGATCTACACCGAGCCTTTTGTGCTGACCGGCGGCGGGCCGGGCAATGCCACCACCTTCCTCAGCCAGACCCTGACCCAGATGGCGGTCGGGCAATTCGACCTGGGCCCGGCGGCGGCGTTTTCCCTGGTGTACTTCCTGATCATCCTGTTGGTGTCCTGGCTGTTCTACACCGCCATGACTCACTCCGACGCCAGCCGCTGAGGTCGCCATGAGCAAGAGAAAGCTGATTGCGCTGCTGATCTACATCCTGTTCCTGCTGGTGCCGATCTACTGGTTGCTGAACATGTCGTTCAAGAGCAATACCGAGATCCTCGGCGGCCTGACCTTGTGGCCCCAGGACTTCACCTGGCACAACTACAAGGTGATCTTCACCGACCCCAGTTGGTACACGGGCTACCTCAACTCGCTGTACTACGTGAGCCTGAACACGGTGATCTCCTTGAGCGTGGCGCTGCCGGCGGCGTATGCGTTCTCGCGCTACCGCTTTCTCGGCGACAAGCACCTGTTCTTCTGGCTACTGACCAATCGCATGGCGCCGCCCGCGGTGTTCCTGCTGCCGTTCTTCCAGCTGTATTCCTCCATCGGCCTGTTCGATACCCACATCGCCGTGGCCCTGGCCCACTGCCTGTTCAACGTGCCGCTGGCGGTATGGATCCTTGAAGGCTTCATGTCCGGGGTGCCCAAGGAAATCGACGAGACGGCCTATATCGACGGCTACAGTTTTCCCAAGTTTTTCGTGAAGATCTTCGTCCCGCTGATTGGTTCGGGCATCGGTGTCACGGCGTTTTTCTGCTTCATGTTTTCCTGGGTCGAACTGCTGCTGGCGCGGACCCTGACGTCGGTCAACGCCAAGCCCATTGCTGCGGTGATGACGCGCACCGTGTCCGCCTCGGGGATCGACTGGGGCGTGTTGGCGGCGGCGGGGGTGCTGACCATTTTGCCGGGCATGCTGGTGATCTGGTTTGTCCGTAACCATGTGGCCAAGGGCTTTGCCCTGGGCCGGGTCTGAGGAAACGATGATGGAATGGATGGCCTGGACCACCCCCACGGCAGCCTTCTTTGGTGCCATCGTCCTGTTGCTGGTAGGCATGACCAGTTGGGAACTGCGTTCGCCGAGCATTCCTCGGCGCGGCTTTCTGCCGATTGTCACCACCCGTGGCGATCGGCTGTTTATCGGTCTTCTCGGCAGTGCCTACCTGCACCTGATGGTGATAGGCGTGACCGACTGGAGCATTTGGGTGGCGTCCGCGCTGTCCCTGGTGTGGCTGTTGGTGGTGATGCGTTGGGGTTAGCCGGGCACCCTTGCTTGGCGATCCTGCTCCGAAATCTAACCGGGAGGTCTCTATGTTCGACAAAAACAATAAGCTGCGACATAGCGTTTCATTGGCGGCCATGCTGGCGCTCAGCGGGTTGAGTGCTGCGGCCTGGGCCGATGCCTATGAGGACGCGGCGAAGAAGTGGATTGGCAGCGAGTTCAAGCCGTCCACCCTCACTGAAGCCCAGCAGCTGGAAGAGCTGAAGTGGTTTATCAAGGCCTCCGAGCCGTTCCGCGGGATGAAGATCAACGTGGTTTCGGAAACCCTGACCACCCACGAATACGAGTCCAAGGTGTTGGCCAAGGCCTTCAGCGAAATTACCGGGATCAAGCTGACCCACGATTTGCTGCAGGAAGGCGACGTGGTGGAGAAGCTGCAAACCCAGATGCAGTCCGACAAGAACATCTACGACGGCTGGGTCAACGATTCGGACCTGATCGGTACGCACTTTCGCTATGGCAAGACAGAATCCATCACCGACCTGATGGCCAATGAGGGCAAGGCCTACACCTCGCCGACCCTGGACCTCAAGGACTTCATCGGCATCTCCTTCACCACTGCGCCGGACGGCAAGATCTATCAGCTTCCCGACCAGCAGTTCGCCAACCTCTACTGGTTCCGCGCCGACTGGTTCGAGCGGGCCGACCTGAAGGCCAAGTTCAAGGAAAAGTACGGCTACGAGTTGGGCGTGCCGGTGAACTGGTCGGCCTATGAAGACATCGCCAAATTCTTCACTGAAGACGTCAAGGAAATCGACGGAAAGCGGGTCTATGGGCACATGGACTACGGCAAGAAAGACCCGTCCCTGGGTTGGCGCTTTACCGATGCCTGGTTCTCCATGGCCGGTGGCGGCGACAAGGGGCTGCCCAACGGCTTGCCGGTGGACGAGTGGGGAATTCGCGTGGAGGACTGCCACCCGGTGGGCTCCAGCGTCACCCGGGGCGGCGACACCAACGGCCCGGCGGCGGTCTTCGCCACCCAGAAATACGTCGACTGGATGAAAGCTTATGCCCCCCCGGAAGCGGCGGGCATGACCTTCTCCGAATCCGGGCCGGTACCGTCCCAGGGCAATATCGCTCAGCAGATCTTCTGGTACACCGCTTTCACCGCCGACATGACCAAGCCGGGCCTGGCGGTGATGAACGCCGATGGCACGCCAAAATGGCGGATGGCACCGTCACCACGTGGGCCGTACTGGGAAGAGGGCATGAAACTGGGGTATCAGGACGTGGGTTCCTGGACCTTCATGAAGTCCACGCCGGAGAAACAGAAACTGGCGGCCTGGCTGTATGCCCAGTTCGTCACCTCGAAAACCGTTTCGCTGAAGAAAACCATCGTCGGCCTGACACCGATTCGCGAGTCGGACATCAACTCCCAGGCCATGACCGACCTGGCGCCGAAGCTCGGTGGCCTGGTGGAGTTCTACCGCAGCCCGGCCCGGGTGCAATGGACCCCGACCGGGACCAACGTGCCGGACTATCCACGCCTGGCTCAGCTGTGGTGGAGCCATATCTCGGAAGCCGCCAGCGGCGAGAAGACTCCGCAACAAGCCCTCGACGGCCTGGCCAAGGATCAGGACGCGATCATGACGCGGCTTGAACGCTCCAAGGCCCAGGCAGTGTGTGCGCCGAAGATGAACCCGGAACGGGACGCCCAATACTGGTTCGACCAACCGGGTGCGCCGAAACCGAAACTGGCCAACGAAAAGCCCAAGGGGGAGACCGTCAGCTACAACGAACTGCTCAAGTCGTGGGAGGCCGCGCGTAAATAGTTGACCTTTGTAGTCATCTGCAACGGTACCCTCGGGTGCCGTTTTTTTTGCCAGGGGCGAAATAGCCGGGTTTCAGGCCAGCGCCGCCAGATGCTCGACCGTATCGGGAAAACGCTCCACCGGGAGAATCAGGATTGTGGCCCGGGCATTGGGCGTGGCCCATCCCTTTAAACGCTGAAGGGCGTTTCGGTAAATGCCAGGGAAGCAGGGGAGAGTGGTAGGAACCCTGAAATGCAAAACGGCACCCGAAGGTGCCGTTCTGTTTGTTGCGTTGAAACCTAAGCGATCAACCCGCCAGGCCGGAGTGCTGGACCAGGGTCAGCAGCGGCTGTGGGTATACGCCGAGGAAGAACGCCAGGACCGCGATGGCCAGCAGCATGACGCCACCGGCTTTCTGTTCCCAGTGCAGTTGGGCATCGACGCGACGCAGGTTCGGCTCGATCAGGTACAGGGTGACCATCACTCGCAGGTAGTAGAAGACGCCGATGGCGCTGCCCATTACCAGGGAACCGACCAGCCACCATTGGTGCGCTTCGACACCGGTAGCGATGATGTAGAACTTGCCGATGAAGCCTGCGGTCAGCGGGATACCAGCCAGGGACAGCATCATCACGGTGAGGACGGCGGTCAGGTACGGACGGCGCCAGAACAGGCCGCGGTACTCATACAGGGCGTCGGCATCACGGCCTTTGTACGGCGAAGACATCAGGGTGATCACACCGAAGGCGCCAAGGCTGGTGATCACGTAGGTGACCAGGTACACGCCGATGGCTTCCATGGCCAGGCCCTTGCTCGCCACCAGGGCGATCAGTAGGTAACCGAAGTGGGCGATGGACGAGTAACCCAGCAGACGCTTGAGGTTGCTCTGGGTCAGCGCCAACAGGTTGCCCACCAGGATCGAGGCGATGGCGATCACGGTCAGCACGTTGCTCAGGACACCGCTGCTGGCCACTGGCGAGAGCTGGAACAGACGCACCAGTACCGCGAACACCGCCACCTTGCTGGCGGTGGCCAGGAAGGCGGCGACCGGGGCCGGGGCGCCTTCGTAGACGTCCGGAGTCCACAGGTGGAACGGTACCAGCGACAGTTTGAAGGCCAGGCCGATCAGCATCATGCCCAGGCCCAGTTGCGCCAGCGGGCTTGGCAGCCCAGTGGCGGCCAGGGCCTGGCCGATACCGCTGAAGCTCAGGCTGCCGGCTTCTGCGTAGAGCAAGGCCATGCCGAACAACAGGAAGCCCGAACCGGCGGCCGACAGCACCATGTACTTGATGCCGGCTTCCAGGGAGCGCTTGTTGAAGAAGGCATAGGCCACCAGGCCGTAGACCGGTACCGAGAGCAGCTCCAGGCCGATGAACAGGCCGGCCAGGTTCTGCGCGCTGACCAGTACCAGGCCACCGGCGGCGGCCAGCAGGATCAGCAGGTACAGCTCTTCACGGTTGCCCGGGTACCCGCTGCTACCGTCGCCCAGGTAGGCGTGGGCCAGGGTGACACAGGCCAGGGTGGCTACCAGGATCAGGGCCATGTACAGGCAGGCGAACTGGTCGATCTGCAACAGCGGGGTGACTGCCAGGGGTGCCACTTTCAGCACCGGGAAGATCGACAGCAATGCCAGGTTCAGACCGGCCACCGACAGCAGGAAGGTCTGGGCGTGGTTGCGCCGCCAGGCGATCGCCAGCATCACCACCACAAGGGTGGCGCTGGTGATCAGCAGCGGCGCCAGGGCTATAAAGTGTTGAATCGTAAAGTCCATAGCGCTCTTACCGGGCCGAAGCGAGTTGAGTGAAGGCGGTGCTGAGCCATTGCTGCACGCCATGCATGGTGGCGGCAGAGGTATCGAGGAACGGTTGCGGGTACACGCCGATGTAGATCAGCAGTACCGCCAGTCCCAGCACCATGATCAGTTCGCGAGCATCCATTCCGTGCAGTACCGCGTCCGACTTGGACGGGCCGAAGTAGGCACGGTGGATCATGATCAGCGAGTAGACCGAGCCGAACACCAGGCCGGAAGTCGCGATCGCAGTGATCCATGGCGCGCTGACGAAGGTGCCGATCAGGATCAGGAACTCGCCGACGAAGTTGCCGGTGCCCGGCAGGCCCAGAGAAGCGGCTGCAAAGAACAGGCTGATGGCCGGCAGGTAGGCGATACGCGACCACAGGCCGCCCATTTCACGCATGTCGCGGGTATGGGTGCGTTCATACAACTGGCCGCTGAGGATAAACAGCGCGGCTGCCGAAACACCGTGGGCCAGCATTTGGATCACCGCGCCCTGCAGAGCCTGCTGGCTGCCGGAGTAGATACCGATCAGCACAAAGCCCATGTGGGAAACGCTGGAGAAGGCGATCAGACGCTTGATGTCGGTCTGGGCGAAGGCCAGGAAGGCGCCGTAGAAGATCCCGATCAGACCCAGGGTCATGGCGATCGGTGCGAACTCTGCCGAGGCGTTGGGGAACAGTGGCAGGGCGAAACGCAGCAGGCCGTAGGCCGCGGTCTTCAACAGGATGCCCGCCAGGTCCACGGAACCGGCAGTCGGTGCCTGGGCGTGAGCGTCAGGCAGCCAGGAGTGGAACGGCACCACCGGCAGCTTCACCGCGAAGGCGATGAAGAAGCCGAGCATCAGGATGTACTCGGTGGCGGTGGACATCTTGGTTTTCAACAGCTGGGCGTAATCGAAGGTGATGACCCCGGTGTTGTTGAAGTTGACCAGCACCAGACCCAGGATCGCCACCAGCATGATCAGGCCGGAAGCCTGAGTGAAGATGAAGAACTTGGTTGCTGCGTAAATCCGGGTTTTCTTGCCGTCTGCCGAGCTGTGACCCCAGAGCGCGATGAGGAAGTACATCGGCACCAGCATCATTTCCCAGAAGAAGAAGAACATGAACAGGTCCAGCGCCAGGAACACGCCGACCACACCGCCCAGGATCCACATCAGGTTCAGGTGGAAGAAGCCCACGTGACGCTGAATCTCTTTCCAGGAGCAGAGTACCGAGAGGATACCCAGCAGGCCGGTCAGCAGGATCATCAACAGCGACAGGCCGTCCAGCGCCAGGTGCACGTTGATGCCGAAGCGCTCGATCCAGACATGCTTGAACTCGATGGCCCAAGTTGGATCGGCGCCAGGCGCCGGAGCAAATGAATAGTTACCGTGGGCCCACAGCCAGAGGCCGAGAGCGAGTTCCAGGGTCATGGTCAACAGCGCAATCCAGCGGGGGAGGGTGGCGCCGAAGCGCTCCCCCAGCCAGCACAGCAGGCCGCCGATGAAGGGGATCAGGATTAGCCAAGGCAGAATCATGACGGGCTCAATTCCTTTCGCAAGTTCGCAAGGTTCATATCAGACCGCTACCAGCACAATGGCGCCGATGACCAGCACGGCACCGGCTGCCATCGAGGCGGCGTACCAACGCAGTTGACCGGTCTCGGTACGGCTCAGGGAGTTGTGACCCCCTTTGGCCATACGCGGGATCAAACCGATGGTCTGATCGAGCGGGTCCTTGCGCAGTACATGGCTGATGGCCAGGTATGGCTTGACGAACAGTTTGTCGTAGATCCAGTCGAAGCCCCAGGCGGCGAACCACCAGGCCGAGAGCAGACGCCCGATGCCGCTGTTGGCGATGGCGGTCACAACGCGACGCTTGCCAAGGAACAACAGGGCGGCCAGCAGGATACCGGCCAGGGCGATGGCGCCCGAGGCGATTTCCAGGCTGTGCTTGGCTTCGCCACCGGCATGACCGGCGCTCAGCGGCAGTACACCATGCAGGGGCGGAGTGATCATCGCGCCGATCCCGGTGGACAGCACGATCAGCACCACCAGCGGCAGCCAGTGGGAGATACCGTGGCCGGCGTGGGCTTCGGTCTTGGCTTCACCGTGGAAGGTGATGAAGATCAGGCGGAAGGTGTACAGCGAGGTCATGAACGCACCCACCAGGCCGGCGTACAGCAGGCCGTGGTTGCCGCTGGCGAAGGCTTCCCAGAGGATTTCGTCCTTGGAGTAGAAGCCTGCGGTCACCAGAGGCAGGGCCGCCAGGGCTGCACCACCGACGATGAAGCTGGCGTAGGCCAGAGGCAGTTTCTTCCACAGGCCGCCCATCTTGAAGATGTTCTGCTCGTGGTGGCAGGCAACGATCACCGCACCGGAAGCAAGGAACAGCAGGGCCTTGAAGAAGGCGTGGGTCATCAGGTGGAAGATCGCGCCGTCCCAGGCGCCAACGCCCAGGGCCAGGAACATGTAGCCGATCTGGCTCATGGTGGAGTAGGCGAGGATCCGCTTGATGTCGGTCTGCACCAGCGCGGCGAAACCGGCCAGTACCAGGGTCACGCCGCCGACCAGGCCTACCAGGTGCAGGACTTCCGGCGCCAGGGTGAACAGGCCGTGGGTACGGGCGATCAGGTAGACACCGGCGGTCACCATGGTCGCGGCGTGGATCAGTGCCGAAACCGGGGTCGGGCCGGCCATCGCGTCCGCCAGCCAGGTCTGCAGCGGCAGTTGCGCGGATTTACCCACGGCGCCACCCAGCAGCATCAGGGTTGCCAGGGTGATCCAGAAGTCGCCGGCCTGGAATTTCTGCGGTGCCAGCACCAGCAGTTCCTGGACGTTCAGCGTGCCTACCTGTTGGAACAGGATGAACAGGCCGATGGCCATGAACACGTCGCCGATCCGGGTGACGATAAAGGCCTTGAGTGCAGCGTTACCGTTGTTGCGGTTGCTGTAGTAGAAACCGATCAACAGGTAGCTGCACAGGCCCACGCCTTCCCAACCGAAGTACAGGAACAACAGGTTATCGCCCAGCACCAGGAACAGCATGCTGGCGATAAACAGGTTGGTGTAGGCGAAGAAGCGCGAGTAGCCGGCTTCACCACGCATGTACCAGGACGCGAACAGGTGGATCAGGAAGCCCACGCCCACTACTACACCCAGCATGGTCACGGACAGACCATCCAGGTACAGGGCGAAGTTCGGCGCGAAACCGTCCACCGACATCCATTGCCACAGCACCTGGGTGTAGTGACCACCCTCGGGCGGCGCGACGTTGAATTGCCAGATCACGTAGGCGGTCACGATGGCCGACAGGCCAATGGAGCCGACGCCGATCAGGGCCGAGAGGTTTTCCGAGAGGCGTCCCCGGGAGAACGACAGCAACAGGAAACCGATCAGGGGGAATACGAAAGTCAGAAAGAGAAGGTTCATCCGCGCATCTCGCTGGCTGCATCGATATCGAGAGTGTGGAAGCGGCGGTACAGCTGCAGCAGGATCGCCAGGCCAATACTGGCCTCGGCGGCTGCCAGGCTGATCACCAGGATGAACATCACTTGTCCATCCGGTTGCGCCCAGCGGGCGCCCGCAACGATGAAGGCCAGTGCAGAGGCGTTCATCATCACTTCCAGGCTCATCAATACGAAGAGGATGTTACGGCGGACCATCAGGCCGACCAGACCGAGGCAGAACAGGATGCCGGCAACCGCCAGACCGTGCTCGAGAGGGATAACAGGCATGGTATTACTCCTTCGCCTCGTTGCGGCCCAAGTGGAACGCCGTGACGGCTGCGGCGAGCAGCAGCATCGAGGCGAGTTCGACCACCAGCAGGTAAGGACCGAACAGGCTGATGCCCACGGCCTTGGCGCTGACGGTGGTTTGACCGATACCGGCACCGCTCTGGTGGCTGAACAATACGTACAGCAGTTCAGCCAGCAGCAGCGCGGCGAGAATCACCGGGCCGATCCAGATGCCGGGCGTGAGCCAGATGCGTTCTTGCTGAGCCGCGGCCGGGCCGAGGTTGAGCATCATCACCACGAACACGAACAGCACCATGATGGCGCCGGCGTAGGCGATCACTTCCAGGGCACCGGCGAACGGTGCGCCGAGGCTGAAGAAGGTCATGGCCACGGCGATCAACGAAATGATCAGGTAGAGCAGGGCGTGCACAGGGTTGGTGTTGGTGACCACGCGCAGCGTGGAAACAACGGCAACACCTGATGCGAAATAGAAAGCGAATTCCATCGTTCTTCCTTAAGGCAGCAAGCTCTTCACGTTGATCGGCTCGGCTTCATTCTGCGCGGAGCCTTTTGGCTTACCGGCAATGGCCATACCTGCAACACGATAGAAGTTGTAGTCAGGGTTCTTTCCGGGACCGGAGATCAGCAGATCCTCTTTCTCGTAAACCAGGTCCTGACGTTTGAACTCGGCCATCTCGAAATCCGGTGTCAGCTGGATCGCGGTGGTCGGGCAGGCTTCCTCGCAGAGGCCGCAGAAAATGCAGCGCGAGAAGTTGATGCGGAAGAAGTCCGGGTACCAGCGACCGTCTTCGGTTTCAGCTTTCTGCAGCGAGATGCAACCCACAGGGCAGGCCACGGCGCACAGGTTGCAGGCTACGCAACGCTCTTCGCCGTCGGGGTCGCGAGTCAGCACGATGCGGCCACGGTAGCGGGGCGGCAGGTACACCGGCTCTTCGGGGTATTGCAGGGTGTCGCGTTTGCGAAAGCCGTGACCGAACACCATCACCAGGCTGCGCAACTGGGTACCAGTACCCTTAACGATGTCGCCAATATATTTGAACATGGGTCAAATCCTCACTGAACCGCGCCCGCAGGCGTGTTCAACAACACAAGCGCAGCGGTCACCAGCAAATTGATCAGGGTCAGCGGCAGGCAGAATTTCCAGCTGAAGTCCATCACCTGGTCATAGCGCGGGCGCGGGATAGAAGCGCGCAGCAGGATGAACAGCATGATGAAGAACGCGGTCTTCAAGGCGAACCAGACGAAGGACAGTTGCGGCAGGATGCCGAACGGACCGTGCCAGCCACCGAAGAACAGGGTGACCAACAGCGCCGAGATCAGGATGATGCCGATGTATTCACCGACGAAGAACATGCCCCATTTCATACCGGCGTATTCAATGTGGTAGCCGTCGGCCAGTTCCTGCTCCGCTTCCGGCTGGTCGAAGGGGTGACGGTGAGTCACGGCCACGCCAGCGATGAAGAAGGTACAGAAGCCGAAGAACTGCGGAATGATGAACCACAGGTTCTGCGCCTGGTACTCGACGATGTCGCGCATGTTGAATGAACCGACCTGAGCCACGATGCCCATCAGCGCCAGGCCCATGAACACTTCGTAGGACACGGTCTGGGCCGAGGCCCGCAAGCTGCCCAGCAGGGCGAACTTGTTGTTGCTCGACCAGCCGGCGAACAGCACCGCGTAGACCGACAGGCCGGCCATGGCGAAGAAGAACAGCAGGCCGATGTTCAGGTCCGCGACGCCCCAGGTCGGGGTGATCGGGATGATCGCGAAGGCGATCAGCAAGGCGCTCATGGCTACCACCGGTGCCAGGGTGAAGATCACCTTGTCGGCGAACGGTGGAGTCCAGTCTTCCTTGAAGAACATCTTCAGCATGTCGGCAGCGATCTGGAACATGCCGAACGGGCCAACGCGGTTCGGACCGTAACGGTCCTGCCACCAGCCCAGCAGGCGACGTTCGACGAAGCTCAGCAGCGCCCCGGCGACCACCACGGCCAGCAGGATCACGATGGCCTTGACGACCGTCAGGATCACTTCGATCACTTCAGGGGTAAACCAACTCATTGCGCCGCCTCCTGCAGACCGTCAACGGATTTGCCAAAGAACGCCGGAGGAATCCCCGCCAGACCGGCAGGCAGGCCCACCAGGCCAGCGCCCAGCTCTTCGTTGATGCGCAGTGGCAGACGCAGGGTCTGGCCGGCTACGTTCACCGCGAGCAAGGCACCGTCGTTGACACCCAGGCGATCGGCTTCGGACTTGGCCAGGGCCACGTAGGCCGCCGGAATGCGTTCCTGCACTGGAGCGGCTTTCGAAGAGTTCTCTTCGCTGCCGAACAGGTGGTAGAACGGCACCGCTTGCCAAGAGCCCTGAGCCGGGGAGAAGGCCCGCGGCACGCTGGCGAACCAGCTGAGGCGGTCGCCCTGGGTTTCGATCAGGCGGGTGCCCGGGTCACCGGCACGCAGGTGGCCGCCGACTTCGTCCTGGAACTTGTTCCAGGCTTGCGGCGAGTTCCAGCCCGGCGACCAGGCGAACGGCACTTGCGAGCGCGGTTCGGCGGAGCCCGAGTAACCTTCCATGGAGTAGGCGAAGGCGGTATCCGGGTCTTGCGAGGTACGCGGTTCGTGCACGCTCTGGTTGGCGCGCATGGCGGTACGGCCACTGTAGCGCAGCGGTTCGCGAGCCAGTTTCAGGCCCTTGATGCGGAACGCGGCGGATGGCGCGGCGTCAACGATGCTGGCCAGTTGCGGGGTGCTCGCGGCGCAGGCAGCGGTCACGTGGTCCAGCTGGGTCCAGTCCACCGGCTGGTTCAGCAAGGTACTGCGCAGGGCATGCAGCCAGCGCCAGCCTTCGTGAACCATGATGCTGGCGTCCAGGTAGGTTGGATCGAAGACCTGGAAGAAGCGCTGGGCGCGACCTTCCTGGCTGATCAGGGTGCCGTCGCCTTCGGCGAAGCTGGCCGCCGACAGCACCAGGTGCGCGCGCTCAAGGGTAGCGGTCTGTTGATGATCGGCAACGATCACCACCTTGGCTGCGTTCAGTGCGGCATCCACCTTGGCTGCATCGGTGCGGGTGTACAGGTCGTTTTCCAGCACCACGATGGCGTCGGCCTTACCGTCGATCACCGCCTGCAGAGCCGCGTCCACGGATTCGCCACCAAGCATGGCCAGGCCGAGGCTGTTGGCCTCTGGCACGATCAGACTGATGGAGCCGGCTTTCTCGCGCAGCTTCAAGGCTTTGGCGATGTTCGCCGCCGCTTCGATCAGTGCCTTGGAGCCCAGGGATGTACCGGAAATGATCAGTGGACGCTTGGCCGCCAGCAGAGCGTCGGCAATGCGCTTGGCCAGTTCCAGGGCTTCACTGTCCAGGCCTTCCACGGCAGGGGCACTGGCGTCGATGGCGTGGGCCACGGCGAAACCGATGCGCGCCAGGTCGTCCGGAGCGGCGTGTACACACTCCTCGGCCACGTCGTCGAGCTTGGTTTCGGCGAGGCTGGCAATGAACAGCGGATTCAGCGCGTGCTGGCCGATGTTCTTCACCGCCGCGTCGAGCCAAGGCTGGACGCGCATGGCATCGGCCATTTCCTCGGCCTTGCCCTTGACCGACTGGCGCAGGGCCAGGGCCATGCGTGCGGCGGTCTGGGTCAGGTCTTCGCCGAGGACGAAGATGGCATCGTGGTCTTCGATGTCGCGCATGTTCGGAACCGGCAGCGGACTGTCGTTCAGAACCTGCAGCACCAGGCGGATGCGCTCCAGTTCGGAGGCTTCGATACCGCTGTAGAAGTGCTCGGCACCTACCAGTTCACGCAGCGCGTAGTTGCTTTCCAGGCTGGCGCGAGGCGAGCCGATACCGACGATGTTGCGACCGCGCAGCAGGTCGGCCGCCTGGTCCAGAGCCTGGTCCAGGGTCAGCTGGGTGCCGTCGGCCAGGCGTGGCTGGCGTGGACGGTCCTTGCGGTTGACGTAGCCATAACCGAAGCGGCCACGGTCGCAGAGGAAGTACTGGTTCACCGAACCGTTGTAGCGGTTCTCGATGCGCCGCAGCTCGCCATAGCGCTCGCCCGGGGAGATGTTGCAACCGCTGGAGCAGCCATGGCAGATGCTCGGCGAGAACTGCATGTCCCACTTGCGGTTGTAGCGCTCGGAGTGAGTCTTGTCGGTGAACACACCGGTCGGGCAGACCTCGGTGAGGTTGCCGGAGAACTCGCTTTCCAGGGTGCCGTCTTCAACGCGACCGAAGTACACGTTGTCGTGGGCGCCGTAGACGCCCAGGTCGGTACCGCCGGCGTAGTCCTTGTAGAAGCGCACGCAGCGATAGCAGGCGATGCAGCGGTTCATCTCGTGGGAAATGAACGGGCCGAGGTCCTGGTTCTGGTGGGTGCGCTTGGTGAAGCGATAACGGCGCTCGTTGTGGCCGGTCATCACCGTCATGTCTTGCAGGTGGCAGTGACCGCCTTCCTCACAGACCGGGCAGTCGTGGGGGTGGTTGGTCATCAGCCACTCGACAACACTGGCGCGGAAGGCCTTGGATTCTTCATCGTCGATGGAGATCCAGGTGTTGTCAGTGGCTGGGGTCATGCAGGACATGACGATACGACCACGGGTGTCGTTCTCGTCGGTGTACTGCTTGACCGCGCACTGGCGACAGGCACCGACGCTACCGAGAGCGGGGTGCCAGCAGAAATAAGGGATGTCGAGGCCTAGTGACAGACAAGCCTGTAACAGGTTGTCCGCCCCATCGACTTCGAGCGCTTTGCCGTCTACGTGGATAGTGGCCATGGTTCAAAGTTCTTCGTTGGCCCGGTGTCAGCGGGCGTGGCTAATGGAATCTTGTTATGCGTGCGAATCAACACAGCCGTTCACGGCGTCATCGCACGTCGAGCGCAGGGCACGGACCCGGCGCCCTCATCTAAGCGTTACGCGCCGACTACGATCGGTCGGGCCAGAGGCGGGACGGCGGCGCTGGTAGGCGCGATGCCGGCTTCGAACTCTGGGCGGAAATACTTGATGGCACTGCCCAACGGCTCCACGGCACCCGGTGCGTGAGCACAGAAGGTCTTGCCTGGGCCGAGGAAACCCACCAGACCCAGCAGGGTCTCGATGTCGCCTTGCTGGCCCTGGCCGTTCTCCAGGGCCATCAGCAGTTTGACGCTCCATGGCAGGCCATCGCGGCAAGGGGTGCAGAAGCCGCAGGATTCACGGGCGAAGAATTGCTCCATGTTGCGCAACAGCGACACCATGTTGATGCTGTCGTCCACCGCCATGGCCAGGCCGGTACCCATGCGGGTGCCCACTTTGGCGATGCCGCCGGCATACATTTGCGCATCCAGGTGTTCTGGCAACAGGAAGCCGGTACCGGCGCCGCCTGGCTGCCAGCACTTGAGCTTGAAGCCGTCGCGCATGCCGCCGGCGTAGTCTTCGAACAGCTCGCGTGCGGTCACGCCGAAGGGCAGCTCCCACAGGCCGGGGTTCTTCACTTTGCCGGAGAAACCCATCAGCTTGGTGCCGTGGTCTTCGCTGCCTTCGCGGGCCAGGGATTTGTACCACTCCACGCCGTCGCCGATGATCGCCGGCACGTTGCACAGGGTCTCGACGTTGTTCACGCAAGTCGGCTTGCCCCACACGCCCACGGCGGCAGGGAAGGGCGGCTTGGAGCGCGGGTTGGCGCGACGGCCTTCCAGGGAGTTGATCAGTGCGGTTTCTTCACCGCAGATGTAACGCCCGGCGCCGGTGTGGACGAACAGCTCGAAATCGAAACCGCTGCCCAGGATGTTCTTGCCCAACAGGCCCGCGGCCTTGGCTTCTTCCACGGCACGCCGCAGGTGCTTGGCGGCGGTGGTGTACTCGCCGCGCAGGAAGATGTAGCCGCGGTAGGTTTTCAGTGCGCGGGCACTGATCAGCATGCCTTCGATCAGCAGATGGGGCAGTTGCTCCATCAGCATGCGGTCTTTCCAGGTGTTGGGTTCCATTTCGTCCGCGTTGCACAGCAAGTAGCGGATGTTCATGGATTCGTCTTTGGGCATCAGGCCCCACTTCACGCCGGTGGGGAAGCCCGCACCGCCGCGACCCTTGAGGCCGGCATCCTTGACGGTCTGCACGATGTCGTCCTGGGACAGGTCGGCGAAAGCCTTGCGGGCCGCCGCGTAGCCGTTTTTGGCCTGGTACTCGTCGAGCCACACCGGCTCGCCGTCGTCACGCAGGCGCCAGGTCAGGGGGTGGGTTTCTGCGCTGCGCGCAATGCGGTTCGCAGGGCCGAAAGAGGTCAGGGTCATACGTAGCCCTCCAACAGTTTGGCCACGCCAGCAGGCTGTACGTCGCCGAAAGTGTCGTCGTCGATCATCAGCGCCGGGGCCTTGTCGCAGTTGCCCAGGCAGCACACCGGCAGCAGGGTGAAGCGGCCGTCGGCGGTGGTCTGGCCGAGGCCGATGCCCAGCTCGCTCTGAATCTGGCTGACCACGGACTCGTGGCCGCCGATGTAGCAGACCATGCTGTCGCAGACGCGAATGATGTGGCGGCCCACTGGCTGGCGGAAGATCTGGCTGTAGAACGTCGCCACACCTTCAACGTCGCTGGCGGGGATGCCAAGGATCTCGCCGATGGCGTAGACCGCGCCGTCCGGCACCCAGCCACGTTCCTTCTGGACGATCTTCAGGGCTTCGATGGACGCCGCGCGCGGGTCCTCGTAGTGATGCATCTCGTGCTCGATGGCCGAGCGCTCGGTTTCGCTCAGGGCGAAACGGTCTGTCTGGATAAGCGTGCTGTTCATGCTTAGCGGTCCACGTCGGCCATAACGAAGTCGATACTACCCAGGTACGCGATCAAGTCCGCGACCATGCTGCCGCGGATCACCGAAGGGATCTGCTGCAGGTGCGGGTAGCTTGGGGTACGAATCCGGGTGCGGTAGCTCATGGTGCCGCCATCGCTCGTCAGGTAATAACTGTTGATGCCCTTGGTCGCTTCGATCATCTGGAAGGATTCGTTGGCCGGCATGACCGGGCCCCACGAAACTTGCAGGAAGTGCGTGATCAAGGTCTCGATGTGCTGCAGGGTGCGCTCTTTCGGCGGCGGCGTGGTCAGCGGGTGATCCGCTTTGTACGGGCCTTCCGGCATGTTGCGCAGGCACTGGTCGATGATCTTGATGCTCTGGCGCATTTCCTCGACGCGAACCATGCAGCGGTCATAGGCGTCGCCGTTGGCGGCCAGCGGGACTTCGAACTCGAAGTTCTCGTAGCCGGAGTACGGACGGGCCTTGCGCAGGTCGAAATCGCAACCGGTGGAACGCAGGCCGGCACCGGTGACGCCCCACTCCAGGGCCTCCTTGGTGTTGTAGGCGGCAACGCCGATGGTCCGACCCTTGAGGATGCTGTTCTGCAGGGCGGCCTTGGTGTATTCGTCCAGGCGCTTGGGCAGCCATTCGACGAAGTCCTTGACCAGCTTTTCCCAGCCGCGGGGCAGGTCGTGGGCAACACCACCGATGCGGTACCAGGCCGGGTGCAGACGGAAACCGGTGATGGCTTCGATCACCGTGTAGGCCTTCTGGCGGTCGGTGAAGGTGAAGAACACCGGGGTCATCGCGCCCACGTCCTGGATGTAGGTGCCCAGGAACAGCAGGTGGCTGGTGATCCGGAAGAACTCGGCCATCATGATGCGGATGACGTCGACCTTCTCCGGCACCTTGATGCCGGCCAGCTTCTCGACCGAGAGCACGTACGGCAGGTTGTTCATCACCCCGCCGAGGTAGTCGATACGGTCGGTGTAAGGGATGAAGCTGTGCCAGGACTGACGTTCGGCCATCTTCTCGGCGCCACGGTGGTGGTAGCCGATGTCCGGAACGCAGTCGACGATCTCTTCACCGTCCAGTTGCAGGATGATGCGGAAGGCACCGTGAGCCGAAGGGTGGTTCGGGCCCAGGTTGAGGAACATGTAGTCCTCGTTGGCCCCGGAACGCTTCATGCCCCAGTCTTCCGGACGGAAGCGTGCGGCTTCCTCTTCCAGTTGCTGCTTGGCCAGACTCAGGCTGAACGGGTCGAATTCGGTGGCGCGGGCCGGGAAGTCCTTGCGCAGCGGGTGACCTTCCCAGGTCGGCGGCATCATGATCCGCGACAGGTGCGGGTGGCCCGGGAAATCAATGCCGAACATGTCCCAGACTTCACGCTCGTACCAGTTGGCGTTCGGCCAGATACCGGTCACGGTCGGTACGCTGAGGTCGCTTTCGGACAGGGCGACCTTGATCATCACGTCGCTGTTACGTTCGATCGACAGCAGGTGATAGAACACGGTGAAATCGGCGCCGCTCGGCAGACCCTGGCGCTTGGTGCGCAGGCGCTCGTCCACGCCGTGCAGGTCATAGAGCATGACGTACGGCTTGGGCAGGTTGCGCAGGAAAGTCAGGATTTCAACGAGTTTGGAGCGGGTAACCCACAGCACCGGCATGCCGGTGCGGGTAGCCTGGGCGGTGAATGCCTCAGGGCCAAAACGGTTATTGAGTTCGACGACCACATCCTGGTCGTCAGCCTTATAAGGCGGGATGTACAGAGCACTGCCTGTAGTCATGGTTTTTTATCGCTTTCGGTCAACGTAAAGAGTGAAACCAGTGTCGTTTCTTCGTGAGAACAGATCTGGATCAGACTTCGTCAGGGCTGCGCAGGTTGGTGACCTGAATACGCTGTTCGCGGCGCTGCTCCTTTTGCGACGGCATTTCGGCGCGGTACACGCCTTGATCACCGACGACCCAGGAAAGTGGGCGACGCTCCTGGCCAATGGATTCTTGCAAGAGCATCAAGCCTTGCAGGAATGCTTCAGGGCGGGGCGGGCAGCCAGGTACGTAGACGTCCACGGGCAGGAACTTGTCCACCCCCTGAACTACGGAGTAGATGTCGTACATGCCACCGGAGTTGGCGCACGAACCCATGGAGATAACCCATTTAGGCTCGAGCATTTGCTCATAGAGACGCTGGATGATCGGCGCCATCTTGATGAAGCAGGTGCCGGCAATAACCATGAAATCCGCCTGACGCGGCGATGCCCGGATAACCTCGGCGCCAAAGCGCGCGATGTCGTGGGGCGCCGTGAAGGCAGTGGTCATTTCCACGTAGCAGCAGGACAGACCGAAGTTGTACGGCCACAGGGAGTTCTTACGCCCCCAGTTGACCGCGCCGCTCAGCACGTCTTCCAGCTTGCCCATGAAGATGTTTTTGTGGACCTGATCCTCTAACGGATCGGAAACGGTTTCCCGTTCGCCGATCGGGTACTGATCGTTAGGAGCATCGGGGTCGATCCTGGTGAGATTGTATTGCATCGCCAAAGCCTCATTGTTTTAGCTTCGCCTGCCGCTTACGACGACCTTCCGGAGCCCAGTCAAGAGCCCCCACTCGCCAAAGGTAGACAAGACCTGCCAACAGAATTGCTATGAAAACGAGAGCTTCGACGAATCCGGTCCAGCCGCTTTCGCGGACGGACACAGACCAGGCAAAGAGAAAGAGGGCTTCGATATCGAAGATCACGAAGAGCATCGCGACCAGATAGAATTTGGCTGAGAGCCGCAAGCGGGCGCCACCGGTAGGTAGCATGCCGGACTCGAACGGTTCGTTTTTGCTGCGGCCCCAGGCTTTTGACCCGAGGAGGCTGGAGACGCCGAGCATGAAGGCGCAAAGGCCGACAACACCCAGAAGGAAAATGGCAAAGCCCCAGTTGTGGGCCATGAGTCCTGTCGCTTCGGGCATGCTGGTAATCCTTAACAGAGAGCAAGAGTCTCTGAGCTTGATAAAGAAATAAAGCAGTGACGATATGTCGCAGCGCAATCAATCGCGCTGATTTTATGGCTAAACACCGGGCAAGTAAAATTTCTAAAGCGAAATTGTTTATCGTAATAAGGACATAGCTCACCCCGGTAGCCCCGTAAGCCGCGGCCTGCGGGCATTAGGGGAGGTTTTGTTAATTATGTTTTGTGGCTGCTGTAACGAAAGTTACAACTGCTAAATGATAATCAATATTGTTTAGAGGCTGTTTTAATCTGCTTTCCTTCGGGGAGTGGGAAAGTTGCTTGTTATATCCCTGTTACTGCAAGTAGCAGGGGCGCACCTTTTAACCTCTTTCGCTCTGGGTAACACCGCTCTGGATCAATTTTTTGTCGGCTTTTTCGTCGACGGCGGCTTGCTGGCAAGTTTTTCGGTCAGCGGGCGGTGCAGAGGGGGGCGGTTCGCCGGCAAGCCGGCTCCTACAGGAGGGGCGGGCAAAAAAAACGCCCCGAACCAGTCGGGGCGTCAGCTGTACAGCAATGCAGTTGTTTTTACCGGATCTGCATTGGCCGCTCGATCAAGGCGCGAGGCCTAAATCAGTGGAACTGCTCTTCTTCGGTGGAGCCGGTCAGCGCGGTTACCGAGGACGAACCACCCTGGATCACGGTGGTCATGTCGTCGAAGTAGCCGGTGCCCACTTCCTGCTGGTGCGCCACGAAGGTGTAGCCTTTGGCGGCGTCAGCGAATTCCTGCTCTTGCAGCTTCACGTAGGCGGTCATGTCGTTGCGGGCGTAGTCGTGCGCCAGGTTGAACATGCTGTGCCACATGTTGTGGATGCCGGCCAGGGTGATGAACTGGTGCTTGTAACCCATGGCGGACAGTTCGCGTTGGAACTTGGCGATGGTGGCGTCGTCCAGGTTCTTCTTCCAGTTGAAGGAAGGCGAGCAGTTGTACGAGAGGATCTGGTCTGGGTATTCCTTCTTGATCGCTTCGGCGAAACGTCGGGCTTCGTCCAGGTCCGGCTTGGCGGTTTCGCACCAGATCAGGTCGGCGTACGGAGCGTAAGCCAGGCCGCGGGCGATTGCTTGATCCAGGCCGGCTTTGACTTTGTAGAAGCCTTCCTGGGTGCGGGTGCCGGTCACGAACGGCTGGTCGTACGGGTCGCAGTCCGAAGTCAGCAGGTCAGCAGCGTTGGCGTCGGTACGGGCCAGGATGATGGTCGGTACACCGGCAACGTCGGCCGCCAGACGGGCAGCGGTCAGCTTCTGTACGGCTTCCTGGGTTGGAACCAGTACCTTGCCGCCCATGTGCCCGCACTTCTTAACGGAAGCCAGCTGGTCTTCGAAGTGAACGCCAGCGGCGCCCGCTTCGATCATGCTCTTCATCAGCTCGTAGGCGTTCAGCACGCCGCCGAAACCGGCTTCAGCGTCAGCCACGATCGGTGCGAAGTAGTCGATGTAGCCGTCGTCGCCCGGGTTCTTGCCGGCTTTCCACTGGATCTGGTCGGCACGACGGAACGAGTTGTTGATGCGCTTGACCACGGTCGGAACCGAGTCCACCGGGTACAGCGACTGGTCGGGGTACATGGATTCGGCGGAGTTGTTGTCCGCAGCCACTTGCCAGCCCGACAGGTAGATCGCCTGGATCCCCGCTTTGACTTGTTGTACAGCCTGGCCGCCGGTCAGGGCGCCCATGCAGTTGACGAAATCTTTCTCAGGACGGAAGGACGGCTTGGCGCCTTGGGTGACCAGGTTCCAGAGCTTCTCGGCGCCCATGCGTGCCAGGGTGTGCTCGGGTTGGACCGAGCCACGCAGACGGACCACGTCGGCAGCGGAGTAAGTGCGAGTCACGCCTTTCCAGCGCGGGTTTTCAGCCCAGTCTTTTTCAAGGGCTGCAATTTGCTGTTCGCGTGTCAGTGCCATGGAGATAAACCTCGTCGCGTCTTGTGTAAAAAGTCGTTCTTGGTTGGAGAATTCCGGCTCCGCCGATCACGCGTCATAACGCTGCGTGGAAGGCTGCTCGCTGACCAGGAAGCTTAGGCGGTCAAGTCGGGTCTGGCGGGGATGGCGACGGGTGAACGATGGGCTCGAGGGGAAAGTGAGCAGGTGAAGGCGAGCTGCGGTGCGCATGCGGGCGTCGTGGGCCTTGGTGCGTTCCATCAGTGTGTTGCCGATCGACCTAATTACGCTTCCGTCCCTCGGGACAACTTCGTTCCAGTCGCAATCTCGTCAAACACACCTTGTGGGCGGTACAGACACGAATCGGCTCAGGTGGGTAGGTTAGAGCGGCGATCCGAAGGCCCTTGCCAGGGCCCCTGATTAGCGGGAGCGAGGCCATCATGCCCGCGGTTTTTTGGCTCGTCAAATGTTTTGTAGTGCTTTTTTTGTGGCACTACATCTTTGGTCTAATACGACTAATCAGTCAGTTTTTGGTGCTTTAGTCCAAGGCGTCGACCTTGACTCGCAAGGTCATGTCATCCCGCCCTTGAGTCGAGTAGCTGCGGCTCAGGGCCTGCTTGTCGGCCTGGGTCTGGCGATTGACCCCGGCCAGGGTGATCCACTCGCCCAGGCGCCCACTGACAGTTGTGTCGGTGCTTTGCACGTTCACTACATCGGGACGTTCCTGGCTCATGCGGTCACGGTTGGTGCTGATGCTCAGGTGCACGGTCTCGCCGGTCACGCTGGCTGTCACGTAAAAGCCCTGGGTGACGTTGCGGTATTGAGTCTGGTTTTGCAGGCGACCGTAGGGATCGGTCTGGGTGGTGGTCAGGGGCACGCTCTGGCCCACCTGGATCAGCGCCGGCACGCCTTCGCTGGCCTGGACCTGTTGGATGCCGCCATCGCGGCTCTCGGTGCTGCGATTGATGATGCGGGTCTGGGGCGCGCCGTTGACCGAATAGCCCTGATTGTCCTGGAGGTTGTTTTCATTGGTATCGACGGTGATCAGCAGGCGCTTGGCCGCCGTATCCAATTGCGCAATGAAAGCCCGCAGTTCGGCGATCTTGTCCGGTTCGGCGTTGACGATCAGTTGGTTGCCATAGGCGCTGACCTTGCCGTCCTTGCCAAGAAAATTCTGCGCCACCGGCAGTAGGTCGGCGCTGGTGCGGTTGTTGAGGGGCATGATCTCGGTGGCGGCCATGACCGAGCAGCTGAAGGTCAGCAGCAGCGTCGTGAGCAAGGTGCGTAGGGACATATCCGTTATCTCCGCGAGTAGCTGGCGTAAAGCCTTGAGTTTGACACTTTGTCGGCTTTGGGTGGGGCAAGTTGAATCCTAGACGGCAAAACGCCCCGGCATCCTGGTCTTGCGCCGGGTGGACGCAAGGGGATGGCGGGGCGTTCGCTCTGGCCATTGCCGCCAGGGCATGTCGGTCAGGCGCCGCGAACCATGTCGACGTGGGGGATGCCCGCTTCGAGGAACTCCTCGCTGACAATCGAGAAGCCCAGGCGCTCGTAGAACGGCGTGGCCTGGACCTGGGCGCTGAGCATCTGTTGCCTCAGGCCGCGCTTCTCGGCTTCATCGATCACTGCGCGCATCAGCGCATCGCCGACCTTGAGGCCGCGCCAGTCCTTGAGCACCGAGACCCGGCCGACATGGCCGTCCGGCAGCAAGCGTGCGGTTCCGATAGGGAAATCACCCTCGAAGGCCAGGAAGTGCACGGCGCTGTCGTCGTCGGCATCCCACTCCAACTCGGGTGGAACGGATTGCTCGGCAATGAACACTGCTTCACGAATGCGCCGGATCTCGGCGTTATCCTTTTGCCAGTCTGCGACACGTACGTGAATCTTATTCATCGGCAAACCCCAGGCTCCCTTGCTTGACCAGTTCACACAGTAGGCCGCGCCCATCTTCATCCGCCAGCCAGGGGCCGAGGTTGTCGATATGCAGGGCGTCAGCGGCGCAAATCATTTTCAGCAGCTCGCGCAGTTTACCGGGAAGCAGACGACTTTGGCCGCTGGCGAACAGCAGCAGGTCTTCATCGACCTCCGACCAGGCCAGACGCGCGCTTGGATTGCGGATCAGGATCGCGCCCTGTTCCAGGCTGCCCAGCAGGTCGTCCTCTTCCAGTTCCGGGCCGACCACCAGCTCCGGGTAGCGTGGCTCGGTCATGAACTGGCCGAACCAGGTTAGCAGCAGGCGCTCGTCGCTCATGTGCTCGGCCAGCAGGCCCTTGAGGCGATCGAGGGCATCCTGCTGGATCTGGTGCGGGTCGCTGACCGGTTGCACGTCGGCGTCGGTGTAGCGCTCTTCGTCCGGCAGGAACTGACCGAGGAAGTCGGTGAAGTGGGTCAGCACTTCGGCGGCGCTTGGGGCGCGGAAGCCGACCGAGTAGGTCATGCAGTCATTCACCGCGACGCCGTAGTGGGCCAGGCGCGGTGGCAGGTAAAGCATGTCACCCGGCTCCAGGACCCAGCTTTCGGTCTCTTCGAATTCGGCGAGGATGCGCAGGTCCGCGTGTTGCAGCAGCGGGCTCTCGGAGTCGCACATCTGGCCGATCTTCCAGTTGCGCTTGCCGTGGCCTTGCAGCAGGAACACGTCGTAGTTGTCGAAGTGCGGACCGACGTTGCCGCCAGGCGCAGCGAAGCTGATCATCACGTCATCGATGCGCCAGCTCGGCAGGAAGCGGAAGTGCTCCAGCAGCTCGGCGACTTCCGGGACGAACTGGTCCACGGCCTGGACCAGCAGGGTCCAGTCGCGTTCCGGCAGCTTGCTGAACTCGTCTTCGGCGAAGGGGCCGCGGCGCAGTTCCCATGGGCGCTCGCCGTTCTCGATCACCAGGCGCGATTCGACTTCTTCTTCCAGGGCCAGGCCGGCCAGTTCGTCAGGTTCGATCGGGCTTTCGAAGTCAGGCAGGGCCTGACGGATCAGCAGGGGTTTCTTCTGCCAGTAGTCACGCAGAAATTCCCGTGCAGTGATGCCGCCCAGAAGTTGAAGAGGAATATCAGGATTCATGTGTAACCTATTGAAAAAGTGTACTTTTCTAGCAGGAATAAAAACGCCCGGCGCGGCCGGGCGTCAAAAGGTCGAGCAATCGGTCAGATGCGCTTGGCCTGGGCTGCGGCATTACCGATGTAGCTGGCCGGGGTGAGCTGTTTCAGCTCGGCCTTGGCCGCGGCGGGCATGTCCAGCCCGTCGATGAAAGTCTGCAGCGCTTCTGGGCTGATGCCCTTGCCGCGGGTCAGTTCCTTGAGTTTTTCGTACGGATTTTCGATGTTGTAGCGGCGCATCACGGTCTGGATCGGCTCGGCCAGGACTTCCCAGCAAGCGTCCAGGTCTTCAGCGATCTTCTGGGCGTTGAGCTCCAGTTTGCTGATGCCCTTGAGGCTGGCTTCGTAGGCAATCACGCTGTGAGCAAAGCCTACGCCCAGGTTGCGCAATACGGTGGAGTCAGTCAGGTCGCGCTGCCAGCGGGAGATCGGCAGCTTGCTCGCCAGGTGCTGGAACAGGGCGTTGGCGATGCCCAGGTTGCCTTCGGAGTTTTCGAAGTCGATCGGGTTGACCTTGTGCGGCATGGTCGAGGAACCGATTTCGCCGGCAATGGTGCGCTGCTTGAAGTAGCCCAGGGAGATGTAGCCCCAGATATCGCGATCGAAGTCGATCAGGATGGTGTTGAAGCGGGCGATGGCGTCGAACAGCTCGGCGATGTAGTCGTGCGGCTCGATCTGCGTGGTGTAGGGGTTGAAGGCCAGGCCCAGCTCGTCTTCGATGAAGGCGCGGGCGTTGGCTTCCCAGTCGATGTCCGGGTAGGCCGAGAGGTGGGCGTTGTAGTTGCCTACGGCGCCGTTGATCTTGCCCAGCAGCGGCACGGCAGCGACCTGGGCGATCTGGCGCTCCAGGCGGTACACGACGTTGGCCAGTTCTTTGCCCAGGGTGGTCGGCGAGGCCGGCTGGCCGTGGGTGCGCGACAGCATCGGCACTTCGGCGAAACGGATCGCCAGTTCGCGGATGGCGTTGGCGGTCTGGCGCATCAGCGGCAGCATCACTTCATCACGGCCTTCGCGCAGCATCAGGGCGTGGGACAGGTTGTTGATGTCCTCGCTGGTGCAGGCGAAGTGGATGAATTCACTGACGTTGGCCAGTTCAGGCAACTTGGCAGCTTGCTCCTTGAGCAGGTACTCGATGGCCTTGACGTCGTGGTTGGTGGTGCGCTCGATCTCTTTGACGCGCTCGGCGTGCTCCAGGGAGAAATTCTCTGCCAGGGCATTGAGCACGGCGTTGGCTTCGGCGGAGAACGCCGGCACTTCGCTGATGGCGCTGTGGGCGGCCAGGCGCTGGAGCCAGCGCACTTCAACGAGGACGCGAGCACGGATCAGGCCGTATTCGCTGAAAATGGGGCGCAGGGCCTGGGTTTTGCCGGCGTAGCGGCCGTCAACAGGGGAAACCGCAGTGAGCGAAGAGAGCTGCATGGGGTGTTCTCGGACAGTCGGGCAACGAAATGGGGCGCGTATAATACATGAAAATATCCGCCGGTCCGTTGCCAACTGACCAGCGTCTTACGCGCAGCTCTTGAAAAATCAGGCGCAGCTCAGCTGCTGCGCATCAACGGATAAAGCTCTTTGAGCAATTTGCGCCGGCTGATCACCAGTTGCCAGCGATGGCCGCCCAGCTGTCGCCACAGGCGTGCCGAGCGGATGCCGGCCAGCAGCAGGGCGCGGATCTTCGAGGCATTGCTGGGCTGCTGCAGGTTGCGCATGTCGCCGTGCACCTGAATGCGCTGGCGCAGGGTGCTCAGGGTGTCCTGGTACAGCCCGCCGCACGCGGCGATGACGTTTTCGTGGGCTGGACCGAAATGTTCTACCTGGGACTGAATCTGCGGCAGGCGTTTGCCGATGGTCTCCAGCAGGTCGTCGCGCTTGGCCAGCTGGCGCTCCAGGCCGAGCATCGACAAAGCGTAGCGCAGCGGTTCGCGCTGCAGGGTGCTGGGGTCGCGCTCCAGGGCGCCGATCAGGGCCCGGTAACCCTCGCGCAGGTTGATGTCGTCGCCGCCGTAGACTTCCAGGGTGTCTTTCGGGTCGCGGATCAGCAGGCTGCCGAGCATGCAGCTCAAGGCCGCTTCGCTGACCTGGCCGGTCTTGGCGATCCGGTCCACCAGTACGGCGGCCAGGAATACACCGCCCAGCGCCGTCAGTTGTTCCTGAATCGGGCTCATGGACGGGCGTCCTTGCTGCTCCAGGGTTCGGCCACTTCGATCACGCCGCCACCGAGGCAGATCTCGCCGTCGTAGAACACCACGGACTGGCCGGGAGTGACGGCGCGCTGTGGGTCGTCGAAGGTGGCGCGGTAGCCGTTGGCGGTCTTTTCCAGGGTGCAGGGCTGGTCGCTCTGGCGGTAGCGCACCTTGGCGGTCAGGCGTCGCGGCTGGCTCAGGTCGATGGGGTTGACCCAATAGATGTCGGAGGCCAGCAGGGCGCGGGAGAACAGCCAGGGGTGATCATTGCCCTGGCCCACGATCAGCTCGTTGTGCTCCAGGTCCTTGATCAGCACGTACCACGGCTCTTCGCCGGCGTCTTTCAGGCCGCCGATGCCCAGGCCCTGACGCTGGCCGATGGTGTGGTACATCAAGCCGTGATGGCGGCCGATGACTTCACCTTCGGTGGTCTTGATCTCGCCGGGCTGGGCCGGCAGGTATTGCTTGAGGAAGTCGCTGAAGCGCCGCTCACCGATAAAGCAGATGCCGGTGGAGTCTTTCTTCTTCGCCGTGGCCAGGTCGTGTTTTTCGGCAATGGCGCGCACTTCGGGCTTTTCCAGCTCGCCTACCGGGAACAGGGTCTTGGCGATCTGCTCGCCGCCAACGGCGTGGAGGAAGTAGCTCTGGTCCTTGTTCGGGTCCAGGCCCTTGAGCAGTTCGGTGCGGCCGTCGATGTCGCGGCGGCGCACATAGTGGCCGGTGGCGATCAGGTCGGCGCCGAGCATCATGGCGTAGTCGAGGAAGGCCTTGAACTTGATTTCGCGGTTGCAGAGGATATCCGGGTTCGGCGTGCGGCCGGCCTTGTATTCGGCCAGGAAGTGCTCGAACACGTTGTCCCAGTATTCGGCGGCGAAGTTGGCGGTGTGCAGCTTGATGCCAATCTTGTCGCACACGGCCTGGGCGTCGGCCAGGTCGTCCATGGCGGTGCAGTATTCGGTTCCGTCGTCTTCCTCCCAGTTCTTCATGAACAGGCCTTCCACCTGGTAACCCTGCTCCATCAGCAGGAGGGCGGAAACGGAAGAATCCACGCCGCCGGACATGCCGACAATGACGCGCTTCTTTTGGTTATCAGAAGGGGCTGGATCACGCATAGGAATTCAACGGGTGTCTTGAAAAAGGACGCGATTCTAACAGGCTGAGGCCTGCAAGGCTAAAACTGCGGTTAAAGCATTGGTCGGATCAGTGCCAGGCTGTGCAACTGGCCATCCAGGTAATCGTCCAGGCACTGCAGGATCAGCTCGCTGCGCCAGTTGGCCCGTTGCTCCAGCAGTTGCTCGCGGCTCAGCCAGCGCGGGCCGATGATGCCGTCATCCAACTGATAGTCCGGATGATGGCGCAGTGGCTTGGCGGCAAAGCACACGCGCTGGTAGGTCACGCCGTTGCTGGGGGCGGTGTAGAGGTAGATGCCGACCACGCCGGTCAACTCCACATCCCAGCCGGTTTCCTCCAGGGTTTCGCGTACGGCCGCCTGGAGCAGGCTTTCATTGGCATCCAGGTGCCCGGCGGGCTGGTTGAGCACGGCTTGTTCGCCCTGGTATTCCTCGACGAACAGGAAGCGGCCCTGATCCTCGACGATGGTGGCGACAGTGATATGGGGTTGCCATTCCATAAAGGCACTCCTTTATAAAGGGTGAGCATTGTAGGAGCCGGCTTGCCGGCGAAGCGAGCGCTGTCTTTTTCGCCGACAGGCCGGTTGCTGCGGGCGCCAGAAGCACAAACCCCGGCGCGGGGCCGGGGTTTGTGTGTTCGCTCGTGCTTACACCAGCGCAGCGATGGCCGCGTTGAGGGTGGCGCTCGGGCGCATGGCCTGGCTCACCAGCTCGGGGTTGGCGCTGTAGTAGCCACCGATGTCCACGGGCTTGCCCTGTACGGCGTTGAGCTCGGCGACGATGGTCGCTTCGTTCTCGGTCAGGGTCTTGGCCAGGGTGCTGAACTGCGCTTGCAGGGCAGCGTCCTCGGTCTGGGCGGCCAGGGCTTGAGCCCAGTACAGCGCCAGGTAGAAGTGGCTGCCGCGGTTGTCGATGTTGCCGACCTTGCGCGATGGCGACTTGTTGTTGTCGAGGAACTGGCCGGTCGCCTGGTCCAGGGTCTTGGCCAGCACCAGGGCTTTCGGGTTGTTGTAGGTGTTGCCCAGGTGCTCCAGGGAGGCTGCCAGGGCCAGGAACTCACCCAGGGAGTCCCAGCGCAGGAAGTTCTCTTCCAGCAGCTGCTGTACGTGCTTCGGGGCCGAACCGCCGGCGCCGGTTTCGAACAGGCCGCCACCGTTCATCAGCGGCACGATCGACAGCATCTTGGCGCTGGTGCCCAGTTCCATGATCGGGAACAGGTCGGTCAGGTAGTCGCGCAGTACGTTGCCGGTCACCGAGATGGTGTCCTTGCCGTCGCGGGTGCGGGCCAGGGTGAACTTCATGGCTTCAACCGGGGACATGATGCGGATGTCCAGGTCGCTGGTGTCGTGATCCTTCAGGTAGGCCTGAACTTTCTCGATCATCACGCCGTCGTGGGCACGCATCGGGTCCAGCCAGAAAATGGCCGGAGTGCTGCTGGCACGAGCACGGTTGACCGCCAGTTTGACCCAGTCCTGGATCGGCGCGTCTTTGGTCTGGCACATGCGGAAGATGTCGCCGGCTTCGACTTTCTGCTCCAGCAGCAGGCTGCCTTTGCTGTCGGTGACGCGAACCACGCCGTCAGCCTTGATTTCGAAAGTCTTGTCGTGGGAGCCATATTCTTCGGCTTTTTTCGCCATCAGGCCAACGTTCGGCACGCTGCCCATGGTGGTCGGATCGAACGCGCCATTGGCTTTGCAGTCTTCGATCACGGCCTGGTAGATAGTGGCGTAGCAACGGTCCGGGATCACGGCCTTGGTGTCGTGCAGCTGGCCGTCGGTGCCCCACATCTTGCCGGAGTCACGGATCATGGCCGGCATCGAGGCGTCGACGATCACGTCGCTCGGCACGTGCAGGTTGGTGATGCCTTTGTCGGAGTTGACCATGGCCAGGGCAGGGCGGGCAGCGTAGACGGCCTGGATGTCGGCTTCGATCGCAGCTTGCTGGTCGGCCGGCAGGGCCTTGATGCGGGCGTACAGGTCGCCGATGCCGTTGTTTAGGTTGAAGCCGATTTCTTGCAGCACGGTGGCGTGCTTGCTCAGGGCATCCTGATAGAACTCGGCAACGATCTGGCCGAACATGATCGGGTCGGAGACCTTCATCATGGTGGCCTTGAGGTGTACCGAGAGCAGTACGCCTTGCTTCTTGGCGTCTTCGATTTCAGCGGCGATGAAGGCGCGCAGGGCCTTTTTGCTCATTACGGCGCAGTCGAGGATCTCGCCGGCTTGCACGGCGGTCTTTTCCTTCAGGACGGTGGCAGTGCCGTCCAGGGCGATCAGTTCGATCTTGACGCTGTCGGCTGCTTCGATCAGGGCGGCTTTTTCGCTGCCGTAGAAGTCGCCGTTGCTCATGTGGGCAACGTGGGACTTGGAGTCCTTGGCCCAGGCGCCCATCTTGTGCGGGTGCTTGCGCGCATAGTTCTTCACCGACAGCGGAGCGCGGCGGTCGGAGTTGCCTTCACGCAGGACCGGGTTCACGGCGCTGCCCTTGACCTTGTCGTAACGCGCCTTGGCGTCTTTGTCGGCGTCGCAGGTCACGGTTTCTGGGTAGTCCGGCAGCGCATAGCCCTGGGCCTGCAGCTCTTTGATCGCGGCTTGCAGTTGCGGGACCGAGGCGCTGATGTTCGGCAGCTTGATGATGTTGGCTTCTGGGGTGACCGCCAGCTCGCCCAGTTCGGCAAGGTGGTCCGGCACCGCTTTGGTACCCAACTGCTCAGGGAAGCTGGCGAGGATGCGGCCGGCCAGGGAGATGTCGCGGGTTTCCACGGCGATATCAGCCGAAGCGGTGAAGGCTTCTACGATAGGCAGCAGGGAATAGGTGGCGAGGGCCGGGGCTTCGTCGGTGAAGGTGTAGATGATCTTCGAGCGGGTGGGCATATTCGGATTAACTCTCTTCTTTGCTAAAGCGTGCGCAGAAACTCGAGGTGCGCCGGGTAAGCGCTTTCGTTCAAAGGTCATCCATGAGCCGAATGTCGAGGTTTCTTCGCGGTGATGTTGGGTGCATCAGTCGAGCGTCAAGCGGGTGGGCTGCGGTAACAACCCGGCTTTGGGCGGCCATTCTCGGCTTGTTTTGTCGGTAGCAGAGCGTTCGGCCGTCGTGACTCTGTGGTCAGCGGCGGCATTATACATAGGTAGCTAGCAAAACGCCGATGCTTCATAGGCGCCCGTTCTCGTCCATTGGTCTAAAGGTCGCAGGCAGGGTGCAGGCGTAGAGTCGCTCGGGGTGCTTTACTTTGGCACTTTTCCCTTTGCTTTCAGGCTTGTAGGCCGCGAACTGTGCAGCTTTCACGGCATATGGGTGGAACATGAGGTTCCCGTCCAGATTCAACTGGGGTACGCTCGAACGCAGCCAGATGTTCAATCCACACAACGGAGTTCAGCATGGGATACAAGAAGATTCAGGTTCCAGCAGTCGGCGACAAAATCACCGTCAACGCAGACCATTCTCTCAATGTTCCTAACAACCCGATTATTCCTTTCATCGAAGGCGACGGTATTGGTGTTGATATCAGCCCGGTCATGATCAAGGTTGTCGATGCTGCGGTTAAGAAGGCTTACGGCGGCGAACGCAAGATTTCCTGGATGGAAGTGTATGCCGGGGAAAAAGCGACTCAAGTGTACGACCAGGACACCTGGCTTCCTCAGGAAACCCTGGACGCAGTGAAGGATTACGTGGTTTCCATCAAGGGCCCGCTGACCACTCCGGTCGGTGGTGGCATCCGTTCCCTGAACGTGGCCCTGCGTCAGCAACTCGATCTTTATGTATGCCTGCGCCCTGTGCGCTGGTTCGAAGGCGTGCCCAGCCCGGTGAAGAAGCCGGGTGACGTGGACATGACCATCTTCCGTGAAAACTCCGAAGACATTTACGCCGGCATCGAGTGGAAAGCCGGCTCGGCAGAAGCCACCAAGGTCATCAAGTTCCTCAAGGAGGAAATGGGTGTCACCAAGATCCGTTTCGACGAAAACTGCGGCATCGGCGTCAAGCCGGTTTCCCTGCAGGGCACCAAGCGTCTGGCGCGCAAGGCGCTGCAATATGTAGTGGATAACGACCGCGACTCGCTGACCATCGTGCACAAAGGCAACATCATGAAGTTCACCGAAGGTGCCTTCAAGGAATGGGCCTACGAAGTGGCGGCCGAAGAGTTCGGCGCGACCCTGCTGGACGGCGGTCCCTGGATGCAGTTCAAGAACCCGAAAACCGGCAAGAACGTCATCGTCAAGGATGCCATCGCCGACGCCATGCTCCAGCAGATCCTGCTGCGCCCGGCCGAATACGATGTGATCGCGACCCTCAACCTCAACGGTGACTACCTGTCCGACGCCCTGGCGGCGGAAGTGGGCGGCATCGGCATTGCGCCAGGCGCCAACCTGTCCGATACCGTGGCCATGTTCGAAGCCACCCACGGTACCGCGCCCAAGTATGCTGGCAAGGACCAGGTCAACCCGGGTTCGCTGATCCTCTCCGCAGAGATGATGTTGCGCCACATGGGCTGGACCGAAGCGGCCGACCTGATCATCAAGGGCACCAATGGCGCAATCTCGGCCAAGACCGTGACCTATGACTTCGAACGCCTGATGGACGGTGCAACCCTGCTGTCTTCCTCGGCCTTCGGCGATGCGCTGATCTCGCACATGTAAGCTGTACGGCGCCCAAAGCAAACCGGCCGACTCAATCCCTTGAGTCGGCCGGTTTTTTCATGACTGGATGTTGGTTGGATCAGCTCAGGGCACTTTCGGGCTGGGCCTCGGCGGTGACGATTTCGCCGGGCACCTTCAACGCGCTGATTTTGATCGCATGCAGGCCCTTGGGCCCTTGGATGATCTCGAAGCTCACAGCCTGTCCGGCTTTCAAGGTCTTGTAGCCATCCATATCGATGGCCGAGTAATGGGCAAACAGATCGTCAGTCTTGCCCTCCTCATTAATAAAGCCATAACCCTTGGCGTTGTTGAACCACTTGACCTTACCGCTAGCCATACTCATATCCCTCTGCAACAGACTCCATCACTGGAGTATCATCCAGTTCATCCGCCGCCAAGCTTGGTAAAAAGGTTGACGCCGCGGACGTTTATTACCCAATGTGGGCCCTATTGGTTGTAACACCGTTTTGCCGATAGTCAAGTTGACCCGGCGGTCGGAGTTGAAATCCTTCCAGGGCGCCCCCACCACTGTATTTGCACAACTGACGAACCTTTCTTTCCATGCATGCAATCAGCCAGATTCGACTAACATTCAATCAGGATCGCCCGGACTTGCACGACGACGATTCCGCTGGCTTGGCAGTACAGGAGGCTAAGCCTGCTCTCCAGGCGCCGCCGATGTACAAGGTGGTTTTGTTCAACGATGACTACACGCCGATGGATTTCGTCGTCGAAGTGCTCGAGATGTTTTTTAACCTGAATCGCGAGCTGGCGACCAAGGTCATGCTGGCCGTCCATACCGAAGGGCGGGCAGTGTGTGGATTGTTTACCCGCGACATCGCCGAGACCAAGGCCATGCAGGTCAACCAGTACGCCCGGGAAAGCCAGCATCCGCTACTCTGTGAAATCGAGAAGGACGGTTAACGCCGACCACTTGGGTATGAGGTGAAGCTATGTTAAACCGCGAGCTCGAAGTCACCCTCAATCTCGCCTTCAAGGAGGCCCGTTCGAAGCGTCATGAGTTCATGACCGTCGAGCATCTCCTGTTGGCTCTTTTGGATAATGAGGCCGCCGCCACCGTTTTACGTGCCTGCGGAGCAAACCTCGACAAACTCAAGCACGACCTGCAGGAGTTCATCGACTCCACAACGCCGCTGATTCCCGTGCACGACGAGGATCGCGAAACTCAGCCAACCCTGGGTTTCCAGCGTGTATTGCAACGTGCTGTCTTTCACGTACAGAGCTCGGGCAAGCGTGAAGTCACCGGTGCCAATGTGCTGGTGGCAATCTTCAGTGAGCAAGAGAGCCAGGCGGTGTTCCTGCTGAAACAGCAGAGCGTTGCCCGTATCGACGTGGTCAACTACATCGCCCATGGCATCTCCAAGGTGCCCGGGCATGGCGATCATTCTGAAGGTGAACAGGATATGCAGGACGAAGAGGGTGGTGAGTCGTCTTCTTCGGGCAATCCTCTGGATGCCTATGCCAGCAACCTCAATGAGTTGGCCCGTCAGGGCCGCATTGATCCGTTGGTAGGGCGCGAGCAGGAAGTCGAGCGCGTAGCGCAGATCCTGGCGCGCCGGCGCAAGAACAACCCGCTGCTGGTGGGTGAGGCAGGCGTGGGCAAGACCGCGATTGCCGAGGGCCTGGCCAAGCGCATCGTCGACAATCAAGTGCCGGACCTGCTGGTCAACAGCGTCGTCTACTCGCTGGATCTCGGGGCGTTGCTGGCCGGTACCAAATACCGCGGCGATTTCGAGAAGCGCTTCAAGGCGCTGCTGGGCGAACTGAAAAAACGCCCTCAGGCGATCCTGTTCATCGACGAAATCCACACCATCATCGGTGCCGGTGCGGCCTCCGGTGGGGTGATGGACGCCTCGAACCTGCTCAAGCCGCTGCTGTCCTCGGGTGATATCCGTTGCATCGGCTCGACTACCTTCCAGGAGTTCCGTGGCATTTTCGAGAAGGACCGGGCCTTGGCGCGGCGCTTCCAGAAAGTCGATGTGTCCGAGCCCTCGGTTGAAGACACCATTGGCATCCTGCGCGGCCTCAAGGGGCGTTTCGAGCAGCATCACAGTATCGAATACAGTGATGAAGCCCTGCGTGCCGCTGCAGAATTGGCCTCTCGCTATATCAATGACCGGCATATGCCGGACAAGGCCATCGACGTCATCGACGAGGCAGGTGCCTATCAGCGCCTGCAGCCGGCGGAGAAGCGCGTGAAGCGCATCGAAGTGGCCCAGGTCGAAGACATCGTGGCGAAAATCGCGCGGATTCCACCAAAACACGTCACCAGTTCCGATAAAGAGCTGCTGCGTAATCTTGAGCGCGATCTCAAGCTGACGGTGTTTGGCCAGGATGCGGCGATCGATTCGCTGTCCACCGCGATCAAGCTGTCCCGTGCAGGCCTGAAATCGCCGGACAAACCGGTCGGTTCCTTCCTGTTCGCCGGTCCTACCGGTGTCGGCAAGACCGAAGCGGCGCGGCAGTTGGCCAAGGCCATGGGGATCGAGCTGGTACGCTTCGACATGTCCGAGTACATGGAGCGGCACACCGTCTCGCGCTTGATTGGTGCGCCTCCCGGCTATGTCGGTTTCGACCAGGGTGGCTTGCTGACCGAGGCCATCACCAAGCAGCCGCATTGCGTATTGCTGCTCGATGAAATCGAGAAGGCCCACCCGGAAGTCTTCAACCTGCTGCTGCAGGTGATGGACCACGGGACCCTGACCGACAACAACGGGCGCAAGGCGGATTTCCGCAATGTGATCGTCATCATGACCACCAACGCCGGTGCTGAAACCGCGGCGCGAGCCTCCATCGGCTTCACGCATCAGGATCACTCTTCCGATGCCATGGAAGTGATCAAGAAGAGCTTCACGCCGGAGTTCCGCAACCGTCTGGACACCATTATCCAGTTCGGTCGCCTGAGCCACGAAGTGATCAAGAGCGTGGTGGACAAGTTCCTTACCGAGCTTCAGGCGCAGCTGGAAGACAAGCGCGTGCAGCTGGAAGTGACCGATGCCGCTCGCAGCTGGCTGGCCGCCGGTGGTTACGACGTGACCATGGGCGCCCGTCCGATGGCGCGCTTGATCCAGGACAAGATCAAGCGTCCCCTGGCCGAGGAGATCCTGTTTGGCGAGCTGTCCGACCATGGCGGTGTGGTCCACATCGACATCAAGGATGGCGAGCTGACCTTCGATTTCGAGACCACGGCGGAAATGGCTTGATCGCCGCATAACACAGCAGTACAGCCAAAGGCACCGGGAGGTGCCTTTGTGCTATCTGGCGTTTGAAACGTTTTTTTGCAGACGAACAAAAACGCCCGGCATAACCGGGCGTCTTGTATTGACTTGCTTAGCGAGCGCGGTAAGTGATGCGCCCTTTGCTCAAGTCATAGGGCGTCAGCTCGACGCGCACTTTGTCACCGGTAAGAATACGAATGTAGTTCTTGCGCATCTTGCCGGAAATATGCGCGGTTACGACGTGCCCATTTTCCAACTCCACACGAAACATGGTGTTGGGCAGGGTGTCGACGACAGTGCCTTCCATTTCGAAGCTGTCTTCTTTCGACATGCAGTAAAGCCCTCGGTGTCCAATGAATGGCCCGGTGCAACTGCGCCAGGCAAAAGCGGCGTGCATTGTGCCCGAAAAGTGGGGTTTAAGCCAAGACCTTCTAGTTGAGGATCACCCATCTCTGGTTAACCAGCAGCTCTATGGGGCGATATTGGGTCTTGTAGTTCATCTTTTTGCAGTTCTTGATCCAGTAGCCGAGGTACACCGCATCCAGCCCGAGGCGCAGGGTTTCGCCGATTTGCCAAAGGATCGCAAAGCGCCCGAGGCTGCGGCGCTCTTCGTCGGGTTCATAGAAGGTGTAGACCGCTGACAGGCCATTGGGCAGCAGGTCTGTGACCGCCACGGCCAGCAGGCGGCCGTCCAGGCGGAACTCGTAGAAGCGCGAGAAGGGCAGGTCTCGAACCAGGAAGGTCGAGAACTGGTCGCGGCTTGGGGGGAACATGTCGCCATCGGCGTGGCGTTGCTCGATGTAGCGCTGGTAGAGGTCGAAATACTCTTCGCTGAAGCAGGGTTTCGCCGCGTGTACGGTCAGGTCGCTGTTGCGTTTGAGAATGCGCTTTTGCTGGCGGCTGGGCAGGAACTGTGTAGCAGGAATGCGCGCCGGCACGCAGGCGTTGCAGTTCTGGCAGTGGGGGCGATACAGATGATCGCCGCTGCGCCGAAAGCCCATTTCCGACAGATCCGCGTAGACATGCACGTCCATGGGCTGGCTGGGATCGAGGAACAGAGTGGTCGCCTGTTCGTCGGGCAGGTAGCTGCAAGAGTGGGGTTGGGTGGCATAGAACTTCAGGCGCGCCAACTCGGTCATGAGTCAACCCTCGGAATAAGCTTTGCAATTAAGTGTAAGCCACCCCCGGCAAACCCGCCTAGGAAACCCATATGGCGCGGCTCGGCAGGTCCAGGTGGTGTTTCAGGTAATTCGCGAACTCTGGCCGGGAAATGGATCGGGCGCCGAGGCTGTGCAGGTGTTCGGTGGGCATCTGGCAGTCGATCAGCACAAATCCCCACGCCTTCAAGCGTTCCACCAGAGTGGCAAAGCCGAATTTCGAGGCATTGTCGGCGCGGCTGAACATCGACTCGCCGAAAAACAGCTGCCCCATGGCCAGTCCATACAAGCCGCCCACCAGCACTCCCTGATCCCAGACCTCCACCGAATGGGCGTAGCCGCGTTGATGCAGTTGCAGGTAGGCGCGTTGCATCGCTTCGCTGATCCAGGTGCCGTCGGCATAGGCGCGAGGCGCTGCGCAGGCGCTGATGACTGCGGCAAAGTCCCGATCGAAGGTCACCTGATAGCGTTGTTTGCGCAACAGTTTGCCCAGGCTGCGGGAGACATGCAGTTCGTCCGGGAATAACACCGTGCGCGGATCGGGGGACCACCAGAGAATCGGCTGGCCTTCGGAAAACCAGGGAAAGCAGCCGTGACGATAGGCCTGGATCAGGCGGTCGGCAGACAAGTCTCCGCCCGCGGCCAGCAAGCCATTGGGCTCGCGCATGGCCTTTTCCAGCGGCGGGAAGTCGAGTGTGTTGCGTTGTAACCAGGTCAGCATGGTATCCAGACTTGCGGCAGGGGAGGGCGGTGGCGAGCCATTGCGGGCCCGCCACAAGCGTAGGGCGAGGGCTTAGTTGTCGTCGAGGAATTTTTCCGCATCCAGCGCTGCCATGCAGCCGGCGCCGGCCGAAGTGATGGCCTGGCGATAGACGTGGTCGGCCACGTCGCCGGCGGCAAATACCCCCTGGATGCCGGTGGCCGTGGCATTGCCTTCGCTGCCGCCACGCACCAGCAGGTAGCCGTCGCGCATCTCCAGCTGGCCCTGGAACAGATCGGTATTGGGCTTGTGGCCGATGGCGATAAACACCCCGGCCAGTGCCAGATCCTTGGTTTCTCCGCTGTGGCTGTCCTTGAGGCGGGCGCCGGTCACGCCGCTGGCATCGCCCAGCACTTCCTCCAGGTGCTGGTTCCAGTGCAGGCGGATATTGCCATTGGCGGCCTTGTCGAACAGCTTGTCCTGGAGAATCTTCTCGGCTCGCAGCTTGTCGCGGCGATGCACCAGGTGCACTTCTTTGGCGATGTTCGACAGGTACAGTGCTTCCTCCACGGCGGTGTTGCCGCCGCCCACCACGGCCACCACCTGATTGCGGTAGAAGAAGCCATCGCAGGTGGCGCAGGCGGAAACCCCCTTGCCGGCAAAGGCTTCTTCGGAGGGCAGGCCCAGGTATTGCGCCGAGGCGCCGGTGGCGATGATCAGCGCGTCGCAACTGTAGGTGCCGCTGTCGCCGATGAGGATAAACGGCCGCTGCTGCAACTGTGCGGTGTGGATGTGGTCATAGACGATCTCGGTGTCGAAGCGTTCGGCGTGTCTCTGCATCCGCTCCATCAGCACCGGGCCGGTCAAGCCTTCGACATCGCCGGGCCAGTTGTCGACTTCGGTGGTGGTGGTCAGTTGGCCGCCGGCTTGCAAACCGGTGATCACCGTCGGTTTGAGGTTGGCCCGAGCGGCATAGACGGCAGCGCTGTAACCGGCAGGGCCAGAGCCCAGAATGATCAGGCGTGAATGCTTCGCATCGTTCATAAAAACACCTCATAAGCCTTTGTCACAAAAGAGAATGCATGCTCCAATTGAACAGTGCGTAACAGGCCGTTGACTATGCTGGTCGGAGGGTTCCGACGTGGCATGGCGTGAACAAACCCGTACAATACGACGCTGTACCGGGTTTATTCAGAATTGCACTGTTTCAGAAGCAAGGGGCAGAGTGTTAAAAGTAGCCCCAGTTACGCCGGTCAACTTTATTTACCTGCTCGGATTGAGCAGTATCTTGTAGTCAATCACCCGTTGGACGCGCCCTTGGCGCAGGAAAAGACGCGTTTTGAAGAAATCCACCGCAGCACCTAAACCTGTTGTTCCGCTCTGGCGTCAACAATTGCACTACCGGCTCAAGGAAGGTGCGTTGATCGCCATTGGCGCCCTGTGCCTGTTCTTGATGATGGCACTTCTGACCTATGGGAAAGATGATCCGGGCTGGAGTCATAACAGCAAGATTGAAGACGTGCAGAACTTCGGTGGCCCGGCCGGTTCCTACAGCGCCGATATCCTGTTTATGGTGTTGGGTTACTTCGCCTATATCTTCCCGCTGCTGTTGGCGATCAAGACCTACCAGATCTTCCGCCAGCGCCATGAGCCCTGGCAGTGGAGCGGCTGGCTGTTTTCCTGGCGGCTGATCGGCCTGGTGTTCCTGGTGCTGTCGGGCGCCGCGCTGGCCCATATCCATTTCCATGCCGCCACGGGCCTGCCGGCCGGTGCCGGTGGCGCCCTGGGCGAAAGCCTGGGCGACCTGGCCAAGAATGCCCTGAACGTGCAGGGCAGCACCCTGATGTTCATTGCCCTGTTCCTGTTCGGCCTGACGGTGTTCACCGACCTGTCGTGGTTCAAGGTGATGGACGTGACCGGCAAGATCACCCTCGACCTGTTCGAACTGTTCCAGGGCGCCGCCAACCGCTGGTGGGATGCGCGCGTGGAGCGCAAGCAACTGGTGGCGCAATTGCGCGAAGTGGATGCCCGGGTCGATGAAGTCGTGACCCCGAACGTGGCCGACAAGCGCGAGCAGGCCAAGGTCAAGGAGCGCCTTATCGAGCGCGAGCAGGCCCTGAGCAAGCACATGTCCGAGCGCGAAAAGCAGGTGCCGCCAGTGATCACGCCGATCGCCACCAAGGCGCCGGAGCCCAGCAAGCGCGTGCAGAAAGAGAAACAGGTGCCGCTGTTCGTCGACAGCGCGGTGGAAGGCACCTTGCCACCGATCTCGATCCTCGACCCGGCAGAAAAGAAACAGCTGAACTATTCCCCCGAATCCCTGGCGGCAGTCGGCCACCTGCTGGAAATCAAGCTCAAGGAGTTCGGCGTCGAAGTCTCGGTGGATTCGATCCACCCGGGGCCGGTGATTACCCGTTACGAAATCCAGCCGGCGGCCGGGGTGAAAGTCAGCCGTATCGCCAACCTGGCCAAGGACCTGGCGCGTTCCCTGGCGGTGACCAGTGTGCGCGTGGTGGAAGTGATTCCCGGCAAGACCACCGTGGGCATCGAGATTCCCAACGAAGACCGGCAGATCGTGCGCTTCTCCGAAGTGCTCTCGACCCCGGAATACGACAACTTCAAATCCCCGGTCACCCTGGCCCTGGGCCACGATATCGGCGGCAAGCCGATCATCACTGACCTGGCGAAAATGCCTCACCTGCTGGTGGCAGGTACCACTGGCTCCGGTAAGTCGGTGGGGGTCAACGCAATGATCCTGTCGATCCTGTTCAAGTCTGGCCCGGAAGACGCCAAGCTGATCATGATCGACCCGAAGATGCTCGAACTGTCGATCTACGAAGGCATTCCGCATCTGCTGTGCCCAGTGGTCACCGACATGAAGGACGCGGCCAACGCCCTGCGCTGGAGCGTGGCGGAGATGGAGCGGCGCTACAAGCTCATGGCCAAGATGGGCGTGCGCAACCTTTCGGGCTTCAACGCCAAGGTCAAGGAAGCCATTGAAGCCGGTACGCCACTGGCGGACCCGCTGTACAACCGCGAAAGCATCCACGACGAAGCGCCGCTGCTGACCAAGCTGCCGACCATCGTGGTGGTGGTGGACGAATTTGCCGACATGATGATGATCGTCGGCAAGAAGGTCGAAGAACTGATCGCCCGTATCGCTCAGAAGGCCCGTGCTGCCGGTATCCACCTGATTCTCGCGACCCAGCGGCCGTCGGTGGACGTGATCACCGGCCTGATCAAGGCCAACATCCCGACCCGCATGGCGTTCCAGGTGTCGAGCAAGATCGACTCGCGGACCATCATCGACCAGGGCGGCGCCGAACAGCTGCTGGGCCACGGTGACATGCTCTACATGCCACCGGGCACCAGTCTGCCGATTCGTGTCCACGGTGCCTTCGTCTCCGACGATGAAGTGCACCGCGTGGTGGAGGCCTGGAAACTGCGCGGCGCGCCGGAATACAACGACGACATCCTCAACGGTGTCGAAGAGGCGGGCAGTGGTTTCGAAGGCAGCAGCGGCGGTGGTGACGGTGATGATCCGGAAGCCGACGCGCTCTACGACGAAGCCGTGCAGTTCGTCCTGGAAAGCCGCCGGGCCTCGATCTCGGCGGTACAGCGCAAGCTGAAGATTGGCTACAACCGCGCCGCCCGGATGATCGAGGCCATGGAAATGGCCGGAGTGGTGACGGCGATGAACACCAACGGCTCCCGCGAAGTGCTGGCGCCGGGCCCGATGCGCGACTGATCCCTGTTTCGCTTTCAGCGGCGTGAGGTCACGCCGCTCGCATACCCATCCAATTTATGAGGAATTCCATGCGCCTGATTCGCATGTTGCTGCTGCCGGTATTGGCTGTGACCACCTTGTCGGCCCACGCCGACCCCAAAGACGTGGCGCGCCTGACCCAGTTGCTGGAAAAGTCCCAGACCCTGACGGCGCGTTTCTCCCAGTTGACCCTCGACGGCAGCGGCACCCAGTTGCAGGAAACCGCCGGCGAGATGTCCCTGCAGCGTCCTGGCCTGTTCTACTGGCACACCGATGCGCCGCAAGAACAGCTGATGGTTTCCGACGGCCAGAAAGTCTCCCTGTGGGACCCGGACCTGGAGCAAGTGACCATCAAGAAGCTCGACCAGCGCCTGACCCAGACCCCAGCCTTGCTGCTCTCCGGTGACGTGTCGAAGATCAGCGAAAGCTTCGACATCACCTCCAAGGAGGCCGGTGGCGTGATGGACTTCACCCTCAAGCCGAAAACCCGCGACACTCTGTTCGACAGCCTGCGCCTGTCGTTTCGCAACGGCATGATCAACGACATGCAGTTGATCGACAGCGTTGGCCAGCGCACCAATATCCTGTTCACCGGGGTCAAGGCCAACGAATCGATCCCAGCGTCCAAGTTCAAGTTCGACATCCCCAAGGGTGCCGATGTGATCCAAGAGTAAGCAGCCGCAGCCGCAAGGTTTCGAAGGTAGTCCATGGACCTGTTTCGTAGTGCCCCGATCGCCCAGCCACTGGCCGCACGCCTGCGTGCGACCAACCTGGACGAGTACGTCGGTCAGCAGCACCTGCTGGCTCGGGGCAAGCCGCTGCGTGAGGCCCTGGAGCAGGGCGCCCTGCATTCGATGATCTTCTGGGGCCCGCCCGGGGTCGGCAAGACCACCCTGGCGCGGCTGCTGGCGGAAGTCTCGGATGCCCACTTCGAAACCGTCTCGGCGGTGCTGGCCGGGGTCAAGGAGATCCGCCAGGCGGTGGAAATCGCCAAGCAGCAGGCCGGGCAATACGGGCGGCGGACCATCCTTTTCGTCGACGAAGTGCATCGTTTCAACAAGTCGCAGCAGGATGCCTTCCTGCCCTACGTGGAAGACGGCACGCTGATCTTTATCGGTGCCACCACGGAAAACCCGTCCTTCGAACTCAACAACGCCTTGCTCTCCCGGGCCCGGGTCTATGTGCTCAAGAGCCTGGATGAAGCGGCCCTGGGCACCCTGGTGCAGCGCGCCCTGACCGAGGAACGCGGCCTGGGCAAGCGCCAATTGAGCCTCAGCGATGAAGGCTTCCAGATGCTGCTGTCGGCGGCCGATGGCGATGGCCGGCGTATGCTCAATCTGCTGGAGAACGCCTCGGATCTGGCGGAAGACGGCGGCGAGATCAGTGTCGATCTGTTGCAAAGCCTGTTAGGGGATACCCGCCGCCGTTTCGACAAGGGCGGCGAGGCGTTCTACGACCAGATTTCCGCGTTGCACAAATCCGTGCGCGGCTCCAACCCTGACGGTGCCCTGTACTGGTTTGCACGCATGCTTGATGGCGGTTGCGATCCGCTGTACCTGGCCCGGCGCGTGGTGCGCATGGCCAGCGAGGACATCGGCAACGCCGACCCGCGGGCCTTGAGCCTGTGCTTGGCGGCCTGGGATGTGCAGGAGCGCCTGGGCAGCCCCGAAGGCGAGCTGGCGGTGGCCCAGGCCATCACCTACCTGGCCTGTGCGCCGAAGAGCAACGCCGTGTACATGGGCTTCAAGGCCGCCATGCGCGCCGCTGCCGAGCACGGTTCCCTGGAAGTGCCGATCCATCTGCGCAACGCCCCGACCAAGCTGATGAAGCAGTTGGGTTACGGCGATGAATACCGCTACGCCCATGACGAGCCGGATGCCTACGCTGCCGGTGAAGACTATTTTCCCGAAGAACTTGAACCCTTGCCGCTCTACCAGCCGGTGCCCCGTGGCCTGGAATTGAAAATCGGCGAGAAGCTCAAGCATCTGGCTGCCCTGGACCGGGCCAGCCCCCTGCAGCGGAGAAAACCTTGATCCCCCTGATCCTCGCAGTCTCCGCCGGCGGTGTGGCCGGCACCCTGTTGCGCTTCACCACGGGCAACTGGATCAACGCCAATTGGCCGCGGCACTTCTATACCGCGACGCTGGCCGTTAATATCGTGGGCTGCCTGCTGATTGGCGTGCTGTACGGACTGTTCCTGATCCGTCCGGAAGTGCCGATCGAAGTGCGTGCCGGATTGATAGTGGGCTTCCTCGGTGGCCTGACGACTTTTTCATCCTTTTCACTGGATACCGTGCGTCTGCTGGAAAGCGGACAAGTGGCGCTGGCCCTGGGCTATGCGGCACTGAGTGTATTCGGCGGGCTGCTTGCTACCTGGGCCGGCCTGTCCTTGACCAAACTTTGATAAACGAGAGAACGACATGCTCGATTCCAAACTGTTACGTAGCAACCTCCAGGACGTAGCGGATCGTCTGGCATCCCGCGGCTTTGCCCTGGATGTGGCACGCATCGAAGCGCTGGAAGAACAGCGCAAGACCGTGCAGACCCGCACCGAGCAACTGCAGGCTGAACGTAACGCGCGCTCCAAGTCCATCGGCCAGGCCAAGCAACGCGGCGAAGACATCGCCCCGCTGATGGCCGACGTTGAGCGCATGGGGAACGAGCTGAGCTCCGGCAAGGTAGAGCTGGAAAACATCCAGAACGAACTGGACTCGATCCTGTTCGGCATTCCCAACCTGCCTCACGAATCGGTGCCGGTCGGCGAAGACGAAGACGGCAACGTTGAAGTGCGCCGCTGGGGCACCCCGACCGCCTTCGATTTCCCGATCAAGGACCACGTGGCCCTGGGCGAAACCCACGGCTGGCTGGACTTTGAAACCGCGGCCAAGCTGTCCGGCGCGCGCTTCGCCCTGTTGCGCGGGCCTATCGCCCGTCTGCACCGCGCCCTGGCGCAGTTCATGATCAACCTGCACACCGGCGAGCACGGCTACGAAGAGGCCTACACCCCGTACCTGGTGCAGGCGCCGGCCCTGGTGGGCACCAGCCAGCTGCCGAAGTTCGAGGAAGACCTGTTCAAGATCACTCGCGAAGGCGAAGCCGATCTGTACCTGATCCCGACCGCCGAAGTGTCCCTGACCAACATCGTGGCGGGTGAGATCCTCGATCCGAAGCAACTGCCGCTGAAGTTCGTCGCCCACACGCCATGCTTCCGCAGTGAAGCCGGTGCCTCGGGTCGCGACACCCGCGGCATGATCCGCCAGCACCAGTTCGACAAGGTCGAGATGGTCCAGGTGGTCGAGCCGTCGACGTCCATGGAGGCCCTGGAAGGCCTGACCGCCAACGCCGAGAAAGTCCTGCAACTGCTGCAACTGCCGTACCGCGTACTGGCCCTGTGCACCGGCGACATGGGCTTCAGCGCGGTCAAGACCTACGACCTCGAAGTCTGGGTGCCGAGCCAGGACAAGTACCGCGAGATCTCCTCGTGCTCCAACTGCGGCGACTTCCAGGCCCGCCGTATGCAGGCACGTTTCCGCAACCCGGAAACCGGCAAGCCGGAGCTGGTGCACACCCTTAACGGTTCCGGCCTGGCCGTGGGCCGTACCCTGGTGGCGGTGCTGGAAAACTATCAGCAGGCCGACGGTTCGATCCGTGTGCCGGACGTGCTGAAGCCGTACATGGGTGGCCTTGAGGTCATCGGCTAAATGGAATATCTGCCGCTGTTTCACAACCTTCGCGGCAGTCGTGTGTTGGTGGTCGGCGGAGGGGAAATTGCCTTGCGCAAATCCCGTCTGCTGGCCGATGCCGGTGCGCAGCTGCGAGTGGTCGCACCTGAAATAGAAGCGCAATTGCAGGAACTGATCGTCGCCAGCGGCGGTGAGTCCCTGCTGCGCGGGTATGTCGAGGCTGACCTCGACGGCTGCACCCTGATCATCGCCGCCACCGACGACGAATCCCTCAATGCCCAGGTCTCCGCCGATGCCCATCGGCGTTGCGTCCCGGTCAATGTGGTGGACGCGCCGGCCCTGTGCAGCGTGATCTTCCCGGCTATCGTCGACCGTTCGCCGCTGGTCATCGCAGTCTCCAGCGGCGGCGATGCGCCGGTGCTGGCGCGGCTGATCCGGGCCAAGCTGGAAACCTGGATTCCTTCCACCTACGGCCAACTGGCCGGGTTGGCGGCGCGTTTCCGCGCCCAGGTCAAAGGCCTGTTTCCGGATGTGCAGCAACGCCGGGCGTTCTGGGAGGATGTATTCCAGGGCCCCATCGCCGATCGCCAACTGGCGGGGCAGGGCGCGGAAGCCGAACGTCTGTTGCAGGCCAAGATCGCCGGCAAGGCGCCCCATGCGCCGGGCGAGGTGTATCTGGTGGGGGCAGGCCCGGGTGATCCGGACCTGCTGACCTTCCGTGCCCTGCGCCTGATGCAGCAGGCCGACGTGGTGCTCTACGACCGTCTGGTGGCGCCGGCGATTCTCGAACTGTGCCGCCGCGACGCCGAACGCATCTATGTCGGCAAGCGTCGCGCCGATCACGCCGTGCCCCAGGAACAGATCAACCAGCAATTGGTGACCCTGGCCCAGCAAGGCAAGCGTGTAGTGCGTCTCAAGGGTGGTGATCCGTTCATCTTCGGCCGGGGCGGCGAAGAGATCGAAGAACTGGCGGCCCACGGCATTGCGTTCCAGGTGGTGCCGGGGATTACCGCGGCCAGTGGTTGCTCGGCCTATGCCGGGATTCCCCTGACTCACCGCGACTACGCGCAGTCGGTGCGCTTCGTCACCGGTCACCTCAAGGACGGCACCAGCAACCTGCCCTGGAGCGACTTGGTGGCGCCGGCCCAGACCTTGGTGTTCTACATGGGCCTGGTGGGCTTGCCGACTATCTGCGAGCAACTGATCAAGCACGGTCGGGGCGCCGACACCCCGGCCGCCCTGATCCAGCAGGGCACCACCAGCAACCAGCGAGTCTTCACCGGCACCCTGGCCAACCTGCCGGCCCTGGTGGCGGAACACGAAGTGCATGCCCCGACCCTGGTGATCGTTGGCGAAGTGGTCCAGCTACGCGAGAAGCTGGCCTGGTTCGAAGGCGCTCAGTCCGAGGTCTGAAAAGCTTCGCCGGCAAGCCGGCTCCTACAGGATCGATGTAGGAGCTGGCTTGCCAGCGAAAGCGTCCTCAACCCCTGCACCAAACCCCCTGCCCACTCAACCGCTGCCGATCATGGCCGCGGCTGAAGTCCTGTAACGGCCCCTTCGGCACAATCCCCGTCGGATTGATGGTGCGATGGCTGGCGTAGTAGTGCCCCTTGATATGGGCAAAATCCACGGTCTCGGCAATCCCCGGCCACTGATACAGCTCCCGCAGCCAGTTCGACAGGTTCGGGTAATCGGCAATCCGTCGCAGGTTGCACTTGAAGTGGCTGTAGTACACCGCATCGAAGCGGATCAGCGTGGTGAACAGCCGCACATCGGCTTCGGTCAGGTACTCGCCGACCAAGTAGCGCTGTTTACCCAGCAACGCTTCCAAAGCGTCCAGCTCGGCAAAGACATCATCGAACGCCGACTCATAGGCCTGTTGTGACGTGGCAAACCCGGCGCGATACACGCCATTGTTCAGCGCTGGATAGATGCGTCCGTTGAGTTCGTCGATCTGTGCGCGCAATGGTTGCGGATAAAAATCCAGGTCACTGCCGGTCAAGTGATCAAAAGCGCTGTTGAACATGCGGATGATCTCCGCCGACTCATTGCTGACGATGCGCTGTTGCTGCTTGTCCCAGAGCACCGGCACGGTGACGCGGCCGGTGTAGTCGGCACTGTCGGCGGTGTAGCGCTGGTGCATGAAGTCGAAGTGATCCAGCGCATCACCGCTGGAGCCGAAGGCGCTGTCGAAGGTCCAGCCGTTCTCGCGCATCAGCCAACTGACCACCGAGACGTCGATCAACTGTTCCAGGCCCTTGAGCTTGCGCAAGATCAGCGTGCGGTGGGCCCAGGGGCAGGCCAACGATACATAAAGGTGGTAGCGCCCGGCCTCGGCGGCAAAGCCGCCTTCACCGCTGGGCCCCGGACTGCCATCGGCAGTGATCCAGTGACGACGTTGCGCCTGTTCCCGTTGGAAGGCGCCGTCCTTGCCGCTTTCGTACCACTGGTCATGCCAGCGCCCTTCGATCAGCAGACCCATGAAATGCTCCTCAGCGATTTTGCGTTGGAGTGCAGTCTATTGCGCTGGGTTCGAACAAAAAGCGCAAAACTTGGGCAGTCAGGATCGATTAAATCGATCTGTCCCGGGCGTCCCAGTAGTGTTGGGCGCGCTCGAAGGCCTGCTCCCGAGGCATGCCCAGGCCGCGCAAGGCCAGGGCCATGGTCGCCAGCAGGGCCAACTGCGGGTAACTGTCCTCTACCTCGCCACGCCACAGCGCCTTGAGGTGCTCGGGTTCCAGGCTGGCCGGTTTCACATGGCGTTGTGCCGACAGTGCCGGCCATTCCTCGTCCCAACTGACGCCGCCCGTGCTGCCGTACAGATGGCTGGTGGTGTCCGGGTTGATCTCGATCTCGCCGCCGTCACCCTTGATCACGATGACGTTGTCCCCCAGCAGGCCGCTGGCATCGCGGTGCACCGCCTGATAGCCGGGGTGGAAGATGCTCTGCAGGCCGCAACGGGCGCCCAGGGGATTGAGAATGCGCGCCAGGGAGTGGATCGGTGAGCGCAGGCCGAGGATGTTGCGCAGGTCGATCATCCGTTGCAGCTGTGGCGCCCAGTCGCCTAACGGCATGAAGGCCAGGTTGCCCTGATCCAGTGCCTGGCTGACCGATGGCCAGTCACGGCACAGGGGAATCCCCAGGGGCTCCAGCAACTGCTCGGTGTACAGGCGCCCGGCCGTATGGGCGCCGCCGCCGTGCAGCAGGATGCGCACGCCGTTCTGCGCCAGGCACTTGGCCGCCAGCAGGTACCAGGGCAGGTGGCGCTTCTTGCCGGCGTAGGTCGGCCAGTCGAGGTCCAGGGCAATGGCCGGGGCGTTGAGGCGTTCGCGCAAGGCTTCGGTGAAGCCCGCCAGCTCTTCCGGGCTTTCCTCCTTGTGCCGCAGCAGCATGAGGAAGGCGCCGAGCTGAGTGTCCTCGACCTTGCCGTCCAGCAGCATGCCCATGGCTTCCCGGGCTTCTTCCCGGGTCAGGTTGCGCGCGCCGCGCTTGCCCTTGCCAAGGATGCGCACGAACTGGGCAAAAGGGTGTTCTTCCGGGGTCTGGGTGAGCAGGGGGGCGAAATCGTTCATAGGCAATTGGTCGGCTTCGGCAGGCCCGCCAGCTTGGCGGCAAGTTTGGCGGGAGTGCCTTTGAACAGACGGTTCAGGTGCAGGCTGTTGCCCTTGTCCGGGCCCAGCTTGAGGGCGGTGTACTTGATCAGCGGGCGGGTGGCCGGGGACAGTTGGAACTCTCTATAGAAGCCTTGCAGCAGCTCGAGGATTTCCCAGTGTTCCGGGCTCAGTTCAAGTGCTTCATTGGCGGCCAGGGCTTGGGCCACGTCGGCGGACCAGTCGTCGAGGTTGACCAGGTAACCGTCCTTGTCCAGTTCGATGGCGCGAGCGCCCACAGTCAGGGTACTCATAGCCAGGTGTTGACCTTGTCATGCTCAATCGAGAGCTCGACGAAGCCCGGGTAATCCACTGCGCGGGCCCAGGCCGGCAGCTCCAGGCCCCGGGCTTGCAAGTCCTCTTCCAGCACATACAGATTCAGGCCGCTACGGGCGCCCAGTTCGCCGTAAAGAGTGGTGCCCGGCTGCAAGGCATAGGCGGCGTCGCCACACAGCAGCAGGCCATCGGCGCTGCCCAGCAGACGCAGGCAACTGCTCAGGCGGGTGTCGGTGAAGGGCGAGTGGGACAACACATGCAAGGTCGACATCAGAGGGTAATCACCTGGTCAAAACGGTCGATGATCCCGGCCAGTTCCGGGGCGTCCAGCAGCTGTACCGCGTCAAGGCTCAAGGCCGCCGGGTCCAGACCACGAGCAGCGATGCTGGCGCTGCAGGCAAACAGCTCGTCGACGCCGAACAGCGATAGCGCCTGCAGGTTGGCGCTCAAGTCCTTCTGCCGCAGCAATGAAGCCTGTTGCCCCGGCGCCAGTTGCAGCACGCCATCGTCGAGAAACAGCAAGCCGATCGGCAGGTCGAAGGCGCCGCCGGCCAGGACGATATCCAGGGCCTCGCGGGCCCCAGGGCCGGACCAGGGCGCCTGACGGCTGATCAACAACAGGGATTTGGCCATCTCACGCCCCTCCAAAACAGATCAGGCGGTCGGCGGCCTGTACCGCGTCATGCAATTGCCCGAGCCCCGACAGCTCCCAGGGGGCTTCGACGCTCACCGACGTGCGCTGATAGCGCTGGGCTTCGTCGGCATTCAACACACCCCGACGCAGGGCCGCGGCGATGCACACCACGCCATCCAACTGATGCTGGCCGACAAAGTCGCGCCATTCCTGGGGCAGGTTCTGCTCATCCTGGGGCGTGACGATGCTGTTGGCAGCGTTGTAGACGCCGTCCTGGTAGAAAAACAGCCGGACAATCTCATGCCCGCCCGCCAGCGCCGCCTGGGCGAACAGCAGGGCGCGGCGCGAGGAAGGCGCGTGAGCGGCGGAGAACAGGGCGATGGCGAACTTCATGACGGACTCGATGGATAAAACTGCGGCCATGATAAAGCTTTCTCCGTGGATCGGCTAAACCCCTTTCGCCCCGAAGGCTCTGGCTCCGGGAGCCCAGGACATATCGGGTAAAGCTTTGCCCGGGCCCTGAAGCGGCAACCAGGGATAGACTCGCGCCTTCATTCAACCTGGGACAAGGAGCAAGGGATGATGGATTTGAATTCGGCGGTGGTGGTGATCACCGGTGCCGGTCGCGGGCTGGGAGCGGCACTGGCCATCAGTCTGGCGGACCTGGGCTGCAAGCTGATTCTCTGTGGGCGCAACCCCGAAGCCCTGGCGCAAGTCAGCGCGGCCATCGAGGCGCGCACCGGCAGTCCCGCCGATCACGTAGTGGTGGACCTGGCCAACAGCGACAGCGTCAAGGCGACCCTGGCGGAGATTCACGTCCGTCACCCGCAAGTGGACATCCTGATCAACAACGGCGCCATGTGGCTGGAGGCCAGCGAGCAGCCCCACAGCGCTGCCGAGGTCACGGGCGTGATCGATGCGGCCCTGACGGGCACCTTCCTGCTGACCCAGGGCCTGCTGCCGGCGCTCAAGGCCTCCAAGCGTCCGGACATCGTCACCATCGGTTCCATCAGCGGCTTGCCCAATGCACCACTGCACAGCGTGTCGCTGCCGTTCTACGCGGCCAAGCACGGGCAACTGGCCCTGGCCGACGGCCTGCGGCAAATGCTCAAGGGCACGCCGGTGCGTTCGCTGTGCGTGCATCCACCGTACCTGGAAGATGTCTCGCCGCTGGACGAGGCCTGGCAGCAAGTTCCGGCGCGGCAGAAGGGTGAGCAGGGCACCAACCGCGACGTGGTGGAAGCGGTGGTCTTTGCCCTGACCCGACCGCGGCATATCAGCTTGTCATCCATCGTCATCGATACCGACAGCGGCGGTCTGTTCAGCTGATCGCCGGGCCTGATGTCAGCGGTTCTTGTAGCCCAGTTGCCAGCGTCGCGGGATCTTCAATGACGCGATGCCCAGCAGGGCTGCAAACAACCCGCTGACATACAGCGCCTTGAGTCCCAGGTGCTGTTCCAGCAGGGCTCCCAGCACCGCCCCGGCGAACATCCCGCTCCAGGGCACCAGTTGCACCCGCCAGCCGTTGCGCCGATCACCGAGCATCCAACGCCCCAGCCCACGGCCAAAGCGCGACAGGGCACCGGTGACATAGGTCAGGCCAATGGGCAGGCCGTTCACTTCCTCCACTGCCGCATTGAGCATGCCCATGGCGATAATGGCCGCCAGCAGGGCCGGCAGATGCTGCTCGAAGGGCCAGGCGGCAGAGGCGCAGAGCAATGCGCCGATGCTCAGCAGCAAGGGCAGGGCGCGGTGCCCGGCCAGGCGGCTGACCACCACGCCCAGGGCGTTACCGACGATAAAGGTCGCCACCAATAGCAGCAGGCGCAGCACCAGGCCCAGCTCGCCATCGCTGATGGCCACCGCCATGCGCGTGGTGTTGCCGCTCATGAAGGAAACGAAATCGCCGGTGGCCATGAAGCCGATGGCGTCGGTCATGCCAGCCAGCACCGAAAGGCAAGCCACTAGCCCGAGGCCGACCCGCCCGCGCCATTTCTGCGTGTGCTGCAGGGCGGCGCTGGCCGATTGGGTGGAAGTCGAAGGCAACATCGTCGGTTCTCCTGAACAGGGACTGCGGGGGACGTGTGCGGGTCAAGGCTATGGATCGAGAGGATGCAGGGCGCAATATTCATCCCAGGGCAAGCCGGCCATTTCCGCGACTTCCCTGTGCACTTCAAGGCGCTGGGCGTGGAATTCCTCGGGGCTGGCGGCGGTCAGTTGCAGGCTCAGTTCCCAGGCGAACAGCCCCAGGTGTTCGGCTTCGGCTTCAAAGGCTTCATGCAGACGTTCATTGCGGTACTGCTCGGGCGTCTCGCCCTTGGCCTGGGCCTCCAGCGGATTGAGCTTGTCCAGGGCTTCGCGCAGTTCGGGGCGGGCGGCGAGAAATCTTTCCAAGGCTATTTCGTGGTGCAGGGCATTGGCGGGCATCGGGGCTCCTTGAGGGGAACGGGCAGTCTTCAGGCATCAAGCCCGGGACAGGGGATGTTCTGGCATTTCACTGCGTATCTGCTGCAGATCCTTGTGCGGGATCACGTAGGTGCGGGCGAGCATATCGCCTATTCGCTGGCAGCGGCTTGATTCCGCACAGGCCATCAGCGGGACAAAGGCGAACGCGGCCTCCAGATGGCGGGTGGCGCTTCTGATCAGTACCTGGATCAGCGTCGGCGGCGTCCCGGCGGCGTTGATCACCACCAGGCCCAGGGCGCACTTGCCGGGCGTGCGGCCCTTGAAGAAATACTCCCAGGCCACGAAGTACAAGGGCCAGACCAGCATGAACAGCATTGAATGAAGGTAGGGCTCCAGCCCCGTCTGTTGCTCGAGGTCGAGCAAGCGTCTGACCGGCTGCAACGCCAGCACCCCGTGCAGGCTCAGCGACAGGAGCAAATACACCGCCAGCGCCAGCACCTGGTCGAGCATGAAGGCGGCGGCGCGGCGCAGGATCAGTTGGGTTCTTGAGACTTCCATGGTCGATTCCAAAGTTTTTCCATCACATCGGGCGCAGTGTAATCCCCGCAGGGCGAGGTGTAGCAGTGGTTTTGGCCGGAGCCTACTACACCCGCACCGAGTCAGCTGACCACGGGCTGTTCGCGACCGATCTCGCTGCGCAACTGGGCAATCAGGTGCAGGCAGTGGGTGAGCCCCGGCGACGGCTCGCCGACCCGGCGGCTGAGGATGATCGGCGAGGTGGCCTCGGGTTCCTGCAGCGGGCAAAAACCGATGTCGTCGCGATGCAGCACCTGCACCGAGGCCGGCACCAGGGTGATGCCGATGCCGGCGCCCACCAGGCCGATGGCGGTCTGCAGTTCATTGGTCCATTGGGCGATCTTCAGGTTCAGGCCGCGGGCGTTGAACAGCGCGATCACGTGATCGGCGTAGCTCGGGCGCGGGTTGGCCGGATACAGCACGAAGGGCTCGCTGGCCAGTTGCTCAAGGCTCACCTCTTGTCCCAGCAAGGGGTGGCCGGCGGGCAGGGCGACCACCAGCCGGTCCTCGGTCAGCACCTTCTGCACGATGGCCGGGTCGTCGATGTGGATGCGCCCGAAGCCGATGTCGATGCGTCCCGCCTTCAAGGCTTCCACCTGTTGCAGGGTGGTCATTTCCGACAATCCCAGCTCCAGTTCCAGGGTCTCGTTGCTGCGCAGGCGGCGGATCAATTGCGGCAGCACGCCGTACAGGGTCGAAGGGGCAAAGCCGATGCCCAGCCAGGTCTTGTGCCCCAGGCCAATGCGCCGGGTGTTGTCGCAGACCTTGCCCAATTGCTCCAGCACCCGGTTGGAATGTTCATAGAAAAACCGCCCGGCGGCGGTCAGGCGCAACGGCCGGCCACGCTCCAGCAACAGCACCCCCAGCTCGTCCTCCAACTGCTGGATCTGCCGGCTCAAGGGCGGCTGGGCGATGTGCAGGCGCTCGGCGGCGCGGGTGAAATTGAGGGTTTCCCCCAGCACCTGGAAGTAGCGCAGATGACGCAGTTCCATGACAGCTCCCCTGTGATGATGTGCATACCTTAAAGGTATCAAACCAGACCAATTCTATATTGGAACCCTGGAAAAAGCCGGGACAGAATCGATCACAGAACTTCAAGAACCTGACGGGTATGGACATGCACGCTTCTGCCATTGAGTCGATCGAAACGATCATCGTCGATCTGCCGACCATTCGCCCCCACAAGCTGGCCATGCACACCATGCAGAACCAGACCCTGGTACTGATCCGCCTGCGCTGCGCCGACGGCATTGAAGGCCTGGGGGAATCCACCACCATCGGTGGCCTGGCCTATGGCAATGAAAGCCCGGACAGCATCAAGACCAATATCGACCGCTTCTTCACCCCGCTACTGATTGGCCAAGACAGCAGCAACATCAACGCCGCCATGCTGCGCCTGGAGCAGAGCATCCGCGGCAACACCTTCGCCAAGTCCGGGATCGAAAGCGCGTTGCTCGACGCCCAGGGCAAGCGCCTCGGGCTGCCGGTCAGCGAGCTGCTGGGTGGCCGGGTGCGCGATGCGCTGCCCGTGGCCTGGACCCTGGCCAGCGGCGACACCGCCAAGGACATTGCCGAAGCCGAGAAGATGCTTGACCTGCGCCGCCACCGGATCTTCAAGCTGAAGATTGGCGCCGGTGAAGTGGACCGCGACCTGGCCCACGTGATCGCCATCAAGAAGGCCCTGGGGGAGCGCGCCAGCGTGCGGGTCGACGTCAACCAGGCCTGGGACGAAGCCGTAGCCCTGCGCGCGTGCCGCATTCTCGGCAGCAACGGCATCGACCTGATCGAGCAACCGATTTCGCGCAACAACCGCGCCGGCATGGTGCGCCTGAACGCCAGCAGCCCGGCGCCGATCATGGCCGACGAATCCATCGAATGCGTGGAAGACGCCTTCAACCTGGCCCGGGAAGGTGCGGCTTCGGTGTTCGCCCTGAAGATCGCCAAGAACGGCGGCCCCCGCGCCACCCTGCGCACCGCGGCAATTGCCGAGGCGGCGGGCATCGGCCTGTACGGCGGCACCATGCTCGAAGGCGGCATCGGCACCCTGGCCTCGGCCCACGCCTTCCTGACCCTGAACAAATTGAGCTGGGACACCGAGCTGTTCGGCCCACTGCTGCTGACCGAGGACATCCTCGCCGAGGCGCCGGTGTACCGGGATTTCCACCTGCATGTCTCACGGGCACCGGGTCTCGGCCTGAGCCTGGACGAAGAGCGCCTGGCGTTCTTCCGTCGCGACAAAACCACCCCCGTGCTGCACCACACCTGAGGAGGGCTGCATGCTATTCCACGTGAAAATGACCGTGAACCTGCCGGTCGACATGAACCCCGAGCGCGCCGCGCAGCTGAAAGCCGACGAAAAGGCCCTGGCCCAACGCCTGCAGGCCGAAGGCAAGTGGCGCCACCTGTGGCGCATCGCCGGGCTGTACGCCAACTACAGCGTGTTCGACGTCGACAGCGTGCAGGAATTGCACGACACCCTGATGCAATTGCCGCTGTACCCCTATATGGCCATCGAAGTTGACGCCATGTGCAGGCATCCTTCGTCCATTCATGAGGATGACCGCTGAGCCCGTGCCAGCCCGTTCACCACTCTAATAAATACAAGATGAGGATTAATCATGAACGTCAGAATTTCCCACACTGCCAGCGCCCAGCAGTTTCTTGAAGAAGCCAGCGGCCAGTTCACCGAGGGCGGCAACCCCCGGGCCAAGGCCATCATCTACCGCATCCTGCGGGATTCGGTGAACATCATCGAAGACCTGGAGATCACCCCGGAAGAGTTCTGGAAGGCCGTCAACTACCTCAACGTTCTCGGCGCCCGCCAGGAAGCCGGGCTGCTGGCCGCGGGCCTGGGCCTGGAGCATTACCTGGACCTGCTGATGGACGCCGCCGACGAACAGGTGGGCAAGACCGGCGGCACTCCGCGCACCATCGAAGGCCCGCTGTACGTGGCCGGTGCACCGCTGAGCCAGGGCGAAGCGCGCCTGGACGACGGCGTCGACCCGGGGGTGGTGCTGTTCATGCAGGGGCAGGTTCGCAACACCGCCGGCGAGCCACTGGCCGGGGCCATCGTCGATGTCTGGCACGCCAACACCGGCGGCACCTATTCCTACTTCGACGGCAGCCAGTCGGAGTTCAACCTGCGCCGGCGCATCGTCACCGACGCCGAGGGCCGCTACCGCTTTCGCAGCATCGTGCCGTCCGGCTACGGTTGCCCGCCGGATGGCCCGACCCAGCAACTGCTGGACCAACTGGGCCGCCATGGCCAGCGCCCGGCGCACATCCACTTCTTCATCTCGGCCGATGACCATCGCCACCTGACCACCCAGATCAACCTGGATGGCGACCAGTACCTGCACGACGATTTTGCCTACGCCACTCGCGACGAACTGATCGCCCAGATCACCTTCAGCGAAGACCAGGCTCGGGCCATGGCCCTGGGGGTCAGCGGGCGCTTTGCCGAGATCGAGTTCGACTTCACCCTGCAGTCTTCGGCCCAGCCGCAAGAGCAGCAGCGCCACGAGCGGGTCCGCGCCCTGGAGGACTGAAGCGCCGACCGTGCCTGGCCCGGCCACGGAGCACCGACCCAGGTGCCCGTGGCTTTTGCCGTTATGCCGGGCCTGACGAGACTGCGCTGCGTGCCTGAAGCGCAGACCCAATAAGAACCATCAGAGTGACCCGATCATGCAGATGCATCTGTTGAGTGAGCGCAGCAGCGTGTTTGTTCAAGCCGATCCCTATGCCGTATCCGGTTACGTCAACCAGCACGTGGGCAGCCACTGCATCCGCCTGCCCCGGGCCGGCCATCCCCAGGCCAGCCTGCAACACCGGGCCCTGGCCAGCCTGGATTTGTGCAGCATCAGCTACGGCGCCAGCGTGCGCGTCACCTCGCCGGCCCTGGAAAGCATCTACCACTTGCAAGTACTGCTGCGGGGCCACTGCCGGTGGCGTGGCCCGGGCCAGGAGCACTACTTCGCCCCGGGGGAACTGCTGCTGATCAACCCCGACGACCCGGTGGACCTGACCTATTCCGACGACTGCGAAAAATTCATCATCAAGATTCCCACCCACCTGGTGGAAAACGCCTGCCAGGAACAGCGCTGGCAGTACCCGGGGCAGGGCGTGCGCTTTCTGCGCCAGCGCTACCAACTGCAGGAACTGGAAGGCTTCGTGCCCTTGCTGAGCCTGCTGTGCCAGGAAGCCGAAGCCCTGGAAAGCATGCCCAAGGTCCAGGAGCACTACGCGCACATCCTGGTGGGCAAACTGCTGGGGCTGATGCAGACCAACGTGCAGCGCGGTGCCCTGGGCGCCTCGGCGGCGACCTTCGAACGGATTGCCGACTACATCGAACGCAACCTCAAGCACGACATCGGATGCGAAGAACTGGCGCAACAGGCGCGCATGAGCCTGCGCTCGCTGTACGCGCTGTTCGAACGCAACGCCCGCACCACGCCGAAGAACTACATCCGCCAGCAGAAACTGCAACGGGTGCACGCCTGCCTCAGCGACCCGCACAGCCCGGTGCGCAACGTCACCGAACTGGCCCTGGATTTCGGCTTCCTGCACCTTGGGCGTTTTGCCCAAAGCTACCGCCAGCAATACGGCGAACTGCCCTCCGACACCCTCAAGCGTCGGCACTGATCCTCTGGCATCGGCCTCTTGTAGGAGCTGGCTTGCCAGCGAAGAGGCCTGCAGGCTCAGCACCCCATCCAAGGGCCTTTTCGCCGGCAAGCCGGCTTCTACACAGGCCACGTCGGCGCTTTTGCAGAAAACGGATACAGGTGTGCACGCATTGGCTATTGCCCGTTCCAAGCCCGCCCTAGCATGGCCCTGCCTGAATAAAAACAATGGAGGCGGCGGCCATGTCCCTGCGACCCGAATACCTGCATTCCCTGCTTGAAGAAGACCCCGACCAGGGCGTCTACCGCTGCAAGCGGGAGATGTTCACCGACCCCCGGCTGTTCGACCTGGAGATGCAGCACATCTTCGAAGGCAACTGGCTGTACCTGGCCCACGAAAGCCAGATCCCCAATCCCAACGACTACTACAGCACCACCATGGGCCGGCAGCCGGTGTTCATCGCGCGCAACAAGAACGGCGAGCTCAATGCCTTCATCAACGCCTGCAGCCATCGCGGCGCCATGCTCTGCCGGCACAAGACCGGCAACAAGGCCTCCTTCACCTGCCCGTTCCACGGCTGGACCTTCAACAACACCGGCAAGCTGCTCAAGGTCAAGGACGCGGCCGCCGCGGGCTACCCGGCCAGCTTCAACTGCGAAGGCTCCCACGACCTGACCCGCGTCGCGCGCTTCGAGTCCTACCGTGGCTTTCTGTTCGGCAGCCTCAACCCCGACGTGTTGCCCCTGGTGGAACACCTGGGGGAGTCGGCGAAGATCATCGACATGATCGTCGACCAGTCCGCCGACGGCCTGGAAGTACTGCGCGGTTCCTCCAGCTACATCTACGAAGGCAACTGGAAGCTCACCGCCGAGAACGGCGCCGACGGCTACCACGTCAGCTCGGTGCACTGGAACTACGCGGCCACCCAGAACCAGCGCAAGCAGCGCGAGGCCGGGGAAGACATCCGCACCATGAGCGCCGGCACCTGGGCCAAGCAGGGCGGCGGTTTCTACTCCTTTGACAAGGGCCACATGCTGCTCTGGACCCGCTGGTCCAACCCCGAAGACCGCCCGCTCTACGAGCGCCGCGACGAACTGGCCCAGGACTTTGGCCAGGCCCGCGCCGATTGGATGATCGAGAACTCGCGCAACCTGTGCCTGTACCCCAACGTCTACCTGATGGACCAGTTCAGCTCGCAGATCCGCATTGCCCGGCCGATCTCCGTGGACCGCACCGAAATCACCATCTACTGCATCGCCCCCAAGGGCGAGAGCGACGAAGCCCGGGCCCGGCGCATCCGCCAGTACGAAGACTTCTTCAACGTCAGCGGCATGGCCACCCCGGACGACCTGGAGGAATTCCGCTCCTGCCAGCTCGGCTACCAGGGCAGCACCACGGCCTGGAACGACATGTCCCGCGGCGCCGAGCATTGGGTCCAGGGGGCGGACGACGCAGCGAAAGAAATCGACCTGCAACCGATCCTCAGCGGGGTGCGCACCGAGGACGAAGGCCTGTTCGTGATGCAGCACAAGTACTGGCAGCAAACCATGCTCGCGGCCCTGGAGCTTGAAGCCTCTCGCCGGATCGACGTGGAGGCCGTGCAATGACCATTTCCTACGACGCCGTGCGCGATTTCCTGTACCGCGAAGCCCGCTACCTGGACGACAAGGAGTGGGACAGCTGGCTGGAACTCTACGCCCCGGACGCCACCTTCTGGATGCCCTCCTGGGATGACAGCGACCAGTTGACCGAAGACCCGCAGCGGGAAATCTCGCTGATCTGGTACGGCAACCGCAGCGGCCTGGAAGACCGGGTGTTCCGCATCAAGACCGAGCGCTCCAGCGCCAGCATTCCCGACACCCGCACCTCCCACAACCTGAGCAATATCGAGCTGCTGGAGCAGGGCGACGGCCAGTGCAAGCTGCGCTTCAACTGGCACACCCTGAGCTTTCGCTACAAGACCGTGGACAGCTACTTCGGTTGCAGCTTCTACACCCTCGACCTGCGCGGCGAAAACCCGCTGATCCTGGCCAAGAAAGTCATCCTGAAGAACGACTACGTTCGCCAGGTCGTCGATATCTACCACCTCTGAGGCGACCGCCATGAGCCATCAAATCGCACTCAATTTCGAAGACGGCGTCACCCGTTTCGTCAACGCCAACCCGGGCGAAACCGTGGCCGACGCCGCCTACCGCCAGGGCATCAATATTCCCCTGGACTGCCGCGACGGCGCCTGTGGCACCTGCAAGTGCCTGGCCGAAGCCGGGCGCTACGAGCTGGGGGAGGACTACATCGAAGACGCCCTGAGCGCCGACGAGGCCGAGCAGGGCTTTGTCCTCACCTGCCAGATGCGCGCCTTGAGCGACTGCGTGGTGCGGGTGCCGGCCTCGTCCCAGGTCTGCCGGGCCGGGCAGGCCACCTTCCAGGCCAGCATCAGCGCGGTGCGCCAGCTGTCCGACAGCACCATCGCCCTGTCGATCAAGGGCGAGGCCCTGAACCAGCTGGCGTTCCTGCCGGGGCAGTACGTCAACCTCGGCGTGCCTGGCAGCGAGCAGACCCGCGCCTATTCCTTCAGCTCCCTGCAGCGCGATGGCGAAGTCAGTTTCCTGATCCGCAATGTGCCCGGCGGCCTGATGAGCAGCTTCCTCAGCAGTCTCGCCAAAGCCGGCGACAGCATGACCCTGGCCGGGCCCCTGGGCAGCTTCTACCTGCGGGACATCCGCCGGCCCTTGCTGTTGCTGGCCGGTGGCACCGGGCTGGCGCCGTTCACCGCCATGCTGGAGAAGATTGCCGAGCAGGGCAGCGAGCACCCGTTGCATTTGATCTATGGCGTGACCAACGACTTCGACCTGGTGGAACTGGAGCGCCTGGAAGACTTTGCCGCGCGCATCCCGCAGTTCAGCTTCAGCGCCTGCGTGGCCAACCCCGAAAGCCAGTACCCGCGCAAGGGTTACGTGACCCAGCATATCGAACCGGCGCACCTCAACCAGGGCGATGTGGACGTCTACCTGTGCGGGCCGCCGCCAATGGTGGAGGCGGTGAGCCAGTTCATCCGCGAACAGGGCATCGCCCCGGCGAACTTCTACTACGAGAAGTTCGCCGCCAGCGCCGCCTGAAGAGCGCCTCGCCGCTGTAGGAGCTGGCTTGCCAGCGAAGGCGTCCATCAGGGTGCTGCAAGGCTCGCGGGCCCTTTCGCCGGCAAGCCGGCTCCTACGTCGGGTGATGTGCTCTCCATCTTTTTGTACTCACGAGGTTTCCATGAACCGTTTCCACAACCAAGTCGCCCTGGTCACCGGTGCCGCCCAGGGCATCGGCCGTCGCGTTGCCGAACGCCTGGCCGAAGAGGGCGCCCGCGTGGTGCTGGTGGATCGCTCCGAACTGGTCTTCGAACTGGCCACTGCACTCAGCCCCCGCTACCCGGTGCTGGCCCTGACCGCCGACCTGGAGCAGTACAGCGAATGCAGCCGGATCATGGCGGCGGCCATCGCCCACTTCGGCCGCCTCGACATCCTCATCAACAACGTCGGCGGCACCATCTGGGCCAAGCCCTTCGAACACTACGAGCCCGCGCAGATCGAAGCCGAAGTCCGTCGCTCATTGTTCCCCACCCTGTGGTGCTGCCACGCCGCCTTGCCGCAGATGCTGGAGCAGGGCCGCGGCGCCATCGTCAACGTCTCGTCCATCGCCACCCGCAGCCTCAACCGCGTGCCCTACGGCGCGGCCAAGGGCGGCATCAATGCACTCACTGCGTGCCTGGCCTTCGAAACCGCCGGCCGCGGCGTGCGGGTCAACGCCACCGCTCCCGGCGGCACCGAGGCACCGCCGCGGCGCATTCCGCGCAACAGCGCCGAGCCCAGTACCGAAGAGCAGGCCTGGTACCAGCAGATCGTCGACCAGACCCTGGATAGCAGCCTGATGCACCGCTACGGCAGCGTTGACGAGCAGGCGGCGGCGATCCTGTTCCTGGCCTCCGACGAAGCCTCCTATATCACCGGCACGGTGCTGCCGGTGGGCGGCGGCGATCAGGGCTGAACGAGGGGCGAACTGGACGCCCTTACCTGTGGCTGGCCACGGCGGTGCTTATGCAACTGGCCAGCCCGAGGGCCTCTATGGCTGCGGTGGAATGGGGTAGGGCAAGTTGATCGGCGGTGCATCCTGCAGTTGCCGCGAAGACTGCGCCATCAGATAACCGATGATCTGCGCCGAGCTCAGCTCGATATGCAACATATCTTGATCGCCAAACCACTCGTTGGGCCAGAAGATCAGGTCCGAGGCATTGACCTCGGGGAAGTTGGTTTCCAGCAGGTTCAGGGCGTAGTCCGTATCAGATTCCGTGCCCTCGCACTGGCAGATGAAATCCGCCACGGCGCAGGCCTCGGCGAAGCTCAGGTCGTCAACGTAGCGCTCCTGATGAAAGGCCGTGCGCAGAAAGTTCGCCGCGCTGGTATGGCTGTGCATATCGCGAAATTCGTGGAACTCGAAAGGCCGGCCGGCGTGGCTGTTCCACTGCTGGATCAGTGCATTGATCTCGGGGCTTTCCCGTTCCTGGTTGTCCCAGATCCGGTCGAGGATCTGCTTCAGCAAGCCCTTCATCAGCGCACGTATTTTCGGCGTGGCGGGTGTTGGTTTCAGCCGTTCCGGCATGGCCATGGGTGTCTCCCTGATTGTCATTTCGTTTGTAGGAGTCGGCTGCCGACGAAGGCGATCTTACGGACGCTTTCACCGGCAAGCCGGCTCCTACGGGGGCGTGCTTGTGTAGAAGCTGGCTTGCCAGCGAATACGCCCGCAAGGCCGCCCCCATTCCCGAGCGGCGCACAGGATAGGCCCTTCGCGCCGCCGACTAAAGCGCCGGCCTCAGCAACAACAATGCACACAGCCCGCCCTCAGGCCGATTGCGCAACTCCAGGCGACCGCCGATCTTGCTGACGATCATCTGCACGATTGCCAGCCCCAGCCCGGCGCCATTGGCGTTGCCCTGGCTGTAGAAGCGCTCCAGCAAACGCTCGCGCTGCTGCTCGTCGATACCCGGCCCCGCATCTTCCACACACAGGTGCATCGCGCCGTCCGCCTGGGGCCGCAGGCCGACCCGTACCTCGCTGCCCGCTGGGGCAAAGTTCAGGGCATTGGTCACCAGGTTCTGCAGGGCGATGGCCAGGGCCACCGGGTCGGTAGCGATCAGGCAGCCTTCGTCGCCTTCCAGCACCAGTTCGACGTCTTTCTCCAGGGCCAGGGGCGTCAGTTCCGCCAGCTCTTCGCGCACCAGGGCGCTGAGGTCGATGCGGCTCAGGCGCGGGCTGTTCAGCTGCGGTTCGATGCGGGCCATGGTCAGCAACTGGCTGCCGATGCGGGTGGCCCGGTCGACGCCGCTTACTAGAAAATCCAGGGCCTCCCGGCGCTGCTCCGGGCTGCTGGCACTCTGGGCGTTCTGCGCATGAATCCGCAGGATCGCCAGGGGCGTGCGCAGTTCATGGGCGGCGTCGGCGATAAAGCGCCGCTCGCGCTCCAGCAGGCTGTCGATCTGGGCCAACAACTGGTTGAGGGCGGTCTGCATTGGCTCCAGGTCCTGGGGCAGGGGCTTGAGCCCGAGCGGCTGCAAGGTGTCGCTGCTGCGTCCGCGAATGGCCCGGGCCATGGCCCGCAGCGGCGCCAGGCCCCAGCCGATGGTCAGCCAGATCAGCAACGCCAGCAGCGGCACGCCGATCAGGGTCGGCCACAGGGTATGGCGCACGATGCGCTGGATCAGGTCCTGGCGGATGTCATCGCGCTCGCCAACCCAGATCAGCAAGCCCTGCTGTGGGTCGGCCAGCAGGAAGGCGCACCAGTCCTTGCCGTTTTCCAGGATGTCGTGGGCCCCCAGGGTGGTGGGCGGCGCCTCCAGCAGCGGGGCCTCGGCGGAGCGCATCAGCAACTGGCCATCGTCGCGCCAGACCTGGAAGGTCAGGCGGGTTTCATAAGGGTGGGCCGCGCCTGCCACGCCGACCCGGCTCATGGCCTGGTCGAAGGCCTGGTGCAGGCGCTCCCAGTCCGCCGCGTCCGGCTTTTGAGCCGGGTCGCGCTGGCGCAGCACCCCTTGCAGCAGGCGCGCGCTCTGGGCCAGCTGGGCGTCGTAGACCTCTTCGATTTCGTGGTGGCTGTCGCGCAGCACCAGCCAGCTGATCAGCAGGTCCCCCAGCAGCACCAGCACCAGGACCGGCAGCAGAATCCGCGTGCGCACCGAGTTCATGGCTTGAGCGCCAGCACGTAACCGACGCCGCGCACGGTGCGGATCAGCTCGCTGCAGAGCTTCTTGCGCAGGTTATGGATCAGCACTTCCAGGGTGTTGCTCTCGACCCGGTCCTGCCAGCCGTACAGCGCCCGGGACAGGCGCTCGCGGGTCACCACCTTGCCCGGGCGCACCATCAGCTGGTGCAGCAGCTGGTATTCCATGGGCGTGAGCACCACTTCGTTGTCTTGGTACTGCACCTGCTGGTTGGCCGGGTCGAGGCGGATGCCGGCGTGTTCCAGCAGCGGCTGGGCACGACCCTGGCTGCGGCGCAGCAGGGCGCGGACCCGGGCCTTGAATTCCTCGACATCGAAGGGCTTGACCAGGTAGTCGTCGGCCCCGGCATCCAGCCCGGCGATGCGTTCGGCGGTGCCGTCGCGGGCGGTGAGGATCAGCACCGGCAGGTCCTGCTGGGCGGCACGCAATTGCTGCAGCAGTTCGAGGCCGTCGAGCCGCGGCAGGCCCAGGTCCAGCAGCAACAGGTCGAAGCTTTCGGTGCGCAGGGCGTGCAGGGCGCTGGCACCGTCCTGCAGCCAGTCCAGGGTGTAGCCTTCGGCGCTCAGGGCCACGCGGATGCCCTGGCCGAGGGCACGATCATCTTCGACAAGCAGCAGGCGCATGGGCGGTTCTCGGTAGGGCGAGGGGGCAGGGAAGGGGCGCATGATGACGCCGGCCAGGGTCCGTCGGCAGGGGTTTTTAGCGGGGAAAATGTTACCGCGCGTTGCCAACTAAGCTTTCACTAAGCTTGGTTTTGCACAGTGGAATCTCCCCCATCACCGGAGCGTTTTCCATGCGCAAGATCCTCCTGCTGTCCCTGGTTCTCGCCAGCCCCCTGGCCCTCGCCGGCCCGCAATGCACCACCGCCGAACGCTCGCAATGGCAGGATCAGAAGGCCTTTCAGGAACAGCTCAAGGCCCAGGGCTACCAGATCAGCAAGTTCAAGGTCACCGACGGCAACTGCTACGAGATCTACGGCTTCGACAAGGACAAGCGCAAGGTCGAGATCTACCACGACCCGGTCACCGGCAAGGCGGTGAAGACCGAGATCAAAGGCTGATGCCAGAGGCTTCCCTGCGGCTGTGGGACCCGCTGGTGCGACTGTTTCACCTGTCCATCGCCGGGGTCTTTATCGGCAACTACTTCTTCAATGAAGCCGGTGACGACTGGCACGTCTGGCTCGGCTACTACGCCATGGCCTGGCTGCTGTTGCGCACAGCCTGGGGATTTGTCGGGCCGCGCAGTGCGCGCTGGTCCGACTTCTGGCCGACCCGGGCCCGGCTGGCGCGGCACCTGCGCTCGCTGCTGGCCGGGCGTCCCGAGCATCGCCTGGGGCATTCGCCCCTCGGGGCTTTGGTGATGCTGCTGATGCTGCTGGCCCTGTTGCTGATCGGCATCAGCGGTTTCCTGATGGAAGAGATCGATGCCCTGTGGGGCGCCGACTGGCCGCTGCAAGTGCATGAGACCAGCGCCGATGTGCTGCTGGGGCTGGTGCTGCTGCACCTGTGCGCGGCGATTTTTGAAAGCCTGCAGGTGCGCGACAACCTGCCGTTGTCGATGCTCACCGGCCGCCGTCGGCCCTTGCCGGACAGTGATAAGCGCTAATGGTTTTTCCCTTGTTCCCACCCTGTATTTGCCACGGGCTCCTGTATGCGTGCGCTGTCCTTTCGCCTGATCTTCCTCTGCGGCAGCCTGCTGTTGGCCGCCGTCTTTATTGCCGCCTGGCGCAGCCATCCGCCTCACCAACTGGCGCCGTTTGCCCAGGCCGCCGTCGGCAGCGATGTGGCTAAAGCCAACAGCACGCCGCAATACAACAGCCGCTTCGTCTCCTCGGACCTGGATGACTTCGTGCATTCCTCCCCGGTGACCGCCTTGCCCGGCGGCGACCTGATGGCCGTGTGGTTCGCCGGCTCCCGGGAAGGCGCCGCCGACGTCCAGGTGCGCAGCGCACGCTTTGACGCCCAGAGCGGCGAGTGGGGCGCCGAGCAAGTACTGGCCACCCGCGAATCGACCCGTGACGGCACCGGGCGCTACATCCGCAAGCTCGGCAACCCGGTGATCGCCCTGGGCCCGGACCAGCGCCTGTGGATGTTCTACGTCTCGGTGTCGGTGGGCGGCTGGGCCACCAGCGCCATCAACCTGATGGTTTCCGATGACCTGGGGCGCAGTTGGTCGGCGCCGCGGCAACTGATTACCTCGCCGTTCTTCAACATCAGCACCCTGGTGCGCGCCGCGCCGGTGTTCCATGCCGACGGCGCGATCGGCCTGCCGGTGTACCACGAGTTCATGGGCAAGTTCGCCGAGTACCTGTACCTGAGCGCCGACGGCGCGGTGATCGACAAATTCCGCATCAGCCGTGGCAAGCACTCCCTGCAACCGACCATCGTGCCCCTGGACGAACGCCGCGCCGTGGCCATGCTGCGCTACGCCGGCGACACCCACCACAAGGTCCTGGCCAGCCGCACCGAAGACGCCGGGCAGACCTGGAGCGAGCCCTATCCGCTGCAACCGTCCAACCCCAACTCATCGCTGGCGGCGGTGGGCACCGACGACCAGGGCCTGCTGGTGGCCCTCAACGACCTGCAGGACGGACGCTTCAAACTCAGTCTGTACGGCACCGATGCCGGCCTCAGCCAATGGCGGCCCCTGGTGGAACTGGACCAGTCCCCCGATCCCCTGGGCCAGCCGTTTTCCCACGAGGCCTACAAGGACATCATCGGCGAAGGCTTTCGTGCCTCCAGCGGCGCCCGGCGTCTGCCCCTGGAACAGCGCTTCCTGAGCAACCTCGACTACCGGGTGTGCAAGCCCCAGGGCTGCGACTTCGAGTACGAATACCCCTACTTCAGCCGCGGGGCGGACGGCCTGTACCACCTGGTCTATTCCTGGAACAACACCTTTATCAAGCACGTCAGCTTCAACGCGGCGTGGCTGGCGGAGCGCTTGTGATGCTGTCGCTATGGCAAGCACACCTGAGTTTTATCCTCCTGGGCTTCGTGCTGCTCGGCAGCCTGCGCCTGACCGCGCCCTGGCGGCCCTGGCTGCTGCCCGTGCTGGCCCAGGTCAGCTTTATTCCACTGAACCAGCTGCCGCTGGCGGCCTATGTGCGCAGCTTCACCGATGACCTGGCCATCAGCACCCTGGTGCTGCTGGGCTGGGTCAGCCTGCGGCACTTGGGGGTGATTGCGCCCTTGCCAGCCAAACACCGAGTGCAGGTTTTGCTGCTGTTTATCGGCCTGACCCTGAGCCTGTACCCCGCGACCCTGGGCCTGACCTACCTCGACCCCTACCGCTGGGGCTACAACCCACGGCCGATGATCGTGCTGATGGGCCTGGCGGCGCTGGTGCTGCTGTGGCAGCGCAACCTGCTGGGGGTACTGATGCTGGCGGCCGGGACCCTGGCCTTTGCCCTGCGTCTGAAGCCTTCGGAAAACTACTGGGACTACCTGCTGGACCCGCTGCTGGCGGGCTACTGCCTGATCGCCGGCAGCGGCGCGCTGCTGCTGTGGCTGTGGCGCCGCGTCACCCAGCGCAGCCGCGGGCAGCCCCTTGCCGGGTAAACCAACAGGCCGCGCCGCGGCCTTCGACAACACCACACAGAGGTCAATGATGGGCGGGTTGCAATCACGCCGCCTGCGCTACGGCGTGGGCGCAATTGGGCTGGTATTCGGCTTGCTGGCACTGCTGCGGCTGCTGTTCGCCGTGGGGTTTTCCGGAGTGGACCTGAGCGCCGCCGACCAGCGCGAGGCCATTCTGCAGACCCTCGGCATCGGTCTGCGCTTCGACCTGCGCCTGACCCTGCTGCTACTGCTGCCCCTGGCCCTGCTGGCCTGGCTGCCGCGCTGGAACCTGCTGCGCCTGCCAACTTTGCGCTGGCTGGCCCGGGTCTACTTGCTGCTGGTGCTGGGCGGGGTAGGGCTGCTGTACATCATCGACTTCGGCCACTACGCCTACCTCGGCGTACGCATCAACGCCACCGTGCTGCGCTACCTGGACGACGCACAGATCTCCCGGCAAATGCTCTGGGAAAGCTACCCGGTGCTGTGGATCGTCCTCGCCTGGGGCAGCGCCCTGAGCCTGTGGTGCTACGCCTTGCTGCGCCTGGAGCGCCTGACCCTCGACCGCCCGGCGCAAACCCTGGGCCGCTGGTCCCTGACCAGCGTCAGCGCCCTGGGCATCGCCGCCGTGTTCCTCGCCCTGCTGGGCCGGGTCGAAAACCTCAACCTGGAAAACCCCGTGCCCCTGCGCTGGAGCGATGCCTACTTCTCCGGCAACAGCCAGATCGCCGCCTTGGGCCTGAACCCCGTGCTGTTCTTCTACGACACCCTCAAAGCCGGCCAAGCCCAGTACGACGAAGCCCAAGTGCGCCAACACTACCCGGCCCTGGCCCGCTACCTCGGCGTCGACCACCCGGACCCGCAGCGCCTGAACTTCATCCGCCAGCAAGGCGTACAGCCGTACCGCATCGACCGCCCCCGGCCGCCCAACGTCATCTTCGTCATGCTCGAATCCCTCGGCACCAGCGCCGTGGGCGCCTACGGCAACCCGCTCAACCCCACCCCCAACCTCGACCGCCTGGCCAGCCAGAGCTGGTTCTTCAAACACTTCTACGTCCCGGTCACCGGCACCGCCAAGACCGTGTGGGCCAGCATCACCGGCGTGCCCGACGTCACCCGCCAAGAGACCGCCACCCGCCAGCCGCTGATCACCCGCCAACACAGCCTGATCAACGCCTTCAGCGACTACCACAAGCTCTACCTGATCGGCGGCAACGCCGGCTGGGCCAACATCAACGGCCTGATCCGCCAGAGCATCGACAACGTGCGCCTGTACGACGAAAGCCACTGGCAATCGCCCCAGGTGGACGTCTGGGGCATCTCCGACCTCGACCTGTTCAAGGAAAGCGACCGCCTGCTGCGCGCCATCCCCCAGGACCAACCGTTCTTCGCCTACCTGCAAACCTCCGGCAACCACCGCCCGTTCACCATCCCCGAGGACAACGACGGCTTCCAAACTCAGGACCTGCCCCTAGAACAAGTCCAGGCCGCCGGTTCCCGCAGCCTGGAGCAATACAACGCCGTGCGCCTCCTGGACTTCAACATCGGCCGCCTGATGGAGATCGCCAAAGCGGGGGGCTACTACGACAACACGATTTTCGTGTTCTTCGGCGACCACAACACCCGCATCAGCCAGATCCCCCACATGGCCCCCGCCTTTGAACAGCTAGGGCTGGAAAGCAACAACGTACCGCTGCTGATCCATGCACCGGGGATGTTGCAGCCCAGAGTGATCGAAGAAGCCGTCGGCCTCGCCGACCTGCTGCCCACCGTAGCCGGCATGGCCGGGATGCCCTTCACCAATGGCGCCATGGGGCGGGACATTCAACAGCCTGCACCGGAGGGGGAGCGGGTGGTGCCGCTGGTATTGAGGGAAGGGACCTTCCCGGTGATTGGCGGCGTGACCAAGGATTTTCTGTTGCAGATGCAGCACGACGGCAGTGGCGCGACCTTGCATGATTTGGCCTCACCCACCCCACGCGACGACGTGGCGCAGGAGCATCCGCAGGAGTTTGAACGGTTGCTGGAGTTGACGCGGGGGATGCATGAGGGGGCGCGGTTGATGTTGTATCGCAATGTTAGGTGACCCCGCACAGCCATCGGCTGACGCCGGCTCGTGTAGGAGCTGGCTTGCCAGCGAAGGCGGCCGAAATACCGCCTGAGCTCTATTTAACTGAAGCTGCTGGTGGTTAGGCGATTGAGCGCTTTATCAAGCGCCTGATCATCGAACAGCCTGTTCTTGCGAGCAGCAGAAGTTAGAGGGAGACGGGGTAAATCAGGTTTATTTTAAAGTACATATCTGTCTCCCCTCGTGTCCTCCCAGGCCAGTGCTGCGTGACATTATCCGCGCCTTCGGTGCGGGACAGCTGCGTTGGGTGCCTGATACCTTATCGAAAGGTAATACCTTTAGATAACAAGGGTTCGGCAATGGCCACTTCTATCAAGATTGATGACGAGCTGAAAAAGCGCATTCAGCATCTGGCGGGACTGCGTCAACATTCATCCCACTGGATTATGCGCGAAGCAATAGCGCAGTACGTCGAGCGCGAGGAAGCCCGTGAGGGCTTCAAACAAGAAGCCTTGGCGTCTTGGGCGGCGTATCAGGAAACGGGTCGGCATCTGACCGGCGAAGAAACTCGGGCCTGGCTCAATACCTGGGGTACCGAGACTGAGGCGGGGCTGCCTAAGTGCCACGATTGATTCTCACCGAAGGTGCTGCGCAAGGGTTGGAGCGTTGTCGCCAGTTTCTAGTCGAGAAAGGCCCGCTGATCGCTCAACGAGCTGCCCAAGTGATTGAGCGTCAAATCGCTCGACTGGAGGAAGACCCAGAAATCGATCATCCCTTTCCAGAGCTGCCGGAGCTACGCGAGCTGATCATCGAGTTCGATGATTCGGGTTATGTCGCACTTTATCGGCATGAGCGTGCGGATGATGCTGTTTACCTACTTGCCTTTCGGCACCAGAAAGAAGCCGGTTACTGAGTTTTAGTCGCAAGCTGTTTAGCGCTTCAGTCAGATGGCAACGGGGTAAGTCACGGCTTACCCCGTTTTCTCCTTCCTCAGATTTGCTGAATGTTTTCTGCCGGTCTATTGGCATCCAGCAACGAATCCACCACCGCTCTAGCCATTTCCACCGAATGGATCATCGACCAAATCAACCCACGCTCCACACCGCTGGCGCGCTCGGTGATTTCATCGCTGACCTGTACCGCACAGTCCAGCAGCAACGACACATGCACCAACGCTTCTTCGGCATTGATACCGGGGCGGACACTGAACATGGATTGATGACCTACTGACGTAGGCACGGTGTCTTTCAGGTTATTGAGGATCGAGGTTTCGGCGCAATGCGCCGCCAAGGCCAAGCGAATGCGCTGGGTGTCGATATCGTGTTCGGGGGTTCTGAATTGTCCAGGCAAGGACAGGGGCGGATCGGGAACGAGCTTTTTCATGGTGCATCTCCAATGTGAATGGAGCTGCCAGCGATCGCTGCTAAACGAAGGAGTGGCAGCTGTACGCAGGTTAGCAGACCGGTCACATTGGAAACCGGCGCACCCGAAGGTGCCCTGCGCACAGCCACCATGAAAAGCAGAAGAAAAACTCTGCCAATAGGTGACGTCGATGCGCCCAATGTGATGTTTCGAGCTGCTAAACCCGATCACTGATATGCAGTGATGAACCGAGCCTAGACAGCCGCTTTCACAGGCGCAAGCGGTCTGGATTCTCTAGGAAAAGTCGCTTAATAGAAAGGGACTGGCCTTACATTGGGCATCGAAGGACGGGAAGTTTTTGCGACGCCTCGTGATTTTTCGCCGACTCAAGCCTGGGTTCTGACGAAAAGCCATCAGCCCGGTATCATGCAGTCCATCTTTAACCAGCCTCAGGGGTTGGTTTTTCATTTTTGTTGCGCAACTCATCTGCGTTGAAGGTAGGAATTTGTCCATGACGGATCAAAAGACTGGCAAACAGGCTGCTATCAGCCTCGCCGAGCAAGCATTGAACGAAGCCCGAGCGCGTTACACACCAAACGAATCCCCCGAAGGCCTGGAGGCTGAACCGGCTAAAAAAAAGCCAGGACGTAAAGCCAAGGCAGCGGTCAAGACCACCAACAACACGCTGCAAGACCTACAAAAAACCCTGTGGGCCACCGCCGACAAGATGCGCGCCAATATGGACGCCGCCGAGTACAAGCACATCGTTCTCGGTTTGATCTTTCTCAAGTACATCTCCGACAGCTTCGCCGGCCGTAGTGCCGAGCTGAAGCGTCGTTTTACCGATGCCAGCGATGATTACTACCTGGGCAGCGACGACGCCGAACTGTTAGCCCAAGAGCTGGAAGAGCGCGACTACTACACCGAAGTCAACGTGTTCTGGGTGCCGGAAGTGGCGCGTTGGGAGTCACTGCGCGCCGTCGCTAAACAGGCGAATATTGGCAAACTCATCGACGACGCCCTAGTCGCTATCGAGGCGGAAAACGCCAGCCTGAAAAACATCCTCGACAAGCGTTATGCCCGCGTCCAATTGCCGGACGGCAAGCTCGGTGAGCTGGTCGATCTGATCTCGACCATCGGCTTCGGTGGTGATGCCAACCAGGCTCGCGATCTGCTGGGCCAGGTATACGAATACTTCCTGGGCCAATTCGCCAGCGCCGAAGGCAAGAAGGGTGGGCAGTTCTACACCCCGGCCAGTATCGTTAAAACCCTGGTAGCGGTGCTTAACCCACACCATGGCAAGGTTTACGACCCTTGCTGCGGCTCGGGCGGCATGTTCGTGCAGTCGGAAAAGTTCATCGAAGCTCATGGCGGCAAACTGGGTGATGTTTCCATCTATGGTCAGGAGTCCAATCCAACCACCTGGCGTTTGGCGGCAATGAACCTGGCCATTCGCGGCATTGACTTCAATCTCGGTAAAGAACCGGCTGACACCTTTATCCGTAACCAACACAGCGATCTGCGCGCAGACTTTGTACTGGCCAATCCACCATTCAATATCAGCGACTGGTGGCATGGTAGTTTGGAAGGTGACCCGCGTTGGGTATATGGCACACCGCCGCAAGGCAACGCCAACTATGCCTGGCTGCAACATATGCTGTTTCACCTCAAGTCCAATGGGCGGGCCGGTATTGTTTTGGCCAATGGCTCGATGAGCTCCACCCAGAGTGGTGAAGGTGAGATTCGCAAGGCCATGGTTGAGGCTGATGTGGTGGAAGTGATGATCGCGCTGCCAGGCCAGTTGTTCTTCAATACGCAGATCCCGGCTTGTTTGTGGTTTCTTACCAAGCAAAAAGCTGCTCGCCCTGGCGAAGTATTGTTTATCGATGCACGCAAGTTAGGCACTAACATCAGTCGAGTGCAGATCGAACTGCTCGATAGTGATATCGAGCGTATTGCGCAGACCGTGGCCAATTGGCGCGGTGAGCCGTTGGATGTAGGTGGCGATATCGCGGAGTACATCGACGTTCCAGGTTTTTGCCGCAGCGTAACCCTCGCCGAAATCGCTGAGCACGGTTATGTGTTGACCCCCGGCCGTTATGTTGGTGCCGAGGCGGTGGAAGACGACGACGAAGCCTTTGCCGACAAGATGCAGAATCTCACTTCCCTCTTGGGTGAACAGATGGCCAAAGGTGCAGAACTCGACCAGTTGATCCGGCAGAAGCTGGGAGGGCTGGGGTATGAGTTCTGAGTGGGAGATTTTGACGTTAGGTCAGTTAACCGTTAACTACGATACAAAACGAAAGCCAGTGAGGGGGCCTGATCGCAAGCCTGGCCCATACCCGTACTATGGTGCATCAGGTATCGTCGATTTCGTTGATGGGTATATTTTTGACGGTGATTATTTGTTGATTGCCGAAGATGGTGAGAATTTGCGTACTCGCCAAACACCGGTTGCTTTCATGGCATCTGGAAAATTTTGGGTAAACAATCACGCACATATCGTGACCGGGAACGAGAGGGCAAACACGCGTTATTTGCAGTATTCCTTACTGGGTACTGACATCAGCGGCTATCTCACAGGCGCCGTGATGCCAAAACTGACCCAAGGAAACATGAACAAAATCGAATTGAAATGCCCACCGTTGCATATTCAGGACGATATTGTTGATGTTCTTGGTTCCCTCGACGACCGCATCACCCTTCTACGAGAAACCAACACCACCCTGGAAGTCATTGCTCGGGCGTTGTTCAAGTCCTGGTTCGTCGATTTCGACCCTGTGCGTGCGAAGTCTGAGGGGCTTGAGCCTGAAGGTATGGACGCAGCCACTGCAGCACTGTTTCCTGACAGTTTCGAAGAGACTGAGCTGGGGTTGGCGCCCAAAGGGTGGATGGTCGGAAATTTAGCAGAGTGCTGCGACCGAATTGAAAGCGGCGGCACTCCAAAGAGAACAGTTCCTGAATATTGGATTGGAGAAGTTCCATGGTTAACCTCTGGTGAGGTCAGGAGCCCTATTGTTTTTGATACTAAGGAAAAAATTAGTGATCTTGGAGTTAAAGATAGTTCGGCTAAACTCTGGCCCCAAGGGACGACTGTACTCGCAATGTATGGAGCGACTGCCGGTGAGGCATGTCTGTTAGCAGAATCGTCAACCGCCAACCAAGCCTGTTGTGGTTTGATTCCCAAGATATGCAATAGAGCATTTTTGTTTATGTGTGTTCGACGAGAGCGGGAAGTTCTTGCATCAAAATCTTCGGGATCGGCACAACAGAACCTAAATAAAGGATTGGTATCAAGCCACAAAATTTTATTAGCTCCCGACAGCATTTTGAAAAGTTATGAGAGCGTGGCAGGTGCATTGCTAGATGTTTGGATTGAAAACGAACGCCAAGCCAAAACCCTCACCCAACTCCGCGACACCCTATTACCCCGCCTAATCTCCGGCCAACTACGCCTACCAGAAGCAACAGCCGCCACCGAAAAATTTTTATCGGAGGTTATTTAAATATGACTTCTCTTAACCTGCGCGAACGTGTCATCGAGTGCCTGCAAAGCCAGCCCGACACCCAACACACCGCTCGCGAACTGGCGCAATGGGTATTCGAGCAGTTCCCCGCCGAATGCGCGGTCAAAAAAGCTGGCAGCGGCAGCCATATTCAGACCGACGCTGACCTTGTGCAGCAACTGGCGGCCGAAATCGCAGGCTCGCGTCCTCGCTGGCAGAAGCAGCACTCGCAATTGAAAACCACTGAAGGCCGGCCACGTCACTATTACTGGTCGGAGTTGGACGCTAATGCTGAGGTCGCAGCTGCGGAAGGCCTGTCACCTGAAGTCGCAGAATTGCCTGAGTCCTCACGGTTACGTGAGCACGCGCTCTATCCTTTGCTGGCGCAGTACCTGCTGTCGGAAGAACAGTGCGTGAACGCCATGCGTATCAACGAAAAACGCTCCTCCAACCGCGCCGGGAGCGGTGGCAATGAGTGGTTGCACCCGGATCTAGTCGGTCTGGAAAACCTGACCGCTGACTGGACGGCGAATGTGCGTGAGTGCGTTCGTGTATTGGGTGAGCGACGCGCTCGCTTGTGGTCGTTCGAGGTCAAGTTGCTGCTTAACCGCTCCAATGCCCGCAAGTGTTTTTTCCAGACGGTGTCCAATTCCTCCTGGGCGCATTTTGGCTACTTGGTGGCTGCTACGGTGGAAGGCGATGGCACGCTCAAAGAGTTGCGCATGCTCGCCGCTGCCCATGGCATTGGGGTGATTCAATTGGATGTGGAGAACCCCACGGAAAGCCAGATTCTGATTCCTGCGCGGGAACGCAGCGATATTGACTGGGACATGTGCAACCGCCTCAGCGAAGAAAATAGCGATTTTGCCGAGTTCCTCGGACGTGTCCGGCGCTTCCACCAAACCGGCGAGTTAACTGCCAAGGAATGGGAGGCTTCTGCGTGAGCCATCCCCAGCTTCTCACCGAGCGGTGGCCTAGCCCATGAGCCGCTATCAGCCGCCGTTGACCCTGACCCCAACCCTGCTCGCGCTGGTTGCGCAGATTAGCGAGCAGGTGGGGCGGTTGTCGGCGCGGCATGAGGCGACCCTGACGCCGCAGTTGCGGCGGGGTAATCGCATTCGCACCATCCAGGCTTCGCTGGCCATCGAGAACAACACGCTGAGCCTGGAGCAGGTGACGGCCGTTCTGGAGGGTAGGCGGGTATTAGGCCTGCCCCGTGAGATCCAGGAAGTGCGCAATGCTTTTGCCGCTTATGAGGCCATGCCTGGCTGGCGCCCGGCGTTGCGTGAGCATTTGCTGGAAGCTCATGCCCTGTTGATGCACGGGCTTATCGACGATGCCGGGCAGTTTCGCCGTGCTGGGGTCGGTATCTATCGCGAGCACAAGCTGGTGCATATGGCCCCGCCGGCTAGCCGTGTACCCACCTTGGTGGACGACCTGCTCGGTTGGCTGTCCAGCACGGATCTGCACCCACTGCTGGCCAGCTGTGTCTTTCACTACGAATTCGAGTTCATCCACCCGTTCGCCGATGGCAACGGGCGGATGGGACGCTTGTGGCAAACGCTGATTCTCAGTCTATGGCGTCCCGTTTTGGCCTGGCTGCCGGTGGAAACGGTGATTCGCGAGCAGCAACAGGCTTATTACGCTGCGCTGAGTGCGGCGGATCAACGCAGCGAGGCCACGCCTTTCGTGGAGTTCATGTTGCAAGCCTTGCACCAGGCATTGCTCGATGGCGGCCAAAGCGACCAAGTAACCGATCAAGTAAGCGACCAAGTAGCTCGGCTGCTCCACGTGCTGAGTGGCGGTGTTGCCCTGAAAGCGGGAGAGCTGATGCAGCAGCTGCAATTGGCCCATCGCCCGAGTTTCCGTAACAACTATTTGAACCCGGCATTAGTGGCCGGGTTGATCGAAATGACTCATCCCGATTCGCCACGCAGCCCGGCACAGAAGTACCGATTGACTGCACAAGGGGCGACGTGGGTGGCCAATAACTAGATGACCCCGTCTGTGAGGCTGGGGAAGCGACTTGATTGGGTAGCCTAGTGCTGGCCAATGTCGAGGATTGATAAGGGACTAATGCCGTAATGACCGAAGACCAACTGGAGCAGGAAACCCTCGGCTGGCTGGAGGAGGTGGGTTACACCCGTTTGTACGGGCCAGATATCGCCCACGACGGAGAACACCCTGAGCGTGATAATTACCGGCAAGTGGTGTTGGTAGAGCGCTTACGCAGTGCGATGGCCAAGCTCAATCCCAAGGTGCCATTGGCAGCCCGTGAAGATGCCCTTAAGCAGGTGCTGGAGTTGGGTTTGCCGGTGCAGCTTTCGGCCAACCGCTTGTTCCATCGCCTACTGGTCAGTGGCGTGCCGGTGCAGTACCAGAAAGACGGCGAAACCCGCGGCGATTTCGTGCGCTTGATCGATTGGGCCGAAGTCAAAGCCAATGATTGGCTGGCCATCAGTCAGTTCCGTATCCAAGGGCGGAAAAAGCTTCGTCGGCCGGACATCATCTTGTTCATTAACGGGTTGCCGCTGGTCTTGTTGGAGTTGAAAAACCCGGCTGACGTAAACGCAGATCTCGGTAAAGCCTTTGAGCAGCTTCAGACCTACAAGGAGCAGATTCCGGACGTGTTCCAGTACAACGAAATCCTGGTGATTTCCGATGGTACTGAAGCTCGAATGGGGTCGCTGTCGGCGGATATCGAGCGCTTTATGAACTGGCGCACCATCGACGGTGAAACCCTCGATCCGCTGGGGCAATTCAGTGAGCTTGAAACATTAGTCCGTGGTGCGCTGGCGCCGGAGATGTTGCTCGATTACCTGCGCTATTTTGTGTTGTTCGAAGATGACGGCCGTTTGGTGAAGAAGATTGCTGGTTATCACCAGTTCCATGCCGTGCGCGCCGCCATCCAGCAGGTGGTCGTGGCTTCGCGTCCTGGCGGTAGCCATAAGGGCGGTGTGGTTTGGCACACCCAGGGCTCGGGCAAGAGCATCACCATGACCTGCTTCGCCGCTCGGGTGATGCAGGAAACGGCGATGGAGAACCCCACCATTGTGGTCATCACCGACCGCAACGATCTGGACGGCCAGCTGTTTGGAGTGTTCTCCCTGTCCCAGGATTTGCTTCGGGAACAGCCGGTTCAGGTGGAGTCCCGTGGTGATCTGCGGACCAAGCTGGCCAACCGGCCCAGTGGCGGCATTGTGTTCGCCACCATTCAAAAGTTTATGCCAGGCGTGGATGAAGACAGCTTTCCGGTGCTGTCCCTGCGCTCCAATATCGTGGTTATCGCCGACGAGGCTCATCGCACTCAATACGGCTTTAATGCCGAGCTCAAAGCCCCCGCTGGCCTGCAGGCAGCAGACAGCCGGGCGCGCTATGAAGTGGGCTATGCCCAGCACCTGCGCGATGCACTGCCGAACGCTACATTCGTGGCCTTTACCGGCACTCCGGTGTCCAGCGAAGACCGCGATACCCGTTCGGTGTTCGGTGAGTACATCCATGTTTACGACATGCAGCAGGCCACAGAAGACGGCGCCACCGTCGCCATCTACTACGAATCACGCCTGGCCAAGCTGTCCTTGAAAGAAAGCGAACTGCCGCACATCGACGATCAGGTAGATGAGCTGGCCGAAGATGAAGAAGACGAGCAACAGTCACGCTTGAAAAGCCGCTGGGCTGCGTTGGAAAAGGTAGTGGGCGCCTCGCCGCGTATTCACAGCGTGGCGGCGGATATGGTCACGCACTTTGAGGAGCGCAATCTGGGGCTGGTCGGCATGGGGCAGATGCCCGGCAAAGCCATGGTGGTCGCCATGAGCCGCGAAATCTGTGTGCATCTGTACAACGAAATCGTTGCCCTGCGCCCTGACTGGCACCACGAAGACCCGGAGAAAGGCGCGATCAAGATCGTGATGACCGGCAGCGCTTCGGACAAGGCCTTGTTGCAGCCGCATATCTACTCTGGCCAGGTCAAAAAGCGCCTGGAAAAACGCTTCAAAGATCCCCTCGATCCGCTCAAGTTGGTGATCGTCCGGGATATGTGGCTGACCGGATTCGATGCGCCTTGTGTTCATACGCTGTATGTCGACAAGCCGATGAAGGGCCACAACCTGATGCAGGCCATCGCCCGGGTTAACCGAGTATTCAAGGACAAGCAGGGCGGCCTGGTGGTGGACTACATCGGTATCGCCAACGAGTTGAAAGCGGCGCTCAAGGAATACACCGGCAGCAAGGGCAAAGGGCGCCCAACGGTGGATGCTCATGAAGCCTACTCGGTGTTGGAGGAGCGGCTCGATGTCCTGCGCAGCCTGTTGCACGGTTTTGATTACAGCGATTTTCTAACCGGAGGCCACAAGTTGCTGGCTGGAGCCGCCAACCATGTGTTGGGTTTGGAGGACGGTAAGAAGCGTTTTGCTGACAACGCGTTGGCCATGAGTAAGGCGTTCACCTTGTGCTGCACCTTGGATGAAGCCAAGGCAGTGCGCGAGGAGGTGGCTTTTTTCCAAGCGATCAAGGTGATTTTGATCAAGCGCGATGTCAGTCAGCAGAAGAAAACCGATGAAGAGCGTGAGTTGGCGATTCGCCAGATCATCGGTAATGCCGTGGTCTCTGGGGATGTGGTGGACATCTTCGAAGCAGTGGGGCTGGACAAGCCTAATATCGGCCTGCTCGATGAGGCTTTTCTTGCCGATGTACGCAACCTGCCGGAGAAGAACCTTGCGGTAGAGCTGCTGGAACGCTTGCTCGAAGGTGAAATTAAGAGCCGCTACAGCTCCAACTTGGTCCAAGAAAAGAAGTTCTCCGAGCTGCTCGCCAATGTCATCAAGCGCTACCAAAACCGCTCGATCGAAACGGCTCAGGTGATCGAAGAGTTGATCGAGATGGCCAAGAAATTTGCCGCTGCCAGCAAGCGTGGCGAGAAGCTTGGGCTCAATGAGGATGAGTTAGCGTTTTACGATGCCCTGGCTACCAATGAAGCCTCGGTGCGTGAACTGGGCGATGAGATTTTGGCGAAAATTGCTCATGAGCTGACGGCGAGCTTGCGCGCCAATGTCAGTGTCGATTGGAGCCGGCGCGAGAGTGTGCGGGCTAAGTTGCGGATTTTGGTGCGGCGGATTTTACGTCATTACAAGTACCCGCCCGACAAGGCCGAGGATGCCGCGCAGATGATTCTCGACCAAACGGAAAAACTTTGTGAGGGGTGGTTCTAGGGTTTTTGGAGTTAGTTGTTATCTAACGATCTTCAGGGAGAGGGGACTTTGCTATCTAGCGCCCCTTTTCCCTACAACTAGGAGGATCCGACATGAGCCAGTCCACTGATAGCTGTACATAACCAATGGCTTGCGGGTTTCTTGTAACGCCGGCCCCACCTTCTATCCCGCTACATCAATGCTTGTCACCACTCAATGCTCAGCCAATTCCTGCTCTATCTGCTCGATGCTAGGCAAGGTCGATTGCAACTCCGCCGGTAGCGCCGCCCTCAGTTGATACTCCGCTACGCCCATGGGTTTGGCGCTGTCACGCAATGCGTACTCCGCCACGACCTTGTTTTTGCTTCTGCACAACAGCAAACCGATGCTGGGGGCGTCTTTCCGGCTTTTTATCTGGCTGTCCACGACTGTCAGGTAGAAGCCCAACTGGCCCAGGTGTTCAGGTTTGAACTTGTCAGATTTCAGTTCGATGACCACATAGCAGTGCAGTTTGAGGTGATAAAAAAGCAGGTCGATGAAGAAGTCTTCTCCACCCACTTCCAGTGCCACTTGCCGACCAACAAAGGCAAAGCCTGCCCCCAACTCCAGCAGAAATCGGGTGACATGCTGTACCAGGGCATGTTCGATATCGCGCTCGTTTGCTTCTCGGTTGACGTCGAGAAAGTCGAATACATAAGGGTCTTTCAACAGCTGTTGGGCCAGGTCCGAGTTTGGGGCCGGCAACTGCGTTGAAAAGTTGGTTTGGGCCATGCCTTCACGCTCCAGCAAGCGAGTCTCGATGTGCATGCCCAGCACGTTTCGGGACCAGCCGTATTCGACGGCCCGTTGGGCGTAGACCAGGCGCTCTTGTGGAGCTTTCAGCTTGGTGATCAGCAGCAGATTGTAGCCCCACGGCAATTGTCCAACAGCCTGTTGGACAATTTCAGAATCGGGCCAGGCCTCGGCAAAGGCGCGCATGTACATCAGGTTGGCGCGGGAGAAACCCTTCATATCGGGGAAGGTTGCACGCAAGTCCTGAGCCAGTCGTTCGATGATTTTGGCACCCCAGCCTTCGCGGTTCTGGCGTTGGAGTATGTCGTGGCCGATGTGCCAATAGAGTGCGACCAACTCGCGGTTCACTGTCCGCATGGCACGTTGCTGCGCTTGGTGAATACGGGTTTTCAACTCCGCCAGCCAGTCGCTGTAGCCAACGGGTGGGGTGGTCAGCGAGAGGGGGCGAGAGTCGGTCATGCGGCCTCTTTCTGGGGTTTCAGATCAGTGCGGGTTTTGATTGCCGAGAGGGCCGGGGAACGAAGTATCAGGAGGGAGGCCGGTAGGGCTTTTCATCACGTCTGAAACTGTAGGCAGGGCATTTCTTTGGTACAACGGCAGCGCTGTAAGGCAGGTCCGGTTTGTGCGTAAGGGGTTACTGTTTTATCGATCCGCTACACACAAGGGGGTTGAAACCAGCAAGGTGGATATCGGCTATAGAGTGACCTTGGCAAAACCATCTGACCTTCAATCGATTTTGCTATCCTGCGCCCCTTTTCCCTACCGCAAGGAACGCAGGCATGACCCAGCCCATTGGCAGCAGTTCGCAAACAAGGGCTGGCAAACAGCATTACCTCCAACACCTCCTATCCCACCTGGCTCCAGCACTCTTGTTGGGCCTGGCAATCCTCGCCCCAACCGCCCAAGCCAACCCCACCACCACCTACCGCGGCACCCTCGGCGACACCCCGGTTGAACTGGCGCTCACCTACGACTCCCAATACGGCGGCGGTATGTCCGGCTATTGGTTCTCCGAGTCCGAGCGCTTGCCCATGGCGTTGGAATCCACCCCTTTCCATCCCGGCTCCGCGCTGTTGATCAACATCATGGACAACCCGACCCTGCCGGCGACGGCGGTGTCGTTGCAGCCGTTCGCCGAGGGCACGGAGGCGTTGCAGGGCAGTCTGGTGGATTTGCGCACGGGCACGCAGCAGCCGTTGCAGTTGCAGCGGGTGACGCGCTTTGGCGACAGTCAGCGGGAGGCGTTTGAGGGGGAGTTGTTGCAGCCGGTGTTCGATCGGGATTTCTATTTCAGTGTGCATGCCGCGCGCAAGGCCGGGGAGGAGGTGGCGCAGGTGGACAGTATCCGGGTGATCAGCCGGGCCACCGGTAAGCGGGTGCAGGAGATTAGCGGGCAGTGGTGTCTGTCGTCCGTGGGCACCAGGACGCTGACCTTCGGGCATTTTCATGCCGAGGCGCGGATGGACTTTCAGGTCCAGGGCTATCGCGTGGGGGAGGCGGATGGCCGGGTGTGGTGCTCGCCCACGCAGTACTACCTGTACAGCCGGGATCTGCGGACCTATCGGCGTCATCCGCAGTTGGAGCAGTTCGCGGTGGACGGTGATCTGCGCTTTTCCCCCAGTGGGCAGATGGAGTTCAGCAAGCAGGACTTTATCAATTACGACAAGCGCACTCGGCGTTGGGATTATTACCGGGTGATCACCCCTGAGCGTTTGGAATATCTGTCGTCGGGCGAGGAGCGTTTCTGATGCGCGGGTTTGAATTTGCTCGGGGGCTGGCGGTGCTGGTGTTGGCGCTGTGGCTGTTGCCGGCGCAGGCGTCCCATGGGGTGTATGAGGGGACCTTGGGCAAGCAGGCGATTGTCTTGACCCTGGGTAGCCAGAATGCGGTCTACCAGGGCACCTATGCCTATCAGCGCTATCGCACGCCGATCCGCCTCAAGCCGACCTTCAGCTACAGCAACAAGACGCTGGCCATGGATGAGCTGGACGAGCAGGGCTTGCCGGTGGCGCGTCTGCAGTTCAATGACTTGATGAACTCCCGCCAGCAGGAGCAGGTGCGCGGCACCTGGACCAGTTATCGCACGGGCAAGTCCTTGCCCATTGCGCTGAAGCTGGTGGGGCTGGTGGATTCGGATCGCTCGTGGCCGCAGCCGGTCACCACGCTGTTGCAGAGTGCTTCCACCAAACGCTGGTATTTCCAGGTGCCGATGCAGGGCAATGATCAGCGAATCACGACGCTGGAGGTGATGGACAAGGCCACCGGCAAGTTGCTGGTGAGCCTGGCGATCGCGGCACCGGGCTGTCCGAATCAGGGAGTGGATACCTTGCAGTTGCAGGGTGAGGGGGAGCAACTGCGGATTGCTTTCAAGGACTGCACGTTTCCGGGGTTTCGGTGGAATGAGGGCGGTGGGAGCTTTGCGCCGTTGCCTTGAGGCCCGTTCGTTTGCGCCCTTTGGGGACGTGGCGGCTGGTGGATTAGATGAGTCTGGTGTTGAACCTGGAAGTGGTGGAGCCATCGTATGGATGACAAGCAATCCCCTGTGCTGATTCAGGTGTACATGGCCGATGACGATGGCGCCGTTCGCGAGGAGTTGCCGGCGCGGCGCATCGATGAGGATACCTACGAGTTGCTGTCTTCGCCGGGGCTGGCACAGAACCTGGCGCGGGGCGATATCGTTTCAATCCGCAATCCCGATGCTCCGGCGCAAGTACTGCGCCGAGGCGGGAATTTCTGCATTCAGATCTATGCCGATTACATTGATCCTACGGTGATCAGTGCGCTTGAAAACGAGGTCGCTGGTGAACTGGGCGGAACCCTGGATGGGCTGTTCGAGGGGAACCGGTCATTTGCTGTTCCTGCAAGGAATGGCATGGACCGTATCAATGCGGTGTTCGATCGCTTCCGCGAGAAAACCGGGATCGAGTGGTACTACGCCAATGTCTATAAAAACCTCGACGACGATGAGGACGAGACGCTGTTGAACTGGTGGTTGGACGTGTGATCATCCTTGGGGCTGCCGCCAGAGCGACCAAGTAACCGACCAAGTAACCGACCAAGTAACCGATCAAGCAGGTTGGCAGCTTCGAGTCATTACAGAGTGATGCACCTTGGCTTACCACTGCTCTCTTGAGGACACCTTCGCCGGTAAACCGGCTCCGAGCCTGTAAGGCAAATCTGTATTTTCGGTAAGCAGTGGCTGCCCTCGATGATTGCGGCCACCCTCGGTGATGAGTAGATCAAACGTCCACCCCTTGCGATGCCTGGTTGCGGCAGGAGTATTGGTTTTTCCAGCGCCAGCAGGTTGTGTCGGACGAATGCCTGTTTGTTCGTCTGTACGGCCTTGCCGTAGATGGTGGAGCCATGTATACCGTTATCGAAACAGAGGTCTTCAAGCGCTACGCCGAGCCGATCTGGAATGACACCGAGCGCTTGGAGTTCATCACCTGGTTGGTCGCAGACCCATGGGTTGGAGACGTCATCCCCGGTACCGGAGGGCTGCGCAAGGTGCGCTGGTCTTGCAGTGGCATCGGCAAGCGCGGCGGCACACGAGTCATCTACTACAACCTGCTTTCGGAAGGTCTTATTTGGTTGCTGATCGTCTACACCAAGGCGAAGTTAGACAATCTGCCCATCGGCTTTCTGAATCAATTGAAAGAGGGAATCAGTCATGGACCATGAACTGCAGCAGTTTCAGAAGGATTTGCTGACTTCGGTGGGCCAGATGAAAGCCGGCAAGGCGGCGCGTGCAACGGTGGTAAAACTGTCCGGGGCGGCAGAGGCCCGGGCTAAGGTGGGGCTCTCTCAGAGTGCGTTCGCCACGCTGTTGGGGGTCAGCCTGCGTACACTGCAGGATTGGGAGCAAGGCCGGCGCCAGCCGACAGGCGCGGCTCAAACGCTGCTGCGTGTGGCCAGCCAGTACCCTGAAGCCTTGCGGGCTTTGCAGCCGGTTTGATGGCGAGTAGACCAGGCGCTGACAAGCCGGTCTTGATGACCGGCTTTTTTGTGCATGCCTGACAGATTCGCATAGTCACTGGTTTGCCAGCGAGGGTGTCCTTGAGACCGCCTTCGCCGGCAAGCCGGCTCCTACAATACAGGGGCTAACTTGAGAGGCGCATTCGCGCTGGGCGGTTGGCGCTGCCTCAGAAACTCACCGAAGCACTCAACCTAGCCGTCAGCGGCGCGCCCTGGAACAGGTAGTCGTCGCCCATGTATTCACCGGCATCGCGCCAGTAGCGCTTGTCGAACAGGTTGTCCAGGGTCAGGCGGAACACGGTGTCGTAGCCATCGATGCGCGTGCTGTAGCGGCTGCCGATGTTGAAGATGGCGTAGGCGCCGGTGGCGACGTTGCCCTGGCGGTCGGCGTACTTGCTGCCGCTGTACTGCACGCCACCCAGCAGGGCCAGGCCGTCGAGCCAGGGTAGGGCGTAGTCGCCTTGGAGGCTGGCCCGCAGGCGTGGGACGTTGAGGGTTTGATGGCCTTCGTAGGCCGGGGTGCCGGTGTCCTCGACCCGGGAGCGGATCGCCGCGACGCTGGCGGCAATCTGCAGGCGCTGGGTGGCCCAGCCGTTGGCGGAGAGCTCCAGGCCGGTGTTCTTTTGCTGGCCCTGCTGGACGTAGGTGAAGCCGCCTGCAGCGTCCGGGCGCGAGTACTGGTAGGCCTGGCGCATCTGGAACAGGGCGGCGGTAAAACTCATGCGCTGCCAGTCGTATTTGATCCCGGTTTCGATTTGGCGCGAGACGGTGGGGGCCAGGGTGTCGCCACTGTTGCTGGCGAACCATGGGGCCTGGCCACCCAGGCTCAGGCCCTTGCTGTACTGGGTGTACAGCGCAATATTGTTGATCGGTTTGTAGATCAACGCGGCCTGGGGCAGGAATACATAGCGTTGGGTGTGGCGATCGCGCACGCCGTCCTTGTCGAAGCTTTCTTCGTCGAGGCGCACTTCGCGCCCGCCGAGGACGGTCTGCCACTGATCGTTGAAGCTGATGCGGTCGCTGAGGAACAGGCCGTATTGACGGCTGTCGAGGCGTTTGTGGGTGTCGTTGAGGGCGCCGTTGTAGCGGTCGAAGTTTTCCGGCTCGCTCTGGATATTGCCCGTGCCAATCCATTGATTGATGGACTCGCGCCGGTCCACCACGCGGCGGAACGCACTGCTTCCCACGGTCAACTCATGCCCCAGTCCTGCAGCGTCGAAACGACCGTTGAGCACCGCCTGCACTTCATCGTTGCGCCGGGTGTCGTCGGGGCTGCGAAAGTCGTAGAGGTCGTAGTTGCCCTCGGGGCTGAAGTAGTTGCCGTTGGCGTTGATGCAGCCGGTGGTACAGCCGCCCCAGGCAAACGAGCTGTAGTCATCGATCACCACCCGGCTGCGGGACGCACTGAGGTTGCCCTTCCAGTCGTCGTTGAAGCGGTACTCGAAGTTGCCGCCGATATTCAGCGATTCGTTGGTCACCGGCTTTGACCCGCTCTGGTGTCCCAGGAGTTTTTTCGGCGAGGCGTGGTGGGGCAGGCTGGAGCCGCCCAGCAGTTGATAACCCGGGGCCGAGCGCTGTTGCTTGTTCTGGTATTCGATATCCAGTTGCAGCAGGGCATCGGGGCTGATGTTCCAGTCGAAGGCCAGGGAGGCAAAGTCGCGCTGGCCGTTGGTGTGCTCGACGTAGGAGTGCAGGTCTTCATGGGCCAGGTTGGCCCGCAGGCCGAACTGCTGTTCGCTGCCGAACCAGCCGCCCACGTCGGTGGCCAGGTAACCGCTGCCGCGATCGTCGGTGGAGACGGTCACCGAGCGGATATCCGTGGGCCGCTTGGTCACGTAGTTGATCAGCCCACCCGGCTCGCTGACCCCGCTTTGCAGGCCGGAAAGGCCCTTGAGCAGTTCCACCCGCTGCTTGTTTTCCAGGGCGACGTTCTGTTCGCCGGTGACGGTGCGGTTGTTGATCTTGTAGCTGCTGGCGGCGTTCAGGGAAAAGCCGCGCACCTCGAAGTTTTCGTAGTAGCCCACCGGCGCGTAGCTCTGGCCCACCGAGGCGTCGTTCTTCAGCACCTCGCTGAGCAGCCGCGCCTGTTGGTCCTTGATCAGCTCTTCGTTGATCACGCTGATGGACGCCGGGGTGTCCAGCAGCGGCGTTTCGCTGAAGCCGCCCACCGAGGCGCTGTCGGCGCGGTAGCCGTATTGCTCTTCGCCACTGACGGTCTGGGTCGGTAACTGGGTGCCGCTGGCGTTGGCCACGGCGTGGCTACCGGCCAGCAGCAGGCCGAGGGTCAGGCGATTGAAAGGCAATCCTGTGGAGCAGGCGCGTGTGTGGGGCGTCGGGTGAGTCCGGCTCATGAACAATCCTAGAAGGCGACGCTGTCCCCATGGCAGAAGCCGGGGGAGGTTCCTGAGAAGGCTACGATCGTCGACCTGAGTCTGTAGTGAGGAACAGCGGGGGAGCCCTGCAGGCATCAGGCCAGGGCCTGGCGGTTGCCGCTGGGTGCTGTCGGGCAGGCGCCATCATACAAGGTGCGGCGTGGGGGTAAAGGCGGGAAATGAATCAACTCAGGTTGCCGAGGGGGGCGGCGCTGATGGGTGAAAAGGGGCTGCGTTACTGGTCGGGCTCGGGGGTGTTCATTTGCAGGGATTCAATCTGTTGTTCCAGGGATTCAATCTTGTTGAGCAGGATAGTGATGAGTTTTTCGTCCAGGGGGCGGGCGTCGGTGGCGGTCAGGGACTTTTCCAGGCGGTTGACGATTTCATGGTTCATGCTGCGGTTTTCCTGCTTGGCGATGCGCTTGACTTGCAGGTGAAGCTCACCAGGCAGGCGAACGATGAACTTTTGAACGGGGGCGCACATGCCGAACCTCAGGTGATATCAAAAAGAAACATCATAGAAAGGTCGGTAGCGGCAGGGCCTCAAGAAAATTCTGAAAAACTGAAAGAATCGTAAGCAGTTTTATTCAGCGGTTTTGGACGCTGGCTGAGTCGGATCTGATTGATGGGGGGATTCATCTCCATAAAAAAGTCAGGCCGCTCAGTCAAGGATCAACACTTGGGTTGTGGCGAGCGAGCTTGCTCCCTCGCCACAGGTCACGTTGCTTTGGTGCTACCTCAACGCCGATCCAGCCACACTGTCTGCGCATTGCAGAACTCGCGCACGCCGAAGTGCGACAGCTCGCGACCGAAGCCGCTTTTCTTCACCCCGCCGAAGGTCACCCGGGGGTCACTGGCGCTGTAGCCGTTGATGAACACGCCGCCGGTTTCCAGCTCGTCGGTCATCTGCCGGGCCCGTTCCAGGTCCTGGGTGAAGATCGTTGCGGTGAGGCCGAATTCGCTGTCGTTGGCCAGTTCCAGGGCGTGTTGGGCATCGCGGGCGCTGATGATGGCGGCCACCGGGCCGAACAGTTCCTGCCTGAAGGCGGTCATCTGCTCGGTGACGTCGGCCAGCACCGTGGGCTGGTAATAGTTGCCGGCGCCTTCGACCTTGTCGCCGCCCAGCAGCAGGGTGGCGCCTTCGGCCAGGGTCGCCTGGACTTGCTGGTGCAGCTCGTCGCGCAGGTCGAAGCGGGCCATGGGGCCGAGGTAGGTGTCGCTGGCCAGCGGGTCGCCGACCACCAGGGTACGGGTGGCTTCGACGAATTTGCGGGTGAACTCCGCGACCACCCCTTGTTCGATGATCAGGCGCTTGGCGGCGGCGCAGACCTGGCCGGTGTTCTGGTAGCGGCCGATCACCGCGGCCTTCACCGCTTCGTCCAGATCGGCGTCGTTGAGCACGATAAAGGGATCGGAACCGCCCAGTTCCAGCACGCATTTCTTCAGGGCGGCGCCCGCCTGGGCGCCGATGGCGATGCCGGCGCGCACGCTGCCGGTCAGGGTCACGGCGGCGATGCGGCGGTCGGCGATGGCGCGGGACACGCCGTCCGGGGTGACGTTGAGCAGCTCGAACACCCCTTCAGGGAAACCGGCGCGCTGCAGCGCTTGCAGCAGCAGGTAGGCGCTGCCCATGACATTCGGGGCGTGCTTGAGCACATAGGTATTGCCCGCCAGCAGTGCCGGCACCGCGCCGCGCAGCACCTGCCAGATCGGGAAGTTCCACGGCATCACCGCGAGGAGCGGGCCCAGGGGCCGGTACTCGATGCGCGCCTTGTCGTTCTCCACCAGGGTTGCTTCCGGGGCCAGCATGGCTGGGCCGTGTTCGGCGTACCACAGGCACAGCTGGGCGCACTTTTCGATTTCGCCCCGGGCCTGGGGCAGGGGCTTGCCCATTTCCAGGCTGATCATGCGTGCCATGGCCTCGCTGTTGTCCCGCAGGGCCTGGGCCAGTGCGTTCAGGCGGCTGGCGCGCTCGGCGACGCTCTGGCGTTTCCACTGGGCGAAACCGCGGGCGGCGCGCTCCAGGGTGGCGTCCTGTTTCGCTTCGGACTGGTAGGGGTAGGCGCCAATCTGCTCGCCGCTGGCGGGGTTGATCGACAAGGCGTGGGTGTGGCTGGAAACAAGGCTCATGGCACCGTCCTGCTGGGTGGGAATGACGGCAGGTTACGGTGCTGGATCTTTGCTGAAAACTGAATAATATTAAGCGAGTCGTTCACGTTTGGAGAATGAAGTGGATCTGGTCCAGCTGGAGATTTTCAAGGCGGTTGCCGAACAGGGCAGCATCAGCGCCGCGGCGCAATTGATCCACCGGGTGCCGTCGAACCTGACCACAAGGATCAAGCAACTGGAGCAAGACCTGGGGGTGGAGCTGTTTATCCGCGAGAAGAGCCGCCTGCGCCTGTCGCCCGCCGGGTGGAACTTCCTCGACTACGCCCGGCGCATTCTCGACCTGGTGGCCGAAGCGCGCCTGACCGTGGCCGGCGAGGAACCCCAGGGCCCGTTTGCCCTGGGCTCCCTGGAAAGCACCGCAGCGGTGCGCATCCCGGCCTTGCTCGCGGCCTACAACCAGCAGTACGCCAAGGTCGAGCTGGACCTGTCCACCGGCCCCTCGGGGACCATGATCGAAGGCGTACTCTCCGGCCGTCTGGTGGCGGCCTTCGTCGACGGCCCGGTGCGCCACCCGGCCCTGGAAGGACTGCCGGTGTTCGAGGAAGAAATGGTGTTGATTGCGCCCCTGGGGCATGCCCCGATTACCCGAGCGCGGGAAGTCAATGGCGAAAGCATCTACGCCTTTCGCGCCAATTGCTCCTACCGTCATCACTTCGAAAGCTGGTTCACCCAGGACGCCGCAGTGCCGGGCAAGATCCATGAAATGGAGTCCTACCACGGCATGCTGGCCTGCGTCAGCGCCGGTGCCGGGCTGGCGCTGATGCCCCGCAGCATGCTGGAAAGCATGCCCGGCTGCGCCACGGTCAGCGTCTGGCCGCTGTCGCCGCGTTTTCGCTTCCTGCGCACCTGGCTGGTCTGGCGGCGCGGCACCGTGTCGCAAAGCCTGAGCAGTTTCGTGAAGCTGCTGGAAGCACGGGGCGTGGTGCTGGCCGAGGGGTGAATGGCGGGGGGGGGGAGATCG
>NZ_MOAK01000087.1:241285-245662 GCF_003732485.1 Pseudomonas protegens
AATGGCTGCGCAGGGCCGATATGTGTAGGCTTTTCGGCTCTTGCCTAACCCCTGGACACTGAGCCATGACCGATCAGCTTTGCCTGGTATTCGTACCTGCGTTGGTGGCCTTGCTGCTGAATGCCGAAAACACCAAGGGCATGCCCCTGACCGAGGCCGAAGTGCTGGATATTCGTGATAACGCCGCCTGTATCGCGTTGCCGGTGGCAGCGGCGCTGAGCATGGAAAACGAGCGGGGTTACCGCGATCTGGTGGCCGAGAACTGCTGGGAACAGTGGCAGCAGTTTAGGAGCGAGGCGCAAGCCTGAGTGGCGGCCTTGGCGTGACCTCGTGAGCTTGTCGGGGCCGCTGGCAGTGGCTGGGAGCGGCTTCTCAGCGCCTGCTCAAGGCCAATCGAGCGGCAAACAGTACGAAGATCATCCCTGTGGTGCGGTCCATCCACTGGATCACCTTTTCCCGCTGCAGCACACCGGCCAGGGGCCGGGTGGCGGCGATCAGCAGTAGCGACCAGACCAGCCCCAGCACCACGTGAATGCTCACCAGGCCGAAGGTCCAGGCCACCAACGGCTGGCCCTGGGGAATGAACTGCGGCAGAAAGGACACGTAGAACACTCCCACCTTGGGGTTGAGCACATTGCCCAGCATGCCCTTGAGAAACCAGTTGGTGCCGGGGTCGCTGTTCGCGCCTGTGGGAGCAAACGAGTGGCGCGGGCGCAGCAGCATGTTCAGTCCCAGCCAGGCGAGGTAGGCGGCGCCGCAGTACTTCAACAGGTTGAAGGCCAGTTCCGACACCGCTATCAAGGCCCCCAGGCCGAAGGCCACAGCCGCGCCCCAGATCAGGCAGCCGGCATTGATGCCCAACGCCGCGCGCAGCGCCTGCCGCCGACCTTCCACAGTGGCGGTGCGCAGCACCAGGGCGGTGTCCAGGCCCGGGGTCAGGGTCAGCAGCGTGGCGGCCAGGGTGAAGGCCAGGAGATTCTCAGTGATGGACATGGGGCAGGGTTTCAAGCTTGGGGGTTGGCGAACGTTAGCACAGCCGTGGGGTGCCAATGTGCGCCACGGGTGCGGGTGATCACGGAAGGGGCGGTGAATCTGTAGGAGCGAGCTTGCTCGCGATGATTTCCAACGCGCCGCAGCTTCCCTGCAAGTGCGGGTTATCGTTGACGTCCTTCGCGAGCAAGCTCGCTCCTACGAGAGGGCGGTGGTCAATACGGGCCGCGGGGTTCAGGAATGCCCAGCTGCTGTTGCCGGGCTTCGAGCTGTTTGTCCACGGCGCGTTTGCCACTGAGCAGCTTGAGGTGCTGCACGCTGGGCGGTAGCTGGCTGTCGATCAGTGTCAGCAGATCCATCTGTGGGGCCTTGATGATGCGCAGGTCGGCGATGTTCGAGGTTTTCAGGCCGCTGAGTTCCCCCAGGCTCTTGAGGTTGATCAGGCTCAGCTTGTGCAGCCGCGCCAGTCCGGCGAGATCCAGCCGGCGCAGTTGCGCCTGGTCCTCGATCTTCAGCACCTCAAGCTGTGGAAAGCCATCCAGTTGCAGTTGGTGGAGGCCGCGCACCCGAAGGATCTCCAGATCCGTGACCTGGGGGTTGTGCAACTCCGGCATGCTCTCGCGGCTGCCGAAACTCAGCGCCAGGCTGCGCAGCCCGGCCATGCCGGCCACCATGTCCAGGGTGGTCTTGGCCGGCAGGCGATGCAGGCTCAGGTGCCTGATGCTCGGGCACTGGCTCAGCACATCCAGCTGATGGCTCTGCACGCTGATGCTCAGGCTGTGCAACTCGGGCATCCAGCCAATCGGCGCCAGTTCGATCGCCGGGCCCTTGTCCAGGGACAGCCGCAGGCTGTGCAGTTGCTCCAGGTTGGGCAGGCTGAGCAGTTCAGGCAGGTCGGCGCTGATCACCTGCAGGGCAAACTCCCGAAGCAGGGGCAGGCGGCCGATGGCCTCGTAGTGATCCAGGGTGTCGAGGCAGTCCAGGCTCAGGGACTGCACATGGGGCAGGGCCAGCAACACCCGGGCATCGAACGCGCTGCCCGGGTAATGGCTATAGAAACGCACGGTGAGGCGTTCACCGAAACGGGCGCAGAGCGTGTCGAGCTGACTCAGCAGTTCGCCGTCGTACTGTTCGGCCTTGGCGAACTGGACGATGACCTGGGCCTGGTCATCGGCCTCCAGGCGGGCGCTAACCTGCAGTTCCAGGTCGGCCTGGCTGGGGGCTTGAATTCGATGGGGAAACATCAGCGGTCCTTGATGATTTTCGCCGCGGCATCATGCCATTGCGCACGCTTCATCGCCATCTGCGCGCAGGCCCGGTCAACCGCCGGGCCGCCTTGCAGGAACAGTTACGGGTCGACCTGGCCCATCAGCTCGGCCACCGATTCCGGGCGCTTGGCGTAGCGCTGGGCCAGCACCGCGCAGACCATCAGCTGGATCTGGTGGAACAGCATCAGCGGCAAAATCAGCACGCCCATGGTGCTGCCGGCAAACAGCACCTGGGCCATCGGCACGCCAGTGGCCAGGCTCTTTTTCGAGCCGCAGAAGAGGATGGTGATGCGGTCTTCCTGGTCGAAGCCGAACAGCTTGCCGAGAAAGCTCGACGCCAGCAGCACCAGGGCCAGGAGGCTGCAGCAGGCCACCAGCAGCCCGCCCAGTTCCCACAGCGGGATCTGCTGCCAGATGCCTTCGTTCACCGCCTCGCTGAAGGCGCCGTAGACCACCAGCAGGATCGAGCCCTGGTCGACGAAACGCAGCCAGTTCTTGTTGCGCCCGACCCAGGCGCCGATCCAGCGCCGGGCGATCTGTCCGGCGATGAATGGCAGCAGCAATTGCACGCTGATCTTGAGGATCGCGTCCAGGGTCGAGCCGCCGTCGCCGTGCACATTCAGCAGCAGGGTCACCAAGAGCGGGGTGAGGAAGATCCCGAACAGGCTCGACGCCGCAGCGCTGCAGATGGCCGCCGGGATATTGCCTCGGGCCAGGGAGGTGAAGGCGATGGCCGATTGCACCGTGGCCGGCAGGGCGCACAGATACAGCATGCCCATGTACAGCTCATTGCCCACCAGCGGCGACAGCAATGGCTTGAGTGCCAGCCCCAGTAGCGGGAAGAGCACGAAGGTCAGGCTGAACACCAGCAGATGCAGGCGCCAGTGGCCGGCCCCGGCGATGATCGCCTCGCGCGACAGCTTGGCGCCGTGGAGGAAGAACAGCAGGCCGATGGCGAGGTTGGTCAGCCAGCCGAAGCCGACCGCCACCTGGCCGCTGGCCGGCAGGAAGCTGGCCAGCAGGACCACGCCGATCAGGGTCAGGGTGAAGTTGTCGGGCAAAAGACGCGAGCGAGTCATAGCGGGATCATCCGGGGGTTGCCAAGAGCGATGGGGCGACTCTAACGTGGCTGGAATTTACCGACTAACGCCAAGGAGCCAGTTAATGCCGCCTAAAGGACATGAAAAGATCGTCCGGCGCAGTATTCCCGGGCTGCCCAGCTTGCCCAGGCCGGTGTACGGCCGCACCGAATCCTTGCCCAATCGGGCGCTGACCCGGCGCCACAGCCATCCCTGGGTGCAGTTGTCCTATGCGATTCAGGGGGTGCTGGAAATCCACACCAGCGGCGGGCGCTTTATCGCGCCGCCGCAACGGGCGGTATGGATTCCCGCCGGGGTGCCGCACCGGGTGTTCAGCTCGCCGCGCACCGAGATGCGCAGCCTGTACCTGGACTGCAGCGTCACCGCCTGGGCGGCCACCGACAATTGCCAGGTGCTGGCGGTCAGCAGCCTGCTGCGGGAGTTGATCCGCGCCTTCAGCGAGTTGCCGGTGGAATATGTCGAGGACAGCGCCGACGGACGCCTGGCCCAGGTGCTGCTGGACCAGCTGGCGGCCGCGCCGCAACTGGACCTGATGCTGCCGCTGCCCCTGGACCCGCGCTTGCGGGCGATCTACCGCAGCCTGCAGGCGCACCCGGAACAGCAGACCACCCTGGGCCAGTGGAGCCAGAAGCTGGGGGTGACGGAGAAGACCCTCAGCCGGCTGTTTCTCAAGGACACCGGGCTGACCTTTCGTGCCTGGCGCCAGCGTCTGCGTCTGCTAGGCGCCCTAACTCCCCTGGAGCAGGGCGAGCGGGTCACCGATGTGGCGCTGGCCTGTGGTTATGACTCGACCTCGGCGTTTATCGCTGCGTTTCGCCAGCAGTTCGAGGCGACACCGGGTGAGTTTTTCCGTTGATCGCGCCGACGAGCACAACGCGTCTCAGTCCAGCACCTGGAGCACCATCTTGGTTCTGGCCTCGCCGCGCTGCAGTCGGTCATGGGCGTTGGCGACCTGTTCCAGTGCAAGAATCTCGATTGGTGGCGGTTGTACCCGGCCACTGCACAGCAGGGCTCCGATC
>NZ_MOAK01000087.1:245710-255475 GCF_003732485.1 Pseudomonas protegens
CCGCGTCGAGCGGCCGCAGCATGGTCGGGGCCGGTTTCGCCAGGGTGCAGGGTCAGGATCGAAACCAGGATTCCCCCTGGCCGCAGTAGCTCCAGGCTGTTGGCCAGGCTTGCGCCACCCACGCAATCGAGCACCAGATCCACACCATCGGCGGACCAGGCGCGCAGGCTGCGGTGAATATCCTGGGTGCGATAGTCGATGGCCAGCTCGGCGCCCAAGGACTGTACATAGCCTTGCTTGTCGGCGCCGCAGGTGGTCGCGACCCGGGCTCCGGCAAGCTTGGCGAACTGGATCGCGAAGGTGCCCACGGCTGCACCACCGCCATGGACCAGCACCTTGTGTCCGGCCTGCAGGCCGCCATCATCGAAGAGCCCGGCCCAGGCCGCCAGTGCCGGGGTCGGTACTGCCGCCGCCTGGGCGAAGCTGAGGTTGTTGGGCATTGGCACTACGGATTGCTGGTCAATGCAGGTGTATTCGGCGTACGACCCCCATTTTCCATTGCCCACATCGCTTTGCGCGAACACCGCCTGGCCCCGGCAGAACCCCTCGACGTCGGCGCCCCAGGCTTGCACCGTGCCGGCCAGGTCAAAGCCCAGGACGAACGGAAAACGATAGGTGATGAACGGTGCAAGGTGACCCTCCCGGCATTTCCAGTCCGCCGGGTTGACCCCGGCGAAATGGACCTGGATCAGGACTTCCCCGGGGCCTGGTCGGGGCTTGGGTACCCGAGCCATGTGCAGGACCTGGGAGCTTCCCAGGCGATCAATCACTACAGCGCGCATATACGTACCTCTCTGGAATGGAGTCGCTCGTTGGCGGGATGGTGTTGGCAGCCGGCTGCGCGGGGCTTGGACGCTTAAGGCGGGGAAGCGACGCGGGACAGAAGGCTTGTCGGCAGCGGGCAGAAAGCATGGACGAGGGCGTCGACCGCCCATTCGGGACACTGTGGGTCAAACCAGCGATCCACCCAGCCCCAGTGATACGGGTGGCTCAGGTAGTCTCCGGACAGTCCGGAGATATCGCTGAACTCCTGTTGCCAGACATGGGTCCAGGGGCTGTCTGAACAGACCCGGCTCAATTGCCAGTTACCTATGCTGGTGATGTAGTCCGGCATGCGCAGCAAATCACGCTCCAGTGCACGGCGGTGCTGGGAGCAGTCGGCACGCAAGCGGAACATCAGCGTGCGCCAGATTCCGTTACGCATCCCCGGAGCACGCTGCCCACCATCCAGGCGCTGATACGCCACTCCGTCCAGTCTGGCCAGCCCGGGCAGTTGCTTGAGCACATCGAACGCAGCACTGGAGCCATCGTGGCACAGGTCCAAGGTGAAGTCGCCGGCGTTCCAACTACCCTCCAGGTTGCTTTGCAGGCTGAGATGAACGAGGTGCGGCAAGGTTTCCAGGCGTTGTCTTAACGCCGCTTGCAGCGCTACGGGATCGGCGTCGGGGCACACATACAGCTGCGCGGTCTCATGCTTCATGGCTACTGCTCTCCCTTTGGCGCAGGGTTTGGTCGGCGCTGACCAGCACATGGCGTCGGCGTTGCACCGCCCGTTCGGCAACCTCTGCCCAGAACGCCAGGACCTCGGCGCCTGCGGCCGTGCGCAGGCTGTAGTAGGTTGCCACGTCGGGCACTTGCCACAGTAGCCAGAGGCGGTTGTGTTCGCCGGGTACCGCCACTGGTGGCGAGACCCAGCGCTGCAGCAGCGTTAGCCCATGGCGTTCGGCTTGGGGCCGGTAGCCTTGATCCAGGCGCTCCAGCAGCCCGGGAATCTGTTCGGGAGGCAGGTGGATCTCGTCGAGTATCCGGATCATGGCTTGCCTGCAAGGCGATCAGGCGCCAGTCTGGCGCAAGTCGAAAGGGGCGCATGGATAGTTGCCATAGGTCGAGTCTCCGTCTGGTGGAGGGGCAAGCGTCGCAGTAAGCACGCCGAACCAGGACCATTACTCCATGGCAGCGAGGCCCTGACCCTCACCACAACGGACAGAAAACCTGACCGTATTGATCAATATGAGAACGAGGCGATGATTTTGCGGCGATTTCATGGGATTCGTGTTCCCTTGGGGATGAGTACCCGGTTGCTCGATGAGTTGCGCAGCAACGGCTTGTGCCGGGCCTGTGACGGTGCGTCGCTGTCGGCAGATGCTTTCGTCCAGCTGTTTCGTTACGCCATCGAGCAGTTGCAGGCCCGGATGGCAAAGGGCGAGCGCCATCTACCCATGAGCAAGCAGGAGGTGGACCTGCTGTGTCGCTGCGTGCTCAGTTGTAACAGCCTGGGTGAGGCCATCCACTGCGCCGGCCAGTTCTGCACGATGCTGCTGCCGCGGGCCGGTCGTTTGAGTCTGGAGCTGCAGGGCGCGACGGCGGTGTTCCATATGGATTCGCTGCGCCGCTCTCGCAGTTCTGCTGCGTGCCTGGTGGATCTCACCGGGCTGTTCTATTACCTGCAGTTGTTCACCTGGCTGATCGGCCGCAGCCTGAAGATACAGAGCGTGTTCCTGGCGCATCCGAGACGCGAGGACGCCATGCCTTTCCTCGGCCTGTTCGATGCTCCGGCTAGGTTTGGCCGGCCGACTTATGGCTTCAGTTTCGACGCCGCCTTGCTGGCGCGGCCGGTGATCCGCAAATCCTCCGAGCTGGCATCGTTCATTGAAGACCTGCCGTTTCGCCTGGTGGGGGCAGCCCCGAGCGTGATCAGCCTCGGCCAGCAGGTGCGAGGGTTCTTTGAAGCGGCGCTGGTGCAGGCCCAGGAACTGCCGACATTGGGGTGGCTGGCGCGGTCGCTGGGCGTCAGTGAAATCAGCTTGCGCCGCCGTCTGGCAGCGGAAAATACCAGCTATCAGGTATTGCGCAGGGAATGCCTGCGGGAAGCGGCGCAGCACTGTTTGTGCAACACCGATTGGACAATCGGCCGTATCGCCGGTCATCTGGGCTTTGGCGGCGAGGCGGCGTTTCGCCGAGCCTTCCAGTCCTGGACTGGACAGGCGCCCAGCCACTATCGGGCAATGCACCAGAGGCGCTGAACCTCAAGCACCGTAACGCCTGGCTATGGGCCCTGCGTCTGCGAAAGCGGGTCTTGGAGCTTGTTTCTCAAGACCGCGACGGGCGCAGCAGCTCGATGCGCTCCGGCGGCACCAGGGTCCGCAGGGTCTTGTACAAGGCCCGGGTTTCCAGCAGGTTCCAGATCCGCAACAGGGTCTCCAGGGCGTCCAGGGGCTTGCTGATGAAGTCCCGTGCGCCCAGGGCCAGGGCCCGCAAGCGGGTGTCGCGAGTGGCATCGGCGGTCAGTACCAGAATGGGCAGGTAGTCGTTGGCCGGAATCCGCCGGTTGAGTTGCTCCAACACCGCAAAGCCATCGAACTCGGGCATGTGCAGATCGAGAATCACCAGGTCCGGCTCGAAGCTGTTGAACAGTTCCAGGGTGCGCAGCGGCTGGGTGCTGCTCAGAACGTTGTGCAACCCTTCCCGGGCCAGCAGTTGTTCCATCAGGTCGAGGTTGGGACGTTGGTCGTCGACAATCAGGATGCGCATATCGGCAGTCATACGGGCTCCGCTAGGCAGGCTTGGAGGTGGGCGAGGAACGCCGGTATATGGATCGGCTTGGTGAGGATCGCCGTCGCCCCGGCTTCGCGCAGGGTGCGCTGGGTCAGCTCACTGGCGTCGGCGGTAATCATCAGGATCGGTGTGGTGGCGGTGATGGCGGAGGCGCGCAGGCGTTGCAGCACTTCCAGGCCCTGCAGGTCCGGCAGGTTGACGTCCAGCAGGATCATCTGCGGTGCGTGCTGGCGGGCCAGATCCAGGCCCATCTGCCCCTGCATGCTCGACAGCAACTGAATCCCCGGACGGCGCTGCAGCAGGGTTTCGATCAACGCCAGGCTTTGCAGGTTGTCTTCGATGCACAGCACTTTGCCCTGGTAGCGGCTCGCGGGTTGTGGCGCCGGCACGTTCAGCACCGGGGCGCTGAAGGAGGCCCCGGCGGCCGCATCGACCAGGCGCACGAAGGGCAGTTCCAGGGTGAAGCAACTGCCGCTGCCCAGGGTGCTCTGGACGCTGAGGCCGCCGTCCATCATTTCCAGCAGGCTCTTGCTCAGGGCCAGGCCCAGGCCGGTGCCTTCGACCTTGGGGTCGGCATCCAGGCGTTCGAACGGCTTGAACAGGCGCTCCAGGTGATCAGGGGCAATGCCGCCGCCGGTGTCGATGACGCTGATACGCAGGCGCGGCTCGTCGATCGCCACCTCGATGTTCACCTGGCCGGCGCTGCGGTTGTACTTGATGGCATTGGACAGCAGGTTGAGCAGCACCTGGATCAGCCGCTGGCGATCGGCGATCACCCCGCTGTCCGCCGGCAGTTCCGGCAGCGGGGCCAGGTGAATGCCGGCGTCGGCGGCCATCGGCGAAACCAGGGTCAGGGCTTCATGCAGCACCGCCCTCAGGGCGATGGGCTCGACGTTCAGCGGCAGGCGTCCGGCCTCGATACGGGCGATGTCCAGGACCTCGTTGATCAGTCCCAGCAGGTGCTGCCCGGCCCGCAGGATGTGCCCCACCTGGGGCCGCTGGCCGGCGGTGGAATCCATGTCCAGCAACTGGGCGAAGCCGAGGATGGCGTTCAGCGGGGTGCGCAGTTCGTGGCTCATGCGCGAGAGGAATTCGCTCTTGGCGCGGCTGGCGCTTTCGGCTTCTTCGCGGGCGGTGCCCAGGGCGATTTCCGCGGCGCGGCGGTCGGTGATGTCCCGGGTGATCTTGGAAAAACCGCGCAAGGCGCCGCTGCCGTCGTACTGGGCGGTGATCACCACGCTGGCCCAGAAGCGGCTGCCGTCCTTGCGGCAGCGCCAGGCTTCTTCCATGTAGTGGCCGTGGGCGGTGGCTTCGCGCAGGGCCATGTCCGGGTGCTGCGGGCATTCTTCCGGCAGGTAGAACAGGGAGAAGTGGCGGCCGATGATTTCCTGTTCGCGGTAGCCCTTGATCCGTTCCGCACCGACGTTCCAGGTGGTGACCCGGCCCTGGGTATCCAGGGCGAAGATCCCGTAGTCCTTGACCCCGTCGATGATCAGTCGCAGGCGTTCCTCGTTGTCCCGCAGGGCCCGCTCGCGCTCGGCCAGCAGTTGCCCGGCCTCTACCAGGCGGGTGCCCAACTGGCCGATTTCATCCTGCTCCGGAGCTTGCGGCAGCAGCGGCTGTCCCAGGGCCAGGCGCTGGGCATTGCCCTGCACCTGCTGCACCCGGGTGACGATGCCCCGGGACAGCAACAGCACGGCGATGATGGCGCCGAACAGCCCGCAACCGGCGGCCAGCAGGGTGGCGAACAGCAGGCGCATGCGGGTCGCCACGGCGGCTTCGGTGCGCTCGGCCAGCAGCGCGTCTTCGCGCACGCGCATGGCGCTGATCTTCTCCCGCAGCACGTCCAGCACCTGTTTGTTGTCGATCAGGATCGCGGTCACGGTGTCGGCGTCGTCGCGGCTGCCATTGCGCAGGGCCACCAGGCCATCGAGCTTGGTATGGATCAGCGGGGTGATGGCTTGCAGGTACTCGCGCATGCGCGCATCCCGCACATTCTGGTCCAGGCGCTGCAGGGCGGCCTCGATCTGCGGCCGGGCTTGAAGGTAGGCGGGGAGGAAGTCTTCGCGCCGGGTCAGCAGGTAGCCGCGCACGCTGGCGGCGGCTTCCGCCAGCAGGGTGTGCACGGTCTGGATGTCGCCCTGCACCAGCAGCACCCGGCGCACGTCCTCTTCGGCCCGGGCAGTCTGGCGCTCGGTGCTGTAGATCAGCACCAGGGACAGCAGCAGGATCACCAGCGGCAGCGAGATCACCACCAGCGCCTTGCCCCGCAGCGGCAGGTCGGCCCAGCGCCGGGCGCTCAACAGGTTCATGGCCACTGCCCGCCCGGTTGGGCCACCAGCCCCAGGGCAATGCCGCGCACGGCGGCCTGGGTGCGGTCGGCGGCGCCCAGCTTGCCGATCACCCGTTCCACATGGGCCTTGGCGGTGCCGGTGGTGATGCCGAGTTTTTCACCGATCTCGCGGTTGCTGAAACCGCCGGCCACCAGGCCCAGCACCTGGCGCTCCCGGGCGGTGAGGGGCTGGGCCTGGGGCGCCGTGCCGTTGCCACGCTCGGTCATGCGGCGCAACAGGCGGGCGCTGACCGCACTGTTGAGGGCTTCCTCGCCCTGGGCTACCCGTTGCAGGGCGCTGATCACTTCATCGCGGCTGGCGTCCTTCAACAGGTAGCCCACGGCGCCGGCTGCCATCGCCGCTTCCAGGTGATCGGGGCTGTCGTCCATGGTGAAGATCACCACCTTGACCTCGGGCTGGCGCTGTTGCAGCAGGCGCGCCGCCCCCAGGCCATTGAGCTGTGGCATGCGGATATCGAGGATGGCGATGTCCGGGCGCAAGCGCTCGCAAAGGACCAGGGCTTCTTCGCCGTCCCTGGCCTGACCCACCACGGCAAACTCCGGGTTGCCCGCCAGCAGCGCGACGAAACCGGTGCGGGTCACTTCATGGTCGTCCGCCAGGACCAGGCGTATTGCCTCGCTCATACAGGTTGCTCCACAGGTTGAACCGGCACTCGGGCCTGGATGCGGGTGCCATGGCCGGGTTGGCTGTGGCAGGTGAAATGGCCACCCAGCAAGTGCGCGCGCTCGTGCATGGCCACCTGTCCCAGTTGTTCGACGCCCTGGGTCGCCAGGCTGAGAAAGCCGCAGCCGTCGTCACTGACGCGCAGCAGGGCGTGGCTGTCTTCCATGGCCAGGCTCAGGTGCACCGCGTCGGCCCGGGCATGCTTGAGAATGTTGTTGATGGCTTCCTGGGCGATGCGGAACAGGGCGATTTCCACGGCCCCCGGCAGGCGCTCCGGGCAACGCTGCTCCCAGTGCACGCTCAGGCCCGCCTCCCGCAGGCGGTCGGCCTCGCGGTCGATGGCCCGCAGCAGGCCGAAATCGTCGAGCACGTGGGGGCGCAGGCCGCCGATCAGTTGCCGGCCCTCGCCGACGCAGCCCTGGGCCAGTTGCAGGATGGTCTGCAGTTCGTCGTTCAGCTCGCTGGGCAGTGACGGGCAGCGCCCGGCGAAACCTTGCAGGCGCTGATGCAACCCGGCCAGGGTTTGAGCCAGCCCGTCATGCAGGTCATAGGCGACGCGCTTGCGCTCATCTTCCTGGGCGCTGAACAGGCGCTGCACCAGTTCCGACATGCTGCGTTCCCGGGCTTGCAGGTCCTGCAGCAGACGCTGGTTTTCCAGGTGGGCGGCCAACAGCGTGGCCAGCAGTTGCAGGGATTCCAGGTCTTCGCTGTCCGGTGCGCTGATGGGCACGCTGTTGGCCAGCAGCAGGGCGCCAAAAGCCTGGCCATCGGCACGGTGCAACAACACCCGCAGTACCGAGGCCGGCTCCGTGACCGGGCGTGTCAGCCACTGGGGTTGCTCGGCCAGGGCGCGCAGGGCTTTCAGGCGCTCGCCGTGGCCATGCTCGGCACTGGTGCGGACCACGCCGTCGGCGTTCCACTCCAGCAGCACGCCGTGATCCATGGCGACAAAGGCACAGGCGCGCTGTACGACGCGCAGGCGCATCTGCTCGGGAGGCAGTTGCAGCAGTTCCTGGCCGGTGTCCACCAGCAGGCGCAGGCGCGCGGCGCGGCTTTGCGATTGCCGGTACTGGCTGCGCAGGGCCAGGGCGCTGCCGGGATCGAGGGGCGGGGGGGACATGACAGGACTCCAGCGTGGCGTCGGTGTGATTGAGCGGGCCGGGGCATTAGACCCTGTGACCCGGGCTGCGCCTATCTGCCAAATGGCATAGACCGATGGCTCCAGTTGGCCGATGGCGGCGGCGGCGGCCCTGGGCACAGTGTGGCTCATTGAAACCCACTGGAGTCTGCCAATGAAACTGAAAACCACCGCCCTGGCCCTGTTCTTCGTTCTGGGCGCCCCTCTGGCCCAGGCCCTGGAAGCCACCCCTTACGTGTACCGCACCGTGGCCGAGCAGCCGCAGAATGTGCAGGACCGGGAGATCGCCGGTTTGTTCGATCGTTGGAACAGCGCCCTGCAGACCGGCAATCCGCAAGCCGTGGTCGGCCTCTATGCGCCCAACGCGGTGCTGCAACCGACCGTCTCCAACCAGGTGCGCAGCACCCACGCGCAGATCCAGGACTACTTCGAGCATTTCCTGACGTCCAAGCCGGTCGGTCAGATCAACTACCGCGAGATCCGTCACCTGAGCCCGGACGCGGCGATGGACAGCGGCGTCTACACCTTCACGCTGACCGCCGCTGACGGCAAGAAGCAGCAGGTCCAGGCTCGCTACACCTTCCTCTATGAGCGCGTCGACGGGCAGTGGAAGATCCTCAACCACCACTCTTCGGCCATGCCGCAAGTGCAGCCGCAGTTGCAGGCCAGCCACTGATTCATCCGCGTCACCTCTTGCGCCGAGCCTTTGCTCGGCGTTTGCCTTACTGCTCGCGGTACCGCCCGGGCGTCATGCCGAACCAGCGCATGCAGGCCTTGTGAAAACTGCTCTGGTCGCGAAAGCCCAGTAACGCCCCGATGTATTTGACGCTGCGCATGGAGTTGCGCAGGAAGCTGTGGGCCAGCATCAACCGGGCTTCGTCCTGTAGGGCCGAAAAGTGCACGTCTTCATGGCCCAGGCGCCGTTGCAGGCTGCGGGTGCTGACGCCGACCCGCTCGGCGATGTGTGGCAGGTCGCTGGGGGCACCCCGGGCCAGGCATTCCGAGAGGGCCCGGCGCACCCGGGCGGTCATCGAGCCGCTGAGCAGCACGTTGAGCCGGCTGCGGGCGTATTCCATATGCAGCACATCCAGGGCCGGGTCGGCGGTGGGCAGGGCGATGGCGCAGTCCTGGTGGCTGAAGGTCAGGCTGTTGTGGGGGGCGGCGAATTGCAGGTTGTCCCCCAGCAAGTGCTGCAGGGCCCGGGTATCCGCAGGTTCGGGGTAGGTGAAGGCCGCAGCCAGGGGCCGGGGCTTGTGCTGGGGCAACAGCCAGTGCAGCAGGCCCAGGGTCTGGGCCGTGCCGGCGTCTATCACGGCCCGGGGCATCAGCGAGGGCGCGGCGGTGACATCGAAACCTATCAGTTTCAGTGCCTGGGGATTGCGCTCCAGGCACATGCAGAAGCCATTGCTGATCAGCGCGTGATAGTCCACCAGGCGTTGCAGGGCCGCCCCCAGGGTGGCGCAGGACATCACGGCATACCCCAGCGCCTTGAGGTTGGCCGGATGGGCTTTGCTGTAGGCCAGCAGCCCGAGATCCGGATTGCCCGTGCGCCGGGTGGCTTCGCCCATGACCTGATAGACCAGTTCCAGCCTGACGCCCTTGGGGTTTTCATCAACGTCCTGGATGCTGCTGCCGAATTGTTTGAGCAGGGCATCGACATTGGCGCCGCCCTCTCTCATGACATCGGCAAGCACCCGAAAGCTGGCGCTGGTCATTCTGTGCATAGGTCTTCCTGAACTAGTGGCTAAATGATATCGATGAGGCCTTTTGCATGATTGCAATAAACAAAAGGCCGCAGACGATTAAGCCAAGGCCAGGGTTTCCGAGGACAAGCGAAAGGTATCCGGGAACACTTCCTCAAGGGGCGAGGGAGGGTCGATCATGGTCGGGCAGGGACCCTTGGGTGACCACGACGGCCGGTTCGTCGGGTGCTGCTTGTCGGGGTGCGCCTTTGTCTTGCCTATGGATCTGTCATGCAAAGCAGCAAAGACTTTTATCGCGAACTGGCCGCAGGCCATTTGATGCTGGCGTTCCAGCCGGTGGTATGGCTGCCGG
>NZ_MOAK01000087.1:255516-264281 GCF_003732485.1 Pseudomonas protegens
CCGGGTGCTTTACCACGAAGGGCTGTTGCGCCAGGTCGATGCCCAGGGTGGGGATGCCTATCCCCTGGCGCTGCTGGAGAAACACCCGGTGATGCGCGAGCTGGATCGCAGCGTGGTGCTCTGCGTGATCGATGGCCTGCTGCGTGACGAGCGCCTGCGCCTGGGCTGCAACATCTCGGCCCGCAGCGCGATCATCGACAACTACTGGTACGCCATCATCGAGCTGCTGCAGGGGGCTCCTTCAGTGGCCGCGCGGCTGGTGATCGAGATCACCGAAAGCGCCACGCCGCCGAGCATCGAGGCGGCCAGCGAGTTTGTCCTGTGCCTGCGCGAACTGGGGTGCCGGGTGGCCATCGACGATTTCGGGGCGGGCCTGGGGACCCTTGAATTCATCCGCCAGACCCGGCCGGATATCGTCAAGATCGACAAGGGTTACATCCAGCGCGCCCGTGGCGAACTCAACAGCGCCCAGACCCTCAGCCACCTGGTGCAGCTGTGCAAGACCCTGGCGCCTTGCGTGATCATCGAAGGGGTGGAAACCGCCGCCGACCAGAGCCTGGCCACGGCCTGTGGTGGCGAGTGGGGGCAGGGTTATCTGTTCGGTCGCCCGCAGGTGGATCGCCTCGGCCGGCGCTGCCGCCTGGAGCAGCGGGCGGCAGAGCTGTGCGCGCCGGATCAGGCGTAGCCACGCTGCGGCAGCGGGGCAGGGATGGCGCGCAGTTCAGTCGGGCTGCACCGTAATGGGCGGGGTGTTGGCGGTTGGGTCTTGCACCTCGGCAGCGACGGGCAATGCCGGCAGGTCTTCCAGGGGCGAACGCGTCATGTCCACGTGCATGTTGCGCTTGGGCCGTTCCGGCTGGAACGCGTCGTAGGGCAGCAGCACGGTGTCGAGCGCCGCATCCAGGGGCAGGCTGGTCACCAGCAGGATCGGGCACACCACCGTCACCCAGCAGCCGCCGGTGATCATGCGTGCGTAGCCCATGTCATAGCCGGTGAGCACTTGGGCGTTGGTCTTGACGCTGCGGTAGTAGCGGTCGTCGCGAAAGTCCAGGGCATTGCCGCGGGCCATGTAGGTGCCGCAGCCGGACAGCAGCAGGGTGTTGAGCAACAACAGGCAATTGATGATTCGGATGATCGGGCTTCCACGCAGGGGCGAAACAGGGTCGGGCGCGAATCAGTGATTCATCGCGTCATAGGGCAGCAGCGCGGTGTCGGCCACGGCATCCACCGGCAGGCTGACGATGGCCACCACCGGGCAGACGATGCTGACCCAGCAGAAGACCGTGGCGTAGCCGTCGTAGCCACTGGAGCCACGCATGGTCAGCAGCTCGATATTGGCCTGGGTGCCTTTGTAGTAGTCGTAGCCGCTATGGGCGTTGGGCGTGCGGGCGATCAGGGTGCCGCAGCCCGTCAGGGACAGCAGGGACAATAGAAGTACAGCGTTGAGGGCTTTGATGATGCCATTCCTTAGCGAGCAGATTTTTGCCGCGCGCATCGTCGCAGAAGCCTGGGGCGCACGCTAGATAGGCTCGAATAAATAATCGGCACCCGCTCAGATCGCTGATGGAATCAACAGCAGCAGATCGGTATCGCCGATGTCCACGCCGGCTTGGGTCAGCAGGGTGCTGGCCTGGCCCCGGTGATGGGTCTGGTGATTGAAAAAATGCACCAGCAGGGCATGCACATTGCGCTCGGCGACCACGCCCCGGGTGTTGGCGTAATGCAGGCTGGTGTCCAGGTCGGTCTCGCTCAGGGACTGGCTGAAATCAAGGATCAACTGGTCCAGCCATTGGCGTTGCTGCCAGAGCCCGCCGAGGTCGGGGAACAACAGGGTCTTGAGGTCCTGGGGCAGGGCCACCTGCTGCAGAGGAGCCAGCGCCGGATGCTGCGCCGGGTGCTGGGCAAAACGCTTGAGCCAGATGGTGTCACCGGCCAGCAGGTGATTGAGGGTGCCGAGGATCGAGCCGAAAAACGCCTGGCGGTCGAGGACGATCTGCCCCTCGGGCAGGCTCATGGCGGCGTTATACAGCTTGGCGTTCATCCATTGGTTGTAGCGGGCCATCAGGTTCAGGTGTTCGGTGCGGTTCATGGCCATTCCTTGTGGTGGTGTGGGGCGCTCGATCAGGCGGGCATCAGCTTCGCAAGGTGAATGGCCGGCGCGCAAGGGCGGTTTGAAAATGCCCGTGCGATGGGCGTTTTCCAGGCCGGCGAGGCATTAAAAAAACCGCCCCTTTGGCCCCGATAACATCGTTTCTCGGGGCTTGGGCTTTTCTCTATATTGGCCACCAGATCCAGCGCGGCAACAGGCCGCGCGCCCTTTATGGTGAGCCGTTGCAATGAATAAAAAACCTGAACGCACAGGGCTGGAAAATCCCGGAACCGCCACTCGAGTGGTCTGGGGCGGGGAGCAGATCCGTCATCCCTACAACGCCACGCAAACGCCGATTGTCGCCAGCGCCGCCTATGGCTACGACGACATCGACCAGTGGTACGACGTAGCACTGGGCAAGGCCCCGGGCTTTATCTACAGCCGCATGAGCAACCCCACGGTGGAGACCCTGGAAGCCAAGCTGCGGGACCTGGAAAACGCCGAATCGGCGGTGGCCTTCAGCAGCGGCATGGCGGCCATCAGCGGCGTGCTCTACAGCTTCCTGCGCCACGGTCAGCGAGTGGTGTCCACCAAGGACAGCTACGGTGGCACCAACAAGATTTTCGAAGAGTTCCTGCCGCGCATGGGCGTGGCCGTGACCCTCTGCGAAACCTTCGACCAGCAGCAGATCGAGGCCGAGATCGCCAAGGGCTGCGACCTGCTGTACCTGGAGACCCCGACCAACCCGACACTGAAGATCGTCGATATCCAGCGTCTGGTGAGCGCGGCGAAACAGGTCGGCGCCCTGGTGGTGGCAGACAACACCTTTGCCACGCCGCTGAACCAGAACCCCCTGGCCCTGGGCGTGGATGTGGTGATTCACAGCGCCACCAAGTTCCTCAGCGGCCACGGCGACGTGCTCGGTGGCGTGGCCTGCGGCAGCGAAGCGCTGATGAGCCAGGTGCGTCACTACCGGGAAATCAACGGCGCCAGCCTCGATCCGTTCTCGGCCTACCTGATCATCCGCGGGATCAAGACCCTGGCCCTGCGCATGCGTCAGCAACAGCACAGTGCCGCGCAACTGGCGCAGTTCCTGCTGAATGAGCCGCTGGTGGAAGCGGTGAATTACCCAGGGTTGCCCAGCCACCCGAATCACGCCGTGGCCTGTGCGCAGATGCGCGGTTTCGGCGCCATCGTCAGTTTTGTCCTGGTGGGCGGCATGGACAGCGTCAAGCTGCTGTTGCCGCGCCTGCGCTACGCCCACTGCGCCGGCAACCTGGGGGCGGTGGAAACCATCTACGGCCCGGCCCGTACCACCAGCCATGTGGAGAACACCCTGGAAGAGCGCCAGGCCCTGGGCATTTCCGAAGGCCTGGTGCGGATCTCGGTGGGCATCGAAGACACCGATGACCTGCTGGCCGACCTGCAACAGGCTTTTGCCTGGCTGCGCCAATCCCTGAAGCACAACCCGGCGCCCGGCGCCGTCCCTTCCCTGAATGCCCGGGCCGAGGTCGCCCACTGAAAGAGCGCGCAACACCCCCACAGCAAGGCAGCCCGTGGGGGCTTCATGAAGAGGAATAACAATAAAAACCTGGTGGCATCCGATTTGTTTTCTGCCCATTTCCACAGTCGCAGAAATTGAGACTTGCCCTGACAACTTTCATGAGAACCATCATGTCCCTACAAGAACAACAGACCGACTTGCGCGGCGGCTTCAAGCAAGAAATGCAGACCCGGCACATCGTCATGCTCGCCCTCGGCGGGGTGATCGGCACCGGGCTGTTCCTCACCTCCGGCTACACGGTGAACCAGGCCGGCCCACTGGGGGCGGTGATCGCCTACATCATCGGTGCGCTGATGGTGTACATGGTGATGATGTGCCTCGGCGAACTGGCGGTGCAGATGCCCGAGACCGGCTCCTTCAGCACCTACGCCACACGCTTTCTCGGCCCCGGAACCGGCTACACCGTGGCCTGGCTGTACTGGCTGACCTGGACCGTGGCCATCGGCTCGGAATTCACCGCCGCCGGCATCCTCATGGCCCGCTGGTTCCCCGACACCCCGGTGTGGATCTGGAGCGCGCTGTTCGCCATGGTGGTGTTTCTGTCCAACGTGGTCTCGGTGCGGCTGTTCGCCGAGACCGAGTTCTGGCTGTCGCTGGTCAAGGTGATCACCGTGCTGGTGTTCCTGGCGGTGGGTGGCGGGGCGATCCTGGGCCTGTTGAACATCGATCAGGCCCACAGCATCGGCTTGAGCAACTTCACCCGCGAGGGGCTGTTCCCCACCGGCTTCATGCCGATTGCCATGACCCTGCTGGCGGTGTCCTTCGCCTTCTCCGGCACTGAACTGATCGGCATTGCTGCCGGCGAAACCCGCGACCCGCAACGCAACGTGCCACGGGCGATTCGTACCACCGTGCTGCGCCTGGCGATCTTCTTTGTCGGCACCATCTTCGTCCTCGCCACCCTGTTGCCCCGGGAACAGGCCGGTTTGGTGGAAAGCCCGTTCGTCACGGTGTTCACCTACATCGGCATTCCGTACTCGGCGGACATCATGAACTTCGTGATCATCAGCGCGCTGCTGTCCGCCGCCAACTCCGGGCTGTACGCCGCCTCGCGGATGCTCTGGACCCTGAGCGACCAGGGCCACCTGCCCAAGCAGTTCTCGGCCCTGACCCGCATGGGCACGCCGCTCAACGCGATCATCGTGAGCATGGCCGGCGGCGCGGCCTCTTTGCTCAGCAGTGTGTTCGCCCCGGACACCATCTACCTGGCCCTGGTGTCGATTTCCGGGCTGGCGGTGGTGGTGGTGTGGATGAGCATCGCCGCCAGCCAGATCGCCTTTCGCCGTCACTATGTGGCCAACGGCGGTGATGTGCGCGAGCTCAAGTTCCGGGTCCGCGGCTATCCCTGGGTGCCGCTGGGGGCGTTGTTCTGCTGCGCCCTGGCCTGTGTCGGCATCGGTTTCGATCCCGAGCAGCGGGTGGCCCTGTACTTCGGTGTGCCCTTCATCGCCTGGTGCTACTTGGTGTATTACATTACCCGCAGTAGCCGCCAGCGGCGCCTGGCCCTGGCACCTCTGGCACGCTCGTCCGATGCGCTGGGCTGAAGGGCGAGAGCGGTATCCAGGGTGTCCATGAGAGCCAGGCCATGAAGCAGAAAAGCTTGCCCCCGCTGAACTGGCTGCGCGCCTTCGAAGTGTCCGCCCGCTGCCTGAACTTCACCCACGCCGCCGAGGAACTGTTCCTCACCCAGGGCGCGGTGAGCCAGCAGATCCGCCAACTGGAAAGCCACCTCGGGGTGGCGCTGTTCAAGCGCCTGCCCCGGGGCCTGGACCTGACCGAGGAGGGGCGCTCCTACCTGCCGGTGGTGCAGGACGCCATCACCCGGCTGGCGGTGGGCACCAACGAGATCTTCGGCCAGCACCAGCACCGGCCGATCAAGGTGCGCGGCAGCCTGGCGTTCTTCGTCCACTGGCTGGCGCCCAAGCTGGTGAGCTTCCAGCAGGCCCAGCCCCAGGTGGACCTTCGCTACATCAGCAATATCTGGGTCAAGGAACTGGACGGTGAGGACGACATGGAGATCCGCTGGGGGCGCGGGCACTGGCCGGGGCTGGTGGCCCAGCGCCTGACCTGGGACAGCCTGTTCCCGGTTTGCGCCCCGGCCTTGCTGGCGCGCTTGCCGCTGCAGGTGCCGGACGATCTGGCCCGGCATCAACTGCTGCATGTACTGGGCTATGAGGAGGGCTGGGGCTACTGGCTCAAGCGCGCCGGCGCCAGTGGCGTGGACTCGTCCCGGGGCATGCAGTTCGACACCCTGATCTCGACCCTGCGCATGGCCGAACTGGGCCAGGGCGTGGCCCTGGCCCGTTCCTCGATGGTCGCTGAAATGCTGGCCGATGGGCGTCTGGTGGAACCCTTCGAGCAACGCATCGAGGCCAGCGAATCCTTTTATCTGGTGCGCGGCGCCGACGCCGAGCAACACCCCGATGCGCTGAAGTTTTCCACCTGGCTGGTGGAGCAGGCCCATCGCTACAAATGACTGGCCGGAGCCAAGCATGCGTTATGTGAGTACCCGCAGTGCCACCGAGCAGGTGGATTTTGCAACCGTGGTCCTGTCCGGCGTGGCGGCCGACGGCGGGCTTTATGTGCCGCAGCAGTTGCCGAGTTTCAGCCCCCAGGAAATCGCCAACTGGTCGACCCTGGATTACCCCGAACTGGCCTTTCGCGTGCTCAGGCCCTTTGTCGGCGACAGCCTGCCCGAGGCGGACTTCAAGGGGCTGCTTCGCCAGGCCTACAGCGGTTTTGGCCATCGTGCGGTGGCGCCGCTGCGCCAGATCGATCGCAATGAATGGCTGCTGGAGCTGTTTCATGGCCCCAGCGGTTCGGCCAAGGACTTTGCTGCACGCCTGCAGGCCCAACTGGTGGGCTACTTTCTCCAGCGCCGGCAGCGGCGTGGGGTGCTGGTGGGGGCCACCAATGGCGACACCGGGCTGGCGGCCATCGAGGCCTTCAAGGACTGCCCGCAGACGCGACTGCTGGTGTTCTATCCGCAGCACGGCGTGCCCGAGCAGCAAGGGCGACAGTTGCAGGCGGCGCACCAGCCGGGCCTGTGGCGCTTCGCCGTGGAGGGCAGCTTCGATGACTGCCAAACCCTGGTCGGCCGCTTGCTGCGTCAGTGGCCGTTGGCCGAGCATGAGGTGATCGGCTTCAACTCCAGCAACTGGGTCGGGGTCATGGCCCAGCTGGTGCTGTATTTCCATGCCGTGCTGCAACTGGGCGGGGGCCAGCGGCCCATCGGCTTCAGCGTACCGGCGGCCAGTTTCGCCGAGGTCTATGCCGGCTACATCGTGCAGAAAATGGGCCTGCCCATCACCCAGATGATCGTGGCCACCAACCGCAATGACGCCCTGCACCAACTGTTCCTGAAGAACCAGTATTCCCGGGGGCAGGCCAGCCAGAGCCTGTCGCCGGCCATGGACCTGTCGCTGTTCGCCAACCTGGAGCGCCTGGTCTGGGAGCTGTATGGCCAGGACCCGCAGGCGGTGGCGGCGCTGATGCAGGGCTTCGAGGACAGCGGCGAGATGACCCTGGACAACGAGGCCTGGCTCCAGGCGCGGATGATCATCGACTCCTATTCGGTCAGTGATGAAGAGACCGGCAAGGAGATCGTCAGCCTGTATCGGGACACCGGCTACGTCATTGACCCCCATGCCGCCACCGGCGTCCTGGCGGCGCGCCTGTACCGCCGCAGCCTGGTGGCACCGATGGTCACCCTGGGAGAGATTGCACCGGCCAAGTCGGTGCGCCTGCTGAGCTCGCTGGGCATCCCCGGGCTGCCGCAAGAGCCGGTGGCAAACCCTTCGACGCTGCAGTGGCAGACGCTGGCCGCGGATGACTTTGGCGCGCTGCTGCACTGCCTGGAGTCCTGGTGATGGGCCGGTGCAAGGTGAGCCTATGAAGCGGATTCTTGATCCTCTGGACGAGCGCATCCTGGCCGAACTGACCCTCAATGCCAGGGCCGCCCACGCCGAGCTGGCGGCCAAGGTCAACCTGTCGCGCAACGCCGTGCGCCAGCGTATCGAGCGCCTGGAGCGGGACGGGGCGATCCGGGGCTACACCATTCGCGTGGGCGAGGGGCGGGGCGCGGACACCCGGATCAATGCGCTGATTTTCGTCTACCGCTACGACCGCATGCGCGGTGCCGAAGTGCTGCGGGCCTTGCGTGCCATGCCGGAGATCGTCCAGTGCGAAGTGCTCAGCGGCGAGTTCGATGTGCTGGTGCGGGTCAGCGCCGCCACGGCGGAACGGGTGCATCGGGTGTGGAATGACATCGCCGCCTTGCCCGGGGTGGAAAACACCGTGACGTCCTTTGTCTTGTCCTCGGTGAGTTAGGGGCTGTCTGCCTGCTTGAAAAAGCCAACGAGTGTTGGCTTTTTTGCTTTTTTGGCGCCGCAGACTGTGCCTGTTCATGCCTCATGAACAGGTGTTGGGCGGTACGCCTGGAAATGGCTTCGGTGGAAATCTGCGCGGGTAGCCGATGGCTCTAAGAAACGCCTCTGGCGGATCAACAGTCCGCTGCCAAGAAACCTCTTTCGAAAATTCAGATCAATCCGATGTGGTGGTTACCGGGATCAATCTAGTATCGGCGCCCACTGCAAGGCCCGTATTCCGGGGGGTATACGCAGTTTGTCGGGGTGCTCGGCGCTTGTTTGACGCCAAGGTAGTGGCACATTAGCATCGCTCGCCTTGTCTTGACCCTTGCTGCCCTTTCGAAGGACCGAATATGCCTATCTCCGCCCTCGGGATGAGGTTGTGCTGTGCCTTGTCTTGCCTGCTGCTGGCCGGCCCCGTGCACATGGCGATTGCCGCTCCCTTGCCCGCACCGACCTTCAACCCCGGCGACCAGGACCTGATCCGCGACCGGCAGAATCGCCTGCTGGAAGAACAGCAGCGGCGTCTCGAAGAACTCAAGGACCTGCCCGGGGCAAGCACCTCGCCGCCAGCGTGACCTTTGCCCATTCCCTCGAACGGCCCGAAGCCCTGAGTGAACGCGAAGCACCGATCTATTTCCGTTTGGACCTGTTCCTTTAATTCCGCTCTTTACCCGAGATACATGACATGGACGCTCGTCAGTTTGCCTTTCTGGCCCGCCAGCCTTCCGCCACCCTGCAAGCG
>NZ_MOAK01000088.1:0-117 GCF_003732485.1 Pseudomonas protegens
CTCCAGCGACTCCAGGCCCGTCACCGGCCCAGGCAGCCGCCAAAGCCAACTGGCAGGGGGAGCTGCAAGCCCACCTGGCGAAATACAAGCGCTACCCGGGCGAAGCCCAGCGTCGCG
>NZ_MOAK01000088.1:127-5216 GCF_003732485.1 Pseudomonas protegens
AAAACCTTCCGAGGAAAAGCCCAGCGACGCTCCGGTAACCCCGTCGCCATCCAAGCAGCCCGCTCCAGCGACTCCAGGCCCGTCACCGGCCCAGGCAGCCGCCAAAGCCAACTGGCAGGGTGAGCTGCAAGCCCACCTGGCGAAATACAAGCGCTACCCGGGCGAAGCCCAGCGTCGCGGCAAGGAAGGTACCAACTCCTTGCGCTTCGTGGTGGATGCCGAAGGCAAGGTGCTGTCCTACGAACTGGTGGGACGCTCGGGCAACGCTGATCTGGACCGGGCCACCCTGGACATGATCCGGCGCGCCCAGCCACTGCCCAAGCCACCGGCCGACATGCTCACCAACGGCAGCGTGGAAATCACCGCCTCGTACAACTACGAGATCGACAGAAGCCGCGGCCGCCGCTGATACAACGCAAGGGCACCTCAGGGTGCCCTTGTCGTTTGTGCAGCCTGCAGCAGACATTGGCGGGTGTCGCACTCCACCCTCTGTCTGATAACGTGCGTCTATCGATTGCAGCCGTTATGCTTGGCCGCAACCTCATGGACGCCCGCTATGACTCTCACAGAATTGCGCTACATCGTTACCCTCGCCCAAGAGCAACACTTCGGCCACGCCGCCGAGCGTTGCCATGTCAGCCAGCCGACCCTTTCGGTAGGCGTGAAGAAGCTTGAAGACGAACTCGGTGTGCTGATTTTCGAGCGCAGCAAGAGCGCGGTGCGCCTGACGCCAGTAGGCGAAACCATCGTTGCCCAGGCACAGAAGGTCCTGGAACAGGCCCAAGGCATCCGCGAACTGGCCCAGGCCGGCAAGAACCAGCTGACCGCACCGCTGAAGGTGGGCGCCATCTACACCGTCGGTCCCTACCTGTTTCCCCACCTGATTCCACAGCTGCACCGGGTCGCTCCGCAGATGCCGCTGTATATCGAAGAAAACTTCACCCACGTCCTGCGCGACAAACTGCGCAACGGCGAGCTGGACGCCATCATCATCGCCCTGCCGTTCAACGAGGCCGACGTCCTGACGCTGCCGCTGTACGACGAACCCTTCTATGTGCTGATGCCCAGCGGCCATTCCTGGACCAAGAAGGAAACCATCGACGCCAGCCTGCTCAACGACAAGAGTCTGTTGCTGCTGGGCGAAGGCCACTGCTTCCGCGACCAGGTACTGGAAGCCTGCCCGACCCTGACCAAGGGCAACGACGGCGCCAAGCACACCACGGTGGAGTCCAGCTCCCTGGAAACCATCCGCCACATGGTCGCTTCCGGCCTGGGCATCTCGATCCTGCCGCTGTCGGCAGTGGACAGCCATCACTACGCTCCCGGAGTGATTGAAGTCCGCCCACTGACTCCGCCGGTGCCATTCCGCACCGTGGCCATCGCCTGGCGTGCCAGCTTCCCGCGGCCCAAGGCCATCGAGATCCTCGCCGACTCGATCCGCCTGTGCTCGGTGGCCAAGCCGCCCGCCGCGAGCTAAGCAATCGCAATGACTGAGCTGTCGAAAGTGCCGGTCACGGCACTCAAGGGCGTCGGCGAAGCCATGGCCGAGAAGCTGGCCAAGGTCGGCCTGGAGAACCTTCAGGACGTGCTGTTCCACCTGCCCCTGCGCTATCAGGACCGCACCCGCGTGGTGCCGATCGGCGCCCTGCGCCCCGGCCAGGATGCGGTGATCGAAGGTACCGTCAGCGGCGCCGATGTGGTCATGGGCAAGCGCCGCAGCCTGCTGGTACGCCTGCAAGACGGCACCGGCGGCCTGAGCCTGCGCTTCTACCATTTCAGCAATGCACAGAAAGACGGCCTCAAGCGCGGCACCCGGGTGCGCTGCTACGGCGAAGCCCGACCCGGTGCCTCGGGCCTGGAGATCTACCATCCCGAATACCGCGCCATCAGTGGTGACGAGCCGCCGCCAGTGGATCAGACCCTGACGCCGATCTACCCCCTGACCGAAGGCCTGACCCAACAGCGCCTGCGCATGCTCTGCCAGCAGAGCCTGGCCCTGCTTGGGCCCCGCAGCCTACCCGACTGGCTGCCCCATGAACTGGCCCGCGACTATCAACTGGCGCCCCTGGACGATGCGATCCGCTACCTGCATCACCCGCCTGCAGACGCCGATGTCGACGAACTGGCCCTGGGTCACCACTGGGCCCAGCATCGCCTGGCGTTCGAGGAACTGCTGACCCACCAGTTGTCCCAACAACGCCTGCGCGACAGCCTGCGCTCCCAGCGCGCCCCGGTGCTGCCATTGGCCAAGAAACTGCCGGCCAAGTACCTGAAGAACCTCGGCTTCGCTCCCACCGGCGCGCAACAGCGAGTCGGCAACGAAATCGCCTACGACCTGAGCCAGCCGGAGCCCATGCTGCGCCTGATCCAGGGCGACGTAGGGGCGGGCAAGACCGTGGTCGCCGCCCTCGCCGCCCTGCAGGCCCTGGAAGCCGGTTATCAGGTGGCGCTGATGGCGCCCACGGAGATCCTCGCCGAGCAGCACTTCATCACCTTCAAGCGCTGGCTCGAACCCCTGGGCCTGGAAGTCGCCTGGCTGGCGGGCAAGCTCAAGGGCAAGAACCGCGCAGCGGCCCTGGAACAGATTGCCGGTGGCGCGCCGATGGTGGTGGGCACCCACGCCCTGTTCCAGGACGAAGTGCAGTTCAAGAACCTGGCCCTGGTGATCATCGACGAACAGCACCGCTTCGGCGTCCAGCAGCGTCTGGCCCTGCGCCAGAAAGGCGTGGGCGGCCGCCTCTGTCCGCACCAGCTGATCATGACCGCCACACCGATTCCGCGGACCCTGGCGATGAGCGCCTACGCCGACCTGGACACCTCGATCCTCGACGAACTGCCGCCGGGCCGGACCCCGGTAAACACCGTGCTGGTGACCGACAGCCGGCGCATCGAAGTCATCGAGCGGGTGCGTGCGGCCTGCGCCGAAGGGCGCCAGGCCTATTGGGTCTGCACCCTGATCGAAGAGTCTGAAGAGCTCACCTGCCAGGCGGCCGAAACCACCTTCGAAGACCTCTCCAGCGCCCTGGGCGAACTGCGCGTGGGGCTGATCCACGGCCGCATGAAACCGGCGGAGAAAGCCGCAGTCATGGCCGAATTCAAGGCAGGCGACCTGCAACTGCTGGTGGCCACCACGGTGATCGAGGTTGGGGTCGATGTGCCCAATGCCAGCCTGATGATCATCGAGAACCCGGAACGCCTGGGCCTGGCGCAACTGCACCAGCTGCGCGGTCGGGTCGGGCGTGGCAGCGCCGCCAGTCACTGCGTGCTGCTCTACCATCCGCCGCTTTCACAAATCGGTCGTCAGCGTCTGGGCATCATGCGCGAGACCAACGACGGTTTCGTCATCGCCGAAAAGGACCTGGAACTGCGCGGCCCAGGGGAAATGCTCGGCACCCGCCAGACCGGCCTGCTGCAATTCAAGGTCGCCGACCTGATGCGTGACGCCGACCTGCTACCGGCCGTGCGTGACGCCGCGCAGGCCTTGCTGGAGCGTTGGCCGGACCATGTGAGCCCGCTGCTGGAACGCTGGCTGCGCCACGGCCAGCAATACGGCCAAGTGTGAACCAACGCTCAGTTAATGGACCATCGGCATAACCAAGCTGGTTATACTCGTCAAATTGTAGAAAAACGGATACCAGACCATGACAGAAGTTGCCCTCGCCACTGCAACCCCACACGCTCCGTCTGTTATCCGGTTGCTGCTCGGCAAGCTGGCCATCAGCTACAACGAAGTGCTCGACCAGCCGGGCCTGCCGGCTGCGCGCAAGGTCCAGGCCGTGCTCCTGGACGACGCCGTCGGCGCGCTGATGGTGCTGTTTCCGCAGAGCCAGCTACTGGACCTCAACCGCCTCACCGAACTCACCGGCCGCCGTCTCACCGCGGTGTCCACCGAACGCCTGGAGCGCATGCTCGGCAAACACAGCCTGAGCCTGCTGCCCGGCCTGCCAGCGCTCACCAGCTCCCCCTGCCTGTACGAAGAAAGCCTGCTGCGCGAACCCAGCCTGCTGATCTATTCGGGCGAGCCGGGCGTGCTTCTGGAAATCACCAGCGAAGCCTTCAAGAGCATGCTCAGCAAGGCCAGCGCCGGTCATTTCGGCGAACCCCTGAGCAGCATCCGCCCCAACCTCGATCGTCCGGATGATGACCGCGAGGAAATCACCCAGGCCATGCAGGCGTTCACTGCGCGGCGCATCCAGCAACGCCTGGAAGCCACCATCGAGATCCCGCCACTGGCGGAAACCGCGCAGAAAATCATCAAGCTGCGGGTCGACCCCAACGCCACCATCGACGACATCACCGGCGTGGTGGAGACCGACCCGGCCCTGGCCGCGCAAGTGGTCAGCTGGGCCGCGTCGCCTTACTACGCGTCGCCGGGCAAGATCCGCTCGGTGGAGGACGCCATCGTTCGCGTGCTGGGCTTCGACCTGGTGATCAACCTCGCCCTGGGCCTGGCCCTGGGCAAGACCCTGAGCCTGCCCAAGGACCAGCCGCAGCACGCCACGCCCTACTGGCAGCAATCGATCTACACCGCAGCGGTGATCGAAGGCCTGACCCGCGCCATGCCCCGGGCCCAGCGCCCGGAAGCCGGCCTGACCTACCTCGCCGGCCTGCTGCACAACTTCGGCTACCTGCTGCTGGCCCACGTGTTTCCGCCGCACTTCTCGCTGATCTGCCGGCACCTGGAGGTCAACCCGCACCTGTGCCACAGCTATGTCGAGCAGCACCTGCTGGGGATCAGCCGCGAACAGATCGGTTCCTGGCTGATGCGTTACTGGGACATGCCGGACGAGCTGTCCACCGCCCTGCGCTTCCAGCACGACCCGAGCTACGACGGCGCCTACGCCGAGTACCCGAATCTGGTGTGCCTGGCCGTGCGCCTGCTGCGCAGCCGTGGCATCGGCTCCGGCCCCCACGAGGAAATTCCCGACGCCCTGTTCGAGCGCCTGGGCCTGAGCCGCGACAAGGCTGAAGACGTGGTGAGCAAGGTGCTGGAAGCGGAAGTGCTGCTGCGGGAACTGGCTTCGCAGTTCAGCCAGGCCTGACCCCATTCGCCGGCGAGCCGGCTCCTACAGGGCGCGTGTAGGAGCCG
>NZ_MOAK01000088.1:5268-11215 GCF_003732485.1 Pseudomonas protegens
TGGTCAGCCCCTGGAACCAGATCACCAGCGCCGGATTGCCCTTGATCTGGATCGACTTGTCCTGAATACCGGTCATGAATGCCAATTGCTTGTTCTTCGCCTGCATCGTGGCGAAGCCGTAGGCGGCATCCTTGAAGGCAATGGCGAACGCCGGCTCGGGATAGAAACCCGAACGGCTGGTCATGCGCTGGTCTTTGACGAAGAAATGTCGAGCAACCTTGCCGTCGAGCGTCTGCAACTGGAACACCAGCTCCTTGTCACCCAACTGTTGCTGAAAAGCAGGATTGTTACGGCTGGCTTTGCCCATCAACAGGCCAAGCACCCAGAGAAGAAAACGAAATTTCATGCACGGCGCCTCAGTGGAGTTATTGGATGGCCGCCGCAGTTTAACCTGTAACTCGAAGAGCGCCAGTCGATCTGCTCGATTACTCGGAGATCGACTGGCGTTCAACGCTTATCGCTACATCTTGTCAGACAATCACTGACTCAGACGTTAGGGCAAGGCACCGGTGCCCAATCACCCAGGTCCGGGCTCTTGCACATGCTGTTGACCTGAGTCTGGCCGGTGGTCGCGACCTTGTTGCTCTCGACCTGCTTGATCTTGGCCTGCTGGATCGACCTCTCGGTGCTCACCGCTTCCTGAGGCACGGTCGGAAGCTTCGGCTGCTTGACCTTCTGCACCGGCTGCTTCCTCTTGCCACCGCTGGTGGTGGTCACCTGGGTGGTATCGGCGGTGGCGACTTTCACTACGTCGGTACGCTGCACGCCCACTTGCTGCAGGTCCTGCTCGTAGGCCTGGTTGTACTTGCTCAGGTCTTCGCTGGCACGACCGTTCACCGCGGCGATCAGGTCATTGGACTCTTTCAGGCCGCTGACGATTTCCGCCAGGCGCTTGCGCCCTTCCACATCATTGATGCTGTTGGCCTTGCGGGCAGTGATCAGGCTGTCGAAGGCACGCTGGTAGCAGGTCTGCGAAGCACGGGCGTAGGCGGTGCTGCGGTCGATGTCGGCAGCGCTCTTGTTGAAGTCGGCAGCGTAGGAAGCGATGCGCTGATTGTCATCGGCGATCTGCTTCTGGCGCTCGGTGTAGTAACCGGCGGCACCACCGGCCAGGGCACCACCGGCAGCACCGATGGCCGCATTGCGACCACGGTTGTCGCCGTCGCCGGTCAGGGCGCCGAGCAAGGCACCGCCGGCAGCGCCCAGGGCGGCGCCGGTGACCACCGACTTGGTCATGTCCGAATCAGTGGCGCGCAAGTGCTGCACCGGCTCGTAGCAGCTCGGGTAGTACTCGACCTTGGTGGTGGAGGCGACCTTGGACACCGGAGAGGTCGCGCAACCGGTCAATACGGTGCTGAACCCGGCGGCAACCAACAGCAGGTGACGCTTGGATGTTGAAGCAAATGGGTTGCGGGAAAAAAGCATGTTGGTGATCTCGATTAAGTTTGACCAACTCGGTACGACACAAGGTCGTCCGAGCTCCTCCAGGCTCGACAGACAGCGGCCGGTCATGACTTCTGACCGGTCGATGCGAGCAGTTCCTTCAAAATCGTCGCCGGGTCGGCTCGCCGTTGCTGGCGATAATTCCCGACATGGCGGACGAATAACGTAGCGCGCGTCACCAGGCTCTTGCCGAGCACCGGCTTGCGATTGAGTTCTTCCTTGATCCGTTGAAATTGCGCCTGGATCACCGCGTCGGTGTAACGGGTGCCCGTGGCCAGGTTGTCGATGTAGATCGCCACCGCCCCGTCCAGTGCGCTGCGGCCGTTGTCGATGGCTTCGGCGAACAGCTTGGCGCTGGGTTCGTCCTTGGCATCGATGGCCTGCTGCTGGCTCTTCTTCAGATTGGTCAGGCGGATGTTGTAGTTGTTGATGGTTTCAGCCACCAGGGCGGAGGACTGAATCAGGTTGCCCGCCGCCTCCTCGCGCTGCTGGGCGATCAGCGACACGTTGCGCTTGAGCTCTTCGTTGACCAGCCCCAGCTCCGCCTGCAGACGCGGGTCGACACTGGCGGCGATGATGGCGTCCAGGCGCTTGGTGGGGTCCTGAGCGTCGTCGATGGCGTCGGTCAGGGACGCCAGGCGGCCCTCCTTCTGCCACTGGGCAAACAGCTCCTTGTAGCGCGAACGCGGGGCCGACAAGGCGCCGATGGCCACACGGAAACCGGTGGTTTCGTTGCTTTGCTCGGTGCCGTCGGCACCAAACAGCGGGTACTCGCGGCGCATGCCGGTAAACAGCGTGCCCTCGCCTTCCAGGTAATTGCCGCCCTTGACCACGAAGCCACCGTAGGTGCCCTGGCGCCGTCCGGCGCGCACCAGCTGGAACGACTCCTGGACCATCTCGGCGGCATTGCCGATCACGTCGAACATGCCAATGGGGTTGGGCAGCCTGGTCCCGATCGGCATCAGCCGCGCCGCCTGGCCAGTGCCACCGGCCACCTGATTGAACACGGCCCAGTCCGCCAGCGGGCCATCGCTCTCGCTGCCCTCCAGGCGCCGTGGAAACAGCCGTCCTTCCAGCTCCTGGCGACTCACCGCCTGACCGCCACGGGCGGCGTATTCCCACTCCACCTCGGTGGGCAGGCGCACGAAGCCCAGGCCGCCGTCTTCGGAGGAACCGCCGCGGCCGCTGACCGGCAGCAGGTCACGGTGATTCTTCATCAGCCAGGCGCTGTAGACCGCGGCAAAACGCTCGGCCTCGAAGCGCGACAGCTTGACCTTGGGCAAGCGCCCCGGCATGCCTTGCGAGGCCTCACAGGCCGGGGCCGGCTCGCCGCTGGCCAGGGACTGGGCCTGGGCCATTACCTGGGCGTACTGGCGAGCGGTGACTTCGTACTTGCCGATGAAATACAGCATCGGCTTGAGGGGCACCCCGGCACCGGTTTTCGGCAAGGCCGGGGCAATGGTCTTGCTCCAGGCGCCAGGCAGGTCCTTGAGGGTGAACTGGCCATTGATGTAATCACGGCGATAACCGGAGATGAACGATTGCTGGTAGCCGCTTTCACCTTCGCTGAAGGGATAGCCGAGGTTGATCTCGCGGTCGTCCAGGGTGCCCTGGGCCAGCACGTAGACATAGCGGAACACCATCTCGCCCTCACAGGGCAGCGGCAGACTGACGTCGTCCGGCAAGGGCTTGGGGTTGTCCATCTTGTTGTCGGGCTCTTGCGCCCACACGGCGCCGGCCAGGGTCATGGCCAACACGGTGCCGATCAACTTATACATCGCGAATTCCTTCACAGGCTTCAATGCGCGACACCCGCCAGCCGCCCAGCGCGGCGGCCAGGGTGCTGACGCCCAGCGTCGCCAACAGGGCCAGCCCGTAATGGGCCGGCAGCAAATGACTGGCGTACTCGCCGGGCACCTGCATGAACAAATGATTCAGCCCGGCCTGGGCCAGGCCATACAGAGCGCCACTCAACAACGCGGCGAAACCGGCGCTGTACAGCGCCTGGGCTACCACGAACAACAACAGTGCCCCGGTGGAAAAACCCAGCAGGCGCAGCACCGACAATTCCCGGCGCTTGCGCTCCACCGCAGCCAGGGCACCGGCGAAGATCGCCGCAAAGGCGCCCGCCAGGGCCAGCCCGGCGATCACCCAGAAGACAATGGACAGGTTGCGGCTCAAGGACTGCACCTGGGCGATGGTCTGGGCCTGGGTCGCCACCAACAGGCCCCGCTCGGCGAAATAGCGGCGCAACGCTTCAACGTCATCGAGGCTGCGGGCATACAGGCGAAAGGCCGGGTAGACCCGCTGCCCGGACGCGGCCTGCGCCTCGCCGAGCCAGCCCAGGGCCGCCACGGCACGGCCGTCGCGGTAATCCTCGGCAGCCTCCAGCAAGGCCAGGGGCGCGAACAGGGCATCCCGGGCAAAGGCTTCAAGGGGCAATACGCCCTCCACCTGGACTCGGGTCCGCTGCACCTCGCTGCGCCCCGCCACTTGCCGGCCGAAGGCCGCCTGCAGCCAGTCTCCAGGCTGTACGCCAAGCTTCTCGGCGGCGGTACGACTGAGGAGCACGCCACTCATGCTCCGAGGCACCGGCAAACGCCCGAGCAAGGGGTCCGAGACAGCGGTAGGCAGCATTTCCACGGTCAGGCCGATATCCCCCGTGCCCCGGGACAGATCCGCCGTAGCCGCGATCTGCCGCGTTCTGGGCAAGGCAAAGGCCACCTCCGGACGCTGCCCCAGCTCGGCGATGAACTCAGCGCTGAAACGGCCACCGCCCAGAGGAATGATCTCGCGCACCGCCGGGTCCTTTTCCAGGCGCTCGGTGAGGCTGCTCACCAGCCCGAACTTGAGCCCGAACAGCACCAGCAGCGGCGCAATCACCGCCACCAGGGCCAGCACCGAACAGGTCGACAACCAGGTATCGGCCCGGTAGTCCTGCCAGGCCAGCGCCGCGGTCAGGGACGCACGCATCAGCAAGCCTCCCCCAGCGTCGCGGTGACCCCGCCGTCGGCATCGCGCAGGCAGGCAATGCGCCGTACCTGCAAGCCGTTGGCCCGGGCCAGCACTTCATCGTGGGTGGCGATCACGCAGCACAGCCGCTGATCCCGCGCCTGCTGCACCAGCAGTTGCATCACCCGCTGAGCGTTCAAGGGGTCCAGGGCCGCGGTCGGCTCATCCGCCAGCAGCACCTGCGGACCATGGGCCAGGGCCCGGGCACAACTGACCCGCTGACGCTGGCCCACCGACAGGGCGGCGGGCTTCTTGTGCAGTTGATCGGCGATTTCCAGGCGTTCGGCCAAACGCCGGGGAATGCCCTCGTCCGCCAGCCCCAGCAACTGCCGAGGCAGGCTGATATTGCCGCGCACATCGAGAAACCCCAGCAGCCCGCCGGTCTGCAGCACATACCCCAGGTGCCGGCTGCGCAACTGCGCCAGGGCGCTGTGACCGGTGCCGCGCCAGATGCCGGCAATGTCGATGGGGGCGTTGGCCGGAGCGAATTCAAAGCGCGCCGCCGAATCCGGAGCCAGCACCAGCGCCAGCAGATCGAGCAGCGTGCTCTTGCCGCAGCCGCTGGGGCCGACCACCGCCAGCTGGTCGCCCGCGCGCAGTTGCAGCCTGGGGATCACCAGGCTGTAGCGCTGGCGACCCTCGCCGCGACTCTTGCGCACCTCCGCCAGATCAAGCATCACGGCAGGGTCGACAACGGAACGCGGTACAGGGCATCACCCGGCTCGGCATCGCCGAAGCGCACCCAGTTGGCCAAGTCGTTGTGGAAGGTTTCATAGAGACGGATCTTCGAATCCAGCTCGTCGATGAAATCTTCCTGCTCGGCCACGCTCAGGGACAGCCACAGGTCCTGGGTCATGTTCAGCGACTTGCTGCGGTACGGCAGCCCTTCCAGGTATTCCCCCAGCACGCCGCCGTCGGCCAGGTTGCCGCCCTTGCGCAAGGCCGAAGGGTCGCGGCTCATGTAGGCACTGGCACTGGCGATTTCCTGGAAGAAATCCTTGGGCGAGGTCTGGGTCTTGCGCGCCGCATCGACAATCAGCTTCAGCGACTGCTGCAGGTCGTTGAGCTGCAGCTTGGTGAGCATCACGCAGACCTGGAACGCCGGCAGCGCCGGGTTGGTCAGGTCGCGGTCGGCGGTCCAGGCGCTGACCAGCTGCGGCGCCTGACTCGCGGATTTGCGACCGAGGAAATCCATGTGCATGGCGTAGCCGATGGCCGCTGACTTCTCGGCGATGCTGGGCGCCGCCGCCAATGACGGCACTGCCTGGCTCTGGTTGCTGCGCACCTGATGCACCAGGTCGGCGAACACCGTGCCGATCTCGTCGACCCGCGCGCCGAACTTGCCCACATCGCCGCCAGGCACCGGAATATACAGGTCGCCGATCTTCGGGTTGGCGTCGGCGGTCAACACCCGGTACTGGGTTTCCGCCTGGGCATGGTTCTTCTTGCCGGCGTCGGTGCGCAGGTGCAGGGCGTAGATCTTGATCTGCTT
>NZ_MOAK01000088.1:11346-12256 GCF_003732485.1 Pseudomonas protegens
AAAGCGTCTTCGTTGAACGAGTGGCTGGAGACGCTGGTGGCCTTGACCTGACTCACCAGCTCCTGGAAGCGCTGGGGATCGCGGCCCTGGTCCAGGGTCACCAGGGTCTTGGTCACGTACTCCAGGCCCGGGGTCTTGCTGGTGTTGTTGCGAAAACCCACCAGACCGAAGCTGACACTGTCCAACTCGCCGCGCGCGGCAATCTTGCCCTGCAGTTCGTGGACCACATCGCGCACCTGATCGATGTAGGGCTGCATTGACACCGAGGTGTCCACCACCAGCACCACCGCCGTGCGGAACGCGTCGCCGGCTGCCAGCGGGGTGCTCGCCGGCAGGCGCTTGCCACTGCTGTCGCTGATGCTCTGCGGGCTGTTGCCCGGATCGATCGAGGCGACATTGAGCAACTGCACCGACTGGCCGTTCTCGTCGAAGCTCTCCTTGGAGTCAAAGATCGGCAGCAGGTAGAACTGGTCCTGTGGCACTGCACTGGCATTGGGTTCCAGGGCCAGCACCTGCTGCTCGTCCTGGGGATTCTTCTGCGCCTTGAGCAGCAGGTTCTTGGCCGCCGCAGGGTCCGCCAGCAAACGCTCCAGCTCGCTGGCCTGACGCACGAACATCACCGGTGCACGACCGGAGCGCTCGGTGAACTTCAGCACCAGGCTCTGCTTCCAGTCGCTGACCTGCTCCGCCGGCAACCAGCCGGCGCTGCGGCCGTCACTGGCGGCGCCCAGGCGCAGCCAGGAGCGGCCGTCGAGATTCTTGCGCTGATACACATAGAGCACCGAGAACGCCGGCACCGCCTGGCCTGGCGTAGCGCCCGGCTCGCTGGAAAAGCTCGCGCCCGGCTTGCTCAGCACCCGCTGGAACAGGGTCTTCTTGCCCGGCATCAGCAACGGCCGCTGGCCGCCAT
>NZ_MOAK01000088.1:12300-19262 GCF_003732485.1 Pseudomonas protegens
GCAGGCGTGGTGCTGACAGTCGAAGCAGTCTTGGGCGCAGGCGCCGGGCTGTCGCCGGACAGCCACCAGTAACCGGCGCCGGCCACGGCCAGGGCGACGGCCACAGCGACGCCGGCCAGGGCCAGCACCGGGCCACGGCGCTGCTCGGAGACCGGGCTGCCGGCGGGCGGCAGATTGGATGAGCGCGGCGGCGGCGGTGTCTCCTGGCGCGGCTCCTGACGAGCCTCCTGGCGCGGCGCAGGCGCTGGCGCCTGCCGGGGAATCTCGATGGACACCGGAGTCAACCCGGCCAGGTCGTTGCCCGGGGGCACGGCCTGAGGCGGCAACGGCAATGGCTGGATCAGTGTCGCCTCGACCTCGGAAGTCTCCGGCGGCAGGTTGTCCAGGGCCGTCAGCAAGGCCGCCGCATCCGGATAGCGTTCCGCCGGGTCCTTGGCCAGCAGCTTGCGCAGGATGTGCTGGTAGCGCCCGTGATGCAGCGGCAATTCAGGCAAGGGCTCGGTGAGGTGGGCCAGGGCCGTGGACAGCGCGTCGGTGCCGTTGTAGGGCAGCTCGCCGACGAGAATCTCGTACAGCACCACGCCCAGGGCATACAGGTCGGCGCGACCGTCGATGTCCTGGCCCCGAGCCTGTTCCGGGCTCATGTAGCTCGGGGTGCCCACGGCAAAACCGGCCTGGGTGAACTGGGTGCGGTCGTCCAGGGACTTGGCGATGCCGAAGTCCGAAAGCACCGCGGTGCCGTCGGCGCGGAACAGGATGTTGGCCGGTTTGACGTCGCGGTGCACCAGCCCCTGGGCGTGGGCATAACCCAGGGCCGAGGCGATCTGGCGGATGTAGGTCAGGCCCTGCTCCGGGGTCAGCCCGGCGGCGATGCGCTCTTTGAGGGTGCCGTTGGGCAGGTATTCCATGGCCATGTAGTACAGCTCGCCGACATTGCCGATGTCGTGGATGGTCACGGTATGCGGATGGGACAGCCGCGCCAGGGTCTTGCCCTCGCGCAAAAAACGCTCGCAGAAGCTCGGGTCGGCGGCCAGCGCCGCGGCCATGACCTTGAGCGCCACTTTGCGCTCCAGGGAACGCTGGGTCGCCAGGTACACGGAGGCCATGGCGCCTTCGCCAATCTCGCCCTGGATGTCAAAGCCGGGAATCAGAATGTCCATGGTCACTGTCCTGCGGCCTTGATCACGATGGCGGTGATGTTGTCCGGCGCGCCGCGGGTCAGGCCCAGGTGAATCAGGCTGCGCACCACGTCGTTGGGCTCGCTGTGGCTGAGCACGTCGCGCAGTTCGAAGTCTTCGGCGGTCTTGTTCAAGCCGTCGCTGCACAGCAGGAAGGTGTCGCCGTCCTCCACCTGCAGATCGACCTGGGACAACTCCAGCTGGGCTTCGACGCCAATGGCCCGGGTGACGATATTGGCCCGCGGATGCACCCGCGCCTCGGCCTCACTGAGCAGGCCGCTGTCCTGCAGGTCCTGGACGTAGCTGTGATCCCTGGAAATGCTTTCCAGTTGCTCGTCCCGCAGCCGGTACAGGCGACTGTCACCGGCCCACAGACAGACCGCCCGGGCACCGCGCACGGCCAGCAGGACCACGGTGCTGCCCATCATGGTCACCCCGCGATTGGCGGTTTCCTCGCGCACCGCAGCATTCACCGCCGCCAGGCCATTGCGCAGCGCGGCAACGTATTGGTCGAGGCTGTCTACCGCCGCAATCCCGCGCAGGCTATCGACGATCAGGCTGCTGACGTAATCCCCGGCAGCGTGTCCGCCCATGCCGTCGGCCACCAGCCAGAGGCCGGTTTCCGGGGCTTCGAGCCAGGCGTCTTCATTGATTTTCCGCACCATGCCGACATGGCTGTAGCTGGCGGACTGGTAGGACAGTTGTGGCGCTGAACCCATTTAGACGGCACCTTCTTGTCCGAGCAAAAATTGCGCAAAATCGCTGGCCGGCGGCAGCCCCTGGCAACGCAGGAGCATCGGGCTGATGTACGGCGAACCCCGGCCCCACCAGGCACTCGACCCTTCACTGCCCTGGGTCGCGAGGATCGCGCCACGGGCCTGTGGATCACTGACATAAAACCGCTGCAGACCAGCGAAATGGCTGCCTTCGGCACGGGTCGCCGGGCTCGGCGCCCCCAGGGCCTGCATCCCCTCTTCCAGGGCTTCGAAGCTGGCGTTCTGGTCCAGGGTCGCCAGCAGCAGCTCTTCCACCTGCTCAAACCACAGATCCGGGCCACTCACCAGGGAAGCCACATCGCTTTCAGGCTCCAGCAAGGCCGCCACGGTCAGGGGGAAATAACGCCCGACCCGATCGATGCTCGGCATCACCACACCCACCGCCGCCTGGGGCCCGCAGACGCCGGGGGCCAGGGCGAAGCGCCACAGCGGGCTGACCAGATAGGCGTTCAGCCACTGCTCGCCCAGAGCGTTCTGGCTGGCCAGCAAACCCGCCGCCAGCCAACTGTCCCAGGGGCCGATGAAACTCTGCGGCAAGCCACGGCTGACAAAATCGCCGCGGCTGGCCAACTTGCCGTACAGACCGACCACCGTCATAGCCGCTCCGGCAGGCTGAAGCCGCTGAGCACCCGGCTCTTGAACGGGTTGAAGGCACTGCTGGCCCGCAACTCGTAGGAAATGCTCGCGCCATCCACCCGCAGCCGCAGGTTGAAGCGATCCGGCGAGTTGGTGGCGGTCAGGTCCGATTGCTCCAGCAGGCGGAACCAGGCCCAAGGGCCGTCCAGAGTGATCCCGGAACGTCCGGCAGCTGACGGCGGCATGATCGACAGGCGCACCACGCCGATGCTCCCCGGGTTCGGCCACTGCATGGCCACCGGCCGGCTCGGGCCGTGGTCGTAGCTCAGTTGCTGGCCATCCAGGTCGAGGAGGAACTGGCTGATATTGGCGTCCATGGCCACCGGCTTGAGTTCGAAACGCACCGCCGGCTGGGTACCGCCACTGGAGCGGAAGAAGGCATCGCGAATGTTCGAAGCGCGCTGGAAGGTCTGCAGCACGCTGGGGGAAATACCCAGCTTCTGCGCCGCGCCCGGTTGCCAGCTCCAGGTCGGAGTCGAGGTGTTGACGTAAGGCTGCAAGTACTTGCGGAAGTAGTTGTCCATCACCCCGCCGGTGCCGAAGAACTGGCCGAAGTCCTCCAGGGTCGCGTCCCGGGAACTGCCGGGGGACATCGGATAACGCCCGCTCAGGGACTGGCGATAAACGTTCACCACCTCGCTGACCCAGGCCGCGTTCAGTTGGTTGCGCACCCCGCCCATCATGGTGTTGGTGGTGGAACTCACCACCGATTTCACCAGCCCCTGGACCACCGGCGGCTGACGCTCGGCGGTCAGGCTGACCCGCGCTGCGGCGGCGCTGGCCTGGTTCTTGGCCTCGCCCAACAGGGCATCGCCACTGGCCCCGACCATGGCACTGACTTGCACGTACAAGGCATTCATGTCCGCCAGCAGGCCATCGATGGCCGCCGGCTCGCCCTCACCCTTGCTCACCAGGCGGTTGAGCTCGGCAAAGTGCGCGCTCACCGGGTCTTCGCTGCTGGCCACGGCCGCCGGGTTGCCCGCCTGCTCCTGACCCAGCAGGGAGCCCAGGCGCTGCTTGAGCTGATCCACACCGCCCTCGACCTTCTGGCCCTGGGCCGCCAACAGGCGTTCTTCCTGTTGCAGGTCGGTTTCCTTGGCCACGGCCACCAGCAGCTTCTTCAGCGGCGACGTGGGACCGGAGAGAATCCGCAGCACGTCCGCAGCCTGGGCCACGCTGGTGATGGGTACGAAGTCGATGTCCGCCAGCAGAGCGTCCCACTGGCGCAGGTAGTCCTGGAAGTACAGGCGGCGTACGTCAGCGGCAAGGCTGGCGACGTTCTGCTGGTCGGCCTGGTCGCGGCCCAGTACCCACTGTTCTTCCGCCAGGGTGCCGGCCTGGTTGAGGCTGGCCAGGAGGAAGCCTTCGCGGTAGCCCTTGACGGTGAACAGCCCGCTCAGGGGTTCGCTCAGGGGCTTGCCGCTCTTGCGGGTGAACACCAGCGCCGCGTCGCGGCCACCGGCCTCGCTGAGGCGGAAGTCCGGGACACCGTCCGGCAGCTTGGCGCGCTTGACCCGGTCATAGACCCGCTGGGCCACCGGCAACTGCTGCAACTGGCGCCGCAGATCGTCGATCAGGCGCTGGTCCAGGCGCGCATTGGGCGGATGTTTTTCAAACAGCGCTTGCAGGTGGCCGGTCAGGGCCTGGCGCTGCTCGGGAGGCAGGTCCCGGGCCAGGGTCCGCTCCCAGTCCAGGGTGACCCAGGCCTTGATGAAGTCCGGATCGTAGTGCTCGCTGTCCGCCAGCATCAGGTAGGCCTTGAGCCCCTCGTAGAGGTAGTCCGAATTGCCGCCACTGTGCAGTTGCTCTTCGATGCGGGTCATCAAACGCGGGGCGAACACCGCCACCAGCAGCTTGCGATAGACGCTGGCGGACTCGGCTTCGAGCATGTCGCCCTGATACAGGCCCAGGCCTTCGGCCCAGCCCGGTGCATCGCCGGCCAGATTGCGCGTGGCGTTGAGCAGCGGCAGCACCGCCAGCACATCGCGCTGGGCCGGGCTGAGACTCTGCACGTCCTGGCGCACCGGGCCGACCCGCTGGTCGACCTGGGCGATATAGGCCTGGTTGGCCCGGTAGCTGACGATCCACAAGGTACCCACTACCAGCACCAGGGCCACGGTGGCTGCCAGGGCGCCCCGAGCGATCCATTTGCGCCGCCGCTCGACCTTGGGGTTGACCCCCACCAGCCCGCGCTCGGCAAAGGCCACCGCGCTGAACAGTTTCTCGATGAAGTAGCTGCGCCCGGTGCCGGTCTGCCGTGCCAGGTGCTGGCGGTCCAGGTTCATGCTCTGGGCCATGGCGCCGATCAGGCGGTCGATGGGGCTGCCTTCCTGGGTGCCACTGGTGAAATACACCCCGCGCAGCAGCACGCGCTCTTCAAAGGCATTGGGTTTGAACACGCCTTCCAGGAAGCCCTGCAAGGACTCCTTGAGCGCGGCGAATTGCTGCGGGAAGCCGTAGATCAGGTCGCGCCGAGCCGGGTCGCGTTCCTGTTGCAGGCGCTCCACCAGTCGCTCGTTGAGCCGCTGCTCCAGGGCCGCCAGCTCCGCCGGCAACTGAGCCAGGGGGCTGTCGCCACTCTTGCCGTCATCCAGGGCGAAGGTCATGCCCCAGACCTGAGCCCGCTCTTCCTTGCTCAGAGAGTCGAAGAACTCCATGAAGCCCGGCACCAGATCGAGCTTGGTGAGCATCAGGTAAATGGGGAAGCGTACGCCCAGCTGGGTGTACAACTCCTGGATGCGCAGGCGAATCGCCGCGGCGTGAGCCGCCCGCTCCGCCTCGCTGCTTAGCAGCAGGTCGGAAAGGCTGATGGCGACGAAGGCACCATCGATGGGCCGCCGCGAGCGCTGGGTTTTCAGCAGGTCGAGAAAGCCCAGCCAGGCTGCCTTGTCCACCGCGGCATGGCTGTCCTGGGTGGTGTAGCGGCCGGCCGTGTCCAGCAGCACGGCCTGGTCGGTGAACCACCAGTCGCAGTTGCGGGTGCCGCCGACGCCACGCACGGCACCGGCGCCCAACTGCGCGGCCAGGGGAAAATGCAGGCCGGAATTGACCAGCGCCGTGGTCTTGCCCGAGCCCGGTGGCCCGATGATCACGTACCACGGCAACTCGTAGAGGTTGCGTCGCTCGTCACCGCCGAGCTTGGCCTTCTTCAACAGCGCCAGGGCTTCGTCCATGCGCTGGCGCAGGGCCGCCAGCTCCTCGGCGGTGGCCACGCTGTCCGGGTCCGGCGGGGTATCGGCGGCCAGGCTTTGCAGGACCTTGGCCGCATGCCGGCGGGCCTGGATGATGTGAAACACCCGATAGCCGATCCACACCGCGAAGATGAGAATGATCAGCGCCCAACGCCGCCCTTCCGGCACCAGGAACTCCAGCAGCGGGCCAATGAACCAGATGATCAGGCTCAGGGCGATCAGCCCCAGCAGTGGAATCACCCAGCGCGTCACAAAACTGAAAAACGCCTTCACTCGACCCCCTCCGCCAATACGCTGATTTCTACCCGACGATTGCGCGCCCGCCCTTCGGCGGTGGCATTGGTTGCCAGCGGCTCAGTGTCACTGCGGCCTTCGGCGCTGAAGCGCTCCGGCTGCCCGGTCTTCGCCGCGAGAATCTGCAACACCGATTCGGCGCGGGCCTGGGACAGCTTCCAGTTGGACGGGAAGCGCAAGGTGGCGATCGGTCGGTTGTCACTGTGGCCGGTGATCCGTACCTGGCCCTTGACCTTGCGCACGGCGTCGGCGATGCGCAGCATCAGCGGCTGGTAGTCGTCGAGGATGCTGGCACTGGCCGAGGCGAACAGCTCGTCGCCACGGATGGTCACCACCGAACGGTCGACGGCATCTTCCACCGCCACCCGCCCGGCCTTGATGTCCTCGGCGAGGAAGCCGGCCAGGCGCGGACGCTCGACAATCTTCGGCTGGACCACCGGGCGGTCCAGGGTCTGCACCGGGATCTCGCCCAGGGCATGGATGTTCTTGAACACCGGCTCGGCGTCCGCTGCCAGCTTCAGGCGCAAGCCGAACAGCAGTGCCAGCAGCAGGGCCACACCAATAGCGATGCCGACCCAGGGCGGCATGAACTGGGCCAGGCGATCACGGGCCACGGTGACCCCGCGCCAATGGGGCGAGAGCTCGCGCTCATGCTCGCCACGGGCACTGCGGATGGTCGCCGCGGTGCGCTCGCGCAGGGCTTCAAGCTGACTGCGACCGTCGATCATCACTCGGTAGCGGCCTTCGAAACCCAGGCACATGCACAGGTACAGCAGCTCCAGCAGGTACAGGCGCTCGCGCGGGCTTTGCAGGCAGTGCTCCAGCAACTGGAAGACCTTCTCGCCGCCCCAGGCTTCGTTGTGCACGGTGATCAGCAGGCTCTGCTT
>NZ_MOAK01000088.1:19322-21713 GCF_003732485.1 Pseudomonas protegens
GCGGTGCACAGCGCATAGCGGGCCAGCAGCACGTCGTTGCGCGGCACTCCGGCGGCCTCGGCACGCTCCTCGAACTGGCGCAGGTAAGCCAGCAGCTGCGCTCGCAGGCTGGCCGGCGCCGGGTGGGCCAAGGTGCTGCGCAGCCGGGTGAGCAAGGCCAGCAGTGGGCCGGCAGCACTCTCCAGGGGGTTCAGGCCCCGGGCCTGGCCGGCCGGCAGTGGCGCCGCCGGCACGGCCAGGGACGGTGCTGGCCCAGGGCTCGAGCGCCCGGGCTCGGGAGCACGGCCACCGGGGCGCGGCATGAATTGGGTGCGGTCATTGGCCGGGGACGGCTGCCCTGCCGAATCGTCGAAAGGATGCATCGCGACTTATCCTCGAATGGCCCAGAAGGCCAGGTTCAAGCCCGGGAATTCTCCCGCGACGTGGAACGCGAAGCCTCCGGAGTGAACCAGCTGTTTCCAGTGCTCGCTGCCACGGTCGAGCTCGTAGTAGGTGGAACCGGCGTGATACGGCAACTGGCGTGGCGCCACCGGCAGCGGCAACAGGCCGATGCCCGGCAACTGCAGGTTGACCAGATCGCGGATGTGCTCCACCGAGCCCACCTTGCTCTGCTGGGCAAAACGCCCGCGCAAGGTCTCGCCGGGCACGTCGGCGCGCACCACCAGAATGAAGCTGGCGTTCTCCAGCAGGGTGCGGTCGGCGAGCATCGCCACGTGCACGCCGTAGGCTTTCTCGATGATCGGAATCGGCGTCGCCTTACTGTCGATCAGCATCGACAAGGCCTCGCGCAGGGCCTGCATCACCGGAGCGAAGCTCAGGGCCAGCTCATCGTGCTGGTACTGCGGGTACTCCACCGGGCGTCGATCGCTGTTGGAGAAGGTCGAGAATTCGCCGGCCAGGCTCACCAGCTCGCTGTACAGGCGCTCGGGGTGCAGCGGGCTGATCTGGTTCAGGTGGCTGACCAGCGGTTGGGCGCGGTTCACCAGTTGCAGGAGCATGAAGTCGGCAATTTCCGAGGCGCCACCGGCCCCCGAAGCCACCACCCGTCCGGCCAGGGCTTCGCCGCGCTGGTGCAGCAGGCCCAGCAGTTCGCTGCGAAAGGCACTCAAGGGCTTGGACGCGGCCACATCCAGCAGCGGCGGGATGTAGCTGTCATCCAGCACCAGGGCGCGGTCGGCGCGCTTCTCCTTGACCCGCACCACGCCGATGGCGGCGTAGTCGCTGAGGCCGTCCGCAGCAGTGAGCAGGCGCAAGGCCCGGGAGCCCACCGCCACTGGCGCACGGTTTTCAAAAGGTGCGTTATCGTCACGCACCTCGCGCACCTGGCTCAGGTAGCGGGCGCCACCCAGCGCCTCGCCTTCGTCCACGGTGTCCCGGGCGCCGGCGCGCTTGAGGGGCAGCGCCAGGTACACCAGGCCATCGCGCAGGTTGTCGTCGATGCTCAGCGGAGCCGGCGCCAGGTCGTCATGGGGAATGTTGAACGGTGTGCCGTCGGGCAGCAGGCCGCGGGCGCTGACAATGGCCAGCTTGCCCTGGGCCAGCAGGCCCTGATCGATACGCAGCTCGGAGAATCCCCAGGCCCCCGCCGACAGCGGACGGCTGCGGGCATCGATGAGGTTTTCCAGGTAACGGTCATGCTGCTGGAAGTGCTGGGTTCCAATGAACATGCCTTCCGACCAGACCACGCGATTGTTCCAGGACATGGTTGCTCCGATTGCCTATTGGGCAGGGCTGGATGGGGGGGCCACGAGCTCGGCGCTGATCGCGCGGACATCGAGGACGATCTGATACTGATTGTTCAGGTGCTGCGCCGTGTTGACCCCGACTCGCCACAGGGCCTGGTCCACTTCGCGATACCCCACCAGCAGGCCGACCTGACGGGTGGCCGGGTCCAGGGTGCGCTTGAGGGTGAACTGGTCGCCGGGCTTGACCAGCACTTCATCCTGGTCGATCAAGTCAGGGCCCAGGGTCGCCGGGGCCCGCTCCGCCAGGGCGAAGTAGTCGGCACGCATGAAGGTGGCCGGGTTCTTCAGCTCGAAGATCCGTACCCGTACCGGGGTGCTCAGGCCATCAGGACCCGGGTTGAGCCCGGCCACGGCCTGGAAACGCAGCTCCACGGTGGTCGCGCCAGGTTCTTCCTTGGCCGGCTCGGCGGGCGTTGGTGCGTCCTTGGCACAGGCCGCCAGTACCAGCATGGCGACCAATGTCAGCAATCGTTGAATCATCCTGCGTCCTCAATGACGTGTCAGCTGTCCGTGTATCCGTGTGTTTGGGGTGTTCCAGGCGCGCTCAGGAGCGGCGCAGCCGGTGGGTATGTTCTTCGTAGGCGCGACTGAATTCGCGCCCGAAAAGGTCCTGGAAATCGTCCTGGGCCTCTTGGGAAATCTGCTT
>NZ_MOAK01000088.1:21766-22335 GCF_003732485.1 Pseudomonas protegens
TGCCCAGGCCACCGGGACGGGCCATGCGGGCTTCCAGCTCACCGGGCTCAAAACGCCCCAGCAGGTGCTTGATCGCGGCTTCCACACCGGCCATGACTGCCAGTTGGTGAGCCCGCAAATCGTCGAAGCTTTCCTGCACCGCCTGATCCGGAGCCATGAAGGCCTGGTTGCTGTGGCGCAGCAGCAGGAGCATGGCCTCGTCGACGTTGGGGGCAAACTTCAGCGGGTTGTTTTCCACCGGGCGGATCATCGTCTGCTGCATGCGGAACTCGCCCTTGAGGCTGCTGCGGGCACGCAACACATCGATCAGGCCTTCCACCATCAAGCGATAGCTGCGCCCCAGGCTTTCCATCTGCGCCTGGGCCTGCTGTGGGTCGATGCGCAACTGGTCCAGCCCGGCACCCCGCAGGAAGGCTTGTAACAAGTCGGTTTGTGGCCCCGGCTCGGCCGCTGGCGCTGCCACGACAGGAGCGACGGGAGCCGCAGGGGCGACAGGGGCGACAGGGGCAGCAGAAACAATGGCTGCGACCTCGACCAGCTGCGGCTGCGGCTGCGGCTGCGGCCGCGGG
>NZ_MOAK01000088.1:22372-54782 GCF_003732485.1 Pseudomonas protegens
GCGTTGGCAAAGGGTTCCGCGGCAACAGGCGGCGCTGCCACCGGTGCCACGCTCAACACCGGAGCCGGGCGGGCCGGCGTTTCGCCGAACAGGTCCCAGTCATCCGGAATCACCGCCCCGCTCTGGGGCGCCGCCGGCAGGGGCTGAGCTACGGGCTGAGGCACCGCCGTGGGGGTCGGCGGGCGAAAATCGTGCTGCTCGGCGGGCACGTGATCGGGCTGGGTCGCCGGTGGAGTCGCGCTCGGAGCGAGGAAATCGAACAGGTCAGGAAAAGTATCCTGGGCCGAAGCCCCCTGAAAATGTGCCACCGGCGCCATGGCAATCGGCTCGATGGGCGTGGATGGCGACGACTGGCGGCCCATCAGTGCTTCGAAACTGTTGGCGCTGTCCCCGGAAAAGGCCTCAGCCTGGACACGATTCAGACTGAAATCGATACGCGCACTGATTTCATAATCGCCAATACGAATAACCTCGCCATCTTCCAATGGCTCACTGCTACCCCGGCGCATGCGAATACCGGCACGGACTAACTCCACACCATTAGTGCTGTTATCGGTCAAATAATAACGGCCATCCTTGTATTGGATGACACAGTGTCGCGCGGAAACTAAGCGCTCTGGATCAGGAAGTACCCAGTCATTATCGGAACTACGGCCAATTGCCATCACACCCTGATCCATTAGTTTCTCAGGGCATTGGCCAGGGGTAATCTTGTGATAACTAGTGATAGTCAAACACAGCGACATTGCGCCTCCTTGCTGTACTTCCGCGTGCGAACCGGCGTCGGGAAAAAAGTTCCGTAAAAAATGAAAAGCCCGCAAAAAATCCCTTAAACAGCGCCGTTCACAGCATGATCGCTCAACTTAAACTACACAGATGACAAAAGCCTTTCTTCCCGCCTCAATCTGACTCGCCGGTCAAGGAACTAATAAGTCGACATAACACTGTCATGCGGGACGAATAGCTTACCTTGACAAGCCACAACTACTACACCAAAAATGCACAACTTCTTGAACACGGATGATGGCTCACTAGTATCAATGAGTCCATGTTAACCAAGAAATGTGCGCGAGTTCACAAACAACTAGTGCATTAATTGCCTGACTGTCCTGCAGGCTGATAGGGAGATCGAACCAGGTGGATGTACCGATGTTGCTCGCCGCCATTTCAGCAACTTCGCCTTGTGGCGAAGACCTGGAGTATGACGCGGATTTCTTGCACTTGGAGCGGGCCGCACAGGGCCAGCCCGAGCGCAGCATGGGCGACTCGATCCTGCCGGCCGAGCCGCCGGACTGGCGCAGCGTCCAGCAACAGAGCCTGGACTTGCTGTCGCGCAGCAAAGACCTGCGCATCACCCATTTCCTCCTGCAAAGCACCCTGGCCCTTGAAGGCCTGCCGGGCCTGGCCACCAGCCTCGACCTGATCAACGGTTTGCTCCGTGATTACTGGGCCGAGCTGCATCCGCGCCTGGACGCCGACGATGACAACGATCCCACGGTGCGGATCAATGCCCTGGCCGGCCTCGCGGCAGATTCCACCATCGGCCTGCTGCGCGAAGCCATCCTCACCCGCTCCCGGACCTTTGGCCCGGTGAGCCTGCGCGCCGCGCTGAATGCCGCCGGCCTGCAGTATTTTTCTGGCGAAAGCCTGGGTTCCGATCACTTGGCCGGTGCCCTGCAAGACAGCGATCCCGAGCACCTGGAAGCCATTCGCCACGCCTTGAGCAGCGCTCGCTCGGCGGCCGAAGCCATCGAGAAACAGGTCAGCGAACAGGTCGGTTCCGCCGCCGGCGTGGACCTCAGCGCCCTCAAGCAGCCCTTGCGCCTGGCGCTGCAAGTGCTTGGCCAGCATGCCCCACAAAGCATCGACAGCCCCGCCGAAGAGCCCCCCGAGGCTCCCGCGGGCGAAGCTTCCAGTGCGCCTTTGGCGCCGGCGCCGGCACGGGTCAGCGGCGAGATCAACAGCCGCGAAGACGTGCTGCGCAGCCTCGACCGGCTGCTGGCCTACTACAGCCGTCACGAGCCTTCGAGCCCGCTGCCGGTGCTGCTCAACCGGGCCAAGAACCTGGTCAACGCCGATTTCGCGGCCATCGTGCGCAATCTGATCCCCGACGGCATGTCCCAATTTGAAAACCTGCGCGGCCCTGAATCCGACTAACCGCGGAACAGCCGAGCAGTATCGTCAGCGGCAACCACCGACCGACGCCAACACCGTCGCAGCAGCGACCAGGAGCACAACGTGGCGAAGCAAAGTTCTCAAAAGTTCATCGCGCGCAACCGCGCGCCCCGGGTGCAGATCGAGTACGACGTCGAACTCTACGGCGCCGAGAAAAAGGTCCAGCTGCCCTTCGTCATGGGCGTGATGGCTGACCTGGCCGGCAAGCCTGTCGAGCCCCTGGCCGCAGTGGCCGATCGCAAGTTCCTGGAAATCGACGTCGACAACTTCGACTCGCGCCTCAAGGCCATGCAGCCACGGGTCGCGTTCCACGTACCCAACGAGCTGACCGGCGAAGGCAACCTGAGCCTGGACATCACCTTCGAGAGCATGGACGACTTCAGCCCTGCCGCGGTGGCGCGCAAGGTCGACTCCCTGAACCAGTTGCTGGAGGCCCGTACACAACTGGCCAACCTGCTGACCTACATGGACGGCAAGACCGGCGCTGAAGAAATCATCATGAAAGCCATCAAGGATCCGGCGTTGCTCCAGGCCCTGGCGAGTGCGCCAAAGCCTGTGGACTCCGAGCCGAACGCTTAATCAGGACCAACGATCATGACCGAATTGCTGCGTGACAATCAGGCCCAACCCGGCGCCACCGAGCAGGCCAGCGAATTCGCTTCGCTGCTGCTACAGGAGTTCAAACCCAAGACCGAGCGCGCTCGCGAAGCCGTGGAAACCGCCGTGCGGACCCTGGCCGAGCAAGCCCTGGCGCAGACCGACCTGGTGTCCAACGACGCCATCAAGTCGATCGAATCGATCATCGCCGCCATCGACGCCAAGCTCACCGCCCAGGTCAACCAGGTGATCCATCACCCGGAATTCCAGAAACTGGAAAGCGCCTGGCGCGGCTTGCACTACCTGGTCAACAACACCGAGAGCGACGAGCAGCTGAAGATCCGCGTGCTCAACATCTCCAAGCCGGAGCTGCACAAGACCCTGAAGAAATTCAAGGGCACGGCCTGGGACCAGAGCCCGCTGTTCAAGAAGATGTACGAAGAGGAATACGGCCAGTTCGGCGGCGAGCCTTACGGCTGCCTGGTGGGCGACTACTACTTCGACCAGTCGCCACCGGACGTGGAGCTGCTGGGCGAACTGTCCAAGGTCTGCGCGGCCATGCACTCGCCATTCATCGCTGCGGCTTCGCCGACCGTGATGGGCATGGGTTCGTGGCAGGAACTGTCCAACCCGCGCGATCTGACCAAGATCTTCACCACTCCGGAATACGCCGGCTGGCGCTCCCTGCGTGAATCGGAAGACTCGCGCTATATCGGCCTGACCATGCCGCGCTTCCTGGCGCGTCTGCCGTACGGCGCCAAGACCGATCCGGTGGAAGCCTTCGCCTTCGAAGAAAACACCGACGGCGCCGACAGCACCAAGTACACCTGGGCCAACGCGGCCTACGCCATGGCGGTGAACATCAACCGTTCGTTCAAGCATTTCGGCTGGTGCTCGCGGATTCGCGGCGTGGAGTCCGGTGGCGAGGTGGAAAACCTCCCGGCCCACACTTTCCCCACCGACGACGGTGGCGTGGACATGAAGTGCCCGACCGAGATCGCCATCTCCGACCGCCGTGAAGCGGAACTGGCGAAGAACGGTTTCATGCCGCTGCTGCACAAGAAGAACACCGACTTCGCCGCCTTCATCGGCGCCCAGTCGCTGCAGAAGCCCGCCGAATACGACGACCCGGACGCCACCGCCAACGCCAACCTGGCCGCGCGCCTGCCGTACCTGTTCGCCACCTGCCGCTTCGCCCATTACCTGAAGTGCATCGTGCGCGACAAGATCGGTTCCTTCAAAGAGAAGGACGAGATGCAGCGCTGGTTGCAGGACTGGATCCTCAACTACGTCGACGGTGATCCGGCGCACTCCACCGAAACCACCAAGGCCCAGCACCCACTGGCTGCGGCGGAAGTGGTGGTCGAGGAAGTCGAAGGCAACCCGGGCTACTACAACTCGAAGTTCTTCCTGCGCCCGCACTACCAGCTCGAAGGGCTGACCGTGTCGCTGCGCCTGGTATCCAAACTGCCGTCCGCCAAGGGCGCCTGACCCATAACCGACTCATACCTGTCGCCGCAGGCACAGGCTGCGCAAGGTCCCCAGGGCCTTGCGCAGCGGCGACAGACGCTGAATCAACATCGTGGCAAGTGCCACACAGGGAGAAAACATGGCTGTTGATATTTTCATCAAGATCGGTGACATCAAGGGCGAGTCCATGGACAAAGCCCACAAGGACGAAATCGATGTGCTGAACTGGAGCTGGGGCATGTCCCAATCCGGCAACATGCACGTAGGTGGCGGCGGCGGCGCGGGCAAGGTGAACATCCAGGACCTGTCGCTGACCAAGTACGTCGACAAGGCATCGCCAAACCTGATGATGCATTGCTCCAGCGGCAAGCACATCGACAAGGTGCGCCTGACCGTGCGCAAGGCCGGCGGCGAAAGCCAGGTCGAGTACATGATCATCGACCTGGAAGAAGTGCTGATCACTTCCCTGAGCACCGGCGGCTCGGGCAGCGATGACCGCCTGACCGAAAACATCACCCTGAACTTCGCTCAGGTGATGGTCGAGTACCAGCCGCAGAAAGCCGACGGCACCAAGGACGGCGGCCCGATCAAGTACGGCTGGAACATCCGCTCGAACACCAAGCGCTGATGCGCTGCGGTCGCGGCCCTCGGGTCGCGACCGACCCGGCCCTCGCGTCGTGCCTGGCACTACGCGGGGACGGTTGGCCAGGACCGCGTCCTCGTGAGTCTTTGGTTATGCCCCTTTTCGTGACGTCATGCCTGCGCAATCCGATCCTGGAGCGAACCCTTTGGTAACCGACATCGCCGCCCGCGATCGCTTGCAACCCTCTTTGCTGGATCGTCTGACCGACGATGAGCCCGGCAACCTGAAAGAAAGCCCGGACAAGCGCGTGCTGTCCCTGAGCCAGCTCAAGGCCTCGGTACTGCGCGACCTGGCATGGCTGCTCAACACCACTTCCCTGCTGGAAGCCGATGCCACCCTGCACACCCCCGCCGGTACTTCGGTGGTCAACTACGGCCTGCCGGCCCTGGCCGGGTACAGCGCGTCGAGCATCGATATCCCGGCCCTGGAGACCTTGATCCACCAGGCCATCGCCACCTTTGAACCACGGATTCTGCGCAGTACCTTGCGGGTTCGCGCGCGCACCGCGCCCGGCGAGATGAACCACAACGCCCTGAGCTTCGAGATCGAGGGCGACCTGTGGGCCCAGCCGATGCCCCTGCGCCTGCTGCTGCAAACCGACATGGACCTGGAATCCGGTCACGTCCGGGTGGTGCATGCCGACTCCCGGAGGCGCTCATGAATCCGCGCCTCTTGGAGCTGTACAACCAGGAACTGCAACACGTGCGCGAAAGCGCCGCGGAGTTCGCCAAGGAATACCCGAAGATCGCCAGCCGCTTGACCCTGTCGGGCATGGACTGCGCCGACCCCTATGTCGAGCGCCTGCTGGAAGGCTTTGCCTATCTGACGGCCCGGGTGCAGTTGAAGCTCGATGCCGAGTACCCGACCTTCACCCACAACCTGCTGGAAATCGCCTACCCGCACTACCTGGCACCGACTCCATCGATGACCGTGGTGCAGTTGCAGGCCGATCCCGATGAAGGCTCCCTGAGCAGCGGCTTCACCCTGGAGCGCGACACCAGTCTGCGCGCCGCCCTGGGCCGCGACACCCAGACCTGCTGCGAGTACCGCACCGCCCACGCGGTGACGCTGTGGCCGCTGAAGGTCAGCCAGGCCGAGTACTTCGGCAACCCGGCAGCGGTACTCGGACGCCTGGCCGCCAGCGAACCCAAGGCCAAGGCCGGTCTGCGCCTGACCCTGCGCACCGGTGCCGAGCTGCCGTTCAACAGCCTGGCCCTGGACCAGTTGCCGCTGTACCTGAACGGCAACGACGAGCTGCCGTTCCGCCTCTACGAACAGTTGCTGGGCAACGCCTGCGCGGTATTCGCCCGGGCTCCCGGCAGCGACTGGGTCGAGCGCTTGCCCCTGGACGCCGTGCGTTCCCGGGGCTTCGACGACCGCGACGCAGCCCTGCCGGTGGTGCCCCAGGCCTTCCAGGGCTATCGCCTGCTGCAGGAATACTTCGCCCTGCCCAACCGCTTCCTGTTCGTCGAATTCACCCAACTGGACCGTGCGGTACAACGCTGTACCGGTCAGGAGCTGGAGCTGATCGTACTCTTCGAGCGCTTCGACCAGAGCCTGGAAGGCAGCGTCGGCAGCGCCCAGTTCGTGCCCTTCTGCACCCCGGCCATCAACCTGTTTCCCAAGCGACTGGACCGTATTCACCTGTCCGACCGGGTCAACGAACACCATGTGATCGCCGACCGCACCCGGCCCATGGATTTCGAAGTGCACTCGCTGAGCGCCCTCAGTGGCCACGGCACCGGGCCGGAGCAGCCGTTCCTGCCGTTCTACGCGGTGCGCGATCCGTCCCGCTACGGCCGTGACCAGGCTTACTACATCGTCCGCCGCGAGCCGCGGGTGCTGTCCAGCGACCAGCGCCGCAACGGCCCACGCTCCACCTACATCGGCAGTGAGTCCTTCGTCAGCCTGGTGGACAGCCAGCAGGCGCCCTACCGCCATGACCTGCGCCAGCTCGGGGTCAGCGCCCTGTGCACCAACCGCGACCTGCCACTGTTCATGAACACCGGCAACGGCAAGACCGACTTCACCCTGGCCGACAGCGCCCCGGTGCAGGCCATCCGCTGCCTGGCAGGCCCCAGCCGCCCGCGGCCCAGCCACGCCCATGACGGCAAGGCCTGGCGCCTGATCAGCCAGCTGTCGCTGAACTACCTGTCCCTGAGCGAACAGGGACAGGGCGCGGCAGCCCTGCGCGAGCTGCTGCGGCTGTATGGCGACAGCAACGATGCGGCCCTGCAATTGCAGATCGAGGGCCTGCGGGAAGTCAGCAGCAAAGCGGTGACCCGGCGCCTGCCGATGCCCGGGCCGATCGTCTTCGGCCGGGGCCTGGAGATCACCCTGCAATTCGACGAAAACGCGTTTCGCGGCACCGGGGTGTTCCTGCTCGGCGCAGTCTTCGAGCGCTTCCTGGCACGTTACGTGTCGATCAACAGTTTTACCGAGACGGTGATCCGTACCACCGAACGCGGCGAGATCATGCGATGGAAAGCCAAGCCCGGACGTCGTCCGACTCTTTGAATACGCTGACGGCGATGCACGCCGAGCCCTGGGAGTACGACTTCTTCCAGGCCCTGCGGCGTATCGAATGCCTGTCGCCGCAACTGCCGCGCTTCGGTCACTCCCTGCGCCTGGCGGACGATCCGCTGCGCCTGGGCCAACAGGCCGACTGCACCTTCGCCCCCTCGACCCTGGCTTCGGTGACCCCCGGCAGCGAGGGCGCGGCCACGCGCCTGGAGCAGTTCTTCTTCGGCCTCGGCGGCCCCAACGGCCCCCTGCCGCTGCACATCACCGAGTACGTGCGCGAACGCCAGCGCAACAACGCCGACAGCACCAGCAAGCGCTTTCTCGATGTGTTCCACCATCGTCTGCTGAGCCTGTTCTACCGGGCCTGGGCCGAAGCCCGGCCCACGGTGAGCCACGACCGACCGGACGACGACTACTGGTCCGCGCGGCTGGCGGCCCTGAGTGGCCGGGGCATGCCCAGCCTGCTCAAGCAGGGGCTGATTCCCGACACCGCCAAGCTGCACTACAGCGGCCACCTGGCGGCCCAGACCCGCTACCCGGACGGCCTGCGCGCCATCATCGGCGAGTATTTCGGCCTGCCAGTGGCAATCGAAGAGTACGTCGGCCAGTGGCTCGAGCTGCCGGAGCGCAGCCGGGTCGGAGTGCAGTCCCATCAACTGGGGGTGGACTTCTGCCTGGGCAGCCACGTCTGGGATCGCCAGCACAAATTCCGCATTCGCCTGGGTCCGCTGAAGCTGGACGAGTACCAGGGGATGCTGCCCGACGGCCAGCAGTTCAAGGAGCTGGTGGCCTGGGTCGCCGAGTACCTGGGCTTCGAGCTGGACTGGGACCTGAACCTGGTCCTGCTCAAGGACGAAGTGCCCAAGCTGCAACTCAACGGCCGCCAGCGCCTGGGTTTCAACACCTGGCTCGGTCAACCCGGCAGTGATGCCAAGGACCTAATACTGGCCCGGCACTACGCCGACCTGGCCACTACCTCACGTACACCAAGGAGCACAGAGCATGGGTGAAATCAGTCGCGCGGCGCTGTTCGGCAAACTCAACAGCGTTGCCTACAAAGCCATCGAAGCCGCCACGGTCTTCTGCAAACTGCGGGGCAACCCCTATGTGGAACTGGCCCACTGGCTGCACCAGTTGCTGCAACTTGCGGACTCGGACCTGCACCGCATCATCCGCCAGTTCAACCTGGAGCCGGCGCGTCTGGCCAAGGACCTGACCGAGGCCCTGGACCGCCTGCCCCGGGGCTCGACCTCGATCACCGACCTGTCGTCCCACGTCGAGGAAGCGGTGGAACGCGGCTGGGTCTACGGCAGCCTGATGTTTGGCGAAACCCAGGTGCGCACCGGCTACCTGGTGATCGGCATCCTCAAGACGCCGAGCCTGCGCCATGCACTGCTGGGGCTGTCCCGGGAGTTCGACAAGATCAAGATCGAGGCCCTGTGCGAGCGCTTTGACGAGTACATCGGCGACTCGCCGGAAAACGCCCTGAACGCCAGCGACGGTTTCAATGCCGGTGCGGTCCCGGGCGAAGCCAGCGGCGCCATGGCCCCCAGCGCCCTGGGCAAGCAGGAAGCCCTCAAGCGCTTCACCGTCGACCTCACCGAGCAGGCCCGCAGCGGCAAGCTCGACCCCATCGTCGGCCGTGACGAAGAGATCCGCCAACTGGTGGACATCCTCATGCGTCGCCGCCAGAACAACCCGATCCTCACCGGCGAAGCCGGGGTCGGCAAGACCGCGGTGGTGGAAGGTTTCGCCCTGCGCATCGTCGCCGGTGACGTGCCGCCGGCGCTCAAGGACGTCGAGCTGCGCAGCCTCGATGTCGGCCTGCTGCAGGCCGGCGCCAGCATGAAGGGCGAGTTCGAACAGCGCCTGCGCCAGGTCATCGAGGACGTTCAGGCCTCGCCCAAGCCGATCATTCTGTTCATCGACGAAGCCCACACCCTGGTGGGTGCCGGTGGCGCCGCCGGCACCGGCGATGCGGCCAACCTGCTCAAGCCGGCCCTGGCCCGCGGCACCCTGCGCACTGTGGCCGCCACCACTTGGGCCGAGTACAAGAAGCACATCGAGAAAGACCCGGCCCTGACCCGCCGCTTCCAGGTGGTGCAAGTGGCCGAGCCTTCGGAAGACAAGGCGCTGCTGATGATGCGCGGCGTGGCCTCGACCATGGAACAGCACCATCAGGTGCAGATCCTCGACGAAGCCCTGGAAGCCTCGGTCAAGCTCTCGCACCGCTACATCCCGGCGCGCCAGCTTCCCGATAAATCCGTCAGCCTGCTGGACACTGCCTGCGCCCGCGTCGCCATCAGCCTGCACGCGGTGCCGGCGGAAGTGGATGACAGCCGCCGTCGGATCGAAGCCCTGGAAACCGAGCTGCAGATCATCGCCCGGGAACAGGCGATCGGCGTGGCCATCGGCAACCGCCAGGTCAACAGCGAGAACCTCCTGGCCGCCGAGCGCGAGCGCCTGGCCGAGCTGGAAAGCCGTTGGGCCGAGGAGAAGACCCTGGTGGACGAGCTGCTGGCGACCCGCGCCCAACTGCGGGAAAACGTCGGCCTGGTGGACAGCGACGTCGGCGACGAAAGCCAAGGCCTGCGGGAAAAACTGCTGGACCTGCAACAGCGCCTGACGGCCCTGCAAGGTGAAACCCCGTTGATCCTGCCGACCGTGGATTACCAGGCGGTGGCCTCGGTGGTGGCCGACTGGACCGGGATTCCCGTGGGCCGCATGGCCCGCAACGAACTGGAAACCGTGCTCAACCTCGACCAGCACCTGAAGAAACGCATCATCGGCCAGGACCACGCCCTGCAGATGATCGCCAAGCGCATCCAGACCTCCCGCGCCGGCCTCGACAACCCCAACAAGCCGATCGGCGTGTTCATGCTGGCGGGCACCTCCGGGGTGGGCAAGACCGAGACCGCCCTGGCCCTGGCCGAAGCCATGTACGGCGGCGAGCAGAACGTCATCACCATCAACATGAGCGAGTTCCAGGAAGCCCACACCGTGTCCACCCTCAAGGGTGCCCCGCCGGGCTACGTCGGCTACGGCGAAGGCGGCGTGCTCACCGAAGCGGTGCGGCGCAAGCCCTACAGCGTGGTGCTGCTGGACGAAGTGGAAAAGGCTCACCCGGACGTGCACGAGATCTTCTTCCAGGTGTTCGACAAGGGCGTCATGGAAGACGGCGAAGGCCGCATGATCGACTTCAAGAACACCCTGATCCTGCTCACCACCAACGCCGGCACCGAGCTGATCGCCAACGTCTGCAAGAACCCGCAGACCATGCCCGAGCCGGAAGAGATCGCCAAGGCCCTGCGTCAGCCCTTGCTGGAGATCTTCCCGCCGGCGCTGCTGGGCCGCCTGGTGACCATCCCCTACTACCCGCTGAGTGACGACATGCTCAAGGCGATCACCCGCCTGCAACTGGGACGGATCAAGAAGCGCGTGGAAAGCACCCACAAGGTGGATTTCGATTTCGACGACGACGTCATCGACCTGATCGTTTCCCGCTGCACCGAGACCGAGAGTGGCGGCCGCATGATCGACGCCATCCTGACCAACAGCCTGCTGCCGGACATGAGCCGCGAGTTCCTCACCCGCATGCTCGAAGGCCGCGCCCTGGCCGGAGTGCGCATCCGCCAACGGGACAACGAACTGCACTACGACTTCAGCGAGCCGGCCTGACCCAGCGCCCCTGCTTCCGTAGGAGCTGGCTTGCCAGCGAAACGCGCGCCACGGTGATGGACCTGGCGCCTTCGCGAGCAAGCTCGCTCCTGCAGGGGTGATGCCAGGCACACCACGCATTCAACGAGACTGACGATGCAATTTCAGCAATCCACACGACTGGCACAGGTCAATTGCCCTCTGGGACCGGACGTCCTGCTGCTCAACAGCATGGGCGGCGGCGAAGAGCTGGGGCGCTTGTTCGATTACCAGATGCAGCTGACCTCCAGCGACGCCCACATCGACCTCAACCAGCTGCTGGGCAAGCCCATGGGCCTCAGCGTGCAGTTGGACGACGGCAGCCAGCGCTATTTCCACGGCATCGTGGCCCGCTGCAGCCAGAACGTCGACAGCGGCCAGTTCGCCAGTTACCAGGTAACCCTGCGCCCCTGGCTGTGGCTGCTCAGCCGCACCTCCGACTGCCGGATCTTCCAGAACCTGAGCATCCCGCAGATCATCAAGCAGGTATTCCGCGACCTGGGCTTTTCCGATTTCGAAGACGCCCTGAGCCGTCCCTATCGGGAGTGGGAATACTGCGTGCAGTACCGGGAAAACAGCTTCGACTTCGTCAGCCGGCTGATGGAACAGGAAGGCATCTACTACTTCTTCCGTCACGAGAAGGACCGCCACGTACTGGTGCTGGCCGACGCCTATGGTGCCCACAGCAGCGTGCCCGGCTACGCCTCGGTGCCCTACTACCCACGGGACGAGCAACAGCGCGAACGCGACCATATCTTCGACTGGCACCTGGCCCAGGAAGTCCAGCCCGGGTCCCTCGAACTCAACGACTACGACTTCCAGCGCCCCAGCGCACGGATCGACGTGCGCTCGGCCATGCCGCGTCCTCACAGTGCCGGCGACTACCCGCTCTACGACTACCCCGGCACCTACGTGCAGAGCAGCGACGGCGAGCACTACGCGCAGACCCGCATCGAAGCCCTGCAAAGCCTGCACGAGCGCATCGAACTGAGCGGCAATGCCCGTGGCCTGGGGGTGGGCAACCTGTTCAACCTCACCGGCTTCAGCCGCCAGGACCAGAACCGCGAATACCTGATCGTCGGCATCCACTACTACGTGGTCCAGGAGAGCCTCGAGACCGGCGGCAGCGGCGGCTCGGCACAGTTCGAAAGCCACCTGACCTGCATCGACGCCCAGCAGAGTTTCCGCCCCCTGGCCAAGACCCAGCGGCCTATCGTCCAGGGCCCACAGACCGCGCGGGTGGTGGGCCCGGCCGGGGAAGAGATCTGGACCGACCAATATGGCCGGGTCAAGGTGCACTTCCATTGGGACCGCCACGACCAGTCCAACGAGAACAGCTCCTGCTGGATTCGCGTATCCCAGGCCTGGGCCGGCAAGAACTGGGGCTCGATGCAGATCCCGCGGATCGGCCAGGAGGTGATCGTCAGCTTCCTCGAAGGCGACCCCGACCGCCCGATCATCACCGGCCGGGTGTACAACGCCGAGCAGACCGTGCCCTACGACCTGCCGGCCAACGCCACCCAGAGCGGGATGAAGAGCCGTTCGAGCAAGGGCGGCAGCCCGGCCAACTTCAACGAAATCCGCATGGAAGACAAAAAGGGCGCGGAGCAGCTGTACATCCATGCCGAGCGCAACCAGGACATCGTGGTCGAGGTCAACGAAAGCCACTCGGTGGGCAATGACCGCAACAAGAGCATTGGCCACGACGAGTACGTGACCGTTGGCAACAAGCGCACGCGCATCGTCCAGCACGTGGACGAGCTGCGGGTCGGCGAGAAAAAGATCGACAGCGTCGGCCAGAGCTACGTGATCGAGGTCGGCGAGCGCCTGCGCCTGGTGTGCGGGGCCAGCATCCTGGAGCTCAACGCCAGCGGCCAGATCAACCTGTGCGGGGTCAACATCAGTGTCCATGCCAGCAGTGACGCGCAGATCAACACCGGCGGCGTGCTGCACCTGAACAACGGCGGCGGCCCGGACACCACCACCGAGGGCCAGGGAGTCCAAGGCGCCATCAGCGCCCTGGTGAAAGCCGCCTTCCCCACGCCCAAGGGCCAGTAAACGGATGCTTGCACCATGACCTATCGCCTCAATGAACTGCAGTTTCAAGCGCCCGCCGGCGAGCTGCAGGACGCCTCGATCAACATCCTCAAGTTCCCGCAGCTGGGTACGTCGCTGATTGTCAGCCGCAGCCTGCTGGGCGACGGCGAAACCCTGGAAAGCAACCTGACAAGCCAGCTGCAACGGCTGGAGCAACAGGTCCAGGAACTGCGCTACCAGACCCCGCAACCGGTGCTGCTGGGGCCGGCCCAGGACATTCCGGGCCTGGAGCTGCGCAGCCAGTTCAGCAAGGGCAGCGAGCAGGTGTTCCAGTTCCAGCTGGCCCTGGTGCTGCCCGGCACCCGGCAGATGCTCGCCATGAGCTACGTCAAGGCACAGAAACTCGGGGATGGGGAAGCCGCCCATTGGGCGCAGATCAAGAACACCCTGGTGCTGAGCTGAGGCGGACCCATGTCTGACGCGCTGTGGGCCGCCCGACTGGGCGACGGGCTGGAACACACTTCGATGATGGCCGACATCCTCGGCGGCGTGCTGGAGGTGGCGGCCAACGTCGCCATCGGCGCCCTGGCAACCATGGCGGTGGCCGCGGCGGCGGGCATCACCGTGGCCACCGGTGGTCTCGGCGCTTGCGTGCTGGGGCTGGTGGTCGGCGTGGTGGTGGGCGTGGTCATGAGCAAGACCGGAGCCGACAAGGGCCTGAGCAATTTATGCGAGGGCTTCGCCAACGCCCTGTTCCCCCCCTCGATCCAGGCCACCATCGCCAGCGGTTCGCAAAAGGTGTTGACCAACAACAAACCGGCGGCCCGCGCGGCGGGCATCGCCCCGCCGTCGCATATCAGCGGCGACGGCGCCGAGGAAGGCGAAGCCACCGACACCCCTTCGGCCACCCCGGAGGAAGGCCCGGGCTTTCTCGACATGGCCAAGGAATTCTTCTCGCAGATGTGGCGGCCCACCGTGGCCTCCCCGGCCCCCGGCTCCCAGACCAAGGAACTGGACCTGGTGACCTGCACCAAACACCCGCCGATGCCCGTGCAGTACCTGGCCGAAGGCTCGGAGAAGGTCAGCATCGACGGCCAGCCGGCGGTGCGCAGCGGCGACCGCAGCACCTGCGACGCCAAGGTGGTGGCGGCCGGGCCGATTTCTCCCGACGTGACCATCGGTGGCGGCTCGGTGGTGGTACGCGAGATCCGCAGCGGCAAGACCCCGGGGGTGGGCCTGGCGGTGACCGTGCTGATGATGCTCAAGGGCGGCAAGGGCAAGTTCCTCAGCAACCTGCCGTGCATGCTGATGGCCGGAGTCAACTCCTTTGTCGTCAGCCAGGCGACCAATGCCCTGACCCAGGCTATCGCCGGCTCGCCCAATCCGGTGCACGCCGCCACCGGGGCCAAGGTGCTGGGGTACGACGAGGACCTGGATTTCGCCTTGCCCGGGGTGTTGCCCATCGATTGGCAGCGGGTCTACAACAGCCTCGACGAGCGCCGGGACGGGCTGTTCGGCGCCGGCTGGAGCGTGCTCTACGAGAGCTTTGTGGCGCTCGACGCCCACCCCGAGGGTGGTGAACGCCTGATCTACACCGATGAACAGGGGCGGCGCATCGACATGGGGTCGATTCCCCTCGGTGGCGCGGTGTTCAGTGACGGCGAAGGCCTGAGCGTGCGGCGCAATCACGACGGCCGGCTGCTCATCGAGAGCGAGGACGGCCTGTACCGGCTGTTCGAGCCCAGCCCGGATCGTCCGGCCCATCTGCGCCTGAACCAGCTGGGGGACCGCAACGACAACCGCATTCACCTGGACTACGACAGCGGCGGGCGCCTCGGCCGCCTGCGCGATACCTTCGATCAGGTCCAGGTCGAACTGATCTACAGCCCGCAATGGCCCGGCCGGGTGGCGCAGATCGAGCGCCTGTACCCCGACCAGCAGCGTGAAGTGCTGGCCAGCTACGCCTATGACAGCCAGGGCGACCTGGCCGAAGTGCGCGACGCCAGCCAGCAATTGCAACGCCACTTTGCCTACGACAGTGCCCGGCGCATGGTCGAGCACTGGCTACCCACCGGGTTGCGCTGCTTCTATGAATGGGCCTGGATCGACGAGCGCGAATGGCGGGTGGTTCGTCATTACACCGACGAAGGCGACGAATACCGCTACGACTACGACCTGCAGGAGGGCATCACCCGCATCACCGACAGCCTGCAGCGCCAGAGCCTGCGGCGTTGGAACAGCCAACGGCAGATCACCGAATACACCGACAACCTGGGGCAGACCTGGCAGTTCCAATGGAACGAAGAGCGCCAGCTGCTTGGGGCCATCGACCCTCTGGGCGGCCAGTACCAGTTCCATTACGACGACACCGGCAACCTGTGCCGCAGCGTCGACCCCCTGGGACGCTGCGAGTCGACCCTGTGGCTGGAACACTGGTCGCTGCCACTGACGCAGATCGACGCCGCCGGCAATAGCTGGACCTACCAGTACGACGCCCGGGGCAACTGCATCCGCGAAACCGATCCGCTGGGCCACAGCACCCGCTACCGCTATGACGCCCGCGGCCTGGTGCGGGAAGTCACCGACGCCAGCGGCAAGCGCCAGACCCTGGAATGGAACGACCAGGGGCAGTTGGTGCAGCAGGTCGACTGCTCGGGCTACCCCACCCGTTTTAGCTATGACCGCCAGGGTTACCTGCAGACCATTACCAACGCCCTGGGCGAGCGTCAGACCTTTCACTACAACGCCCAGGGGCGCTTGCTGGAGAGCCACTTGCCCGATGGCCGCAGCGAACACTACCAGCGCGACGCCAGCGGCCTGCTGACCGGCTACATCGACCCGGCGGGCCACAGCACCGGCTATCAATACGATCGCCGGGGCCAGGTGCGCCTGCGCACCGATCCCCATGGCCGGCAAGTGCAGTTCGGCTACGACGCCTTTGGCCGTCTGCAGGCGCTGACCAATGAAAACGGCGAAAGCTACCGTTTCACCTGGGACGTCGGCGATCGCCTGGTGCAGCAGCAGGACCTCGACGGCAGCGCCCGGCGCTTTGCCTACGACGGTCTGGACCAGGTCACCCGCCTGGAATACGTCCCCGCGCCCCCGGCCCCGGGAGCGCCGGCCGTAGCGCCCATCGTCCACCAGTTGCAGCGCGACGCCGTAGGCCGCCTGATCGGCAAGACCACCGACGACGGGCACACCCGGTACGACTACGACCCGCTGGATCAACTGACGGCGGTGCACTTCACCGACCACGCCGGCCAGCAGCAGGACCTGAGCTTCACCTACGATGCCCTCGGCCAGTTGCTCTCGGAGCAGACCCCCGACGCCAGCCTGCAGTACCAGTACGACGAACTGGGCAACCCGACCCGCACCCGCCTGCCGGATGGCCGCTGGCTCAACCGCCTGTATTACGGCAGCGGCCACCTGCACCAGATCAACCTCGACGGCCAGCTCATCAGCGACTTCGAGCGCGACCGGCTGCACCGCGAAGTGCTGCGCACCCAGGGCCAGATCAGCTGCCACAGCGAATACGACCGCGGTGGCCGCCTGCGTGCCCGTCTGCGGCGCTCGACAGCGATGCCGGGCAACCCGGCGCTGGAGCGGCAGAAGCACTTCGAATTCGACCCCGGCGATAACCTGATCGGGCGCATGACCCGCCAGCCTCAGGGGCAGGACCAGCAACTGCTGCACTACGACGCCAGCGGTCGCATCATCGCCAGCCAGGGGCGCCTCGCAGGACACAACGAAACCTTCAGCTACGATGCCGCGGCCAACCTGCTGGACGGGGCCCAGGTGGCAGGCGGGCAGGTCCGGCACAACCAGCTGCTGAGCTTCCAGGACAAACGCTACCGCTACGATGGCTTCGGCCGGCTGATCGAGAAACGCAGCGCCAGCCGCGGCGTACAGCATTTCAGCTATGACGCCGAGCATCGCCTGATCGAGGTGCGCAACCTGAGCGCCGCGGGCGACACCCTGGTGCGCATGCGCTACGACCCGTTCGGCCGGCGGATCGCCAAGAGCCTCTGCGACAGCCAGGGCCAGCCCCTGGATGAGACCCGCTTCACCTGGGATGGCATGCAACTGCTGCAGGAACACAGCCGCCACCAGGACAGCCTGTACCTCTATGCCCCGGACAGCGACGAGCCCCTGGCGCGGGTCGATGGCCTGGGTGCCCGGCAGAAGGTGCGCTACTACCACAACGACTTGAGCGGGCTGCCGGAACAATTGACCGAGGCCGACGGCCACTGCGTCTGGCAGGCGCGCTATCGGGTCTGGGGCAACACCCTGGAAGAGGTGCGTGAACCCTATTACATCGAAGAGCAGAACCTGCGGTTCCAGGGCCAGTACCTGGATCGGGAAACCGGCCTGCACTACAACACCTTCCGCTTCTATGACCCGGATGTGGGACGCTTCACCACGCCGGATCCGATCAGCCTGGCCGGGGGCCTGAACCTCTACCTCTACGCCCCCAACCCGTTTGGCTGGATCGACCCCCTGGGCTGGAGCTGTGCCTCGTCGATCAACCGCCGGATCAAGAGCCTGAAGAAACAGGGCTATCAGGACCACCACATCCTCAGCGACAAGCACCCGGCGACCAAGAATCATCCGTTGCTCAAGCTGGCCGGCTACGATCTGCAAAGCCGAAGGAATAAAATCTTCCTGCCCAACAAGAAGACCGCGATGAAGGACCCGCGCCGTTCGATCCACGAAGGCCGCCACGCCGGCCGGGTCAGCGACAACCTGGCGGCGAAGATGACCCAGGTGGAACAGGTCGGCAAACGCAATAACTGGAACCAGGCCCAATACCGCAAGGCCCTGGACAAAATTGTCTCCGATGAGCGCCAGTTGCTGCGCTCAGGCCAGCGGCAACTGAACAAGAATGCTCGGCCGGGAGCCTATTACGATTAGGAACAGATGATGATCTTGAGCTGGAAACCCCCGATCCAATACAACCCGAAGCTGATCGGTTCCTACGACGTCGAGAGCGGTGCCTATGAAACCCCGGGCTCCAGTTTCGACTACCTGGCCCTGCTCGCCGGGCAGCCGTATCCAAAGGCGATGGACACGCCGCCGGTGTTCTTCCCGTGCAAGGCGAAGAAGCTGCTGGAGCACGATTGCCTGTGGCTGCTGGGGGGCATTCCCCTGGTCTCGGCGCGCCTGGCGGACTTTCTCCGCCAACAGGCGCCGGCCGACGTCGAGCTGATCCAGCCCTTGCGCCTGGTGGCCGACCACCAGGACGTCAGCCAGCCGTACTACATCGTCAACGCCATCCAGGCCGTCAAGGCCATCGACCACGCGCGTTCCGAAGCGGAGCGCGACGATGACGGCACCCTGCTCTACTTCAACAAGACCTGGTTTCTTGAGAGCGCCCCGGGCATGGGCCAGATCGCCCGGGAGCCGGAATCCGGGGATCTGTTGATCACCGCGACGCTGGCCGATCGCTTGATCGACGCCGGCTTCAAGGGTGACAAGGGGCTGGGGCTGTACAGCGCCGAACGGCGTTTCGTGCCTTATCGGAACAATGCCTGAGGCCTGAAGGAGGCCGGGTCAGATCGCCGAGCCGCGATTGCTGCCCGGCTTGATGATCAGCAACCGATCCAGCTCGCGCCGCCTGGCGCGGGTGACGAACGCCAACGCGGCTTGCAGGTCCTGTTCGAACCGCGCAAAGGTCGCGCGATCGATGGCGTAGTGCTCCTCATAGTCCACCACGCCGAGGCTGACCGGAAAGGAGACGTAGTACTGTGCGGTGGACTCCTCGATGCCCATCGAGAACATTTCCTCGCGGTTGACCAACAGATCCTTGAACAGCATGGCGCGCCTCAGGGCAGATCGACCTTCAAGCCACGCCCGGTCTGCACCGCCACGTAGTGCGCGTCTTTCAGCGCTCGGGCCAGCTCAGGGTCGGTTTCGTCGAACTCCTTCACGGCAATGGCGCCAATGCTGATCTGGTGCAGCGCGGAGCGGTCCAGGCTGCGGTCCAGCAGAACCGCGCGAACGTACTGCAGCTGTTTTTGCAGGACGTCGAAGACCTCGTAACCCGGCAGGACCAGGGCCCGCTTGGCCACCAGCGCCAGTGCGCGATCAATGTAGTCGATTGGTTTCATGGTCCACCAGGAGAGAGCGCGCCGAAGGCGCCTTTATCATTTGAGAACAACTGTTGCGCCCCGCCCTTGGCGGGATAGGACTGCCCCTTGACCGACCAGAAGTCGTTGGTCGGCGCAGCCGTGCTGCGCAGGACTTGCACCTTGCGGGTTGTTCCATAGGAATTGAGAACCTTGGGTTCAATGGTGTTGGCGGCGCGGTTGGTGCCCATGGGGTTGATCCCCAGCTCGGTCGGCTGCACTCGCGGGCTGAGAGTATACCAGTTGCCCTGGGGCGCCCCGGGGGACTGGTATTGCCACAGGTTCTTGCCAGGCGCCAGGGTCTCCACCCGCACCGGATGATTGAAATCCAGGCCGTTCATGTAGGACTGTGCGTCGACCTTGGAATAGCCCTGGGACTCGAAGAAGTTCGCCGCCACTTCACGGTTGCCACGGTAATTGATGTCGCCATGCAGGTCGCCGGAGCGGCCGAACTTCTGATTCAGGTAGGCACGCCGCGAGGTCAGCTCGGGCACCGCGGTCGCCGGTTTGCGCGCCGCCAGTTTCGGCCCCAGGCCCAGCAGGGCCATGCCGGCCACCCCTTGCAGCAGATCGCGATAGCCCGGCCCCAGGCGGTCGCCCAGATCCCCCAGCAGGGCCATGCCGCCATACACTGCGGCACCCACTGCCAGGGCACCGGCCAATGCCGCCACTCCCGCCATGGCCGCCACCACCAGCCCGGCGCCGAGCGCCGCCAGCCCCAGTGCTTCCAGCCCGGTGTGCATCCAGCCTTCGATATCCAGGACGAACGCCACCTGCACCGTGGGCCCGCCGATGAAGGTATTTTCACTGCCGGTCTTGATATGGGCGCCGCAGACCATCTTGCTTTGCAGGCGCGCCGCCGGCTTGCCGTTGATGGTGACCTTGGCGCTGCCCTCGGCGATCAGTACCGGGAACGGCCAGATCGGGTGGTTCAGCGGCAAGCCGCTGCACGAGGACGAGTGATCCTGGCCCGCGCGCATGGCGTTGCGCAGGTTGATGCGGACATTGAAGCTGCCCTCCACCAGCACCCCCGTGCTGGGTTCAGGCAGGTTGAAAATGGTGCTCAAGCCCTTGGCGATCTGGAACATCGACAAGCCGCCCGCCGCGACGGAGCCTGCGATGATGGCGATCGCCACCCCACCGGTGGCCACCGTCGCCGCCACTACTGCGGCGCCAATCAGGGCACCGACAACGGCCCCTGCGACCATCGCCGCCACGCCAAAACCGTGGGCGATCTCATCCCCCAGGCGCGCTGCTGCCAACATATCCATGGTTCGTTACTCGGCCTGGAGGATCAGACCACCGCTGGCTGGGGCTTGAGGCTTTGCATGGCCTGTTTCCAGGCGGGTTCGTGGTGCACCAGATCATTGACCGTGGTGGTCAGGGTGGTGATCAGCACCGCCGGCTTACGCTCGATGAACACTTGGCGCAGCATCAGCTCGCGACCTTCGCGTTTCCAGCTGTAGTCCAGCAGGACCGAGGCGTGGCCGTGCATGTCGAAGTCCCAGCGCTTGATCAGGGTGAAGCCCGGCAGTTGCTGCTCGGCGCCGCTCAGTTGCCGGGCCACGTAATCGGCGAATGAAGCGTCGCCCTGGCTCGGGTCGCGGCTGATGACGAAGCTGGCTTCCTGGGCGCCGCCCACTGCCGGCAGCTTGAAGATATTGATGCTCTGGTCCTGCCAGGCATCGGGGATGTCGAGGTCGGCTTCTTGAATGCGGTAAGAGGACAAGAGGTTCGCGTTCCATGCTGAGGGGGTCGGACAGCGGCGGATTTTCAAGCAATGACCGGCAACAATCAAGGAACCCGTTGGCAACTTTGAACAAACCAATCCAGCCCGGCAAAGGCACCCGGATCAGGCTCAGCGTGCTTGCAGACAGGAGGCGTAAGCCTGGGCAAAGCGCCGGTCGAACTTGAGGGCCTGGGGCTCCTCGGGATCGATGCTGACATTCCACAGCGCTTGCTGCGGCACGTCGTAGCGAACCCAGCCAATGATCCCGCTGCCGGAGGTTTCGTAGAACAGCTGCAGGCTCAGTTCATCGCCATCATCCCGGTCGATCAGCAGCTTGAGCCGCTCCGGGGTGGTGAAATCGCGGTAGGGAAAGTCACTGCTCCTGACCATTTCGGTGAGGTAGCCGTAGCAGCCTTGACCCGGGTTGGCCTCATCGGCCAGGACCGGCAGGGTGAAAGCAGTGATCAGCAGGCTCAGGCCCGCCCGCTTCAAGTACCGCATGATTGCCCCTTGAGGGTCAGGGTTTCGACCTGATCGTTCATCTCGATCTGCGCCAGCACCTGGCGGTCGTGGGACTCCTGGTATTCGCTGAAGTTGTTGCGCTTGAGGATGTTCAGGGTAACGCGGATATGGGCGCCGGCATTCTGGTACTCGCTGCGCTCGGGCCCCTGGGCGCCACCGGTGAGTTCCACCAGTTGTCCGCCGGTCTTGAGGTAGAGAAACCGCTCATCCACTTCCACCAGCAGGCGCGGCGCCTTGGGCGCCACGCTGTAGTCCTCGCCGGCCAGGGAGTAGCCGCAGAGCCAGACGCCGGCGCTGTCGTATTTCTGACTGTGGAACCAGTTGAGGGCCTCGCGATAGCCGATCTGGGCCAGTCGCGAGTCGCTGCCGGCCGAGGCCGATGACAGGCCAAGGAAGAAGATGCAGCCCACTAGCATGGCGGCGACATCGGGGCGCCCCAGGTAGCGCAACGCGGCCACCCCTGCTGGGGGTTTGTCAGTGGTGCGGGTCATCCTTGGCCTTAGATCACGAATCGGACAATCGCGCATCCTAGCCACGCCACTACGGCTTCGCAAGCTGATCGGCGAGCAATCTGCGGGCAAAAAAATAGGCACCCGATGCGTTCGGCGTGCCTATTTTCCCCTGCGGGCTCCCGCTGCCGGGAGCTCGCTCAATGCTTATGGGTTGACGCTGTCTTTCAGCGACTTGCCCGGTTTGAATGCCACGGTGTTGCTGGCCTTGATCTTCACCGGCTCGCCGGTTTGCGGGTTCTTGCCGGTGCGGGCGCCACGGTGACGTTGCAGGAAAGTACCAAAACCGACCAGGGTGACGCTGTCTTTGCGGTGCAGAGCCCCGGTGATTTCTTCAAGAATGGCGTTGAGCACGCGATTGGCCTGCTCTTTGGTCAGGTCCGCTTTTTCAGCAATGGCTGCGGCGAGTTCTGGTTTACGCATAGTGTGAAGCCTCTTTGACGGTTTTTTGTTGTTATGTCCGTGCTGTTCACGGGAACAGCGCCCAAGGCGCCGCAGGCTCTACGCTGCGGCAGACGGGTGTGAGGATGGCACGCGCTTGAGAGTGGCGCCAGTCTTGCCGCGACCTTTGTGGGGGCAAAAACCCGGTTATTCCGACAGAACGACCGGTATTTAAGCCAGCAGGGCCGGGAGTTCCTTGTTCAGGGCCAGTTTTTCCATCACCGCCGCCCCGGTCAGGGCGTAACCCAGAAGCTGGCCGCTGGCATCGCGGCACAGCACCTTGATGTCGGCGCCCTGCCCTTCGGCGGTCCAGACACCTTCGGCGCCCCGTGGCGGTGGCGATACCACCAGGGGGCAGACCGGCGTCTTCACCGTGATCGGCATCGGCCCGTAGTTGACCGCCGTGGGCTTGCCGGCCAGGGTTTGCGCCAGGGCCCGGGCGCAGTTCATCAACGGCATCACGTACAGCAGGTTGAGGCCATCGACCTCAGCGCAATCGCCCAGGGCATAGATATTGGCGTGGGAGGTTTTCAGCTCGCGGTCCACCACCACGCCACGATTGACCACCAGCCCCGCAGCGGCGGCCAGGTCGATACGCGGACGCAGGCCAATGGCCGAGACCACCAGATCGCAAGCGATCACCTGGCCATCGGACAGATGGGCTTCCAGGCCGTCGGCGCTGCGTTGCAGGCGGTTGAGCACCGGCCCCAGGTGGAATCGCGCGCCCAGGCTTTCCAGTCCGGCCTGGACCGCCGCCGCAGCAGCCGGGTGCAGCAGGGTCGGCATCACCTGTTCGCACGGGGCCACCAGGTCCACGCTGTAGCCGCCAAGGATCAGGTCGTTGGCAAACTCGCAGCCAATCAGCCCAGCGCCCAGCAACAGCACCCGACGCTTGCCCGCCGCGGCGCTACGAAAGCGTGCGTAGTCTTCCAGGTCGTTGATGGGGAAAATCAGTTCGGATGCGTCGCCCTGCACCGGCACCCGCACGGTTTCCGCGCCCCAGGCCAGGATCAGGTCGCGATAGGCCACCGCCTCTTCACCAATCCACAGGCGCTTGTGGCCAGGATCGATGCCGCTGATACGGGTGTGGGTGCGAACCTCGGCCTTGAGCTGCTCGGCCATGGCGCCGGGCTCGGCCATGCTCAGGCCGTCAGCGTCCTTGTTCTTGCCAAAACCGGTGGACAGCATCGGCTTGGAGTAGGAGCGGCCGTCATCGGCAGTGATCAGCAACAACGGCGTTTCTCCGTCGAGCTTGCGAAATTCCCGGGCCAGGTTGTAACCCGCCAGGCCTGTTCCCACGATCACTACCGGTGCGCTCATTCCCTGCTCCTTGTTATTGGTCGTTCAATCCACAGAATTCGATCAAGCGATCTCGATCATTTCGAAATCCATCTTGCCCACGCCGCAGTCCGGGCAGAGCCAGTCTTCGGGCACATCTTCCCAACGGGTACCCGGCAAAATACCGTCGTCCGGCCAGCCTTCCGCTTCGTTATAAATCAGGCCGCAGACCACACATTGCCACTTTTTCATTGATGCATTTCCTCGGGAATTCAGGCTCGGTCGATGGATCGACTCTAAAGGCCACGCTGATCAGCGTCCGGCACTGGGGTTTTTTACTGATCACTACCGGCAGATGCAAGCACGTTCGTGCTGCCAGGCGTCCTGGATCAATCAAAACCGGCGGTTGCCATGCTAAGCTCGCCGCCTCATTTGCTGCCAATACTGACCCACTGTGCCGCACTCAATGTCCCCCGCACCGGCCCCGACCTGGGTGGTGCAAAGCCGTCTGTCCCCCTTCCCCGGCGCAGCCGTTACCAACTGGCTGTTCGATGAAGGGTCGCTGACCCGGCGCCTGACCCGACTCTCCCACAACGGCTTCAGCGTCACGCCGCTGGTGGAAGAATGGCAAACCCTGCGCAACGACGAATGCGCCGCCCTGGACCTGCCCGAACACAGCCAGGGCTGGGTTCGCGAGGTGTACCTGCGGGGCCACGGCGAAGCCTGGGTGTTCGCCCGCAGTGTGGCCGCCCGCAGCGCCTTGCAGGAGGGCGGGTTGAACATTGACGAACTGGGCAGCCGCTCCCTCGGGGAACTGCTGTTCTGCGACGAAGCCTTTACCCGCCGGCCCATCGAAGTCTGCCGCTATCCGCAAGCCTGGCTGCCCACTGCAGTGGCCACCGAGGGGCTCTGGGGCCGGCGTTCGCGTTTCGATCGCGGCCCTTTGAGCCTGCTGGTCGCCGAGGTCTTCCTGCCCAGCCTGTGGCGCGCCATCGAAGCCCAACCGGAGGCCTGCTGATGTACCTGAGCCTGCTCAAATCCCTCAATCGCCTGCATCCACGAGCCTGGGACTTCCTGCAACTGACCCGCATGGACAAGCCCATCGGCATCTACCTGCTGTTGTGGCCGACCCTGGTTGCCCTGTGGATCGCCGCCGAGGGCAAGCCGTCCCTCAGCCATGTGCTGATTTTCACCTTCGGCGTGATCCTGACCCGGGCCGGCGGCTGCGCCATCAACGACTTCGCCGACCGCAAGGTCGACGGCCAGGTCAAGCGCACCGACCAGCGGCCCCTGGCCACCGGCAAGGTCAGCGCCAAGGAAGCCCTGGCACTGTTCGCGCTCCTCATGGGCGCCGCCTTCCTGCTGGTGCTGTGCACCAACGCCACCACGGTCTGGCTGTCGTTCGGCGCCCTGGCCCTGGCGGCCTGCTACCCCTTCATGAAGCGCTACACCTATTACCCGCAGGTGGTCCTGGGAGCAGCCTACTCCTGGGGCATTCTGATGACCTTCACTGCGCAGAACGGCGAACTGCCGGCCAGTGCGTGGCTGCTGTACATCGCCAATCTGCTGTGGACCGTGGGTTACGACACCTACTACGCCATGACCGACCGCGACGATGACCTGAAAATCGGGGTCAAGTCGACGGCGATCCTGTTCGGCGATGCCGACCGGGTGATCATTCTCACCCTGCAGGGCTTGTCATTGGGCTGCCTGCTGCTGGCAGGCGCGCGCTTCCATCTGGGGGGCTGGTTCCACCTGGGGCTGCTGGTGGCGGCGGCGTGTTTTGCCTGGGAGTTCTGGTACACCCGGGATCGCGACCGGATGAAGTGTTTCAAGGCCTTCCTGCACAACCACTGGGCGGGCATGGCGATCTTTATCGGCGTGGTCCTGGATTACGCGTTGCGCTGAAATCCCCATAACGCCGTAGCCGCTAAGCTCTTAGCGGCTACGCGCTGCCGGCTAATCGGACTTGGCGACCTTCCAGGCGCCGTCCATCTTGCCTTCACCGGTCATGTCGCCGGGCTTCTTGTCCATCACAAAGCTGTACAACGGCTTGCCGTCGTAGGCCCACTGCGCCTTGCCGTCATCACGCTTGACCACCGTCCACTTGCCCATGTCCTTGTCGCTGCCCTCGGCCATCAGCGGCGGCCAGTTGGCGGCGCATTTGTCATTGCACATGGATTTTCCGCCTGCATCCTTGGCAAAGGTGTAGAGGGTCATGCCCTGGAGATTGACCAGCACGCCATCCTTGCTCGTCGCCGGGTCGGCGGCCATGGCAAATGTCGGCAGGGCCAGGACAGCGCCCACCAGCAGGACTTTCAACGATTGCTTGAACAGAGTCATGGAAACCTTCTTTTGTGGTTGTCAGGAATCGGACCCAAAGCTTAGTCGACGAAGCTGCACCGCGCCCCGCGACCTGAAATACTGTCACACGACTGCAATAATTCCGTTATCTAATGCGGCGCAAGACAGTTAAATGACAAGAGGTTCCAGCATGGTTGGCAGAAGCATTCTGATCGTTGACGACGAAGCGCCGATTCGCGAAATGATCGCCGTTGCGTTGGAAATGGCCGGCTATGACTGCATGGAGGCAGAGAACTCTCAGCAGGCCCATGCCATCATCGTCGACCGCAAGCCGGACCTGATCCTGCTGGACTGGATGCTCCCCGGCACCTCCGGCATCGAGTTGGCCCGACGCCTCAAGCGCGACGAGCTGACCGGGGACATCCCGATCATCATGCTCACCGCCAAGGGTGAAGAGGACAACAAGATCCAGGGCCTGGAAGTCGGCGCCGACGACTACATCACCAAGCCGTTTTCGCCCCGCGAACTGGTCGCCCGCCTCAAGGCCGTGCTGCGCCGCGCCGGCCCTACCGACGGCGAAGCACCGATCGAAGTCGGCGGCCTGCTGCTGGACCCCATCAGCCACCGGGTGACCATCGACGGCAAGCCGGCGGAAATGGGCCCAACCGAATACCGCCTGCTGCAGTTTTTCATGACCCACCAGGAGCGTGCCTACACCCGTGGTCAGCTGCTGGATCAGGTCTGGGGCGGCAATGTCTACGTCGAGGAACGCACCGTGGACGTGCACATCCGGCGGTTGCGCAAAGCCCTGGGTGACGCCTACGAGAATCTGGTACAAACCGTGCGCGGCACCGGCTATCGTTTTTCCACAAAGGCCTGATGCCGACGGCAAGCGACAAGCGGCCAGCTGACAGGCGACCGCTTCAACACTTGCAGCTCGGAGCTGCTTCACCCCCACGGACGTGTTTCAAGTGAATCAAAACTGGCATGGCACCCTGATTCGCCACCTGCTGCTGTTGATCACCGGCTGCCTGCTGGTGGGCCTGATCAGTGGTTACTACGGCTGGAGCCTGGCCGCCGGCCTGGGCATTTACCTGGCCTGGACCCTCAAGCAGCTGCTGCGCCTTCACGAATGGCTGCGCCTGCATCAGCCCGACGAAGCACCGCCCGACGGCTACGGCCTGTGGGGTGAGGTGTTCGACAGCATCTATCACCTGCAACGCCGCGACCAACGGGTGCGCGGGCGCCTGCAGGCGGTGATCGACCGGGTCCAGGAGTCCACCGCGGCCCTGAAAGACGCGGTGATCATGCTCGACAGCGACGGCAACCTGGAATGGTGGAACCGCGCCGCCGAGACACTACTGGGCCTCAAGACTCCCCAGGACAGTGGCCAGCCGGTCACCAACCTGGTGCGCCATCCGCGCTTCAAGGAATATTTCGAACAGGACAGCTACGCCGAACCGCTGGAGATCCCCTCCCCGGCCAACGACCGGGTACGCATCCAGCTGTACATCACCCGCTACGGCAACAACGAGCACCTGATGCTGGTGCGCGACGTGACCCGCATCCACCAGCTGGAACAGATGCGCAAGGACTTCATCGCCAACGTGTCCCACGAGCTGCGCACCCCGCTGACGGTGATCTGCGGCTACCTGGAGACCCTGCTGGACAACGTCGAGGAAGTGAATCCGCGCTGGAGCCGTGCCCTGCAGCAGATGCAGCAGCAAGGCGGACGCATGCAGACCCTGCTCAACGACCTGCTCTTGCTGGCCAAGCTGGAAGCCACCGACTACCCCTCGGACAATCAGCCGGTGCCCATCGATGGGCTGCTGCAATCGATCAAGAGCGATGCCCAGGCCCTGTCCGGGGAGCGCAACCAGCGCATCACCCTGGAAGCCGACGCCTCGGTACAGCTCAAGGGCAGCGAGGCGGAACTGCGCAGCGCCTTCTCCAACCTGGTGTTCAACGCGGTGAAGTACACCCCGGCCGAAGGCAATATCCGCATCCGCTGGTGGGGCGACGAACAGGGCGCGCACCTGAGCGTGCAAGACTCCGGGATCGGCATCGACAACAAACACCTGCCGCGCCTCACCGAACGCTTCTACCGCGTGGATTCGAGCCGCAACTCCAATACCGGCGGCACCGGCCTGGGCCTGGCCATCGTCAAGCACGTGCTGCTGCGCCACCGCGCACGCCTGGAAATCAGCAGCGTACTGGGCCACGGCAGTACTTTTACCTGCCATTTCGCCCCGGCCCAGGTTAAAAAAACCGCAGCAGGCAGCCTGACCGAACAGCGCTGACCGTGGCTTGCCCCTAGGCAATCGCCCTGTCAGCCGCTACATTGCGTAGCTTGTGCCTGCCCTCCAGGCACCGCCTTTCCTTCTTTTTCGAATACACGGAACCCGCAAAACTCCATCATGGACCCTTCCCCTGGTTTTACCCTCGCGTCTCTGTTCGCCGACTTCGGCATGATTCTTTTTGCTCTGATCCTGGTCCTGCTCAACGGTTTTTTCGTTGCCGCAGAGTTCGCCATGGTCAAACTGCGCTCGACCCGGGTCGAGGCCATCGCCCACAAGAACGGCTGGCGCGGGCAGATCCTGCGCACCGTGCACAGCCAGCTCGACGCCTACCTCTCGGCCTGCCAGCTGGGCATCACCCTGGCCTCCCTGGGCCTGGGCTGGGTCGGTGAGCCGGCGTTCGCCCACCTGCTGGAGCCGCTATTGGGCGCCGTAGGCGTGAACTCCCCGGAAGTGATCCGCGGCGTGTCGTTCTTCACCGCGTTCTTCATCATTTCCTACCTGCACATCGTGGTTGGCGAGCTGGCACCCAAGTCCTGGGCGATCCGCAAGCCCGAGCTGCTGTCGCTATGGACGGCGGTGCCGCTGTACCTGTTCTACTGGCTGATGTACCCGGCCATCTACCTGCTCAACGCCAGCGCCAACACCATCCTGCGCATCGCCGGCCAGGGTGAGCCCGGTCCGCACCACGAGCACCACTACAGCCGCGAAGAACTCAAGCTGATCCTGCACTCCAGCCGCGGCCAGGACCCCAGCGACCAGGGCATGCGCGTATTGGCCTCGGCCGTGGAAATGGGCGAACTGGAAGTGGTGGACTGGGCCAACTCCCGGGAAGATCTGGTCAGCGTCGAATTCAATGCGCCGCTCAAGGAAATCCTCGCCCTGTTCCGCCGACACAAATTCAGTCGCTATCCGGTCTACGACAGCGAGCACAACGAGTTCGTCGGCCTGCTGCACATCAAGGACCTGCTGCTGGAACTGGCGGCCCTGGACCATATCCCCGAGTCATTCAACCTGGCTGAACTGACCCGCCCGCTGGAGCGCGTGTCGCGGCACATGCCGTTGTCGCAGCTGCTGGAACAGTTCCGCAAGGGCGGTTCGCACTTCGCCCTGGTGGAAGAAGCCGATGGCAAGGTCATTGGCTACCTGACCATGGAAGACGTGCTGGAAGTGCTGGTGGGCGATATCCAGGACGAACACCGCAAGACCGAGCGCGGCATCCTCGCCTACCAGCCGGGCAAGCTGCTGGTGCGTGGTGACACGCCGCTGTTCAAGGTCGAGCGCCTGCTGGGCATCGACCTGGACCATATCGAAGCCGAAACCCTCGCCGGCCTGGTGTACGAAACCCTGAAACGGGTGCCGGAAGAGGAAGAAGTGCTGGAAGTCGAAGGCCTGCGCATCATCATCAAGAAGATGAAGGGACCGAAGATCATCCTGGCCAAGGTGTTGATGCTGGATTGACGGGCCATTCGGCCCGTTCGCCGGCAAGCCGGGTCCTGCAGGCGCAGGTTATTTTTTGCCCAGGGCAAAATTCGGCAGATCCCCCAGGGGCTGATTGAACTGATAGGGAATCGACACCAGCCCCAGCCCTGTATTGCGCTGTACCACGAAATGCAGGTGCGGCCCGCTGCTGTTGCCGGTATTGCCCGACAACCCCAACGGGCTGCCTAGCGCCACCCGCTGCCCTTCCCGCACGCTGACCGAACCTTGCTTGAGGTGCAGGTACACGCCCATGGTGCCGTCGTCGTGCAGCACCCGGACAAAGTTGCCCGCCGGGTTGTTGCCCCGGCCGTTCTGGGCATTCTCGGTCTTCACCACCACCCCGCCCCTGGCGGCGATGATCGGCGTGCCCACGGGCATGGCGATGTCCATGGCATAACGGCTCCTGGGACCGAAATGGCTGTATTGGCCATTGGCGCCCTGGGTCAGGCGAAACGGCCCGCCACGCCAAGGCAGCGGGTAGCGATAGGCCTGGCTGACCCCTGCCGGGTCCCCCAGGGAGTAACGGAACCTGGGGACATAGCTCAAGGGCTGATCGGCACGAACTGCCGTGAGCAGCGCCAGGCGCTGCCTGCTGCGGGCCGGCAGCACCTGGCGGATCGGCCGCCCGGGCGCTCCGCTGACGTTGTGCACACCGGCAAAACCCAACTCGATCTCCACCGGCGCGTAGAGGTCGTTGCGCACATATACCGCGTCCCCGCCCTTGTGCTTCTGGATATCCAGGCGCACCTGACGCTCCAGGTGTTCTTCCATGCGATCGCGAAACACGAACGCCTGGGCTCCCGGCGAAGGCCGGTCGCTGTAGGACACCACGCCATTGGCGTCGATGGACTTGTAGACCGTCATCGCCGCCAGCGACGTGGCAAGCATGGACAGTCCGCACAACAACAGCAGGCGCACAAACATTGGGCAGCTTCTTGGCAGGTTATGCAGCCACGCTAACAGCCGGATATGGAGCTTGTGTGAATCAGGCCGGCACCAGGGGTTCCAGGTCTGGGCCATCGAAGCGCAGATCCACCCCCAGCTGGGCCGCCTCGCAGAGATTGATCAGGGCATCGAGGGAGAACTTGTTGATCTTGCCGCTGAGCACGTCGTTGAGCCGTGGCTGGGTGATCTTGAGACGCTTGGCCGCCTCCTTCTGCGAGAGGCCCCAGGCTTGCACGGTCTTGCCCAGTTCGAGCATCAGCTTGGCCCGCAGGCGCATGTTGGCGGCTTCCTGGGGAGTGGCCTCAAGGGCATCCCAGACACTGGTGAACCGCTGATTAACCGGTGAATCAGTCATGGCGTGAACCTGCTTCCTGATATCTGGCGCGAGCCAGTTCGATATCCCGCGCTTCGGTCTTGCGGGTGGTCTTGCGCACCGCGTGCAGCACATAGATGGCTGCCGGCCGCCTGACCACGTAGAACACCCGAAACGCCCCTGAATCCTCATGGACCCTGATCTCGAAAACACCCGGACCGATGGTTTTCACCGACCTGCAATCGTAGGGCTGTTCACCCTGCTGCAGCAGATCCAACTGGAAACCGGCGGCCCGACGGGCATCTTCAGGGAAAGCCCTGAGATCCCTGAACGCACTCCCGACAAACACCACATCCTTGTGCCTGGGCATCGAACTTCTCCTGTTCCTGACCAGGAGCAAGGCTAATCAAGACTGCCGAGGCCGGCCGTGCCGGGTTGTTTCAAGGCATGGCCGCAAGCATCGAATGACGTGGAGCGCTTCCTGCAATCTATATCCAAACAGATATAAATCAAGGGCAAAAAAATCAATCGGACGTACGGCAGAAAGTATCGAGGGGTACGGCGAAGGCCTTGTGGCTTGAGGGTTACGGCCTATGTTGCGAGGGGTTCGCTCGATAGCGGGATGGCGCAGCAACCCGCCTCAGCGCAAGGCAAAAATCCGCAACGGGAAAAGTGTTTTCCGCAGGTTTCCGCAGCCTCCATCCTCGTAGGAGCCGGCTTGCCGGCGAAGAGGCCCGCAAGCCTTGTGCTGCCCTTCCGGACGCCTTCGCTGGCAAGCCAGCTCCTACACAGCAAGACGGCTTGTCGGGGACTCAGCACCTGCCACCGTAGGAGCCGGCTTGCCGGCGAAGAGGCCTTCAAGCCTTGTGTTGCCCTTGCGGGCGCCTTCGCTGGCAAGCCAGCTCCTACACAGCGGACTGTGAGGATCAGGCGCCGGGAACGAAGTGCTTCTGTGCGGTGCCGCGGGCGATCAGGCGGGAGATGTAGTCGAGCTTCTGGGCATCCTGGTCCACGAAGCGGAAAGTCAGCTGCAGCCACTCGCTGTCCGGCTTGGGTTCAAAGGCCACCACCGCATGCAGGTAGCCATTGAGCCGCGCCACTTCGGCGTTGTCGCCCTGCTCCAGGTCCAGCACCGCGCTCTCCAGCACCTGGGGCAGGCTGTCGCTGCGCTTCACCACCAGCAGGGCTTCCTTGATGCTCAGGGCCTTGATCACACACTGTTGATTGCCGCTGGACAGTCGCAGTTGGCCCTGGCCACGACCACCACCGGCCGCTGCCGCAGGCGCCGGGGCCTTGACCGGAGGGCTGTTGAGCAAACCGCGGG
>NZ_MOAK01000088.1:54837-57147 GCF_003732485.1 Pseudomonas protegens
AGCCGCCCCCACCACCGCCGGCTTGCCGCCGGTCAGGGCGCTCAGGGAGTCATTGCCGAAGGCCGAGTTCATCTTGGTCGGCGCGCTGTTCATCAAGGTGTCGAGCTTGCCGACCTTGTTCAGCGCCTGCTTGACCTTGGTCAGCAGCTGTTCGTTGGTGAAAGGCTTGCTCACATAGCCGGATACCCCGGCCTGGATCGCCTGCACCACGTTTTCCTTGTCGCCACGGCTGGTGACCATGACGAACGGCATGGTTTTCAGCGCCTCTTGCTCACGGCACCAGGTCAGCAGCTCAAGGCCGGACATTTCCGGCATTTCCCAATCGCACAGGACCAGGTCGAAGGCTTCGCGGGCGAGCATCGCCTGGGCCTTCTTGCCGTTGATCGCGTCTTCGATCTTGATGCCAGGGAAGTAGTTGCGCAGGCACTTCTTCACCAGGTCACGAATGAACGAAGCGTCATCCACCACCAACACACTTACCTTACTCATCGACCACCCCTTTAAAAATCCCGGCAAGCATAACGCTGGCTGATGGCACTTTGCCAAAACTCTTCAGTCACGCCGGGACTTTTCGTTCGCGGGTGCTGCTTTTCATATTCGAGGAGCACAAACAAAAACGCCCGGCCAAAGGGCCGGGCGCTCTTCTCGGGCACTCTTACTTATCGTCAGCTTGATCCGGAACATTAGCGGATTCGCCACTTGTGCCTTCAACTTCTTCCTTCATGCGCTTGAGCCCCAAATGGCGCACGTCGGTGCCACGCACCAGATAAATCACCAGCTCGGAAATGTTGCGCGCGTGATCGCCGATCCGCTCCAGCGAACGCAGCACCCAGATAATGCTCAGAACCCGCGAGATAGAGCGCGGGTCTTCCATCATGTAGGTGGCCAGCTCGCGCAGCGCGGTCTTGTATTCGCGGTCGATGATCTTGTCGTACTGAGCCACGGAAAGTGCCAGGTCGGCATCAAAGCGGGCAAAAGCGTCCAAGGCATCGCGGACCATGTTGCGCACCTGATCGCCGATATGCCGCACTTCCACGTAGCCACGCGGGGCTTCGCCCTCTTCGCACAGCTGGATGGCCCGACGGGCGATCTTGGTGGCTTCGTCGCCGATGCGTTCCAGGTCGATCACCGACTTGGAGATGCTGATGATCAACCGCAAGTCGGAGGCCGCCGGCTGGCGACGGGCGAGGATGCGCAGGCATTCCTCGTCGATATTGCGCTCCATCTGATTGATCTGATCATCAATCTCGCGCACCTGCTGGGCCAACCCGGAGTCGGCTTCGATCAGCGCGGTGACCGCGTCGTTGACTTGCTTCTCCACCAGCCCGCCCATGGCCAGCAGGTGGCTGCGCACCTCTTCCAGCTCGGCATTGAACTGCGCGGAGATGTGGTGGGTGAGGCCTTCCTTCGAAATCATGGTTTTGCTCCACAAAAGCTGTAAGCCGCAAGCTACAAGCTGCCAGTTGATAGGTTTCGTCGCGTTGAACTGCTGTTACTTGCCGCTTGAAGCTTGCGGCTTGCAGCTGCTTTCTAGCCGTAACGCCCGGTGATGTAGTCTTCGGTCTGCTTCTTCGCCGGATTGGTGAACAGGGTATCGGTATCGCCGAATTCCACCAGTTTGCCCATGTACATGAACGCGGTGTAGTCGGACACCCGCGCCGCCTGCTGCATGTTGTGGGTCACGATGACGATGGTGAACTTGGATTTGAGCTCGTAGATCAGCTCTTCGACTTTCAGGGTCGAGATCGGGTCCAGGGCCGAGCAGGGTTCGTCCAGCAGCAGCACTTCAGGTTCCACGGCGATGGTCCGGGCAATCACCAGACGCTGTTGCTGACCGCCGGACAGGCCCAGGGCCGAGTCGTGCAGGCGGTCCTTGACCTCATCCCACAGCGCCGCGCCCTTGAGCGCCCATTCCACGGCTTCGTCGAGCACGCGCTTCTTGTTGATGCCCTGGATGCGCAGGCCGTAGACCACGTTTTCGTAGATGGTCTTGGGGAACGGGTTGGGCTTCTGGAACACCATCCCAACCCGACGACGCAGCTCGGCCACGTCCTCGCCCTTGCGGTAGATGTTGTTGCCGTAAAGGTTGATGGCGCCTTCTACACGGCAGCCGTCCACCAGGTCATTCATGCGGTTGAAGGTCCGCAGCAGGGTCGACTTGCCGCAGCCGGACGGGCCGATGAAGGCGGTCACGCGCTGTTTGGGGATGTTCATGCTGACGTCGAACAGCGCCTGTTTCTCGCCGTAGAACAGGCTCAGGCCGGGCACTTCGATGGCCACGGTCTCCTGCTCCAGGCTCAGGCTCTGCTT
>NZ_MOAK01000088.1:57205-58050 GCF_003732485.1 Pseudomonas protegens
ATGGGATGCTCCCTGTGCTACCAATTCGTTTGTCGTGAACCTCAGGCATCAGGCCTGCGGTGACATCATTCTGTTTGTAGGAGCCGGCTTGCCGGCGAAGAGGCCTTGAAGCCCTGCGTCGCCCTTGCGGACGCCTTCGCTGGCAAGCCAGCTCCTACGCAAGCCAGCGTCCACACAAGCCAGCCGATCAGCTGTCCAGTGCCTTGTATTTTTCCCGCAGGTGGTTACGGATCCACACGGCCGACAGGTTGAGCGTGGCGATCACCAGCACCAGCAGCAGCGCGGTGGCGTACACCAGCGGCCGCGCCGCCTCGACGTTGGGGCTCTGGAAGCCGACGTCATAGATGTGGAAGCCCAGGTGCATGATCTTCTGGTCCAGGTGCAGGTACGGGTAGTTGCCGTCCAGCGGCAGCGACGGCGCCAGTTTCACTACGCCCACCAGCATCAGCGGCGCCACTTCACCGGCGGCACGGGCCACCGCGAGGATCATGCCGGTCATCATCGCCGGGCTGGCCATGGGCAGCACGATCTTCCACAAGGTCTCGGCCTTGGTCGCGCCCAGGGCCAGGGAGCCTTCACGCACGGTGCGGGGAATCCGCGCCAGGCCTTCCTCGGTGGCCACGATCACCACCGGCACCGCCAGCAGCGCCAGGGTCAGGGAGGCCCAGAGCAGGCCCGGGGTACCGAAGGTCGGCGCCGGCAGGGCTTCGGGGAAGAACAGACGGTCCACGGAACCGCCCAGCACGTAGACGAAGAAGCCCAGGCCGAACACGCCGTAGACGATGGCCGGAACCCCCGCCAGGTTGTTCACGGCGATGCGGATCACCCGGGTCAGGGTATTCTGC
>NZ_MOAK01000088.1:58108-64618 GCF_003732485.1 Pseudomonas protegens
GGCCATGATCAGGGTCATCATCACGGTACCGAAGATCGCCGGGAAGATCCCGCCTTCGGTGTTGGCTTCACGGGGGTCGTCGCTGAGAAATTCCCAGACCTTGCTGAAGTAGAAACCGATCTTGGTGAAGGTGCCCATGGCATTCGGCTGGTAGGCGTGCACCACCTTGCCCAGGCCGATCTCCAGCTCTTTGCCGTTGGCATCGCGGGCGGTCAGGCTGTCGCGATTGAACTGGGCGTGCAGGTCATTGAGCCGGGCTTCGATGTCCTGGTAACGGGCATTGAGCTCGGCACGCTCGGCGTCCATGTCGGCTTGGGCGGCGGGGCTCATCTGGCCCTCCAGCTCCAGCTTGCGACCGTGCAGACGGATGCGCTCCAGACCGGCGTTAATCGCACCGATGTCGGACTTCTCCAGGCTCTTGAGCTGGGCTGCCAGCTTGTTCACCCGGTCGATCCGCGCTTGCAGCTCGGGCCAGGCGGCTTCGCCCTCGGCAATCACCTTGCCGCTTTCCTTGACGTTGACCAGGTAGCCGTAGAAGTTGCCCCACTCACGGCGCTCGATGGCCATCAGCTCTTTGGGGTAGCTCTGGTTGATCAGCCATTCACCGACGATCCACGTGAAGTCGTTGCCGTTCAAGTCACGGTTGCCGACCTTGATCAGCTCCCGGGTCATGAACTCCGGGCCCTGGTCGGGCACCGGCAGACCGGCACTCTTCAGGCGCGCCCGGGGCACTTCTTCCTTCTGCACCACTTCACCGATGACCAGGTGGTTGGCCTGGCCCGGCACGTCATAGTTGGCGTGCACCAGGTCGGCCGGCCAGAAGTGGCCGAGGCCGCGCACAGCGATCACCGCCAGCAGGCCGATGGTCATGATGACCGCGATGGACACCGCGCCACCGCTGATCCAGACGCCCGGGGCGCCGCTCTTGAACCAGTCTTTTAGGGAGTTCTGTTTCACAGACTTCTACCTTTCTTAAAGCGACGAGTATTTCTTGCGCAGACGCTGACGGATCAGTTCTGCGAGGGTGTTCATGACGAAGGTGAACAACAGCAGCACCAGCGCCGAGAGGAACAGCACGCGGTAGTGGCTGCCGCCGACTTCCGATTCGGGCATTTCCACCGCGACGTTGGCGGCCAGGGTGCGCAGGCCTTCGAACAGGTTCATTTCCATGACCGGGGTGTTGCCGGTGGCCATCAGCACGATCATGGTCTCGCCCACGGCGCGGCCCATGCCGATCATCAGCGCGGAGAAGATCCCCGGGCTGGCGGTGAGGATCACCACGCGAGTCATGGTCTGCCACGGCGTGGCGCCCAGGGCCAGGGAGCCCAGGGTCAGGCCGTGGGGTACGCTGAACACGGCGTCTTCGGCAATGGAGTAGATGTTCGGAATCACCGCAAAACCCATGGCCAGACCAACTACCAGGGCGTTGCGCTGGTCGTAGGTGATCCCCAGGTCGTGGGAGATCCACATGCGCATGTCGCCGCCGAAGAACCAGTTCTCCATGAACGGGCTCATGTACAGCGACAACCAGCCCACGAACAGGATCACCGGAATCAGCAGCGCACTTTCCCAACCATCCGGCACTTTCAGGCGGATCGACTCCGGTAGGCGGCTGAAGATGAAACCGGCCACCAGAATGCCGATCGGCAGCAACATCAATAGGCTGAAGATGCCCGGTAGATGACCTTCGACATAGGGCGCCAGGAACAGGCCGGCGAAGAAGCCGAGGATCACCGTCGGCATCGCTTCCATCAGTTCGATCACCGGCTTGACCTTGCGGCGCATGCCCGGGGCCATGAAGTAGGCGGTGTAGATCGCCGCCGCCACCGCCAGCGGAGCCGCCAGCAGCATGGCGTAGAACGCCGCCTTCAGGGTGCCGAAGGTCAGGGGCGAGAGGCTCAGCTTGGGTTCGAAATCGGTGTTGGCCGCGGTGGATTGCCAGACGTATTTAGGCTCGTCGTAGTTCTCGTACCAGACCTTGCTCCACAGCGCGCTCCAGGACACTTCCGGGTGCGGGTTGTCCAGCAGCAGCGGTTGCAGCTTGCCGCCAGCCTCGACGATCACCCGGTTGGCCCGTGGCGACAGGCCGAACAGGCCCTGGCCGTCCACCACCTGATCCACCAGCAGGGTGCGGTGGGCGGTGCTGTGGAACACCCCGAGCTTGCCGGCGGCATCCAGGGCAACGAAACCCTTGCGGCGCTCTTCGGCGGTGATTTCAACGATAGGCGCGGTGCCCATCTGGAAGGTGCGAATCTGTTTCAGGCGCAGTTCGCCATCCGGGTCGCGAGCCATGAACCACTGGGCCAGGCCGCCCTTGGAAGTGCCGATGATCAGCGAGATGCCGCCCACCAGCTGGGTGCTGGCGGTGACTTCGGTGTTGGCATCTTCCAGCAGCTTGTAGCGACCGTTGAGGCTCTTGTCCCGCAGGCTGAACACGTCGGCCTGGGCCCGGCCATTGATCACATACAGCCATTGCTGGCGCGGATCGATGTACATCGCCTTCACCGCCTCGGTCATCTGCGGCAGCTCGATGCGGCTCTGCTCGCTGGTGACTTCGCCGGTCATCATGTTTTCTTCGCTGGTCAGTTTCAGCACATGCAGTTGCGCACCGGTGGAACCGGCGATGATCAGCGACGAATCGGTGGCGTTGAGGTTGACGTGCTCCAGGGCACCGCCCTGCTCGTTCAGGGTGATCGGAGTTTCGCCGTAGGGGTACTCGATGGCCGGCGAGATGGTCTTCTTGCCGTCCGGGTAGCTGACCTTGTAGGTGTGACGGAACACAAGAACCTGGCCGTTGGACAGGCCGACCACCACCAGCGGGTTGCCGGGCTGGTCCTTGCCGATGGAGGTGACGCTGGCGCCCGCCGGAATCGGCAGCTCGACCTTGCGCAGCTCGGCACCGCTGTCGATGTCGAAGAACAGCGCCTGCCCTTTATCGGAGACACGCATGCCGACCTGGTTCTGCTCTTCCAGGGAGAACATCAGCGGCTTGCCGGCGTCCTGCATCCAGGCAGGCGTCAGCGGGTCCTTGGCGGTCAGGTCGGCCCCCTGGAACAGCGGTACCACGACATAGGCGAGGAAGAAAAAGATCAGGGTGATCGCACCCAGCACCGCCAGTCCGCCAACAAGGACGTACCAACGGGTCAGGCGGTCTTTGAGCGCGCGAATGCGACGCTTGCGTTGCAGTTCAGGCGTATTGAAGTCAATGCGCTTGGGGGGAGAAGTCGTAGTCATGGGGGAGTTGGCCAGATCATTCATGCGCACACCCTAGCGATCCTGTATGACAGAAAGATGACAATGCAGTGACGCAGCAAATCCGCCACGTGGCAGAGCCTGCAGCGGACAGAAAAATGAGGTTGCAGGAGCCGGCCTTGAGCCTGAGTCGCCCTTGCGGGCGCTTGCACTGGTCAGCGGAACGCCGCCCGGCCAGCTCCTACGAAAACCAGAAGGTCCGGGGAGCCCGGACCTTCTGCGGCGGCTTATGCGCCTTCTTTCAGACCCAAGTCAGCCAGGGCCTTGGCGGCCACCTTGGCTGGCAGCGGGATGTAGCCGTCTTTGACCACCACTTCCTGACCCTGCTTGGACAGGACCAGTTTCACGAACTCGGCTTCCAGCGGGGCCAGAGGCTTGTTCGGGGCTTTGTTGATGTAGACGTAGAGGAAGCGCGACAGCGGATACTTGCCGTTCAGGGCGTTTTCTTCGGTGTCTTCGATGAAGTCGCTGCTGCCTTTCTTGGCCAGGGCTACGGTCTTCACACTAGCGGTCTTGTAGCCGATGCCCGAGTAGCCGATGCCGTTCAGCGAGGAGCTGATGGACTGCACCACCGAAGCCGAACCTGGCTGCTCGTTGACGTTAGGCTTGAAATCGCCTTTGCACAGGGCTTCTTCCTTGAAGTAGCCGTAGGTGCCGGATACCGAGTTACGGCCGAACAGTTGCACCGGCTTGTTGGCCAGATCGCCCTTCACACCCAGGTCGCCCCAGGTTTTTACATCAGCCTTGGCGCCGCACAGACGGGTGGACGAGAAAATCGCGTCGACCTGTTCCATGGTCAGGTGCTGGATCGGGTTGTCCTTGTGCACGAACACCGCCAGGGCGTCCACGGCCACCGGGATAGCGGTTGGCTTGTAGCCGTACTTCTGCTCGAAGGCCGCAAGTTCCGTGTCCTTCATCTTGCGGCTCATCGGGCCCAGGTTGGAGGTGCCTTCGGTCAGCGCGGGTGGCGCGGTGGCGGAGCCGGCGGCCTGAATCTGGATGTTGACGTTCGGGTATTCTTTTTTGTAGTTCTCGGCCCACAGGGTCATCAGGTTCGCCAAGGTATCGGAACCGACGCTGGACAGGTTGCCCGACACACCAGTGGTCTTGGTGTAGCTCGGGATAGCAGGGTCAACAGCGGCAACCGCGTGGGCAGTCGCAACGCCAGCGGCGACAAAGGTCATTGCCGCCATCAAACGCTTCAGTTTCATGCCTTACTCCTAGCAGATAGGGTGTGTTAAGTCGGGGCCAAGTATCTGTAGGCCGTGTGAACACTCTATGTCCGGAATATGACAATTAGATGAAAGGCCAGCATTCCTCAACGGAAGCCGGCCTTTGCTTATTGTGTCGGTAGGAGCCGGCTGGCCGGCGAACCCATCTAAATGGGCATCAAGCCTGTCAGCGGCCCTTCTTCCACAGGTACAACCCCACCAGCAGGCCGATGCCGCAAATGATTGCCACATAATAGGCCGGGCCCATCGGGCTCTCCTTGAGCAGCCAGGTGACCACCATCGGCGTCAGGCCACCGAAGATCGCGTAGGCCAGGTTGTAGGAAAACGACAGGCCGCTGAAGCGCACCACTGCCGGGAACGCCTTGACCATCACGTAAGGCACCGCACCGATGGTGCCGACGAACAGGCCGGTCAGGGCATACAGCGGGAACAGCCACTGCGGGTTGTCCAGCAGGCCGTGATAGAAGGTCCAGGAGGTGGCCAGCAACAAGGCGCTGCCGAACACGAACACCTTGCCGGCACCGAAACGGTCCGCCAGGGCTCCGGAGGCCACGCAACCCAGGCTCAGGAACACGATCGCCAGGCTGTTGGCTTCCAAAGCCGTGATGGCCGGAAATTTATAGACGGTCTGCAGCACGGTGGGGGTCATCAGGATCACCACGATGATCCCGGCGGACAGCAGCCAGGTCAGCAGCATGGAAATCACGATGGCGCCGCGGTGATCGCGCAGCACAGCGCGCAGCGGCAGTTCTTCGGCCAGGGCCTTGCGCAGTTGCAGCTCGGCGAACACCGGGGTTTCGTGCAGCAGGCGGCGCAGGTACACCGAGAACAGACCGAACACCCCACCCAGCAGGAACGGGATACGCCAGGCGTAATCCGCCACTTCCACCGGGGTGTAGATGCTGTTGATTGCAGTGGCCACCAGCGAGCCCAGGAGAATCCCGGCGGTCAGGCCCGAGGTCAGGGTGCCGCAGGCGTAGCCGATATGCCGCTGGGGAACGTGTTCGGAAACGAATACCCAGGCACCTGGCACTTCACCACCGATGGCCGCGCCCTGGATCACCCGCATCAGCAACAGCAGGATCGGCGCCCACATACCGATCTGCGCGTAGGTCGGCAGCAGGCCCATGATCAGGGTCGGCACCGCCATCATGAAGATGCTCAGGGTGAACATCTTCTTGCGCCCCAGCAGATCGCCGAAGTGCGCCATGACAATCCCGCCCAGGGGCCGCGCCAGGTAACCGGCGGCGAAGATGCCGAAGGTCTGCATCAGGCGCAGCCACTCGGGCATGTCTGCCGGGAAGAACAGCTTGCCGACCACGGTGGCGAAGAACACGAAAATGATGAAGTCGTAGAACTCCAGCGCGCCGCCCAGGGCAGACAGCGACAGGGTCTTGTAGTCACTACGGGTCAAGGGACGGGCGGGCTGCGCTGGCTGCGCGGCGCTCGAGGGCACAGTGGTCATGGCAAGGGCTTCTCTTATTAGTCGGTTCTGGAAGCCGCAACAGCGCTGGTTGGGGCCTGGCAGGTTCGGCACGATAGCAAATTGTTCGAATGCGTACACAGCGGCGCACAAATGACTCACAAATTTGCGAACTGAGTGGGTCGTCGCGGAGTCTATCGACCGATATACTCGCAAACCTCGAAGCGCAAAGCCGCTTCTGGCAAGGGTTGCTGTGCGAAAACGCTGCTGCGCGCCCCAGTCCCTGGACAGTGCCAGTCGATTTCGCAGAGTTTCCCTTTAGCACGCCTTAGAAAGAACGTGACGAACGCAGTGTGTTCGGGCTGAATCGTTTTTCCTGAAGACGGCTATTCACCTGAAGTACCCATGAAGCGTCACGGGTCAGAGGCCCCTCGGCATGATAGAACTCGAACAAGAAGATCCAATCCCGCAAGGCGACCTGGCCCTGCAAATCACCGCTTTGCCCCGTGAAACCAACGGCTTTGGCGATATTTTCGGCGGCTGGCTGGTGGCGCAGATGGACCTGGCGGGCACCGCCATGGCCAGCCGCGTCGCCGGCGGGCG
>NZ_MOAK01000088.1:64637-66285 GCF_003732485.1 Pseudomonas protegens
GTCGCTACCGTGGCCATCGATCGCATGGCGTTCCTGGTGCCGGTGGCGGTGGGCGCGCAACTGTCCTTCTATACCCAGACCCTGGAGATCGGCCGCAGCTCGATCCAGATGATGGTGGAAGTGTGGAGCGACGACCCGCTGTCCAGCGAATGGCGCAAGGTCACCGAGGCGGTGTTCGTGTTCGTCGCCATCGACGGCAGCGGCCGCACCCGCTCGGTTCCGCCCCGCGCGCGTTAAACCTGGAGGCTGTTATGCAGTCCATAACAGCCCAAACCTTGCGAACGAGATCAGCAGCATGCCTACGCCCCACGTTGAAACGGTGAAACTGGATGAACTGAACTGCTGGCGCATCCGCCACGGTGACGCCGAACTGCTGGTGGCCCAGCAAGGCGCGCACATCCTCAGTTATCAAGTGGCCGGGCAACAGCCGCTGATCTGGCTCAACGACGAGGCGCAGTTCAAGACCGGCAAGAGCATCCGCGCCGGGGTGCCGGTGTGCTGGCCCTGGTTCGGCAACTTTGCCCGCAACCCGCAAAGCGTGCAGGCCATGCGCCAAAGCGCTGAACCGGCACCGGCCCACGGCCTGGTACGGGCCACCGACTGGGAACTGCAAGGCATCGAAAGCGACGGCGACAGCTTGCTGGTGCGCCTGCGCCTGCCCTGCCCCACTGGCGGTTTTCCTGGCTGGCCCCATCAGGTAGAACCGAGCCTGAGCATCCGCCTCGACGAGCAACTGCACATCAGCCTCAGCAGCCACAACCTGGGCACTGAAAGCGTGAGCATCAGCCAGGCGCTGCACAGCTATTTCGCGGTCAGCGATGTGCGCAAGGTGCAGGTCGAAGGCCTGGACGGACTGAACTACATCGAAACCCTGGAAGACTGGAAGACCAAAGTCCAGACCGGCAGCCTGCACTTTACCGGCGAGACCGACCGCATCTACCTGGATGCCCCGGCGCAGCTGGATATCGTCGACCCGGACTGGCAACGACGGATTCGCCTGAACAGCGAAGGCTCGCGCACCGCGGTGATCTGGAACCCCTGGATCGACCGCGCCGCGCAATTTGGCGACATGGCCGACGACGGCTGGCAGCGCATGCTGTGCATCGAGACCGCCAACGTGATGGATGACATCGTCACCCTGGCCCCGGGCGCCAGCCACACCCTGAGCGTCAGCATCAGCGCCACCCCGCTCTGACCCCACCCGCCCCGTAGGAGCTGGCTTGCCAGCGAAGAGGCCCTCAGGACCGTCAGCGTTCTTGCGGCCGCTTTCGCCGGCAAGCCGGCTCCTACCATTCAGAAATACCTTCAGCGGTCCAGTTCAACAGAGCCGTTTGGAAGTACCGTTCAGAAGCACATTCAGAGCTGCCGCTTCAGAGATCCGATTCCTGAACCACCCGCACCTTCGCCGCATCCAGGGCGTAGGCCGCGTCGGCCAGGTCATTGCTGACCTTCTCGATCTTCAAGGTGCCCGTCACCCACAGCGGCGTGTAGATGTCATCCAGCTTCACGCCCTTGGGAAAGCGCACCAGCACCAGCTGGTTGGGCGGCGGTGGCGGCACGTGGATGCAGGCCCCCGGGTACGGCACCAGGAAGAACAGCGTGCTGCGGCCCTTGGCATCGGCTTCCAGCGGCACCGGATAAACGCCAA
>NZ_MOAK01000088.1:66354-67018 GCF_003732485.1 Pseudomonas protegens
TTGCTCTGCTTCAGGCCGCCCTTGTCGGTGAAGGTACCGTTGGCTTCGGGGGAGTTGTGGTCGATTTCCGGCATCTGCTCCAGGGCCTTCTGGTCCGACTTGGGCATCAGTTCCAGCCAATCGGTCTCCGGCAGTTCGCCAGCCTGGGCCAGGCCGCAGCCCAGTAGAACAAAGGTCAATAGAAGACGGCGCATGAGAGGGTGGCTCGGTCAAAAAGGAAGGACGGGAAACCCGGGCATTCTAGTGCCCAGACCGTCAGATGCGTTGAAGTTTCAGATGAAGAAAAAGGCTCCCCTCCGCCCGGACGGCAGAGGGGGCTTGCTGCGCGGCTCAGCTCTTTTTAACGAAGCCGTAAATCACCAGCAGGACGACCGCGCCCACCAGCGCACCGATGAAACCGGCGCCCTGGCCAGCCTGATAGATGCCCAGCGCCTGGCCGCCATAAGTGGCTGCCAGCGAACCGCCGATACCCAGCAGGATGGTCATGATCCAGCCCATGCTGTCGTCTCCCGGTTTGAGGAAACGCGCCAGCAGACCAACGATCAAGCCGATGAAAATGGTTCCGATAATGCCCATGGCTGTTCCTCTGTAGGGGGGGATCAAGCCAAAGCCTAGCCAGCACTTTGGCATCCTGCTATCAGAGAACGGCGGGGAACGAAGGGTC
>NZ_MOAK01000088.1:67047-72603 GCF_003732485.1 Pseudomonas protegens
CTTGCACCTTGAGGATCTGCGCTTGCAACGTCGCCTGATCGGCGCAGCGCAGGTTGGCGTGGCCGACCTTGCGCCCGACCTTGAAGGCCTTGCCGTAGTGATGCAGGTGGCAGTCGTCGATGGCGATGACCTTGTCCACCGGCGGCACTTCGCCGATGAAGTTGATCATGGCGCTCTCACCAACCTTGGCCGTGGAGCCCAGGGGCAGGCCGGCCACCGCCCGCAGGTGGTTTTCGAACTGGCTGCACTCGGCGCCTTCGGTGGTCCAGTGCCCGGAGTTGTGCACCCGCGGAGCGATCTCGTTGGCCTTGAGGCCGCCGTCCACTTCGAAGAACTCGAACGCCATGACGCCGACGTAATCCAACTGCTTGAGCACGCGGCTGGAGTAGTCCTCGGCCAGGGCCTGCAACCGGTGGTCGCTGCTGGCCACCGACAGGCGCAGGATGCCGCTGTCGTGGGTGTTGTGCACCAGCGGGTAGAAACGGGTTTCACCGTCTCGGGCGCGCACGGCGATCAGCGAGACTTCACCGGTGAAGGGCACGAAGCCTTCCAGCAGGCAAGGTACGCTGCCCAGTTCGGCGAAGGTGCCTGCGACGTCGGCGGCGCTGCGCAGGACCTTCTGGCCCTTGCCGTCGTAACCCAGGGTGCGGGTCTTGAGCACGGCCGGCAGGCCGATGCGCGCCACGGCGGCGTCGAGATCCGCCTGGGACTGGATGTCGGCGAACTCCGGAGTAGGAATCCCCAGGTCCTTGAACATGCTCTTCTCGAACCAGCGATCGCGGGCGATGCGCAGGGCTTCGGCGCTCGGGTAGACCGGCACGAACTGCGAGAGGAAGGCCACGGTTTCCGCCGGCACGCTCTCGAATTCGAAGGTCACCAGGTCCACTTCATCGGCCAGCTGGCGCAGGTGGTCCTGGTCCCCGTAGTCGGCCCGCAGGTGTTCGCCCAGAGGGGCGGCACAGGCATCCGGCGCCGGGTCGAGGAAAGCGAAGTTCATTCCCAGCGGAGTCCCCGCCAGGGCCAACATGCGGCCCAGCTGGCCGCCACCGATTACACCGATCTTCATCGTCAACAACCTCAGGCGACGCGCGGGTCTGGATTGTCCAGGACGCTGTCTGTCTGTTCAGCACGGAATTTTTTCAGCACCGCGTGGAATTGCGGGTGCTTGGCGCCCAGGATGCTCGCCGAGAGCAGGGCGGCGTTGATTGCCCCAGCCTTGCCGATGGCCAGGGTGGCCACGGGGATGCCGGCCGGCATCTGTACGATGGACAGCAGCGAATCCACGCCCGAGAGCATCGACGACTGCACCGGCACGCCCAGCACCGGCAGGTGGGTCTTGGCTGCGCACATGCCCGGCAAGTGCGCCGCGCCGCCGGCACCGGCGATGATCACCTCGATGCCACGCGCCTCAGCCTCTTCGGCGTACTGGAACAGCAGGTCCGGGGTGCGGTGTGCGGACACCACCTTCACCTCGTAAGGGATGCCGAGCTTTTCCAGCATATCGGCGGTGTGGCTAAGGGTGGACCAATCGGACTTGGAGCCCATGATCACGCCAACCAGTGCACTCATCGTCGTGCCTCTTCTCTCTGGGCGCCCGCAGGCGCGTCAAAAACAACAAGCCACGCGAAAATGCGTGGCTTTGTTGTACGAAAAATGACCGGACGAACCGGCCGAAGGCCGCGCAGTATACCGAAAAAGCCGCAGCAAACGCACTTTCGCCGACCATCTGCAAAACAAAGTATTTCCAGCGCAAAACCCCGGTTTTATTGACTCCAAGGTCAATCCCGCCCGCCTCGTAGGAGCTGGCTTGCCAGCGAAGAGGCTAGCCCGGCGATCACCACCCTCCCGGCCGACGCTTTCGCCGGCAAGCCGGCTCCTACAAAAAAACCTGCGCCTATCTCCCGTAGGAGCTGGCTTGCCAGCGAAGAGGCCCGCCCTGCAATCACCGCCATCCCCGCCGACGCCTTCGCCGGCAAGCCGGCTCCTACAAAAAACCTGCGCCCATCTCCCGTAGGAGCTGGCTTGCCAGCGAAGAGGCCCGCCCTGCAATCACCGCCATCCCCGCCGACGCCTTCGCCGGCAAGCCGGCTCCTACACGGCCGCGGCTTGGGCGGCGGCGCCTTCCAGCTTGCGCCAGAGCAAGCGCACGTTGGCCTTGCGCACCAGGGCGCAGCGGTACAGGCGAATCTCCAGCGGCACATGCCATTGAGCGCCGCCGCACACCACCAGTTCGCCCCTGGCCAGTTCGGCACGCACGCTCAGTTGCGGCACCCAGGCAATGCCCAGCCCCTCCAAAGCCATGCTCTTGAGGCTGTCGGCCATGGCGGTTTCATAAACAGTGGTGAAACGCAGGTTGCGCTGGCGCAGCAGCAGGTTCACCGAACGGCCAAGGAAAGCCCCGGCGCTATAGGCCAAGAGCGGCACGCTGGCCTCGCCCTCCAGGTCGAACAACGGCTTGCCCTGGGCATCGGCGGCGCACACCGGGAGCATCTCGGTGTGCCCCAGGTGCAGCGAGGGGAAGATTTCCGAATCCATCTGCAGGGCGGCATCCGGGTCATAGAAGGCCAGCATCAGGTCGCAACCGCCTTCACGCAGGGCATGCACCGCATCGCCGACGTTGGTGGCCACCAGCCGTGTGGCGATGCTCAGCCCTTCGTTGCGCAACTGGGCGATCCAGCGCGGGAAGAAGCCCAGCGCCAGGGAGTGGGCCGCCGCTACCTGCATCACTTCACCCTGCCCGCCTTCCAGGTGGTGCAGGTGGCGCACCACCTCGCCGAGCTGTTCGACCACGGTGCGCGCGGTCACCAGGAACAACTGCCCCGCTGCCGTCAGCTCCACCGGCGTGCGCGAGCGGTTGACCAGGGTCAGGCCCAGGGCCGCTTCCAGGCTGCGGATGCGCCGACTGAACGCCGGCTGGGTCACGAAACGTCGCTCGGCAGCCTGGGAAAAGCTGCGGGTGGCGGCCAGGGCACTGAAGTCCTCGAGCCATTTGCTTTCCAGATTCATCACGTCCTCCCGGACACGCACCATTTTAGGTCGCACGCTCGCCGGCAACCCGGCGTCACACCGCCATTATGCCGAATATGCATAGCCCAGTGTTTAACAGCATTGGCCCAAAAATTCCCTTCGGCCTAGGATTCGCAGCGTTCCCGGCACAGACCGGGTCCCTACCGAGATGATCTTCGTCATGTCCTCCGCTGCATCATTCCGCACCGAAAAAGACCTGCTTGGCGTACTCGAAGTACCGGCTCAAGCGTATTACGGCATCCAGACCCTGCGAGCGGTGAACAACTTCCGCCTCTCCGGCGTTCCGATTTCGCATTACCCGAAATTGGTGGTCGGCCTGGCAATGGTCAAGCAGGCAGCTGCTGACGCCAACCGCGAGCTGGGTCAGCTCAGCGAAGCCAAGCACGCTGCCATCAGCGAAGCTTGTGCCCGTCTGATCCGCGGCGATTTCCACGATGAGTTCGTGGTGGACATGATTCAAGGCGGCGCTGGCACTTCAACCAACATGAATGCCAACGAAGTCATCGCCAACATCGCGCTGGAGGCCATGGGCCACAGCAAGGGCGAATACCAGTACCTGCACCCGAACAACGACGTGAACATGGCGCAGTCCACCAACGACGCCTACCCGACCGCGATCCGCCTGGGTCTGCTGCTGGGTCACGACGCCCTGCTGGCCAGCCTCGACAGCCTGATCCAGTCGTTCGCCGCCAAGGGTGAAGAATTCGGCCACGTCCTGAAAATGGGCCGTACCCAGCTGCAAGACGCCGTGCCGATGACCCTCGGCCAGGAATTCCGCGCCTTCGCCACCACTCTGGGTGAAGACCTGGCGCGCCTGAAGACCCTGGCTCCCGAGCTGCTGACCGAAGTCAACCTGGGCGGCACCGCCATTGGTACCGGCATCAACGCCGACCCGCGTTACCAGGCCCTGGCCGTGCAACGCCTGGCCGTCATCAGCGGCCAGCCGGTTGTTCCAGCTGCCGACCTGATCGAAGCCACTTCCGACATGGGCGCCTTCGTGCTGTTCTCCGGCATGCTCAAGCGTACCGCGGTGAAGCTGTCGAAGATCTGCAACGACCTGCGCCTGCTGTCCAGCGGCCCACGCACCGGCATCAACGAAATCAACCTGCCAGCGCGTCAGCCAGGCAGCTCGATCATGCCCGGCAAGGTCAACCCGGTGATCCCGGAAGCCGTGAACCAGGTAGCGTTCCAAGTTATCGGCAACGACCTGGCCCTGACCATGGCGGCCGAAGGCGGCCAGCTGCAACTGAACGTGATGGAGCCGTTGATCGCCTTCAAGATCTTCGACTCGATCCGCCTGCTGCAACGCGCCATGGACATGCTGCGCGAGCACTGCATCACCGGTATCACCGCCAACGAAACCCGTTGCCGCGAACTGGTGGAGCACTCCATCGGCCTGGTCACCGCGCTGAACCCGTACATCGGCTATGAAAACGCCACCCGTATCGCCCGCATCGCCCTGGAAAGTGGCCGTGGCGTACTGGAACTGGTGCGCGAAGAAGGCCTGCTGGACGACGCCATGCTCGACGACATCCTGCGTCCGGAAAACATGATTGCCCCGCGTCTGGTTCCGCTGAAAGCCTAACCGTCGCGACACCGAAACATGCAACACCGCTCACCAGGTTGAGGGACTAGACACCTCTCACCTTTTGAGGGCTTGGAGATACGTCTCCAGGCCCTTTTTTTTGGCTCCTCACAAAGTCCCGGAAACCCAGAAGCAAGACCGCCTATTTTTCAGCGCCGCCCCTTGATGGAGCGCCGTGATAGCGCGGAAGCTATGCACATTTTCGTTTATGACAGACGCAGCGCTGCCCCCTCTCCCCCTTCATCTTTCGAAATGGCGAGCGGGATGGAGAGTGGCGAACGTGTGAATCCAATTTGAACGTATTGGCAAGACCCCTTCCCGGACCGAGTGCGGGTGACACGCCCCAACACCACAGCGGACGGCTCACACCCACAATCGTCAATCGGTATGCAGCAGACAGTAACGAATAAGTGCCTGCTCGACGCTTTGCTTATCCCGCAGCACCAGCCCAATCACGATCGCCTGATCCGCATCCACGATTTCGTAGAACACCCGGTATCCATCGGTGTTGAGCTCACGGTAATGCAAGATGCCCAAATCGCTTGCTTGAGGGCTGACTGGGTAGCCTAGCGGGGCGGACAAGAGCTTGTCCTGAAGAGCGTCAATCACAGCTTCCAACCGCTCAAAGGCAGACTTAAGGTCGCTATAGTCGGCCAGATGCACGATCTGGTCTTCAATGCTTTGCTGTGCGGTTTCGGTGTAGCGGATTGTCAGTGTTGGCATCTACCCCACCTTTTTTATTTGTGGGCAAACCTCTTGCTTAAGCGGGCCTTCAGCTCATCAGTCGAACAATGCTTGCCTTGGGCGTACTCGCGCGAACTGACTGCGAGCAATTTCACCAACGCCACTGCCTCGTCGCGGCGCTTACGCTCAACGTAAGACTCGACAACGTAAACAGGCACACCGTTTTGCGTAACGACCATTGGCTCCTCTAAAGGCAGATC
>NZ_MOAK01000088.1:72652-73643 GCF_003732485.1 Pseudomonas protegens
TACATTTGGCGGCTTGCTCGCCGCCCTGCTACGAACTGATCCTGTGCGACTTCGCCGCTCAGGATGCCTAACGCTCACTATGCAAGATCGCAATCATCCTGCCGGCTTGAACCCTACACTATATTCAGCCCAAATATAGACCGAATATCGAATCCTGATTTCACTGAATATCAAATCATTTTTCTGCTCCTTTGATTGGCCGGTGTGCCGTTTTTTTACCTGGAAAAAAGCTGCGATTTGTCAGGCGATGCCGCCCCGCAACGAAGCAGAATCTCTTTGTTTTGTAGGGCAAATCCGAGAGAATCCCCCACGCCTTTGAGCGCCTTGTACCCCTTCGAACGATCAGGCAGTCTCCCGGTGCCGCTGCAAAATCAGCGGCCCGGATGTGGAAGTTCGGATCTGAGTAAGCATGAGCGCTCATGGGCATGGCTCGACGTATTGTCGTCGGCATCGCTTTATGGCGGTTGTGCGCGGGACACCTTCGGGTGTGCTGGGTTACTCAGTCCCGGTCTTCCACACCCTCGCACAACTGCCACCCCTCATGTGGAAGTGAGCTCGGCAGTCCGTTAACTACTGAGTGAGTGACCGTCATGAAAAAGCTCGTCCCCGATCCACCCTTGCCCACCGATCATCCGCGCCGCGACCCGGAACTGGACCGCAGCAACGCCAACCTGCTGGCCGCCTTGCACGGCACCCGCCATCGCCCCTTCGGCCTGCGCGATGGCCGGGGCCACCCGCTGTTCGCCGTAGAGCCCCAGGTGAATGCCGAAGACGCCCTGATGCACGTCTCCTTACTGCTCAAATGCGCCGAAGAGGTGTCCGATGAAATCACCGAACGGGCCAGCGGCATCGAACGCGGACTGATCTGGTCCATGGTGCATTCCGTGGAAATGGCCCGCGCCGTGGTGGACGCCCTGCTCGACGGCGCCCGCCCAGCCCCCGCCTAAACACCGCCCCGTAGGAGCTGGCTTGCCAGCGAAGAGGCCTGCCC
>NZ_MOAK01000088.1:73657-80774 GCF_003732485.1 Pseudomonas protegens
TGCCTTCGCCGAAATCCGGCCAACGCCTTCGCCGGCAAGCCGGCTCCTACAACCCCAAACCGCGTACATCCCGTAGGAACTGGCTTGCCAGCGAAGAGGCCCGCCCTGCCTTCACCGGCATCCCGGCCGACGCTTTCGCCGGCAAGCCGGCTCCTACAGGTCTTGCGAACATCGTGGGGCCCTTGTTTTAAACCAGTACAATCCATCGCCCGCAGTGGATAATCGCCTCTCTCAAACATCCGCCACCCCCGAGGCACCGCAGTCGATGGACCCGACGCACACCCAAGCTCTGCAACAGCTACGCAAACTGATCCCCATCGGCCTGCGCCATGCCCAGACCCTGCTCGCCCGCTGCGCCAATAATCCGCAGCAAGCCGCCGAGCTCTACAAAGCCGAGCTGTTGCAGGTGCTGGTAGACAAATCCGGCCTGCCCCCCGAGCAAGCCCGGGAACACCTGCACGCCGCCGCTTACGACCTGAACCGCGCCCTGCACGCTATAGAAGAAGCGCGCTTCACCCTGACCCAGCGCATCCTGCGCAAGCATCACCGGGACAAAGGCCAGGCCCTGGACCTGATCGCTCAGGCCATCGAAGCCGCCGAGCAACTGCCGCGTCAGTTCTGGCTGGATTTCCAGCGTCTGGAACAACTGCCCCCGGCGCTGCGCTGCTTCATGGTGCTCCACGAGTGGCTGGCCTTCGAGGACTGGGAGGGTTTCGACAGCGCCCTGCACTTTCACCTGCCCCAGGCCATCGCTCAGTTCAGGTACCTGCAACTGGACGCCCTGGCGCACACCCTGGAACAGGCCGATCAGCGCCAGCAACAGGTGCGGGCCGCCCATGCTGCAAGCGACAGCACCACCGAGCTGGCGGCTCGGGTCAATCAGGACCCGCTCTTCAACCGTTGCCAGGACAGTTATCGCCAACATCGAGCCCAGCTCGACGAGCGTCTGTTGGAGTGGGTGGAACAGCATCTGCCAGCATTTCCCGCCTGAGCGGCACTGTCGCCGCTCATGCCACTCCTCGTCACACCCCAGAAGCCGGTAGACTGCCGCCCTCACCGAACACGGACCTCGGATTCAGCCCCCATGGAATTGCACTACCGCATCACCCCCGCCCACACCGAAGCCTGGATTGCCGAACCGCTGAAGCAGGAATTGCTCAAGGATGATCAGCAGCATGTCCAAGCCATGACCACATTTGCCCGGTGGCAAGGCCGTTTTATCGGTCCCGTGATGTTCGCCCTGTGTCTGATCGGCGGCTGCCTGTCGATCTATTTCCCCGAGCGAACCTTCACCCCGGAGAAGGTCATCGCCATGGTGGCGTTCGCCTTGATCTTCATCCCCCTGTGGTGGCGCTTTTCCGGGCGCTGGATCAAGCACCTGCAAGCCCGGATTGCCGCCACCCCGATCAAGCCCCAAGCGCCGTTGCGCGGGTTGAGTCAGCGCCTGATCGAAACCCGCTTGCGGGCCGTCGAAGGCACCTATTGCCTGAACTTCGACGACCAGGGCTTCACCCTGCTCAACACCCGCGGAGGTCAGAGCAGCCTGGCCTGGAAGCAGATCGCAAGCGTGCAGGAAATTCCCGACTTCTACCTCGTGGCGGACGCCGATATGGAGCGTCAAGGCGTGGCCTGCTTCATCGCCAAACACACTGACCTGATGCCCGCCGAAGCCTACCAGCAGGGGCTGCAAGCCTTCCTGAGCCAATGCCCGGCGGCACTGCCAGCGCACTAACCGCCTCTCTCAACGCCAGCCCCGACGCCCACACACACGGAATTTGCATGCACACATCAGCGTCCTCCCCTCGCCCGGCCCGCGCCCTGGCCATCCTCGGCACCGGCCACGCCCTGCCGCAGCGGGTGGTCACCAGTGCCGAGCTGGACCGCCAGCTCGGCCTGGAAACCGGCAGCGTGGCGCGCATCAGCGGAGTGCAGCAGCGCCACGTCGCCGATCCTGCGGACACCGCCGCCAGCCTCGGCGCCAGCGCCGCGCGCCAGGCCCTGCAAGCGGCGGGCCTGGCGCTGGATCAGTTGGACCTGATCGTCTGCGCCAGCGGCACCATGGATCAAGGCATGCCCTGCAATGCGGCGCTGCTGCAACGGGAGCTGGGCCTGGGCCAGTCGGGCATTGCGGCCATGGACATCAACGCCAGCTGCCTGGGCTTTATTGCCGCCCTGGACACCCTGTCCTGGCCGATCCAGGCCGGGCATTACCGGCGCGTGCTGCTGGTGTGCGCCGACATCGCCTCCTGCGGCCTGGACTGGCAGCAGGTGGAAGTCTGCGGCATCTTCGGCGACGGCGCGGCAGCGGTGGTGCTGGAAGCGGGCGACGGCGGCCCGAAGATCCTCGCCTCGCGCCTCAAGACCTACGCCGAAGGCGCCGCGCTGTGCCAGATCCCCGCCGGCGGTTCGCGCTTTCATCCGCGGCGCATCCAGGTGCCGTTCGAGCCCCTGACCAGTTTCACCATGCAGGGCAAAGGCGTGTTCCGCCTCGCGGCCAAGCACCTGCCCGAACTGATGGACGATTTGCTGCAGCAAGCCGCACTGTCCCTTGCGCAGATCGACTGGATCATCCCCCATCAAGCCAGCCAACAGGCCATGCAGCATGCGGCCAAACGCCTGAGCCTGGGGCCGGAGAAAGTCATCGATATCTTTGCCCAGCATGGCAATCAGGTGGCGGCGTCACTGCCCACCGCTCTGGATATCGCGGTGCGCGACGGGCGCATTCAACGCGGACAAACCCTGATGCTGATCGGCACCGGCGCGGGCCTGTCCCTCGGCGGCATGATCCTGGAGTTTTGATGAAGATCCTGGTCACCGGCGGTACCGGTTTTATCGGACGGCATCTGGTCTGGAAGCTGGCCGCCGAAGGCTGCGAGGTGCAGTTCAGCGGGCGCAACCCCGAGGCGGCGGCGCAAGTCATTGCCCACAGCCCGGCGCCCGTGCGCTGGCTGCCCCTGGAGCACGGCAGCCCGCTGGCCAAACGCCTGCTGGCCGATGCCAGCCGCGAGCATGACGCCATCGTGCATTGCGCCGCCTTGTCTTCACCCTGGGGTTCGCCCCAGGCCTTCGCCCGGGCCAACCTCGACTCCACCGCCGAGGTGATCCACGCCTGCGGCAAGAACCGCATCCCGCGGCTGGTGCATATCTCCACCCCCAGCCTGTATTTCAACTTCAGTGATCGCCTGGGCATCCGCGAAGACCAGCCACTGCCACCACCGGTGAACGACTACGCCCGCAGCAAGGCCCAGGCCGAAACCCTGCTGGCAGACGCCAAGCTGCCCGAATGCGTGATCCTGCGGCCCCGGGCGGTGTTCGGCCCCTGGGACGCAACCCTGATGCCGCGCCTGCTGCGGGTGATGCAACGGGGGGCGATTCCACTGATGCGCGGCGGCCAGGCACAGCTGGACCTGACCTGCGTCGACAATCTGGTGCACGCGGTGTGGCTGGCGCTGACCCGGCCCCTGCCGCGCCCGCTGTGCGTCTACAACCTGAGCAACGGCACACCCTTGGCCTTCAAGGACCTGCTGCAACAGATGGCCGAGCACTTCCGCCTGCCCTTGCGCACCCGTCGCCTGCCCTGGCCTCTGGTGCATAGCGTGGCGCGCCTGCTGGAGCTCAAGGCACGGCTGGGCAACGGCGCCGAACCCTTGATCACCCGCTACGGCGCAGGCGTCCTGGCCTTCAGTCAGACCCTGGACATCAGCGCCATCCAGCGCGAGCTGGGCTATCGCCCGGTGATCAGCCAGGACCAGGGCATCGCCCAGCACGCCCAATGGTGGCTGGCCCAACAGAGACAAAAACCATGAGCCGCAGCGTGAGCTTGAAGATCCTGCGGGCCGGCTGGTGCCAGCACCTGGAATGCATGGCCGACCGTGGCGGGCGCCTGGCGCCGGTGCAGTTTCCGGCGCTGTGCGGGCTGATCCAGCACCCGGAGCACGGCTGGATTTTGTACGACACCGGCTACGCCGAGCACTTCTTCCAGGCCACCCGGGCCCTGCCCGAGCGCCTGTACCGCAGCGCAGTGCCGGTGCAGTTGCCGGTGGTCGAGCAGCTGGGGGCGCAGCTACATGAGCTGGGCATCGGCCCGGGGGATATCCGCCATGTGATCATTTCCCACTTCCACGCCGACCATATCGCCGGGCTGCGGGATTTTGCCAATGCGCGCTTTATCGCCCTGGAAGCCGATTACCGGCATATCGACAGCCTGCGCGGCCAGCGTTGGCGCGCCACCCTTGGCGGCCATCTGCCGGGCTTGCTGCCGGACGACTTCAGCGCCCGCCTGCGCCTGGCCGAAGCCAGCCCCAGCTGTGCGCTGCCAAGCTGGATGGCGCCCTTCGAGCAAGGCCTGGACCTGTTCGGCGATGGCAGCCTGATCGGCGTGCCGCTGCCGGGGCACAGCGCCGGCCAGCTGGGCCTGTTCATCCCCGACGCCCAGGGCCGGCCAGTGTTCCTGGTGGCCGACGCCTGCTGGTCGGTGCCGGCCTGCCGCGCCGAGCGCCTGCCCGCTGCACCGGCACTGTGGTTTGCCAGCGCCGACCGTCAGCAATACGTGCGCACCTACAGCGGCCTGGGCCAGTTGATTCGCCGCGAACCGGCGGTGGCAGTGCTGCCGTCCCATTGCACCCAGGCCTGGGAGGCGTTCGTCAATGAACAGTGAGCGCCTGCTGGGCACTCTGCGCAGCATCGGTTCATTCGTGTTCAGCCGCTACGCCCTGCGCTTTCGCCGCCGTGAGCGGCTGGAAGCCTGGCAGGCCCGGCGCCTGCGGCACTTCATGGCCAAAGTCCTGCCCCGTGGCCAGCGCTTCAACGGGTTGACCCAAGACGGCCTGCACAACTTGCCGCTCATGGACAAAGCCGCCCTGATGAGCGACTTCGCCGCCTTCAACACCCGCGCCCTGAGCCTGGAACAAGTGTTGCCGGTGGCCCTGCAGGCGGAGCGTTCCCGGGACTTCAGCCCGACCCTGGGGGACATCACCGTGGGCCTGTCCAGCGGCACCTCGGGGGCTCAGGGGGTGTTCCTGGTCAGCAGTGTGGAACGCCAACGCTGGGCCGGCATCCTGCTGGCGCGCACCCTGCCCCGGGCGCTGCTGCCCCGGCTGCTGTGCCCCTGGCTGGCGCCGCTGCGCATCGCCTTCTTCCTGCGGGCCAATAGCCGCTTGTACACCACCCTGGCCAGCCGCCGCATCGACTTCGCCTTCCATGACCTGACCCTGGGCCTGACCGCCTCCCTGCAACGCCTCAACCAGCAGAATCCGGACGTGCTGGTGGCCCCGGCCACGGTGCTGCGCGGGCTGGCCCAGGCGGCCCTGGCCGGGCAGCTGACAATCCGCCCACGGCACATCCTGTCGGTGGCCGAAGTGCTGGAAAGCACCGACGCCGAGCTGGTCCAGCAAGCCTTCGGGCGCAAGCCGCAGCAGATCTATCAGGCCAGTGAAGGCTTTCTCGGCTACACCTGCGAGGCTGGCACCCTGCACCTGAATGAAAGCCACCTGCACATCGAGCCGCAATGGCTGGACCCTGAGCGCACGCGCTTCCAGCCGATCATCACCGACTTTTCCCGGCGTACGCAGCTGATCGTGCGTTATCGCCTCAACGACATCCTGCGGGTGGCCAGCGCGCCCTGCCCCTGTGGCCGTGCGGAGCGGGCCATCGCCGCGGTGGAAGGCCGCGCCGACGAGATCCTCTGGCTGCCCCGGCTCGACGGCCAGCAACTGGCACCGCTCTACCCTGACGTATTGCGCCGGGCCCTGCTGATGCTCGGGGCGGAACTGGAGGAATACCAGATTCACCAGCGCGGGCTGCTCTGGCAGGCCAACCTGCGTACCTCGGGCGACTACCACGGGCTGTGCCAGCGCTTGAGCGAAGCCCTGGCCGAACTCTGCGCGCAACAAGGGCTGCAGGCGCCGCAGCTGAGCTTCGGCCACTGGCAGGCACCACCGCCACAAACAAAAAGACGCCGTCTGCTGATGCTGCAACTACCCGAGGGACTGCCATGCGTGTATTGATTCTCGGCGCCCGGGCCCCGGCCTGCCTGGAGTGGGCCCGGGCCTTTAGCCAAGCCGGCTGGACGGTGACCGTGGCCGATTCCCTGGCCCAACCCCTGAGCCGCTTCAGCCGCGCCGCCGAGCACTTCGTGCGCCTGCCGGAACCCCGCCACGACCCCGAGGCCTGGATCGAAGCCCTGGCGGGGGTCATCCGCCAACAGGCCATCGACCTGCTGCTGCCCACCTGCGAAGAGGTGTTCTACCTGGCCCACGGCCTGGAGCGCCTGCGGCCTTTGTGTCGGGTGTTCACCAGCGACTTCGAGCTGCTGCACCGCCTGCATCACAAAGGCGATTTTGCTGCCATGACCCAGGGCTGGGACGTGGCCGCGCCGCCGACCCGGGTGCTGCATGACCCGGCTGCGGTGCAGGCGCTGGCGGCGGAGCACGACGCCCTGGTGTTCAAGCCGGCCTATTCGCGCTTCGCTTCCCAGACCCTGATCCGCCCGAGCCCGGCGCAACTGGCAAAAGTCCGGCCCAGCGCCGAGGCGCCCTGGGTGGCCCAGCAGTTTGTCCCCGGCCAGGAGTACTGCAGCTTCAGCGTGCTGGTGGACGGCCAGTTGCGCGCCCACAGCAGCTATCAGCCGCGCTACCGGGTCGGGCGCGGCTCGGGGATCTACTTCCACAGCTGTGCCCCGGCGCCAATCCGTGCGTTTCTGGAACAGTTCGGCCGGGCCACCGGCTACACCGGGCAGGTGGGTTTTGACTTCATCGAGGACCGCCAGGGCCGCTTCCACGTGCTGGAGTGCAACCCCAGGGCCACCAGCGGCGTGCACCTGTTCGACGACCAGCGCGTGCAGTTGGTAGCGGCGCTGGGCAGCGAAGCCGACGCAGCGCTGGAGGCGACCCTGGAACCCCGGATGATCGCCCTGGCCATGCTGCTTCTGGCGGCGCCGCAACGGGCCTTGAGCCGCACGTTCTGGCACGACTACCAACAAGCCAGGGACGTGATCGTCCAGGACGGCGATCGCGGCCCGCTGACCGCCCAGCTGCTGAGCCTGAGCGAGATCATCGGCCGCGCCCTGACCCGCCGTTGCGGGCTGCTGGCCGCCTCCACCGCCGATATCGAGTGGAAC
>NZ_MOAK01000088.1:80794-86256 GCF_003732485.1 Pseudomonas protegens
GCCAGCCCCTGGGAGCGCCGCGCCCATGAAACTGTTGCTGCCCGAGCAACTGGCCCTTGAGCCCCCGAGCGCCGGCGACAGCCACGCCCGGCGGTACGTGCGTACCTGCGCCGGCGGCGCGCTGATCGGCAATGTCAGCACCGCCCTGGCCCTGCTGGACACCGGCCGCCAGCAGTTCCCGGTGAGCATCAACCACGGCCACGACCCTGTGGATAACTGTTACGTGGTCTCTCCGCAAACCGCCTACAGCGGCTATGCCCGGGAAGAACTGCAGCGCCTGAAACGGCCCTGGCTGGCGTGGCCCTTGAAGCTGCTGACCCAGGGCGTGGACCGGCTACTGAGCGCGGCCAAGGTCGACCGCCTGGTGCAGGTCAATAACTGGCTGCTGTCGACCAACCTCTACCCCGCCGATTGGGATGGTTCGGATTTGCCGGCGATCACCGAACTGCTGCGCCGGCAGTTTCCCGACCACGGCTTTGGCTTTCGCTCGCTCAACGACTTCAGCAACCGCGAACTGCGCAAGCGCCTGCAAGCCCTGGGCTACCTGGCGATTCCCAGCCGTCAGGTGTACCTGTTCGACGGCCGCGAGGGCGAACATTCAGCCTTCCTGCGCCACCACAACACTCGCCTGGATGCCACCCTGCTGCGCCGCAGCCCGTATACGGTGGTGCCCGGCAGCGAGCTGAACGAGGCTGACTTCCAGCGCATCGAGCAGCTGTACAACCTGCTGTACCTGGACAAATACAGCCGCCTGAACCCCCACTACAGCGCCCACTGGCTGCAACGCGGGCAGGCCGAAGGCTGGCTGGACGTGCGCGCCCTGCGCAACGCCGAAGGGCGCATTGACGGCGCCCTGGGCTGGTTCGCCAACAGCGCGCTGATCAGCACCCCCATCGTCGGCTACGACACCGCCCTGCCCCAGCGCGCCGGCCTGTACCGACAACTGACCAGGCTGTGCCTGCAAGAAGCGGTGAACCGTCGTCAGGTGCTCAACTTCAGCTCCGGCGCGGCCGCCTTCAAGCGCCTGCGCGGCGGCCAGCCCGAAATCGAATACAGCCTGATCCACGTCGCCCACCTGCCCTGGTCGCGGCGCCTGGTGTGGCAACTGATGGGCCTGCTGCTGCAACGGATCGGCGTACCGCTGATGAGGAAGCTCAAATTGTGAACAGTCACTCGGGCTGGTGGCCCGTCGCCCTGAGCCGGCAGCTGCAACGCCAACCTCTGGCCTGCACCCTGCACGGCGTACCGCTGGTGCTGTTTCGCGACGCCGACGGCGCCGCCGCCGTGCTGCCGGACCGCTGCCCCCACCGCTTCGCGCCCCTGAGCGCCGGCCGGGTGCGCGACGGGCAGATCCAGTGCCCCTACCACGGCTGGCGCTTCGACCCCCAGGGCCGTTGCACTCAACTGCCCGGCCAGGAGCAGCAGCGGTGCAGCCAGCCCTTGTTGCAGCCGCTGCACAGCTGCGAAACCCAGGGGCTGGTCTGGGCCAGCCTCGCCAGCGAACGGCCGAATGCCCCGCCGGTGGCCGCCGCCGAGCAGGCCCAGGCCCTGGATGTGTTCTGGATCAGCGACCGAGTGCAGTGCAGCTTGCAGGACGCCGCGGAGAACTTCCTCGACGGCTTCCACACCCACTTCGTGCATGCCGGCTGGATTCGCCACGACCGCCAGCGCCAGCGGATTCGTGCCTGGGTGCATCAGCTGGAAGACGGGGTCGAAGCGCAGTACAGCGAAGAAGGCACCCAATCCGGGCTGATATCGCGGCTGTTCGAAGGCGAACGCGGCCTCAGCATGGGGCGCTTTCGCCTGCCGGGGTTGGCGGAAATCGAATACCGCGACCGTCAGGGCCGGCTCAATCTGCTGGTCAGCGCCTGGCTCAGCCCGGCCGCCGAGGGCGAACTGCGCCTGTTCGCCCGCATCGCCACGGCCCGCGGCCGCTTGCCGGGCTGGCTCAAGCGCGCGGTGTTGCAACCCTTGTTCAAGGTGATCCTCAAACAGGACCGGCAGATCCTGGAAAAAGTCAGCGCCAACCAGCAGCGCTTTGCCCAGGTGCCGCTACGCTGGCACCGGCCCACCCCTCTGGACAGCTCGCTGGATCTGCTGGGGCCGTGGATTCGCCAATTACTGGAACAAGGTGAACTGAAGGACTTCCAAGAACGCCGAGAGGAATTCTGGCTGTAATCCCGTAGGAGCCGGCTTGCCGGCGAACAAGCCTTCAAGACGGGCGCCGCTCGAACGGGCCCCTTCGCTGGCAAGCCAGCTCCTACGGTTGGCAACGGTATCGCGGGGATGATGCGGGCCCCTTGGGGCCCCTGTTCGCGGGGTTTTGCGGGGCGCGACAAGAACCGATTCAGCCCCCCGTCCAGCCTGCCGTTCCTCGGCTCGATGCGCTACATGCAGACGGCGAGCCCGCGCACCGGTATAGTGCGCCCCCTCTTCACGTGGACAGCCGTCGGTAACGAGGCTCAAACCCACGGGAAACCCGAACTAATAACAACCCGCGAATAGAGAACCGGGACGAACAATCGCCCCACCGCTTTGCCGTGCGTGCAATCAGCGGTGTAACAGAATGTTTCCGTCTGCTCTGCTTTTGCCTACACAAAAAACAGCGAGGAATAATCCATGCTCGAAGTCATCAACGACTTCCTCTCAGGGAAAGTGCTGATCGTGCTCATTGTCGGGCTCGGCAGCTACTTCACGATCCGCTCGCGTTTCGTTCAATTGCGCCACTTCCTCCACATGTTCGCGGTGTTCCGCGACAGCCTGAAAAGCAGCGGCGGCCAGCTCAGCTCGTTCCAGGCGCTGATGCTCAGCCTCGCCGGCCGGGTCGGCGCGGGCAACATTGCAGGCGTCGGCATCGCCGTGACCCTGGGTGGCCCGGGCGCGGTGTTCTGGATGTGGGTGACCGCACTGGTCGGCATGTCCAGCAGCTTCTTCGAGTGCACCCTGGCCCAGGTCTACAAGCGCGCCGACGGCGACGGCCTGTACCGCGGCGGCCCGGCCTACTACATCGAGCACGGCCTGAAGCGCAAAGGCATGGCGGTGGTGTTCTCCATCCTGCTGCTGGTCACCTACGGCTTCGCCTTCATCGGCCTGCAGTCCTACACCGTGACGCACTCGCTGCAGGACGCCTTTGCCTTCGACCCAAGCCACACCGGCATCGTCCTGGCGGTGCTGCTGGCCATTACCTTCATCGGCGGCATCAAGCGCATCGCCGCAGTGTCCGACCTGCTGGTCCCGATCAAGACCCTGGCCTACATCGCCGTGACCCTGTACGTGATCGGCACCCAGATCGAACAAGTGCCGGCCATGCTGGAGACCATCATCAAGAGCGCCTTCGGTCTCGACCCGGCCTTCGGCGGCCTGCTCGGCAGCGCCATCGTCATGGGCGTGAAGCGTGGCGTGTTCGCCAACGAAGCAGGCCTGGGCAGTGCACCGAACGTCGCCGCCGTGGCCTCCGTGAAACATCCGGGCGCCCAGGGCGTGGTCCAGGCTTTCAGCGTGTTCCTCGACACCTTCGTGATCTGCACCTGCACCGCGCTGCTGATCCTGCTGTCGGGCTTCTACACCCCGGGTTTCGAAGGCGACGGCATCGTCCTGACCCAGAACTCGCTGGCCGCCGTGGTCGGTGACTGGGGTCGCCTGTTCGTCAGCGTCGCGCTGTCGCTGTTCGTCTTCACCTGCATCCTCTACAACTACTACCTGGGCGAGAACAGCCTGCAGTTCCTCACCCGCAACCGCACCGTGCTGATGCTGTTCCGCGGCCTGGTGCTGGCGCTGGTGGTATGGGGTTCGATGCAGGACCTTTCGACCGTGTTCGCCTTCGCCGACATCACCATGACCTGCCTGGCCTTCGTCAACCTGGTGGCCTTGGCCATGCTGTTCAAGGTCGGCCTGCGCGTGATGCGCGACTACGACGAGCAGCGCCGCGCCGGCGTCGACCAGCCAGTGTTCGACTCGCGCAAGTTCGCCGATCTGGACCTGGACCTGAAGGCCTGGCCCGCCGAACCTTCGGCCCCCGCCCAGGCCGAGCCGCAAGGCGTGCCCGCAGCGCAACGCTGACGGGTGAACGACGGGCGCATCCTCTGCCCCCGTCGGTTACAGTGCGATAAATGTGCGAGCGGGCTTGCCCGCTCCCACAGGAACTCACCGTTTCGGAGAATCCCATGAACCCTTCGACCTACCCTGGCGCCCAGCACGTCATGGTGCTCTACACCGGTGGCACCATCGGCATGCAAGCCAGCGCCAACGGCCTGGCCCCGGCTTCCGGCTTCGAAGCCCGGATGCGCGAGTACCTGCACAGCCAGCCTGAGCTGGTGGTGCCCAACTGGCGCTTTCGCGAGATGGCGCCGCTGATCGACAGCGCCAACATGACCCCCGACTACTGGCAGCGCCTGCGCGAAGCCGTGGTCGATGCAGTGGATGTGCAGGGCTGCGACAGCGTGCTGATCCTCCACGGCACCGACACCCTGGCCTACAGCGCGGCGGCCATGAGCTTCCAGTTGCTGGGCCTGCCGGCGCGGGTGCTGTTCACCGGTTCCATGCTGCCGGCCGGTGTGCCGGACAGCGACGCCTGGGAAAACCTCAGCGGCGCCCTGGTGGCCCTGGGTCAAGGCCTGGCGCCCGGCGTGCAGCTGTACTTCCACGGCGAGCTGCTGGCACCGACCCGCTGCGCGAAAATCCGCAGCTTTGGCCGGCACCCGTTTGCCGCCTTGCAACGCCAGGGCGGCGGCACCAAGGCCGAGGCCATTCCGGCGGCCCTGGATTACCGCCAGGCCAGGCAACTGGCCAAGGTCGGTGTGCTGCCGCTGTTCCCCGGCATCGGCGCCGAGCTGCTGGACAGCGTGCTCGACAGCGGCATCCAGGCCCTGGTGCTGGAATGCTTCGGCAGCGGCACCGGGCCCAGCGACAACCCGGCGTTCCTGGCCAGTCTCAAGCGCGCACAGGAGCAAGGCATCGTGGTGGTGGCGGTGACCCAGTGCCATGAAGGCGGCGTCGAGCTGGATATCTACGAAGCCGGAAGCCGCCTGCGGGGCGTGGGCGTGCTGTCCGGTGGCGGCATGACTCGCGAAGCGGCGTTCGGCAAGCTCAATGCGCTGCTCGGTGCCGGGCTGGAAAGCGCCGAAGTGCGGCGCCTGGTCGAACTCGATCTGTGTGGCGAGTTGAGCTGAAGCTCGCGCTCGGGAGCCGGTGGCTACTGCGGTAGCCGCCGGCTCGACGACGAGCAGGGGGTGGCTGTCAGGTTACTTTTTGACCGAGTAATCCTGGCCCCAGACCCGCACCGAACTCGAGCTCTCGATCGGCCCTTCAAACACGAACTTCTGCCGCACTGCCGCCTTGGCCGGGATGGTGACTTCGTCCGGGTTGTCGAGGCTGACAGTCAGGTTGTTGGCGTAACCGTCCTGGTCGATCGCCAGCAGGGCGCCGGTCTGCCCCTTTGCCCGGGAAAGGTACTGGTTGCCGGC
>NZ_MOAK01000088.1:86291-87415 GCF_003732485.1 Pseudomonas protegens
ACGTTGAAGCTGTCGCCGACGGCTTCGGTCTTCAACACCTGGACGTCGACGCGGCCTTTCATTTGCTCACGGGAGGAAATGATCGAGGCACCGTCGACGCCTTGCGCCGATTGGCGACCATCGAGCACGCCTTCGCTGACGCCGCCCAAGAGGTTCTTGCCTGCCGAAATGGCTGACGAGACGGCTGACTTGGCAGAATCCTTGATGGTGCTTTCGCTGCTTGGCTCAGCCTCGGCCAGACACAGCGAACTCAGGAGCAAGCCGGATACCAGAAGCAAGGAACGCGCAGGAGTAAGGGTCATACATAATCCTTTATCGGGGTTGCTACACCGCCACCTCAGGCGGTGAATGGCAGGCAGGTTGCACCAATCAAAGCGCCAAGTCACTAGCCATACAACGCCCGGAATGCCACATGCCGCTGGCCGGCAAACCGCAGGCCTGATCGCGGGCGGCATGCAAATTGCTCCTGTTCCCGGTCTTTCCCAGGCTGGAATCTGCGCATGCTGCACTCGCACCTCACCACCCTCAATGCGGTTTCACTGGTTCTCAACACCTTCAAGGAGCAGGGCCAGGACAGCGACGCGCTACTGGCCGGCAGCGGTATAAACGCCGCCGACCTGAGCCGCGCCGACACCCGCATCACCACCAGCCAAGAGATGCTGGTGTGTGCCAACGCCGTAGCCCTGCAGCGGGATATCGGCCTGGAACTGGGCCGGCGCATGCACGTTTCCTCTTACGGCATGCTCGGCTATGCGCTGCTCACCAGTGCCACCTTAGGTGACGCTTTGCGCCTGGCGCTGCGTTATCCGGCGCTGATGGGAACACTTTTCGAACTGAGCCTGGAAAGCGACGGTCCGCGCATCTGGCTGACGGCCGCCGACTACCGCGAATGCCCGGCCCTGGCGGCGTTCAACACCGAGTTCTGCCTGGTGTCGATGAAGGTCATCTGCGACGACTTGCTGGGCCACGCCTTGCCCTTGCTGGGCGCGCGCTTCGACTATCCGGCACCGGACTATCAACGGCGCTACCGCGAGCCCTTCAACTGCCCACTGCAATTCGACGCCGACCGCAACGCCTTCGCCTTCGACCGGCACTGGCTCGACCAGCCGCTGCCCCTGGCAGAT
>NZ_MOAK01000089.1:0-14624 GCF_003732485.1 Pseudomonas protegens
GCGAGGGCAACTGCTTGCACCAGACCGACATAGCCAGTACCAAAAACGCTGACTTCCAAGGGAACGACCTCGTCCATGATGAGTGTTGGGTGAGGGAGTTGCTCACCTTCTGAAAAGGCGCGTGGCACATAGCCTCTATTGCGCTCTTTTTTTGACACTACCATACGGAAGAGACGTTTAATTGACGTTTTTTGGTGTTACATAAATGACGCTGGTTGTTTTGGTGAAGAGTTATTAAATAATAATACTATATAAAACAATAATTTAAGATCGATCATGATGGTCGTAATGGAAAGCGTCAAATACTTGTTCAGGTGTTCATAAAAAATAATAAATCCGACGAACGGTATATGAAAATGACAAAAAAATGATGCTTTTTCGCCACTATCGACTACCACCTCCCTTCGTGCGGGGAGCTTTTTGATCGTCTGGACAGGTTTTTTTGACAGGTTTTGTGGCGCTGAAAATTGGCAAAATTGATAGGTTTTATTCTGATTGTGTCTGTTTGGGAGTGTGCCGGGAGGTGGCCGTCGCTGCGACCGGGGAGTCAGACTAAAGTCGAGTTGGGGTGGGCGGGGCCATCTGCCATCATCGGCGGTCTTCATTGATTCAATCAATTCAACTTGCGATCGCTGATTCGCAGGATGGATTTCACCTGGGTCTTTCTTTACCTCGCGTCACTGATTTTCTGCTGGAGCCCGTTCATGCGTCCCCCTTTTCCTTTACTCAATCCGTGCCCACTCCTGGGCCTCGGAGCTGCCGTCCTGTGCGCAGGATTTGCCCCGCAGGCCCAGGCCGACGGCTTTTTCGAGGACAGCAGCGCCAAGCTGGAGTCACGCACGGTCTACTTCAATCGGGACTTTCGAGACGGTCACACCAGCACTGACCAGGGCGCTTCCAAGCGTGAAGAGTCGGCCCAGGGTTTCATTCTCAATCTGCAATCGGGATACACCGAAGGCACCGTGGGTTTTGGCCTGGATGCCTTGGGCATGCTGGGCATCAAGCTGGACTCCAGCCCTGACCGCAGCAACAGTGGGCTCTTGCCCTCCAGTGGGCACGACCCACGGGGTTCTGCGGATCAGTACGCCAAGCTGGGCTTGACCGCCAAGGTGCGGATGTCCCGGACCGTGTTCAAGTACGGTGCGCAACTGCCGGACCTGCCGCTGCTCAAGTACAACGACGGACGCCTGCTGCCGACGATGTTCAACGGTGCCGTGCTCACCTCCAAGGAGGTCAAGGGCCTGACCCTGACAGCCGCGCGCCTGAACCGGTACACCGCCCGGGACTCCACCGATGCCCAGGACATTCGCGTGCATTGCAAGAACAAGCGCTATGCCTGCAACACCACGGCGGACCACTTCGACACTTATGGCGTGGACTACAAGTTCAATGAGCGCCTGACCGGCCAGTACCACTACGCCGAACTGGAAGACATCTATCGCCAGCATTTTGTCGGCCTGTTGGCCAACCAACCGCTGGGGCCCGGCGTATTGAAGGGCGATTTGCGCCTGCTCAAGAGCGCCGACAGTGGCGCCGAGCGCGCCGGCAGCATCGACAACCGTGCCTTGAGCACCATGCTCGGCTACAGCCTGGGCGGCCATGTGTTCAGTGCCGGCTGGCAGCGCATGTATGGCGACAACTCGATGCCCTACCTCGATGGCAGCAATCCGTACCTGGTGAACTACGTCCAGGTCAACGACTTCGCCGCGATCCAGGAACGTTCCTGGCAACTGCGCTACGACTATGACTTCAAGGCGCTCGGCCTCAATGGCTTGAGCTTCCTGACCCGTTATGTCAGCGGTGACCACATCAAGGTGCCGGGCAGCCTGCGCGAAGGTCGCGAGTGGGAGCGCGACAGCGAGCTCAAGTACGTGGTGCAGAGCGGCACCTTCAAAGACGTGAGCCTGCGCCTGCGCAACGCCACTTACCGCAGCAACTACCAGAAGATCGCCCGTGACATGGACGAGACCCGCCTGATCGTCAGCTACAACTTCTCGTTGCTCTGACCAAGGCCCAGGAAAAGCACCACGGTGGCGCTGAATGTTGTAGGAGCTGGCTTGCCAGCGAAGGCGTCGCCCGAATCGGCGCAAGGCTGACGGGCCTCTTCGCCGGCAAGCCGGCTCCTACGGGTTGTGGTGAACTGTAGGAGCTGGCTTGCCAGCGAAGGCGGCGCCTAGAGTTGATGGCGGTAGGGCAGGTCGGGACCGGTCTTGCTGCAGGTGAGGGCCGCGGCGCGCACGGCAAAGCGCAATTGGGCATCGATCTGTTCGCGGCTCAGCCGTTCCAGGCCTTGCGGTGAATCCAGCCCGTGCTCGGTCAGCCAGGCGATCAACGCCGCCTGGAAGGTGTCACCGGCGCCCACGGTGTCGGCCACCTGCACCTGGGGCGAGGCCACCGACCAGCTGCCATGCCGTGCACTGAATACTGTGGCGCCCTGGCTGCCACGGGTCAGGAACACCAACTGCGCATGCTCTTGCAGCCAGCCCTGGATCAGTTCCTCGGGCGCCTGCCCGGGATACAACTGGGCCAGGTCCTCGTCGCTGACCTTGATCAGGTCGGCATGCTGCACCAGTTCACCGATACGTTGACGCCACAGCTGGATATCCGGCTGTGGGTTGAGTCGCACATTGGGATCGAGACTGATCAGGCGCCGCCCCCGCTCGCGGTGCACCAGGGCCAGCAGGGTGTCGGCAATCGGCTGCACTACCAGGGAAAACGAGCCGATATGCAAACCGCGCACGCTCGGGTCCAGCTCCGGCAGATGCTCCTGCAGCAGCTGGCGATCGGCACAGCCTTCGCCACGGAAGCTGTAGTGGGGCGAGCCGTCGGCGCCGACCGCCACCATGGCCAGGGTGGTGGGGGCGTCGAACTCGTGCAGGTACCGGGTGTTCACCCCTTCGTCCTGCAGTACCCGTCGCAGGCGCCGCCCCAGATAATCCCGGGAGAGCCCGGCCAGCAGGGCCACGTCAATGCCCAGGCGGCGCAGGCCCAGCGCCACGTTGAAGGGTGAGCCCCCGGCAATGGCCTGGAACTGCACTTTATTGGCTTGGGTACTTGCGTCATCGACGCTGAAAAAATCGAACAGCGCTTCGCCACACACCAGATACATAGTCATTCGCTCTTCAAAGGGTTGCCAGATGCTGTTGATAGCGTTCATACGCCGTCTCGTAAGCTTTCGCCTGTTCGGCCCGGGGCCAGGTCTGGCTGTCGAGGTCGAGGCTCACGCAGCGTTCACAGAGTTGCGCCAGGCTAAAGGCCGGGTCCGTCTGCCGTCCATGGCACCAGGCGGCCTGGATCGCCGCACCCAGGGCGGCGGCTTCGGCTTCGCGGGTGCAGATCACCGGGGTGTGCATGATATCGGCGACCATCTGCCGCCACAGCGGACTTTTTGAGCCGCCGCCGATCAGGCGGATGCTCTGGCTTTGCAAGCCATTGGCCCGCAGCAGATCGAGGCCGTAGCGCAGGCCGAAGGTGGTGCCCTCCAGAACCGCGCGGCACAGGTTGGCCTGGGTCAGGTTGTCCAGGGTCATGCCCTGCAGGCTGCCACGGGCGTGGGGTAGGGCGGGGACCCGCTCGCCATTGAAGAACGGCAGCAGGCACAAGCCCTCGGCGCCGATCGGCGCCTGGCCCGCCAAGCGGTTGAAGCTCTCCAGGTCCAGGTCCAGCAGTTGCCGCACCAGGGTGGTGGCGTTGGTCAGGTTCATGGTGCAGATCAGCGGCAGCCAGCCACCGCTGGAAGAGCAGAAGGACGCCACCGACGCGTGGCTGACCAGCGGCTGCTCGGCATAGGCATACAGGGTGCCGGAAGAGCCCAGGCTCATGGTGATGATGCCGGGCTCGATAGTGCCGGTGCCGATGGCCCCGAGCATGTTGTCGCCACCGCCGCTGGCCACCAGGGCCTGGGGGTTGATGCCCAGGAGCCCGGCCATCTGCGGCAGTATCCGCCCCACCGGCTGCTGGGCCTCGATCAGTTCCGGCAAGGCACGTTCCAGGCGCCCTTCGGGGTCGATATGGGCCAGCAGGGCCCGGTCCCAGTCACGGCTGCGGACATTGAAGTAACCGGTGCCGGAGGCGTCGCCGTATTCGCTGCAGCAGCGCCCGGTCAGCCAGAAGTTGAGGTAATCGTGGGGCAGCAGGATATGGGCGATACGCTGGAACACGGCGGGGTGCTGCTCCCGGGTCCACAACAGCTTCGACAGGGTGTAGCCCGGCGCCAGGGCGATACCCAGGCGCTCCAGGGACCCTTGCTCGCCCCCCAGGTGATCCAGCAGGCGCTGGTTCTCGGCCACGGTTTCGGTGTCGCACCAGAGCTTTGCCGGACGCAGCACCTGGCCTTGATCATCCAGCAGCACCAGGCCGTGCTGCTGGCCGGAGACCGCGAGGCCAAGAATGTCCCGGCCATCGACTCCGGCCGCCTGCAACGCCTGGTGGGTGGCGCTGATGCAGGCTTGCAGCCATTGCCCGGTGTCCTGCTCGCGACGGCCGTTGGCGCCGCTGATCAGGCGGTGGGGCGCGGCGCCCAGGCCCAGGACGGCGCCGCTGTGGCTGTCGAGGATCAGGGCCTTGGTGCCCTGGGTGCCACAATCGATACCCAGGTACAGCGCGGCGGTGCTCATCATGCGCTCCGTGATGGATGCGCCGGCTTGGCCAGCAGGCGTTCCAGGGTCCGGCTGACGCCATGCTCGCGCAGGCTGTTGAAGCAGCGCTCAAAGGCTTCGACGAACGCGGCGGACCTGGGGATGGCCGGGCCGAAGATTTCCTCCACCCCCAGCAGGCGCTGGGTCAGCAGGGTGTCGTCCGCCACCAGGGCCTGGCAGAACTCGGCCCGGGGATCGGGAATCCTGTAGCTCTCGCCGTTTTCGTCCACGCCCCGCAGGTACAGGGCCCAGGCGGCCACCACCAGGGCCGCCCGCTCGGTGTCGCGGCCATCGGCGATCAGGCGGTTGAGGGTCGGCACGGTGAACTTGGGAAACTTCGACGACCCGTCGCTGCACACCCGCTCCAACTGGTCGGCGATGGCCTGGTTGGAAAAGCGCTGGACCAGCGTGTCCTTGTAGGCCGCCAGGTCAATGCCCGGCACCGGCGCCAGTTGCGGGGTCACGTCCAGGTCCATGTAGGCGCGCATGTAGGCGACGAACAGCGGATCGTTCATGGTTTCGTGGACGAAGCGGTAACCCTTGAGAAAACCCAGGTAGGTCAGGGCCAGGTGGCTGCCGTTGAGCAGCTTGATCTTCATCTCTTCGTAGGGCGTGACGTCGTCGGTGAACTGCACGCCCACCTGTTCCCAGGCCGGGCGGCCGTTGACGAACTTGTCTTCCAGGACCCACTGCACAAAGGGCTCGCACACCACCGGCCAGGCGTCGTCGATGCCGTGCTGGTCGTGCAGTTGCAGGCGGTGGGCGGTGCTGGTCATGGGGGTGATGCGGTCCACCATGGCATTGGGAAAGCTCACTTGGGTGGCGATCCAGTCGTGCAGGTCGGCGTCGCGTCGGGCGGCAAAGGCCAGCAGCGCCTTGCGGGTCACGGCGCCGTTGTGCGGCAGGTTATCGCAGGACATCAGGGTGAAGGCCGCAATGCCCGCGGCGCGACGCTTGGCCAGGGCGGCACAGAGGAAGCCGAACACCGTGCGTGGCTGCTGGGGATGGGCCAGGTCGTGCTGGATCTGCGGCAGGTGGAGCATGAACTCGCCGCTGCTGTCATCGATGCAATAACCCCCTTCGGTGATGGTCAGGGAGACGATGCGGATCTGTGGGCTGGCCAGCTTGTCGATCAACGCCTGGGGGCCGTCCTCGGCCAGCAGCATCTGGCTGATGGAGCCGATCACCCGCACTTCGTGGTCGTCACCGTCCCCCAGTTCGAACAGGGTGTAGAGGCAGTCCTGGCCCGCCAGGTCGTCCCGGGCGCGGCGGTCTTCGGGGCGCAGGCCGACCCCGCAGATGCTCCAGTCCAGGCCCCAGCCCTGGTTCATCAGGGCGTCGGTGTAGTAGGCCTGGTGCGCCCGGTGAAAACCGCCGACGCCGATGTGCACGATGCCTTGGCGAGTGTCGGCGGCACTGTAGGCAGGCACCTGCACCTGGGACGGGAGCTGGTTGAGGTTGAAGCGATTGAGTTTCATGCATGGACTCTCGGTCATCGGGCGGCGGCCATCAGGCGGCGGCGCGCAGGGAACGGGGGACAGCGACGCCTTGGGCATCGAACAGGTGGCAATGCTCGGGGTCCAGGCGCAGGTGCAGTTGCTCGCCGTAGCGGCTGGCCAGATCGCCGCGGATGCGCAGGGTCAGTGCCTCGCCGGATGCACTGAGCACATGGCAGAAGGTGTCGCTGCCCAGGCGCTCGGCAACATCGGCGGTGACTTGCAGGCTGCCGGGGCCGGGCTCGCCCAGTTCCAGGTGTTCGGGGCGGATGCCCAGGGTGACCGGGCTGCCGACCTTGAGCTGCGGATGGCTTTGGCTCAGGCGCAGGCGTGCCCCGGCCTGCAGTTGCACCTCGCAACCCTGACCGTCCACCTGGCTGACGCTGCCCTTGAGAAAGCCCATCTTCGGCGTGCCGAGAAAGCCTGCGACAAACAGGTTGGCCGGGCAGTGATAGAGCTCCAGGGGCGAACCCACCTGTTCCACCCGGCCGCCGTTGAGCACCACCACCTTGTCCGCCAGGGTCATGGCTTCGACCTGATCGTGGGTCACGTAGATCATGGTGGCCTGCAGTTCCTTGTGCAGGCGCGCCAGCTCCAGGCGCATCTGCACCCGCAGTGCGGCATCGAGGTTGGACAGGGGTTCGTCGAAGAGGAAGATCTTCGGGTTGCGCACGATGGCCCGGCCGATGGCCACGCGCTGGCGCTGGCCGCCGGAGAGTTGCTTGGGCTTGCGTTCGAGCATCGGACCCAGTTCGAGAATGCGCGCCGCTTCATCGACCTTCTTCTGCACCTGGGCCTTGTCGACCCCGGCCAGGTCCAGGGCGAAGGACATGTTCTTGCGTACGCTCATGTGCGGGTACAGGGCGTAGGTCTGGAACACCATGGCCAGGTCGCGCTTGGCCGGGCTGACTTGGGTGATGTCGCGCCCGTCCAGCTCGATGCTGCCGCCGCTGACTTCCTCCAGGCCGGCAATCAGCCGCAACAGGGTGGACTTGCCGCAGCCCGAGGGGCCGACGAACACCACGAATTCCTTGTCGTTCACCTCAAGGTCGATGCCCTTGATGATCTCGAAGCCTTCGAAGCCTTTTTGCAGGTTGCTGATTTTCAGGTGAGCCATGGGATGTCTCCAGAATTCGAGGGTTACTTCACCGCGCCAAAGGACAGGCCGCGTACGAGCTGCTTCTGGCTGATCCAGCCGAAGATCAGGATCGGCGCGCAGGCCAGGGTCGAGACCGCCGAGAGCTTGGCCCAGAACAGCCCTTCGGGACTGGAATAGGAGGCGATCAGCGCGGTCAGCGGGGCGGCGTTGGAGGAGGTCAGGTTGAGCGACCAGAAGGCTTCGTTCCAGCACAGGATCAGTGACAACAGCGCGGTGGAGGCCAAGCCGCCCTTGGCAATGGGCATGAGTACCCGCAGCATCTCCTGGGCCAGGGTGGCGCCGTCCAGGCGGGCGGCTTCGAGGATGTCCCGGGGGATGTCCTTGAAGTAGGTGTAAACCATCCACACCACGATCGGCAGGTTGATCAGGGTGTAGATCACGATCAGCGCGATGCGCGTGTCCAGCAGGCCGAAACTCTTGGCCAGCAGGTAGATCGGCATTAGCACGCCCACCGGCGGCAGCATCTTGGTGGAGAGCATCCACAGCAGGGTTCGCTTGGTGTTGCGGGTTTCAAAGAAGGCCATGGAGTAGGCCGCCGGCACTGCGATCAGCAGGCACAGGGCCGTGGCGCTGAAGGAGATCACCACCGAGTTCCAGGCGAAGGACAGGTAATGGCTGCGTTCGTTGATGTGCAGGTAGTTCTCGAGCGTTGGCGTGAAGATGAACTGCGGCGGTGTGGCGAAGGCGTCGATCTCGCTCTTGAAACTGGTCAGCACCATCCAGAAGATCGGGAAGAAGATCAGGATCGCGATGGCCCAGGCCAGGGTGCCCAGTAGCAGGCTTTGCAGGCGTCGGGATTGTTGCAGGGTCATGGCGGGCACCTCAGCTCTGGTCAGTCAGGTTCTTGCCGATCATCCGTACCAGGATGATCGCGGCGATATTGGCGATGACCACGGCGATCAGGCCGCCGGCGGAAGCCATGCCCACGTCGAACTGCACCAGCGCCTGGTTGTAGATCAGGTACGCCAGGTTGGTCGAGGCGTAGCCCGGGCCGCCGTTGGTGGTGGTGAAGATTTCGGCGAAGACCGAGAGCAGGAAGATGGTTTCGATCATCACCACTACGGCGATGGGGCGCGCCAGGTGAGGCAGGGTCAGGTGCCAAAAGATCGCGATGGGACCGGCACCGTCCAGGCGCGCGGCCTCTTTCTGTTCCTGGTCCAGAGACTGCATGGCGGTCATCAGGATCAGGATGGCGAACGGCAGCCACTGCCAGGAAACGATGATGATGATCGACAGCAGCGGGTAGTGGGCCAGCCAGTCCACCGGCTGGGCGCCGAACAGTTTCCACAGCGCTGCCAGAATCCCCGAGACCGGGTGCAAGATCAGGTTCTTCCAGATCAGTGCGCCCACCGTGGGCATGATGAAGAACGGCGAGATCAGCAGGACCCGGACAATGCCCCGGCCGAGGAACTCGCTGGCCTCCAGCAGGGCGCTGATCAGCACCCCGAGTACCACGCTGATCAGCAGCACGCTGCCCACCAGCAACAAGGTGTTGGTGGCTCCGGGCATAAAGCCCGAATCGCTGAGGAAGTAGCTGAAGTTCTCCAGGCCCACGAACTGGTTTTCGCCGGGGTACAGCAGGTTGTAGCGGATCAGCGAAAAGTACAGGGTCATGCCCAGGGGCACGATCATCCACAGCAGCAACAACGCCACCGAGGGGCTGACCAGGAACCAGCCGGGGTTGGCCAGGCGGCGCTTGCGGGGGGCCGCCTGCACTTGCACATGGAGCTTGGCAGTCGAGGTATTCATGAGGATCACAACCAGTTGGGTATGAGGGGGCGCGACACTGCGCTGGCGTGGCCGGGCTGCGCGTAGGAGCTGGCTTGCCAGCGAAGGCGTCCTTGAACTGCGCAAGACTCAAGGGCCACTTCGCCGGCAAGCCGGCTCCTACAAGGCGTGCCGGGTTATTTCGGGTAGCCGGCGCGCTTCATTTCCCGCTCGGTGGTCTGCTGCGCCGCGGCCAGGGCCTGGTCCACGGTGGTCTGGCCGATCAGCGCCGCGGAAAACAGCTTGCCGACCTGGGTGCCAATGGCCTGGAACTCGGGAATGGTCACCAACTGGATACCGATGTAGGGCACCGGCTTGAGGGTCGGCTTGCTCGGGTCCACCGCCTTCAGCGATTCCAGGGTGATCCGGGCGAACGGCGCGGCGCTCATGTAGGCCTGGCTGTAGGTGGAGGCGCGGGTGCCCGGTGGCACGTTGGCGATGCCGTCCTTCTCGGCCACCAGGGCTGCGTATTCCTTGGAGGTGGCCCAGGTGGTGAAGGTCTTCGCGGCGTCCTTGGCCTTGGAACTGGCGGGGATCGCCAGGGACCAGGAATACAGCCAGGCGCTGCCCTTGTCGGTGACCTGATGTGGCGCGTAGGTGAAGCCCACCTGCTCGGCGACCTTGCTCTGGCTCTTGTCGGTGACAAAGGAGCCGGCCACGCTGGCGTCGACCCAGATCGCGCACTTGCCGCTGTTGAACAGCGCCAGGTTTTCATTGAAACCGTTGCTCGAGGCCCCGGGCGGGCCGGACTTCTTCATGTTGTCGACATAGAAGCTCAGGGCGTTCTTCCATTCTGGCCCGGCGAACTCGGGCTGCCATTGTTCATCGAACCAGCGTGCGCCGTAGCTGTTGGCCAGGGTGGTGATCAGGGCCATGTTCTCGCCCCAGCCGGCCTTGCCCCGCAGGCACAGGCCGTATTGCTCCTGGTCGGGCTTGTTGAGCTTGGCGGCGAATTCGCCGATCTGCTCCCAGGTCGGCCGCTCGGGCATGCTCAGGCCGGCCTCCTTGAACAGGTCGGTGCGGTAGTAGGTCATGGAGCTTTCGGCGTAGAACGGCAGGGCGTAGAGAGTGCCCTTGACCGACAGGCCCTCGCGCACCGAAGGGAAGACATCGTCCAGCTCATAGCTGGCCGGCAGGTCCTGCATCGGTTGCAGCCAGCCCTTGGCGCCCCAGAGTGCGGCTTCGTACATGCCGATGGTGAGCACGTCGAATTGCCCGCCCTGGGTGGCGATGTCGGTGGTCAGGCGCTGGCGCAGGACGTTTTCTTCCAGCACCACCCAGTTCAGCTTGATCTCCGGGTGCTCGGCCTCGAAGGTCTTGGACAGGCGTTGCATGCGGATCATGTCGCTGTTGTTGACGGTGGCGATGGTCAGGGTCTGGGCGCCGAAGGTGACGCTGCTGAGGGTCATGCAGGTGGTGAGGAGCAGGGCTTGGGTGCAAGGTTTCATCGGTCACTCCTGTTCTGCACCGGTGAGGGCGGCAGAAGGGCGGTTATTGTTGTTATGTCTTCCGGATGCCGGGAAGAATGTGGGCTGATTACAGCCCTCAACGACCGCGCTGACAAATCATCCATAACACTCAAACCGATACTTTTTTGCACTGCGCTGAAATCCTTCGTCCGGCGCCAGCCGCCATTGGCCAAGGATTGGTCCGGCCAGGCCGGGAAAAATCGGGAAAATTGCGTATTGATTTGCTGCGATGCCGGGCATGCTCAGGCTCGCCGGGGGAAAGCCGCGTAGAACGGCGGCGAGGCCCTGGGCAAAAGGGCTTCGCCTTGTGGGGTGGGTCAGAACGAATAGCTGGCTGTCATGATCGCCGAGCGTGCATCGCCGTATTCGATGGCCGAGGAGCGGGCGGTCGAGCCGTTCTGCTGGCGTACCCGTTCTACATAGTCTTTGTCGAACAGGTTATTGACGTTCAGTTGCAGGTCGAGATTGCGGTTGACCTTGTAGCTGAGCATGGCGTTGTGTACCCAGTAGGCGTCCAGCTTGGCCTGGGTGCTGGAGGTGACGTTGCGTTCGCTGACATAACGAGTGCCGTAACCCAGGGTCCAGCCAGCCGGCCATTCGTAGGTGGTCCAGAGGTTGAGCGAGCGCGGTGGGGTATTGCCCAGGGCTTGGCCCTTGCGGGCGATCCCGGAAGCGGTGTCCGCGGCCTTCAGGGTCTCGCTGTTGAGGAAGGTGTAGTTGGCGAACAGGTTCCAATGCTCGGTCACACGCCCCGTGAGGCCCAGCTCGACGCCCTGTACCCGCTTCTTGCCGGCCAGTTGGGTGGAACCGTCGGACATGGTTTCCCGGGCATTGCTCTTCTCCACGCGAAACAGCGCGGCGTCCAGCTCCAGGCGCTTGTCCAGCAGTTCCCACTTGGTGCCCAGCTCCCAGGTTGCGTTCTTCTCCGGCGCCAGCTCCTCGGTATTGGCGTTCAGGCCGCTGCCGGTCGAGGCGAGGTTCTCGGCGGAGGGGTTGAAGGAGTTGCCCCAGGCGGCATAGATCCGCCCGTTCTCGGTTGGCTTGAACACCAGGCCGGTGCGGGCGCTGACCTTGGCGTCATCGGAGGCGCGCTTCGAGGTTTTCACATGGGCCCCGGAGTAGCTATCGGCCTTGCCGCGGATCTTGTCATAGCGCAGGCCCAGGTTGAGGTCCCATTGTTCATGCAGGGCGATGTTGTCGAACAGGTACAGCGCCTGGTCCGTCAGGCGAGTCTCGGTGTAGCCGCCGGTGGTCTTGCTGATCGGACCATTCCAGCGTCCGGGTGGATGGCCCAGGTCATAGCCGAGGGCCGGGTACAGGGTGCTGCCCAGGCCGTGACTATAGGTCTTCAGGTCCAGGGTTTCGTGAGACAGCTCCAGGCCCACCGTCAGATCATGGCGCATCCCGGCGAGCTCGAAATCGCCGATGAGGTTGCTCTGGTTGATCCACATCTCGGTGGTAGCGTCACGCCCATAGGCCTGGGGGCCCGCCGGCAAGTAGCGGCCCGGCGGGACACGGCTGGTGTTGGTATGGGACGCGGAGACAATGGTGTCGCGTGCGGTGTGGCTGTAGCGCGTCAGGTTCTGCAGGCGCAGGTAGTTGTTGAACTCATGCTCGAAGTTGGCGGTGAAGGCGCTCTGCTCGATCTGTTCCTTGTCGAGGTTCTTCCAGCCGAAGTAGGCATCGCGCTTGACGCCGGCCAGCCTCTTGCCGTCGCGCGCCGGCACGCCGTAGTCGGGGAGGTTGTCATCGCTTTGGTGGAAGGCGCTGAGGGTCAGGCGGGTGGTGTCGTTGAAACCCAGGCGCAATGACGGAGCAATACCCCAGCGCTGGCGCTCGATCTTCTCGCGGCCGGGCACATCGTTCTGATGCCCCATCAGGTTGATGCGCAGCGCACTGTCGGTGCCGACGCCTTGAAGCGGCTGGTTGCCGTCCAGGGTCAACCGGTAGTAGTGGTCGCTGCCAAGACTGCCGCCCAGACGGGTGAAAGCCTGGTCCTTGGGCTGCTTGCTGACCACGTTGATGCTGCCGCCGGTGGTGCCGGCACCGCCGAATACCGAGTTGGGGCCCTTGATGACCTCGACCTGTTCGACGTTGAACGTGTCGGAACGGTTGCTTTGCGCGCTGTCGCGCAGGCCGTCGATCTGTAGGTTGCTGTTGGCCGAAAAGCCGCGGATGTTGATGCTGTCTCCCGAGCCGCCGCCACCTTCGCCGGCGTTGAAGGTGATGCCGGAGACGTTGGACAGCACCTGGCGCAGGTTCAGCGCCTGCTGCTCCTGGATCACCTGCGAGGGGATCGTGGTAATGGTTTGCGGAGTATCCAGAAGAGGTGCGACGTATTTGCTGGAGGACGAGCGCTCGACCTTGTAGCCGCGATGCTCTTGGGCCTCGATCTTGATGCTGTCCAGTTGCAGCGGTTTTTGCTGTTCTGCGGCGCCGCCAACGCCTGGCACGGAGGCGATCGCGAAGCCGATGGTGGAGGCCAGAAAGTGGCGTGGTGGCAAGGCAGGTGGGGATTTTTTATTCATTGGAATCACTCGTTTGCTTGATGAGATCAAATCGCAATCGAGACTAATTCCTAATAACTGTGCATTCAATGATGCTTATGCAGACCTGGCTACATTCAGTCTTTTCCTAGCAACTCTTGGGATAAATCACTTCCTTATGGGTATTTATCTTGTCCTGGTGGCGACCATTTCAGCGTGGTCTCGGGTTTACTTCTGAACATCGGACGCAGTCCGCTGCTACCCGGCCCTGGCTGGCGGAGAGTGGCAAGTGGCATGCAGGGGGGGACCAAAGCCCACTGGCTTTTTCCCGGTCACTGCCTAAGATGGCCGTCCTAACCCTTTGTCCAGGAAGCCGTTGGCCACGATGTCGGAAAAAGACACCATCTCCATGCAACTGGTGCGCGAGGCCCTGCTGCAAAGCTGCGCGCCGGGCGCCGCCACCGATGAAGTGCTGCTCAAGGTCGGCATCGATCCGGCGGGCCTGCAGCAGGGCAGGGCTCGGGTCCCGGCCAGTGCCTACGCACGACTCTGGCGCCTGCTGGCCCGACGCCTGGACGATGAGTTCTTCGGCATGGACCCGCGCAAGCTGAAATCCGGTAGCCTGGCCTTCCTCTGTCGCTCGGCCATGGCCCAGCCGACCCTGGCCAGCGGGCTGGACTCGGTGCTGGGCTTTCTGTCGCTGATGTTCGAGCGCCTGCCGGCACAACTGGTGCACCAGCAGAGCCTGGCGGAAATCGTCCTGCTGGAGGATGAACACGAGCCGCGGCGGGCCTTCACCTACTTCACCTACTGGATGATCGTCCACGGCGTGGCCTGCTGGCTGGCGGGCCGACGGATTCCGATCCTGGCCATCGAACTGCGCTGCCCACGCCCGGATTTCTGCGACGACTACCGGGTAATGTTCTCCGACAACCTGCGCTTCGAGCGGCCGCGCACGCGGATGATCATCGCCGCCGACTGCCTGGACCTGCCGATCAAGCGCAGCGAGGAAGAGCTCAAGCGCTTTCTGGCCCATGCCCCGGCCAATATCCTGGTCAAGTACCGCGACCCCGAAAGCCTGGCCAGCCGCATCAAGCAGCAGTTGCGGCAACTGCCAGGGGAGCAGTGGCCGGAGAGCGAAAGCCTGGCCCAGAGCCTGTGCATGTCCGCCTCGACCCTGCGCCGGCGCCTGGCCGAGGAAGGTCAGAGCTACCAGGCGCTCAAGGACAGCGTGCGCAAGGAACTGGCGATTGTCTGGCTGGCCGAGCCGCAGATCAGCTTTGCCGAGATTGCCGGGCGCCTGGGGTTCGCCGACACCAGCTCGTTCTACAAGGCCTTTCGCAAATGGTCGGGCTCCAACCCCGGGCATTACCGTAGCCTGATCCTCAACGACCCGGACCTCTCGTAGGAGCCGGCTTGCCGGCGAAGAGGCCCGCAAGCCTTGCGCCGCCCGGGCCGACGCCTTCGCTGGCAAGCCAGCTCCTACACAGGCGGTAACCCCATCTCCCCCGTAGGAGCCGGCTTGCCGGCGAAGAGGCCCGCAAGCCTTGCACCGCCTGGGCCGACGCCTTCGCTGGCAAGCCAGCTCCTACACAGGCGGTAACCCCATC
>NZ_MOAK01000089.1:14705-20958 GCF_003732485.1 Pseudomonas protegens
TGCAAGCCTTGCGCCGCCTGGGCCGACGCCTTCGCTGGCAAGCCAGCTCCTACACAGGTGGTACCCCCCCATCCCCCGTAGGAGCCGGCTTGCCGGCGAAGAGGTCTGCAAGCCTCACACCGCTCCCACAGTCCGGGCGATCTCACTGGGGCAGCTTGGGCTCTTGGCCAAACCGGTCACGCAACTTGATAGCTTTGACCATTGTCCCGCAAGGGCTCTGGCGCCAGTATTTCCCTGATTTTCATGAGGTTCCCATCCTAATAAGAACAGTGAGGGATTTCGGCAATGCGCAACTACCTGTCGGCTATCAAAGAGTTCAACTATCAGCACACCGTCGACGCCGCCCTCGCGGGCTCGCTGTCGGCGCTCAATGCCTGTGTCGAATGTTGTGACCGGCATGCATTGCCCGGTCGTATCGCGCTGTTCTGGGAAGGCCGGGACGGCAGCAGCGCCAGCTACACCTTCACTGAACTGCAGGACAAGGCCGCACGTCTGGCCAACTTCTTCCTGGCCCAGGGGGTCGGCAAGGGCGACAAGGTCGCCGGACTGTTGCCGCGCAATGTCGAACTCTTGATCACGGTGCTTGCCACCTGGCGTATCGGCGCGGTGTACCAGCCACTGTTCACCGCCTTTGGCCCCAAGGCCATCGAGCACCGTCTCAACAGCTCCGAGGCCAAGCTGGTGGTCAGCGACGCGGTGAACCGGCCCAAGCTGGCGGAAGTCGCCGAGTGCCCGACCATCGTCACGGTCGCAGGCGCCAAGGGCCAGGGCATCGTGCGTGGAGATTTCAGTTTCTGGGCCGAGCTGGAGCAGTACCCGGCCCAGTGCGAGCCCGTGCTGCTGACCGGCGAAGACCCATTCCTGCTGATGTTCACCTCGGGCACCACCGGCCCCTCGAAAGCCCTGGAAGTGCCGCTCAAAGCGATTGTCGCGTTCCAGGCCTACACTCGCGACGCCGTGGACCTGCGTCCGGAAGACGCCTTCTGGAACGTCGCCGACCCGGGCTGGGCCTACGGCATCTATTTTGGCGTCACCGGGCCGCTGGGCCTGGGCCATCCGATTACCTTCTACGATGGCCCCTTCACCCTGGAAAGCACCTGCCGGGTGATCAACAAATACGCCATCACCAACCTGACCGGCTCGCCCACCGCCTACCGCCTGCTGATTGCCGGGGGCGACCAGTTCGCCCGTTCGATCAAGGGCCGCCTGCGCATCGTCAGCAGCGCAGGCGAGCCGCTCAACCCCGAAGTCATCCGCTGGTTCGCCGAGCAGCTGGACGTGGTGATCCACGACCACTACGGCCAGACCGAGCTGGGCATGGTGCTGTGCAACCACCACGGCCTGGAGCACCCGGTGCATGTCGGCGCCGCCGGTTTCGCCTCGCCGGGCCACCGTATCGTGGTGCTGGATGAGCAGTACCAGGAACTGGGCGTCGGCCAGCCGGGGATTCTCGCCATCGACCGCAGCCAGTCGCCGATGTGCTGGTTCGCCGGTTACGCCGGGGTGCCGACCAAGGCCTTTGTCGGCAACTACTACCTGAGCGGCGATACCGTGGAGTTGAACCAGGACGGCAGCATCAGTTTTGTCGGCCGCAGCGACGATGTGATCACCACCTCCGGCTACCGGGTCGGGCCCTTCGACGTGGAAAGCGCGCTGATCGAGCACCCGGCCGTGGTGGAAGCCGCAGTGGTGGGCAAGCCCGACCCGGAGCGCACCGAGCTGGTCAAGGCCTTCGTGGTGCTCAGCGAGCAGTACCGGGCCACCCCGGAACTGACCGAAGAACTGCGCCAGCATGTGCGCAAGCGCCTGGCCGCCCATTCCTACCCCCGTGAAATCGAATTTGTCAGCGACTTGCCGAAAACCCCAAGCGGCAAATTGCAGCGCTTTATCTTGCGCAACCAGGAAATCGCCAAGGCTCAAGAGGCCGCGGCGTCAACAGCTACCGCATGAACAGGATTTGAATGATGCAGATCGAAAACCAGGTGTTTCTCGTCAGTGGCGGCGCGTCCGGCCTGGGTGCCGCCAGCGCTGAAATGCTCGTCGCCGCCGGCGCCAAAGTGATGCTGGTGGACCTCAATGCCGAGGTCGTGGCGGCCAAGGCCCAGCAACTGGGCTGCCAGAGCGTGGTGGCCGACATCAGCCAGGAAGCCGCGGCCGAGGCGGCGGTGCAGGCCACGGTCAAGGCCTTTGGCGGGCTCAACGGCTTGGTCAACTGTGCCGGCATCGTGCGCGGCGAGAAGATCCTCGGCAAGAACGGCCCCCACGCCCTGGCCAGCTTCAGCCAGGTGATCAACGTCAACCTGATCGGCAGCTTCAACCTGCTGCGCCTGGCAGCAGCAGCCATTGCCGAAAGCCCGGTCAATGCCGACGGCGAGCGCGGGGTGATCATCAACACGGCCTCCATCGCCGCCTTCGACGGGCAGATCGGCCAGGCCGCCTACGCCGCCTCCAAGGGCGCCATCGCCAGCCTGACCTTGCCGGTGGCCCGTGAACTGGCACGCTTCGGCATCCGGGTGATGACCATCGCCCCGGGGATCTTCGAAACCCCGATGATGGCCGGCATGAGCGACGAAGTACGGGCCGGTCTGGCCGCTGGCGTGCCGTTTCCGCCGCGCCTGGGCAAGCCCGCCGAGTACGCCGCGCTGGTGCGGCATATCATTGAAAACAGCATGCTCAACGGCGAGGTGATCCGTCTCGACGGCGCCTTGCGCATGGCCGCCAAGTAAGGAGGATTCATCATGTCCATTGCCCACGATCCGATTGTCATTGTCAGCGCCGTCCGTACCCCCATGGGCGGTTTCCAGGGGGACCTCAAAGGCCTCAGCGCGCCGCAACTGGGGAGCGAAGCCATTCGCGCCGCCGTACAGCGGGCCGGCATTGCGGCTGACGCGGTAGAAGAAGTGCTGTTCGGCTGCGTGCTGTCTGCCGGTCTCGGCCAGGCCCCGGCGCGTCAGGCCGCCCTGGGCGCCGGCCTGGACAAGGGCACCCGTTGCACCACCCTGAACAAGATGTGCGGTTCGGGCATGGAGGCCACCATCCTGGCCCACGACATGCTGCTGGCCGGCAGTGCCGAGGTGGTGATCGCCGGCGGTATGGAAAGCATGTCCAACGCCCCGTACCTGCTCGACCGCGCTCGCAGCGGCTACCGCATGGGCCACGGCCGGGTCCTGGACCATATGTTCCTCGACGGTCTGGAAGACGCCTACGACAAGGGCCGCCTGATGGGCTCCTTTGCCGAGGATTGCGCCGAGGCCAACGGCTTCACCCGCCAGGCCCAGGACGATTTCGCCGTGGCTTCCCTGACCCGTGCCCAGCAGGCGATCAAGGACGGCCTGTTCAAGGACGAGATCGTTCCTGTGCAGGTGATGGTCGGCAAGGAGTCGAAGCTGATCAGCGACGATGAACAGCCGCCCAAGGCCAAGCTGGACAAGATCCCCACCCTGAAACCGGCGTTCCGCGAGGGTGGCACCGTGACCGCGGCCAACTCCAGCTCGATCTCCGACGGCGCCGCGGCCCTGGTGCTGATGCGCCGCTCCGAAGCTGACAAGCGCGGCCTCAAGCCCCTGGCAGTGATCCACGGCCACGCGGCCTTCGCCGATACCCCCGGGCTGTTCCCGGTGGCCCCGGTGGGTGCCATCGAGCGGCTGATGAAGAAGACCGGCTGGTCGTTGAACCAGGTCGACCTGTTCGAGATCAACGAAGCCTTCGCCGTGGTCAGCCTGGTGACCATGAGCAAGCTGGAAATCCCCCACGCCAAGGTCAACGTGCACGGCGGCGCCTGTGCCCTGGGCCACCCGATCGGCGCTTCCGGTGCGCGGATCCTGGTGACCCTGCTCTCGGCCCTGCGCCAGAAAGGCCTCAAGCGTGGCGTGGCCGCGATCTGCATCGGCGGTGGTGAAGCCACGGCCATGGCCGTTGAATGCCTGTAACGAGGAATCCCGATGTTGCCCAATGACGAACAACTGCAGATCAGCGACGCGGCCCGGCAATTCGCCCAGGAACGCCTCAAGCCTTTCGCCGCCGACTGGGACCGCGAGCACCGCTTTCCCAAGGAAGCCATTGCCGAGATGGCCGAGCTGGGTTTCTTCGGCATGCTGGTGCCCGAGCAGTGGGGCGGGTGCGACACCGGCTACCTGGCCTATGTCATGGCCCTGGAGGAAGTCGCCGCCGGTGATGGCGCCTGTTCCACCATCATGAGCGTGCACAACTCGGTGGGCTGCGTGCCGATCCTCAAGTTCGGCAACGATGACCAGAAGGAGCGCTTCCTCAAGCCCCTGGCCAGTGGCGCCATGCTCGGCGCCTTCGCCCTGACCGAACCCCAGGCCGGCTCCGATGCCAGCAGCCTGAAAACCCGGGCCCGCCGCGACGGCGACCACTATGTGCTCAACGGCTGCAAGCAGTTCATCACCTCCGGGCAGAACGCCGGGGTGGTGATCGTGTTCGCGGTCACCGACCCGGCAGCCGGCAAGCGCGGCATCAGTGCCTTTATCGTGCCCACCGACTCGCCGGGCTATAAGGTCGCGCGCATCGAGGACAAGCTCGGCCAGCACGCCTCCGACACCTGCCAGATCCTCTTCGAGGATGTGAAGGTGCCGCTGGCCAACCGCCTGGGCGAGGAGGGCGAGGGCTACAAGATCGCCCTGGCCAACCTTGAAGGCGGGCGCGTGGGCATTGCCTCGCAATCGGTGGGCATGGCCCGGGCCGCATTCGAAGCGGCACGGGATTACGCCCGCGAGCGCGAAACCTTCGGCAAGCCGATCATCGAGCACCAGGCCGTGGCCTTCCGCCTGGCGGACATGGCCACCCAGATCGCCGTGGCGCGGCAGATGGTGCACTACGCCGCGGCCCTGCGCGACAGTGGCAAGCCGGCCCTGGTGGAGGCCTCGATGGCCAAACTGTTCGCCTCGGAAATGGCCGAGAAGGTCTGTTCGGCGGCGTTGCAAACCCTGGGCGGTTATGGCTACTTGAGCGACTTCCCGCTGGAGCGCATCTACCGAGACGTGCGTATCTGCCAGATCTACGAAGGCACCAGCGACATCCAGCGCATGGTCATTTCGCGCAATCTCTGACTTTTAGCAGGAGCTGATTCATGAGCTACGAAACCATTCTGTTGGACATCAAGGACCGCGTCGGTCTGATCACCCTCAACCGTCCCCAGGCGCTGAACGCCCTCAACGCGCAGATCGTCGGCGAGGTGAACCAGGCCCTGGATCGCCTGGAAGCCGACCCGCAGATCGGTTGCATCGTCATCACCGGCTCGAAGAAAGCCTTCGCCGCCGGTGCCGACATCAAGGAAATGGCCGAACTCACCTACCCGCAGATCTACCTCGACGACCTGTTCAGCGACAGCGACCGCGTGGCCAACCGGCGCAAGCCGATCATCGCCGCGGTCAACGGCTTCGCCCTGGGCGGCGGTTGCGAACTGGCGCTGATGTGCGACTTCATCCTGGCCGGCGACAACGCCAAGTTCGGCCAGCCGGAAATCAACCTCGGCGTATTGCCGGGCATGGGCGGCACCCAGCGCCTGACCCGCGCCGTGGGCAAGGCCAAGGCCATGGAAATGTGCCTGACCGGACGCTTTATCGACGCCGTGGAAGCCGAGCGTTGCGGCATCGTCGCGCGCATCGTGCCGGCCGATGAGCTGGTGGAAGAAGCCCTGAAAGTGGCGGCGGTGATTGCCGGCAAATCGATCCCGGTGAGCATGATGATCAAGGAAAGCGTGAACCGCGCCTTCGAAGTCAGCCTGTCCGAAGGCGTGCGCTTCGAACGCCGGGTATTCCACGCCGCCTTCGCCACCCAGGACCAGAAAGAAGGCATGGCCGCCTTCATCGGCAAGCGTGATCCGCAGTTCAAGGACCAATAAACCTCCTACGGGGGAGCCGCTATACAAAATCGCAGCCTGAGCTGCGATTTTTTTTGCCTCGGCGGCACCTGTGACCATCAGGCGCACCTAGTCCGAGGGCCTTTCAGAGAACTCTTAGATTTATCGTCCTGGTCCTTTGTTATGGTGCTGCGCCCGCTTTTTTTTGCGCAGCATCAGTGCCATCAAGGAGGACCTGCACGATGAATGACGCCGTTCGGATGAGGACCATTTGCACCGGTGAAGCGATCACCCTGCCAGGCGGTGGCGATGTGCACCTGATCGCGCCGCCCCCCAAGCCCTGCGTGACCATCGTGGTGCATGGCGTCAACGACCTTGCCGGTTGCTACGAGCGCATCGAGCGCGGCCTGTGCGAGGGGCTCAACGAACGCC
>NZ_MOAK01000089.1:20968-21536 GCF_003732485.1 Pseudomonas protegens
GCCACAAAAAACCCTCAGCGAAGCGGTGCGCGACCTGGGGCATGGCGCCAACGACGAGTCGCAGCAGAACAACGGCGGCCACCCGGCCATTGCCCTGAGTGGCCAGGCGGGCATCGCCGCGGTGTCTCCCCAAAGCGTCACCCTGGCGGCGGGCGAGCATATCGACAGCGTCGCCCAGCAGAATCAGCAGCTCACCTCGGGGCAGAAATTCGTGGTCAATGCCGGTACCGACCTGGGCCTGTTCGCCCAGAGTGGCGAGATGCGCCACATCACCCACCAGGGGCCGATGTTGTTGCAGGCGCAACAGAACAGCATTCGCCTGGAGGCGGACCAGAGCGTGGAAGTCAGTGCAAGCAAGCAGCACGTGCTGGTGTCTGCCAAGGAGCACATCACCCTGATGTGCGGCGGAGCCTACCTGACGCTCAAGGGCGGCAATATCGAGCTGGGCATGCCGGGGAATTTTACGGTCAAGGCGGCCAAGCACAGCCTCGTCGGCGGGGCCAGCCTTGCGGCGCAGTTGCCGAACTTCAACGTGGGCGATACCCAGAGGCGCTTCAAGCTCAAGCAG
>NZ_MOAK01000089.1:21588-23494 GCF_003732485.1 Pseudomonas protegens
ATGGTGAAATCGTCGAAGGCGTGACCGATGCGCAAGGCGCAACGCAGCTGTTGCAGAAAGATGCCATGAGTATTGCCAATGTGAGCATGAGGCGTTCGAGCAAGCAAAGCAGTTCCTGATAGGAGACCAGTACCAGTATCAGGTGGAGCCTGGGAAGACGCTCAAGGACTACAACATCGAGCAGCAAGGAGACATTGTGCGTGATTACTACCAAGGCCTGGAATCTGGAAACACTCAGGTACTGACAAAGCTCAAGCCTGTATTGGGCAACTTCCCGGCGGGGTATTGAACGATGAAAGGCCTGATGTTTGCTGTGTTCTGTGGGGTTTTGCTGATGCCATGGCCAACATGGGCCGTGTCCAAACGTCCTCCGGAAACTCCAGTGACGATCAATTCCGGTCGTCCAATAGCGGACCTTCGACCTCTATTGGCGGACACCAACAACCTGGAGATCACCCAAGTGTTTCTCTGCCGTCGGACCGCCAGCAAGTGTTACGAAACGCTCTGGGATATTGACCTTCCCGACGGCTGGATTCAGCCGCAAATAGAATTGTTGGGCGACTACCCCGGTGCTTTGGTCAGAACGCAGAACCGCAAAGCGCTGCAGCCGGGGGGTAGTTACAACCTCAATATTCACTTCAAGGAGCGCGGTCGTTGGCATAAACAAACAGTTTCCAGCACCTTTGTGGAGTTTTGTCTGATAGACGAAGGGGAGGGGGTAAAAGTCCAGGAATCGGCGCTTTGCCTGGCTCGAAGAAATGCCGAAGAGCGGCAATCACTGCCCTGAATCGATGGGGTGTAGCCCGTAATCTGGATGTTTGCTGTTCATGCCTCAATGAGGATAAGCACGATCAAAGATGAGCTGCAGATGAGGGCTGCCGACGTCGGCCAAAGGGGCAACTGAGTCCTTGGCAAAAATCGAATTCACATTGAAAAAACTGCGTCAGGGTACCAAGTCATGAAGTCTGATATATCGCCTTTATTCCTGTTGATCGCCCTGATCGCAACCTCTGTCCAGGCCGTTTCCAGAATGCCGCCAGCGACCCCGGTCTTGATCAGGGATAACCAGCCTGTCGTTGATCTGCGTCCCCTGTTGGCTGAAACCAACAATCTAGAAATTACGCATGTGCTTCTCTGCCGCCTTGGTGCTCAGCGTTGCGATGAAACGATATGGGACATTGCGCTCCCCGCTGGTTGGCAGCAGCCGGATCTCACCTTGTTTGGCAACTACCCGGGAGCAACCGTAAGGGTTCTCAGACATGAGGCTTTACAACCAGGAGGCAGTTACAACCTGTTCATTCATTTCAACGAGCGGAGCCGACTGCACCAACAGACGGTTGACAACACCGTTACCGAGTTTTGTCTGGAAGATAAACCTGACGCCTTGCAAGTCCTGGCTCGCGCAGATTGCCGGGCTCGAAGGATCGCAGCGCAACATCAAGGAGGACCTGCACGATGAATGACGCCGTTCGGATGAGGACCATTTGCACCGGTGAAGCGATCACCCTGCCAGGCGGTGGCGATGTGCACCTGATCGCGCCGCCCCCCAAGCCCTGCGTGACCATCGTGGTGCATGGCGTCAACGATCTTGCCGGTTGCTACGAGCGCATCGAGCGCGGCCTGTGCGAGGGGCTCAACGAACGCCTGGACATGTCGCCGACCCTGCCCAATGGCGTGAGCAATCCAGGCTGGCTGCGCCCGGCCGGCTACAGCTTGCCCGAGGACGATGATGGCAAGGCCAGCAACCCCGACGCGGTTTACTACCGGCGCAAATTCGGCGCTGCGGCCAACGGCGCCGACAGCCGCAGCGTGGTCATTCCGTTCTATTGGGGCTTTCGCGAGGAAGAGCAGCACATCATCAAGGATGCGCCCCACGGCGAGTGGATGGATCGCAACAAAAACCGCC
>NZ_MOAK01000089.1:23504-24425 GCF_003732485.1 Pseudomonas protegens
CGCGGCCAACGGCGCCGACAGCCGCAGCGTGGTCATCCCGTTCTATTGGGGCTTTCGCGAGGAAGAACAGCACATCATCAAGGATGCGCCCCACGGCGAGTGGATGGATCGCAACAAAAACCGCCTGGACAAGGCGGGCACGCTGGAGGGGGGACATTTCGTCAATGCCACCACCAACCTTCCGGACATGTGGGGCAAGGGCTTCAACGGCAAGCTGTTTGGCTTCATTTCCCTGGATCTGTTTGCCGGAGAGCTGACTCACCCATTGTTCTCCGCGCCTGGACGCCGCTACATGGTGCTGGCGGCGATGCGCCTGGCGATGCTGATCAGGATCATCCGCAAGCGCTACCCCAACGACACCGTGAATGTGGTGGGCCACAGCCAAGGCACGCTTATCACGTTATTGGCCCATGCCTTTCTCAATGAGGACAAGGTGCGGCCGGCCGACGGCGTGGTGATGATCAACTCGCCCTATAGCCTGCGCGAACCCAACATGGAGAAGCTTCAGGGCTTTGGCGCGCAGCAGACGGCCGAGGCCCGCCTGGCGACCCTTGATGCCATCCTGAAGTTCATGACCGCAGCGCCCAATCCGTACCCGGCCTTGTCGAGTATCGCCCTCAAGAACTGCCAGGGTTATGGCGCTATTGGCGGGCCTGGCTGGAGCGGTGGCAGCGCCTGCGAAACCACGATTGACGCCAAGCGCATTGCCTTCAACGAGCGCGACAACCGAGGCAGCGTCTACCTGTACTTCACCCCTCAGGACCAGACCGTAGGCCTGGCCAACGTCCAGGGGATCGGCTGGCAGGGCGTTGACGAGCACCTGTATGGCAAGCCACTGCGCCGGACTTTGCCGATGAGCTTTCACCAACGAATCTTTACCCTGCGCAAGCGCGGCGGAGAAAAGGAACTGATCGGTCTGCA
>NZ_MOAK01000089.1:24435-24686 GCF_003732485.1 Pseudomonas protegens
AAATGTGGTGGGCCACAGCCAAGGCACGCTCATCACCCTATTGGCCCATGCCTTTCTCAATGAAGACAAGGTGCGGCCGGCCGACGGCGTGGTGATGATCAACTCGCCCTACAGCCTGCGCGAACCCAACATGGAGAAGCTTCAGGGCTTTGGCGCGCAGCAGACTGCCGAGGCCCGCCTGGCGACCCTTGACGCCATCCTGAAGTTCATGACCGCAGCGCCCAATCCGTACCCGGCCTTGTCGAGTATCG
>NZ_MOAK01000089.1:24696-25189 GCF_003732485.1 Pseudomonas protegens
TGATAATCGAGGCAGCGTCTACCTGTATTTTACCCCACAGGACCAGACCGTTGGCCTGGCCAACGTCCAGGGGATCGGCTGGCAGGGTGTTGACGAGCAGCTGTATGGCAAGTCACTGCGCCGGACCTTGCCGATGAGTTTTTACCAACGAATCTTTACCCTGCGCAAGCGCGGCGGAGAAAAGGAACTGATCGGTCTGCACACGCCGCCTTATGTCTACCCATTGCTGCTCAAGGGGGAGGACACCTGGGAAGATGCCGGTCTGCCGTACAAGCAGCGGATGTCCGTGGCCCGCGCCTCCCTTGAGCAAGGGAAGTCGGTGATGCTGACCGCACCGTTATTGCCAGTGCCCGTTGCAACCAACTTTGACGCCGATGGCACGGTGGTCATGCCGGGAGCGGACTCGAGCAGCGGTGTCTATCAGGTCAAGGACAAACTGGCGCCCATCGATGCGGCCATTGCGATCAGCAATAAAGCCTGGACTCCCGCAAGC
>NZ_MOAK01000089.1:25336-27198 GCF_003732485.1 Pseudomonas protegens
CCCCTACGAGGCACGCATGCGCCTGCAAAGTGGAGGCAAGAACAAGGAGCACGAGGAAGCGCTGTCTTTTCACTCGGCCATTCCAAACAACCCTGAACATAGCCGGCGAGTGCTGGCGTATGACGTGGCGATAGGGGCGGGGGAGAGCGTGGATGATGTGACGTTTTATGCGTATTTGTGTCGAGTGGCGGATTGGCGGTTGGATTGGGAGAGAACACGAGCTAGTGCTAACTCTCAGTTTGAGACAGAACAGGACCTTCCAGATGAAGCGGTATCGGAATTCTTTCTTCAAGAAGACGCTAGTAGCCGCGAGTTGATTAACTCCACAGTAACGTACCGTAAGAGTGGTGCATTGCCGACGGTTGTCGGAGATAACATGCCTTCCTTGGTAGCAGCACAGTCTCTAAAGGAGCAAAGAGCGGGAAACTCCGTTCGTTTTGGGGGAAGCGCCTGATGTGTCGAAAGCTTAAATTTTGGTTTTTCACTGCTGTGTTGCTGACTTGCCACTTGGTTCAGGCAGCCGAAACTTCACTGACATCGACTCGTTGTTTTGCCAGTGCGGCCACGTATGTGACTACTTATACCTCGTCCAGGAAGGACTCAATCATGACCGTTGAACCTCGTTACCGTGCCCCCACTACGTCGCCTCGTTTGGAAACCTTGGATGTGCTCAGCATTGGCATAAGTCTGGATGTGTTCAGGCAGGGGCAGATTTGGAACGAGTTGCAGGAAAAAAACTTAAAACAAGAGGAAACACTACATGTAGGGAGCATCCTACCTATGGATCCGAAGAAATATCCAATAACCGCCGATGATAAGGATATGGCATATGAAAAACGGGAAACGGATGCACTGGAGCTAGGATTAAGGGATTTTTTAGAGAAGTGGCCGATTCCCACTATTACTGTGGTTTCAGGTTGGAGTCCTAAAACTCCGAACCTTCGTTTTACACCTGAAAGAACCCGGGGCAGCTTATCTGTCATGGTTAATGACATGCGAACTCCTGCAGGACTTCATTGGCATCGCATTCGTAACCTGCAGGACGGCATCATCTGTAATGACACTCCTGAAACCTTGCTGGAAAACCTGTTCCAACTGTTCGAGCGTAACCCTGACCTTCCTGCTGTATTGGTCTACACCAATGAAGGCTTCAGCATGTCCTATGCGCTTTCTGCCAAAAAAGCCCCATTGATTGGTGGACCAGGGCCGCGTAAGCCAGGTGAACTCACCGATTCAATGGTCGCTCTTGTCGTCGGCCGCCCCGAACGTGTCGAATGGCTGCGCTATTACGCCCCCTTCACCAAGGTCAACCAGAACAAGATCGATCCCGAGTTCACCGGTTGGGGCTGGCGTAAACCGGCGGTGGAGTTCCAACCTTCGGCGTTCATCCCGCAACCCTGGACCGAGCGCGCCTTTGAACAATGGGACGCCTTGCCGGTGCTGGCCAGGATTCATCGCCCGGTCACGGTTTCCCTGCAGCGCCCGGACAACGGCGAGCGTCTCAAGCGCGAAGCCTTGACCGCTCAACTGGCTGCTGGCTGGAAAAAAGCCACTGACACAGTTACACCAGCACCGGCCCGGGTGTTCTACGACGGCGGCCTGAACAGCACGCCACTGGCCGAGTTGCTTCCTGCTCTGACTGCTGCCCACAGCTCTCTGGATCTGCTCGACTCACGCGAAGGCTACGACCTGACCCAGCGTTTGGGCGATACCGGTGCTGCCTCGCCGTTCGTGGGTATCGCGCTGGCCACCATGGCCAGTTACCAGAATGCCGACACCAGTGTGGTCATGCCTCTGCGCCGTAAGGATCAAGCGACCCTCATCACCATCACCTCGCCGACACCTGGGCAAAAGCCCGTTGG
>NZ_MOAK01000089.1:27242-60587 GCF_003732485.1 Pseudomonas protegens
ATGACGACGGTGCCGCTGTAACACCTGAAACGGCTGCTCCTGCAGTATCGCGGATGCCGATTGTGGAAGAGGACTACACGCTGGAAGAGTTTCTGGCCGAGCTGAGGCCCAAGGACAATTGGATGAATGATCTCTAGCACTAACCCCCGGTAAAAAGCCCCTTGGCAGTCAGCACTTTGGGGTGAAGTTGCAGCCGTAGATCGCCGGTGCTGGCGGCAAATCCAGTGTCGTTTGTTGTAGAAAGCGGCTTGCGAGGGGGCAGGCTCCTACGGGGGAGCAGCCATAAAAAATCGCAGCCTGGGCTGCGATTTTTTTGTGGGCGGCGCTGGTGCCTAGAGCTGGTAATGCTTCAACTCGCGAGCAATCAGCAGGCGCTGGATCTCGCTGGAGCCTTCGTAGATCTGGGTAATTCGCGCATCGCGGTAGTAGCGCTCCACCGGATAGTCCTCCAGATACCCATAGCCACCATGAATCTGCATCGCCGAGGAGCAGACTTTCTCGGCCATCTCCGAAGCGAACAGCTTGGCCTGGGAGGCTTCGGACAGGCACGGCTGGCCAGCGCTGCGCAGGCGCGCGGCATGCAGGATCAGCAAGCGCGCGGCATTGAGTCGGGTGTGCATGTCGGCCAGCAGGTTGGCGATGCTCTGGTGCTCGATGATCGGTTTGTCGAACTGCACCCGTTCCCGGGCGTAGGCCAGGGCCGCTTCGAAAGCGGCACGGGCGATGCCCAGGGCCTGGGCGGCAATGCCGATGCGTCCGCCTTCGAGGTTGGACAGGGCAATGGCCAGGCCCTTGCCGCGCTCGCCCAGCAGGTTGGCTTCGGGGATCGTGCATTGGTTGAGGGTCACGGCGCAGGTATCCGAGGCGCGGATGCCCATCTTGTGTTCGGTGCGGTCGACGACAAAACCCGGGGTGTCCGTGGGGACCAGGAACGCCGAGAGGCCTTTCTTGCCCAGTTCCGGGTCGGTCACCGCGAAGACAATGGCCAGTTGCGCCCGTTTGCCATTGCTGACGAACTGCTTGGCGCCATTGATCACCCACTGGCCGTCCCGCAGTTCGGCGCGGGTGCGCAGGTTGTGGGCTTCGGAGCCGGCCTGGGGTTCGGTCAGGCAGAAACAGCCGATGGCTTCGCCAGCGGCCAGGCGCGGCAGCCATGCTTGCTTCTGTTGCTCGCTGCCGTAGTTGAGGATCGGCCCGCAGCCTACCGAGTTGTGGATGCTCATCAGGGCCCCGGTGGCGCCGTCGCCGGCGGAGATCTCCTCCACCGCCAGGGCGTAGGCCACGTAGTCCAGGTAGCTGCCGCCCCATTGCTCGGGAACCACCATGCCCAGCAGGCCCAGTTCGCCCATCTTGCGCACCAGGGCGTCGTCGATCCAGCCGGCCTTTTCCCAGGCCTGGGCATGGGGCGCGATTTCGCCCCGGGCAAAATCCCGGGCCATGTCGCGGATCATGACTTGTTCTTCGGTCAATTCGATGTCGTGCATGAGTTCAGCTCCCGCTGCCGTCGAAACCGCTGAAGAAACTCGCTACCCGTTCGGCCTCAAGGGCTGCCAGGGTCGGCGGATTCCAGCGGGGGGTCTTGTCTTTGTCGATGATCAGGGCGCGTACGCCTTCCATCAGGTCGCCACGCTCGAACCATTGACGGTCCAGATGCAGCTCCAGGGCGAAGCATTGTTCCAGGCTCAACTGGCGGCCGTGGCGCAGCATCTGCAAGGTCACGGCCATGGCCAGGGGCGAACGGCTTTGCAGCAGGTCAGCGGTGGTCCTGGCCCACTCGTGGCTGTCGGCAACCGTCACGCTGCGCAATTGCTCGACGATGCTGGCCATGTCCGGCAGGGCGAAGAAGTGGTCGATGACCGGGCGCAAGGCTTGTAGTGGCGCATCGGGCAAGGTCTGTACCGCCAGCTTGGCCAGCAGGCCCTGCAGGTCCTTGAGCGGTGAGTCGCTCCAGTGCAGGCGATCCAGGCGCTGGTCCAGCAGGCTCAGTTTGTCGCTCTCCAGGTGCCAGTCCGCGAGGCCGCAGTACAGGGCATCGGCGGCACGGATCTGCACGCCGCTGACCCCAAGGTAGATGCCCAGTTCGCCGGGAATCCGTGAGAGGAAGTAGCTGCCGCCCACATCCGGGAAGTAACCGATGGCCACTTCCGGCATCGCCAGGCGGCTGCGCTCGGTGACCACTCGCAGGTCGGCGCCTTGCACCAGGCCCATGCCGCCGCCGAGGACAAAACCGTCCATCAGGGCCAGCACCGGCTTGCGGTAATGGTGGATCGTCAGGTCCAGGGCGTACTCCTCGACGAAGAAGTCCTCGTGCAGGGTTTCGCCGCTCTGGTAGCTGTCGTACAGCGAGCGGATATCGCCGCCGGCGCAGAAGGCCTTTTCTCCGGCGCCGCGCAGTACCACCGCGTGGATCAGCGGGTCCTGGGCCCAGGTGTCCAGTTGCTGCTGCAAGGTACGCACCATCGACAGGGTGATGGCATTGAGGCCGGCGGGACGGTTGAGGGTCAGGTGACCGATGTGGTTGCGCACCTCGACCAGCACTTCGTCGGGGGTGGCGTCGAGGTCCCGTGTCGTCTGGGATGAAACCTGAGCAGTCATCACTAACTCCCTGCTTTTATTGTTTTTTATATGAGGCTCGCGCGCGAGCATCGGCGGATCGTAACAGTGCAATTTTGCCCAGTACAACCCCGAAAACTGCAGGTTGGCTGTGCATTTTTGCATGTTGAAAAAGCCTCCCTCGATCTCGCGCCAGTGCTCTGGCCCGGCCCTGGCCCACAGCGCCGGTGCCGCGCCGGCAAATGTCCGCGGCCTAGGGGCACAGCAGCGCGAGCGCCGCTACAATGGCGCTCGAATTTTTTGCCGGCGAGGCACCATGGACATCGATCTGGCCCGCACCTTCCTGGAAATCGTCCGCAGTGGCAGCCTGATCGCCGCCGCCGAACGCCTGCACCTGACCCAGACCGCCATCAGCGCCCGGGTGCAGAACCTGGAAGGCCAGCTCAACTGCAAGCTGCTGGTGCGCAACCGCGCCGGCGCCCGACCTACCGCCGACGGTGAGGCCTTCATCCCCTATGCCAACCAATTGGTGCAGACCTGGGAGGCGGCTCAACGCGACCTGCCGCTGCTGGCCGGCTATCGCAATGTGCTGCACATCGGCGGCGAGCAGAGCCTGTGCAACCCGCTGATGCTCAATTGGGTGCGGCGCCTGCGCCAGGCACTGCCCAACCATGCGGTGCGCACCCAGATCGCCGAAGGCGCGAGCCTGCAGCGGCAACTGGAGTTGGGCGTGCTGGACGCAGCGCTGGTGTTCCAGCCGCTGTATTGCGCGGGATTGCAGGTGGAGCAACTGCTGGAGGAAAAACTGATCCAGGTACGCCTGGCGGGGCGTCCCGAGCCTTATGTGTACATCGACTGGGGCGATGATTTTCGCCGTCAGCACGACGCCGCATTGCCGGAGCAGGCCAAGGCGGCGGTGGGTTTCAACCTTGGGCCCCTGGCGCTGCAGTTCATTCTCGATGCCGGTGGCAGCGGCTATTTCCGTACCCGCGTGGTGCAGAGCTACCTGGACAGCGGCGTGCTGGAGCGGGTGGAAAAGGCCCCGGAATTCAGTTTTCCCACCTACCTGCTGTATGCCCGGGACCGGGATACAGCGGCGTTGCGGCAGGCGTTCGCGGTGCTGCGCGAGGTGATCGAGTGCGACAACGATTGGTCCCAGCGCTGGTCACCCATGGTTTGAACCGGCTGACTTGATTCTTGCGTCGCGCTTGAGAGCGCCTTCGCCGGCAAGCCGGCTCCTATGCCTGGCGCAATATCGGCGATGCCCTTGTAGGAGCCGGCTTGCCGGCGAACAGGCCCTTGAGTCTTGCGCTGAGGCTGTCTTCGCTGGCCACCCGACGCCAGCAAGGGAGAAGGGTGGGCGCTATCAGGGCCGCGAGGACAGGACTTGGCCAATGCTGCGCCGGCGGGCGTGGGCTTCGCTGGCGTGGATCAGTTGCTCAAGGTCCTCAGGGGTGACGTCAAAGAATTCTTCCATCTCCGCCAACGCCAATTTCAGGTCTTCGGCGGTGATCGCCAGGCTGTCGACGGGGGCCGCCGAGGGCAGCACTACCGGGGCCTCGCTCGGGCCCTTGGGGTAACGAATCCGCGTCAGGTTGTTGTAGGCCAGGGCACTGGCCAACAGGCTGGCCGCTGCGAGCATTACCGGACCCAGCTCCCGCCACTCCAGGGCCACGCTGGCCGGGTCCGCCAGCACCAGGGTCAGGGCCAGGGCACCGGCCGGGGGATGCAGGCAACGCAACCAGCACATCAGCACCAGGGCCATGCCCGCCGCAAGGCAGGCACTGCCCAGGGTCCGGCCTAGGACATGGGCCACCAGCAAGGCCACGACCCCGGCGCACAGGTAGCCGCCCAGGATCGACCAGGGTTGGGCCAGGGCGCCGGAAGACACGGCAAACAACAATACTGCCGAAGCCCCCAGCGGGCCGATCAGGTGCAGCGCCACCGGCATGCCGAACACCTGGGCGCAGAGCCAGACACTGAACAGGGTGCCCAAGGCCATGCCGATGGCGGCGCGACTCCATTCCAGGGGGCGGGTATTGATGGCGGCGGGTTTCCAGCGGGCAAACATCGGCAAGAAGGGTCCAGGGCTAAACGACGGGCAAAAAGAAGGGCTTGCCTGGATCACCAGAAAGCCCTTGAACGTTCCAACATTTGGGGGAGGAACGGGCACAGTGTGCCGAGCATTGGTGTAGCTGACAAATTCATAATAATGCTGTTTAAGTGCATTTATTTTGCTGTTTGACGCCCCTCGTAGGAGCCGGCTTGCCGGCGAAAGGGGCTTTGAGTCGAGTCTGGGTCTTGAGGGCGCATTCGCTGGCAAGCCAGCTCCTACAGCCAGCTCCTGCAGCCAGTTCCACAGCCAGCTGGGACGGTGCGTTTCTACAAGGTCAGGCGCATGGCGCAGCGGCGTGGTGCGGGCAGGCCATGCTGTGTTTCATCGGCCAGGACCTGGCGCAACCGCGGGCCAAGCTGTGCCGGTTCGAGGGTGACAAAGCCCTGGCGCTGGTAGAAGGGTTCGTTCCACGGCAGTTCGCGGAAGGTGCTCAGGGTCAGGGCTTCAAGCTGCTGCTCCCCGGCGTATTGCCGTGCCGCCCGCAACAGGCGCTTGCCGATGCCTTGGCCCTGGTGGCCGCTGGCGACGGAAATCTCCCAGACATGCAGTTCCCGGTCACAGATCTGTGCGTTGAGAAAGGCACAGCGGGTGCCGTCCACTGCCACTGCAACCCAGACCGGGTGGTGCTGGATGTTCTCGCGCTGGCTCTGGGCATCGGCCACTTCGGCGTCTGCCAGCCAGGCCAGTTGCGGATCACTGCGAAACAGTTTCGCAGCCGAGGTTTCTATGGCGGGGAGGAAGGCCGCATCGGCCACTCGCGCCCGGCGAATCTGAATAGTCATGGGCGCGAGTGTAAGGAGGCGGCAGGGGGCCGCGCAACGCTTTCAGGGTTGTGCCTGAGTGGCCTTGGGCAGGTGCAGGAGGACAAAGTCATTCTTGTCGAAACGCCCGTTCAGCACCGGTTTCAACCCGGCCAGTGGCGTGCCTTGCAGGCTGGGCAGGTCGCTCTGGTCAAGAATCACCCAGGCCGGGGCCGGCACTTGTGCCAGGGCGGCAGGCTGATCGGTGAACTGTGGCTGCAGGTCCCGATCCAGGTTGACCATGAACTTGATCGCCTTGGCGTCCTTGCCCATGCGGTGCAGGACCACCGGCGCCGGATCGGCATCGATCAATTGCATGGCATCGCGACTGAACGCCCGGGTGTCATAGAGCCGGTGCTCCACCGGTTCGAAGACCCCGATGTAACAGGTCCAGACTGCCAGCACCGCGCTGTAGGCCAGGCCCACGGCGCGCCACTGGCGCTTGAACAGCAGCCCCAGGGACACGGCCTGCAACAGGCCGAGGATCAGCAGCATGGGCGTGAGCGCCGTGAGTTGTTCGGGGAATTTGCGGCGCAATACCAGCAGCCCCACCATCAGCAACCCGGGCAGCAGCAGCCACAGGCCCTGGATCAGCACCCGCAGCCAGCCCATGACCCGCCCGCGGCCGGCCTGGAACGGATAAGCCGCGATGATCGCCGCCATGGGCAGCATCGGCAGCAGGTAGCGGGCTTTCTTCGCCTGGGGAATCGACAGGCCGATCATCACGATCAACCCGGCGGCGGTGCACAGGCGCAGCAATTTCAGGGCCGGGCCCTGTTCCGCGGGACGACTCAGCAGCACCGCAACCCAGGCGAGGATCGCCAGGGGATAGGCCAGGGCGTAGTTGCCCAGAGAGCTGGTGAAGTAATAAAGGACATCGCTGGAGCCTTCGCTGCCGTCCATGCGTCCCATGAACTGCATGCGGATCACATCGTCGACAAAGGCCTGGCCACCGCTGAGTTTGGCCAGCCACAGCAGCAGGCCGACGCAGGCCACCAGCAGCAACAGCGCGCTGAAACCGACGCCGAACAAACGGCGCCATTGACCGTTGAGCAGGTAGTAACTGCACAGCATGCCGGTGGGAATCACCAGGCCGATGGGCCCGCGAATGGCAAAGCCCAGCACCAGCAGCAGGAAGATCCAGCCCAGGTGCCGGCGGGCACCGAAATGGTCGTGGGCATAGCCGAGGTAGAACACCGCCAGGGATACCGCGGCGAGCATCTGGTCCAGGGAGACGGCACGGGTTTCGCTGATAAAGGTATTGCTCAGCAGCAGCAAGGCCACGCTGAGCAGGGCCCAGGTGCGGGAGTAGGGCGCCAGCAAGCGATAGATCAGGCTGACGATCAGCGCCGAAGCAATGGCCGTCGGCAGCCAGGCGGTGAAGCTGGTGACCTGCCCGGTAGGCAGGGAGAACAGCCACACCAGCAGGGTCGAGGCGCTGGAATAGTCAGCGTAGGGCTGGCCATAGGTGGTGGGGAAGAACCCCGGCCCATGGCGCAGCATTTCCTTGGCGAAGAGCACGAAGCGCGAGTCGAAACCGATGGCCGAATCGTGGCCGGCACCGGCGCAGAACAGCAGCAAGGCCAGCAGCCCCAGCGCCAACGATTGCCAAAGTAATGTGTTCGAAGGGGAGCTGGACTGCGGGTTCATTCAAGCCTCGGTGGACCACTGCTGATGAGGAATCGGCAGGTGGCGCGATTCACCGCGACCGATCGGGAAGTAAGTGAAACCGTTGCGCGCCAGGCGTTCGGCGTCGTACAGGTTGCGTCCGTCGAAGATCACCGGAGCCTTGAGCCGCTGTTGGATCAGCTCGAAATCCGGTGCCTTGAACTGCTGCCATTCGGTGCAGATGATCAGGGCATCGGCGCCGGCGAGTACCGATTCCGGCGTGCCCATGAGCATCAGGCGCGACTCGTCCGGGTACAAACGCTGGGTTTCCTGCATCGCTTCCGGGTCGAAGGCTCGGACTTCAGCGCCGGCCGCGAACAGCGCGTCCAGCAGCACTCGGCTCGGTGCGTCGCGCATGTCGTCGGTGTTGGGCTTGAACGCCAGGCCCCAGAGGGCAAAGGTCTTGCCTTCAAGGTCGCCTTTGTAGAACGCCTTGATGCGTTCGAACAGCTTGTGTTTCTGCCGTTCGTTGATGGCTTCCACCGCTTGCAACAGGTCACTGGAGCAGTGGGCCTGCTCGGCGCTGTGGATCAGCGCGCGCATGTCCTTGGGGAAGCAGGAGCCGCCGTAGCCGCAACCGGGGTAGATGAAGTGATAGCCGATCCGCGAGTCGGCGCCGATGCCCAAGCGTACCGATTCGATGTCGGCCCCCAGGTGCTCGGCCAGCTCGGCGATCTGGTTGATGAAGCTGATCTTGGTGGCCAGCATGCAGTTGGCCGCGTACTTGGTCAGCTCGGCGCTGCGCAGGTCCATGAACATGATGCGGTCGTGGTTGCGGTTGAACGGCGCGTAGAGATCGCGCATCACATCCTGCACCGCTTCGCGCTCGCAGCCGATGACGATCCGGTCCGGGCGACGGCAGTCGCTGACCGCCGAGCCTTCCTTGAGGAATTCCGGGTTGGAGACGATATCGAATTCCAGGGCGCGGCCTTCCAGGGCTTTTTCAATGTGCGCCTTCAGGGTGTCGCCGGTGCCCACTGGAACGGTGGACTTCTCCACCAGAATCACCGGTTGCTGGCGGTGGCGGGCTACGGCGTCGCCCACCGACAGCACGTAGCGCAGGTCTGCCGAGCCGTCTTCGCTGGAAGGCGTGCCCACGGCGATGAACAGCACCTGGCCGTGTTGCACCGCGAGTTTTTCATCGGTAGTGAAGTGCAGGCGCTTGGCTTCGAGGTTTTCCTTCACCAGGCTGGCAAGCCCGGGTTCGAAGATGCTCACATGCCCCTGTTGCAGCTGCTGGACCTTTTGCTCGTCAATGTCCATGCAGATGACATCGTGGCCGACTTCAGCCAACACGGCGGCTTGTACTAGGCCGACGTAACCACTTCCAAATACGCTGATTTTCATGGGGTATTCCTGGGACTTGTCGCGGGTGCAGATCGAGAGTTGATGGTGATCACGCCGAGGATGACCAAGGCCACTCCAAGGCTTTTGGAAAGCGTGAAGGGTTCGTTGAACAGCGGCAGGCTGGCGGCCAGCAGGTAGACCAGCGCGTAGCTGATGCTCAGCAGCGAGTAGGCCCGGCCCAGGGGCAGATCGCGTAGCGCCAGGAGCCAACAGAGCATCGACAGGGCGTAAGCGCCGATGGCCGCGATCACCACTGCCAGAGCCGCGAGGTCGACGCTGCCGGCACTCAGGGCCGACAGCCACTGGTCCGGGGCGGGCAGGCGGGTCATGCTCCAGCGCATGCCCAACTGGGCGCCGCTGACCAGGGCCACACTGCCCAGGGCGAAGGCAAAGCCCTTGACCCGGCTCATGCGTGGCGACTCAACAGCAGCACGCCACCGATTACCAGGGCCACGCCGAGCCAATGGCGGCGGTCGATGGGCTCATGGAAGACCAAGCGCGCGATCAGGGTGATGAACACGAAGTTCAGGCTGAGCATCGGGTAGGCCACGCCCACCTCCATGCGTTGCAGCACCAGGAGCCACACCAGCAGGCCCAGGCCGAGGCTGAACAGGGCCAGCCACAGCCAGCCGGAACGCAGTTTTTGCAGGATGCCGGAAGGCTGGTCACGCCAGCTTTCCACGGCAAACTTCTGCGCCACCTGGCCCAGGCAGGTCAGCCCGCAGGCAAGCAAGAGCAACAACAGACTCATGGCTGACTCTGGGGAATGATGAAGATCACGATATTGCCTTGCTCGTAGCGCTTGGCATCCTTGGGCAGCAGCTCGACTTCATGTTCCTCGTCGCTGCTCTTGACCCGCATCACTACACCGATCGAGCCTTGCTTACGGGCTTGCTCGATCCACGGCTGGACTTGGTTCAGGTCGACCTTGCGTGCCGCAGTGTCCTCGTAGCCCAGGCCGTATTTCACTTCGCCCTGGGTGTTGTAAAGAGTCACGTCAGGGCGACGCAGACGCCAGGCCAGCGCGGAAGCCGCGCCCAGGTCGTTGCTCAGCAGGGCTTTGGCCTGACCCAGCTCGGCCACGTGATCGATGATGAACTGGTCGGGAATCTTGTTGTAGACCACCTTGTTCGGCAGCGCCGCCGGGGCCAGGGCCACCAGCAGGAAGCTGCCCAGGGCCGGGGCGGCCCACAGGCTCAAGGGGCGCATGGCCTGCAACAGGTTGCTGATGATCCAGCCCAGCAACAGGACGTACACCAGGACCAGATGCTGGGGTTCGTCCACATACACCGGCTTTTTCAGCTGGAAGTACACCAGGGCCAGCAGGGCCAACAGGCCGGCCAGCAGGTTGAGCACACCATTGAGGCTGACGATCCGGGTCTTGCCGGCGGCCAGACGGTCCACCAGGGTGTGGCCCATCAGCAGGGCCAGGGGCAGCAGGCACGGCAGGATGTAGGCCGGCAACTTGCCCTTGCTCAGGCTGAAGAACGCCAGGGGCAGCACCAGCCACAGCAGCAGGAAGCCGCTGCTGTTCAGGCGCCGTTGTTCCCAGGCCTGCTTCAGGCTGGCCGGCAACAGCAGCACCCAGGGCACGCAGAAGCCCACCAGCAATGGCAGGTAGTACCACCAGGGCGAGGCGTGCTGCGCGTCTTCACCGGCAAAGCGGCGGATGTGCTCGTGCCAGAAGAAGAACCTCCAGTAGTCAGGTTCCTGGGCATGCACCGCCAGGGCCCAGGGCAGGCTGACCAGAATCGCCACCAGCACGCCGATACCGCCATAAATCAGCAGCGAACGCAGGCGCTTCTGCCACACCGCGTAGGGCAGGGCCACCAACACCGGCAGCAGCCAGGCGAGAAAGCCCTTGGTCATGAAGCCCATGCCGCAGGCCAGGCCCAACAGCACCCAGGCGCCGATCTGTCCGCGTCGGGTCTGGCAGTCGAAGGTGAACCACAGTGCCACCAGGCTCAGGTTGACCCAGAAGGTGAACTGCGGATCGAGGTTGGCGTAGCCGGCTTGCAGCGCCACCACGGTAAAACTCATGTAGAGCAGGGCGCTGGCCAGGCTCTTGCGCGGATCGTTCCACAGGCGCCGGGCCAACAGATAGGCCAGGACCACGCTGAGGCCGGTGCTCAGGGCCGAGGCCACGCGCACGCCAAACAGGTTGTCGCCAAACAGCGCCTGGCCGATGGCGATCATCCAATAACCGGCCACGGGTTTCTCGAAATAGCGAATGCCCATGAAGTGCGGCGACGCCCATTTGCCGCTCAGGAGCATTTCCTGGCTGATCTGCGCGTAACGGGTTTCATCGGGAATCCACAGGCCGTGGGTGGCCATGGGCAACAGGTAGAACAGGCCGAAAGCGATCAGCAGCAGCGGCAGCGCCCAACGTCTGGTCATGCGCCTTGCACTCCCAGCCAGCCTTCACGGCCTTCCAGCGCGCCACGCACGACTTTGCCCGCGGGCAGGTTGGCGAGGTCCGCCGGGAGCATGTCCCCCAAGGGTTGGAAGTGGATGTCGCGTTGCTTGGCGCTGGCCAGCAATTGGCGGAAATCGTTGGCCATGAGAATCCCTTCTACTTCTGCATGCACGGTATAGACGTTGAGTTTGTTCGGACTGAACCGGTCGAGGATGTAGCGGTTGAAATCCTTGGCGGCCACCACCGGCCCGACCACTTCGTCGAAGGTCGGCAGGTCCACTGGAATCTGTGGTGCGCCCAGGCTGCCGTCCGCCAGTTGTGGCTGGAACAGGCTCTGGCCGCGGCAGTCGCTGTTGTAGCGAAAGCCGAACTGTTGCTTGGCTTCGATGACGCGTTCATCGGCGCGCCAACCGGCAGACGCCGAGCAGCTCACCGCTTGCCCGAGAATATCGTTGAGGCTGTCGACGCCACGGCGGATCTGTTCGATCAGCTGTGCCTGACTCCAGCGCCCGGTGTTGGCCTGCCAGCCGTGGTGATCCCAGGCGTGCAGGCCGACTTCATGGCCGGCGGCCAGGGTCTGGCGCATCAGATGCCCCAGGTCCCGGCCAATGGGTTTGCCCGGCCAGGCAGTGCCGGCCAGGAGAATGTCCCAGCCGTACAGGCCCGCGGCATTGGATCGCAGCATTTTCCAGAGGAACTGCGGACGGATCAGGCGCCACAGGTGGCGCCCCATGTTGTCCGGCCCGACGCTGAAGAAGAACGTGGCCTTGACCCCGGCTTCGTCCAGCGATTCGAGCAGCCGCGGCACCCCCTCCCGGGTGCCGCGGTAGGTATCGACATCAATGCGCAGACCTGCCTGCATCAGCGAGCTTCTTCTTTGGAACGATCGGCGATTTCCAGCATGGCTTCACGCAGGAAGAAGTCCAGGGTGTTGCCGATGGTTTGGCTCATCTCCACGGTTGGTTCCCAGTTCAGCAGGCGCTTGGCGTTGGCGATGCTCGGCTTGCGGTGTTCCACGTCCTGGTAGCCGGCACCGTAGAACGCCTTGCTCTCGACGTCGCGGAAACCGGCGAACGGCGGGAAGTTGCTGCGCAGCGGGTGCGCTTCGAACTGACGCAGCAGTTCTTCGCCCAGCTGACGGATGCTGGCTTCGTTGTCCGGGTTGCCGATGTTGATGATCTGGCCGTTGCAGCAGTCGTTGTCGTTGTCGACGATGCGTGCCAAGGCTTCGATGCCGTCGGCGATGTCAGTGAAGCAACGCTTCTGCTCGCCACCGTCGAACAGACGGATCGGCGTGCCTTCCACCAGGTTGAGGATCAGCTGGGTAATGGCACGGGAGCTGCCGATACGGGCCGAGTCCAGACGGTCCAGGCGCGGGCCCATCCAGTTGAACGGACGGAACAGGGTGAAGTTCAGGCCCTTGGCGCCGTAAGCCCAGATCACCCGGTCCAGCAGTTGCTTGGACACCGAGTAGATCCAGCGTTGCTTGTTGATCGGGCCAACGATCAGGTTGGAAGTGTCTTCGTCGAAGTTCTTGTCCTGGCACATGCCATAGACTTCCGAAGTCGACGGGAAGATCACGCGCTTGTTGTACTTGACGCAGTAGCGAACCAGCTTGAGGTTCTCTTCGAAGTCCAACTCGAACACGCGCAGCGGGTTGCGGGTGTATTCGATCGGGGTGGCGATGGCCACGAGCGGCAGGACCACGTCGCACTTCTTGATGTGATATTCGATCCACTCGGAGTGAATGCTGATATCGCCTTCGACGAAGTGGAAGTTCGGATGGCTGCGCAGGCGCTCGATGGCGTCGGAGCCAATGTCCAGGCCGTAGACGTCGTACTTGTCGTCGCGCAGCAGACGCTCGGACAGGTGGTTACCGATAAAGCCGTTGACACCGAGGATCAGCACGCGGGTACGACGCGGCTTGCGCCCGGACTCGGCACCGCGCAGCAGGGAACCATCCACCAGGCCCAGTTCATTGGCCAGTTGCGGGCCGCCCAGGTACAGGCCGTTGGCGTTGCGCTGGCCGGAGGTGATCACCAGGGAGTCTTCGCCACAGGCGATGCGCAGCGGGTCGACGCTGATGACCCGGCCCGGGGCCTGGCCTTCGTTGCCTTTTGCAACTTCGGCACTCCAGACAATCAGCTTGTGCTCGCCGACGGCGCAGAAAGCGCCCGGGTACGGTTGAGTGACCGCACGTACCAGGTTGAACAGCTCTTCGGCCGGGCGTTTCCACTCCAGCTTGCCGTCTGCGGCGGTACGACGACCGAAGTAGCTGGCCTTGGACTCGTCCTGGGCGGTCTCGGTGATCTTGCCCTGGGCCAGCGCCGGCAGGGTGTCGCGCAGCAGGCTGGCAGCGGCGTCACGCAGTTTGTGGTGCAGGCTCAGCGCCGTATCGCTGCGCTCGATGGCTACGCGCTGCTGGGCAATGATGGCGCCGGCATCGGCGCGCTTGACCATGCGATGCAGGGTCACGCCGGTCTCGGTTTCGCCCTTGACCAGCACCCAGTTGGCCGGTGCGCGGCCACGGTAGTGCGGCAGCAGGGAGCCGTGCAGGTTGAACGCACCCTTGCGAGCGGTGGCCAGCAGGGGTTCGCTCAGCAGATTGCGGTAGTAGAAGGAGAACAGGTAGTCCGGGTCGAGTTTGCTGATGCGCTCGATCCACAGCGGGTGGTTGGCATCTTCCGGGGCATGCACGGCAATGCCTTTGCGGGCGCACAGCTGGGCGACGGAGCCGTAGAAGGTGTTCTCCTTGGGATCGTCGGCGTGGGTGAACACGGCAGCGATCTCGTAGCCTGCATTGAGCAGGGCTTCGATGCCTGCACAGCCAATATCGTGGTAGGCGAAGACAACAGCTTTATTGCTCATGGCGAAACCTGATCAGTATGAGTGGAAGTTAAACCGTCGACAGTGACAGCCGGGGCGGGGACCGCCGGCTGGCTGCGCAAGACTTTTTCGATGAAGAAGCGCGGGCGGGCCCGCACGTCGCTGTACATGCGTCCCAGGTATTCACCCAAAAGACCCATGCCGATGAATTGGCCACCGGTGAACACGAACAGCACCGCGAACAGCACGAAGGTGCCGTCGCCGGCCCAGGTGGCGCCGAAGATCAGCCGCAGCACGATCAGCATCAGGGCGAACAGCGCGCCGAGGCCGGCCATGCCGAAGCCGATGATGCTCAGCAGCCGCAGGGGCGTGGTGGTCATGCAGGTGATCAGGTCGAACATCAGATTGATCAGGCGCATCGGGCTGTACTTGGAGTCGCCGTGCTCGCGCTCGGCGTGCTCCACCAGCACTTCGGTGGTGTGCCGGGCGAAGCTGTTGGCCAGGATCGGGATAAAGGTACTGCGCTCGGTGCAGGCCAGCATCGCGTCGATGATGGTGCGACGGTAGGCCCGCAGCATGCAGCCGTAGTCGCTCATGGCCACACCGGTGGAGCGCTGCACGGCCAGGTTGATCAGTTTTGACGGCCAGCGGCGGAAGGCCGAGTCCTGGCGGTTGTTGCGCACGGTGCCGACCACGTCATAACCGAGCTCGGCCTGGGCCACCAGGCGCGGAATTTCTTCCGGCGGGTTCTGCAGGTCGGCGTCGAGGGTGATGACCACATCGCCGCGGCACTGCTCGAAGCCGGCCATGATCGCTGCGTGCTGACCGTAGTTGCGGTTGAGGATCACCGCCACTACCGGGCTGCCTTCACGCTCGGCGGCTTCCTGCAGGATGTTCGCCGACTCGTCGCGGCTGCCGTCGTCCACCAGGACGATTTCAAACTCGTGCTTGAGCTGGCGGCAGGCCGCCTCGGTGCGCCGCAGCAGCTCGGGCAGGCTCTGTTCTTCGTTGTAGACCGGAATGACGATCGACACGAACTGGATTGGGTAAGGTTTCAAAGGCTTCAGTCCAGGAGGTTGGCAATGGCACCGGAGACCCGCTCGACATCGTCGAGGGTCATGTCCGGGAACAGTGGAATCGAGCATAGACGCGCCGAGTTCCATTCGGTGTGTGGTAGCCGCACATCGGGGAAGCGCTGTCGGTAATAGGTATGCAGGTGAGTGGCGATGAAGTGGATGCCGGTGCCGATGTTCTGTTCCTGCAGGCCCTTCATGAAGGCTTCACGGTCCAGGCCGCAGCGTTCGGCGTCGATACGCAGGATGAACAGGTGCCAGGCGTGCTGCTGCGGGTACTGGGGCAGGTGCAGGGGCTGTACCGGCAGACCTTTGAGGCGCTCCAGGTAAGCCTTGGCCAGCACTTCGCGCCGGGCGTTGATCTGGTCCAGGCGCTGCAATTGCACCAGGGCGATGGCGGCGTTGATGTCTCCCAGGTTGTACTTGAATCCGGGTTCGATCACCTGGGCCTGGGGCTTGCGGCCGTGGGTCAGGCGATCGTAGGCGTCCACGCCCAGGCCGTGGAACTTGAGCATGCGCACCCGGTCGGCCAGGGCCTGGTCATCGCTGACGAACATCGCACCTTCGGCGCAGGTCATGTTCTTGATGGCGTGGAAGGAGAAGATCGCCGTGCCCTGGGCGCCGATGGCCCGGCCGCGATAGACAGTACCGGCCGCGTGGGCGGCATCTTCGATCACCGCAATGCCGTGCTTGTCCGCCAGGGCGTACAGCGGGTCCAGGTCGAAGGCGGCACCGGCATAGTGCACCGGGATGATGGCCTTGGTCCGTGGCGTGATGGCCGCTTCGATGGTGGCTGCGTCGCTCATCAGGGTGTCGGGGTCGACATCGACGAATACCGGAGTAGCCCCCAGCAGGCAGATCATGTTGGCCGTGGAGACCCAGGTCTGGGACGGGGTGATCACTTCGTCGCCGGGGCCAATGCCCAGGGCCAGCAGGGTGATGTGCATGGCGCCGGTGGCCGACGACAGGGCCACGGCATGGCGAGCGCCGACGCGGTCGGCGAACTGCTGTTCCAGTTCCTGGTTTTTCGGGCCGGTGGTGATCCAGCCGGAGCGCAGAACCTGCTCCACTGCAGCGATCTCTTCGTCGCCAATACTCGGGCGCGAGAAAGGAAGGAAAGCCTGGTTCATGGTTACCTCGGGTTTAGCGGATGCTGGAAATACGGGGTGATGCGAATGAACGAACGATTGATGGGAAGGGGGGGCGGTCATGCAGTCATCAAGGCTCATCCAGTTATTGGGCCGGGGTGGCGATCCATGCAGCGTTTGAGTAAAGACGATGTTTGTTAAAAGTAAATGCGGATCAAGGTGTTATCTTGGCAACCTGAGAAAGCACTGCGTTTGGCAGGTGGCGTGTTGGTGGCTGAGATTAAGCGGAAAAATGTGAAACGAATATGAAAAATAGGGCAAAAGTCCGTTTTTCTGCGGGCCAGACAGCTAGTGTTCAGTTTGTTGTCAAGGTTGTAGCGTGGCGGGGTGCCGGCAGCGCTTTCAAGGGCTTGAACAAGGGCTTGAAGGAGCGCTTGCGGGGGGCTTTGCACGGTGCCTTGAGCAGGGCCATGAACGGTGCAGGACGCTGCACTCCGGTGTCGTCTCTGGTTTCGGGGGCAGCATGACTTCCCAGGAACAACCGGCCGCGGCCGACCGCTCGCACAAGACCAACCCGTTGAGCCTGTACCTGGCGCGCCTGGCCCCCTCCAGCCAGTCGACCCTGCGTTACGTGCTGCAGGACGCCGCCGACCGCCTGGGTTATGACGAGCTCAACCTTGAGGACATCCCCTGGCATCAACTGCAACCCGAACAGGTAACGGCCCTGGTGGCCACATTGCGCCGTGACGGCTATGCCCCGAGCACCTCGTCGCTGTACGTCAATGCCCTGCGCGGGGTGATGAACGAAGCCTGGCGCAGCAGCCTGATCAGCCAGGACCACCTGCTGAAAATGCGCTCGGTCAAGGCCATGGGCGGTACACGCCTGTCCCGGGGGCGCAATCTCAAGCGCGGCCTGATCCAGGACCTGATGGCGGTGTGTGCCGCCGACCCGCGCCCCCAGGGCGTGCGCGACGCGGCCATCATTGCGGTGCTCTATGGCTCGGGCATGCGCAAGTCCGAATCGGTGAACCTGGACCTGGCCCAGGTGGACTTCGCCCAGCGCAGCCTGCAGGTGCTGGCCAAGGGCAACAAGCAACTGATCAAGTATGCCCCCACCTGGGCCTTCGACAAGCTGCAGGCCTGGCTGGAACTGCGCCGTGCGTACCTGCCCGAAGGCCTGGAGGACGATGCTTTTCTGTTCAACCGGATTCGTCGCGGCGGTCATATCACCCGTGAACGCATCAGCAAGCACGCCATCTACTACATCGCTCGCCAGCGCGGCGCCCAGGTCGGCGTGCGGATCATGCCCCACGACTTTCGTCGTTCGTTCATTACCCGGGTGATCGAGGAGCATGACCTGTCGATCGCCCAGAAGCTGGCGCACCACACCAATATCCAGACCACCGCCAGCTATGACATGCGTGACGACAATGAACGGCGCCGGGCCATCGACCGCTTCGACCTGTGAGTACCGGCCGCTCAGGAGGTCGGCAGGGAAGGGGACAGATGCCCGGTAAAGTCCCAGGCCTCGAGCATTTTGGCGTATTCAAACGCGTGGCTTGGATCGCTCTGCAGCCAGTCTTCGAACGCCCGGCGTTCATCCAGGCTGCAATCGGTCTCACGCAGGCGTATGCACCAATGGGCGGCCTGCATCATCAAGTATTCATCTGCTTCGCTGGCAGGACTGTTCATCGCTCTGTCCTTGTTCAAAGTGGCGCTCGTCATGAAGGAGACGTGCGGCACGTAGAAATCACTTGCAATCTAGAGTGTATAACGAGAAAAAAGCGTCAATTGTTTGCGTGAAATCAGTCATTCGTATCGGCGCCCAGGTCTGAGGCAAGGCCGGGATGCTGCTCTATAATCGGCATGTTTCACCTGTGGCAAATGGAATCGACCAGTCAAATGAGGGAGCAATCTTGAGCGCAAAACTGTGCAACAACACCCAGGCCGTCACCTTTGTCAGCAAGTACAAGGCGGCTTGCCAGCCGATCGCCGATCAACTGGACCTGCCGGTGGAAAACATCCTCGGCCTGGCGGCCCAGGAGAGCCAGTACGGCGCCGGACGCATTGCCCGCGAGCTCAACAACTATTTCTCCCTGCATGCCCCGGCGCCCCTGCAGAGCGGTGCCGAGGCGCCCCAGGGCAACGCCAGCATCAAGGTGGCGAAGTTCGACTCTTTCCAGAAATGCGCCCAGTCCTTCGCCTTGCGCTATGGCTCGTCGGTGCGCAGCAAGCGCGACCCGATGGAGTTTGCCCAGGCCCTGGTGCGCAGCGGCTACAACAGCGGCGACGCTGCCACCGGTGGGCGCAACGGTTTCGCCGAGTACCTGGCGAAGATCATCGTCGCGGTCAGAGGGCGCATGGCGTGCTGAGAAAAAATCCCCACTCATGGTTGCTGGGCCTGCCCCTGGCCTGCGCTGCGCTCGTCGCCTGTGCCGGTACCGCCCTGCAGCCGGCCGAGGTCAAGGCCACGGGACTGACCCGCGAGCAGGCCCAGGAAGTGCTGCTGGTGGCCTTGAAGCATCAGGACTATCAACTGGACAAGCCCGGGGTCTTTGTCGATGGGGACCTGCAGGACGACAACGGCCAGCCGCCGCATCCGGGGTACTTCGACTTCAGCCTCGGCTACAACGACCCCAAGGCCGGCGCCACTGAGTACTGGGGGCTGTTCTCGGTGAGCACCGCCACCGGCGATGTCTGGGAGATCAACAGCTGCAAGCGTCTGGACGGCAGTGCGTTGCGGGCCCTGCAGGGGCAGATCATGGCCCGTACCGGCAAGACCCTGGCGGATGAAAACCCTCAGCGCCAGGGACTGGGTTGCGAGGATGAACCATAGTCCTGGCACCTGCGTGTATCAGGCCGCGGCGGTCAGGTGCAGCACTGCAAAATAGGTCGCGGTGCCGATCGCCGCGGTGCTGATCAGCCCCAGGCTGTTGCTCAGGGCAAAGGCTCCCACCAGCAGCAGGGACACCGAGGCTGCCAGGGGCTCGCGGCTCATCTCGCTGAAAGCGATGTACACCGCGAAGTTGATGAACACCGCCACCGGCAGCACCCGCTCCAGGCAACGCTGCAGGCCGGGTTGCATACGGATGCTGACGAACGCCGGAATGATCCGCACCAGGCAACTGGTGGCCAACAGTGCGGCGATGGTGATCCAGGCCGAATCGGTCATAGCTTGGTCCTCGTCAGCAAGGCCGTGCTGATCAGTACACCGGGAATCCAGAAATACAGGGTGCCCAACAACATGATCAGTACCAGGGTCAGCGCCACACAGAGGGTGACCATCGACAAGATGGCCGGGCGGCGCTCGTGCGCAAGGCCCAAGCGGCTGCGCAACTGCGCCAGCGACAGGTACATCAGCACTACGCTGGCGGGGTAGCCCAGGTTGACCTCGCTGCCGATCCACTGCTGGGGCAGCCATTGACCCAGCCATGCCCCCAGAACCCCGGCCAGAGCCCAGGTCAGGAAAATCGTCCCGCGTATCACCAGCACCGTGGCCGGATTGTCCCGTTCGTGCTCGGTGGCGTAGGCCTCGTCCCCGAGCATATGGGCCGCACCGGCCTTCTGCAGGAACCCCCGGGGCAACCGCGGGCTCGAGGTGAAGGCAATGGGCAGGTAACGGCTGTTGATCGAGGCCGAGACCAGCAACAGGGTGAAGAACCCGGCTCCCGACTGGGCCAGTGGCAGGGCGGCGAACTGAGCGCTGCCGGTGAATCCCAGCAGCCCCACCAGCGCCACCTCCAGCAGCGACCAGTCGGCGCGGCCTGCCAGCATTCCGAACAGCATGCTCACCGGGACAATGGCCAACGCGGCCGGGGCCACCCTGCGCAGGGCTCCTGGTGTGTTTTGTGATAATTGCATCTGTTGCTCGACCTGCATAAATTTCCCCCCTCTTTGAATCACCGCTGCGTGAAGCACACACGAACGTCATCTCTCTGAGCCATGTCCCTGGGCTATCTCCCCGATGCGACCTGGTCAAAATCGCCAGAGGCCGAGAGTGCCTGGCCGAGGTCTTGCCCCACTACAGTCTTGGGGCGCCGGAAGGCGTCCAATGCCCTGGGGGACAGGTCATCGAACCAGTGACTGCCATCAGTGGCGCTGTCGGCAGAGACCGCCGGGTTGATCCGGACCCGGGTGGCCAGGAGCCGTTGGCAGGCCAGCAGCGCATGCGCCGGATCATTGCAGAACAGGGTCGCTTCAACGCTGGCAGGACAGTCGTTGGCCAGTTGCACGGCCTCGCCAAGATCAGTCACTCGGCGAATCAGGGCCACCGGCCCCAGGCACTCTTCCTGGGTAATGGCCATGTCGTCGTCGATCTCGGTGAGAATCACCCACGGATGAAACCAGCCGAGCACCGGCGCATCCGGGCATTCATCCGCGCCGGCCACCCGTGTCGCGCCTTTGGCCAGGGCATCGTTCACCAGCCGCATGACCTTTTGCCGCGCCGCTTCGCTGATCAATGGGCCAATGGAGCAGGCCGCCTGGTGCCCCTGACACTGGACGCGGCTGAGCTCGATGAACTGGCGGACGAACTGATCATGGATCGATTCTTCGACAAAGAAGTGCTGGATCGCCAGGCAAGTCTGGCCACTGCGACCGAAGGCGGCGCTTACGCCGCAGGCAGCGGCAAGGTCCAATCGGGCATGCCGGGACACGATCATCGAGCCGCGCCCGGCGCTCTCGATCACACAGGGTTTGAGCAGCTCCGCGCAGGTCACCGCCACCGCGCTGCCGGCGGCGACACTGCCGGTGAAGGCCACGGCGTGGGTGCCGGAGGACTGCAGCAGCCATTGTCCGGTGCGGGCATCTCCGGGGAGGCAGGACACCAGGCCCGCCGGCAGGCCGACAAAGTGCTGCATGAACGCCAGGGTGGACAGGGTGGCGTGTTCCGCAGGTTTGACAATGCAACTGTTGCCCGCGGCCAGTGCCGCCGCCACCGTCCGGCACATCAGCACGATGCCCTGGGCGAAAGGCAGGATGTGCACGCTGACCCCGTAGGGCTCGTAGCGCACCTGGCGCCGCGCCGAGCCCGGCATGCCGGGGGCTGGAGTCGGGCTGCCGGTGTCGGCCAGATCCGCGTAGTAGCGCACGATCGCCGCACAGTGTTTCAGCTCATGGCTGGCCTCAGCCAGGGTCAGCGCCTGTTCGAGGATCATCAGCTGGACAATCTGCCGGTTGAGGGCGCTGGCGGCGTCGATGCTGTCGGCCAACTGATGCAGCAGCAGCTTGCGCTGATCCCCCTCCAGCAGGCGCCACAGATCATGGGCGACGTTGGCTGCGTCCACGGTGAGGCGAATATCGCTCTGGTGGCAGTCGCTGATCTGTCCGACAGGCTCCAGCGTGGCGGGATTCACCGCCAGGCGCGAACCACTGCCGGACGCCGGAAGGAACAGCGGATTGATATAGAACTGCGGGGTCCGGGGTTGAAAACCATGCATTGGAAGGTCCCTTTCCAAGTGTGCCGAGACTGGCAACTGTGTGGATGCCACGTCGCTGAAACCAGGGCGATGCCGGCCCGGGCAAAGACCCGGAGCGGGGCCTCGGTCATTCGTCGGGGGAGTCTAGGAAAGGGGACGGGACAGCGTCTTGTACGATTGTGCGAAGCTTGCCGGGGGCTCAGAAACGGTAGCCGACGTTGACCATCACCGCAGCAGCGCCCAGCACCACCAGTTCGCTGCCCACCGGCCCGTAATGTACGCCCACCGCAGGAATCAGCACCGGCGCCACGCCAAAGTGGTTCAGCGGGATCTTGTCCTTGTAGTCGCCCTTGTAGCCCTGGATCAGGCCGCCGCTGAGCTTGGCGTAGACCGGCCAGTCGGCATGCTCCCAGGCCTTGCCGAGGTAGGCGTAGTACGAGCGTTGAGAGAAGGAGTTGCGAAAGGTGCTCACGCCCCACAATTGGCCGTCGGCGTAGTTGCGCTCCAGGCCGATCAGGTCCTGGTGGTTGTTGTGGTCGGGATCGTTGCTCCAGTGGTTGGTGTAGACGCTGGTCTGCACGTACCAGTAGTCCTGTTGCTCGGCGGCTTGCAGTGTCTGGGTGGCGGCGGCCAGCAGCAGGGCCAGGCCCGCGGCATGGGTTCGAAGCATGGGGTTCATCAGGATTTCCTGCGATCAAGGCAGTCGTGCCCCCTCGCAAATCAAGGGGGGCAAAGGGGGCTGACGCTAACATCCGGCTATTCAGCGAATCAATGATTGAACTGTTGCTTGATCTATATCGGCTTCGATGCGGCGGATCAGGTAGGGGAAGAACGGGTTGGCGGTCAGGCGCATCAGCTCATCCATGGGCACCACCAGCACGCCGCGTTCGCCACGGGCGGCGATGGTGCCCAGGTGCACGCCGAAGTCTTCCCCGGGGTTGGGCTGGGTGCCGTACAAACCGTCGTCCACAGGGAACGGCAAGGCCACGTGGGACAAGGAAAACACCCCCGCCGGATAGGCCAGCTCCAGAGGCCGTCGACGGCTGTCCAGGCTCAGGGCAGGGGTGTTGACCTCGTCCAGGTTCGCGCCGCCGGCGCCTTCATTGGTCAGCACCCGGGTGCTGTAGTTGCGCGGCGGTGCCGGCAGCAGGCTGGCCAGGGAGGTGAGGCTGGCGGGGTCCAGCAAGCCTTCGAAGTCCCGATCCCGGTTGAGGTCGAAAATCACCAGCTCACTGCCATTGGCCGGCAGTTGCCGGTACAGGCCGGTGACCAGGGCAGGAGTACTGACCGTAGCATCGGTCAGTGACTGGAAGCTGAGGATCGGTGGCAACCGGTTCAGGCGCGGGTCACCCACCCTGGCCAGCAGCTGGCTTTGCAGGGCGTCGGTCAGCAGCCACGACTGGCGCGCGCCATTGACCGGAAACGAGTTGTACTTGAACGGGTTGTATTCCGGACGCAGGCTCAGCCAGGCCGCCTTGCTGAAGGCCGGAAACACCGCAGGCCAGCCGGCCAGGCCGGCAAAGCGTGCCGACGGGGCCACGCCGATCATCGGTGAAATCAGCACCAGGCGCTGGGCTTGTGGCAACTGCGGATCGTCGAGGGCGTCCAGGGCGTACTTGACCGCCAGGGCACCGCCGTTGGAGTAACCAACGATATGCAAGGGCGCAGGCGCCGGGACTTCGGCCCGGGCGGTACGCAGGGCCAGGCGGGTGGCGGCCAGCCAGTCCTGCCAATGGGCGTCGGTCAGGCCGGCCGGCACGGTGCCGTGGCCGGGCAGGCGCAGGCCGATGGCCAGGTAACCGTGCTCGACGTAGCGTCGGGCAACGTGGCGCAAGCTGTAGGGCGAGTCGGTCAAACCGTGCAGCAGTACCACCACGCCCCGTGGCGTGCCGGGGGGCCGCAGCAGGTAGGAGCGGTTCCAGTCGGTGGCAAAGCGGGGCGGGTAGACCCGGCTGTCCACGCGATAACGGTTGAAGGGCGGGACCTGGGTCGGGTCCAGGCGGTCGCTGACTTCATGCCGGACTTCGGCAAACAAGCGGTCCTCGGCCTGCAGCCAGGCCGCCCAGTCGGCGCTGTCGATCTGTTCGATGCTCAGTTCATGGGGCACCCGCAGGTGCCAGGGTTGCAATGCCGGACCCCGCTCACTGTCGAAGGCGCGCCAGGCCAGCAGGGTGAATGCGGCAACGCCAAGGATCAGCGCGCCGCGCTTGAGCAGGCGGGACAGGGCAGGGGCGATCACGGGCAGGAACTCGGTTGGGTGGCACCGATGCGATAGACGCAGCGTCGATCGCCAGTAATCAGGTGTTCCACGCGCTGCACTTGGCCCAGGTCGCCAATGGCGGCCTGGAACACCTGTAGTTCGGAGCGGCAGAAGCCCTGGCACTGCTGGGCGGCGACACAGATCGGGCAGTGACTCTCGATCAACAGCCAGCCGTCGCCGTCGGCCTCGACGCTGGCCATGTAGCCGGCAACTTCACGGATGTGCGCCAGGGCCCGGACCCGTTCTTCCAAAGTCGGCAGCGGGGCGCAGACGTCGAGGTACTGCGCCGTGTTGACCCGCTCCATGTCAGTGACGATGCGCTCCACGCCGTCGGCCCCATAGACCGCGCGAATCGAATCGATCAGCTGCAGGGTCAGGTGGGCATGGGTGTCGGGAAAGCGGGCCTGGGCCTGCTCGGTCAACACCCATTTCTGCGACGGTCGCCCGGCGCCCTGGGCCGGCATCATCTGCCCGGCGATCAGCTCGCCGTCCAGCAGCTTTTGTAGCTGCTGGCGGGTGGCTTCCAGGGAAACCTTGAGCAGCGGGGCCAGGTCAGCTGTTTTCAAGGGGCCGCGGGTTTTCAGCAGAAACAGAATCCGCTCGGCGGTGGCTCCGGGGTTCTTCTTCTCGGCAGGGGAGGATATCGAGGACATGCTGGGCCATTAACCAATGCGCAAGTGGGGTATCAAGGGCGTGCAGGACGCGGCAAACCGCGCAAGCATAACAGGCTCCGGCGTCGGCCCCCGGCGATTGTCGCTCCTCGAGCGGCGGATTGGCCAAGGGGGTGAGGCCATGAAAAATTAAATATCCAAGTAATTGCTTGTGTAATACAGTGCGGCTTTATCGAACAACCCGAAGGGAGCAAGGCATGGCTTCGACAAGCGGATGGTCGGCACTGTTACTGGGCAAGAACGGACTGCGCTCGGCAGCCCTGGCCGGTGGCGTGGCACTGCATGCAATCAACGTGTACCTGGTCACCACGCTGTTGCCTTCGGTGGTCAAGGATATCGGCGGCCTGGACTACTACGCCTGGAATACCACCTTGTTCGTGGTGGCCTCGATCATCGGTTCCGTGCTGTCCACCCGAGCCCTGGCGGTACTGGGGCCGAAGATCGCCTATGCCCTGGCCGGCCTGGTGTTCATGCTCGGTTGCGGTCTGTGTGCCCTGGCTCCGGACATGGGCTGGCTGATCTTCGGGCGCAGCGTCCAGGGGCTGGGCGGAGGGCTGCTGTTCGCCTTGCCCTACGCGATGATCCGCCTGGTATTCGACGAGCCGCTATGGCCTCGGGCAATGGCGCTGATCTCCGCCATGTGGGGCGCGGCTACCCTGATCGGCCCCGCAGTGGGCGGTGTCTTCGCCGAACACGGAGCCTGGCGTGCGGCGTTCTGGGTGCTGCTACCCTGCACCTTGCTGTTCATGCTGCTGGCGGTCGCCCTGTTACCGGGTAAAAGCCGCGAAGCGGCGCCCCGTAGTCCCATTCCCGGCCTGCAGCTGGTGTTGCTGACCGCGGTGGTGCTGGCGATCTCCATTGGCAGCATCACGCCTTCACCCGGGTACAACGCCCTGGGACTGGGCGTCGGCCTGGGCCTGTTGCTGCTGGTGGTGGTGCTGGAAAACCGCTCCGGCAAACGTCTCTTGCCCCGCGACAGCCTGAAGTCCGGCAGCCCCTTGCTGGCGCTGTACCTCTCCATGGCGCTGCTGGTGGTGGGCATGACCAGCGAGGTCTTTGTGCCGCTGTTCCTGCAAGTGCTGCACCAGCAAACTCCCTTGCTGGCGGGTTACATCGCTGCACTGATGGCGGCCGGCTGGACCCTGGGGGCGATCTTCAGCTCCGGCCTGAGCCCCCGGGGTGCGTCCCGCGCCATCGCCAGCGGGCCATTCCTGGTGGTGGCCGGTCTGCTCCTGGCCTGCCTGTTCATGCCCGCTACGGCTACGCCAGTCCTGAGTCTGGGGGCGGTGTGCCTGGCCATGTTGCTGGTGGGCACAGGGATCGGCCTGGCGTGGCCCCATCTGTTGTCCCGGGTCCTGGAAAACGCGGCCGATGACCAGAAGGAGCTGGCGGGTGCCTCGATCACCACCGTGCAACTGGTGGCCACGGCCCTGGGCGCGGCGCTGGCGGGGATGATTGTCAACCTGGCCGGCCTCAGTTCCACCGCAGGCGTTGCCGGTGCGGCCCAGGCCGCGGCCTGGCTGTTCGGTCTCTATGCCGGGGTATCGGCCCTGTTGTTTATCAGCATGCGCCAGGTCCGGCGCAGCCATTCCCGGGCCCTGGCCGAGGCTTGAAGCCTGCCTGGATTCATCTATTGGCAAGGACGTACAGATGAACAGCCTCAATACCGTAAGTCATGAACAGGGTTTCATTTTCGATCCGGGCGTCGCCCCCGTATTCGCGCACCTGGACCTCAGGTTGCTGGGGGGACGCGCCATCGGCATTGCCGACAATCAGTTCACCGATCTGCTCAGCGTCCTCGGCGGGCCCGGCTGCGGGGTGCGCAATGGCAACCCCAGGGATTTGCGCCGGGAGAATCTGTGCCAGTTCAGTTATCGCCTGGAGGGTTCGGGGGAGCTCAAGAGCACAACGCCGGCGCTGCGTGAGCTGCCCCAGAGACTGGCCCCCGGCGCCGGCGAAGCGCCGCTGGAGCTAGGCCTGCAACCCTGGCGCCTGGGGCCACACAGCCCCTACGGATTCCTGCCCCTGGGCCAGACCCGCAGGCGGGACAATATCTCCCTGGACTCCATCGACAACCCGGCCACCGTGCTGACCCTGTCCCATTGGCCGGCCAACAAGACCCCCAGTGCCTACAAGGCCAACCTGTCCACCGCCAGCGCGCTGATTTTTCTCCAGCAGGGGCTGAGGGTGGAACAGGCGCAGGTGATCACCAGCGACCATTTCGATCTTGACGGACTGGCCTCGGTCTACGCCTTCCTGGCCCCCGAGCATGCTCTGCGGCACCGTCAATTGCTGATCGATATCGCGCGACTCGGCGACTTCACCCGGGGCACTTCGCCCCAGGCCCTGCATTGCGCCTTTACCCTGCATGCCCTGGCCGCCCGGGTGCGCAGCGACAGCCAGGGTGGCAACGACCGGCAACTCATGGCGCGCTTCGTCGCACTGCTGCCGCAACTGGCCGATGTGCTGGATAACACCCGGCGTTACGCTGAACTGTACCGCCCGGCCATGCAGGACCTGCAGCGCAGCACGGCGCTGGTGGAGCATCCCGCCACACGGATCGAGGAGTACCCGGATATCGATCTGGCGATCTTTCGCCTGGCGCAAGGGGCCTGGCAGGGCGAGGGCGAGTACTTCGGCCTGTCGCCGGTGGCCTTGCACAATCGCAGCCGCTGCGCGGTGCTGGCCATCGTCAACCAGGGCCGCATCGAAATCCGCCAGCGTTATGAAAGCTGGGTCGAACGCAGCAGCGGCATTCCCCGGGCCCGTCGGGACCTGGCAATTTTCGCCCGAGCCCTGCAGGAAACGGAGCGCACTGCTGGGCAGTGGCACTACGACGGGGTGCAGGCAATCATGCCGAGCCTGAGGTTTGTCGCCGACCGGCCCAGCAGCCACTCCAGCGACAAGCTGCTGGCCGAGCTGCGCCAGTTCCTCGACCAGGCTCCGGTGGCCTGGGATGCCAACCTGTAGGAGCCGGCTTGCCGGCGAAGAGGCCTTTGAGGCTTGTGTTGCTCTTGCGGGCGTCCTCGCTGGCAAGCCAGCTCCTACACAAGCCAGCTGCGGGTGGGTTACCAGGTGTCGATGAACCCTTGGGGGCGCTCTGTCCAGGGTGTCGGCCGGGGCGCTGCCTGGAGACCACGAAGCAGCCAGGAGCGGCTGTCCAGGGGATCGATCACGGCGTCGATCTCCAGGTAGCTGGCCATGTTCAGGGCCCGGCCCTGGGCGTAGGCCTTGGCCACCAGTTTGTCGAACAGTGCCTGACGCTCTACGGGCTCGGACTGGGCCGCCAGTTCCTTGGCGAAGCCCAGGCACACCGCACCCTCCAGGCCCATGGCACCGAACTCGGCGCTGGGCCAGGCCACGGTGAACATCGGGTTATGGAAGCTGCCGGCCGCCATGGCCTGAGCCCCCAGGCCATAGCCTTTGCGCAGCACCAGGGTGAAGAACGGCACCGTCAGGCTGGCGGCGCTGACGAACATCCGCGACACATGGCGCACTGTGGCTTGCTGTTCCGATTCGGGCCCGACCATGAACCCCGGGGTGTCGCACAGGGACACCAGGGGCAGGCCGAAGGCTTCGCACAGGCGCATGAAGCGCGCGGCCTTGTCGCCGGCCGCGGCGTCGATGGCGCCCCCCAGCACCGCGGGGTTGTTGGCGATCAGGCCAAAGGCCCGGCCCTCGATCCGGATCAACGCGGTAATCAGCCCCGGAGCGAACTGGCGCCGCAACTCCAGCACGCTGTCACGATCGGCCAGGGTCTGGATCACCCGGCGAATGTCGTAGACCCGCAGGCGGTTTTCCGGGATCAACTGGCGCAGTTCCCGCTGGTCCGCGCATTGCCAATCCCTGAGCGGTCCCTGGAAATAGCCCAGGTATTGCTTGGCCACCGCCACGGCTTCGGCCTCGTCCTTGACCAGAACATCGATCACGCCATTGGGTCCTTGTACCGATGCCGGGCCCACTTGCTCTGGAGTGAAACTGCCCAGGCCACCGCCCTCGATCATCGCCGGGCCGGCCATGCCGATGCTGGCGTTGGCCGTGGCGATGATCAGGTTGCAGCAGCCCAGCAGCGCGGCGTTGCCGGCAAAACAGCGGCCTGAAGCGATGCCCACCGTCGGCACCCAGCCGGAGAGCCGGGCCATGGCGGCAAAGGTATGGCAGTCCAGCCCCGCGACCCCGACAAAGTCGCTGTCACCGGGGCGACCGCCGCCGCCTTCGGCAAACAGCACCACCGGCAGTCGCCACTCCTGGGCCAGGCTCAGCAGGCGGTCGGTTTTCTTGTGGTTCATCACCCCCTGGGTGCCGGCGAACACCGTGTAGTCGTAGGCCAGGGCCAGGCAACGGGCGGACGGGCCGTCAAACAGCTCGGCATTGACCGTGCCGATGCCACCTACCAGACCGTCGGCAGGGCTCAAGGCTTGCAGCTCTTCGAGGCTGCGCCGCCGGCGCTGAGCCGCCAGGGCCATGGCGCCGTATTCCATGAAACTGCCCGGGTCCAGCAGGTCGTCGAGGTTCTCCCGGGCGGTGCGCTGGCCAGTCTTGCGGCGCTTGGCCACCGCTTCCGGACGCTGGGCGTCCTGCAACAGGGCGTGGCGTTGGCGGACCTCGGCCAGATCGGCGCGGATCAACTCCAGGTCAAGCTGCTCTTCGCTGCACAGGCCGCTACCGGCGACTTCGGCCGGCTCCAGGAACAGCAGCGGCTGGCCTTCGCTGACCGCGTCACCGACTTGGGCTATCAGGGCCCGGACGATACCGCTGTGCTGGGCCTTGACCTCGAACTCCATCTTCATCGCTTCCAGCACCGCCACCCGCTGGCCGACCTGCAAGGTGTCGCCCTCGGCCACTTCCAGGGTCACCACAACGCCGGTGCTCGGGGCCTCCAGGGCCAGGGTGCCCGAGGGCGCCTGTACATTGGCGTGGATCTGCCCCGGGGCCAGCGGCTGTTGGGCAAAGAACAGCGAGCGGTGCCCGTCGGGGGCGACTTGGGCCAATGTGGCCCAGTGCTGCTCGACGAAGCCGGTGCTGAGCTGATGCTCGGCCAGCGCCGGATGGCGCAGCAGGTTCTGCAGTAGCCCGAGGTTGTTGGCCACGCCTTCCAGGCGGAACTCGCAGAGCCCGCGATAGGCCCGCCCCAGGGCGCTGGAGTAGTCCGCGCCATGGGCGATGAGTTTGGCCAGCAGCGAGTCGTAGCTGGGGTTGACCGGGTACCCGGCATAGCCGTAGCCATCAACCCGCAACCCGGGACCGCTGGGGGGCTCATAGGCGCTCAAGGTTCCGGCCACCGGGCGGGTGCCGCCGTCGGCCAGTTGCTCCTCCAGATTGATCCGCACCTGCAGCGCAAAACCCTGGGGCGTCGGCGGTCGGGTCAGGCCCAGGCTGTCCAGGGAGGCGCCGGCGGCAAGGTGCAGTTGGGTGTGCAGCAGATCGATACCGGTCACCGCTTCGGTCACCGTGTGCTCCACCTGGATTCGCGGATTGGCCTCCATGAAGTAGAAACGCCCCGGCCGCTGCTGATCGAGGAGGAATTCGAAGGTGCCAATGCCCTGGTAGCGCACCCGACTGGCCAGTTGCAAGGCGGCGTCGATCAGTTGTTGGCGCAGCTCGGCGGGCAGGTCCGGGCTGGGGGCGATCTCCACCAGCTTCTGATGGCGGCGCTGCAGGCTGCAATCGCGCTCCCACAGGTGGCTGACCGCGCCACTGCCGTCACCCAGCACCTGGATCTCGATGTGCCGGGCGCGTTGCAGCAACTGTTCGACATAGAGTGCGCCATTGCCGAACGCCGCCTGGGCTTCGGATTGGCAGCGGGCAAAGGCCTGTTCCAGTTGGTCGATTGCGGTGACTGCACGCATGCCCCGACCACCGCCTCCGGCCAGGGCCTTGAGCATCAGTGCGCCGTGGCGGGTAAAGAAGGCGGCCGCCTGTTCCAGGGTCACCTGATGGTTGATCCCGTCCAGCAGCGGCACCCCGCAGTCCTGGGCCAGGGCCCGGGCCGCGGCCTTGTCGCCGAACAGTTGCAGCACCTCGGGCGTCGGTCCAATGAAGGTCAGGCCGGCCTCCAGACAGTCCCGGGCGAAGTCGGCGTTCTCGGCAAGAAAGCCGTAGCCGGGGTGAATCGCTGCGCAGCCGTGCGCCTGGGCCAGGCTGATCAGTTGCTGCCGATCCAGGTAGGCGGCTACCCCGCGCCCTTTCAGGGGCAGGGCCAGATCGGCCCGGCGCAGGTGCAGGCTGGCAGCGTCGTCCTCGGCGTACACCGCGACGCTGCGAATACCCAGGTCGGCGCAGGCCCGGGCGATACGGATGGCAATCTCGCCGCGATTGGCGATCAACAGACTCTGAAACATGGCAATTCTCACAATGGCAAAGGGCGGCTCAGGCGTTTTCACACAGCCGGTCAGAGCTGTTGTTCCAGCTCGTTCTTCTTGACCTTGCCGGTGGCGGTCATGGGCAGGCTGCTCACCAGGCGGATCTGCGGCACCTTGTAGGCGGCCATCACCTGCTGGCACCACGCGGCCAGGGCCTGCGGGTCCTGGGGGGCGTCCGGCTTGAGCACCACAAAGGCCACCGGCTGCTGGCCTCGACGCTCATCGGCGCGGCCGATCACCGCACTGGCCAGCACCTGGGGATGCTGGCCCAAGAGCGCTTCCAGCTCGCTGGGAAACACGCTCATGCCATTGACCTTGAGCATCTCCTTGCGCCGTCCCAGGTAGCGGATAAAACCCTGTTCGGTGATTTGCCCCAGGTCGCCGGTGTGCAGCCAGCCGTCGCGCAACACCGCTGCGGTTTCCTCCGGTCGTTGCCAGTAACCCTGCAGCAGGGACGGGCTGCGCACGCAGAGTTCGCCTTCGCTGCCCAGGGGCAACAGGGCGCCGCTGACAAAATCGCAGACCTTGAACTCGGTGCCCGGCACCGGCAGGCCGACAAAGGTCGGCGGGCTCTTGAGGTCGAAGTCGTCATGCTGCAGACCGGTGGTGAAGGTGTCGCAGGTGTGGGTTTCGGTCATGCCGAAGCTGAATTCGAACAGCGTGCAGCCGGACAGCTCGCGCCAGCGCCGACGGTAGTCCGGGGTCAGCTTCTTGACGAAGGAGATGCAGCCGGTGGCCCGCAGCGAGCTGAAGTCATAGTCGGTAACGGCGGGGTGCTCCAGCACTTCGGCGGCGCTGTCCACCAGCAAGCCGCAATGGCTGACCCGGTAGTGGTCGATCGCCGCCATGAACGCCAGCGCGTCCCAGCGCGCCAGCAGCACCAGGCGGCAGCCGGCGTAGATGGGAAACAGCAGGCCGGCGTTTTCCCCGGCGATCCAGAACTCCGGGAGGAAGTTGAGCATCACGCTGTCGGGCTTCAGGCCCAGGGCCACGGGCACGAAACTGGCACAGGTGTAGAGCATGTCGCCGTGGGTATGAATGCAGCCCTTGGGCTGGCCCGTGGTGCCGCCGGTGTAGTTCAGGGCGGCGATATCCTCAAGGGCAGGGCGGTGCCCGGGCGTGGCGGCGCGGCAGTTCTCCAGGGCGGGGTAGAAGTCCAGGACCCCGGCATCCAGGCGTTTGGGCGCCAGCAGCAGGTCCGGCACCGGGATGCTCGGAGTCGCCGGGCACAGCTCCGACAGGCTGGTGGCCAGGATCCGGGTCAAGGCGCACGTCGGCGCGACGGCGTGGACCACATCGAGCAACTGATCGAAGCACAGGATCACCCGGGCGCCGCAGTCCTTGAGCTGGTATTCCAGCTCCAGCGTGCGGGCCAGGGGGCTGACCGGGGCGTACACCGCGCCGCACTTGAGGATGCCCCAGAAGCCGATATGCAATTGCGGGCAGTTGGGCATGTACACCGCCACCCGATCGCCAGGGCCGATTCCCAGCTCGCCGAGCAAGGCCGCGCAACGATCGGAGAGCCGATCCAGCTCGCTGTAGCTCAGGCTGTGGCCGTAGAAATCCACGGCCACGGCATCTCCTCGCTGCTGGGCCCAGGTCCGCAGGTACTGGGTGAGCGGTTGCCGGCCGAGGGGATACTGCTCAGTACGCGGTGTTCCCTCGGGCCAGGCGGCTTGCTGCAAGGCGTGAAGATGCTGCTGATAGGCCGCGAGATGCTGATCCGCAAGGTCCATGGTGCCTCCTGATTGTTGTTATGGGCGGGGCCATCTTAGGCGGCCCCCGCGGCGTCACAGAACCGACGGTTATTCATCGAGATTCATGAATGCGCTACATGGTTCGGCCCACCGTGACGGACTGTTAGCCTGCATCGGGTCGAGACTGGGAGGACGCAACCATGAACTCACCGCATGAATGGTCGGGGCTCAGCCGCCTGGACTTGAACCTGTTCCGGGTCTTCGAGGTGGTGTATCAGGAGCGCAACCTGACCCGCGCCGCCTCGGTGCTGCACCTGAGCCAATCGGCCATCAGCCACGCCCTGGCGCGCCTGCGGGGGCAACTGGATGATCCGCTGTTCGTGCGCGAAGGCTACGGCGTGGCGCCTACACCCCTGGCCAAGCAACTGGCGCCGGGCATCCAGGACGCCCTCAGCGGCCTGCGCCGCAGCCTCAACCCGACCCAGGCCTTCGACCCCCAGCGTGACCGCCGGCGCTTCACCCTGAACATGCCGGAGCAACTGGAGCCGGTGATCCTGCCGTTGATCCTGGCCCACCTGAACCGCGTCGCCCCGCACCTGGAGGTACGCAGCACCAGCGTGCATTGGGCCGATCTGAAGCTGGAGATGATTGCCGGACGCATCGACCTGGCGATCGAACTGTCACGCCTGACCGACCCGCAGTTGCAACAGCAATTGCTGCTGCAGGACTCCTTCTGCGTGATGGCCGGCCCCGGCTTCAGCGGCGAGCTGACGGTGGAACGCTACCTGGCGGCCGAACATGTGGCGGTGACCTCCCGGCGCCGGGGCATCTGCGTCGAAGACCTGGCCCTGGGGCACCTGGGGGTGGTGCGGCGAATCCGCCAGCACTGCCAGCATTTCCTCACCGCCGCGCAACTGGTGGCCCAGGGCGACTTCCTCCTGACCCTGACCCGCAACAATGCACAACTGATCAATGCGGGCCTGAACAACCGCATTCTCGACATGCCCCTGACCCTGCCGCAGGTGTGCCTGAACCTGTACTGGAGCAAGCA
>NZ_MOAK01000089.1:60652-79656 GCF_003732485.1 Pseudomonas protegens
AGGGCGTACTTGAAGCAGTCTTTTTTCAAGTGGATCGAGCGACGTCGGGGACAGCCTTTTCGCGGCCCGATGGCACCGCCAATTTCGCCTTGCCCGGTGCTGCTGTGCTGTAATCCGCGACTACCGAACGGCACAAGGAAGCCTGTGGATGCACGAATCCGCCCGTCACATCGTCGATCTGTACCAGCGTCATGCCCAGGCCTGGGACCGGGCGCGGCAGGCCAGCACCCAGGCCTTTCACAGCGAACAAGCCTGGTTCGAGCGCTTTCGCCAGGTCATGGGTTCGGGCCGGCAGGTACTGGACCTGGGTTGCGGAAGTGGCGAGCCGGTAGCGCGCTATCTCATCGAACATGAATACGCGGTCACCGGCGTCGACAGCTCCGCAGCCTTGCTGGAGTTGTGCCGCCGGCGCTTTCCCCAGCAGCAATGGATCAACGCCGACATGCGCGGTCTGGCCCTGGACCAGGACTTTGCCGGCATCCTGGCCTGGAACAGCCTGTTCCACCTGAGCCCGGACGATCAGCGCGCCATGTTCGCCGTGTTCGAACGCCACGCCGGCCCGGGCTGCGCCCTGATGTTCACCAGCGGACCTGTGGCAGGGGAGGCCATCGGCGAGTTCGCAGGCGAGGCTCTGTACCACGCCAGCCTGGACCCGGGGGAATACTGTACCTTGCTCGACACCCATGGTTTCGAGGTGGTGCAGCAGATCAGTGAAGACCCGGAGTGTTGTGGGCTGACGGTGTGGTTGGCACGGGGGATTTATTGAGGTTCAGGCCGCAGGGTCTCTTGCCTAGGCCCGAGGCAAAAAAAGCCGGTTTCTGTTCAGCAGAAACCGGCTTTTTCAGGCCCTGGGAGCACTGTCGTTCACGCCACTCAGTGCTTCATCATGCTGTGATCCGGCGCATTCAGCGCTCGGGCTTGGGCTTCGACCTTGATGCTTTCCTTCTCGCCCTTGGCGTTTTCCACGGTCAGGGTCAGGGGCACTTTGTCGCCGGCCTTGATCTGGCCCACCAGCTCCATGAGCATCACGTGATAGCCGTGGGTGTCCAGGCTGACTTTCTGCCCGGCCGGCAGGGCCACGGCGTCCACTTGCTGCATGCTCATCACGTCGTTGTGCATGCTCGACTGATGGATCTGCACGTTCTTGGCCACGGGCGACTGCACGTCAACCAGCTTGCTGTCGCTGCTGGCGGTGAGGTCCATGAAAGCGCCGCTGGCATGCTGGCCAGGGACGGTGGCGCGGACCCAGGCGTTGTCCACCTGGGTGGCGGCGCCGGCGGTGCCGGCCAGGCCCAGCAGGGAGAGCATCAGCAGGGCGGATTTGATCCGGGATGGGCGACGTTGCGAGTTCATTAGCAGACCTCCATGACGGTGAGCAGATCTTCCGCGCACTCTTGGGCGTTGAGGGACTGGGACAGACCCAGGCGCAAGGTGCCCCGGGAGTCGTAGACGAAGCTAGTGGCGGTGTGAGACAGGGTGTAGGTCGAACCGCTGGGGATCTTCTCGTAGAACACGCCGAATTCCTTGGCGGTGGCCGCAGTTTCTTCCAGGGTGCCGTAGAGCGCCTCGAAGCTCGGGTCGAAGGCCTTGACGTAGGCGTCCAGCACCTCTGGCGTGTCGCGCTCGGGGTCCAGGGTGATGAACACCACTTTCAGGCGGTCGCCGTCGCGGCCCATGAGCTTCTTGGCCTGGACGGCGCGGGCCAGGGTGGTGGGACAGATCGCCGGGCACTGGGTGAAGCCGAAGAAGATCATCGGCATCAGACCACGGTAGCTGGACAGCGACTTGGTTTCGCCCTGGGAATCGGTGAGTTTGAAGGTGCGGCCGAGAATCTGATTGCTCAGATCCTTGCCATATTTGAAGGACAGTCGGGGACTGTTGTCGCAACCGGCGAGCAGGCCCAGGCCGAGCACCCCGGCGCTGGTAAGCAGGGTGCGGCGAGTCAGCAAAACACTCATGAAATAACGCCCTTTGAACAGCCAGACAGGCAAAAACCCGCGCATGGTAACAAACAGACGAAAGCGGCGGCGGGCTAATTAGACCAATGCCTGCGGCCATCGGTCGCAGCCTGGATCGGGGATTGTGCCGACTCAAGGGCAATGTCGATCGCGGTCGGGAGGCGGGCACCGCTGTTGCCGCCAGGCCCTGGACGATCAGCCTCTGGGCCTTGGACGATATGCGCGTTCAATCTTCCAGCGCCGCTATCTGCACCAGCGCCCGCACGGCGACGCGGGTGGCCAGGGTCAGGGGCCTGGGCAGCCGGTCCAGCTCGAACCAGGCGATATCGCTGTGCTTGTGCGGCTCGTTGTTACGCGGCTCCATGGCCGGGGCGGAGGCCAGGTACACCGGGGAAACCCAATGTTCCTGGCGTTCGGGGTCGATCTGGTCCGCCACGCATAACAGGCTGACGCCTTGCAGGGTCAGTCCGAGCTCTTCGAGGATTTCACGGCGCATGGCCTGTTCCACCGGTTCCAGCCAGTCGACCTTGCCACCGGGCAATCCCCAGCAACCGGCTTCGGGGTCCCGCAGGCGCTTGACCAGGAGTAACTGGCCGTCGCGGACGATGGCGGCGCCGCATCCCAGGCGAGGCTGTTGTGGCATGGCAGTGCTCCTGTGTGTGGGTGAGAGAGGCAAGGCCCGTGGTCCTGCCCGACAGCTGATGTGCGGTTTGCACAATATCGACTGTCAAGGATGACAACCGCGTGTTGCTTTGTTGTTTATTTGTAACTTTCAAGGCGCAGGGCTCCAAGCCGGTTCAGTCTCCGGCCTGGAGCCCGACTCAAGTGCTCGACTCAGTGGCGAAACAGGGTGGCTGCGATCACTGCCAGGGCCAGGAGGATCAGGATCACCCCGGTGATTCGTTCCAGCCAGGGCAGGGCCCGGGAGAAGCGCTCCCGCACCCGGCCATTGCCAATGGCCAGTGCCACCAACAGATCCCACAGCAGCACCACGCTGAACATCCACACGCCATAGACCAGCTTCCAGGCGGTGCTGGCCTGGGTGCCCACCAGGGAGGCCAGGCTGACATAGAACAGGGCGTTCTTCGGGTTGAGCAGGCCCGAGAGCAGGCCCATGCCCAGGCCGCGCCACCAGGTGGCCCGGTTCAACGCCCGGGTGTCGCCCGGGGTATCCACCGCTGCCAGGGCGCTGGCGCCGGCATAGCGGATGAACAGCCAGCCCATGTACAGCAGGTAGCCACAACCGGCCAGCTGGATCACCAGGAACAGCCCGCTGTCGGCACGCAATACCGAGACTCCGCCAAAGGCCAGGACAATGAACAGGCCGTTGGCCAGGGCGATGCCCAGGCAGGCGCCGGTGGCCGGTTTCCAGCCGGTGGCCATGGACAGGCGCGCCACCAGGAAAAAGTCCGGTCCGGGGGAGAGCAGGGCGAGAAAATGCGCAGCGGCGACCAGCAGGAACTGTTGCAACATGGAGGCAGACTTCCAGAGACCTTGAGGGGCAGGAAGTCTGCTGGGCGTCGGGACTGGGGTATTGAAGAAAATTGCGCGGCCTTCAGCGCTTGTACAAACCCGGAGTGACCCCGACATGGGCCTTGAACACTCGCTGAAAATGCGCCTGGTCGGCAAAGCCCAGGCGCTGGGCCAGGGCCGCCGGGGGCTCGCCGGCCTGCAGCGAGGTCCGGGCCTGGATGATGCGCTGGTTCAACTGGTAGGCGTGGGGCGTCATCCCGCTGGCGGCGCGAAAGGCCCGGATCAGCTGGTAGCGGCTGATGCCGGCCAGCGTCGCCAAGCGCTGCAGAGGGTGGGCCTGTTGCGCTTCCTGTTGCAGAAATTGCATGACCCGTCGCACCCCGGCACTGGCTCGGGCCGGGTCGGCGGCCAGGGCAATCACCGGCTGCCCCTGGAGCGGAAAATCGCCAATGAACTCGATCAGCGCAGTTTCCTTGTCTTGCCAGCTGGCAGCGGAGAACAGCAGGTCGTTGAGGCGGCAAAAACGCTGGTACAGATCCCTATCGTGGCTCAATCGCACTTGGTCAAGCACCGTTGCCGGCTGCTGCGCTTCCAGGCGCACGCCTTCGACCCAGTGTGGGTCCAGGTGCAGCATCTGGTAGCTCCAGGCCGTATCGGGCTGGGGATTGCAGGCGTGGGCGCAATGGGCCGGGACGAATACCACGCTGCCGGCCCGGATCAGGGTTGGCGCCTCGGCACCGCCGCTGAACAGGCTGACGCCACGGTCCACAGCGCCGATGGACACTGTCGGGTGACTGTGGGCCCTGTAGTTGGCGCGGCTGTCACAGGCTCGACGGCTTTCTACGTAGGGCAGGTTCGGGTCGCGCCAGAATTGCGCTGAAGGCGTCATGGTGCAGGTCTGCGGTCAGGGGAGCGGGCGGGTAGGCTAACAGGCACGATTGTGCGCAGGCCAGTGGGACTGGAGGAGCCGTTCGCCGGCAAGCCGGCCTCTACGGGAGTGCGGCGGTGAAAAAAGGGAGCTCGGTTAGAACGTTTATTTCTCTGGGTTATGTAGATAGCTGTTTTTCACATATCCAAAGCAGGCGCAATGGCGCTGCAAAGCCATTTCCATCCGTTATGGAACGCAGCCCGACGCCATAGCGGAAATTATCGGCTGAACCACGTTGAAAAACGGGCCGCGACAGCCGTCGCCGCTGCTGGACCGCCCTCTTGCCGGCCCTGCGGCGTTCCATAGAATCCGCTCCATTCGCTTCATCCAACTATCGATACTTCAGGGAACAGGATCATGATGAACGCCATGCAGATGCCAATGAACACCGCCATGCCGATGATGCCGATGATGGGCATGCCGATGATGATGGCGACCATGAGCTGCGAGATGCTCGAAGACGGCATGCAGTGCAAGATGATGCCGGCCGCAGGCATGGACATGGCGATGTTCAAGAACAGCGCCGAAATGCTGCAGATGATGATGAACTGCGGCATGCCGATGATGATGCACTGCGGCAACATGAGCATGCTGTGCATGTCCCAGGCGGCCATGGCCATGCCGATGATGAACATGATGATGCCCATGCCGATGATGGGCATGCCGATGCCGTCGATGAAGTGCGTGATGGAATGCACCCTGATGGCCGACGGCATGCTGTGCAAGCTGATGCCCATGGCCGGCATGAACATGGACATGATGAAGAACTGCTGCGCCCTGATGATGAAGATGATGAACGATTGCAGCATGCCGATGATGATGAGCTGCAATGGCATGCCGATGATGTGCTGCACCTGTTAAGCCAGCAGCGGCTGCATGCCAAAGCCCGGCGGGGATGACTCCCTCGCCGGGCTTTTTATTGCCTGGGCCGATCAGTCCAGGCGTTCGGGGTGGGTCACCACCAGATAGGCCACGGCCTCGCTGTCCGCCGGGTTGCGATAGCGATGGGGCTGGTCGGCGTAGAACAGGATCGAATCCCCCGGAGACAGTAGATAGCGCTCCTCGTTGACGCTGATTTCCAGCACGCCCTGGGCCACCACCAGATTTTCCTGGACTCCCGGGCCGTGGCCTTCGCAGCGGTCCTCACCCAAGGGCGCGATACGCAACTCGTAGAATTCCGATTGGCGCGCCACGTCGAAGGGAAACAGCGCACGGCTGACGAAGGCGCCATTGGCGCTGACCAGGCGTTTGCTCTGGCTCGCCGTGAGCAGCGCGACCCCTTCGAAGGCCCGATGCTCAAGAAAGGCCGCCACCGAAACCTTCAGGCCTTTGGCGATTTTGCACAGCACCTTGATCGACGGCACGCTGCGCCCGGACTCGATCTGCGCCAGCATCGCCCGGCTCACGCCGCACTGGCGGGCCAGGGCATCCAGGGACAAATGGCGCTTGCCACGCAGGCGCAGCAGGTTCTGCGCGACTCGCTGGCTGATGGGGTCTTCGTCCTGGGCATGCAGCGGCGCGGCATCGCTGGCCAGAAAGCGCGAGGGGTCTTGAGCGTTCACCCGTGGCGGGTCTCATTGCCGTGCTGGGCCTGAACCCATTGCATGGCCTGGCAGGCGGCGTTGCGCGCGTAGATTTCCCACATCAGCCGTGCCCGTTGCTGGGCCTGTTTGCGTTTGCGGTAGCTGGCCAGGTCGATGAGGTTGTCAGTCGGCTGCATGGTGGGCACTCACTGTGATGACGAGGAGTCGGTGGAGCTGAGAGTACGTGGATATTCATATAGCCATAAATAATCAATATTCATTTATTAATTCTTTTCGGGTCTATTAAGGCGCAACGACCCTAGGGTCGGAACCGAAGCAATGGCGAAATTAAAAAATATTTTTGAATGTATATTTTGAATTCCCTCGGAATGTGTTGCTATCGCGTACCTCCTGGCTGCCCATGCGCAGCGGTAATTGCTCTGAAATTTGGCTGGAAAGGGATGTCCTGCCGTTTCTCGTGACTTCTCGATCACGGCCATTACCCGGCGATCTCCATCGCCCTATCTGCGAGGAATAACAATGAAAAACCTGAATGGCCTGTTTGTCGCCAGTGCACTGATACTGGCTAGCACAGTCGCCTCTCCCGCGTTGGCCGACCCGCACTTCACCCCCGTGGGGAGTTTCCAGGGGCATGGCACCATCCGTTTGCAAACCCCCGCCACCTTCCAGCAGACGATCGTCTGCAACATCAGCATCGACGGTTCGGTCAATCCGGTGTACAGCGCCAAAATCACTTCGGCCAGGTTCTCGGGAAGCTCGCCTTTTTGCTCGTTGCTGGTGGCCAAGAGCCTTTCCTGGCCGATGTACATGGATAGCCAGTTCAGCGGCGGCATTTCGGAGATGGGGCTGGCCCTGAACGGAACCTCCTCGAACTGCGGGATCAATACCATCCGTATCCAATGGAACAATGCCACCTCCAGCTTTAACGCCTCCAACCAGTCGCTGAGCGGCTATTGCAAGCTCATCTCCCTGGATGTGGTGATTTCACCGCAGTTGATGGTGGTGTATTGATCCGCGGTCGCGGCTAGCCCGGTTGCACCAGCCCCGGGGCCTTCGGTCCCGGGATTCCCGACGCCATCTGCGGCCGGCTGCAGGCCCGGGTGAGTTCAAGGCTCTCTTAGCTTATGCAAAAAGAGAATTTCAAGGCGGCCTATCAAGACCGTTATGGTCTATGTGATTCCCCTGAACCTTGTCCAAGGAACCGCCCCCATGAACCTCTCACGACGCCTGCGCGAATTACTCGCCAGTGCCTTGCTTCTCACCCCCCTGGCCCAGGCCGCCGAACCTCTGGTATTGAATATCGGCGATCAGAACTACTACAACATCCGCGCCTCGGTGGAGGCCTCCGGGGCACTTGAAGGTGCGCCCTACAAGGTTGAGTGGAAGCACTTCCAGGCAGCGGCGCCCCTGGCCGAGGCCCTGAATACCGGCGCGCTGGACCTGGGTTTTCTCGGTGACTCGGGCTTTGTGTTTCTCGCGGCCAAGCAGGCACCAGTCAAGCTGATCGGTGTGTCCCGGCAGAACCCGGACACCATTGCGCTGCTGGTACCCAAGGATTCACCGGTGCAAAGCATCGCCGACCTCAAGGGCAAGAAAGTCGCCTATTGGCCCGGCGCCTGGAGCCAGCAACTGACCCTGCGCGCCCTGGAGCAGGCCGGCCTGCCGGAAAACCATGTGGACTTCGTCAAGCTGATGCCCATCGACGCCGCTGCGGCCTTGCCCCAGGGCGGTATCGATGCGTTCCCGGTGTGGGAACCCTACATTTCCCAGCAGATCGTGTTCTCCGGTGCGCGTCCGATCCTCACGGCCCGCAACCTGATGCCCGGTCTCAGTGCCGTGGCGGCGTCCACTGCGGCCGTCGACAGCAAGCGCGCAGCCATTGCCGACTTTCTCGTGCGCCTGAAAAAGGCCCGGCAGTGGGTCGACACCCACACCGATGAGTACGCCGATCTGTGGGCGAAGAAAGCCAACCTCGACCAGAGTGTCTCCCGCCACTGGTTGCGCCAGGCCCACCTGACCCTGGGCCCGGTGGACCCGCAGGCGGCCTCGGACCTGCAAAGCACCGCGGACTTCCTGTTCAAGGTCAAGGCCTTGCCGGCGCCTTTGGCCACCGCGCCGCTGATTGATCATTCGTTCCAGCAAGCCCTGGCGGATTGATTCCTCGATTTTTACAGGCGCAGGCTTGCCAATGAAGGCGTCCAGGGGGACCGGTTCCGGCGCCAGGGCCGGTGAACGCCGGGAGAAAAGCCAGGGCTGCCTATACTGCAATCCGGATTTCGCTCAACCGTGCCACGACCTGCAACAGGAACTGCCATGAACTTCAAGGAAATCGCCTACGAGCAGCAAGGACCCGTAGTGGTCATCCGCTTCAATCGCCCCGAGCAGCGCAACTGCATCGGCCCCGTGACCCACCGTGAATTGATCGACGCCTGGACGCGTTTTCGCGACGACGACACGGCCCTGGTGGCGATCATTACCGGCACCGGCGATCGAGCCTTTTGTGCCGGCGGCGACCTCAAGGCCGCCGCACAGCTGGTGCCCTCGAACGCGGAGGAAATGGCCGCCCATGATCGCGGCGAGCGCCCAGGAATCATTGGCCCCAGCCGCTGGGTCGACGTCTACAAACCGGTGATCGCCGCGGTCAATGGCGTGGCCTATGCCGGTGGCCTGGAGTGGGCCTGTTTTGCCGATATGCGCATCGCCGAAGAGCACGCCTCGTTCGGTGTCACCTGCCGCCGCTGGAACATCGGCCTGGCGGACGGCGGCACCCAGCGCTTGCCACGGATTGTCGGCATGGGTCGGGCCATGGAACTGATTTTGACGGGCAAGGTGATCGATGCCCAAGAGGCGTATCGCATCGGCCTGGTCAACGAAATAGTGCCCAGCGGGCGCTCCCTCAAGCGCGCGCTGGAACTGGCCCAGGTGCTGGCCGGCCTGCCGCAGCCGGCGATGCGCTCGGACAAGGAAGCGGCCATTCGCGGCTACGGATTGCCCTTGGCCGAGGGCTTGAAGATCGAGGCCCAGTGCTTCAATCGCTCGATCCACGCCCCTGAAACCCGGGAAGGATTGCGTCAGTTCATCGAGCGCGATCACCCTGATCGCGGGGTTCGGCAAGCCCCAAGGACGCCGGGCATTGTCAGGGATTGAGGCCAGGCCCTATGTGTCAGGCCTTCTGCGAGGCGTGGTGGCTCGCGGTGTTGTCGGCGCTGGGGAGGACGTCCACTTCTCCGGCGACCCGGACCCCTTGCAGCGAACTTTCGAAGGCATCGAGCTCTGCATCCTCCGGAGGCCATTTGGATTGGGTGCGGCTTCTGTAGTCATCGATCACCTGCGAGATATCGCTGGGACAAGCCTTGACGGTCTCGCGCCAGGCTTCGTTGTAGAGCTCGTGCAACGCGCCCAGTGCCACCAGCCGATGCTCGCTCACCGCCCGGCTGCGTGACTGGTAAGTGCCGGGCGGGCGTTTGAGCAGTTCATCGATCAGGGAGCGATCCAGTTTCTCTCCTTGCTGCAGCATGGCCAGGTAGCGAATGCGATTGATAAAGCGCTTGATTGCCCTGGGGGTGGTGTGGCGTCTGCGCACCACCGGCAGCCATACGCTCAGGGCCTCGTTGAACGCCCCCGAGTCGTTCACTTGGCGCATGCTCGTGCGCAACCGGTACAAGCCCAGGCTGCAGCTAAAGAGCACAAACAGCAGCAGTGCCGCCGCCAGGCTCCAGATAGCCAGTGGATGAGCGGCGCTCTCTTGGATCTGCAATTCGCGCAGGATGATGGGCCTGGCGCTGTCATTGGCCCCGGGAGCCGGGCTGGAAAGCGCCGCGCTGGGAGCAGGGGAGGAGGGCGCCGTCAGGGTCGGGGCAGGGGGTTGCTGAAGAGGCGTGACCTTCGCCGAGGGCGTCGGCCCGGGAGCTTGGGCGCTGGGCAATTGCACGAATTTGCCAGCGGCGAAGCCAAGTGTAATGACCAGGGCGAACAGATAAAAAGGCCAGAAATGCAGGCTCTTGCGGATAAAGCTCTGGGTCTGGGCGTTGTCGCCCGGGGCCGAGCGCAGCAGCGGCGACAGGTCTTTGTGCTGGGGCACCTGGATCTCCAGGTTCACCAGTTTTTCCAGGTAGTTGCCGGCATAGTTCCAGCGGCGTTCCGCCGCCGAGGGTTCGGGGTTGTCGGGACGGTCGCGCTTCTGACGCAGCGCCAGCTCATCGGCAAACTTCTCGAAGTGCAGCCCCAGGGCGGTGCGTATGTAACAGGTGTCCATGCCGAAAATCACGAAGCAGCTACCGGAAGTGACCAGGAAGTTCACCGCTTCCATGATGGTCAGGATGATTTCCGGGCGACACCGATCCAGGTCGTCGATAACGATCACGGTCCGGTACGGCAGGGCCTGGGTCACTTCAGAGAACTGGTTGGCGAAGGTGGTACGAAAGCTGGTCTGGTTTTGTGCGGTGCTCGTGCTGAAGCGCGAGGCCGTACTGGATAGCAGTGTCGCCGGACTGACCCCAAAGGCGGTCATCGAGGCAAACAGTGACTTGAAGGTAACCACGCCGGTGGCCAGTTGCCCAAACAGCTTGCCGATATCACCGCCACTCAAGGGCTGAGCCTTGCCTTCACGGGCCATCAGGCTCTGGATCGACACCCACAGGTTTGTCCATTCATCGAGGTTGTGGGTCAGCAGATAGCCGACCAGGCATGAGGCGGACGCAATCAGTACCAGGGCCAGTACCAGGTGCCGGCGTGACCTGATCCACAACAGCTGCAAGCGAAACGCCCAACCGTCCAGGGACAACAGTGAAGGCAGGCCCTGTTTGCAGATGGCGTTGAACAGCGCTGCCAGCAGTTGCTCTTCGCTTTGGTGATGCCAGGCGTTGAACCAGACAGGCCGGTATTTGTAGCGCCGCAGGTCCTGGCAGATCAGGGCCATCAGACTGCTCTTGCCTGAGCCCCAGCCACCGGAAATGGCCAGGGTCAATGGCGGTTCGGTCCTTGTGTTGCGCAGGAAACGAGAGATGCCTCGCGCCAGGGGCGACACCCCCAGGGAGTCCTTGTCGCTGTCCTCGGTGGGCGCGTCGGTGGCCGCGATGGCGGCGGCGCCGGTTTCGTTCTCAGTGGAGCCGGAATTGAACATCAGCCACACCAACAGCGCGCAAAGCGCTACCGCGAACCAGAACCAGGGCGCCGGATATTGTCCATGGCGCAGTGGCCAGTTCACGGCTTTCCACGTGTGGCCGTTATCAGTGGTGTGCAGCAAGGCGGGAGGGTAGCCAACCGCCCAACCGGTCTTGCCAGACTGGTCCATGGCCAGGGCCAGGCGTGTCGAGCCGACTGCGCTGTGCACCGGGCTCCAGGTTTCGCCCCCATCCTGAGTCGCCAGGATCACCCCGCCATTGGCGCTGACCCAGCCCTGGCGACCGTCCTTGTGCATATGCAGATCGGTCAGGGAAAGTCCGGCCAGCCGATGCTTGACTCGCCAAAGGTCTCCACCGTCGAGGGTCTTGGCAATCATGCCGTTGTCACCGGCGACCCAACCGGTGCGGCCATCGGCCAGGAACTCGATGGCGCTCAGGTTCATCGCCAAGGCTACGAGCCCGGTATCGGAAGACATCGTCAAGGGTGAAGGCAGCATGCTTATGACGCGCCAGGTTTCGCCGGCGTTGTCACTGCTGGCAATCAAGCCCTGGTTGCCCACGGCCCAGGCCCGGTTGCCATCAGCATCCAGATGCACCGCCTTGAAGGCACCGTCTTCGGGGATCGGACTCTTGTCGCTTGCCTTCTGCAACCCGGCCTGGCGCCAGGTAGTGCCGCCGTCGCGGGTAAAAAGAAGGCTGAGGTTGCGCCCGACTGCGACCCCTACGCTACCGTTCTGCGCAAAATCAATCTGCAGTAGATCGCTTTGGGTCGTGCTGGGTTGGACTCTCCAACTGACCCCGGCATCGTCGCTGGCGAGGATCTTGCCGTTGTCGCCCACAGCCCAGGCGCGGCTGCCGTTGTCCAGCAGGCTCAATCCATTCAGGCGGTTGTGGGCAATAGGCGTGCTGCTGTCCCAGCTTCCGCCGCCATTGCTGGAACTGAGGATGGCGCCAGACTCGCCGACCGCCACCACGGTGTTGCCGTCGGCACTGACCTGGACGCTGCGCAACAGCATGTGCGCGGCACTGGTCAGAGGAACCCAGGAGCTCGAACCGCTACCGGCGCCGGTGATGACCGTGCCCGCGTCACCCACGGCGATGCCCGCGCCACTTCTCACAGCTTGCGCCAGCAGGTTCCGATCCAATTGCAGGTCCGCCGGTGCAGGAGCCATGGGCTCCGGTATAGGCGGCATGACGAACTGAGCGGAATCTGCGGGCGAGGGCACCGCAAAGGGGTTGTTGCCCGGAAAGTTGCGACCGTCACACATCAGCCGATGGCGCTTTGGACCAGGGGATGCCGGCCGGTACGCACGGCTACTGAAGTCCTGGCGCAGGGGGCCAAAGAACGACAGGCTGCGCAGCTCTGCATAGGTTCCGCTGTCGACTGCGCTCCAGGTGAAACCATCGGCGCTGAACAGCAGAGTGCCCTGGTCCCCGGCGGCCCATAGTCCTTCAGCGCTGCCGGTGATGGTGTTCAGAGTGACCTGGGTTGCTAAGGCATGGGGCGTCGACCAACTGGCCCCGTGGTTTGACGAACTGACAATGGTGCCGTTTTCACCGACCGCCCAGCCGTACTGCCCGACGAACCACAGAGCCTTGAATTGGGGAGCCTGGCGGTCAGGCGTGCCCAGAGGCTGGCCCATGAAGGACTCATTCCATGACAGGCCCTGATTGCGAGTGAACAAGATCGAGCCTTTGCCCGTAATCCAGCCATAACGGCCATCTGCGCTGAAATGTATCGAAGATACTCCCGAACCCTGGACGCCACTTCGCGTCCAGCTTGCTTCGTCATTGTCCGCTTCACGGGACAGTACAACTCCAGAGCCACTGACGGCCCAGACCTGAGCAGTGCGCGGATTCACTTCGACGCTGACCAGATCGATCAATCCTTCACTCCCGGGATTCAAGGACTGAACCTTCCAATCGGCGCCGGCATTGTCAGTGCTCAGAATGGTGCCGCCGTCACCGACTATCCAGCCCCGTTGCCCGTCGGGCTGAAAGCTCACACTGCGCAGATTGGCCGCGACAACAGGCCTATGGGGCTTCCAGGTCTTGCCGGCATCGGAAGTGCTCATGATGCTGCCGCCCAAGCCCACGGCCCACGCTTTATCGGCGGCAACCACGGTGACCGAGGTCAAGGAGGAGGGCAGCGCTGGCAGGCGGAGGGCGGCATTTCGTTCAACGGGCGTGGTGAGCCACTCGAGGAATGTAGCGTCATGCCGGACGGGATAAACCGAAGGCGCCTGCCACCACGCCGTGACCACAGTAATGCCCAGCAACAGCAACGCGAGAAAGCCCAGGGAGGGGCGCATATTCAGCGGCAATCTTGCCCGTTGCCCAGCAGGAGTTGCCTTTCGAACGTCCATGTTTTCGCTCCCTGCATCAGCTGTCCCGAAACAAAGAACCAGCCTGGTCAACTAGTAATAGTTGACTTTGGCGCAGCCGTATCGGGTGTACTCAAAAGCCATGCATTTATATAACTTAACTAAATGATTGTTTAGTTTGGTTATAAGTAAAACCTATAAAGTGCAAGGCAAGAGGGGATGTAGAGAGTCTATTCAGTCTGATGGTATATGCCGTGCTTGTGCTGCTGTTCAAGGACTTCCTGCCGCCCATCACAATCCTGGTCGCGCTGCCTCTGTCCATCGGTGGTGCCGTTGCGGGCCTGCTGCTCTATGGCCCAGCACTCGAGCTGCCCGCGATGATCGGCATCCTGATGCTGATGGGTATTGTCACGAAGAACTCTACGACGATTGACCTCGTTCACCGAGCTGGATCGAAAGGAGGGGAATTCATTGGTGGAAGGATGGCCGAATGGCCGTCTGCCTGTCGCGCTTGAAGGCGCCGGTTGCCGCGATTTTGAGTAATCGACGAAAGTTCGGACATTGTGCGTGGCTGGGGGCAGGGCATGCGGCCGCGTGCCGCAATCCCCGACTCATCGCCTGCAACTGTTTGACGCTCGCATCAATCTCATCGGCCTTTGCCAACAGTACAGCTCTATCCACATTGGCCTGACCATTCGGTGAAAGCATGGCCTGTATTTCGTCCAACGAGAGACCACCTGCCTGTCCGAGTGCGATAACCGCTAACTGCTCAACCACAGCAGATGCAAACTGACGGCGAGCTCCGGGTGGGCTGACTGATGTGATCAGCCCCTTTTTTTCATAAAAACGCAATGTGTGGGCAGCAATACCCGTGCGTTTGACGACCTCAGTGATATCCATTGGTAGACCATTGACTTGAAGTTGACTTCAACTTCTATGATGCCTGCGCAAGATGAATGGGTCCATGAGCAAATGGTAGATATGACATCGGTGGAAGTGGTTTTGCACGTTGTTTTGTTGGGGGCTGGGGCTACCGTCGTCATGGATTTGTGGATGTTGCTCATGAAGGCTTTTGGCGTTGGCCTCTACCTGTCTGCTGTGGTGATTACCTGGGCTTCGAAGTAAGCAGAGTTTCGGCAAGATGTTCAAAGGGTTGAACGGGCGATGCAAGAAAATATACTAGGCAATACTAATCAAGTTCGGGAGGTCGCAGCGACATTATGGCGCGTACTTGGGGACGCGCTGGTCGCCGTGTATTTACACGGATCGGCTGTGTCGGGAGGACTTCGAGTCCAGAGCGATCTTGACCTCCTGGTTATTGTCGATCGTGGCATAACCGACGATCAGCGCAGTGACCTGTTAGCCGCTCTGTTGCATATTTCCAATCGGCATCCCGCGCCCCCAGGAGGTCCTCGCTGTGTCGAGGTCGTAGTTTTTCGCCTGTCTGACTTGTTCGAGCCATGTTTCCCGGCACGAGCCGAGTTCATTTATGGCGAATGGTTGCGAGGTGGGTTTGAGGCGGGCGAAAGGTCAATACGTTCGAGTGATCCTGAATACACAATCGTCCTCGCGCAAGCCAGGCAGCAAGCTATCCCCCTGTTCGGCCAAAAGGCGTCGAAGCTTCTGCCTGAGATACCTCTGCAGCAAGTCCGTCAGGCGATGCGGGATATGCTTCCGGCGTTACTGGAAGGGTTGCGAGGGGACGAGCGGAACGTCCTGCTCACACTTGCCAGAATATGGCGTACGGCCAGCACCGGGGAGTTTGTCCCGAAGGATGCAGCAGCAGCCTGGGCGATCCCCTTGATTCCCGATCAAGAGGCCGCGACCTTGGACTATGCGCGCAGGGCTTACTTGGGAGAAATCATCGACGACTGGGTCAATCGGTCTAGTGATGCAAAAATGCTGGCCGAGCACCTGCTCGCGCGCATCAATGAGTTGTTTTGGCTGGCTCGGACGCTTACCCCGGCGAATAGCAGAGCAAGCTTTTACAATGACAATAAATCCGCCAACACTTGAGCAAGTAAGGTTTGCTGTGGCTTGTTCGTAGATATCATCGGGTACTTGGCCGACAGAGACCAATGTAATTGCCTCAACAAGCTCCAAGGCGGCTCGTTCTTTTGGAGCGTTACGAATTTTTTGAATTGCTTGTTAGTAATATTTTTCGCTATAGCGCTGTTACTTATTGCGCTGAGATTCAATTGGATTTAATCGGTTGCGCCAATTCACTGATTTTTTCTTTGGCCAAACCTTCCTGCAGCTCTAAGAAGTATAAAAAGTTGTACTTGCTTACAAATGGATTGGTTACTGCGCCGTTATTTCGCCTATCACGATTAGCGAATAAATTATTTTTATGTGGGTGATTTGCCAAGTTTACAGTCACTACAGGAGGTATTAGTGCAATCTCTCTAATTCTATCCATGCTTGCGAAAAATTGATTTGTCAACTCTGGTTTTTTAGCACTCAAACTGTGCCCGCCGACGACGAATGCGCGATGTAATGCGCCGTTATCTTGAACCATAAAGTCTAAAGAAAAGTCACCCTCGGTATGACCTGGTGTAATGTAGAATTTAAATTGTTTCCCTCCAATCTCGAGAGTCATACCATCTTTAACAATAAGATCCACACGAGGGGGTAAAAATTTATTAACCCCTTTGCTCTTCTCGGCTTGCTTTATGGCTAGTTCATGACCTTTCAAGCTCATAACCACCTTGGAACCATACTTTGCCTGAAGGTATTGCGCTCCTCCAACATGATCAGAATGCCCGTGAGTAGCGAAAATATGAGTGACGGGCTTCTCTTCTAAACCTAACTTTTTGAGGCTGATCGGTATCCATTTTGAATAAGGGAAATCTAACGTATCAATAATAACTAGCCCTGCAGTAGTTTCTACTGCGTAAGAGGATACCCATTTATCTCCGACGTAGTACACGTCGTCAAACATTTGAAAGGGTTCAACATACCCGTTTTTATCATTCATTTCTTGAAAGCCTTCATTTGCTCTTGCAAAAACTGAAGTCAATAAGAGCAGAAAAGCACTCCACTTTTTCATATGAACTCCTATCGTGCTAACGCCTGAATCAAGCCGACTGGCGAAGCCAGTTCGGCTTGAATGAATGGTTAGGCGCGTCCCTCATTAAGGCATGCATCTGCCCATTCTTTCATCCCCTGCGATTATTATTCAACTTGACGTATCCAATGATCTTTTAAACGGAACTGTGTCAAGTTCTGAAATGGAAGCTCGTCAAGCTGGAACTCGCACATTGATTGCAGTTGAAGACTATATGGACGATACGGAAGAAAATGGCCCGTTGCCATCGGGCTCAAGGCTCTCAAGGCCATTCGTGCCGAATTGAAAGGTGCCGAGTCAATGCCGTTACTGAGTAACTTCCGGCCCTCGCGCTTTCAAGTGTGAGCGCTATCCGCAAAATATGCTTAGATCGCAAACCCAGTCGCCCGGTATCATCCGATACCGGGCTTTCTCACGGTCAGCTCAGGCTGAATTGCGTAATAGCATGCTCGCGTAATCGGTTCTTTTGAATTTTGCTCGATCCTGTCATGCCAATGCTCTCGAACTCTTCGACGATGCACAGATAGCGCGGCACCTTGAAGTTTGCGCAGCGTGCCTTGCAGAACGCGATCAACTCTTCGCTGCTGGCGCGGTTTCCCTGCTTGAGGGTGACATAGGCGGCGGGGACTTCTCCCAGTCGCGGGTCCGGCACGCCGACCACTTGTGCCAGCTCTACAGCGGGGTGTTTTAGCAGCACCTGCTCGACTTCCAGCGGCGAGACATTCTCCCCCCCGACCCGGAACATGTCCTTGAGTCGACCAATAAACTGCAGGCGGCCGTCTTTGGAGAGTGTTCCGAGGTCCCCCGTTTGCAGCCAGCCTTCGCTCAGGGTGGCTGCGGTTTGTTCAGGCAGCTTGTAGTAGCCCTTCATCAGGCTCCAGCCGCGGGCACAGATTTCACCCGGTTGGCCGGGCGGCATTGGTTGACCGTTGGCGGGGTCGCGGACCTGGATTTCCAGCCCCGCGTGGGTGGTCATGGAGCCGTTGAGACGCAACTCCAGCGGCTCGCGGTAATCAGAGCAGACCAGGTTCGGTGAGGCTTCCGAGAGACCGTACGCGTTGCAAATGTCCTTGGCGCCCATCTTCTCGACGACCTCGTGAAGGATCTGCGGGCTGGCTGCCGCCCAACCGCCACGTAGAGACAGTCGATGAGAGTTGAAGCCAGGCTCGGCCAGCATCATCAGAAACATGGTGTCGTTACCCGAGGTCAGTGTGCACTGCTCGCGCTCCATGATCCCCAATGCCTGAGCCGGATCGAAAGTCGCGGCAGTGACCAGAGTGGCGCCATGAACCAGTGCGACCAGCAACGACATGGTGCTGCCGGCTACATGGTAGAACGGTCGTGGGCTGAAGTAGCGATCTTCTGAGCGCACGCCCATGCGTTCGGCCACACACTTGGCAATTCCAAGCATCGAGGCATGGCTGAGCATCACTCCTTTCGGAAAAGCCGTAGTTCCCGAAGTGAATTGGATCAACAAAGTATCGTCGGGCTCGACCTGCGTGCAGGCTGCTGCAAATTCAGTGGGCTGGATATTGGCGCCGAGTTGAAGAAAATCGGTCTCGCTCAAGCCTGCGCCAGGTACTCGTTGACCAAAAACCACCAGATGCTGCAGCAGCGGCAAATGGATCCCCGGCAGCGTAGTGTTTATCGCAGGTTCGACGTCCCCGAGCATGTCGACAAAGTCGATCTTGTCGAGGAACGTATCGACGCAGAACAGCGCCCGAACATCTTCGTGGGCCAGGCCATAACTGAGCTCTTCGCTGCGGAAGCGGGTATTGAAAGGTACGCAGACCAACCCGAGCGAAGCCGCCGCGTACCAAAGCACCGCCCATTGCACGGAATTGCCCATCAGCAGACCGATATGCTCACCCCTTTGCAGGCCTAAGCCGAGCATGGCGCGAGCAGTGTTATCCACCTGTTCGAGTAATTGGCGATAGCTCAGGCGGCCGTCTTCGGCAATTAACGCGTCGTTGTCGGGATGGTGCCGGGCAATGTCATTCAATACTGTCCACAGGGGACCGGGCAGCGGGGAAGTCGATATGGTCATGGGGATTTCTCAGACGAAAGATGTCATGCCGGCACGCCAGGTGCCTTCAGTCAGATTTTCCTCAATGGCGAGGATCTCGTGGGCTAGTGCGCCAAAACGGCTGTCATCCGCGCCTTTGTCGATGGTGCGCTTGGCACTGCGGATGGCATGAGTCGGCGCCGAGGCGATCTCCTGTGCCAGTCCCTCGATATAGCTATCGAACTCAGCGTGAGGTAACACTTGATTGACCAAACCGATGGACTTGGCTTCCTCGGCACCGACTTCACGCCCCGTGAACATCAGTTCCTTGGCTATTCTCCTACCGACTATGCGTGGCAGCCGCTGAGTAGCGCCGACCGTGCCCCAACGGGCCTCCGGGTAACGGAAGCTAGCCAGGTCACTGGCGACGATGAAGTCACAGGCGCTGGCAATTTCGCAGCCGGAACCCACCGCCGGGCCCTGTATCACCGCAATCACCGGGATCGGTAGGTCTTCCAATGCGGCATACAAGGCGAAGGCTTTGATGCGTCGAGCGCGGATCTGATCTTCATCCATCTGCTT
>NZ_MOAK01000089.1:79721-81309 GCF_003732485.1 Pseudomonas protegens
CAACACATGGACGTCGGCGCGTTTACTGACTTCACGGATGGCCAGGTGCAGCTCCAGGCACAGCTGAGTATTCAAGGCATTGCGTGCGTGCGGGCGATTCAGGGTCAGGGTGGCGATGTTTTCCACCACCGTGAGGCTTGCCACAGAGGACAGATCGGGTTGGGTCATGGTTATACCGCTCCTGAACGGTGCAAGGCGTAGATGTCTTGCGAGTTGTAGCCAAGATCTTGCAGCACCTGGTCGGTGTGTTCGCCCAAAAGGGGCGGACGGTTTGCCGTGGGGTTGTCGTAACCGCTGAACTGAAACGGCAACTGGATGGCCGGGAAGCGACCGCTCTCTGGATGCTCGAAGTCAGCAAATACGCCGCGAGCGCGCAAGTGCGGGTCGACCACCACCTCGTCCAGCGTTTTCAGCGGCCCAGCGGGTACACCTGCAGCGTCGCAGGCAGCGCAAAGTTGATCACGGGTCAGCAGGGAGATGGCGCCCGTCAAGGCTGCCATCACTTCATCGCGGTGCAATACGCGGCCACTGTTGTGTTGCAGCCGCAAGTCGGTCCCAAGAGATTCGAGACCGAGCAGCGAACAAAGCGCATGCCAGTGCTGATCAGCTCCAGTGATGTGTACGTAACCGCCATCGGCACAAAGGAAGCTGGCTGAAGGCACACGGCCGGGATGTTCTGTGCCCAGACGCTCTGGCACTTCATCCAAAGCGAAATAGCGGGCGGCGGCCAAGGCCAGCAGACTGATTTGCCCGTCGAGCATGGAGAAGTCGAGGTAAGCTCCCGTTCCTTCTTTTTGTCTACCTTGGAGCATGGAAACGATACCCAGGGCGATCCACAAACCAGAGCTCAGGTCCGAGACCGGAATTCCCGGTTTCACCGGGCCGCCATCTTTCTCCCCGGTGAGACTCATGATGCCGCTCATTGCCTGGAATACAGTGTCGTAACCCTTGCGGCTGGCGTAGGGGCCGGTCTGACCAAACCCGGTGCAAGAAACGTAAAGTAAGCGCGGGTTGATTTCCTTAAGCACCTGCCAATCCAGGCCGTAACGTTTGAGGGTGCCAACCGGAAAATTCTCCAGCACCACGTCAGCCTCGTGGGCTAGCTTTCGAACGATTTCCTGGCCTTCGGCGGTGCGCAGGTTCACCGTTATCGATTCCTTGCTGCGATTGAATGCATAGAAATAGGCACTACGTTCGCGTCCCAATGCTTCGGCCTGGGCATCCTCGTCGAGGTGGTCGATGTTTTCGTCAGCCTGACGCACAAAAGGCTCATAGCCCCGGGTTTCATCACCGTCGACCGGCTGTTCGACTTTGATCACCCGAGCGCCAAGCTCAGCGAGAATCATGCCTGCAAAGGGGCATGCCAAAACACGGGCCAGCTCCACAACCGTTACACCTTCCAGGGGTTTCATGTTGACGACTCCGCTTGGTGAAAGGCACGCATTTGGGCATTCAATTGCTGACCGACCTTCAAGCCTTCGCTGAAGGGCAATTCAGTCACCCGGTGGAAAATACCCTTGGTGGCCTGCATCGCCTGTAACGGATGAGCGGCGATCTGGTGCGCTAGCGTTTTGGCCTCGCCAAGCAG
>NZ_MOAK01000089.1:81366-91673 GCF_003732485.1 Pseudomonas protegens
CATCCAGGGTGCGACCAGTGGCGACAAGATCGAAGGCTGCCTTGCGTCCGACATGCTCAACCAGCCCTGCCATCACGATCGCGGCGACGATGCCGTGCTTGACCTCTGGATAACCGAAGCGCGCGCTTTCGCCAGCCAGCGCCAGATCGCAGGACAATACCAGTCCGCTACCGCCACCCATGGCATAGCCATTAACGGCGGCGATCACGGGTTTGCTCATCCGCTTGACCAGCCCTTGTAGCTCGGTCGTCAGTGCGGCGCGACGTTCTACTAGCGATTGATTGTCAGGGGTCAGTACCTTGAACTCGCGGGTGTCGGCACCCGCGCAGAATCCGCGGCCGGCACCGGTGACGATAACGACCCGAACCGATGGGTCAGCATCGGCATCCTTCAGGGCCTGGACCAGCCCTTCAGTGAGTGCGAAGTTCAATGCGTTGAGTTTGTCCGGGCGATTGAGTGTCAGCGTCTGTACGCCATCCCAGGTTTCACGCAAAACGACCTGTTGTTCGGTCATGTAAGATGCTCCTGTCAGGGTTGCATGGCGCGCAGGCGTGCAAGGGCCTGTTCGAGTTCTTCGATGAGTGAGTGCATGATTGCGGCGGCTGGCAGTAGTTGATGGATCAGCCCTGCACATTGCCCCGCTTCCACTTTGCCGTTGCTGACATCGCCGTCGAATGAGGCTTGCTTCAAACTGGCGGAAGCCAGCAGTGAGGCGTAGGCGTCGGGGGCAGCCTGTGGCATGCCGTCGCGCTCGGCCTGTTCAACGCGTTCGGTAAAAGCGTTGCGCACGCTGCGCACCGGCAACGCTCCACGTCCGACCAGGACGGTGTCGCCAATGTCGGCGTCGAGTACTTTTTGCTTATAGGCAGGATGCAGGAACGCTTCCTCGGACAGCATGAAACGTGTGCCTAGCTGCACGGCGTCAGCGCCCAGGGCAAGCAATGCGGCAATGCCATAACCGTCGGCGATTCCACCACCCGCCACGAGCGGGCAATCGACTTCCTGCAATACGCGCCGCACATTAACCAGTGTGCTCACTTCATTGGCCGGTGGATGACCGCCGGCTTCGCTGCCCACTACTACCAGCCCATCGACGCCTGCTGCGGCCGCCTTGCGTGCGTGATCGACAAACGCGACAACCTGCAACCAGGTGGCGCCATAGTCCTTGAAGCGCTGCAAGTAAGCCTTTGGCGAGCCCTGGCTGGCTATGATGACCGGTACTTGTTCGGCTACCAGCAAGTCCAGGATTTCATCGGCGCCCTTGCGATACAGAGGGATGTTCACCGCATAGGGTTTGTCGGTCAGCTCACGCACCTGACGGAGTGTTTGGGCTAAATCGGCTAGACGCATCGGTCCTGCGGCGATGACTCCCAGACCACCGGCATTGGAGACGGCGGCGGGGAGGGCAGCACAACTGGATGCCCAACTCATGCCAGCCTGGATGATCGGGTAGCGGATGCCCAGTAAGCGGGTCAGTCGGGTGTCGAGCGGCATGCTTCAATCCTCATCGTCATTCTCCGGACTCAGGTTGTACGGATTGTTTTTCTTGAGTTCGCCGTAGTACTCGAGGCTGTTGCTGTATACGCGCTGCATTAATACGCGTAGTTGCTTGAGCTCGTTGGCCGATAGGCCGTTCAGCATGCGTTCGTTCCGCTCGTGTGAGTCATCGAGGATCCGGCGGACCATATCTTTGCCTTCCGCACTCAGGCAGAGCAGTGCGCTGCGCCCGTCCTCCGGGTTGGGTTGACGCTCAATCAATTCGCGTTTGGTCAGGTTGGTGACGATCCTGCTCATCTGGCTTTTCAGTACGCTGGCATGCTTGGCCACTTGAACCAGAGGCGCTTGGCCGAGGTAATCGAGAATCGCCAGTGTTCGCCACTCAAGTACCGTAATAGCGAAATGCTGGGGAATGGTCATGGCGGCGATACGACTCGAAAGGCCGGCCAGACGCTGCAGTTGTACGGAAAACAGGTCACGCATGTCCGTGGCGATTTCAGGTTCGCGCGTAGCTGCTGCTGGGTGTTTTTTCATAAGGCACCAAAGGGGCTATCTATGGAAAGGAATTAGCCTCTCATTGTTTGGGAGTGTGGGCCTGAGCTCAACCGCTGAAGCGCGATTGCTCGCGCAATAGCGTCAAACTTGCATCCAGCCCCTTGCTGAAGGCGTCGAGTACCAGGTCGACTTCCGCGTCGGTGATGATCAGTGGTGGCGCGAACACCACACTGTCGTTCAGCGAACGGGCAGTCACACCGTTGGCTTCGGTTTGCTGAGACACGCTCAAACCGACTTTCCACTCTTTTGGGAAAGCAGCTTTAGTGACTTTGTCAGCCACTACCTCGACCCCCCACATCAGGCCGGCGCCGCGTACCTCGCCCACCAGAGGGTGGTCGGATAATTTGCGCAGACCGGCGCCCAGACGTGCGCCGACCTGCTGGGCGTGTGTCGGAAGCTGGCGTTCCTCATAGATGTTCAGGCATTCCAATGCAACGGCGGCCGGGACCGGATGGCCGCCATAGGTAAAGCCGTGACCGAAGATGCCGATTTTCTCGCTCTGACTTTTCATTGCCTGGTACACCGGTTCGGAAATCATCAGCGCGGAAATGGGCAGGTAGGATGCCGAAAGTGCTTTAGCGCACGTCACCATATCCGGCTGCAGGCCGAAGGTCTGCGAACCCCACCAGTTGCCGGTACGACCAAAGCCACAAATGACTTCATCCGCTACCAGCAAGATGTCGTGGCGCTTGAGCACCTGTTGAATTTTTTCGAAATAGCCGGCCGGTGGAGTGATTACTCCGCCGGTGCCCATCAGCGGCTCGGCAAAAAAAGCTCCGATGGTGTCGGCACCTTCGTGCTCGATCAGTGTTTCCAGCTCGGCGGCCAAGCGGGTGGAGAAGGCCTCCTCGCTCTCGCCCGGCAGCCCCTCGCGGTAATAGTGCGGGCAGGTAACGTGCAGGAAGCCGGGCAGGGGCAGGCCGAAATCCTGGTGTAAGTGCGCGAGGCCGGTAAGGCTGGCGCTGGCGATGGTCGTACCGTGATACGCGCGATTGCGGCTGATGATCTTGCGCCGTTTTGGCTGGCCGATGGCGCTCCAGTAGTACCAGACCAATTTGATCGCGGTGTCGTTGGCTTCGGAGCCAGAGCAGGCGAACAACACCTTCGACATCGGTACCGGGGCCAGCGAGATCAATCGTTCAGCCAGCTCGATGGCCGGTTCGGTGGAGCGGTGTGCAAAATTCTGGTGATAGGGCAGCTGTTTCATCTGCCGCAGCGCGGCTTCTTCCAAACGCGACTCGCTATAGCCCAACGCAGCACTCCACATGCCAGACATGGCGTCCAGATACTTCTTGCCTTTGTCATCCCAGGTATAGATGCCCTCGCCACGGACCATCACGGTCGGACCGACCTTTTCATGGTTGGCTAGGTTGGTCTGGCTATGGATGTGATAAGCGATGTCGCTGGCGTGCAAAGAGCGTGACATGGCAGTACTCCGTTCGAGTGGTGCGACTTGCGTCGTGAGTGCAATTGTTGTCGGTGAAGTGATTTCGATATGGTTGACAATGTGAATCATGTGGTTCATGTTGTCAACCATCTTCTGAGGCTTCATGCTGATGAGGAAAAACGACCGAAGACACGGTCGAGCTGATTCAAAGCTGCGCTAAGGTTTGATCTTTATCTCTGCCTAATAACAAGTCCGCGCTCATCGGGCGCTAGAAACAGGAGATGGAAAATGTTCGACACCCTGAAAGTTTCAGCTGTAAGGCGTCATGTGTTGGCGGCTGTGGGGGCTGTCTTGATCGCTCCGCAGGTATGGGCAGCCGATCTGTCGACGGTGACCGTCGCGGGCTACGGTGGTGGCCTGCAGGATGCGTTGATTGCAACATTGTGGAGGCCGGCCGCTGAGAAGGCTGGATTGAAGCTTCTTACCGAGTCTCATGACGGACAACCAGCCGTACGCCTGCAGGTGCAATCCGGCAAACCTGCTTGGGATGCTATTCATATCGGTGCCAATGATTGTGCGGCACTCGCCAAGCAGGGGATGCTTGAACCCTTGGACTATTCCGTGATCGACGCCAAAGGTGTACCGAGCCTGGCGAGAGATAAAAACTGGATCGCGACCAACAGCTATTCAGTCGTCATGGGCTGGCGAACCGACAAATTCAAGGAAGGCCCTAAGAGCTGGAAAGAATTTTGGGATGTGAAAAAGTTTCCAGGGCGCCGCGCACTTTCCGTCGCGCCGGATGAAATGCTTGAAGTAGCCTTGCTGGCCGATGGCGTACCACGGGATCAGCTCTATCCCTTGGATATAAAGCGAGGTCTCGCCTCGCTGGAAAAAATCAAACCCTACGTCGCTGTCTGGTGGACCTCCGGTGCTCAATCGGCGCAGTTGATCAAAGATGGCGAGGTTGATCTGATCGCGATCTGGAGCAGCCGTGTCGACTCAGTGGTTAAAGACAAGGCTCCCGTGGACTACACCTATGAGGATGGCCTGCTCGGTTATGGCTGCATGGCCATCCTCAAAGGTGCCGGGAATGTGCCGGGAGCGCAGAAGTTGATCGCCAATGTTGTATCCGCCCCCATTCAGGCTCGGATCCCGACCATGATGGGCTACTACGGCCCAACCAATCATCTGGCTTTCGAGCAACCCGGTGTTCCGGCCGATGCACTGAGCAGCTCAAACATGTCGCCAGCCAACAGGGCCAAGCAAACCCTGATGGACGCTCGCTGGTGGGGCGAACATGTCACTGATGTTCAGGAAGACTACAAAGAGTTGATTGCACGGTAACGGGTGTTTTTGTGGAGGTCGGAGTTATGCAAGGCAATATTGCGATTCGGGATGTCTATAAAGGTTACGGATCATTTACCGCGATTGATCATGTTTCCCTGGACGTCAATCCTGGCGAGTTTCTTACACTTCTCGGCCCTTCGGGGTCGGGGAAGACGACCTTGCTCAATGTGTTGGCGGGGTTTATTCGTCCGGACTCGGGAAGTATCAAGGTCGATGGCGTAGAGTTTCTGAACTGTCCGCCACACAAGCGGGATATCGGCATGGTGTTTCAAAACTATGCATTGTTCCCGCATATGACGGTTGCAGAAAACGTCGCCTATCCCTTGCGCTTGCGCAAGGTCAGCGGTACGGAGCGAGCCCGCAGGGTCAAAGCCTCTCTGGAAATGGTACAGATGGACCATCTCGGTGAGCGCGGCATTCATCAGCTTTCGGGTGGTCAGCGTCAACGCGTCGCGCTGGCCAGGGCGATGGTATTCGAGCCGAAGATTATGCTGATGGACGAGCCGCTTTCAGCACTGGACAAGAACCTGCGCGAGCACATGCAACTTGAGCTCAAACGCCTGCATGCCCGACTGGGTATGACCACGATTTATGTCACCCATGACCAGAAAGAGGCACTGACCCTGTCGCACCGCATTGCCGTGTTGAACAAAGGCAGGCTGGCGCAGCTGGATACACCGGATGCGCTCTATGAGCGGCCGAACAATCGTTTTGTTGCGGGTTTCATTGGCGAGAGCTGTTTTTTTCCTGTGGGGGAGGATTGCAATGCCGTTACTTTCCAGGGGCGAGCGTTGAAATTGCCCAAAGGTACGGCGCTCAAGCTTGCACAACCGCGGGTGCTGATGGTGCGCCCCGAGCGCCTGCAATGGCAGGCCCCGTCGGACACTGGTGCGATGAACCGAATCGACGCGGTTGCACGCGACGTGGTCTATCAGGGTGACAGCTATCACGTTGGCCTGGTGCTGTCCGATGGCAGCGAGCTCACTGCGCGTCATCAAAAAGGCTTTCGCGACGTGCCGGTGCCAACACCTGGTGCGGCGGTTCAGCTTTGGCTACATGCCGAGGACACTTTGCTGGTGACGGAGGGCGCATGAATGCCGACCTTCCCCCTCGTCAAAAGCAAAAGAGGGTTACGCCCATGAAACACGTCAGTCTCTCCGGCCGCGTCAGAAGCGCTGCCATAGGCAGCAAAGATCCCATGGCCAGCCGCCTGGCAATGGCCGAACGAAAGGAGCGCTGGGGCCTGCTCTCCCTGACGCTGCCGGGTTTCATTTTAGTGTTCGTGGTACTGGCTGTGCCTTTGGGATGGCTGTTCTGGTTGTCGGCATTTGACAGCAGCGGTGCACTGACCCTGGACAATTATCTGCGGTTGCTACGGCCGGTGTATCTGAGCAGTTTCATCGTTACCTTCCAGATGGCGTTCTGCGTGACGCTGGTTTGCGTGTTGCTGGGTTATCCGCTGGCCTACCTGCTTTCGCAGTTACCCGAACGGGCCAGCCAAATCTGCATGGCCTTTGTGCTGCTGCCGTTCTGGACTTCGATTCTGGTACGTACCTACGCCTGGCTGGTGTTGTTACAGCGCCAAGGTGTCATCAACAATTGGTTGCTTGATCTGGGGCTGATCCATGAGCCGCTGGCTCTGGTTAACAACTTCTTCGGAACCGTCGTCGGCATGGTGCACGTCATGTTGCCGTTCATGGTGCTGCCGCTCTACGACAAGATGAAGAACATCGATCCGTTGTTGATGTCGGCAGCAGCCAATTGTGGTGCCACACCGTCCCAGGCATTTCGCCAGGTTTTCCTGAAATTGTCGTTACCTGGCCTGGCCTCGGGCATCACGCTGGTCTTCGTGATTTGCCTGGGCTTTTACCTGACGCCGGCATTGTTGGGCGGTGGCAGGGTGTCGATGTGGTCGATGAAAATCAGCGACACCATCGCCCTGTACGGTAACTGGGGCGCGGCGAGTGCGCTGGGCGTGGCCTTGTTGGTCGCTACTGTTTTGATCCTTTGGGGAATGCGCAAGTTGTTCGGTCTCAATGATCAAGGGAGAAACAGCTGATGTTCAAGCTCAATCAAACGGTGACGCCGACACAGATTACCCACGCGCACCGGCTCTGGTTATATGCGCTGGTAGGATTGATCCTGCTGTTCCTGATCATTCCGTGCCTGATTGTGATCCCAATGTCGTTCTCCGCCTCGCAGTACCTGGAGTTTCCGCCGCGGGAGTGGAGTCTGCGTTGGTATGAAGCATACCTTGGGTCGCCGGAATGGATGATGGCGACCTGGGTCACGGTGAAAGTGGCGGTCATGTCGACGTGTATCGCCACGGTGTTAGGGACGTTGGCAGCCTATGGTCTGTCGCAGGTACGCGGTGGCGCGGCGAAGTTGGTCAACAGCCTGATGATGCTTCCGATGCTGGTGCCGATCATTCTGGTGGCGGTCGGTGTATTTTTTGTCTACTCGCGTACCGGTCTGAACAACTCGATCACTGGCCTGGTGCTGGCTCATAGTGTGCTGGCGATACCTTTCGTGCTGATCGCCGTGGGCAATGGCTTGCAGGGATTCGACATGAATCAGGAAATGGCGGCACGCAGCTTGGGAGCTTCGCGTCCCTGGGCCTTTCTGACCGTGACGTTACCGCAGTTGCGGCTATCGATCTGTTCCGGAGCGCTGTTTGCCTTTATCGCGTCATTCGATGAGGTAGTCATTGCGCTGTTCATTGTTGGCGGTGAGAGCTCCACGCTGCCTCGACGCATGTTCGCCAATATCCGCGACCAGATCGATCCGACCGTGGCAGCGGTATCGACCTTGATGATTGTCTTGTCGATCCTGCTCTTGGTAGCGATGCAGTACATCAAGAGTCTGGAACGTCGTCAGCAACATTGATTTGAATCGATGGTGCGGCTGCCTGTATATCCCTTTGGAGGTATAGGCAGTTTGTACGTCACCGCAACAGTTACCTCAGCGGCAATACACCCATAGCCCGCTGCCTACCATGAGCCCTCTTTTACCCATGGGGCGCTGCTCATGATCCAACGTACCTGGCTGACCCTGGCCACGGCCCTGCTGATGTTCCCGCAGATCGCCGAAACCCTCTACAGCCCCGCCCTGGTGGATATTGGCCAGGGCTTTGCGGTGACGCCTGCCAAAGCGGCGCAAACCCTGTCGCTGTACTTCGCCGCCTTTGCCATCGGCGTGCTGGTGTGGGGCCGCTTGTGCGACCCCTGGGGGCGGCGCCCGGCGTTGCTCGCCGGCTTGTTACTGTACGGCCTGGCATCGTTGGCGGCCTTGCTGGTCACAAGCTTCTGCGGCTTGCTCGCCGCGCGCATCGTTGCCGCCTTCGCCGCTGCGGTCGGCTCGGTGGTCACCCAGACAGCCCTGCGCGATGTGCACAGCGGTGCGGAACTGGCGCGGGTGTTTTCCAGCGTCTGCAGTTGCCTGATGTATTTGGCTTAAGTGGAATTTTGCTCGCGCTCGGTTCGCTGCTGGCGCGCGCTTGAATACGCTATAACTGACGCGGGGCGTATAGGCGGCGACGTTGCTCAACCTGGCCTGCGGGATAAATTTGTTGGCGGCACTGGTGATTGCGCTGCTGGGCGAGCACAGGCTGATCGCCGTGGCCATAGCTTTTATGCTCGGCGCCTTCGCCATGGCGATTCCGTTGCTGCTGGGCTCGACGCTGGTTGAGTATGGAAATTGCTGGGGGACGGCGGGGGCGTTGTTCGGGCTGTTGTATTACGGGTTGATTGGCGGTGGCTTGAGTTTGGCGGCTGAATGGCAGGCTCTGGGATTAACCCTGGGATTGTGCGCGGCGTTCATCAGCGTTGCGGCGTGGGGGTATGGACGGCGGAGTCTGTGAGCGCCTGGCGGGGCAAGCCTGCTCCTACAGGGAAGGAGCGGGCTTGTCGCCGGCTACTGCTCGAAGTACACCACCATCTTCAAGTGCCGGTGTTCGTCCACCACCAGGGTTTCGTGGTGGAAATTGTGCTGCTCACCTTTGAGGTCCACGACTGATCCGATGCCGCGTTCGGCAACCTCATTGCCTGGCGTTTCCCACCCGCGTCGAAAGCTGGGAGACAGTACCTTCATCTCCTCGATCAAGGCCACCATGGCGGGGTCTTCCGGCGTTACCGCAACGTCATAGCGAAACTGCGCCAGCAACCTGGGCGCGTCGTCGGGCCAGGCGGACAACCGCCGTCGCATCTCGGGGTCAGCGAATATCATGCGTAGCAGGTTGCGATCCTCCCGTTGCCTGGCTGCCAATTCGAACAGCGCTTCAGCCGCCGCATTCCATGCCACCACATCCCAGCGCAGGTTCTGTACATAGGCAGGCCTGGGGAGATCATCAAGCAGTTGCTGAATGCCGGGTGTCACCGACACCCATTGATACGCTTCCGGCGGTGGGGGCCGTCTGTGTGCCAGAAGAAAGAGGTGGGTGCATTCGGCATCGTCAAGTTTGAGGGCGTAGGCCACGCTCAACAGGAACCTCTCTGATACCTTGACTGCCCGGCCTTGCTCGAACCAGGTGTACCAGGTCAAGCCCACACCCGCCAACGCTGCGACTTCTTCCCTGCGCAGTCCGGGCGTGCGGCGTCGTTCGGTCGTGGGCAAACCGACATCGCTTGGCTTCAGCTTCTTCCGGTGGCGAGTCAGGAACTCGGACAGTTCATTTCGAGTGCGGCTAAGGCTGCGTTCACGCATTGCTGTTGTCATTGGTAATAGGATAAGTAGTTAAATTATCATGTGACTATGTTGCATGGAGGATGCTGTTTTCGCAATTGAGCAGCATGAGGATCAGCCGTTCATGACAGGTCATCTAACCCCTTCGACTCCAATCCCCATGCCCGCCGGCAACAGGCAAAAGAATGCCGAGTGCGCTGGGCCGCGTGCCTGGGCGGGCCTTGCCCTGTTGTCCCTGCCCTCGGTCATGCTCGGGCTGGATCTGACATTGCTGCATCTCACTTTGCCGGCATTGGCTGCCGACCTGCAGCCCACCAGTTCACAGGCGTTATGGATCATGGATGCCTACGGCTTTCTGATCGCGGGCTTTCTCATCACGATGGGGACGCTGGGCGACCGGATTGGCCGGCGCAAGCTCTTGTTGATCGGTGCGGTCGCGTTTGCCGCAGCTTCCGTGGCTGCTGCTTTTTCGACCAGTCCCACTATGCTGATCGCAGCGCGGGCGGTACTTGGTATAGCGGGTGCCACACTGATGCCATCTACGCTGGCGCTGATTGGCAATCTGTTCACCAATGCCCGTCAGCGTGCACTTGGCATCGGTATCTGGGCAACAATGTGGGGGATTGGGTATGCGTTGGGGCCGGTTGTGGGCGGTCTGTTGTTGGAATGGTTCTGGTGGGGCGCAGCATTCCTGATCGCGGTGCCTGTGGTGATCGTGCTGCTGGTGCTCGCGCCGTTGCTGTTGCCTGAGTACCGTGCAGCTGGCAGCGCACGGGTGGACGTGCCCAGCGTATTGCTCTCGCTTGCTGCCATACTGCCCTTCGTCTACGGCATCAAGCAG
>NZ_MOAK01000089.1:91729-97736 GCF_003732485.1 Pseudomonas protegens
CTCGCCTGGCTTTTCGTCAAGCGCCAGCGTCGTTTAGTCGATCCGTTGCTGGACCTGAGCCTGTTTTCAGACAGGGAATTTTCGGTCGCGCTGATCGTGCTGTTGTTCGCTCTGGTTGCGGTAGGCGGCACGATGCTGCTGGTTGCCCAGTATCTACAGTTGGTGGCTGGCCATTCACCTTCAACCGCAGGACTGTTGATGGGCTTGGCGGCGTTGGCCATGATTACCGGCGGCACCGGTGCACCGCTCGTGGCTCGGGTAATTCGGCCAGGGTTTGTGGTCGCGGGTGCATTGGCGCTGTCTGTTGTGGGCTATCTGCTGCTGACGCAGTTGGGCTCTGACGCAGGCGGCGGGACGTTGGCGGTTGCTGCTCTGGCATTGGCGTATTTGGGCAACGGTACTATCGCGGCGCTTGGAACCGAGCTGGTGGTTGGCGCTGCGCCAGCAGAGAAAGCGGGATCGGCTTCGGCGATGACCGAGATGGCGCAGGATCTGGGAATATCCTTGGGTATCGCTTTGCTCGGGAGCATTGCCAGCGCGGTCTATCACCGTTCGATGCTGGATCATCTGCCAAGTGATCTTGAGACGGTAACGCGCGAAGCTGTCATTGACAGCTTGTGGGCAGCATCGTCCCTCGCATCGGAGTTGCCCATTGGCTTGATGGAGCAGGCACGGGCGGCATTCATGGCAGGATTGCATGGTGCCGCGATCTTCAGCGCAGCGAGCGTTGCTGTGCTGACCGTGCTGTCTGCCGTGTCCTTGCGCCATGTGGGCGCGACTGATCCGAGGTCTGAGGGGGCAGGGAGTGCGTGATTGCATGAATCCCTTTGTGCGGATGCAGCAGTGTCACTCCAAGTAGATGGTTTTGGCCGAATCGTACGCCGGTGCATCGAAGCTGATGAATAGCGCCGATTGCTGGCCTTCGACGTAGTACTTGTGTGGGACATTCTGCGGAATGGAAACGTAATCGCCTTTCTTCAGGATGCGATCTTCAGTCGGGGTAACGACCCGCGCACTACCACTGAGAAGGATCAGTGAGTGATCAGCGTCAGGGTGGCTGTGGTTTTTCAACTCGGAGAACATCTCCACGAGATTCACGCGCTTGTCCGGTGTCTTTATCAACGTCCAGCCGCGGTCACTGGGGTCGTTCCAACTGGCGGGGCTGGACATCACCGATTGTTGTGTCTTGACGACAGGAGTGGGGCCTGCAGTAGTCGGGGCGAAATCAAGAGCCGTGGCCTTTGCCATGTCGATGGCGGGGACATCAAACCCCATTAGCAGGACTTTCTCTTGGTCCAAAGGCGTCATCTGGTAGGCCTGTCCGGGAGGGATCGCCACGTAATCGCCTGGTGTCAGGGAGACTTCCCGGTCGGCGAAACGGAACTGTACGCGGCCTTGCAAGACGATCAGCGTGTGCTCACCAGTGTCATGCCTGATGACCGGTGTTTGCTGGTCGAGCTGGACCAACGTAGTGCGCGATGAAGCGGTTTTGTGCATTTCCCAAATATGCTGGCCAAGCACGGCTTCGTCCGCCGGGCCCATCATCAAACCATCACGCTCAACCAGCAGCAATTTATCACTGGCAAAGACTGGCATTGAAAGCAGTAACACCCCGCAGACCAACTGTAACTGTCGTGCAACAACACTGAGACTGGGCATTTTCACACCTCTTCACTGGATGATGTCGTGTGGGGGGAAGTGGAGCGCAATAGTGGATTCAACCCGCTACGCAGGACCCGGCTGTGCAGTTCGCGGCCTAGAGCGGCTTCGCATTCAGCGGCGACATCGAGTAGACGGTCCAGGTCTATCCCGGTTCGCACGCCCATCGACTCCAACAGGTTGACCCAGTCTTCGGTACTGACATTGCCGGTATGTCCGCCGCCATACTTGACCTTGGCCGGATGACCGCCGACACCACCGAAGGCGCAGTCGTAATAGGTTACCCCTGCTTCCAGGGCAGCAACGTAGTTCACCAGTCCGGTCGCACGGGTATCGTGGAAATGGGCGATCGGAGTGATCTCTGGAAACGAAGCCAGAACGGCACCGAACAAACGCTTGACGCTCTGCGGAGTCGCGACACCGGTGGTATCGCCGAGGGTGACAAATTTCACGCCGCGCTTAGCAAACTGCTCAACGTCCGCCAGTACATCTGCTTCGCTCACGCGACCTTCAAACGGACAGCCAAAAGCCACGGAAATAGTACCGATCATGCGAAATTGGTTGAGGGCCTTATCAGCCATCTGCTCAATGTTCAGCCATTGATCCTCTCGGCTGCGCTTGAGATTTTTCAGTGAGTGCGACTCAGATGCGGACACCAGCAGGCTGATTTCGTTGGCACCGTAACCGGATGAGAGATCGCTGATGGCTCGCTCCACCGCGCGAACGTTGGCGCAGGTCGCTTTGTAGAAGACACCGGTACGACGCTGCAGTGTAGCCAGCAAAGCGCTCGCATCGGCAAATTGCGGAATCACGGAAGGGTTGGAGTAGGAGGTCGCCTCGATCCGTTGAAAGCCGATCTCGGCGAATCGCTCCACTAATTTGCGTTTTTTTGGCGTAGACAGAAAGTCCGGTTCGTGTTGCAGACCGTCGCGGGCGAAGCATTCACACAGAATGACGTCTCTCATTGGGACTCCTGAGGTCATAACAAAACATGGTTGACATGGTGAACTAAATTTACGAGCATATGGTTAACAGTGTCAACCTGTTGCTCTGTGTTCCGTTACCACTCATGCATTGCAGATACCTGTGCAACGCCCTGCGTCCAATGCCAATTTCCGAGGAGTGATCCATGTACACCGACCTGTTGTTTTACATCGACGGCCAATGGACTGCCGGCAGTTCTGGCAACACTGCCGCTGTAATCAATCCTTCGACGGGGGAGACGATCGGGCAATTGCCATTGGCATCAAATGAGGATCTGGATGCTGCATTGGCAGCGGCTGCCAGCGGATTTGAAATATGGTCCACGACGTCTGCCTACGACCGTTCGGGCATCTTGCGTCGAGCGGCTTCGCTGGTACGTGATCGGCATGCGCTGATGGCCGAGTGCATGACGTTGGACCAGGGCAAGCCGCTGGCAGAATCGACTATGGAAGCCAAAAGCGCGGCGGATCACATTGAGTGGTATGCAGAGGAAGGGCGGCGTGCCTATGGCCGCATCGTGCCTTCACGTAATGTGGCGGTACGCCAGTTGGTGGTGCGCGAACCAGTCGGTCCGGTGGCCGCTTTCACCCCGTGGAATTTCCCGATCAATCAGGCGGTGCGCAAGATAGCAGGGGCCCTGGCAGCGGGCTGCAGCATCATCATCAAGGCACCGGAGGAGGCTCCCGGCGCCGTGATCGAACTGGTTCGCTGTTTCCACGATGCCGGTGTACCTAAGGGGGTATTGAACCTAGTGTTCGGTAACCCTGCGCACGTCTCTGATTATCTGATCAGGTCCCCGATTATCCGTAAGGTGTCCTTCACCGGATCGACTGCCATAGGCCGACAGCTCGGCGCCCTGGCTGCGTCGCATTTGAAATTGACGACGATGGAATTGGGGGGGCATGCACCGTTTATCGTGTGTGAGGATGCCGATGTGGAGGCCGCTGCCACTTTGGCTTGCATCCTGAAGTTTCGCAATGCCGGGCAGGTATGTGCCGCGCCTTCGCGTTTCTACGTGCATGAAGCAGTATTCGCCGCTTTCTCTCAAAAATTTACCGAGTTAGCAGGCCAGCTCAAGGTAGGCGACGGCTTCGATCCAACCAGTCAGATGGGCCCGTTGGCCAACGCCCGGCGTTTGATGATGGTTCAGGAGTTACTGGCCGATGCCGGTGAGCTGGGGGCGAAAACGTTAACGGGAGGGAAGCGCATTGGTGACAAAGGCCATTTTTTCCAACCGACAGTATTGGTCGATGTACCGCAACGGGCACGACTCCTCAACGAAGAGCCTTTTGGCCCTGTGGCACCGTTACTGCGCTTCAACGACCTGGATAGCGTCATTGCCCAAGCTAACAGCCTGGAGTATGGGCTGGCAGCGTTTGGCTTCACCAAATCGTTGAAAACGGCGACCGAGCTGGGTAATCGCTTACAGGCGGGAATGGTCTCGATCAACCACTTTGGCCTGGCCCTGCCGGAAACTCCGTTTGGTGGAATCAGGGCCAGTGGTCATGGAAGTGAAGGCGGAACGGAAGGCCTTGAGGCTTACTTGACGACGAAGTTCATCAGTCAGATAGGCATTTGAAGCAAGACAGCCCAAGACCACTCAGTCCACGAAAGCCGAGTGGTCTTGGGTTTTTAAATCTTTCGTGGGTGTTACTTGTTGATACGACGGTGTAGCGCTGAGATGAATATGCGGCAAGGAGTTACATTTTTTCTCTGAAAGACTTCGGTCCAGCTCAGCGAAAAACAAGATATGGTGCCAGAGCTATCGGAGCAGACGTGTTTGCGAATAGTGGCCCACAACTTGCAATGATCGATATTTTTTTTGCGGCGACTGCAATTTATTGGTAAGTAAAAAATCGCCTTTTTTCGGCTCTTCTGTAAATAGTTGTCGCATTAAAGAAATGTAGACTTCAATCCTCTCGCTATTATGTGATAACTCGCTTGTCATCGATGATGTTAAGCCGGGCTTTACTTTAATCTTAATTGGCGTCGTTTATTCGAAGTGGCTTTTAGTTTGTTTCGACGGCTAACTCATGCCACTATTTTTTTCAGCCTGATATCTGGACCGGCCGTTGCAAAGTACGCCATTGAGCAAGAACTCCCAATAAGAAAGATGAAAAGGTGGACTTGAGTATGGAGCATAATGATGGCACTTATTAATCCCAGCAGACTTCTCGCAGATCTGAGGCAGTTACGAAGTTTTGGGGCCGTCGGACCTGGTGTGGTTCGACTGTCGCTTTCTGCGGTAGACATGGAATCCCGCAACTGGCTTGCCAGTCGGATGGCAGACGCAGGTCTGGAGCCGGTGATAGATGGCGTTGGAACAGTCTTTGGACGGTCGAAAAAAAGTGGCCCAGCGCTGTTGATCGGCTCGCATACGGATACACAACCAACGGGCGGATGGCTAGATGGCGCATTAGGCGTAATCTACGGCCTTGAAATTGCTCGGGCCTTAGCTGAGAACGCAGATACGGCCCACTTGGCGATCGATGTTGCATCATGGATCGATGAGGAGGGAACGTTCTCAGCGCTTCTCGGAAGCCGCAGCTTTGTAGGCGATCCTGTAGAGGAGTCAATCGCTACTGCGACCAACCAGCAAGGCGTCCGCTTGTGTGACGCGTTGCAGGCGGCTGGTCTTGTTGATCGCCCCAGGGTTCGGCTTGATAGAAACAGGCATGTTGTATGCCTGGAACCTCACATTGAACAGGGAGGGCGGCTTGAGGCGGAAGGGAAGTCTATAGGCGTCGTTACCACAATTGTCGGTATACGCGAGTTCCGGGTCAGATTCTCTGGGCAGCGGAATCATGCAGGCACCACGCCCATGTCCATGAGGCAAGATGCCGGTGCAGCGCTTGTCGCTTTCATTGCAACGCTCGACGAAGCGTTTGCGCAAATCGCCGACGATGACACGGTGTGGACGGTTGGTCGCATTGATCTCGATCCCGGTTCACTCAGTGTTGTCCCGGGGCAGGCGGACATGTATTTGCAAATCCGCGATGCTGAAGCTGCTCGCCTGATGGCGCTTGAAGCGAAGCTGGCCCAGCTTGTTGAAGATTTCAACTTGAGCAACAAGGTGCGAGCGGAGTACGCAATGTGCGATGAGCCCAGTGACCCAGTCACCATGAACGAATCGCTACAGGGGCACATCGCGAGGGCGGCCGAGGGCGCGGTTCCTGGCCAATGGATAAGTATGCCAAGCGGAGCGGGGCACGACGCTCAGCTTGTCGCTAAACACATCCCGACGGCGATGCTGTTCGTGCCAAGCATTGGCGGTGTCAGTCACGACTTCATTGAGGACACCTCCGATGAACACATTGTTGCGGGATGTGAGGTCGCCGCTGCTGCTGCAGTCAGCATTCTGCTT
>NZ_MOAK01000089.1:97791-98539 GCF_003732485.1 Pseudomonas protegens
TGATGAGATCATCGAAGCCCCGCCCATGGTTCTTCGAGAGCTGAGTGTGGGGCTGGCCGAAAATTACTAAATGCATGATCTCTGCCGCCCGGTAAATAAAGATGATATTGACGTGAGCACTGGCGGCCATGGGGTTACATAGTAAGCGTTTCCCCATGGTTCAAGTTGAACGTCGAGCGCAACCGCAGCTTTCAGCATTTTAGTAAGTTGTTGTCGAATTAAAGAAATATCGATTTCAGGTTTCTCGCTATCGGGCGGATCACTCGCTCGTTATCGCTGAAGTTGAGCCCGGTTTACTATTGATATTGAGTGGCGCCGATTATTCGAAATGACTATTCGTCTGTTTCGACGGCTAACTCATGCTGCTGTTTTTTCCCGACACCGACGGAGTCTCAAGATGAAAGAACGTGTGTTGCTAGGCGCTTTGGCACTGTCCGTACTCTGCGTACAGGCTTTCGCCGATGAAAAACCTCTAAAAATTGGTATTGAAGCGGCTTACCCTCCATTTGCCTCCAAGGCATCTGATGGCAGCATCGTTGGTTTCGACTACGACATCGGCAATGCTTTGTGTGCAGAGATGAAGGTCAGGTGTGTCTGGGTGGAACAGGAGTTCGACGGCCTGATCCCGTCACTCAAGGTGCGCAAGATCGATTTGATCCTTTCGTCCATGACCATCACCGAGGACCGCAAGAAGTCCGTGGACTTCACCGATCGCTACTATCTGACCCAGGCACGTCTTGTGTTCAAG
>NZ_MOAK01000089.1:98607-99609 GCF_003732485.1 Pseudomonas protegens
CGGGTCAATCCATGATCGCTTTGCCAATGAAGTGCTGGCACCTAAGGGCGCGATCATCGTTCCTTACGGCTCGCAAAACGAAATTTACCTGGACGTAGTTGCCGGACGCCTTGATGGCACATTGGCTGACGCCGTATTGCTCTCTGAGGGCTTTCTGAAGACCGACGCCGGCAAAGATTTTGCTTTCGCAGGCCCGGCATTTACTGACGTCAAATATTTCGGCGGTGGTTCGGGTATTGCCTTACGTAAGGGCGACCCATTGAGAGATAAGTTCAACTCAGCCATTGCCGCCATTCGCGCCAACGGTACCTACAAGAATGTCGAGGAAAAATACTTCGATTTCGATATCTACGGCAAGTAACCAGCCACCGCAGCAGCCTGCCTTAAATGGCGCAAGTACTTAAATTCATGTCATTTTTTATGTGCATCTAGGACTTAAATTATGTTGAACGGCTACGGGGCTGTCATCCTCGATGGCGCTTGGCTGACGCTTCAGCTCGCCTTGTCGTCCATGGCCCTGGCCATTGTTCTGGGTCTGATCGGGGTCGCACTGCGCCTCTCGCCGGTGCGCTGGCTGGCCTGGCTCGGCGATCTGTACTCCACGGTGATTCGTGGAATTCCCGACCTGGTGCTGATCCTGCTGATCTTCTACGGCGGCCAGGACCTGCTGAACCGTGTGGCGCCGCTGCTGGGCTACGACGATTACATCGACCTCAATCCGCTGGCCGCCGGTATCGGCACCCTGGGCTTTATCTTCGGTGCCTATCTGTCGGAAACCTTCCGTGGCGCCTTCATGGCGATCCCCAAGGGGCAGGCCGAGGCGGGCATGGCTTACGGCATGAGCAGCTTCCAGGTGTTCTTCCGGGTGATGGTGCCGCAGATGATTCGCCTGGCGATTCCCGGTTTCACCAACAACTGGCTGGTACTGACCAAGGCTACCGCGTTGATTTCGGTGGTGGGTCTGCAAGACATGATGTTCAAGGCCAAGCAGGCGGCAGACGC
>NZ_MOAK01000017.1:0-4459 GCF_003732485.1 Pseudomonas protegens
TGGGGCGGCATGATCAACGGCATGATGACCCTGTCGGGTGCCTGGCATAAGCTGCGCAGCGACCCGATTCTGCGCTTCCTGGTTGTGTCCCTGGCGTTCTACGGCATGTCGACGTTCGAAGGTCCGATGATGGCGATCAAGACCGTCAACGCCCTCTCCCACTACACCGACTGGACCATCGGCCACGTTCACGCCGGGGCCCTGGGCTGGGTGGCAATGATCACCTTCGGCGCCATCTACCACATGGTGCCCAAAGTGTTTGGCCGCGAGCAGATGTACAGCATCGGCCTGATCAACACCCACTTCTGGCTCGCCACCATCGGCACCGTGCTCTACATCGCCTCGATGTGGGTCAACGGCATCACCCAGGGCCTGATGTGGCGTGCGGTCAACGAAGACGGCACCCTGACCTACTCCTTCGTCGAGGCCCTGGTGGCGAGCCATCCGGGGTTCGTGGTGCGTTTTGCCGGTGGCGTGTTCTTCCTCAGCGGCATGCTGCTGATGGCCTACAACACCTGGCGCACCGTACGCGTGGCCGATGAAAAACTGGCCCTGAGCGACGCGCAGATCGCCTGACCCAACCCATGCCCGCCGGTCCCAGTGACCGGCGTTTTTTTTCAGGGAGCCGGATGACCGATGGATATTCTGTTCAACCTGCTGGGGGTGGCGTTTCTCTACCTCTGCATCGAGTACTGCCTGCGCCACCAGAGCGCCAAGAGCCTGGATGACGCCAGCCTGATTCCCTTCGCCGACGATCCCGACGTGGCCCGCCGGGTGGAGTTGGCCACGGGCAAGAAGATCAATGCCGTCGCGCCGGAAGAGCCCAAGCCGGGCTGGATCAACCTGGACATGTAACGCACCCCGTAGGAGCCGGCTTGCCGGCGAAGAGGCCTGCAAGACATGCACATGGCCGGCGATCGCTTTCGCTGGCAAGCCAGCGCCTACAGAAAAAGCGAACCTGCTCCCTCCGTAGGAGCCGGCTTGCCGGCGAAGGGGCCCGCAAGACGTGCACATGACCGGCGATCGCTATCGCCGGCCAGCCAGCGCCTACATCAGGCGCGCTCGCGGGGGATCAGGCTCTGCAATTGGGCGGCCAGGAAGTTGCCGTCGAAAACGAAGATGTCGGGGTCCTTGAGGCCATTGGTCTTGCGCCATTGCCAGCTGCCGGAGGCCTCGCCCACCAGGGAAACACTGCCCAGGCGCGCCGCCGTCAAGCCGATCACCGCCAGGGATATCTGCCCATTGGCCCCCATCACATCCGGGACGAACTCCACCGGCTTGCCCGCAATGGCGATGGTCAGCTTCTCGCTCTTGAAGGTGGAGCTCTCCACCGGCAATGCCGGGCTGAAGGCCACATAGGGCTCGCGATGCAGCTCCAGCAGGTCCGGCAGCAGTACCGGTGCCAACCACTCTTCAATCTGCCCGAACAGCTCATGAATACGCTGGGCCCAGACCACCGACTGGCTGTCGAACAGCTGCTTCTTGTGGGCTTCGCTGGCGGCGTAGTGCCGGAGCATCTCGCCCAGTTGCTGGATATCGTCCATTGCGGTGTGTCCCTGGCATCGACCCTTGGGAACAGCAGGTCGCCGGACTTGATCATGGCAGATGCCGGTGCCGGCCGTGGAGCTTTTGCCGGTGCGGGTCAGGACGCGCGGTTGTGGAACTGCAAGCGGTACTGGCGCGGGGTCAGGCCAAGGCTTTTGCGCAAGGCGCTGCCCAGGTGCGATTGGTGGGCAAAGCCGCTGTCCAGGGCAATCGCCGCCAGGGACAGGTCCGTGTGTTGCAGCAGGCGCCGGGCCGCTTGCAGCCGCACCTCGGTGATCCAGGCATGGGGCGTCATGCCGACGGCGCGGCGAAAGTCGCGCAGCAGGCGCAGTTCGTTGTGGCCGTAAGTAAGTGCCAATTGCGCCAGGGACAAGGGCTGGGCGTACTGGTCGGCCATCTGTTCCAGCACCTGGCCCAGTCGTGGTAACGGCGCCGTGGGAATGTGGCGGGACTGGGACAGACCGACAAAGGCCAGGGCACAGTGCTCCAGGGCCAACTCATCGGTGGCAGGCGCCAGCAACAGGCGCCGGGCTTCACGGCCCAGGGCCAGGGCCTGGGCATGCCCCGAACTCTGCAGACGGCGCTCGCCGGGGATCAGCGGCGTCTGCTCCTGCCAGCGCGCCAGCATGTATTCACCGCCACAGGCAGATTCGGAGAACACTTCCACGCCCTTGGGCGTCAAGGCCAGGGTGCCGGGCCAGGTGTCGAAATCCTCGCGTCGGTCGGAGTCGATGGCATGCACCCCGTGCTGACGTTCCAGGGTCACGCCCAGGGTCTGCCACTGCGCCGGATCGCGCGCGCTGTAGGCGGCTGCGGGCAACAGTTGCAGGCAAAGCCGACCGTCCAGCAGGCTGCGACTGAGAACCTCGGGCATATGAAATTTCCTGATAGATCGATACCAAGGGCCACGGGAGACTGAAGGCCCTTCTACACCATGAATCAAGGAGCTGCACATGCGCACCATCGGCCTGATCGGCGGCATGAGCTGGGAATCCAGCGCCGAATACTATCGCCTGATCAATCAGCAGGTTCGCGATCAATTGGGGCCGCTGCGCTCGGCGCGGTTGCTAATGTACAGCGTCGACTTCGGGCCTGTCGAACAGGCCCAGCATGCCGGGCGCTGGGATGAAGCGGCGCGGATTCTGATAGACGCCGCCCAGCGTTTACAGGATGGCGGCGCCGAGTGCCTGGTGCTCTGTACCAACACCATGCACAAGGTGGCGCAGCAGATTCAGGCGGCCACTGCCGTGCCCTTCCTGCACATCGCCGACCCCACGGCCCAGGCCGCGCTGGCGGCCGGCACCCTGAACGTCGGGCTGCTGGGCACCGCCTTCACCATGGAACAGGCGTTCCTCAAGAGCCGCCTGAGCCAACAAGGACTGAATGTGCTGGTGCCCGATGCGCAAGAGCGCCAGGCGGTGCACCGGATCATCTATGAGGAATTGTGCGTGGGGATCATCAGCGACGCGTCGCGCCGGGTATACCAACAGGTGATCGAATCCCTCAAGGCCCGTGGCGCCCAGGCGGTGATCCTGGGCTGCACCGAGATCGGCCTGCTGCTCAAGCCCGAGCACAGCCCCCTGCCCCTGCTCGACACCACCGAACTGCATGCCAGGGCGGCGGTGGCCTTCGCCCTGGCGGATGAGCCGGCCTGACGGGGTCACTGATCAAGCGGGGCGGCGCAGGCGCGCCATGCTCAGCACATCGACGTACTGCCCGCCACGGATGGCGTAGTCCCGCAACTGGCCTTCGGTTTCAAAACCGAACTTGTGATACAGGCCGATGGCCGCCTGGTTATCGGCATAGACGGTGAGTTCCACCCGACGCAGATTCATCCAGTTGTCCGCCACCTCCAGCACCGCTGCCAGCAGACGGCTGCCGATACCCTGGCGCTGCCAGGCCGGGGACACACCCATGCCGATGTCAGCGCAATGGGCCCGGCGCACCCGCGCCACCTGCAGCAGGCTGCAACTGCCGATCACCGCGCCCTGGTGCAGGGCCACCAGCGCCACCAGCCCCTCGTTGTCCTGCCCCAGCCCCACGCGCTTGCGCCACAGTTCACGGGATTGGTAAGGCAGTTGCAGGGTCTGGGCCGCCACGCTGGGTTCGCTGTACAGCGCCGTCAGACCCTCGATATGAGCTTCGTTGCAGCGTTCAATGGAAATGGTCGGATTGGCGTTGGGCATGGCGAGGTCATCCTTGCAGTCGAAATGGCCATCGAGTGTAAGGGCCTGAGCCTCTGCATGACGAGGGGGGATGCTCGCCCGCAAGAGCTGGCTTGCCAGCGAAGGCGATGCCGAGGGCGGTACAAGGCTTGAGGGCCTCTTCGCCGGCAAGCCGGCTCCTACGGGGGGGGGCAATAGCTTGGACCACCGTAGGAGGAATGCGCAGCATCGGCATGCGTCGGAGCTGGCCTGCCAGCGAAGGCGTCGGCAGATCCGGCGCCTAGGCGAAGGTGGATCAGGCGAACCAGTCCTCTCGCTCGCTGAAGGTGTGCAGGATCAGGTCCACCAATTGCTGCACTTCGGCCTCATGGGACACCTGGGCATTCACCGCCAACCAGGCGCGGCGTTGCATGGGCTCGTTGAACAACCCCGGCAAGGCGGTCAAGCCGCGGTCGAAACGGCTGATGTATTGCGGCAGCAGGCCGATGCAGGCGCTGCAGCGGATCATCTCCAGCATCAGTTCATAGGCATGTACGTGCACCACCCCCGCCAGGCGTTGCTCCACCAGGCTGTTCCAGGGCCGGAACGGCTCTACCTGACGGTCGTGCTGCCACTGCACCAGCATGTAGTCGGCCAGGTCGTCGAGGCTGTCGGGGCGTGCCGCCACCCGGGAGTAGCGCTTGGCGATGTGCGGCAGGTAGTCGATGCGCGCCAGGGGCAGCGGCTCGCGGGGGGCAAAGCTGGGGGCC